>NZ_JBBCMV010000001.1:0-1120944 GCF_037152055.1 Pseudescherichia sp. AS216 | reverse complement strand
GCGGCGTCGGTGGCAGCAGCCAGCTGTCCGCGCGCGTCGTAGCGCCAGCGCATCAGCGGCCACGTTTTATCCCCGCCGGAGTGGGTGGCGGCGGTGACCCGCTGCGGGAAGTGCTCATCCTCATAGTGCAGCGTGACGTCGATGGCCCGGGGTTCGTCATGGAGACTGACCAGGCGGCCCTGTGCATCCCACTCCGTTTCCAGGGCGTTGCCGTACTCATCGCTGAGCGAGGCCAGCCGGAGCAGGCCGGGGTCAGTGCGCACAGGCTTAAACAGCCGCCAGACGGCCCCGTCCTCATCCGCAATCGCCACGTCGCCGTGTGCATTGCGGCGGACCATCACCCCTTCGCTGATGCTGTACAGCGCCTGGTCGACCGCAGGGAGGGTAAAGCGCAGCTCACGCCCGGTCTCATCCCGCCAGGTCACCTCGTTTTCATGCAGCATGAGACAGCTGTCATAGGCGGTGGCCCAGCCCTGACCAAACAGCCCTTCGCGGGTGTTCAGGCTGTTGTAGCTGCGCTGCCAGCGCAGGGGGAAACACCCCGGCAGGGAGAAGTCGAGTTCATGCCCGTCATTGAGCACCTTCACCCCGGTGGCGGCATGTACCGGGTGCGGGGAGGCGAAGAGCGCGTTAACGGCCATATCTGCCAGCATGCCGCCCCCGGCCGCCGCCAGCGCACAGGGCATGTTTTTCAGCATGGTGCCGGGGCGACCGCGGATGAGCGACAGGGCCACCATCGCCAGGGTCAGCCCCGGCACCTTACCGCTTTTAATATCCCGCACCCGCAGCGTTCCGCCGCCGATAATCACATCCGGCGACGCCCCCGACACGGTGCCGCCGCAGGTGGTGCGGTCCCCGGTGCGCACCGCGGGCTGGCCGTTGATAAACACGCTGTCAGACCCCTCCGCCAGATACCGGGGGCCTGCATGTCTGTCACACAGCACCCGGTCCTCTTCCCGCGGCGTGGTGCCCGGGTCGGCGGAGGCCACGGTGGGCTGCCACATCTCCCTGCCCGTCTGCCCGGCGGCAGCGAGCAGCATCCCGCCGTAATCGGCGAAGCTGTCCGGGGACTGCGGCTCCGGCCCGGGCATATCCGCCGGGGTGAGCCAGCCCGCCGCCCGGGCCGCCGGCAGGCCGTTGATAATCACATCCGGCGAGCCGGTAACGATGTTACCCGCCGGCGACGGCGGAAAGAGCCTGTCCCCCAGCCCCGCCGCCGCCTGCGTGATGTCGTCCGTGACACCGGCCAGGTTCGCCAGGACGCCGCCGATGATGCCGCTTAACACGCAGCCGGAGCCGATGGCCGCCACCCCTGCGGCCGCCGCGCCGGTACCCAGCAGCGGGGCGGCCACGGTGGCGGCGGCTGCGACGGCCGAGCCGGCGACGGCATACGCCACGCCCTCTGCCATAATGCCGGTGATATCGGCGAAGACGGCGGAGTGAATAATCTCATCGCCCTGACGGGCCGCGTGGTTGTCGCTCATGATTCAGACGTCCGGGTGCTATTCAGCGTCAGAGTCTGTTTCAGGGCGTCCCAGCGCTCGCCATCTTCGTCAGTGAACGGACGCAGCGCAGAGAGGGTAAAAATCATCAGGACGGGTTTATCCGGCACCTGGACGGCGAGCTGCCGCTGCCACAGGCGCTGCCCGCTACGCTCAAATGTGTTTTCGACTTCTGTCGCAGGGATATTACTATCCGCCCCTGCGGTTACGCGCTGAAAGTCACTCTGGGTAATCTCTTCCATTTGCGTACGCAGCACATCCCACTGCCGGTGAAACTCTTTTTCGGCATCGCTGCCTTCAGGAATAGTGCCCCGGCTGACCACCACGGATAAACCGCTTTCGTCATCGCAAAGAACAGTCATGCTGGTGTCCCGCCATGCGGCAGGAAAAAGGGAAAACGTCCCTTCCTGAAAGGTGTATTTCATAATTTGGTTTTGCTCCTGCGCTAATAATAAAATCCGTCTTATTTAATGCCGGGCATGTCAGAGCGAGACGCTTATTACTACAACAGTTAATAACAAACGGTTAGCGTTTCAATAAACGCTTCAATTGATAAAAAATGCACCTGTACTTTACCCGCTGAGTTTCCCCGCGTTTTGCCTTAAAATGCTATCGCTTTTTATTATTCATTCACCCCCTAAATGGTTTGTGCCATTACTGGGGGGCTAATATCGATGCTTTTATTAATAAGCTTTATGAGAGGTTAGGACTTTCCCGCCTGAAACTGCCGAGTTAAAACATATTTATCTGGCGCGTAATAATTCCCGTTCACTGGCGCTTTAATAAGATGCCACTTCATTTTCACTCCATCAAGCTCAAGTGTCGCGCGGCCATTCTTACCCCCAAATGAGGAATCAAATTTGATCTCTGCCTTCCCATTCTTGACTAAACCATGAATGTTATTCTCTTCATCCCCGGGGCAGTCAATGCGATTTCCGGCTTGCGTGATATAGCAATAGGTTCCGGTCAAGACATTCCCCGTCTGATTTAATGATAAATTCAACGTAGATTGCCCTACATCTTCCCCCTCCCAACGACCGGTAAAATTGCTTTCAGCATTTGCCTTTATCTCTTTTGACCAAATGCCCTTTTCGTTGAGAATGATCTTATTATTGCTGATAACGGTCAGGCTATCATCAACTTTACTCAGCATATAGGCCACCTGCCCGTTCTTGAACTCATAGATGATAATTGGACATGAAGCGGAATCGCACCTCGCCCTTGATGCCTTACCGGTAAGAGTTAACTCCGCACCATCTTTTTTGCGCTTGCCATAATAGGTCGCATCGTTACACTGGCCATCGGGTTGACACTGTGTGGTAATTTTGATGACAAACTTGTCTGAAGTAAAATAGTCCACTTCAGATCCCTTTCCGCGCTTGTCCTCTGCCAGAGTGAAGCTCATACCTTTGAAGCGTGCAGCCCACTCATTGATAGCAGGATGAACATTATGAAGCTCATCATCATTCGTTTTGTAATGAAGGATTTGCGCATCTGGCGTGACCCATCCAGCATAGACTTTACCATTCGGGTAAATAACGAAAGCGGAGGCATTTTCAAGATAGAGATCGTTCAGCCAACCCTCGACAAAAAGCCCGCCGTCCGGCGTCTGATGAGGCTCACCAAAAACGTCAAAATTTTCGATAAAGGCGTTATAGTCCTCACCTAGCGTGTGCTGGAGTTGAGACTGGATCTCTTTATCACTCAAGGAAGCTGATACCTGTTGAAGCTGACTATATATTGTGAGATCGATTGAGCTTAATGCCGCCAGCGGCATAAACAGTAAAGTTGAGAAGAGCGGGAGCAGAGCATACTTCTTAAACATAACTACACCTTCCATGCGTTTTTGAACTGATTTATTCTATCAGTCCGGGGTTGCATTTCTACCCACCTTTAATGGCAACGCATTACTGCTTTTAATCACCTGCAATCACCACCCTGGCCAGACAATCAGGATCTTTTACCGTAAAGCTGAAACTGATTTTTTGCCCATTGATATCCGCAGGCGTACTTAAGCTGGTAACCTCATTTTCCGAGCGCCCACGAGGATAGTCTGTCATGCTTAAATCATGATAATGCTCTTTAACGATCGCAGGCGTAATGCATTGATTTGAAGGAGAAAAAACAAAGAGAGGCGGTATAGCTGGACGATTTTTACTTAAGCGTAATTCAATGGTAGAAATTAGCAGGCCATCCGCAAGCTTGACAGGCTCAGCCGTATAAAAATTTATATACTCATTTTCGTTAGATAATCTGAATGTCAATAATGAGCTATCCAAATTGTCAATAGATAGGCTTTTTATAGCCGAGCTTGCAGCTGGAATAAACTGCCAAATATTTTGCGGCTGCCCTCTTTCCTCTGCCATTCCTGTGCAGGGCAATAGAGCGATGGCTAAGCCTATTTTGAACCCCAGGATAGTTTTCACCCAACCTCCTTCGTTATAATTTTTTACACGCCGCGTGAGAATCATGCTGAGACGACACAATCACTCTGAATCATTATCATAATTCATTGTTATTTTTAGGACTTTATTATTTTTGATTTGAAAAGAAAGCACTTTCGCTCCAACCGCGTACGAGATCCACTCTTCCCCATCATCATGTTGAGCTTGCCCCGTACCATATAATTTTCGCAAATCATCAACGCTTGCGCCAACATGGATTCCTCGAGGGGTAGCAATATCTGGTGCCGTTACGGTAATCTGGGCGACAATGTAATCATCGACGCTTCTTTCGGCCTTATCCCACCAAAGATTAGCACTATAGAGTTCTACACCAGGCTTTTTATGCTGATAAAATTTATAGTTTGTACCATCAAATGGAACCTCACCCACAAAGTTTCCGGCATCTTCTATTGCTGTCTCACGGGCAAGGTTATTGTCCCACCGGTCACCCAATGTGACGGAATGATTATTTATGATTACAGAAAAATCACTTTTGGTTAAGGTATTACTCGAAGGTGCCTCGATGGGCTGTGTAGCCTGGCCTGCGATCGCAACGTTGGGCAGACAGAAGACCATTGAAAACAGAAAAAGATAATTAAATGCGTTTTTAGCTTTTCTCACACTGCGTGTCCTTTAAATTCCACCATTCAACGTAAACCGCACAGTTTAAGCCTGTGCTTAATGTTATTGGCAGCTTGCTATTTTTCGACCATTTTTGACAATTAATAATACCTTGGTGTAATGATCGGCCGATACCTGATGCATCAGACTCCCCTCCAGCTTTGCGCATCCGCGAACCGTTACCGGACCCTGGTATTAAAACAACTGCATCGACTTGACCTTCTGTTCAGGTTGGTTGTCAGGATCGTCATCATCTGTACCTGCCGATGGTAACACGCTAACCGGTTCTGCCAGGAGGACAACCGGAACCGTCACCTTTTTATCGCTGGCGTTTTCGCCATAGCCAGGCGGCCCGGCAAACTGCTTTTCAACAACTTTACCGACGATCGTAACGGTTTCAGGCTCATAGTGGTAGACCGTTTCAGCGCAAAGCGAAGCGCTTGAAAGCAAGAACAGCAATCCTGCCATGCCCTGGGTTTTATATTTTAATGTAAACATCACCTGCCTTTTAATAAGGAATTTTTGAAAGACTACTGGGAGTTGAATTTTTTGTATCGCTTTTGTCTTTTAAGGTACTCCGTATCTTGCTCGTGGGGCAGGATAACCTTTAAGCCCTGTGCCATTTGTGAAGCTATGTAATTTGCATTAGAGAGATGCCCGGCAAGCTCTTCATCGGTAGTATCAAACTCTTTAGATGCTAGTGCACCGAGGTTTAAAGAATGTAACTTACTTTTGTCGCTTTCGGAACCAATCAAAATGCCCTTGATATACTCTAACTGCGCTTTGGCTAACGAGTATAATGAAAAATCTGGCTTACTTGAAATTCGTAGGCTAACCACATGGATAGCATCGTTGATATAATCAAGCGCCGTATAACTTTCTTTATTCATCAAGCACCTCAATCTTATCAGATAAATTGTATAACCATATGCGAATTTGATGTTTTATTTATTACCTCATCTATGTACATTTTCTTCACATCCTCGGTTAGGATAATGTGTTCATAAGGATATTCAAAACGCTGCATTGTCTTTTTTTCTGCGACAAAACCTCCAGCCACCCTTTCCCCTTGCACTTTAATCTTTCTGCCGCCTATATCTAGAACAATGTAAGAACTAGCCCCTGTTATCTTCATTATCAACTGCACCTCATAAAGATTTATTTAACTAGTAATCATCGGGGTATGCTTCCTTAAGCCGATGCTGTTTTTCATTATAGTTCTCTTTTAATCTGTAAGGTTAATCATTATAGGCCGTCTATAATATCACGTTGCGCTGGAGTCAATACTGCTTGAATCAGGACACCATATCAAGTTCACCCACTGACCTGCCTGGTTTACCAGCACTCTCCCCCCTTCACTGACGGTTAATTTCACCGGTTTATAGTCAACTTTGTAACTAACGTTGCCATTAACAAACTCTGCACCTACCACCTCACCTGCTGAGCTTTGCAGCGTCTTACCTTTGAGTGTCATTACGCTGTTATCACTTTTACGCACACCCAAATAAGACACGTCATTACACGGAGCGTTGAAATCACCGCAGTGACTGGTAATCATAACAGTGAATTTCATTGTAGAAAATTCTCGTGTGACCGAAGAGGTAGCAGGGGGCTGCCGGGTGAGAACGTAATTCAAAGGGGCGTAGTAATCGCCACGGACCGGTGGTTTTGTAAGCTGCCACTTCATCTGTTCTCCATTGAGTTCAAGCGCCGCATGACCGTTTTTACCCCCGAATGACGAATTAAACACGACTTCAGCCTTGCCATTTCTGACTATGCCATGAATGTTTATTTCATCATCTGGCGGACAATCAATACGATTACCGGCTTGGGCGATATAACAATAGGTTCCGGTTAATGTGTTATCTTTTTGTCTCAATGATAAATCTAACATTGATAGTTCTTTGTTTTCTCCATGCCATTGGCCAGCGAAGTTAACTTCTGCTATAGCAGGCAAGCTAAAAGCACTTTCTAAAACTAGAAAAATCAAAGAGTTGATGTTTTTCAAACTACCACCTTAAAGCAGCACACCTTAACTCCCCTTTCCCGACCTAAACTTCGCCTGTACCGCCGCCTCGATATTACGTTTATGTCCTGCACCGGGGGCGATAGTTCCTGGCTGTGTGCCGGATACATTGAGGTGAATCTTGCTGCCGGTAGTGATGTACCCTTCCCCCTCAACAAAGAGATTAAACTCTTTGCCGATCAGGTTAATCTGACCGTTGGCGTTCAGCTCAATAGCACTCTCACCGGATACCAGACGCAGCTTCGTACCTGAAGCAATAACATACTGCTCAACGGCAGCATCCAGCTTGCCTTTGCCGGTCAGGATCTCGGTTTCCCCTTTCACTGCCTGAGTCTGGTTAGCCTCAACGCGGTGCAGTTCGTTTTTGCGCACGTAGTGGCTGCGTGCGCCATTAACGCTGTGCGTCTCATCATTTTTGACATGGGTGTCCATATTGCGCTCGGCCTGGATCCACACCTGCTCCTCTCCCGCCCTGTCCTCAAAGCGCAGAACGTTGGCGTTATCCGCAGAGCCATCCTTGGTACGGCTCATGAATCCCATCTGCGTCGCAGCTGCCGGGAGTGTCCACGGGGGCATGCTCGCCTCGTTGTACACCCTGCCGGTGACTAATGGCCGGTCCGGATCGCCGTTGATAAAATCCACCACCACCTCATCGCCCACGCGCGGGATCTGCACCCCGCCATAGCCCTGGCCTGCCCACGCGCTGGAGACGCGCACCCAGCACGAGCTGGTATCATCCCCCTTCGCCAGCCGGTCCCAGTGGAACTTTACCTTCACCCGGCCGTATCTGTCCGTCCAAATGCTCTCGCCCTCTGGTCCCACCACCTTTGCGGTCTGCGGGCCATAGGTACGCGGCCACGGGGTGGTCTGTGCCGGGCGGAACACCACCGACGACGGGATGACCGTAAACTCGGTAGAGTGAACGGTGTCATCTTCAGATCCGCTGGCGTAACGGTTCTCCACAAACTCATAGAGTGCGGAGGTGGTCAGGTACTCGCCGTTGTCGCTGAAGAACGGCGCATCGCTCAGGGTGAAGGTATTTCCCGGTGCAATACCCATAGCCGTGGCGGTGGCATTTATTTGCCGGTGCTCTACCTGCCATCGCTCCTGGCGGATGCGGGCATAAAACTCGCCGTGCCCCTGCTCAACAAAGCGCCCCGGCCAGTCATAGACATCGATGCTCCCCGGCTGCGGCGAGGTCGGGTTCTGCTGCGCCTGGAGCATCCATGCGTTCGGCTTGCGGAAGTCGTAGTCGTCCAGGCTGTAGAGCCCCGGCGTCACGCTGTCTTCCAGTGCCCATTTGCCGATACCCTCTTCGTCCGTGCTGCCGCCCGACGGCGTCACATGGTAGGGGATAATTTCATAACCGCTGAAAGGTTGATGCTGCACAGCTGCATCCGTCAGCACCAGCGTGTGCCTGTCTACCTCGTGACGGAAATGGTAAGCAATACCCTCCAGCTCCATCAGGCGGCTAATAAACGCGAAGCTGCTCTCCTGATACTGTACGCAGTAGTTCCACACCCGGTAGCTGCCGGTGAGTCTGTTTTCCACGCTGACATCAAACTCGCCCAGCAGGGTGGCGATGATGTGCGGCACCGTCTGGCTCTGGAAAATACGCAGGTTGCGGTCACGCTTCATCGGCCACAGATCTGGCTCGACGGTCAACTCGTACTCCGCGTAGCGCGTGCCGGCCAGCTCTACCGCACTCACGCCAGCCTTAGTGATTTTGCCGTTGATATAGCGCGGCGACAGCGGGTTCTGCGCCGGGATGGTGATGGTCACCGGCTGGCCCAGCAGCGTGCTGCGATCCAGACGAGCATCGGTGCCGAGCACGGTCAGCTTTAGGGCGAACAACTCAGACATCGCCTCACGGCCAGAGAGTTTCCAGAAAAGCAGCCCCTCAACGGGAAGCTGAACGGTTATTCGGTTGTGCAAAATTCATGATCCGTTTAAGCAAAATAAAGCGGATCTATACCCTGACCGCCTGACTGGCTGCACCGGCAGGATGTAAGCAGATTATTCCTTTCAGAAGCAGGCCAAAGGTGAAGAGAGGGCTTAAGAGCTGGGTAGGATATCGGAGGAAGAAGACAGACAGGTCACTCAGCAGCCATATACCGCCACACGGCAAATGACAAAAAAGGCTCAGTAGCAACAGCCGTTAATAATTTGATAAATAACGCATTAGGAAATTCTTAGAGGCAAGAAAATCAAAGAAAAATGCCGATCGCTATTAATCGACCGGCATTGCACTATGAAAACTGCTTTTGATTAACGTTGAGCGTACTGCGCGACGGTGGCTTTCGCCCCCTTCGCCAGCAGCTGCTGATAAGCCTGCTGAACCTGTTCCACGAAGGCACGCTCCTGCGGCAGCTCTTTGCCAAAGATCGCCTCGATGCCCAGCAGCGCCATCACGCGGGATTCGCCCTCTTCACTGCCGTTAACCGCCTGCTGAATAGTAGACAGCAGCGGATCGCTGACCTCAATCGCCTGCCCTTGCTCATCTACGCCGCCAACGTAGCGCATCCAGCCCGCCACGCCCAACGCCAGCAGGGAGAAGTCGCTGTTGTGCACCAGATGCCAGCGCACGGAATCCAGCATTCGCTGGGGCAGCTTCTGGCTGCCGTCCATGGCGATCTGCCAGGTGCGGTGGCGCAGCGCCGGGTTGCTGTAGCGGGCAATCAGCTGATCGGCATAGTGAGCCAGATCGACGCCCTTCACCTTCAGCGTCGGAGCCTGCTCGTTTAGCATCAACGTATGCGCAGCGCGGCGATAGTTTTCGTCTTCCATGCACTCGTTGATGTGCTGGTAACCCGCTAAATAGCCGAGGTACGCCAGGAACGAGTGGCTGCCGTTGAGCATTCTCAGCTTCATCTCTTCAAACGGCACTACGTCGGCAACCAGCTCCGCGCCTGCTTTTTCCCATTCCGGGCGTCCGGCAACAAAGTTATCCTCGATCACCCACTGACGGAACGGCTCGCAGGCCACGCCTGCCGGATCGCGTACCCCGGTCAGCTGTTCGATTTTGTCGAGCGTATCGGCCGTTACGGCTGGAACAATACGGTCTACCATAGTAGACGGGAAGGTGACGTTTTGCGCGATCCACTCGCCAAGCTCAGCGTTCACCGCCCGGGCGTAGGCGCAGACCACGTTGCGCACAACGTGACCGTTTTCCGGCATGTTATCGCAGGACATCACGGTAAAGGCTGGCAGGCCAGCGGCTTTACGGCGAGCCAGCGCTTCAACGATAACGCCCGGGGCGGATTTCGGCTGCTGTGGGTTTTGCAGATCGGCGACGATCAATGGATGATCCAGCATCAGCTCACCGGTGGCGGGCGCGTGGCAGTAGCCTTTCTCGGTGATCGTCAGAGAGACAATCGCCACCTGCGGCTCACAGAGTGCGGCAAATACGGTTTCCAGACCGTCGACCTGCGCGTGCAGAGCGCGTTTCACCACCCCGACCACGCGCGCCGTCCATGCGTCGGCAGACATCTCCGCTACGGTATAGAGATTATCCTGCTGCTTAAGATCGGCAATCTGCTGCTCGCCGCCGATCAGGTTGACCTCGCAATATCCCCAGTCGCTGTTGTGCTCTGCCGCCAGGATATCCGTGTAGACCCCCTGGTGGGCGCGGTGAAATGCACCAAAACCTAAATGGACGATACGGGGAACCAGTGTGGTGCGATCGTAGCCTGGCAACGCAGCCTTTGCCGTTAAGAGCGTGTTTTGCATTATATGACCTATGGTTTAATGAGATCAGGACCCATCGAGAGTAACGCTTGTATGGTTGTATGCTTTGACCTGAATTAAGCTTTTGGCAATTGGTATGACATCATAGGAAAGTTATGTGACAGGCGGCATCCTTGCCGCCAAACGAAGTCAGAAACTAGATTAATGTTTTTGCCACTGCTGATATTCGCGTTTTAACCGCTGCGGTGCCGTTTCGGGCATCATGAGTAGACCAATAACAGAGATGACACCCAGAACAACCACATAGGTCGCCAACCCATAGTAGTGACCATCCGTAACCTGCAAAATCTTGACTGCAACTAACCCGAGGATCCCGCTCCCGATGAGTGACCCCATCTGCCAGATTAAGGCGATACCGCTGCAGCGAATATGCGTTGGGAAAAGTTCAGGAAAATAGGAAGCTTGAGGTGCATAGCACATGCTGTGCCCTACGCTAAGTACGAGGATCATCACCAGTTGGGTTAACCAGAAACTATCCTGATTAATCGCAAGGAAGAACGGGACAATCATAATAATCTGCAGCAGTGCACCCATAATATAGACCGGCTTGCGGCCAATTTTATCGCACAGGGATCCCATCAACGGTATGGCAAAGATTTCCAGAATGACCGCGACAATCATGGTTTCCATTAAAATATTGGCATCGAGATTATTAGCCTTACCGTAGGCCAGCACGATGACGGTAAACATGGCGAATGTGCAGGCTTCAATCAGCTTGGCGCAGACCCCTTTTACGACGATCCCTGGGAAATCGCGGATCACTTCCACCAGCGGACGCGACTCTTCGGCTTTGGTTTCACGTATTTGGGCGAAGACCGGTGATTCATCGATTTTAAGACGAATAAACAGGCCAACAATAACCAGTAACAGGCTTAATAAGAAAGGAATGCGCCAGCCATAGTCCATCATCGCTTCCGGAGAGAGTGTTGCGTTGAGTAGCGCAAACAACGCTAACGGCAGCAGGAAGCCTACCGGCGCGCCAATCTGCACCCAGCTGGCAAAGAAGCCGCGATGTTTCGGCTCTGAGTATTCTGCCGTCATCAGTACTGCCCCGGCCTGTTCACCACCAACGCCAAACCCTTGCAGAACGCGAATTAAAATAAGTAACACCGGAGCCCAGACCCCAATTTTTTCATAGGTCGGTAAGAGCCCGATACAGAACGTGCCCAGGCCTACAATCAGGATTGTAATAACCAGCGCTTTCTTACGACCAACCTTATCGCCAATATGCCCGAATACTATCCCTCCTAGCGGTCGTGCTAAAAATCCCACTGCGTAGGTAGCAAATGCCGCCAGTGTGCTAATAAGCGGATCGCTACTTGGGAAAAACAGGTGCCCAAAAAAGAGCACCGCAGCAGTACCGTAGGCGAAGAAATCATAATATTCAGCCGCTGTACCAATTGCCGAGGCAGAGGCAACCCGGCGAATAATCGGCTTGTTATCTACGCCGTTTTTAATATCAACTGAACTCACCATAATATGTACCTATGTAGGGTATAGGGTTAATTAACGTATTGCCGGTGTGATTAAAATTACCAGTTCCACAGGGTGCCGTCTTCGAGGCGGGCGACCGGCAGGTAGGCAGGGTCGTAGGGGTATTTCGCGGCCAGCTTCTCATCGAACTCAATGCCGAGGCCGGGCTTCTCGCCTGGGTGCATATAACCGTTGTCAAAGGTCCAGCTGTGCGGGAAGACCTCCAGCATCTGCTCGGAATAGCCCATGTACTCCTGCACGCCAAAGTTCGGTACCCACAGGTCGAAATGCAGCGCCGCCGCGTGGCAGATCGGCGAGAGATCCGACGGGCCGTGGGAGCCGGTACGTACCTGGTAGAGCGAGGCGAAATCAGCGATACGGCGCATGCCGGTGATGCCGCCCGCATGGGTAATGGTGGTGCGGATATAGTCGATCAGCTGCTCTTCAATGAGCTGCTTACAGTCCCAGATGCTGTTAAAGACCTCACCTACCGCGATGGGGGTTACGGTGTGCTGGCGAATTAAGCGGAAGCAGGCCTGGTTCTCGGCTGGGGTCGGATCCTCCATCCAGAACATACGGAACTCTTCTATGCTCTTGCCAAAACGCGCCGCCTCAATCGGGGTCAGGCGGTGGTGCATATCGTGGAGCAGATGCTCGTTAAAGCCAAACTTGCTGCGCACCGCATCAAACAGCTTCGGCGTAAAGTCGAGATACTTCTCCGTTGACCAGAGCTGCTCTTCCGGCCACTGACCTTTAGTAGCCGGCTCGTAGGCCAGGCCTTTGCCTTTAGACATGCCGTAGGTGGTTTTCATGCCCGGCACGCCGCACTGAACGCGAATAGCTTTGAACCCCATCTCTTTATGGCGGGCGTAATCTTCCAGCACGTCATCAATGCTGTGACCGGTGGTGTGGCAGTAAACCATCACCCCTTCACGAGAGGCACCGCCCAGCAGCTGATAGAGCGGCATATTGGCTGCCTTGGCTTTGATATCCCACAGTGCCATGTCGATAGCCGAGATAGCGGACATGGTGACCGGACCACGACGCCAGTAAGCGCCCTTATAGAAGAACTGCCAGATATCTTCGATGCGGTGTGCGTCGCGGCCAATCAGCTGCGGACAGAGGTGATCCTTAAGATAGGACGCCACGGAGAGCTCGCGTCCGTTTAGCGTGGCATCGCCCAGACCGACAATCCCCTCGTCGGTGGTAATTTTGAGGGTGACAAAATTGCGCCCCGGACAGGTAACAAATACTTCAGCCCCTACAATCTTCATCTTCTGATCCTTTACATCTCGGTTGTGATGGAGAGAATCTACGCAACTGAGCTACTACCATACAAGTATGATAATCACAAAACCTTCGCTGGATCACAAAAAAAGGCGCTATGCGCGCCCCCATCCTGCCACGATAATCAGCATACCGCAGAGCGCCACCAGCGCGCCGAGCCAGTCATAAACGCTGAGCCTGACGCCATCCACCACCCGCAGCCAGATCAGCGCGGTGCAGACGTAGACCCCACCGTAGGCCGCGTAGACCCGGCCGCTGGCGGCCGGATGCAGAGTTAACAGCCAAACAAAGGCCGCCAGCGCCACTCCGGCCGGGATAAGCAGCAGCGGGCTGGCTCCCCGCTTGAGCCACAGCCACGGCAGGAAGCAGCCGAGAATTTCGCACAGCGCGGTAATAAAAAAGAGCAGCGTGGTATGGAGCATGGCGGTGGTAAACATTACGGGCAACGGCCTTATATCGTTTCAGAAGAATGGTGTAGAATAACGGGAGGCGAGCACCACGTCTTCTCTATCGAACCAAGGAATAACAATGAACATGACCTTTAGTAAACGCCTCTGCGTGGCGGCCATGCTGACGCTGGGTGCGGGCATGATGAGTGCCACAGCCAACGCCGATACAAACAAGCTTATCATTGAGTCCGGCGACAGCGCCCAGAGTCGCCAGCAGGCCACAATGGAAAAAGAGCAGTGGAACGATACGCGTAACCTGCGCCACAAGGTGAACACCCGCGTGGAGAAAGAGTTTGATAAGGCCGACGTGGCTTATGATGCTCGCGATAACTGCCAGCAGAGCGCTAACCTCAACGCCTATTGGGAAGAGAATACCCTGCGCTGCCTTGACCGCCGCACCGGGCGGCCAATCGGACGTTAATCTCAGTAGTAGGCAATGGTATTTTTGATCGCGTACTTATGCTCAACGGCAGGGGTTACGCTTTCATCTACGATCGTCAGGGAGCAGCTCACCGGGTTGTCATGACGATCGTATTCGCAGGCCTGCTTCACGCTGCCGATAGGCTTATCGTTCAGCGTACTGACGCCGGTATAGTCGAGCTTCTTACGTCTGTCCGTTGAGGGCGTTGATTCCACGGACAGATGCATCTCTTTACTGGTGGTCGATTTGCCAAGCGGATACCCTTCCGCATCGTACTTGTAGTTAATCTGCAGCTCCTTGCCACGCGCAAGCACCACAAAGCCCTTCTCATCCGTATCCCAGGTCACGCCCGCCGACAGGAATTCGGCCAGCTGGCACTTACCCTGCAAGCGCAGGCGCTTTTCATGGGTCACGGCATCGACATAGAAGTTGGCATTCAGCACCAGCGCCAGCCCGGTGTTGTTATCCACATCCTGAAGCTCCAGCGTATCAAAACAGCCCTCCTGCGAGAGCGTGCCGGTTACGCGTTTAGAGACTTCTCCCTTATCGTTGAGCAGCGTCTGGCTAAAGTCTTTCACCGGGCCACGCAGTGGGTCAAAGTCAAACTCATTGGAGAAGCTGGCCATCTCCGGCGTAAACGACACCGGCGCTTTGCCGTCATCGCATCCGGCCAGCACTGCCGTGACGGCTGCCAGCATCATTAACTTTTTCATAAATTTCCCACCCGTTGCACCTTATTAAAGCATCTTAGCAAATTCAGTAATTTATGTAACATCATCCCTTTGTATTACCCACGTCCTCGCACCGTGACCGCGCGCACCTTTTTTGTTCAACGCTGCGCAGGCCGGGTGCAACCCTAACCTGCGCGCCACGGCACATTATTAAAATGTTATTAATTAACAATAGATTAAAAACTGGCACGCCGCTTGCTATTTGAATTCCATCTTGTATACCAGATGGAATTGCTCACTATGACAACAATGACCGGCCAGACCCTGAGCGGTTGGCAGCAGCAGATCCAGCAGCAGCACGGCGAGGTTTTATCTCTGCTGACGGCGCACCTGGCAACCCTCTCTGCTGACGACAATGCCTGGATCACCCTTGCCACGCCCGAGCAGATCGCCGCCCAGCTGGCAGCGTTAACGCCCCGCTATCAGCAAAACCCGGCGGCGCTGCCGCTGTATGGCATCCCTTTCGCGGTAAAAGATAACATCGACGTCGCCGGATTTCCGACCACGGCGGCCTGCCCGGCGTTTCGCTATATCGCCGAGCAGGATGCGACTACGGTTGCGCAGCTTAAAGCCGCCGGGGCCATTGTCATTGGCAAGACCAATCTCGATCAGTTTGCTACTGGACTGGTAGGCACCCGTTCCCCGTGGGGCGCGGTGAGCAACAGTTTTAATCCGGACTATGTGAGCGGCGGCTCCAGCTCTGGCTCGGCATCGGCAGTGGCCCGCGGTCTGGTCCCCTTCTCCCTGGGAACCGATACCGCAGGCTCCGGCCGGGTGCCCGCCGGTTTCAATAACATCATCGGGTTGAAACCGACTAAAGGCTGGTTCTCCGCCAGCGGCGTGGTTCCAGCCTGCCGCCTTAACGATACCGTATCGGTGTTTGCTCTCACCGTCAGCGATGCCTGGACCGTTGCCGAGGCGGCGGCAGGCTACGACGCCCGTGACGCCTACTCGCGCCGCGCACCGGCCACCGCGCCCGCCGCGCTGCCTGAGCGCCCGCTGTTTGCCATTCCCGACACGCTGCAATTCTTTGGCGACGCCCAGGCCGAAGAGGCGTGGGAGCGCGCCCTGGAGCAGCTCCGCGCCTGTGGCGTAACGCTGAAAACCATCGATTTCACACCGTTCGCCGAGCTGGCCGCCCAGCTCTATCAGGGGCCGTGGGTTGCCGAGCGCACCGCTGCCGTAGGAGAGATCATCGACCGCCCGGAGGAGATGGATCCCACGGTATATCAG
This sequence comes from Pseudescherichia sp. AS216, assembly GCF_037152055.1. Taxonomy (NCBI): domain Bacteria; kingdom Pseudomonadati; phylum Pseudomonadota; class Gammaproteobacteria; order Enterobacterales; family Enterobacteriaceae; genus Pseudescherichia; species Pseudescherichia sp. AS216. Next base: position 1,105,010 of record NZ_JBBCMV010000001.1, on the reverse strand, counting down.
ATTATTGCCGGGGGTAGCCGCTTTAGCGCGGTAGAAGCCTACAAAGCTGAGTACCTGCGCGCCGAACTGGCCCGCAACATTCAGCAGGCCCTTGCCGAAGTCGACGCGCTGGTCGTGCCTACCTCACCCACCATCCGCAGCAAAGACGAGATGCAGCAGGAGCCGATCCGCTACAACTCGGAGTTTGGCACCTATACCAACTTTACCAACCTGGCCGATCTCAGCGCCCTGGCCCTGCCCGCGCCGTTCCGCGCCGACGGACTGCCCGCCGGGATCACCCTGCTCGCCCCCGCCTGGCACGATCGCGCCTTAGCCAGCTTCGGCATTCGCTGGCAGGCGCAGAGCGGCCTGCCCCTGGGGGCAACTGGCAGCCGACTCCCCGCAGGCCAAGCTCTGCCTCTCTCACAGGATCACGTGCGTGTTGCGGTCGTCGGGGCGCATCTGCGCGGCATGCCGCTTAACCACCAGCTGATTAACCGTAAGGCGGTGTTTGTGGAGGCCAGTGAAACCGCCTCCTGCTACCGCCTCTACGCCCTGGCTAATACCCAACCGGCAAAGCCGGGCCTGGCCCGGGCCAGCAGCGGCGAATCTATTCAGGTTGAGCTGTGGGATATCCCGCTGGCGCGCTTCGGGGAATTTGTTGCCGAGATCCCGGCCCCGCTGGGGATCGGCTCTCTGGAGCTGGCGGATGGCCGCTGGGTGAAAGGCTTTATCTGTGAGGGTGCGGCGCTCGGCGACGCGCAGGACATTACGGCTTACAAAGGCTGGCGGAACTGGCTCGCCAGCAAGGAGATGCAGCATGTTTGATCGCGTACTGATTGCCAACCGGGGCGAAATCGCCTGCCGCGCCATCCGCACCCTGCGCCGTCTGGGGATCGTGAGCATCGCCGTCTATTCCGATGCGGATAAAAACGCCGAACACGTCAAAGCGGCAGATATCGCCCTGCCGCTCGGCGGAGAGAAGGCCAGCGACAGTTATCTGCGCATCGACAGCATTATTGATGCCGCTAAACAAAGCGGCGCGCAGGCTATCTGGCCCGGCTACGGTTTTCTCTCTGAGAGCCTGGCCTTTGCCGACGCCTGCGAGCAGGCGGGCATTGTCTTTGTTGGCCCCACGGCGCAGCAGATTGGTGAGTTTGGCCTCAAACACCGGGCACGGGAGCTGGCCGCGCAGGCTGGCGTGCCGATGACGCCGGGGACGGGTCTGCTGAACAGCCTCGACGAGGCGCTGCTGGCCGCGCAGCAGATTGGCTACCCGGTGATGTTGAAAAGCACCGCGGGCGGCGGCGGGATAGGCTTGACCCGCTGCGCCGACGGCGAGGCGTTGCAGCTGGCGTGGGAGAGCGTCCGCCGTCTGGGCGAGCAGTTCTTCAGCGATGCAGGCGTGTTTATTGAACGCTGCATCGATCGCGCCCGCCACGTCGAGGTGCAGATCTTCGGCGATGGTAACGGCAACGTCGTGGCCCTCGGGGAGCGCGACTGCTCTCTGCAACGCCGCAATCAGAAGGTGGTGGAAGAGACGCCTGCGCCGGGGCTACCGCAGGCGACCCGCTCTGCGCTGCTCGCCTCCGCCGTTGAGCTGGGCAAGCTGGTTAACTACCGCAGCGCGGGCACGGTGGAGTACATCTATGACGCCGGGCAGGATGCGTTCTACTTTCTTGAGGTCAACACCCGCCTACAGGTAGAGCACCCGGTCACTGAGTCCGTTACCGGTCTCGACCTGGTGGAGTGCATGCTGCGCGTTGCCGCCGGAGATACCATCGACTGGGCACGGCTCCAGCGCCCACCGCAGGGCGCGGCGATTGAGGTGCGGCTGTATGCCGAAAATCCGCTGAAGAATTTCCAGCCGAGCCCTGGCGTGCTGACCCACGTGAGCTTCCCGGAGAACGTACGCGTCGACAGCGGCGTCACCACCGGCAGCGAGGTCTCCGCCTTCTACGATCCAATGATCGCCAAGCTGATCGTCCATGCGGATACGCGCGAGGCGGCCCTGCTTACGCTGCGCGAGGCGCTGGACGCCACCCAGCTGCACGGCATCGCCACTAACCTTGACTACCTGCGGCAGATCGTCGCTAGCGAGGCCTTTGTTCAGGGCCGCGTCTGGACGCGGATGCTCGATACCTTTACCCCGTCGATGGCGGCCATTGAGGTATTACAACCCGGTACATGGAGCAGCGTTCAGGATTACCCTGGTCGTCCGGGCTACTGGGACGTCGGCGTCCCGCCCTCGGGCCCGATGGACGATTTTGCCTTCCGCCTGGCTAACCGCATCGTCGGCAACCACGCCTCCGCCGCCGGGCTGGAGTTTACCCTGCAAGGCCCGACGCTGCTGTTTCACAGCGACACCACCATTGCCCTGACGGGGGCCGACTGTCATGCCGAGCTTGACGGCCAGCCGGTGGCGTACTGGCAGCCGGTGGCGGTAAAGGCCGGACAGACGCTGGTGCTGGGCCGCGCCCAGTCCGGGTGTCGCACCTATCTTGCGGTGCGCAACGGTATCGATGTGCCCTGCTATCTCGGCAGCCGGGCGACCTTTGCTCTCGGACAGTTTGGCGGCCACGCCGGACGCACGCTGAAGGTGGCCGACCTGCTGCCTCTCTCCCGTCCTGCGCTGGCCGCCTGCACCACGCCTGCGCCAGAGCGGGATCCGCAGCCGCTGGCCGCCGGGCTGATCCCGGAGTATGGAGAGAGCTGGCACATCGGCGTGCTCTACGGCCCCCACGGCGCACCGGACTTCTTCACCCAGGAATCAATGGATGAGTTCTTCGCCAGCGAGTGGCAGGTGCACTACAACTCTAACCGTCTCGGCGTGCGCCTGAGCGGGCCGAAGCCGTCCTGGACCCGGCCAGACGGCGGCGAGGCGGGCCTGCACCCGTCTAACGTTCACGACTGCGAGTACGCCATCGGTGCGATCAACTTTACCGGCGACTTCCCGGTGATCCTCACCCGCGACGGCCCCAGCCTCGGCGGTTTTGTCTGTCCCGTGACCATCGCCAAAGCGGAGCTGTGGAAGGTAGGCCAGGTGAAGCCAGGGGATCGCCTGCGCTTCTACCCGATTAGCGTTGAAGAGGCGGTGGCGCTGGAGAAGGCCCAGCACCGCATCGTTGAGACGCTGGAGCCTGCCGAAACGCTACCTGAGTTTGCTACCCCGTCGCTGGCGGATCGAGACGGGATCTCCGCCGCCGCGCTGGTCTCTTTACCGGCCAGCGGCACGACGCCCGCTATTTGCTATCGCCAGGCGGGCGATAACTACATCCTGATTGAGTATGGCGAAAACGTTCTCGATCTGGCCCTGCGCCTGCGCGTCAGCCTGCTGATGGAGCAGCTTCAGGCTCTGGCCCATCCGGGCATCAAAGAGCTTTCGCCTGGGGTGCGCTCGCTGCAGATCCGCTACGACAGCCTTGTTATCAGCCAGCCGTCGCTGGTGAAGATGTTGCTGGAAATTGAAGGCCGCCTGGGAGACGTCAGCGAGATGAAGGTGCCGTCGCGCATCGTCTGGATGCCGATGGCCTTTGAGGACAGCGCCACCCTTGGTGCGGTCAGCCGCTACCAGGACACGGTACGGGCCAGCGCCCCATGGCTGCCCAACAACGTTGACTTTATTCAGCGCATTAACGGCCTGGCGGATCGTCACGCGGTGCGCGACACGATTTTCGACGCCAGCTACCTGATCCTCGGCCTCGGCGATGTCTATCTGGGTGCGCCCTGCGCCGTCCCGGTGGATCCGCGCCACCGTCTGCTGAGCTCGAAATATAACCCGGCGCGCACCTTCACCGCCGAGGGCACGGTAGGTATCGGCGGGATGTATATGTGCATCTACGGTATGGACTCCCCCGGCGGCTACCAGCTGGTGGGCCGCACCCTGCCTATCTGGAACAAATTCCTGAAAAACAGCCAGTTCAAGCCGGACGAGCCGTGGCTGCTGCGCTTCTTTGACCAGGTTCGCTTCTACCCGGTCAGCGAGGAGGAGCTGGATCGCCTGCGGGATGATTTCCGCGAAGGCCGGGCCACAATCCGCATCGAGGAGACGGTATTCGACTACGCCGAGCATCTGCGTTTTCTTGCGCAAAACGCACCGGAGATTGCCCAGTTCCGTGAGCGTCAGGCTACCGCCTTTAGCGAAGAGGTTGCCCGCTGGCAGCTGGATGAGCAGGCCCAGCCCGAGGAGATCGTGCTGCCCGCGGCTGAAGAGATAGATGACGGCGCGCTGGCGGTGAACGCCGACATGAACGGCAACGTCTGGAAGGTGCTGGTCCAGCCGGGCGATGAGGTTATCGAAGGCCAGCCGCTGGTGATTGTCGAGGCGATGAAGATGGAGCTGGCGATCCACGCTCCGCAGGCGGGCCGCATCAAGCGTATCAGCTGCCAGCCTGGCCGTCCGGTAAGCCCCGGCGACGCGCTGCTGTGGCTTGAGTCGTGAGCATGAGCGGCAAGCCTGGGCTGGCGGAGCGCATCTACCGCGCGCTGAAAAATGAGATTTTCACTTTTCAGCTGATGCCGGGGGATCGCTTTAGCGAGAGCGAGGTTGCCGGACGGATGGCCGCCAGCCGAACCCCGGTGCGCCAGGCGCTCTACTGGCTAGAGCACGAGGGCTACGTCGAGGTTGCCTCCCGCAGCGGCTGGCAGGTGAAACCGTTCGACTTCGCCTGGTTTGAGGCGCTGTACGATCTGCGGATCGTACTAGAGCGCGAGGCGGTTCGCCGCCTGTGCGGAATGCCCCCCGGCACCTGCGCCGAGCATCTCGCCCCGCTGATTGCGTTTTGGGTCGATGCCCCGCCGCTGGAAGACGGGCTGGCGGTCTCGCCCCACGACGAGCAGTTCCATACCGCGCTGGTGGCGGCAACGGGCAACGGCGAGATGACGCGCGTTCACATCGATCTGACGGAGAAGATCCGCATTATTCGCCATCTCGACTTTACGCGGGACGATCGGGTGGCAGCGACCTATCAAGAACACGGGCGCGTTCTACGCGCCATTTTGACACAGCAGACAGAGGAGGCGCAGCGGATCCTGACCGACCACATATTACAGAGCAAAGCGGTGGTCAGAAAAATCACACTACACAGGCTTCAGCAATCGCGGCTATCGCCGGTTTCATCGCAGATATAACGCAATAATTCTCTTACACTTTTAGGGGTTGATGATGAAAAGACGTTCGTTAATTAAAGCCTTTGCCCTCTCCGCAACCATGGTCGGCATGGGGATCTCCTGGCAGGCCTGGGCCGCCGATACCATCAAGGTCGGCATCATGCACTCGCTCTCCGGCACCATGGCGATCTCCGAAACGCCGCTGAAAAACGTCGCGCTGATGACCATCGATGAGATCAACGCCAACGGCGGCGTGCTGGGGAAAAAGCTGGAGCCGGTGGTGGTCGATCCCGCCTCTAACTGGCCGCTGTTCGCCGAGAAAGCCCGCCAGCTCATCTCCCAGGATAAGGTCGCGGCGGTGTTTGGCTGCTGGACCTCGGTGTCGCGCAAATCGGTGCTGCCGGTCTTCGAGGAGCTGAACGGTCTGCTCTTCTATCCGGTGCAGTACGAGGGCGAAGAGATGTCACCGAACGTCTTCTATACCGGCGCGGCCCCTAACCAGCAGGCGATACCGGCGGTGGAGTATCTGATGAGCGAGGACGGCGGCAGCGCCAAACGCTTCTTCCTGCTGGGCACCGACTACGTCTACCCGCGCACCACCAACAAGATCCTGCGTGCCTTCCTGCACAGCAAAGGCGTGCAGGATAAAGATATCGAAGAGGTCTACACCCCGTTTGGCCACAGCGATTACCAGACCATCGTCGCCAACATCAAGAAGTTCGCCGCCGAGGGCAAAACCGCCGTGGTCTCCACCATCAACGGCGACTCCAACGTGCCGTTCTATAAGGAGCTGGCTAACCAGAGCATCAAGGCCACCGACGTGCCGGTAGTGGCCTTCTCGGTGGGCGAAGAGGAGCTGCGCGGGATCGACACCAAGCCGCTGGTGGGCCATCTGGCGGCATGGAACTACTTTGAATCCGTCGATAATCCAACCAACGCTAAGTTTGTGGCTGACTACAAGGCCTACGCCAAAGCGCATAACCTGCCGAACGCCGATACCGTGGTGACCAACGATCCGATGGAGGCCACCTACGTCGGGCTGCACATGTGGGCCCAGGCGGTAGAGAAAGCGGGCACTACCGACGTGGATAAGGTCCGCGCGGCGATGGCCGGACAGACCTATAAAGCGCCGGACGGCTTCACCCTGACCATGGATAAAACCAACCATCACCTGCACAAACCGGTGATGATCGGCGAGATCGAAGATAACGGCCAGTTCAACGTCGTCTGGCAGACCGAACAGCCGGTTCGCGCCCAGCCGTGGAGCCCGTTTATCGCCGGTAACGATAAAAAGCCGGATACGCCAGTGAAATCCACCGGGCAGTAACCCAGACGCCCGGCGGCATGGGCTGCCGGGCAATGACTCCATCAGCGGAATAAGCGACCATGAAAATAGCCACGCGCTTCGGCCTCTTCTTTGCCTGCTGCCTGCTGTTCATCGGCACGGCCTCTGCCGGACCGGCAAGCGACTACGGCGCTGCCAGCCGCACCCAGCAGGCGCAGCTTTTACAAACCTGGTCCGCCGCACCCGATGCGTCGCGTTTGCCCCTGCTCCAGGCGCTGCGCCAGGAGAACGTGGTTGTCGATAAGCGCGGCCAGCTCTTTACCCTGTCGGGAGAGACCCTGACGCCGCTGGAGGGCAACGCGGCCCCGGAGGGTAATCCGCGCAAACTGTTTATGAACAACCGCATCCGCACCCTGGTGGCTAACGCGCTTGCCGCCCACCAGCTGGTCAGCGAGGATCGTACCCAGCGCCTTGCCGCCGCACATAATCTGCAAAACGACGCCACGGCAGAGCAGCTTCCGCTGCTGCAACAGCGGCTGGCCCAGGAGGAGGATGACGAAGTAAAGGCGACCCTGCTGCTGGCCGTTGCCACTCTCCAGCTCGCCGATGCACATCCGCAGGTGCGCCTGCAGGCGGTTAAACAGCTGGGTGAAAGCAGTGCTCCGCCGATCCAGGCCAGCCTTCAGCGGCTGACCCAGCCACAAAATGAGCCGGACGCCAGCGTGCGCGCCGCCGCCGCCGACAGCCTGAAGCAGATCCAGCAGCGTCTGCGCTGGGGTGACTGGCTGGGGCAGGCCTTCAGCGGCCTGTCGCTGGGATCTATCCTGCTGCTGGCGGCTCTGGGGCTGGCCATTACCTACGGCCTGCTGGGGGTGATCAACATGGCCCACGGCGAGATGCTGATGCTGGGGGCGTACGCCACCTGGCTGGTGCAGGATCTCTTTGCCCGCCTCGCCCCGCAGTGGCTGGCCCTCTATCCCATTGTCGCCCTGCCGGTGGCCTTTTTCATTACCGCCGCGATGGGCATGGCGCTGGAGCGGCTGATCATTCGTCATCTCTATGGCCGTCCGCTGGAGACCCTGCTGGCGACCTGGGGCATCAGCCTGATGCTGATCCAGCTGGTGCGCCTGCTCTTCGGAGCGCAGAACCTGGAGGTGGCTAACCCTGGCTGGCTCTCCGGCGGCTGGGCGGTGCTGCCGAACCTGATCCTCCCATACAACCGCATCGCGGTGATCGTCTTTGTCCTGCTGGTGCTGGCCCTCACCTGGCTGCTGCTCAACAAGACCCGCCTAGGGATGAACGTGCGGGCGGTGACCCAGAACCGGCGGATGGCCGACTGCTGCGGCGTACCCACCGGGCGGGTCGATATGCTGGCCTTCGGGCTGGGCTCCGGCATCGCCGGGCTGGGGGGCGTGGCGCTGTCGCAGCTGGGCAACGTCGGCCCCGAGCTGGGCCAGGGCTATATCATCGACTCATTTTTAGTGGTGGTACTGGGTGGCGTTGGCCAGCTGGCAGGTACGGTGGTGGCGGCCTTTGGCCTCGGCATCATCAACAAGCTGCTAGAGCCGCAGATTGGCGCGGTGCTGGGCAAAATCGCCATCCTGGTACTGATCGTGCTGTTTATTCAGAAACGCCCGCAGGGGCTGTTCGCATTCAAGGGGCGAGTGATCGACTGATGAGCCAACCTATCACCCTGACGCTGGCGCAGCGTGCGCCCCTTCTGACGCGCACCCTGACGCTGGGCATTATCGTCCTGCTGCTGGCCCTGCCTTTTTTGGCCCTGCTACCGCAGGATCATCCCCTGGCGATGTCCGCCTACACCCTGACGCTGGTGGGCAAGATCCTCTGCTACGCCATCGTTGCCGTGGCGCTGGATCTGGTCTGGGGCTACGCTGGCCTGCTGTCGCTGGGGCACGGACTGTTCTTTGCGCTTGGCGGCTACGCGATGGGCATGTACCTGATGCGCCAGGCGGCGGGCGACGGCCTCCCGGCCTTTATGACCTTTCTCTCGTGGAGCGAGATGCCGTGGTTCTGGACCGGCACCCAGCACTTTGCCTGGGCGCTGTGCCTGATCGTGCTGCTGCCGGGCCTGCTGGCGCTGCTGTTTGGCTACTTTGCCTTCCGCTCGCGTATTAAAGACGTCTACTTCTCGATCATGACCCAGGCGCTGACCTATGCCGGGATGCTGCTCTTCTTCCGCAATGAAACCGGCTTCGGGGGTAACAACGGCTTCACCGGCTTTACCACCCTGCTCGGCTTCCCGGTTACCGCTACCGGAACGCGGATCGGCCTGTTTATCGCCACCGTGCTGCTGCTGATCGCCGCGCTGGGCATTGGCATGGCGCTGGCGCGCAGCAAGTTTGGCCGGGTGCTAACTGCGGTGCGCGATGCCGAGAACCGGCTGATGTTTTGCGGTTACGATCCGCAGGGATTCAAGCTCTTTGTCTGGACGCTCTCCGCCGTGCTCTGCGGCCTTGCCGGCGCGCTCTACGTGCCGCAGGTAGGCATTATCAACCCAAGCGAGATGTCGCCCACTAACTCCATCGAAGCCGCCATCTGGGTAGCGCTGGGCGGGCGCGGCACGCTGATCGGGCCGCTGCTGGGCGCGGGCATCGTCAACGGAGCGAAGAGCTTCTTCACCGTGGCCTTCCCGGAGTACTGGCTCTTTTTCCTGGGCCTGATGTTTATCCTCGTCACGCTGTTTTTACCGCGCGGCGTTATTGGTTTGCTGAAGCGGAGAAAGCATGACTGACACCCTTTTTACCCAGCCGCTGCCGCAGGATCGCTACCGGGAGACCACCGACCCGGTGCTGATGCTGGAGAATATCAATGTCTCCTTCGACAGCTTCCGCGCCCTCACCGACCTGACGCTGGCGATTGGCGTTGGCGAGCTGCGCTGCATCATCGGCCCCAACGGCGCAGGCAAAACCACGCTGATGGATGTGATCACCGGCAAGACCCGCCCGGACAGCGGCAGCGTGGTTTACGACCAAAATATCGACCTGACCCAGCTCTCCCCGGTGGAGATTGCCCGCGCGGGCATCGGGCGCAAGTTTCAGAAGCCGACGGTATTTGAGGCGCTGACGGTGGCGGAGAATCTGGAGATTGCCCTGAAAACCGACAAATCAGTCTGGGCCAGTCTGCGGGCGACGCTCAGCGGCGAGCAGCGGGATCGCATCGATGAGACTCTTGAGCTGCTGCGGCTGGCAAATCAGAGCCAGCGTCAGGCGGGGCTGCTCTCCCACGGCCAGAAGCAGTTTCTGGAGATCGGCATGCTGCTGGTACAGGAGCCACACCTGCTGCTGCTCGACGAGCCAGCCGCCGGGCTGACGGACGCCGAGACCGAGTATATCGCCGAACTGTTTCGCACCCTGGCAGGCAAGCACTCCCTGATGGTGGTGGAGCACGATATGGGCTTTGTCGATACCATTGCCGATCACGTTACGGTGCTGCACCAGGGCCAGGTGCTGGCCGAGGGTTCCCTGCGCGACGTGCAGGCGAATGAACAGGTTATTGACGTTTATCTGGGGCGTTAACATGCTGGAAGTGAATGAACTGCATCAATACTACGGCGGAAGCCATATCCTGCGCGGCCTCTCGTTTGCGACGCATCCTGGCGAGGTGACCTGTCTGCTGGGGCGCAACGGCGTGGGGAAAACTACCCTGCTGAAGTGCCTGATGGGACTGATCCCGGCTAAGTCCGGGACCATTAGCTGGCAGGGTAAGCCCATCAATCAGCAGAAACCCCACCAGCGGGTGCGCAGCGGCATGGCCTATGTGCCGCAGGGGCGGGAGATCTTTCCCCGGCTGACGGTTGAGGAGAACCTGCTGATGGGCCTGGCGCGCTTTACCGGTTCGCAGGCCAGGCAGGTTCCCGATGAGATCTACGACCTGTTCCCGGTGCTGCGGGAGATGAAGCACCGGCGCGGGGGCGATCTCTCCGGCGGCCAACAGCAGCAGTTAGCCATTGGCCGGGCGCTGGCCTGTCGGCCCCAGCTGCTGATCCTTGATGAACCGACGGAGGGGATCCAGCCCTCGGTGATCAAGGAGATTGGCGTGGTAATTAAAACCCTGGCCGCGCGCGGCGACATGGCGATCCTGCTGGTAGAGCAGTTTTATGACTTTGCCGCCGAGCTGGCGGACAGCTACCTGGTGATGTCCCGGGGAGCGATCGTTCAGCGCGGCAGAGGCGAAGAGATGGAGAGCCACGGCGTGCGCAATCTGGTGGCGATTTAGCCGCGGCCGTCAGCGTGCTGCTCCCGGAGCGAGCCGCAGTCATCGGATTAGGCCAGCACGCGATCGGCGATCAGCGTTCGGGTCAGCAGGGTTACGTCGATATAGTGCGCCAGGTCGCGCTGCTCGGCGCGGGGCAGATAGGGTAGCTCACCGATCATCGGCGCGGGGATCTTTTTACCCAGCACGTTAATGATCTCAGCATAGTGGGCAAGGCCAGGGTTGATACGGTTAGCGACCCAGCCAATCAGCGGCAGGCCGTCGCTGGCGATCGCCTGAGCGGTCAGCAGAGCATGGTTGATACAGCCCTCCTGGATCCCCACCACCATAATCACCGGCAGCTGCTCCTGCACCACCCAGTCGGAGAGCGGACGCAGATCGTTCATCAGGCTGCGCCAGCCACCGGTGCCTTCGATCACCACGTGATCGACACGGTCAGTCAGGTGTGCAAGCCCTTTGGACAGCAGGCCATAGTTAATGGGGCAGCTGTGGGCCACGCTGCTCTCTTCCTCGCTCAGGGCGATGGGGTTCACCGCCTCGTAGGGTAGCGCCAGGGTCGAGACGTTTTGCAGCACCAGCGCATCTTTGTTGCGCAGGCCCTCAGGCGTCTCTTTACTCCCTTTCGCCACTGGTTTGTAGCCGGCTACGCTTCTGCCGCTGTTTGCCAGCGCCTGCAGAAGTGCGCGGGAGACCACTGTCTTCCCGACAGCCGTATCGGTACCCGTAATAAAGAAACGCTTAAGCATCACTTACTCCACCGTTTTGCCGCGAAAATATACACCACGAAAATAATTCAGAGGAGAAAGTCTAAGTTAAGTCGCCAGGGGCTAATTTGAGGTAGCGCAATTTTTCCTACAACTGTGCAAATTTGTTACCCCTGCAACAGTCGAATCAGCAACGAACCGTTATACATCGCGTCTTTTACCAGCGCGGCACCCGCCATGGTGCCCTGATTAGAGAACTGTGTGCTTTCGACAGTGATGTGTCGGCTATAGGCGGGCAGCGACTGCTGGCGAATGCAGCTGCTAATGGCAGGAAAGAGAATATCGGCGGCCTGGCTCAGGGGGGAACCGATAAGAATTTTTTGCGGATTAAACAGGTTGACCATGATCGCCAGAATGCGCCCGACGTTGGTACCTACGCCGGTGATAATATCCGTCGCCAGCCGATCCCCCTCTCGCGCGGCCTGGCAGAGCGACGCTACGGTAAGCGGCTGACCGTGCAGCTGCGAGCTCATCGACTGGCTCATGCGCTGCTGCGCCAGCTCCAGCACGCTCTCTACGCTGGCGATGGTTTCCAGACAGCCGTGGTTGCCGCAGTAGCAGCGTTTGCCGTAGGGATCGACCTGGGTATGGCCTATCTCAACCAGGCTGCTGCTGCCCGCGTGCAGCAGGCGGCCGTCGGTGATCACCCCCGCGCCAACGTTGTGGTCGATCACCACCTGGATAACATCCCGCGCGCCACGGGATGCGCCAAACAGCGCTTCCGCCATGGTCCAGGCGCTGATGTCATGCTGAATATAGATCGGCACGCCGGTATGGCGCTCAAGGGCCTCCCCCAGCGCCATGTCTTTAACGTCTTCATAGAACGGCATGCGGTGCACGATGCCGTTCTCGGTATCGATGATACCCGGCAAGGTGATGGCGATGGCGGTCAACCGTTCGAGCTTGTTCTGGTGGCGAATAAAGAACTGGTCGATGTGCTGAATAATGCGGCTGGCGAAGGGCGTATCGGCGTGTAAAGGCAGCTCAAGCTGCTCTTCAACCACCAGCTTGCTGCTAAGGTCGCGCAGGGCGAGATGGATCTCCCCCCGGCTGATGCGCAACGAGAGGTAGTGCCAGGCCTCGGTCTCTACCATCAGGCCCACGGCAGGACGCCCTCGGCTGCCTGGATCCTGGATCTCCGTCTCCTGCACCAGGTGCGCTTCTAGCATTTCACGGACAATCTTGGTAATGCTGGCGGGGGCAAGCTGCGCCAGACGCGACAGATCGATACGTGAAACCGGGCCTAGCTGATCGATAAGCCGGTAAACGGCTCCTGCATTAGTCTGCTTAATCTGATCAATATGGCCGGGCGTACTATCAGCAACCACCTCTTGCTCCCTTTATTTTCGCGCTTCGAAATAAACTTTAGGCTATGGTGAAGCAGTTCCTTGAGGCCGTCAAATTTTTGATTAGCCTTGTGATTTACCGCACATTTTCATCCTCTGCGAGATAAATTCTGCTCACTTTTAACGCTTTCCAGCAGCTGCTGCTTGAAATGCAGCGCGGCCGCGCCCTGCTCGTGATGCTTCGACCACACCAGCCACATCTGCGAGACCGCATCGGCTTCGGCAATCGGCAGCCAGCGCATCTCGCTGAGCTGAACCCGACAAAACGACGCGGGCAGGATCGACACGCCCAGTCCAGCGGCCACCAGCCCAATAATGGTCATCGCCTCGCCGACCTCCTGGGCAATACGCGGCACCAGGCCGTAACGGCGCAGCAGGCCAAGGATATCGTCGTACAGTCCCGTCCCGACATGGGGATCGAAAAAGACAAACGGCTCCTTTGCCAATTCGCTCAGCGTAACCCTGGGCTGTGCCGCCAGGGGATGATCGCGCGGAACCATCGCCAGCAGCGGCTCGCGTAGGATCACCTCCCACGCCAGCGTTTCCGGCAGCGCGGTATTGCGCATCAGACCCAGATCCAGGGTTCCCTCGTGCAGAGGGGCAATCTGCTCCCGGGTATTGATCTCTCGGGTTTGCAGATGCACGTCCGGGTAGCGCCGCCGGAAGGTCGAAAGGGTGTCAGAGACTGCTTTAATAAAAGGCGCGGAAGAGGTAAAGCCGACCCGTAGCTCCCCGCTCCGCCCCTGATGCAGCCGGGCGGCGCGGGCGGCAGCGTCATCGACCTGGCTGAGGATCTGTCGGCTGTCGATCAGAAACTGCCTTCCCGCCGGGGTCAGCGCGACGCTGCGGTTGGTCCGGGCCAGCAGTCGGGCACCGACCTGCTGCTCAAGCAGCTGGATCTGCTGGCTGAGCGGCGGCTGGGAAATATTCAGCCGGGCCGCCGCATGGCCAAAATGTAACTCTTCGGCCACGGCAATAAAGTAGCGCAGGTGACGCAGTTCGATATTCATATGTTTAATGTATCATTTGAGATTATTAATATATTAGACAGAATATTTACATTTTCCTACTCTTAGCGGTAATTGCTTACCCGCTGTTATAGACTACTAAGGATCCTCCGTGAGCCGTACTACCGTCGTTGACATCGCCCCGGCGAGCGATGCCGACGTGCAAACCACCGCTGTTCCCGCCACGCCCTATATTAAACGCGGCACTCCCCAGTTTATGCGCGTCACGCTGGCGCTCTTCTCCGCCGGACTGGCGACCTTCGCCCTGCTCTACTGCGTGCAGCCGATCCTGCCGGTACTCTCCCACGAGTTCGGCGTCTCACCGGCCAGCAGCAGTATCTCGCTCTCAATCTCTACCGCCATGCTGGCTATTGGGCTGCTGTTCACCGGCCCGCTCTCGGATGCCATCGGTCGTAAGCCGGTGATGGTCACCGCTCTGCTGCTGGCCTCCTGCTGTACGCTGCTCTCAACGATGATGACCAGCTGGCACGGCATTTTGATCATGCGCGCGCTCATAGGGCTGTCGTTGAGCGGCGTCGCGGCGGTGGGAATGACCTACCTGAGCGAGGAGATCCACCCCAGCGTAGTGGCCTTTTCGATGGGGCTTTACATCAGCGGTAACTCTATCGGCGGTATGAGCGGACGCCTGCTCAGCGGTGTATTTACCGACTTCTTTAGCTGGCGTATCGCCCTGGCGGTTATCGGCTGCTTTGCCCTCGCCTCTGCGCTGATGTTCTGGAAAATTCTTCCGGAGTCGCGTCATTTTCGTCCTGCCTCGCTGCGACCCCGGTCGCTGATGATCAACTTTCGCCTGCACTGGCGCGATCGCGGCCTGCCGCTACTGTTTTTGACCGGCTTCCTGCTGATGGGATCGTTTGTCACTCTGTTTAACTACATTGGCTATCGCCTGATGCAAACCCCGTGGCAGCTCAGCCAGGCAGTGGTAGGCCTGCTTTCGGTGGCTTACCTGACCGGGACCTGGAGCTCGCCCAAAGCTGGGGCGATGACCGCACGCTTTGGCCGTGGGCCGGTGATGCTGGCTTCAACGGGGATTATGCTGGGCGGCGTGCTGCTGACGCTCTTCTCGTCGCTGGGGCTGATTTTTGCCGGCATGCTGCTCTTCTCTGCTGGCTTCTTCGCCGCCCACTCGGTCGCCAGCAGCTGGATCGGTCCGCGAGCGCGCCGGGCTAAAGGCCAGGCCTCATCGCTCTATCTGTTTAGCTATTACCTGGGATCGAGCCTGGCCGGGACGCTGGGTGGTCTGTTCTGGCACAGCTATGGCTGGAACGGCGTCGGCGGTTTTATTGCCATGATGCTGCTGGCCGCGCTGCTGGTGGGCCGTACCCTGCACCGCCGTCTCTCTGCGTAGCTAAACGTATCCTGCCTAAACATGCCGGGCGGCGCTACGCTTGCCCAGCCTACAAACAGCGCCTTACCGTAGGCCCGCGCAAGCGTTTTAGTCACGTCCTTATGTGGTCATTCTTAATAAATAAACCACTTTTTGCATAACGGTAACTCACTAACCTTTTTTATGATCGCGGTAAAGATAACCGGAGTATCTTTATGAGCGATAAATTACAGGTAGTGATGTCACCAGTACAACTGGCCGCAGTGTTGTCGGATAAAACAGTAACTGAAGCGGAAACGCTGCAAAATCGGTTGCTGGGAGGCCTTGGCGTTGCAATGAGTACGGTAGAGCTAGCGGGTGCAGCAATTCTTTGTGCAGCGCCCGATCCTACCACTCTTACCAAGGCGGCCTGCATTGTTGTTGGGGCTCATGGGTTGGATAGTCTTAATGCAGCCATTGACCAAACGCTTACGGGACATGATACCCGGACAACTGCATATCAGTTAGCTGTAGATACTGCGCGTCGCTTTGGCGCAGATGAAAAGACAGCTATAAATATTGGGCTGACTGTCGATATTGCTGTCCCAATTGCTTTTGGTCTTGCCTTAGGTGCTGTACGTGTCGCTTCTGTCCGCATCGGCAGAATAAGGCTTATGGAACATGAATCCGTAGCTGGATACAAACCCGGCGGACATACATTGTCTCGTCATGTGGGATTAAGTGAAGCAGATCTGAGAACGCGCCTGAGGAACAGACCAACACTATCGGGAAGCAGCACTTTTTATAATAAGCATTTAGCAGAGGATGTTATTTCTCGTGCGCTCAAATTCAATGCACCCTACATCACTAACTGGGCAAAAACAGCGAGAGCCAGTTCAAAACTGAATATCGACTTCTTCGCAGGAAGAGAGGTTGGATTTGGCATTGAATCTGCAACAGGTCCTGTAATTAAGTCCTATAAAATGCGTGTCGTGCTTGAACTTCAGATGTATAACGAAAAACCTTACTATGTCCTGACTGCCTTCCCGATACTGAGATAACTGATGATGACTAACTATCTGGATCACCTTATGGGAGCCTACTTCAATCAGGACTATGACCTGTTCGGCGAGACCATAGAAGAAGTTATGGATGAATACCTGAAATGTGAAGGGCCAGATCAGGCCAAAGGATTGATTGCCGACTGTCATTACTTTCTTAACAAAAGTGATGATGTGGAGACAGCGTTTCTTGACCTGTACAGGTTCGACTTCGATCCCGCATTATGGGGTATGACTGCCAGACAATTTCTCACAGTGGTATCAGCGCAGGCGTCCTGTTATCTTGAAATGTAAGCAAATTATATCAGCACAACACGAGGCATAATGGACACCAGCAACTACCAGCAACTGACCCGCACCTTCCAGCGTCTTTACCGTTTCTCCCACCTCTCTTCCATCGCCGGCTGGGACATGATGACCATGATGCCCTCTGCCGGGAGTGCCGCCCGGGGCGAAGCGCTGGCGGAGTTAAGCGTCCTGAAACACCAGATCCTGACGGATAAAAAGGTGGCTCAGTGGCTTGAAGCGGCCGCGCAGGAGGATCTTAACGACGTTGAGCAGGCCAACCTGCGGGAGATGACCCGCCACTATCAGCAGGCGGCGGTACTCCCTGAGTCGCTGGTAGAGGCGAAATCGCTGGCGGGCAGCCGCTGCGAGCACGCCTGGCGTAGCCAGCGCCCGGCGAATGACTGGGAAGGTTTTTCCGCCAATCTTAAAGAGGTGGTCAAGCTCAGTCGTGAAGAGGCGAAGCTGCGTGCGGCCGTAAAAGGCTGCACTCCCTACGACGCGCTGTTGGATCTCTACGAGCCGGATATGACCGCCGCGAAGCTCGACGTGCTGTTTGCCGATCTCAAATCCTGGCTGCCGGATCTGCTTAATCAGGCGGTAGCGAAGCAGGCCCAGCGCCAGCTTATCGCGCCGGTCGGGCCGTTCCCGGTGGAGAAGCAGCGCGAGCTGGG
Source organism: Pseudescherichia sp. AS216 (assembly GCF_037152055.1). Classification (NCBI taxonomy): domain Bacteria; kingdom Pseudomonadati; phylum Pseudomonadota; class Gammaproteobacteria; order Enterobacterales; family Enterobacteriaceae; genus Pseudescherichia; species Pseudescherichia sp. AS216. Next base: position 1,087,940 of record NZ_JBBCMV010000001.1, on the reverse strand, counting down.
TCTGACGGCAATGCATACTCTGGGCTTTGATTTTGACGCAGGCCGTCTGGATATCAGCGCCCACCCCTTCTGCGGCGGCGTACCGGAGGACGTGCGCATCACCACGCGCTACGACGAGAACGATCTGTTGGGTGCCCTCTTTGGCGTGGTGCATGAAACCGGCCACGCCCGCTACGAGCAGAACCTGCCCCGCACCTGGCTGGGACAGCCGGTTGCCGAGGCTCGCTCGATGGCCGTGCACGAATCGCAGAGTCTGTTCTTTGAGATGCAGCTTGGCCGCAGCAAGGCGTTCTTACAGCGTCTCCTGCCAGCGGTCATCGACCGTTTTGGCGCGCAGCCCGCCTTTAGCGAAGAGAATTTCATCGCCTGGAACCAGCAGGTGCAGCCTGGCCTCATCCGCGTGGATGCTGACGAAGTGAGCTACCCCGCACATGTGATCCTGCGCTATGAGATTGAGCGAGCGCTGATCAACGGTGAGATTGAGGTAGAGGATATTCCGGCTCTGTGGGATGAGAAGATGCAGCACTGGCTGGGCATCTCCACCGTGGGCAACTACCGCGACGGCTGCATGCAGGATATCCACTGGACCGACGGCGGCTTTGGCTATTTCCCATCCTATACCCTTGGCGCTATGTACGCCGCGCAGCTGTTCCACGCTGCACGCACCGCGCTGCCTAACCTTGATGCCGCCATCGCAGAAGGGGATTTCAGCGCCCTGTTCGAGTGGCTGCGGCAGAATATCTGGCAGCACGGCAGCCGCTTTACCACCGCGAAGCTGATTGAATCCGCCACCGGCGAAGCGCTGAACAGCCGCTACTTCCGCCAGCATCTTACCGCCCGCTATCTGTAACTTTTCCGGCCGGGAGCGTCATTCCCGGCCTCTCTCTGCGCGTTGTACATTACGTTACACGCCGATACCAATCACTCACTGAAGCCCCGCATTGAGAAGCCTATAGTCTCTTCAACGGCCCCGCAGTGGGGTTAAATGATGAAACCAATTCGAGGATATCAGAATGAAAAAAGTATTAGCTCTGGTTGTTGCCGCTGCTATGGGTCTCTCTTCTGCTGCGTTCGCTGCTGACACTGCTGCGACCACCGCTGCACCTGCAGCAACCGCTCAGACTCAGAGCGCTGCTCCGGCTGCCAAAACCACCCATCACAAAAAACACCACAAAGCTGCCGCTACCCAGAAAGCGCAGGCTGCTAAAAAGCACCACAAAAAAGCCACTAAACCGGCCGCTGACCAGAGCGCTGCTAAACCAGCCGCTGACCAGAAAGCCCAGGCTGCCAAGAAACACCACAAAAAAGCAGTAAAACACACCGCTGCTAAACCGGCTGCTCAGCCTGCTGCCTAAGTTTGATGCTTACTTCAGCGCCCGCCTGCCGGGCGCTGCTTCTTTCGGAGGATCTATGCTGCAACGCTACCGTTTCGAGCTGATTTTGCTCATGCTGATTGCCTGCGCGCTGGTGTCCCTCCGTTTCTATCTTTCCTGAATGTAGCACGCTGATTTTACTCCCCCTTTCCTCCCGTCCCGTCTATAGTTGTTGCTTAGGGTTTGAATAATCATTATTGCCCCACCAGAGTGTGATATGCATAAATTCGGTATTCTGCTATTGGGTTCGCTTTGTTCATTTTCTTTTTACAGCCATGCCGATGATGATGCCGCCGCTGCCGCTGAGATCAAGACGCTGTTTTTTAATCATGACGACCGGGTCCGGGTGAGTAATCCAACGCAGTCGCCGTGGGACGCTATCGGCCAGCTGGAGACTGCCAGCGGCAATCTCTGCACCGCGACGCTGATTTCGCCCCGCGTAGCGTTGACCGCTGGGCACTGCCTGCTGACGCCCCCCCGTGGCAAGGCTGATAAAGCCGTGGCGCTGCGCTTTGTGGCGCAGAACGGCATCTGGCGTTATGAGATCCATGGTATTGAGGGGCGGGTTGAATCAACCCTGGGTAAGCGCCTTAAGCCTGACGGCGAGGGATGGATTGTTCCGCCTGCCGCCGCGCCGTGGGATTTCGGCCTGATCGTGCTGCGCTATCCGCCGTCGGGTATCACCCCCCTGCCGCTATTTGAAGGGGATCGCGATGCGCTGACCGCCGCGCTAAAAGCTGCCGACCGGAAGGTGACGCAGTCAGGCTACCCGCAGGATCATCTGGACAACCTCTACAGCCATCAAAACTGCGTGGTGACCGGCTGGGCGCAGGATAGCGTGCTCTCTCACCAGTGCGATACCCTGCCTGGCGACAGCGGCTCTCCGCTTATGCTAAAGACGGACGACGGCTGGCGGCTGATTGCGGTACAAAGCTCCGCGCCGGGGGCCAAAGATCGCTGGCGCGCCGATAACCGGGCGATTGCCATCACCGGCTTTCGCGATCGGCTGGATGCCCTGGCGCAAGAGCCGTAGTTAACCCTGGCGGCGCTGACGGTGCTGCCGCAGTGCGTCAATCGGCATTGGCGCGCTAAAGAAGAAGCCCTGAAGCCGATCGCAGCCAGCCAGACTCAGCAGCTTCATCTGTTTTTCGTTCTCAATACCCTCTGCAACCACCGTCATCCCCAGCGCGCTGGCAATACGAATTGTACCGCCCACCAGCGCCGCCGCCTGCTCATCATGATCCACCAGCCCGGCCAGCGACTTGTCTATCTTGATAGTGTCAAAGTTGAAGCGCCGGAGGTAGCCAATGCTGGAGTAGCCGGTACCAAAATCGTCCAGCGCAATGGCCGTTCCCAACGCTTTTAGATTACCGATCGCTGAAAGGGAGCGCTCTGGGTTCTCCAGCACATAGGTTTCGGTGATCTCCAGCTGCAGGCGATGCGCAGGGAAATGGCTATCACGAAGAACGTCTGCTACCTTGTTTTCAAAGTCGGGATCGCGAAACTGCGCCGGGGAGATATTCACCGACAGCTTGAGATCGCTAAGTGGTTGCAGATCCCTACAGGCGCGGCGCAGCACGAACTGTCCCAGGGCGTGGATCAGTCCGCTGGTCTCGGCAATGGTAATAAACGCATCCGGCGGTAGCGCGCCAGCGGGCCGCCGGGGCCAGCGCACCAGCGCCTCCACGCCCACCATATCCTGGCTGCGGGCATCGACAATGGGCTGGTACCAGACGTCAAACTCGTCGCGGAGCAGGCCCTCGCGAATATCGTTTTCAATGGCAACCTTGCGCTCGCGGGCGCTGTTCAGCTCGGCATCGTAGTGGGTGACCTGCGCCTTACCGTTCATTTTTGAATGGTACATAGCAATGTCCGCCCGGCGAAACAGCTCCGAGCTGGTACACTCCAGCAGCGTGCCGCTGGCAATACCAATGCTTGCGCCGATGTAGAGCGTGCGCTCGCTCAGGCGAATCGGCAGATCGAGCATCATCAGCACCTGCTCTGCAAAGCGGCTGGCCTTTTCGCTGGCCCGATCGCCGCTGATGGTCATGGCAAACTCATCTCCACCCATCCGCGCCAGCATGCCGCCGTCAGGGACTTTATCGCTCAGGGATCTGGAAAGCGCTACGATCAGGCGATCGCCAACCTCATGACCATAGATATCGTTGACGTCCTTGAAGCCGTCGAGATCGATAAACACCACGCTGATCGCCTCGTTTGGATTAGCCAGGCTAAGCGCCTCCAGCCGCGCCAGCAGCGCTCGTCGGTTCGGCAAGCGGCTCAGCCAGTCGGTCATGGCGGTGCTGCGGGCCAGCTTCTCCCCCTTTGCCAGCTTATAGAGGCCCGCGCTACTCAGCATGATAAACAGCAGGATCAGAGCAGCGACAAGCAAAACAATCTGGCGGATCTCCCATGCCGCCGCGTGCGCCGCCCTGGCCCCGGGAAGCTGCGGCTCCCAGCTTAAATAGCCCAGCAGATCCCCCGCAGAGCTTTTTAGCGGCACGCTGGAGTCCCGGGTTCGGTTAAGACTGAAACGCAGATTTTCGATCTGGAAGGTATCGCCTAAGGCTTTAAGATTCTGCGTATCAATATGACGCGTAATCACCAGATAACGCCGAATATTGCCGTGTACCTGAAGCGGACTAATTCTGGGCTTGATAAGCCCAATAGCGATAAACGCAATACCATGACGGGTACGGGTAATACCCGCAGTGATATTTTGCTTATTAACCTGAGTAGCGGTGGGTTTATTAACAAGTGCCTTAAAACCTTCGCCGAAAAAATCCAGATTCTTCTCATAAAACGGCTGGCTGCGAAAGGATCCCCATAGCACCTGGTGATGCTCGTCAAGCACGAAGGTGCCATCGTAAAGATTACTGCTCTTATACGCCGCCCCCCAGATATTATCGAGCCAGCGGGTATCAAGCTGCGACTGGTAGACCTCACGTGCGGCATCGTCCCAAACGGCATTATCGATAACCAGCGACGACACGCGATTAATCGAGGTCTGTATTGCACCCTGCACTGACAGCGCCGAGCGATGTTCATCAATTTCGTTAGTTTTGCTGCTGATAAGATGCAGGGAGAGATAGAGCAAGGCCACTACGGAAACAATCAGCCCAATGCCAGCGATAAAAATCAGTATCGATAGCGTTCTTGCGGTGGGGATATTACGCCAGCTTAACGGTTTAAACATTCACCGCCCTCTTATCCGTGTGAACGGCCATCATCTTTTTGTTGGTTTTGTGAGTTAAGCGTAATACAACCAGCCGATTTCGCTGCCCGTTAATCGCGAATACGGATGGCGATCACAGCGGCAGCGAAAGGGCTTAGGAACGGGTTTGGGGGGGCAGCGCTAGCTGGCTTTGAACGGATCCTTATGGTCATCCTGGCTGTCATCACGCTTGCGGGGAAGCTCACCCTGCTTAGCGGGGTTATCCTTGACTGGCTTAGTCTCTTCTGCTTTTAAGGGGAAAGCGTAGTTTTCCGTCATCATGTTCTCCTGTTGTTACTTCACCTAAAGCTTAGTCAACGATTCAGGAACCGGGTAACAGAATCTATTCAGGCTAAACAGGGCGCTTTCGGCCCACGCCTCGGGCAGGAGATACAAGGACATATCCTAAGGCAATAAACTCACGATTATCAATCTTCCTGCTCCCCTGACTATCCTGCTGCCACAGCCCAGTCAGGGCATTAAACACAAGCTGTATCTCGCCCTCTGGGGTATTAACGATATACTTTCCGCTCGGTAAATAACCGCATGAGTAACTAATTCTGCGCATGGGCGGTGCTTTAACGCTATATTCAATTTTACGAAAGCCGGTAGCGGCAGTAGTAAAAAAATAGAATGGCAGGCTGGTTATTTTTAAATCACCCACGTCGGCAATAATTTCGCCATCACGAAACAATCTCAGCGCTTTTAAAACCAGATTAACTGAATGAGATGCCTCATATCCAGGATATTCAGCTTTAAAATAGACGAAATTCATAGATGCCTCTATCACCACTCTTAGCGACCACGTTAAAACAAGATTAGCAATGAAAACGCAACCGCAATGCTTTTTGTTAACGTGGCGTGATAGTCAGGCGAGGATTTCCGCAGCAGCAAGAAAATAGAGGCTACTGCGGTTAAAGCGGGCTACAGGCTCAGGCAACTTTTTCTACGACAGGCGTTTCACACTGGCGCAGGCTGAGTTGCAGATCGTAAATCAGACTTTTTACCATTTCCGGTGACAGGTGGAAAAACTGTGAATCAAAGGTGCTGGCCCCTGCCGTATACGGAGAGGTGCTAAAACCAAATCTTACCACAACGCCGTTATGATCTTCTTCCGGACCGACCTGCCAGCCTACGACAGGAAACGCAGGTAATACGGGCTCTTTGCTCATCCTAAATCTCCTTATAAACGTGATGCAATATTTAACCTTTGCAGCCAATATCTTTAGCGTGGCTTAAGATTCATCTTAAACTCACCCGCGGAATTTCCAGTTTAGCTTAACGTTAGGCAGACACAAGCCGACCACAACAATAATGGCCCTTAAGCGTGTAACCAGGAGCATTCTGAACCCTTTCATGCAAAACGTTAACAGTACTTTCGTATGATTTGCACCTTTCCCTTTTTTATTTAGCACAGACGTTACTGAATTTCAGAGAATTACCTAAAAAGTTTACAATTTAACCCGCTAGCATAATTTCAGCGCCAAAATAACATTTAGGTAAAGTTTTTAAAGTATCGGCATAAATTTTAAAAAAAATAGCGGATCGGCGTATTGCTGACTACGTTTATTACTGGTTCATTCAACGAGACGGATTATTATGACGACACAAGATAACAACCTCCCTCACTATCCACGCCCTCCTTTTGTAGAGCAAACGCAGAAAGTGCCGGGGCTTGCGTCAGAAATGAAGCCGATCCCCGATCATGGTGAAACCAGCTATACCGGTTCGGGTCGTCTGGCAGGTAAAAAAGCACTTATTACCGGCGGTGACTCCGGCATCGGTCGCGCAGTAGCTATTGCCTATGCCCGTGAAGGCGCGGATGTAGCCATTAACTATCTGCCGGAAGAGGAATCTGATGCCGAAGCAGTGATCGCTTTAATTAAGGCTGAAGGTCGTAACGCCGTGGCGCTGCCGGGCGACATTCGCTCAGAAACCTTCTGCCAACAGCTGGTGGTTGAAGCCATCAACAAGCTCGGCGGCCTGGATATTCTGGTCAACAACGCCGGTCACCAGCAGTTCTGCGAATCTATTGAGACGCTGACCACCGAAGCGTTTGATGAAACCTTCAAAACCAACGTCTACGCGCCATTCTGGATCACCAAAGCCGCAGTGCCGCATCTGAAAGAGGGTGCCGTTATTATTAACACCTCTTCCGTTCAGGCCTTCCAGCCGAGCGACATCCTGCTGGACTATGCCCAGACCAAAGCCTGTAACGTTGCGTTTACCAAAGCGCTGGCTAAGCAGCTCGGTCCGAAAGGCATTCGCGTAAACGCCGTTGCGCCGGGGCCATACTGGACGCCGCTGCAGGTATGCGGCGGGCAGCCGCAGGAAAAAGTAAAAGCCTTCGGTGAAACCGCCCCGCTCGGCCGTCCTGGCCAGCCGGTTGAGATCGCCCCGCTGTATGTTCTGTTTGCCTCTGACGAAAGCTCCTTCTCGTCTGGCCAGGTATGGTGCTCAGACGGCGGTACCGGCACGGTGTAATACTTGGGCAGGCCCCGCCTGCCTTGTCGATTTTTGCAGGATAAGTATTAATGAAGAATCAATCTTTATCCCGAAGTGAGCGTGTCGACGGCTATGCAGGCCTCGGCGACTATGCCGCTATTGGCGATGGTCGCTCGGTGGCGTTGATAGCGCCGGATGGTGCCATTGACTGGTGGTGCGCCCCAAATATGGATTCACCCCCGCTGTTCGATCGCATACTGGACGCCAGGTCTGGCGGCTATTTCCAGATCGAGCCGGTCGAAGAGTACCGCATGGAGCGGCAGTACCGGGAAAACAGCAACGTGCTGGAAACCTGTTACACCACTAAAACGGGTAAAGTCAGATTCACCGAATCTCTTAACAGTAATAACGCAGGCCGTCTGCCATGGTGTGAGCTGGCCCGCCGCGTTGAGGGGCTGGAGGGCGAAGTGGAGATGAAGCTGCTCTTTGTCCCCGGTACCGCCGCCTGTACCCGCTCCTCATGGATTGCTGACTCCGCCAAAGGTCATATTGTTCACGTTGGCGATTTGATGGCGATGCTGCGTACCACCTCCGACATTGAAATCACCTGCGTGGACGATCAGGCAATCGAAGGCCTGTTTACCGCAAAAGCGGGCTCGCGTTCGCTGGTGGCCCTGTTGGTGAGTGATAACGAGCCGCTGGCCGTGCCGCCGCTGGAAAAAATCGATGAGCGGATCGACGTCAGCGATAAAAACTGGGCGTCCTGGGCAGAACATCTGAGCTATGAAGGTGTGCATAAGAAGCACGTTGTTCGCTCTGCGCTGGCGCTTAAGTTTCTGCTCTACTCCCCGACCGGCGCACTGGCCGCTGCCCCGACGACCTCCCTGCCGGAGGGCATCGGCGGCGAGAAGAATTACGACTACCGTTACGCCTGGATCCGCGACGCCTGCCTGATCATTCGCGCCTTCGCGTTTATCGGCGCGCTTGAAGAGTGTAAGGCGGCCTTCTCCTGGCTAACCCACACCATCGTGCGTCATGAAGGCAAGCTGCGAGCCTGCTATACCCTGGACGGCGACGTAGTGCCCAATGAGACCTATTTGCCGCTGGAAGGCTACAAGGGATCCCAGCCGGTACGAGTCGGTAATAACGCGCAGAGCCAGCAGCAGCTCAGCATGTTTGGCGACATGCTGGATACCGCCCTGCTGTTCGTTCATGCCGGTCACGTACTGGATCTGACTACCGCCCGTCTGCTGGCTTCTTTAGCTAACGAGTGCGCGGACACCTGGCGTCAGGATGACTGTGGGATATGGGAGCTGCCCGAGCGACGCCACTATACCCACTCCAAAATGGCCTGCTGGGTGACGCTGGACATCGCCGTACGCCTGGCAGAAGACGGCCACATTGAAAAAACGTGGGCTAACCGTTGGACACGCGAACGGGATCGGGTCAGCGCCTGGATTGAAGAGCACTGTTGGTCTGAAAAGAAACGGGCTTATACCTTCTACGCCGGTAGTGACCATCTGGATGCCGCTATGTGCCTGGCGTGGTACTACGGCAGCAAAGTTAACCCAGAGCGGATGAAGTCCACCTATGACGCCATTTACGCGGAGCTGGGACATCATTCGCCGATGCTCTATCGCTACAGCGACGTAGAGAAAGAGGAGAGCACCTTTGTGGCCTGCTCATTCTGGCTGGTAGAGGCATGGGCGCGTCTGGACGATACGCAAAAAGCGTCTGAGTACATGGAAACGATCCTTGGCAACCTGTGCGATCAGGGCAACGTAGAGAACTTTAACGAAATGTTTGATGTGCGCACCGGCGAGTGGCGCGGCAATGTCCCGCAGGGGCTGAGTCACCTCTCGCTGATCTGTGCTGCCGATGCGCTATCACGCTTCCGTGATGGCGAAAAGCAGTGGCACGTCTGACGGATTGAACCAGGACTTCTATACTTCAGAGCGTAAGTGCTCTGTTAAACCCAAAGAAGAGTGCAATAAATTATTGGATCTTACGAGGAGTAATTAACGATGGCGACTAACTACACTGAACACTACCACGATTGGTTACGCGACGCCCATGCTATGGAAAAACAGGCCGAGTCCATGCTGGAAAAAATGGCTGACCGTCTTGAGCACTACCCGGATCTGCGCGCTCGCATCGTACAGCACATCGAAGAAACCCGTCAGCAGCAGAAGCTGGTCGATCAGGTGCTGGCCCGCAATAACATCTCTACCTCAACCCTGAAAGATGCGATGGGTAAACTGTCCGCGATGGGTCAGGCCATTGGCGGTATGATGACGCCGGATGAAGTGGTTAAGGGCGCAATCAGCGGCTACGTTTTCGAGCATTTCGAAATTGCCTGCTACACCTCGCTGATCAGCGCAGCCGAGATGGCCGGTGACCATGAGGGCGCGGCTGTTTTCAAACAGATCCGTGAGCAAGAGATTGCGATGGCAGACTGGTGTCAGACCCACCTGCCTGACGTGACTCAGCAGTTCCTGTCACGCTCTGCCCAGCCTCATACCGAAGCGAAACGCTAACTGTCCCCTGCCCGTTTCACTCTGAAGCGGGCAGTTTTCCTCTGCTTCTGGTTTCGCCCATTCTTATCCTCTGAGCGGCATACATAATATACTGACTCTAATAACGCTGCGTAATTAATGCGCGCGTGATGATTAAGCTATGCGTAAATAACAGTAAAACTGTCTACATTATTATTTCCCGGAGCCTAACGACTGCGCTTAGCATGGCGCTCCCAATTATCCTGTTTTGCCTGAGCGGTTTTACGCAGCGCAATATAACAGGCTCCGCTCCCGCCATGATGCGGTAGCGCCTGGCAAAATGCCTGAACGTCTTCAAATTCCGGCAGCCAGCGTGCAAGATAACTGCGTATAATATTAGCGTGCGACTTATCCTCTCGCCCTTTACCATGAATAATAAGCAAGTTACGCAGGTTATCCTGTCTGGCCTGATGCAGGAAGCTAAAGAGCATCTGTCGGCACTGCTCAACCGGCTGCTTTAACAGGTTAAGGCTGGCCTGCTGGCTGTACTTACCGAGACGCAGCTTATCAATGACACCGCTTTGCAGCCCCTCACGGCGAAACTCCAGCGGCGTCGTCAGCGGCAGCACGTCCAGAAAATCGGTAGTCAGGAAATTTTCCTGCTGTAACAGATCGATACGCGGCGGCGTGCGCGTGTTGCGGCTGGGATGCCAGTGTACGTCGGCACAGCGTTTAAGGGGTTGGACATCCTCCATGGCGTCAAGAAATAGCGATTTGTCGTCAAGGTTCATGGTCACTCCTCGTGCAACGTTTGACAGCTCAGGCGCTACTATAGCCACCCGAGAGGTCGGTCACAACGCTGTTGTTTAATTTCCATCATGTTCCTGATAAGACATGCTGTCTGGCAAACGTACTCAGGTATAAGTACATTAACCGCCACTTAACTAATACCACTATTACAGTAAACAAAATGATTTAACTTAAACCGCTGATAAACTCGTTATCAATCTTTACTGGTATTAGTATTAAAGATGTCTATACTAAAATAAACCCGCCCAAGGAGTGGTAGCGTTAAAATAATGTAAGGATGCACTGCTGTGTGTACTATAGAGTCTGGCGGATGTCGGCAGGCTCTATTTTTTTACGTAAAAATCGGTAAGATAATATCCTATATTGCTAGCCTGCTCATTTAGGATCTTGCCATGTTAACCCTGCTGGAAGACAAAATCGACACGCCCCTCGGCCCGCTTTGGGTTATCTGTGACGAACAGTACCGCCTGCGCGCCGTTGAGTGGGAGGAGCACGCTGACCGCATGGAGCTGCTGCTCAACGTCCACTACCGTAAACCAGGCTATCGCCGGGTCGCGGCCAGCAATCCAGGCGGGCTAAGCGATAAACTCCACGACTACTTTGCCGGTAATCTTAGCGTGATTAACGATCTGCCCACCGAAACCGCCGGCACCCCATTTCAACGGGCGGTATGGAAAGCGCTACGCGAGATCCCCTGCGGTCAGGTCATCCACTACGGCCAGCTGGCTGAGCTGCTGGGTCGCGCTGGCGCAGCACGAGCGGTGGGTGCCGCGAATGGTTCTAACCCTATCAGCATTGTTGTCCCCTGTCATCGGGTGATCGGTCGCAACGGCACCCTGACCGGCTACGCCGGGGGCGTCCAGCGTAAAGAGTGGCTTTTGCGTCATGAAGGCTATCTTTTACTTTAGGAAAAGGGGACTTTTTGTGCCTTTTTTCGCGCCATTAATCGATAAACCCCTAATCAACACAAGGAATTTCAATAAGTTAAACTTATTGATTTTTCAAAGGTTCCAATAATCGCTGTTTGGAGATTAAGCAGACTTACGTGCTCAGCAAAAAGATGTTAAAATTGACCAATATCAATTACGGCCTGAGCAGACCTATGATCCCGGAAAAGCGAATTATTCGACGCATTCAGTCTGGCGGTTGTGCTATCCATTGCCAGGATTGCAGCATCAGCCAGCTTTGTATCCCGTTCACCCTTAATGAACACGAGCTGGACCAGCTTGATAACATCATCGAGCGCAAAAAGCCGATTCAGAAAGGACAAACGCTGTTTAAAGCGGGCGACGAACTGAAATCCCTTTACGCGATCCGCTCCGGTACGATTAAGAGCTATACCATCACCGAACAGGGTGACGAGCAGATCACCGGTTTTCATCTGGCTGGTGATCTCGTGGGCTTCGACGCTATTGGTACCGGCCATCACCCGAGCTTTGCTCAGGCGCTGGAGACCTCAATGGTCTGCGAAATTCCGTTTGAGACGCTGGACGATCTCTCCGGCAAGATGCCCAGTCTGCGTCAGCAGATGATGCGTCTGATGAGCGGCGAGATCAAAGGCGACCAGGATATGATCCTGCTGCTGTCGAAAAAGAATGCGGAAGAGCGCCTGGCGGCCTTTATCTATAACCTCTCTCGCCGGTTTGCCCAGCGCGGTTTCTCACCTCGTGAATTCCGCCTGACCATGACCCGTGGCGATATTGGTAACTATCTGGGCCTCACGGTAGAAACCATCAGCCGTCTGCTGGGCCGTTTCCAGAAAAGCGGTATGCTGGCGGTTAAAGGTAAGTACATTACTATCGAAAACGGCGATATCCTCGCCGAGCTTGCCGGCCACGCGCGCAACGTCGCCTGACGTTTACGCCGCAACTCACCTCTTGCCAGACAGCAATATATTCCGATTTGTTGATCTGGCAAAGGTTAGCCTCTGTTTCATTCTGCACATATAGGTTACTCTTTTAATTACAGACTGCGGTGACAGATGTAAGGAGACCCTGTATGGCCATGTATCAAAATATGCTGGTTGCCATCGATCCCAATCAGGATGACCAGCCAGCGCTACGGCGCGCTGTATATTTGCATCAGAAAATTGGCGGCCGCATCAAAGCCTTTCTGCCGATCTATGACTTCTCATATGAGATGACCACCCTTCTGTCGCCTGACGAACGTACAGCCATGCGTCAGGGCGTCATCAGCCAGCGGACCGCCTGGATCCGCGATCAGGCAAAATATTACATCGATGCCGGGGTGCCGATTGATATTAAAGTGATCTGGCACAACCGCCCTTTCGAAGCCATCATTCAGGAAGTGTTAACCGGACATCACGATCTGGTATTGAAGATGGCCCACCAGCACGACAAGCTGGAGTCGGTGATCTTTACCCCTACCGACTGGCATCTGCTGCGTAAATGCCCCTGCCCAGTGTGGATGGTGAAAGACCAGCCGTGGCCCGAAGGCGGCAAAGCGCTGGTGGCGGTGAATCTGGCCAGTGAGGAGCCGTACCATAACGCGCTCAACGAGAAGCTGGTGCGGGAAACCATCCAGCTCGCCGAGCAGGTGAACCATACGGAAGTGCATCTCATCGGTGCTTACCCTGTCACCCCGATCAATATTGCTATTGAACTGCCGGAATTTGATCCTACCGTCTACAACGACGCTATTCGCGGCCAGCATCTGCTGGCGATGAAAGCCCTGCGCCAGAAGTTCGGCATCTCTGAGAAACTCACCCACGTGGAAAAAGGACTGCCTGAAGAGGTGATCCCGGATCTGACCGAGCATCTGCAGGCTGGGGTCGTTGTGTTGGGAACGGTCGGTCGTACTGGCCTCTCCGCGGCGTTTTTAGGCAACACCGCCGAGCAGGTCATTGATCATCTGCGCTGCGACCTGCTGGTGATTAAGCCCGATGACTACCGCTCGCCGGTTGAGATTGATGACGACGAAGACGATTGAGTCGTTAATCGTTAATGTCATAAAAAAACCGCCATTACGGCGGTTTTTTATTTTATGCGTGTCTTACAACGCCTTGAGGATCGCATCCACGCTCTGCTTAGCATCGCCAAACAGCATCTGGGTGTTCTCTTTAAAGAACAGCGGGTTCTGCACGCCGGCATAGCCGGTGTTCATCGACCGCTTAAACACGATCACGTTCTGCGCCTTCCACACTTCCAGAACCGGCATCCCGGCAATCGGGCTACGCGGATCGTCCAGCGCCGCCGGGTTCACGGTATCGTTCGCGCCAATGACCAGCACCGTATCGGTATCGGAGAAGTCATCGTTGATCTCATCCATCTCCAGTACGATGTCGTACGGTACTTTGGCTTCCGCCAGCAGCACGTTCATATGGCCCGGCAGACGCCCGGCAACCGGATGAATACCAAAGCGAACTTTGATGCCGCGGGCACGCAGCCTCTCCGTGATCTCTGCCACCGGATACTGCGCCTGGGCTACCGCCATGCCGTAGCCTGGGGTAATGATCACCGTGTGCGAATTCTTCAGCAGATCGGCGGTCTCTTCCGCGCTGATTTCGCGGTGCTCGCCTACCTCTGCGTCCTCACCGGTTGAAGAGCCGTCAGTGCCGAAGCCGCCCGCGATCACGCTGATAAACGACCGGTTCATCGCCTTACACATGATGTAGGAGAGGATCGCACCGGAAGACCCCACCAGCGCACCGGTGACAATCAGCAGGTCGTTGCTGAGCATAAAGCCCGCCGCCGCCGCCGCCCACCCGGAGTAGGAGTTGAGCATCGATACCACCACCGGCATATCTGCCCCGCCGATTGACGCCACCAGATGCCAGCCAAACGCCAGCGCGATGATGGTCATCAACAGCAGCGCCAGCACCTGTAGCCCCACGCTCTCGGTGCGGACAAACACCAGCAGCAGCAGGAAGGAGACCACCAGCGCCGCGAGGTTCATCTTATGGCGGTTTGGCAGCATCAGCGGCTTAGAGGAGATCTTGCCGCGCAGCTTGCCGAACGCCACGATAGAGCCAGTAAAGGTCACCGCCCCGATAAAGATGCCGAGGAACACCTCCGTCAGGTGGATATTCACCAGGATCGGCTCAAGGCCCGGCTCGTGGTACAGGTAGCTGTTAAAGCCCACCAGCACCGCTGCCAGACCTACGAAGCTGTGCAGGATTGCCACCAGCTCCGGCATTTCGGTCATCTCAACTCTCTTCGCCAGATGAATACCAATCGCGCCACCGATAATCATCGCGACGATGATCCAGGCGACGTTGCCGGTCTCCGGCCCAAAGATGGTGGCGATCAGCGCAATCGCCATCCCGGCGATGCCAAAGCGGTTTCCCTGCTGAGAGGTTTCATGCTTTGACAGCCCGGCCAGGCTGAAAATAAACAGGATCGCGGCAACAATGTATGCAGCTGTAACTAATCCTCCAGACATGTGCTACCCCTTAGTTCTTCCGGAACATTTTCAGCATACGCTGAGTGACGGTGAAACCACCGAAAATATTGATACTGGCGATCAGCACGGCAATAAAGCTCAGGAAGCTTATCCAGCCGCCGTGACCAATTTGCAGCAGCGCCCCGACCACGATAATACCCGAGATAGCGTTAGTGACCGACATCAGCGGGGTATGCAGCGCATGGGAGACGTTCCAGACCACGTAGTAACCCACCACGCAGGCCAGCGCGAACACGGTAAAGTGACCGAGGAACTCCTTCGGTGCGACATCCGCCAGCCAGCCGAAGAGAATAATCACCAGGGCCATCAGGGCGTATTTGCGCCACGGCGAGGCGGGAGCCTTGGGTTCGTCCAGCACCGGGGCAGCTTTCGCGGCGGCCTGCGGCTGGGCAGAGACCTGAATCGGCGGCGCAGGCCAGGTGGTTTCGCCGTCGCGGATCACCGTTACCCCGCGCACTACCACATCGTCAAAGTCGACGGTGACGTTGCCATCTTTCTCTTTGCAAAGCAGCTTCAGCAGGTTAACCAGGTTAGTCCCGTAGAGCTGGGAGGACTGCGTCGGCAGACGGCCCGGCAGATCGGTATAGCCGATGACCTTTACGCCGTTGGCGGTGGTGAATACCTCGTTGGGCACGGTGTATTCACAGTTGCCGCCGTTCTGCGCGGCCAGGTCGACAATCACGCTGCCCGGATTCATGGAGTCTACCATTTCACGGGTGATCAGCGTCGGGGCCGGTTTGCCTGGGATCAGCGCGGTGGTGACAATGATGTCCACCTCTTTTGCCTGGGCGGCAAACAGCGCCATCTCGGCCTTGATGAAGGCCTCAGACATCACTTTGGCGTAGCCGTCCCCGCTGCCCGCTTCCTCTTTGAAATCCAGCTCAAGGAACTCGGCGCCCATGCTCTGGACCTGCTCTTTCACTTCCGGACGGGTATCAAAGGCGCGCACGATGGCACCGAGGCTGTTGGCTGCGCCGATGGCGGCAAGGCCAGCGACGCCTGCGCCAATAACCATTACCTTGGCAGGCGGCACTTTCCCGGCGGCGGTGATCTGCCCGGTAAAGAAGCGGCCAAACTCGTGGGCAGCCTCAACAATGGCACGGTAACCGGCAATGTTGGCCATCGAGCTGAGCGCATCGAGAGACTGGGCGCGGGAGATACGCGGCACGGAGTCCATCGCCATAACAGTGAC
Source organism: Pseudescherichia sp. AS216 (assembly GCF_037152055.1). Lineage (NCBI taxonomy): Bacteria > Pseudomonadati > Pseudomonadota > Gammaproteobacteria > Enterobacterales > Enterobacteriaceae > Pseudescherichia > Pseudescherichia sp. AS216. The sequence continues at coordinate 1,071,989 of NZ_JBBCMV010000001.1, read as the reverse complement.
GTTACGTGCAGCCAGCTTCTCAAGCAGCTGAGGGTTCTGCGCTGGCCAGATAAAGCTCACCAGCGTCGTGCCCGGATTAAGGCACTCAATTTCATCGTCACCAGGCGCATTCACCTTGAGGATGATATCTGATTGCCAGATCGCATTGCCATCGACAACCTCGGCGCCTGCCTCGGTAAAAGCAGAGTCATCGAAGCTTGCCAGCTTGCCCGCGCCGCTTTCGACCGCGACGGTGAAACCCAGTTTTAGCAGCTGCTCGACCGTTTTCGGTGTTGCCGCCACGCGAGTTTCATTGGCCAACCGCTCTTTTGGTATACCAATACGCATAGTTTTCCCTTCCATCGGTTTTGAATGAGGGTTTGTCAGTTTCTTCACAAATATCAAAAATAAAACCGTAACAAACTTTCTATAACCTACTGAAAATAACGCTTGTGATCTACCGCAACAATTCAGAAATTAAGGTTTTATGAGGTAAAATTGAGCCAGCATGGGTATAAACAGCCCAATTTAACTTTAAATAATAGCGACAGCCCCATATTCCGCTTATACGAGGCGGCAAAACATGATTTATCTCCGGGCCAGATCGCCAATTTAACAAGGTATTAACTTAAAAAAGTCATATGGTTAACCGCTTTTACTGGTCAAGCGTCTGTTTTTTCCACATATCGCATTTTATTATGTCAGCCTGTCCCTCGGTAGCACTGGCGGTGAAAAATCTCGCAGACAGTTGCAAGATTAAAATGCAATAATCATCCACGTTTTCAAGACATCTCTAATACCAGTATCTGGTTTGCGCAAGGCGAAGGACTATTTTTATGAAGCTTAAGAACACCCTCCTGGCAACCGCACTCCTGTCGGCAACGGCCTTGTCGGCGCAGGCCGCGACCGAGTTGACGCCGGAGCAAGCGGAAGCGGTAAAACCTTACGACCGTATCGTGGTCACCGGCCGCTTTAACGCAATCGGTGACGCTGTCACCGCCGTCTCTAACCGTGCTGATAAAGTAGGCGCCGATGCCTTCTTCGTCGTCGATACCTCTGATTTAGGCAATAGCGGCAACTGGCGCGTAACGGCCGATCTTTATAAGAAAGACGCGGCCAAAGCAGAGGCATCGCAAAATCGCGTTATCAACGGCGTGATGGAGTTGCCAAAAGACGAAGCTATCCAGCTGGAGCCGTTCGATACCGTCACCGTTCAGGGTTTCTACCGCAGCCAGCCTGAAGTGAACAGCGCGATCACCAAAGCGGCGAAAGCCAAAGGCGCGGCCTCGTTCTATATTGTACGCCAGGTTGACGCCAATGACGGCGGTAACCAGCGTATCACCGCTTATATCTACAAAGCCGATGCTAAAAAACGCGTTCTGCAAAGCCCGGATGCTATCCCGGCTGACTCTGAAGCAGGCCGCGCTGCGCTGGCGAAAGGTGGTGAAGAGGCGAAGAAAGTAGAGATCCCAGGCGTAGCCACCAGCGCTGCACCGAGCGCAGAAGTGGGCCGCTTCTTTGAAACGCAGTCCTCTAAAGGCGGGCGTTACACTGTCACTCTGCCGGACGGCACTAAAATTGAAGAAGTGAACAAAATCACGGCAGCGCAGATGGTGCCGTTCGACAGCGTTCAGTTCACCGGTAACTATGGCAACATGACCGAAATCTCCTACCAGGTGGCGAAACGCGCCGCGAAGAAAGGCGCGAAGTATTACCACATTACGCGTCAGTGGCAGGAGCGTGGTAACAACATTACCATCAGCGCCGACCTCTACAAATAATTCTCCACAAGGCGGCCTCAGCCGCCTTTTTTTCACATTTCTGCAAATTTCTGCCCTACAGCATTGCATGCGCATCTTCCACTACGTAAAATCCCGCGCCTTAGTATGATCCACGTTATTTATGCGCTCCGGCGAAATAATTATTCTGGATGTGTCGTTTTTTTAACAGGATGCCAATGGAAAAGAAACTTGGCCTGAGCGCGCTGACTGCGCTTGTTTTAAGTTCAATGCTGGGCGCGGGCGTCTTCAGCCTGCCGCAAAACATGGCCGCCGTCGCCAGTCCCGCGGCGCTGATGATCGGCTGGGCCATTACCGGCGTCGGCATTCTGCTGCTGGCCTTCGCCATGCTGCTGCTCACCCGCCTGCGGCCGGACCTTGATGGCGGCATATTCACCTATGCGCGCGAAGGCTTCGGCGAACTGATTGGCTTCTGCTCTGCCTGGGGCTACTGGCTGTGCGCGGTCATCGCTAATGTCTCCTATCTGGTGATTGTCTTTTCGGCGCTGAGCTTCTTTACCGATACACCCGCGCTGCGCCTGTTTGGTGATGGCAATACCTGGCAATCCATCGTCGGGGCCTCCTGTCTGCTGTGGCTCGTCCACGGGCTGGTGCTGCGCGGCGTGCAGACGGCGGCGAGCATTAACCTCGCGGCCACGCTGGCGAAGCTGGTGCCGCTGGGCCTGTTTGTGGTGCTGGCCGGGCTGGCGTTTAACGCCGACAGGTTTAGCCTGGATTTTACCGGGGTAGAGCTTGGCGTGCCGGTGTGGGAGCAGGTGAAAAATACCATGCTCATTACCCTATGGGTCTTTATCGGCGTTGAAGGTGCAGTGGTGGTGTCCGCCAGGGCGCGCAATAAGCAGGACGTAGGCCGGGCGACGCTGATGGCGGTGATCGCCGCTCTGACGGTCTATCTGCTGGTCACCCTGCTGTCGCTGGGAGTGGTACCCCGTCCGCAGCTGGCTGAGATGCGCAATCCTTCAATGGCCGGACTGATGGTCGACATGATGGGCTCCTGGGGTGAGGTGATCATTGCCGCCGGGCTGATCGTCTCGGTCTGTGGAGCCTACCTTAGCTGGACGATTATGGCGGCCGAGGTGCCTCTGCTGGCGGCTAAGTACAAAGCCTTCCCGCGCATTTTTGCTAAGCAGAATGAGAATGGCGCTCCGTCGGCCTCGCTGTGGCTTACTAATGCCAGCGTCCAGATCTGCCTGATCCTGATCTGGCTCACAGGTTCAGATTACAATACGCTTTTAACCATCGCCTCCGAGATGATTCTGGTACCCTATTTCCTGGTGGGTGCCTATCTGTTAAAAGTCGCCCAGCGTCCGCTGCATCAGGCTACGGGTATCGGCGCCTGCATCTATGGCCTATGGTTACTTTATGCCTCAGGGCCGATGCATCTGCTGCTATCGGTAGTGCTCTATGCGCCAGGCCTGCTGGTCTTCATCTATGCACGCCGTACGCATCCGCAGCGCGATTTGTTACAACGTCACGAAATGGTGTTGATGGGGCTGCTATTGATCGCTGCTCTGCCAGCAACCTGGATACTGATGGGGCAGTAACGCTGCCCCTTCGCTGTAAACTAAGGAGATAACGATGGGAAGAAACGACCCCTGCCCGATTTTGATCACTGGCGGCGGCCGCCGTATTGGCCTTGCCATCGCCCACCATTTCCTTAACCATCAGCAGCCGGTTATCGTCAGCTATCGCACCGCCTATCCGGCCATTGACGTCTTACAGGAGGCGGGTGCCATCTGCATTCAGGCAGATTTTTGTCACGACGAGGGTATCCTCGCCTTTGCCGAAGAGGTTAAATCCCATACCCACGGGCTGCGGGGCATTATCCACAATGCCGGGGCATGGGTGCCGGAGAAGCCGGGAGCGCCGATTACCGAGGTGCTCTGCGCGATGATGCAGATCCACGTTCATGCCCCCTATCTGTTGAATCACGCTCTGGAAAGCCTGCTGCGCGGCCACGGTCACGCAGGCGGCGACATCATCCACTTCACCGATTACGTGGTTGAGCGCGGTAGCGACAAGCATATCGCCTATTCGGCCAGTAAGGCGGCGCTGGATAATATGACCCGCTCGTTTGCCCGCAAGCTGGCCCCGGAGGTGAAAGTGAATTCCATCGCCCCGTCGTTGATCCTGTTCAATGAGGGAGATGACGCTGAGTACCGGCAGAAGGCGCTTAATAAGTCGCTGATGAAAATCGCACCCGGCGAGAAAGAGGTGATCGATCTGATTGACTACCTGCTGACCAGCCGATTCGTGACCGGGCGCAGCTTTGCCCTTGATGGGGGACGCCCGCTGCGCTAGTGGAAGCGGCTCCAGCAGAAAATTAACAGCCAGGCGCTGAGGCTCCAGCAGAGTACTGCCGCACCCAGCGCCAGCGGCAGTCGCATAGCGGCGGTGAAATACCAGAGTGACAGCAGGTAGATAAAGTAAGGGATAATCGCCCACATGCCAAACACGATGGTTGTGCGCAGTGCCTCAGTGCCGCGCTCGGACGCGACAATATAGTGCGCGATCAGGGCGAAGGTAGGAAACAGCGGGATCAGCCCGGCAATGTAGTAATTTTTTGTTTTTGCTAACACGCCAATCAGCAAGACCACCAGCGCGCCAATCGCCGCTTTAACCACTAACCCCATGATTTATCCCTGACTCTTTCCCCGATTAAGTCACCAGCATAACGGAACCGCTCCCGTTTATGAAAGATTAATGGAAGCTTCCGGCAAGGCGGTGTATGTTGGCGCTTTTGCCCCTGATGATGACCAATGAATAAGATCGTTTTTGTGGAAGACGACCCGGAAGTGGGTGCGCTGATCGCTGCCTACCTTGGCAAGCACGATATCGACGTTATGCTGGAGACGCGTGGCGATCGCGCCGAAGAGACCATCCTGCGTGAAAACCCTGAGCTTGTGCTACTCGATATCATGCTCCCCGGTAAGGATGGCATGACCCTATGCCGCGACCTGCGTGGGCAGTGGCAGGGTCCGATTGTTTTGCTTACCTCCCTCGACAGCGATATGAACCACATCCTCTCTCTTGAGATGGGGGCCAGCGACTATATACTGAAAACCACGCCGCCCGCCGTACTGCTGGCGCGTCTACGCCTGCACCTGCGTCAGAGCAGCGGCACTGCCCGTCCGGCTGCCACCGCATCGCTTACGCCGCACAACGCGCTGCGTTTTGGCACCTTATCTATCGATCCCGTTAACCGTCAGGTGCTGCTCGCCAACGAGCCGGTCGCCCTCTCAACCGCCGATTTTGACCTGCTGTGGGAGCTGGCCACTCACGCCGGGCAGATCATGGACCGCGATGCGCTGCTGAAAAACCTGCGTGGGGTGAGCTATGACGGCCTGGACCGCAGCGTTGACGTCGCCATCTCGCGCCTGCGCAAAAAGCTGCTGGATAGCGCCACCGAGCCTTACCGAATCAAAACCGTGCGCAACAAGGGCTACCTGTTTGCCCCGCACGCGTGGGATAACTAACGAATGAAGAAGCTTTTCGTCCAGTTTTACCTGCTGCTGTTTGTTTGCTTTCTGGTGATGACCATGCTGGTTGGGCTGGTGTACAAATTTACCGCCGAACGGGCAGGCAGACAGTCACTGGACGACCTGATGAAAAGCTCCCTCTACCTGATGCGCAGTGAGCTGCGGGAGATCCCGCCTCACGAGTGGAGCAAAACTCTGAAGGAGATGGACCTCAATCTCTCGTTTGATATGCGTATCGAGCCGCTGAATAAGTTTCACCTCAGCGCGGCCACCACCCAGCGGCTACGCGAGGGAGACATTGTGGCGCTCGACGAGGAGTATACGTTTATCCAGCGCATCCCCCGCAGCCATTACGTGCTGGCGGTAGGCCCCATCCCCTATCTCTTCTACCTGCACGAGATGCGCCTGTTTGACATCATTCTGATGGTCTTTATTGCCATCTCCCTCGCCTTCCCGGTCTTTATCTGGATGCGCCCCCACTGGCAGGAGATGCTGCGGCTGGAGTCTGCCGCCCAGCGTTTTGGTAGTGGGCACCTGAATGAACGGATCCACTTTGCCAGCGGTTCGAGTTTTGATCGTCTCGGCGTCGCCTTTAACCAGATGGCGGATAACATTAACGCTCTGATTGCCAGCAAGAAGCAGCTTATTGATGGGATTGCCCACGAGCTGCGCACCCCGCTGGTACGCCTGCGCTATCGGCTGGAGATGAGCGATAACCTCACCGAGGCCGAGCGGCTGGCACTGAACCGCGACATCGGTCAGCTTGAAGCGCTGATCGAGGAGCTGCTTACCTATGCTCGCCTCGATCGCCCGCAAAACGAGCTGCATCTCTCTGAGCCGGATCTCCCCCGCTGGGTAGCGAGCTACGTCGATGATGTAACCACTATCAACCCTGCCCGCACGCTGCTGCTGGCGGCTAGCGCTGAGGCGGACTACGGCGCGCTGGATATGCGGCTGATGGAGCGGGTGTTGGATAACCTGGTAAATAACGCCCTGCGCTACAGCGAAAGCACCGTGCAGATTGCTCTCCGACATGACGGCGCACGGGCCAGCCTGATCGTTGAGGATGATGGCCCTGGCATCGAGCCTGAGGCACGGGAACGCATATTTGAGCCTTTTGTCCGGCTCGACCCTAGCCGGGATCGGGCCACCGGCGGCTGTGGCCTGGGATTGGCGATTGTACGCTCTATCGCGCAGGCCATGGGCGGAGAGGTAGTGTGTGATGCCGGGGAATTAGGCGGGGCACGCTTTACCTTCAGCTGGCCGGTGTATCATCTGGTCTCTGTACCTGCCGACATCACCACGGCATAACGCCGGATGGCGGCGGATGCCTTTTCCGGCCTATAAGACCTGTTGGCACAGTGGCCTAACTGCGAGCTGTGTGTTAATATATTAGTATGTTGTAACTAATGGAATTGCCTATGGCCAGCTACGATCTGATTGAGCGTTTAACCAGCACCTTCCGCCACATTGAGCGCGAGCTTGCGGAACTCAAGAGCGAACTGAGCGCGTGTCGGCTGCTGGCCGGGCGGGTATTTGAGCTGCCGGCAGTTACCAAAGAGGCCGAACACGAGCCTCTCACCACTATCCAGGTTAAGCAGCACGTCGGCAAGCGCGCCGCCGAGCGCGCCCTGCACCACTTCTCGCATCTCTTTATTCAGCAGCAGTCGGAGAACCGCAGCAGCAAGGCGGCCGTGCGTCTGCCCGGGGTGATCTGCTTCCAGACCACGCTGGCGACACGCGACAGCCTGGAGAAGCGCATCGGGCAGATTAACAGCCTGAAAACGGCCTTTGAGCGTATCGTTACCGTTGAGTCCGGCCTGCCCTCTGCGGCTCGCTTTGACTGGGTACACCATCATCTGCCGGGGCTGATCACCCTGAATGCTTATCGCACGCTGACCGTCCTGCGCGATCCGGCGACGCTGCGCTTTGGCTGGGCAAACAAGCATATCATCAAGAATTTCACCCGTGATGAGGTGCTGGCCCAGTTGGAGAAGAGCTTAAAAGCGCCGCGGGCGGTGGGCGGCTGGACGCGGGAGCAGTGGCAGGCCCGGCTGGAGCAGGAGTACAACGATATAGCCGCGTTGCCGGAGAAGGCCCGGCTGAAGATCAAGCGCCCGGTGAAAGTCCAGCCCATTGCTCGGGTCTGGTACGCCGGTTCGCAAAAACAGGTCCAGCATGCCTGCCCGACCCCCATCATTGCGTTGATCGCCGAGGAGAACGGTGGTCGGGTGCCGGACATCGGCGAGCTGCTGAACTACGATGCCGACAACGTCCAGCACCGCTATAAACCCGAGGCGCAGCCGCTGACGTTAATCATTCCGCGGCTGCACCTTTACGTGGCGAATTAGCTGCCGGATGGCATGCTGCCCACCATGGTTTCCGGACGCACCCAGGTATCAAACTGCTCCTCGGTCAGGTAGCCCAGCGCCAGCGCCGAGGCCTTCAGCGTCAGGCCCTCTTTGTGCGCCTTCTTGGCGATTTCAGCAGCTTTGTCGTAGCCGATGTGCGTATTCAGGGCCGTCACCAGCATCAACGACTCGTTGAGGAGCTGATCGATACGCGCCCTGTCTGGCTCAATGCCGATGGCGCAGTGCTCGTTGAAGCTCTCCATCCCGTCGGCCAGCAGCCGCACCGATTGCAGGAAGTTATGGATAACCATCGGGCGAAAGACGTTCAGTTCAAAGTTGCCTGACGCGCCGCCCATATTGATTGCGACATCGTTACCCATCACCTGACAGCAGAGCATGGTCAGCGCCTCGCACTGGGTTGGGTTTACCTTACCCGGCATGATGGAGCTTCCCGGCTCGTTTTCCGGAATAGAAATTTCACCGATTCCGCAGCGTGGGCCCGAGGCCAACCAGCGCACGTCGTTAGCGATTTTCATCAGCGAGGCCGCCAGCCCTTTCAGCGCACCGTGGGCATGCACCAGCGCATCGCAGGTTGCCAGCGCCTCGAACTTGTTCGGCGCGGTAATAAACCCCTGACCGGTAATGGCCGCCAGCTCGTCGGCCACGCGGCGGGCATATTCCGGGTGGGTATTTAGCCCGGTGCCTACCGCCGTGCCGCCGAGCGCCAGCCCTGACAGGTGCGGCAGGCTGTTTTCGATATGCTTAAGGTTGTGCTCCAGCATCGCCACCCAGCCGGAGATCTCCTGGCCTAAGGTCAGCGGCGTAGCGTCCTGCAGATGGGTACGGCCAATTTTAACGATATCGGCATAGGCGCGGGATTTTTCCGCCAGGGTGCGGGTCAGCTCCAGCAGAGAGGGGATCAGATCTTCCCGTACAGCGATAACCGAGGCCACGTGCATCGCGGTCGGAAAGACGTCGTTTGAGCTTTGGCTTTTGTTAACGTCGTCGTTAGGGTGCACCTTACGCGCCATTCCGCGCTCACCGCCCAACAGCTCGCTGGCACGGTTCGCCAGCACCTCGTTCATGTTCATATTGCTTTGGGTACCGGAGCCCGTCTGCCAGATCGCTAGTGGAAACTCGTCCGGATGGTCACCGTTCAGCACTTCATCAGCCGCGCTGATAATAGCCTGCGCTTTCTCGACGGCCAACAGGCCCAGATCCTGGTTTACCTTTGCCGCCGCCCGCTTGGTTAAGGCCAGCGCCCGGAGTAGCGAGACCGGCATTTTCTCCGTTGAGATGCGAAAATGCTCAAGCGATCGCTGGGTTTGCGCCCCCCATAGCTTGTCTGCCGGGACGTCGATTGCGCCCATCGAATCTTTCTCACTGCGATGCGAAGTCATACACGCTCCTTGAATAGGTTGTGATGTGGGTAACGACATGCTCACTTGCCCAAAGAGTTATTAGTATTGATGATTTTCAGACGTCAGCAGCAAAAAAAACCGCCCTTTCGGGCGGTCTTGTTTACTTCACGCAGCGGGCACAGGCCGAGGCGTGGATCTGCTGGAAGAAGTCGTTGCCCTTATCATCCACCAGGATGAACGCCGGGAAGTCGACCACTTCAATTTTCCAGATGGCTTCCATACCCAGCTCCGGGTACTCAATGCACTCCAGGCTGCGGATGCTGCCTTGGGCGAGGACCGCCGCCGGGCCGCCAATGCTGCCGAGATAGAACCCGCCGTGCTTGTGACAGGCGTCGGTTACCTGCTGGCTGCGGTTGCCCTTCGCCAACATGATCATACTTCCGCCCTCGGACTGAAGCTGATCGACGTAGGAGTCCATTCGCCCTGCCGTAGTCGGCCCGAGTGAGCCAGAGGCGTAACCATCAGGCGTTTTCGCCGGTCCGGCGTAGTAGATCGGGTGATCTTTGACGTACTGCGGCAGGCCTTCGCCGCGGTCCATGCGCTCTTTCAGCTTGGCGTGGGCGATGTCGCGGGCCACGATGATGGTGCCGCTGAGTGACAGCCGGGTCGACACCGGATACTGGGAAAGCTGCTGCAGGATGTCACGCATCGGACGGTTGAGATCGACGCGCACCGCTTCGCCCTCCCCGGCCTGGCGCAGCGATTCCGGAATGTATTTCCCTGGATTCTGCTCCAGCTTCTCGATCCAGATCCCGTCGCGGTTGATTTTGGCTTTAATATTGCGGTCCGCCGAGCAGGAGACGCCCATGCCCACCGGGCAGGATGCGCCGTGGCGCGGCAGGCGGATCACCCGCACGTCGTGGGCGAAGTATTTGCCGCCGAACTGTGCCCCGAGGCCAAGATCCTGGGCGGCACGCAGCAGCTCATTCTCCAGCGCCACGTCGCGAAACGCCTGGCCGTGCTCGTTGCCTTCGGTAGGCAGACCATCGTAATACTTGGTTGAGGCGAGCTTCACCGTTTTCAGGGTCGCCTCTGCCGAGGTGCCGCCGATCACGAAGGCAATATGGTAAGGCGGGCATGCCGCCGTTCCCAGGGTGCGCATCTTATCGACCAGGTAATCCTTCAGCTTGCCGGGCGTCAGCAGCGCCTTGGTCTCCTGATAGAGATAGGTCTTATTGGCCGAGCCGCCGCCTTTGGCGATGCAGAGAAACTTATACTCGTCGCCATCGACGCTATAGAGATCGATCTGCGCCGGCAGGTTTGTGCCGGTATTGACCTCGCGATACATATCCAGCGCCGCGTTCTGCGAGTAGCGCAGGTTATCTTCGATATAGGTGTTATACACTCCGCGCGCCAGAGCGGCTTCATCACCGCCGCCGGTCCAGACCCGCTGGCCCTTCTTGCCGCTGATAATCGCCGTCCCGGTATCCTGGCAGGTGGGGAGGATACCCTTTGCCGCGATGTCGGAGTTGCGTAAAAACTGTAGCGCCACGTAGCGATCGTTCTCGCTGGCTTCAGGGTCGGCGAGGATGTCCGCCACCTGCTGCTGGTGCGCTGGGCGCAGCATAAACGAAGCGTCGTGGAAGGCCTGCTGCGCCAGCAGGGTCAGCGCCTGCGGTTCAACCTTGAGGATCTGCTGGCCTTCAAACTCCGTTACGGAGACGTGGTCTCGGGTAAGGAGATAGTATTCGGTATCATCCTTTTTGAGGGGAAAAGGATCCTGATAGTGAAAAGGTTTTGTCGACATTTTGCTCTCACTTACTGCGCGGTCTGGTTATGGTCTGGGCACACGTTCCGTTGCCCTGCTTAAAAGCGAGTCTGCATATCCTACACAATTTTTTAACAAAAACTGAGATAAGGACGACTTTTTAAGTTTAGTGATTACATACCATAGGTTTATTGGTTTAATACCCGCAGATCATTCAAACAGTGCAGGGCTTGATAATGCAAAAACTCATTAACTCAGTGCAGAACTATGCCTGGGGAAGTAAAAGTGCGTTAACGGAACTCTATGGGATCGCCAACCCCAACGGTCTGCCGATGGCAGAGCTGTGGATGGGCGCGCATCCCAGGAGCAGCTCAAAAATAGAGGACGCGTCTGGTCAGCCGCAGTCGCTGCGGGAGGTTATTGACCAGGATAAAACGGCGCTGCTGGGCCAGACGGTCGCGGAGCGCTTTGGTGAGCTGCCGTTCCTGTTTAAGGTACTGTGTGCCGACCAGCCGCTCTCTATTCAGGTTCACCCTAATAAGCAGGCCTCGGAAATCGGCTTTGCCAAAGAGAACGCGGCGGGCATTCCACTGGATGCGGCGGAACGCAACTATAAAGATCCTAACCATAAGCCCGAGCTGGTATTTGCCCTGACGCCGTTCCTGGCGATGAACGCCTTTCGCGAATTCAGCGATATCATCTCCCTGCTCCAGCCGGTGGCGGGTGCGCATCAGGCTATCGCCCACTTCCTGGCGCAGCCGGATGCCGACAGTTTAAGCCAGCTCTTTGCCAGCCTGCTCAATATGCAGGGCGAGGAGAAATCACACGCCCTGGCGGTGCTGAAGGCCACGCTGGCAAGCCAGCAGGGCGAGCCGTGGGAGACCATCCGCTTTATCTCTGAGTTCTACCCGGACGACAGCGGTCTCTTCTCCCCTCTGCTGCTTAACGTAGTTAAGCTCAACCCAGGCGAAGCGATGTTCCTGTTTGCTGAGACCCCGCATGCCTACCTGAAAGGCGTGGCGCTGGAGGTCATGGCTAACTCCGATAACGTTCTGCGCGCGGGCCTGACGCCTAAATACATCGATATTCCCGAGCTGGTGGCCAACGTTAAGTTTGTGCCAAAGCCTGCGGCAGAGTTGCTGACTGCGCCTGAACAGCGCGGTGCCGAGCTGGATTTCCCTATTCCGGTCGCCGACTTTGCTTTCTCCCTGCATGACCTCTCCACGTCGGTATCCACGCTTGCGCAGTCGAGCGCGGCGATCCTCTTCTGCGTTGAGGGCGAAGCCGTGCTGAGTAAAGGCGAACAGCAACTGGTGCTTAAGCCGGGCGAATCTGCCTTTGTCAGCGCTGAGGAGTCCCCCATTGAGGCGAGCGGCATTGGCCGCCTGGCCCGGGTGTACAATAAAGTGAACTAAGTACTGACCTTTTTGCACCTTATTGCTAAGCTTAGCAAGACCTTACGACTCTCCAGGCGGCCTCTTCCGCCTGGTTTCATTTTTAGGGATAATCGCTATGAAGAAAACGCTTGTCGCTGCGGGCATTATTGTTGCACTGGGCGTCGTCTGGACGGGAACCGCCTGGTACACGGGTAAACAGCTGGAAAAACATCTTGCCGATATGGTTGCGCAGGCCAACGCCGAGCTTAAGCGCAGTGCGCCGGGCGCAAACCTGGAGGTGTCCTCGCAGAACTACGAGCGTGGCATCTTCAAAAGTCATCTGCAGCTGCTGGTCAAACCGGTTGCAGGTGGAGAGAACGCCTGGCTGAAGCCTGGACAGAGCGTGGTACTGAACGAGACGGTGGATCACGGTCCGTTCCCCTTTGCGCAGCTTAAAACCTTTAATCTGATCCCGGCCATGGCCTCGGTGAAAACCACGCTGGTAAATAACGATGTCTCTAAGCCGCTGTTCGATATGGCCAAAGGCGAGTCGCCGGTAGAGGTAAATACCCGCATCGGCTATGGGGGTGATACCGGCTCCCACATCGCGTTCAAGCCGTTAAGCTATGAGAACGAGGGTGAAAAAGTTGCCTTCAGCGGCGGTGAGTTCCAGCTTGATGCCGATAAAGACGGCAACGCCATCTCCCTTAAGGGCGAGGCGCAGAGCGGTCTGGTTAACACCGTTAACGAGTATGGTCAGCATGTGCAGGTCACCTTCAACAATCTCAAAACCGACGGCGACAGCAAGCGCGCGCAGTTTGATGAGCATCTGGGCAACCAGAAGCTGAGCGTTGAGAAACTGGCCGTTGCCGTGGAAAACAAAGAGATCGCGGTGATGGAAGGCACGGAGGTGACGGTCAAAAACGATCTCGTCAACGACGGCAAAAACATCAACAGCCAGGTCGACTATTCGGTTAACAGCCTGAAGATCCAGAGTCAGGATATGGGCAGCGGCAAGCTGACCGTTAAGTTCGGTCAGATTGACGGCCAGGCATGGCACCAGTTCCGCCAGCAGTACAATGCGCAAAACCAGGCCCTGCTCTCTCAGCCTGATGTCATGAAAGACCCGGCCCTCTATCAACAAAAATCCACCGAGGCGTTCTTTGGCGCCCTGCCGATGCTGTTAAAAGGTGAGCCGGTGATCACCGTTGCCCCACTGAGCTGGAAAAACAGCAAAGGCGAGACAACGTTTAACCTGTCGCTGTTCATGAAGGATCCGGCGGCTACCCCTGCTGCCCCGGCACCACAGACCCTGGCGCAAGAGGTCGATCGCAGCGTGAAGTCGCTGGAGAGCAAGCTGACCATTCCAATGGATATGGCCACCGAGTTTATGACTCAGATTGCTAAGTTGCAGGGCTACCAGCAGGCGGATGCCGAAAAACTGGCGAACCAGCAGGTGAAAGGCCTCGCGGCGATGGGCCAGATGTTCCGCATCACCACGGTGGCGGATAACACCATCAGCACCAGCCTGCAATATGCTAACGGCCAGATCGTCCTGAATGGGCAGAAGATGAGCCTCGATGAGTTTGTCGGCATGTTTGGTATGCCTGAGCTGGGCATTCCTCAGGCGGCTCCTGCGCCAGCCCCGGCTCCTGCTCCACAGGTAGCACCGGAAGCTGCTCCGGCTCCTGCTCCACAGGCGGCACCGGAAGCTGCCCCGGCGCCTGCCCCGCAGGCGGCCCCCGAAGCTGCTCCAGCGCCTGCCCCGCAGGCGGCACCGGAAGCGACGCCACCGGCAGCTGTGCCTCAGCAGTAATCCCCAGGCCCCTCTCTGGAGGGGCTATTTTTTGACAATGAGTCGGGCCTTGAGGGTCTGGCTGCGAGCAAGACTGTCTTCCTTGGCAATACGCTGCATGACCCGTTCCGCCAGGGTATAGCCCATCTCTCGGGCAGGCGTCGTCACCCAGATAATCGGTAGTTCATCCAGCGCGCTCTCAGCGACGTCCGCAAAGGCGGCCAGCGTCACCTGCTGCTCAAAGTAGCTATCCATCCCTGCCTCACCGCTCTGCCGACCGGCCCGCATTAGGCCGAACCAGGCCCCCCGGGCGATGATGTCGTTGTAACAGACCACTGCGCTGATGGTGGGATTATGCCGTAGCAGCGCAGCGACTGCTTCAGCGCTCTGCTTCTGGCTGGTGTCGCACTCCACGACCCAGTCGCTGTGAAAAGGTAAGCCATATTTCAACAGGGTGGCGCAGTAGCCGCCTACTCTCTCTGCTCGCGTCAGCGAGGCGCTGTTGCCCCCCAGCCAGGCAATACGCTGATGACCACGCTGAATCAGATACTCGGTGAGCATCTGGGCCGCCTGCATGTTGTCGGGCCTGACGCAGTCAGCATCGTCAAGATAGCTGGCGCGAGAAGCAAACACGAGCGGAATGCCCTGCTCTGCGGCACACGTCTGCAGCTCACCGCTTACCCCCGCGCCGCCAGCAATGACGACGCCGTCCACCCCCTGTGCCAACAGGGTGTTAAAGCGCTGGAGGAGTTGCTCGCCGCCGTCGCCACCGTGCAGGAGAAACACCATCCGCCCCTGAGCTTCAAGCGCCTCGGTAAGCCCTGCCGTAAGTTCGGCATAAAACGGTGAAGAGAGGTTGCGTACGATCAGGCCAATCACGCCGCTCTGCCCGCCGCGCAGCACGGAAGCCTGCCGGTTGCGGACAAAGCCCAGTCGCTCGATAGTTTGGTTGACGCGCTCGCCGGTTGCCGTAGAGATACGGCCCTTGCCGCTGAGCACCAACGAAACGGTGCTAACGGAAACCCCGGCCGCGACGGCCACATCGTTAATGGTTATTTTTTTTGACGTCATCATAAAAAAACAAATCCCTGGTACTGGCGTAGATAAAACGATTTATCTATATGACATATTTATACACTGAGTTATCGCTCAGCATTGTGATTTGTAGCGCATAAAATTTAGGTAAAACGTTTTATCTTCCCTGCACAACAACCTCATCTGCATCTCTTTTCGACAAGGAGTCGTTTATGACGACGAAAGCCGTACAGAAAATTACGCTGTGGGAATTTTTCCAGCAGTTGGGCAAAACCTTCATGCTGCCCGTGGCGTTACTCTCCTTTTGCGGGATCATGTTAGGCATCGGCAGCTCGCTAAGTAGCCGTGACGTTATGACCCTCATCCCCGTATTGGGCAACCCGGTGTTGCAGGCTATCTTCATCTGGATGAGTAAAATCGGCTCCTTCGCCTTTAGTTTTCTGCCGGTGATGTTCTGCATCGCCATTCCGCTGGGGCTGGCGCGAGAGAATAAAGGCATCGCTGCCTTTGCGGGTTTCGTCGGCTATGCGGTGATGAACCTGGCCGTTAACTTCTGGCTGACGGCAAAAGGTATTCTGCCGACCACCGATGCAGCGCTGCTGAAGGCCTACAATATTCAGAGCGTGCTGGGGATCCAGTCTATTGATACCGGGATCCTCGGCGCGGTCATCGCCGGGGTTATTGTCTGGCTGCTGCATGAACGTTTTCACACTATCAGGCTACCTGACGCGCTCGCATTTTTTGGCGGCACCCGCTTCGTGCCGATTATTACCACCGTGGCAATGGGGCTGGTTGGCCTGGTGATCCCCCTTATCTGGCCCGTCTTCGCCATGGGGATCCGTGGCCTGGGGCAGATCATTAACAGCGCAGGTGATTTTGGCCCAATGATCTTCGGCACCGGTGAGCGACTGCTGCTGCCGTTTGGCTTGCAGCATATTTTGGTTGCCCTGATCCGTTTCACCGACGCAGGCGGCACCCAGGAGGTATGTGGTCATACCGTTAGCGGCGCGCTGACCATCTTCCAGGCCCAGCTAAGCTGCCCGACCATCCACGGTTTTTCTGAAAGCGCCACGCGTTTCCTCTCTCAGGGAAAAATGCCCGCCTTCCTGGGTGGCCTGCCCGGCGCGGCGCTGGCGATGTACCACTGCGCCCGCCCGGAGAACCGTCATAAAATTAAGGGGCTGCTGATTTCCGGCCTGATTGCCTGCGTTGTCGGCGGCACCACGGAGCCGTTAGAGTTCCTGTTCCTGTTCGTCGCTCCGGTGCTCTACCTTATTCACGCCCTGCTCACCGGCCTCGGCTTTACGGTCATGGCCGTGCTCGGCGTCACCATCGGCAACACCGACGGCAACGTGATTGATTTTGTGGTCTTTGGCATTCTGCACGGCCTGGCGACCAAGTGGTATCTCGTGCCGGTAGTTGCCGCCGTCTGGTTTGCGGTGTACTACATCATCTTCCGCTTCGCTATCCTGCATTTTAATTTGAAAACGCCAGGTCGGGATATCGAAACGGCCAGCACCGTGGAGAAGACGATGGCAGGCGCGCTGGGACGTTCGGGCTATAACGTTCCGGCTATCCTCGCCGCGCTGGGCGGCAGTGAAAATATTGTCAGCCTTGATAACTGCATCACCCGCCTGCGGCTGTCCGTTAATGATATGTCGCAGGTGAATGTGCAGGCGCTGAAGGACAATCGCGCCATCGGCGTGGTCCAGCTTAACCAGCACAACTTACAGGTGGTGATTGGGCCGCAGGTCCAGTCGGTAAAAGATGAGATGGAAGCCCTGATGAACTCGGTGCAGGCATAAAGGATAAGGCTATGTTTGATTTTTCAACGGCGATCGATCGGCATGGAACATGGTGTACGCAGTGGGACTACGTGGCCGATCGCTTTGGCGTGGCCGACCTGCTGCCCTTCACCATTTCAGATATGGATTTTGCGACCGCCCCCTGCATTCTTGACGCCATCCAGCGGCGGCTGGCGCACGGGGTGCTGGGCTACAGCCGCTGGAAGAATGAGGATTTCCTTGGTGCGGTTTGCCACTGGTACGGGACCCGCTTTGCCACCGAGATCGACCCTGCGACTATTGTCTACGGGCCGTCGGTGATCTACATGGCCTCGGAGCTGATCCGCCAGTGGTCCGCGCCGGGAGACGCTGTCGCCATCCACACCCCGGCCTACGATGCGTTTTATAAAGCCATTGAGGGAAACCAGCGTCGCGTGCTAAGCGTGCCGCTGGAAAAAACCGCTACCGGCTGGGTCAGCGACGTAGCGGCTTTGGAGGCCGTGCTCGCTCTGCCGGACACGAAAATTCTGCTGCTGTGCAGCCCGCATAATCCTACGGGTAAAGTGTGGACGCGGGAAGAGCTGGAGGCGATGTCCATGCTCTGCGAACGGCATGGCGTCAGGGTGATTAGCGACGAGATCCATATGGATATGGTATGGGGTAAAAAGAAACACACGCCCTGGTGTCAGGTGGGACGAGGCGAGTGGGCACTGCTCACCTCTGGGTCGAAAAGCTTCAATATTCCGGCCCTCACCGGCGCGTACGGCATCATCAGCGACGCGCGCCGCCGTGACGACTACCTTGCCGCGCTCAAGGGCCGGGATGGGCTCTCATCCCCGGCGGTGCTTTCGCTCTGCGCACATATCGCCGCCTACCGGGAGGGCGCGCCCTGGCTGGATGCGCTTCGCACCTACCTGCAGGGTAATATGACGACCATCGCCAGCCAGCTAAATCAGGCGTTTCCCCAGCTTCACTGGCAACCACCCGAAGCAAGCTATCTGGCATGGATCGATCTGCGCCCGCTTAACCTCGACGATCGCGCGTTGCAGGATGTCCTTATCCACCAGCAGAAGGTAGCGATTATGCCCGGATACACCTACGGCCCGGAAGGCAGTGGGTTTGTCCGCCTGAATGCGGGCTGCCCAAGGGAGAAGCTGGACCAGGGCATTGGTAGATTGATTGCAGGGATCCATTCTCTCTTATAACTTAAGCCAGGCAAGGCAAATTCACCTCCAGGCTAACAAGGCCTGCATTGACGTCCGCTTTGTGCCATGAACAGCCCCTCCGTTATCGCCCGGCTCTGAGTATGGTGTTGGGCGCACAAAGCCGCGAAACTCAATTGAGTGCTGAATTTTACTGCTACTCACCGACAAAATTTGACAGTGCAAGAGAAAGATAACCCGGTTGTTCCCATGACATGCAATGCCCACAATCATTAAGGATTACCGTTGAAATCCCTGACTTGACTAAATAATCGACATCGTCGTCTGGTAACGACCATTCACCGAAGATCAGCTGTTTACGCACTGGCAATTTAATAAATCGTTCAAGCCAGTCACCGCCTGCTATCAGACTTGAAGCACCTCGCCAGACCGCCCAAGGGGCATCAACTGCGAGGCTTCCCGCCCAGGGGCCTGATTCGTTTTCAATCATTTGTTTCCAGTGTTTGTTTATGAACTCTTCTTCACTGTGACTGCATATCTGCCGACTGAAAAAACCGCCCCCGGGCCTGAAATTAGGTTCAGATACCACAAGTCCCTCCACGCGATTTGTGATTAAGCCTGCCGCTTCAATACTGATACTCCCCCCCATACTGTGCCCGTAAATAAAACATTTATTCAGCCCTAAATACCCGACTAACTCTGCCACCACACTGGCCTGGTCAGTGATTGAATAGCTGTAATCACGAGGTTTTTCACTGTAGCCACACCCTGGCAAATCTATAAGAATCGCACGTCTTTTATTGAAACGAGGGTCTGTGGCGATAAGTGGATATTCGTACGAAGAAGCACACCCTAGTCCGTGCACAAATATCAGGGGTGTTCCGCTGCCGGGCAGATCCTGCCAGCGGACGAGACAATTTGCAGTGGATGAAAAGAAAGATTCCATAGAGTTATCAATACTGGCTGAGTTTAAAGACGTCAGTATCTTTGCATTGAAGCCCGCAGACAAGGCTCAGATGTACAGGTTTCTGTTATTTACTGACCATCGATGGTCGTGTTTAGACCTGATCCCTTTAAATGAATACACGACTAAGCAAGCAAATTCTCTACGAGTAATGACAGCTACGGATGTCCGCTCCTCGCTCATATGGGACAACCATAATCACATCTCCTAGCCCAAAGGAGATTGAGCATGACAACATCCCTCTGGAACAAGGGCCGTATTATTGGCCAGAAACGGCCTCTTCAGATCTCTCATATCTGGGGAATCCGTATCAGACTTGAGCTGGAAGGAAAAGTACGCGATTTAGCTTTGTTTAACATGGCTCTGGACAGTAAACTTCGGGGCTGTGATCTGGTTAAGCTAAAAGTGTCTGATGTGGCCTTCGGGCACTCTGTTTCGGGCAGAGCGACAGTGCTACAGCAAAAAACGGGAAGCCCCGTTCAGTTTCAACTGACTAAGGGAACCAGAGAGGCTGTAGCAGAGTGAATGAAAATAGCTCATCTACATAGTAGCGACTATCTGTTCCAGCCCCGCGTCGGTTCTTCACGACATATCTCAACCCGGATCACCCCCCAGCCCCCGGGCCAGCTGGCTGTTAAGGGTCGTCTGCAGAGTGATCCCGAGACCAGCGGCAAAAGCGATAACGTAATACATCATGTTCATACGTTTCATACCTGTCAGTGTGTCTGCGTCGGCGGCAGGAAGGTCTCTGCAAAAATGTCAGGTTCATACCCGGCGGCGGAAAACAGATGCGCTCGAGATTCATCAATTGCTGCGCGAAGACGTGTGCTGTCCACGCCCACAACTTTGCCGTGCTGCTTAACGGTGCGTCCGCCGATCATGACGGTATCAATGTTGCTTCTCTCCGTTGCATGCACCACGGTGCCAAAGGCATTCCCGTTCGGGTAGAGGTTAATATCGCCGGCGTTAATCAGGATAAGGTCTGCCTGTTTGCCTGGTGTCAGGCTGCCAATTTTGTCCTGCAGCCCTGCACAGGTAGCGCCATCGACAGTCGCGGCTTTAAGGAGCTGCGCTGCCGGCAGCGTTTTCAGTGAGGGGGCTGAATCGCAGCAGTGCTGCTGGTGCATGCCCATTACTCTTTGCAGGTAAAAGGCCACACGCATCTCCATAAACATGTCGGTACTGTACGACGTTTCGTTATCAACGCTCAGGCCCGGGCTGATGCCATGACGCTGCGCAGCCTCAATGGCAAACATCCCGCTTTCGATGCCATAGTGCGAATCGGAACGGGGGCAGACGTTCACCCGTACACCGGCTTTGCGCAGGATGTCCCATCCCTCATCAGGCAACGCCGTGCAGTGATTGAAAATATTGTCCGGACCCAGCAGCCCCTGCTGATACAACGATTCAAGTTCAGACCCCATCTCAGCACCAAAGAATTCGGTGACTATTGGCAGCCCCAGTCTGCGAGCCTCGGCCCACAACTCCGGCTCAAGCTGGGCCATGACCGCGAGAGAGACGAGGCTTTCAGGGTTGTTGGTGAAATACTTCTCCTGCAGACGCTGCCAGTTTCCCGGCCAGTGCGCTTTATCCCATTCGCCTGCAACGGGTGCACCGGAGGCGTGAATGGCACGAATGCCCGAATCCAGCAGCGCCTCTACGGCGGCGTCAGAGTGTGCAGCGGTGCGACTGTTGTGCGAGTTATCAATGACCGTGGTGATACCCGCATCAATTGCGCCCAGGGCAGTAAGCAGATTACCCACATAGATATCGGCAGGGCGATAATATTTGGCGAAAGAGAAATGCGTGGCGTTGCTGTAGTCATCCAGACAGGTTGCATTAGGGTTGATACGGCGCAGCTGACCTTCCCATGAGTGACGATGTGAATCCACCATTCCCGGCATAGCAATCATGTTCGTGGCATCTATCACGTGGGCATCCTGCGCGTCCACGTTCTGACCCACGGCAGTGATGGTTGAACCACGAATAAGGATGTCGCCGTGCTCAATGTTGCCCACGCTGTCATCCATGCTCAGGATCGTTGCGCCCCGAATCAATGTTAATGGTGGGTTTACAATCTGGTTATTCACAATATTTCTGATGTAATCGGTCATCTGAACAGCCTCTTTCTTAGCAATCTGAAAAACGATACGTCACTCGATTAAAGTGAAAAAGGTGCTTAAATGGTTTTCATAATTCATAATTCACGAATAATAATCTTCACTGACTATCGGCTGAGAGGAAGAAATGGATCGCATTCAGGCTATGCAGGTCTTTTTACGCGTGGCTGAAGCCGGGAGCTTCGTACGGGCAGCAGAAACGCTTTCACTGCCCTCTTCGACGGTGACCAGCACGATAAAAAGTCTTGAAAAGTATTTGCAGGTTCGCCTGCTTAACCGGACAACGAGGCGGGTCAGCCTTACTCCTGAAGGTATGCAGTATCTCGGTGAGTGCAGGGAAATACTTTCCTTAATCGAACATGCAGAATCCGGACTGAAGGATTCCGGAAGGCGGCCCCAGGGACGTTTACGTGTTGATATGCCGGGTGGAGTAGCCCATTTCATCGTTATGCCAAAACTCAAAGATTTTTACCGGCTCTATCCGGATATCTACCTGATGATTGGGGTAAGCGACAGACAGGTAAATCTCGTCCAGGAGGGGGTTGACTGCGTGATCAGAACGGGAGATCTAAATAACTCTACGCTTGTGGCTCGCCCACTTGGCCGGTTTCGGTGGATCACCTGCGCCTCTCCTGACTATCTCAAAGAGTATGGTATTCCTGAAACGCCGGATGATTTGTCAGAGCATCGGGCCATCCACTATTTTTCCGGTTCGGCCAGGCGCTCAAATGAACTGCATTTTGTCCGTGACAGTGAAACTCAGTCTTTACCAGTGAATGGAGATGGTGCTGTTAATGAAACGGGGCTCTATATAAAAATGTGTCTTGAAGGTTTTGGGCTGGCGCAGCTTGCTGAGAATATTGTGTCTGAACATCTGCAGAAGGGGACGCTGGTCGAAGTTCTGGCCGACTGGCAGCCGCCTTCAGTCCCAGTTACCTTGCTGTACCCGCATCAACGCTTCCTTTCTCCCACGGTGCGCGCATTTGCGGACTGGATAGCCGACATCATTTGATATTACCGCTACAATGTTTGAATGTCCGCATTATAACTTTCCGGATCACTACTCAGCCCCTCTTCTGAGGGGCTATTTATTTGCGATAGTGGCGCGGTGCTTAGGCAGTGACTTGCATATATCGACCAATGCCATTGATAGAGAGCATGCCGGTAATTTTCACTGTCGGTGAATCCATAACCATAACGGGCGTGGGTTGAGGGCCATCTGCTTCATATGCCATAGCGTATACGCTACTATCGTCGGGACTCACGCCCACCGAGCTAACGGAAAAAAGTAGCTGAACAGAATCAATTACCTCTGCGCTGGCAAGATCAACGGTATAAACACCTGACGCAAACATCCCAACATATAAATAGAGTTCGCTGGCTGAGAGAGCGAGAGCGCGTGGACTGTCATCTAATACAATATGCTTTATCTCTTTTGTCGCTGTATCAACGGCCGCGATGGAGTTTCCATCTTGATTAGCGACATAAAGGGTTGTGCCCTCTTTAGATAAAACGATATCCATTGGCGAACGTCCTACAAATAGCGCATCCGTAACTAAAGCGCTTTCAACATCGATAATGCCTATCTGATCGGTATTGTAGAGCGCAACATAAACCGTTTTACCATCAGGCGAAACCGTTACGCCTCGGGCGTGGCCGGGAAGCGCGATCCCTGGTAACCTTAAATTATTAACAGTATCAATTATTTCAAGAGTTTTAGTAACATCGCCCGTGACATAAAGTCTGGCTTCATCAGGACTTAACGCCACCTGAAAAGGCGTTATCAATCCACCCTCTGCACTTATAGTCGTAACAGAGCCGGTGACTGTCTGCGTTACTAAATCAACGATAATAATTTGATCGTTAAGGCTGTCTGTAATCCACGCAATAGTATTATTTTTGTTAACGGCGAATCCTTCTGGAGTCATCATCGGGCCAAGGTCTATACTGATAATCTCCTGCCCGGTTAATAAGTCCGTACCTGAAAAATAGCCATGCCCGCCGGTTAATTCGCAGGTTGCCCATAAAACACCTGATGTAGATACAGTATTGTTCATATTCCCACCTTGATAATTTAATTAAATAAATATATTATGAATATTCAACTCATTAACGCAGCTTATTTTTATCTGGAACCAATACACACAGTTTCTCTTAATCAAGAAATGGCGGGCAAAAAACAGTCAAATTTTTCTGGGCGGTGACTATTTTGGGAAGTGTGGTGAACTGCTGTATAATCAATTGCACTTTATCTAAAAAAAGAGTGCAACCATGATTGACGCTAATCTCCCTTTGACCGACATTCACCGCCACCTTGACGGCAACATCCGGGCGCAAACCATTCTTGACCTTGGCCGTGAGTTTTCCCTTACCCTGCCCGCCGACTCGCTTGAATCGCTGCGTCCGCACGTCCAGGTGACCGCTAACGAACCGGATCTGGTGAGCTTCCTGGCAAAACTGGACTGGGGCGTCAAGGTGCTGGCCTCGCTGGAGGCCTGCCGTCGCGTGGCGTTTGAGAACATGGAAGATGCCGCACGTAACGGGCTGCACTATGTTGAGCTGCGCTTCTCCCCCCGCTATATGGCAATGACCCATGGCCTGCCGGTCGCGGGCGTCGTTGAAGCGGTCATTGAGGGCGTGCGTCAGGGCAGTGAGGCCTTTAACGTCCAGGCGCGTCTGATCGGTATTCTGAGCCGCACCTTTGGCGAGGACGCCTGCGTTGAGGAGCTGGAGGCGCTGCTGGCCCACCGCGATGCCATCACCGGGCTGGATTTAGCTGGCGATGAACTGGGCTTTCCCGGCAGCCTGTTCCTGACCCACTTTAACCGTGGCCGCGACGCGGGCTGGCATATTACCGTTCACGCCGGTGAAGCGGCCGGGCCTGAGAGCATCTGGCAGGCGATTCGCGAGCTGGGTGCGGAGCGTATCGGCCATGGCGTTAAGGCTATTGAGGATCGGGCCCTGATGGATTTCCTCGCCGAGCAGCGCATCGGCATTGAGTCCTGTCTGACCTCCAACATCCAGACCAGTACCGTCGCATCGCTGGAGGCGCATCCGCTGAAAACCTTCCTTGAGTACGGTATTCTGGCGACAATTAATACCGACGATCCGGCAGTTCAGGGCGTAGATATTATTCATGAATATCGCGTGGCGGCCCCGCAGGCAGGCCTGAGCCAGGCGCAGATTCGTCAGGCACAAATTAACGGTCTTGAGGTGTCGTTCCTGAGCGCGGCAGAGAAACAGGCGTTAAAAGATAGCCTGCGCACCGCGTAAAATAGTGCCGCCCGGATGGGCGGCACACTGGTTATATCAGGCAGCGTTACGCCAGGCAGAGCGTCGAACGATGTTTGGCTGACTCCATGCCTAACTCGATCAGCTCCATAATCTGAATCGCCTGGCTGGCAGGAACCGGGTTTTCGCCCACGCCGTTCAGCGCATCACGAATACCGGCATAGTAGGCAGGATAGTTCCCCGGTACGGTGAGCCAGCTCTCCTCGACCACCTCTTCCCCCTGCACGCGAGTCAACACGCCGTCGCGCATATCATAGCCCCAGTCCTCCTGCGGCAGACGCTCGCCGTTTTTCAGCCGCTCCTCCTGCGGGTCGAGGCCATACTTGACGTAGCTCCCCCGGGTACCGTGCACGATATAGCGCGCCGACTCCGCCGCCGCCAGCAGCGTTCCATGCAGCACCACTCGGCGCTGAGGATAGCTCAGTACCGCATGGAAATAGTCCGTGGCCTGTGCACCCGGGCGCAGCTGGGCCAGATCGACAGTTAAACTCACCGGCAGGCCAAACAGATTTACCGCCTGGTCGAGCAGATGCGGACCCAGGTCGTACCAGATGCCACTGCCCGGGCCGGCCAGCTCGCGCCAGCGGTTACGTACCTGCGGGCGGAAGCGATCGAAATGTGACTCAAAATAAGTGACTTCACCCAGCGCGCCGTCGGCCAGCAGCGCCTTGAGCGTCAGGAAATCACTGTCCCAGCGGCGGTTGTGGAACACCGAAAGCACGCGCCCCAGCGATTTCGCCAGCGCATCCAGCTCACGGGCCTGTGACAGTGTCACGGTAAAGGGCTTATCCACCACTACATGCTTGCCCGCCTCCAGCGCTGCTTTAGCCAGCGGGAAGTGGGTATCGTTGGGCGTCGGGATGACAATCAGATCGAGAGTCGGATCGTTGAAAAGATGTTTAGGTTCAGAGACGACCGGCACCGTTGGCCAGTCCGCCTTCACTTTCGCCTCATCGCTGCTGGAGATCGCGGCCAGTTCCATGCCCGAGGTGCCGTCAATCAGCGGGGCGTGAAATGTCTTGCTGGCGTAACCGTAGCCAATTAATCCGACCCGAATTTTATCATTCATCGTGCTGCCTCTCATCAGTGCGTGGGGATATTTCAATCCTCAACAAAGTTGTCACAATAATACGTAGTTTATAACTTATCTAAAACATCCTGTAGCACACTTTAACGTTCCAATTGCGAATAGGCCGAAAATATGGTTTGTTACTTGCTGAGGCTTTTTTGCGTCGATACTATGCCATTTCTATATACAGGGAGAAATAGAAAAGTATGTCTGGAATAATGAACCGAATCATTGAATTAGCTGGGTGGGTTGTGCTTGGCGTGAGTGCCATACTGCTGGGGGTTGCCAGCCATATTGATAACTACCAGCCGCCGGAACCTGCCGCTACCGTTCAGGCAAAATAGTGTCCACCCGCGTTATTCTTAAACGCTTGCCGCTGCGCTCATTTGTCGCCGAGTGCGGTAGGAAATAGCGCGGGTAGCATTCGCTGTATAATGCTTTATACTCTCGCCCTGCAAAAGAGACTGAGCCACGCCAGGGGGAGATAACAATATGACCGCAACGCCTGCTGAACGCCCCGCTGAACGCATCGGAGGATGGTTGCTGGCCCCGCTCGCGTGGCTGCTGGTCTCCTTGCTGGGAACGCTGCTGGTGGTAGCACGCTTTGTTGCTGTGCTGCTGACGCCTGAGATGGCCGCCGTACTGAATGGCCAAATCGCCGGAGATAAAGCGCTGTGGTATACCTCGTTTATCTTTGCTGTCGCCATGGGCGGTTACACCCTGTGGCTGACTGTCGCGTTCTTTAAACGCCGTCGGCTGGTGCCGAAGCACTATATTATCTGGCTGCTGGTCACCATTCTGCTCGCGCTGAAGGCGTTTGCGTTTTCGCCGGTGTCGGATACCCTGGCGCTGCGCCAGCTGCTGTTTCCGCTGCTGGCTGCCGCCCTGATCGTGCCCTATTTCAAGCGATCGCAGCGGGTCAAGAAGACCTTCGTAAACCCGTAAATAACCCTATTCGTTGTACTGTTGTCGCCCGAATCGATTTATCCGATAATAGGCGGCTACTTTTTTTCAGGCTGAATAATGACTGATTACCTGTTGCTGTTTGTCGGAACCGTACTGGTTAACAACTTCGTGCTGGTTAAGTTCCTGGGCCTCTGTCCGTTTATGGGGGTCTCCAAAAAGCTGGAGACTGCTATGGGGATGGGGCTGGCGACGACCTTTGTGCTCACGCTGGCCTCTATTTGCGCATGGCTGATCGACACCTTTGTTCTTATTCCGCTCGATCTCATCTATCTGCGCACCCTGGCCTTTATTCTGGTTATCGCCGTCGTGGTGCAGTTCACCGAGATGGTGGTCCGCAAAACCAGCCCGGCGCTCTATCGCCTGCTGGGGATCTTCCTGCCGCTCATCACCACTAACTGTGCGGTGCTGGGCGTGGCGCTGTTGAATATCAACCTCGGCCATAACTTTTTACAGTCGGCGCTCTACGGTTTTTCCGCTGCCGTCGGCTTCTCGCTGGTGATGGTTCTGTTTGCCGCTATTCGCGAACGTCTGGCGGTGGCGGATGTACCGGCACCGTTTCGCGGTAACGCCATCGCGCTGATTACCGCGGGTTTAATGTCTCTGGCCTTTATGGGCTTTAGTGGTCTGGTGAAGCTGTAATGTCTGCTATCTGGATAGCCATTGCGGCCCTGAGCGTGCTCGGGCTGATCTTTGGCCTGATTCTCGGCTACGCCTCGCGCCGTTTTGCGGTGGAGGACGATCCGGTCGTCGAAAAAATTGATAATCTGCTGCCGCAAAGCCAGTGCGGCCAGTGCGGCTACCCCGGCTGTCGCCCCTATGCCGAGGCCGTAGGCAGCCAGGGCGAGAAGATCAACCGCTGTGCGCCTGGCGGCGAAGCGGTAATGCTTAAAATCGCCACGCTGTTAAACGTCGACCCGCAGCCAATTGGTGACGATGCCGAAGCCGCTGAGCCGGTACGTATGCTGGCGGTCATTGATGAACCAAACTGCATTGGCTGCACCAAGTGCATCCAGGCCTGTCCGGTTGACGCCATTGTCGGTGCCACCCGCGCCATGCACACGGTCATCAGCGATCTCTGCACCGGCTGTAATCTCTGTGTTGCTCCGTGCCCGACGCAGTGTATCGACCTGCGTCCTGTCGCGACAACGACTGAAAGCTGGAAATGGGATCTGCAAACCATTCCGGTACGCATTATTCCAGTGGAACAACATGCTTAAGTTATTCTCCGCGTTTAAAAAAGATAAGCTCTGGGATTTCAACGGTGGCATCCATCCGCCGGAGATGAAAACTCAGTCAAACGGTACGCCTCTGCGCCAGCTTCCGCTGGCGGGACGTTTCGTCATTCCTTTGAAGCAGCATATCGGCGCTGAGGGCGAGCTGTGTGTGGCCGTGGGCGATCGCGTTCTGCGCGGCCAGCCGCTGACCCACGGTCGCGGACGTATGCTGCCGGTACACGCCCCCACCTCGGGGACGGTAGTGGAGATCGCCCCCCACTCAACCGCGCATCCGTCGGCGCTGGCCGAGCTGAGCGTCATTATTGATGCTGACGGCGAAGATCGCTGGATTGAGCGCGACGGCTGGAGCGACTATCGCTCCCGTTCCCGTGCCGAACTGATTGAACGTATCCACCAGTTTGGCGTAGCGGGCCTTGGCGGTGCAGGCTTCCCGACCGGTAATAAACTGCTGGGCGGCGGGGATAAAATCGAAACCCTCATCATTAACGCCGCAGAGTGCGAGCCTTATATCACCGCTGACGATCGCCTGATGCAGGACTGCGCCGCGCAGATCGTCGAGGGCATCCGTATCCTTGCGCATATTCTTCAGCCGCGCCAGGTGCTAATCGGCATTGAAGATAACAAACCGCAGGCTATCTCAATGCTGCGTGCGGTGCTGGCCAATGCGCATGACATCATGCTACGTGTGATCCCCACTAAATACCCCTCCGGCGGCGCAAAACAGCTCACGCAGATCCTCACCGGCAAGCAGGTTCCCCACGGCGGCCGTTCGTCGGACATCGGCGTGCTGATGCAAAACGTAGGGACCGCCTTTGCCGTTAAACGGGCGGTCATTGATGGCGAACCCCTGACCGAGCGCGTCGTGACCCTGACCGGCGAAGCCGTTGCGCAGCCGGGTAACGTCTGGGCGCGCCTGGGCACGCCAGTGCGCCACCTGCTTGATGCAGCCGGTTTTTGCCCCTCCGGCGAGCAGCTGGTAATTATGGGCGGGCCGCTGATGGGCTTTACCCTGCCGTGGCTGGACGTGCCGGTGGTCAAAATTACTAACTGCCTGCTGGCCCCATCGGCCAGCGAAATGGGCGAAACCCAGGAAGAGAAAGGCTGCATTCGCTGCAGTGCCTGCGCCGATGCCTGCCCGGCGGATCTGCTCCCGCAGCAGCTCTACTGGTTCAGTAAAGGTCAGCAGCACGATAAAGCTACCGCCCACAATCTGGCGGACTGCATCGAGTGCGGGGCCTGCGCCTGGGTCTGCCCAAGCAATATTCCGCTGGTGCAGTATTTTCGCCAGGAGAAGGCCGAGATCTACGCTATCGCCCAGGAAGAGAAGCGCGCCGCCGAGGCGAAAATCCGTTTTGAAGCGCGTCAGGCCCGTCTGGAGCGCGAGAAAGCGGCACGACTTGAGCGTCATAAGAAGTCCGCTGCCCAACCCGCTGCCAAAGATAAGGATGCGGTGAATGCCGCCCTGGCCCGCGTACGTGAGAAACAGCAGCGCGCCGCCCAGCCAGTGGTGGTTCAGGCCGGTGCCGAGCCGGACAATAGCGCAGTGATTGCCGCTCGCGAAGCCCGCAAGGCCGAGGCCCGCGCGCGTCAGGCAGAGAAAGCCCAACAGCCAGCCGCAGAGACGGCAGCCGAGCCCGTCGACCCGCGTAAAGCCGCCGTCGAGGCCGCTATCGCCCGTGCGAAAGCGCGTAAAGCGGCCCAGACAGCCGCTCCGGAAGCTGCACCTGAACCCGCAGCCGTAGAGCCGGACACCGCGGTTGACCCGCGTAAAGCCGCCGTCGACGCTGCCATCGCCCGCGCAAAAGCGCGTAAAGCACAGCAGCAGGCTGCCGAGAAGGTCGTCAATAAAATAGTAGATACCCCAGCGGCCAATGACGATCCGCGTAAAGCGGCCGTCGCTGCGGCAATTGCCAGGGCTCAGGCTAAAAAAGCCGCAAAACAGGCCGTTAACGAGGAATAGATGGTTTTTCGAATCGCAAGCTCCCCCTATACGCATAATCAGCGCCAGACATCACGGATTATGATGTTGGTTCTGCTCGCGGCCCTGCCCGGTATCGCCGTGCAGACGTGGTTCTTTGGCTGGGGAACGCTGGTGCAGATCGTACTGGCAGGCGTCAGCGCCCTCGTCGCCGAAGGGTTAGTCCTTACGCTGCGTAAACAAAATGCAGGTGCCATCCTCAGGGATAACTCTGCCCTGCTTACCGGCCTGCTGCTGGCGATCAGTATTCCGCCGTTCGCCCCCTGGTGGATGGTGGTTCTGGGTACCGTTTTTGCCGTGATTATTGCCAAGCAGCTCTACGGCGGCCTTGGACATAACCCCTTTAACCCGGCGATGATCGGTTACGTGGTACTGCTGATCTCCTTCCCGGTGCAGATGACGAGCTGGCTACCGCCGCATGAGATTGCCGCCAACGTGCCTGGCTTTATGGACGCGCTGCAGGTTATTTTTACCGGCCACGCGGGCGGTGCCAACATGGATACCCTGCGGATGGGCATCGACGGGGTTAGCCAGGCCACCCCGCTGGACACCTTTAAAACGTCGCTGCATGCAGGCCACAGCGTTG
Source organism: Pseudescherichia sp. AS216 (assembly GCF_037152055.1). Classification (NCBI taxonomy): domain Bacteria; kingdom Pseudomonadati; phylum Pseudomonadota; class Gammaproteobacteria; order Enterobacterales; family Enterobacteriaceae; genus Pseudescherichia; species Pseudescherichia sp. AS216. The sequence continues at coordinate 1,041,890 of NZ_JBBCMV010000001.1, read as the reverse complement.
ACCAGATTATGCAGTACCCCATCTACAGCGGCATGCTGGCGGGCGCAGGCTGGCAGTGGGTCAACCTTGCCTATCTACTCGGCGGGGTGTTCCTACTGGGGAAAGGTGCTATCCGCTGGCATATTCCGGTTAGCTTCCTTGTGACGCTGGCCTTCTGCGCCACGCTGGGCTGGCTGTTCTCGCCCGAGAGCCTCGCCTCGCCGGTGCTGCATCTCTTCTCTGGCGCGACCATGCTGGGGGCATTCTTTATCCTCACCGATCCGGTCACCGCCTCGACGACCAACAAAGGCCGCCTGATCTTTGGCGCATTGACCGGGGTGCTGGTGTGGCTGATCCGCAGCTTTGGCGGCTACCCGGACGGCGTGGCATTTGCGGTGCTGCTGGCGAATATCACCGTGCCGTTAATTGACTACTACACGCGTCCGCGCGCGTATGGCCATCGCTGAGGAGCAGCCATGTTAAAGACGATGCAGAAACACGGCGTAACGCTGGCCCTTTTCGCCGCCTGCTCTACCGGCCTGACGGCGGCCATCGCCCAGCTGACCAAATCGACCATTGCCGAACAGGCTGCGATTCAGCAGAAGGCGCTGTTTGACCAGGTGGTACCGGACAATATCTATAATAACGATCTTAGCCAGAGCTGTTTTCTGGTTAACGCCCCGGAGCTGGGCAAGGGCGAAAGGCGGATCTATATCGCCCGCCAGGATGACAAGCCCGTGGCGGCGGTGCTGGAAACCACGGCCCCGGACGGGTACTCCGGCGCTATTCAGCTGCTGGTTGGCGCGGATTTTAACGGCACGGTGCTGGGGACGCGGGTCACAGAGCATCATGAGACGCCGGGCCTGGGCGACAAGATCGAACTGCGCCTCTCCAACTGGATCACCTCCTTCAGCGGCAAGACCATTGCCGGTGCGTCTGACAGCCACTGGGCGGTGAAGAAGGACGGCGGCGATTTTGACCAGTTTACCGGCGCGACGATCACCCCCAGGGCGGTAGTGAATGCCGTTAAGCGAGCTGGCCTGTATGCACAAACCCTACCCGCCCAGCTTAATTCCTTACCCTCATGCGGAGAGTAGACCATGAGCGAAATTAAAGACGTTATTGTTCAGGGGCTGTGGAAAAATAACTCGGCGCTGGTACAGCTGCTGGGGATGTGTCCACTGCTGGCAGTAACTTCTACCGCCACTAACGCCCTGGGCCTCGGGCTAGCGACGACGCTGGTGCTGACCTTAACTAACCTGACCATCTCCGCCCTACGCCGCTGGACGCCCTCGGAGATCCGTATTCCGATCTACGTCATGATCATCGCTTCGGTGGTGAGCGCGGTGCAGATGCTGATCAACGCCTATGCCTTTGGTCTCTATCAGTCGCTGGGGATCTTTATCCCGCTGATCGTCACCAACTGCATCGTGGTAGGTCGTGCCGAAGCCTTTGCAGCGAAAAAAGGTCCGGCACTCTCGGCCCTGGACGGCTTTTCCATCGGCATGGGGGCCACCTGCGCCATGTTCGTACTCGGCTCCCTGCGCGAAGTGCTGGGTAACGGCACGCTGTTTGACGGCGCGGATGGTCTGCTGGGCAGCTGGGCGAAGGTGTTACGCATTGAGGTGTTTCATACCGATTCGCCCTTCCTGCTGGCGATGCTCCCTCCAGGCGCGTTTATTGGCTTGGGCATGATGCTGGCAGTGAAGTACCTGATCGATGAGCGGACTAAAAAACGCCAGGCGGCAGCAGTCGTAGCTTCACCTGCCGTCGATACCGCTAATGTAGACACCCCTGCCACGCCCGGGAAGGCCTGATGAACAAAGTAAAACGCCTGGAGATTTTGACCCGTCTTCGGGATAACAACCCGCACCCCACCACCGAGCTGAACTTTAACTCGCCGTTTGAGCTGCTGATTGCGGTTCTGCTCTCGGCCCAGGCCACCGACGTCAGCGTCAATAAGGCAACGGCAAAGCTCTACCCTGTGGCCAACACGCCAGAGGCGATGCTCTCCCTTGGCGTGGAGGGGGTGAAGTCCTATATCAAAACCATCGGCCTGTTTAACAGCAAGGCCGAGAACGTCATTAAAACCTGCCGGATCCTACTGGAGCAGCACGGCGGCGAGGTGCCAGAGGATCGCGCCGCGCTAGAGGCTCTGCCCGGCGTTGGACGCAAGACCGCCAACGTGGTACTGAACACCGCCTTTGGCTGGCCGACTATTGCTGTCGATACGCATATTTTTCGCGTCTGTAATCGAACGCAGTTCGCCCCGGGTAAGAACGTTGAGCAAGTGGAAGAGAAGCTGCTGAAGGTCGTACCGACGGAGTTCAAGGTTGACTGCCACCACTGGCTGATCCTGCATGGCCGCTATACCTGCATCGCCCGTAAACCCCGCTGCGGCTCCTGCATTATCGAGGATCTGTGTGAGTACCGTGACAAAGTTTACGCGTAGTTTACTCCCTCGCTGATTTTCTTTCTTATAACCCCAGCTTATGTTTTCACGCGCCTGCAAAGCGTGATAAAACTCGGCTGGTTATTACTTTTTAAGGTTAATCGTTTTTTTAATACAAAAAATTTCTATACATTTGTGATAGAGATCACTTCACCTGCCATAGGTTAAAAAAATGTTTCAATGATTAGCCTGACACCTGTACCAGACTGCATCCCGTAAGCAATCAGCGGTAGATTAAACCACTGTTTTTAGCAATAGCGGGCCATTACGCTGCTTATAGCGTAAAATAGCAGAACATATCGCCAGACACCCTGACGCGGCGGTTTTATTTAGTGGAAAAAACTATCAAACTGCTAAAGCCGAAATTTAACGCTGAATAACATTCTTCCAACTGGCGCTTTATACCGACCCGTTTATATGTAACAGATTATTACAAAGGTATTGCCTCAGCGTGCTGGATAGGGAACATTACCCGCCGTTTCCCCTCCCTTATAACTATAAGCTCGATGGATTCTGGCCATTGCGCACTGAACACCCCCGTTAATATGGGATGTAAAAAAAGAGGTATATGTGTCGACTGCAAACAACAAACCAACTGAGAGCGTCAGCCTGAACGCTTTCAAACAGCCCAAGGCGTTTTACCTGATCTTCTCCATTGAACTGTGGGAGCGTTTCGGTTTCTACGGACTGCAAGGGATCATGGCGGTATATCTGGTGAAACAGCTGGGTATGTCGGAATCCGACTCGATTACGCTGTTCTCCTCCTTCAGCGCCCTGGTATATGGCCTGGTGGCCATCGGCGGCTGGCTGGGTGATAAGATCCTCGGTACCAAACGCGTGATCCTGCTGGGGGCGATTGTGCTGGCTATCGGCTATGCGCTGGTAGCCTGGTCCGGCCATGATGCGGCTGTTGTCTATATGGGTATGGCGACCATTGCGGTAGGTAACGGCCTGTTCAAGGCGAACCCCTCTTCGCTGCTCTCTACCTGCTATGCGAAAGACGATCCGCGTCTTGATGGCGCTTTCACCATGTACTACATGTCCATCAACATCGGCTCGTTCTTCTCTATGCTGGCGACCCCATGGCTGGCGGCGAAGTTTGGCTGGAGCGTGGCCTTCTCGCTGAGCGTGGTCGGAATGCTGATCACCGTCGTCAACTTTTTATTCTGTAAGCGCTGGGTTAAACAGTACGGATCGAAACCCGACTTCGAACCGCTGCGCGTCGGTAGCCTGCTGGCCACCATCGCTGGCGTTGTCGTCCTGATCGCTGCTGCAACCTGGCTGCTGCACAACCAGGGTATCGCCCGTATGGTACTGGCGGTTGTAGCGCTGGGTATCGTGATCATCTTTGCCAAAGAGACCTTCTCGATGCATGGCGCGGCGCGTCGTAAGATGATCGTGGCCTTCATTCTGATGCTGCAGGCGATTGTGTTCTTCGTTCTCTATAGCCAGATGCCGACCTCACTGAACTTCTTTGCTATTCGCAACGTTGAGCACTCTATTCTGGGTATCGCCTTCGAGCCAGAGCAGTACCAGGCCCTGAACCCGTTCTGGATCATTATTGGTAGCCCGATTCTGGCCGCTATCTATACCAAGATGGGCGACACGCTGCCGATGCCGTTTAAGTTCGCCTTCGGGATGGTGCTCTGCTCAGCCGCGTTCCTGATCCTGCCGCTGGGGGCTAAATTTGCCAGCGACGCCGGGATCGTCTCTGTGAGCTGGCTGATCGCGAGCTACGCCTTCCAGAGCATCGGTGAACTGATGATCTCCGGCCTTGGTCTGGCGATGGTAGCCCAGCTGGTTCCACAGCGTCTGATGGGCTTTATCATGGGTAGTTGGTTCCTGACCACCGCCGGGGCAAACCTGATTGCGGGCTACGTGGCTAACATGATGGCTATCCCGGAAAATGTGACCGATCCGCTGATGTCACTGGACATCTATGGCCGCGTGTTCCTGCAGATTGGTATGGTGACTGCCGTTATTGCGGTGCTGATGCTGCTCACCGCATCAAAGCTGAACCGCATGACGCAGATGGATGAGAAAGAGTTAGCCGAGTCTCAAACAGCCTCCGCGTAACGGTACTGGGAAACGCAAGCCAACAAAAAAGCCGCTGAGAAATCAGCGGCTTTTTTTATTGATGCTGCAACGCCGGGCGCGACGATGCATCTTTTTTCCGGATAGCGAGGATATTCTTCATTTTCTTACCCGGACATAAAAATAAGGGAGTGATTTCTCACTCCCTGTGTTTAGTGCATTACTTCCAGCAGATCAGACAGTAATTTTTCTTACCACGACGCAGCAGCGTATAGCGCCCAAACAGGCGGTCGCTGTCGGTAAAGGTATATTCTGCGTCGGACTGTTTTTCACCGTTGACGGTGACCGCGTTAGAGGCGATGGTCTTGCGAGCCTGGCCACGAGACGGCTGAAGATCAGAATCCACCAGCGCCTGCATCAGATCCGCGCCCTTCTCCATTTCAACCATCGGCACGCCATCCTGGGCCAGCTGCTCGAAGTCAGCCTCGCTCAGATCGCTCAGGGTACCGTTGAACAGGCTGGCGGTGATGCGTTTCGCCGCCTCCAGCCCCTCTTCGCCGTGTACCAGACGGGTCACCTGCTCAGCCAGCACGTACTGGGCGCGCGGCGCTTTACCACTGTTCTTATCTTCCTCTTCCAGAGCGTTGATCTCCGCGATATCCATAAAGGTAAAGAACTTCAGGAAGCGGTAAACGTCAGCATCGGCAGTGTTGATCCAGAACTGGTAGAACTTATACGGGCTGGTTTTCTTCGGATCCAGCCAGACCGCGCCACCCTCGGTTTTACCAAACTTAGTGCCGTCGGCTTTGGTGATCAGCGGAACGGTCAGACCAAAGACCTGGTTCTGATGCAGACGACGGGTCAAGTCGATACCGGAGGTGATGTTACCCCACTGATCGGAACCGCCAATCTGCAGTGCCACGCCGTGCAGCTCGTTCAGGCAGGCAAAATCGTAGCCCTGCAGCAGGTTATAGGAGAACTCGGTAAAAGAGATACCCTGATCGTCACGGTTCAGACGCTGCTTCACCGCCTCTTTGTTGATCATCTGGTTTACAGAGAAGTGCTTCCCGATATCGCGCAGGAAGGTCAGCACGTTCATGCCGCCAAACCAGTCGTAGTTGTTTGCCGCGATGGCCGAGTTGTCACCGCAGTCAAAGTCGAGGAAAGGCGCAACCTGTTTGCGGATCTTATCCACCCACTCCTGGACAGTGTCTTCCGTGTTAAGTTTACGCTCGGCGGCTTTAAAGCTCGGATCGCCAATCAGGCCCGTTGCGCCACCCACCAGCGCCACAGGCTTATGGCCTGCCTGCTGGAAGCGTTTCAGGCATAACAATGGAACCAGATGCCCCAAATGCAAGCTGTCAGCGGTGGGATCGAAGCCGCAATAGAGCGCGATCGGGCCTTGCGCCAGTCGCTCTGCTAACGCATTTTCGTCCGTCACCTGGGCCACGAGCCCCCGCTCTTGCAATTGTTTAATCAAGTTACCGCTTGCCATCAAATTCTCCATGTATCTAACGCTGCACCTCTGCCGGTACACGACTTTTCGCTCGTTACGAAAGAGGGATAGAATAAAGCGCAGGAACCCGGAGTACCAGCGCTTAAATCAACATTTTTCAGCCATTAAGGCGCGAGACGATCGATTTTCCAGCCGCTGTTTTCACGCTGGTATAAAAAACGATCGTGAAGGCGGTGCTGCCCCCCCTGCCAGAACTCCATCTGATCGATGCTGACACGGAATCCGCCCCAGAAGCTCGGCAGCGGGACTTCGCCCTGCTGAAACTTCTGCTTAAGCTCAAGGAACTTGCTTTCGAGGACTCCACGGGCAGAGATGCGGCTGGACTGCTGCGAGACCCATGCGCCAATCTGGCTGTCGCGAGGGCGGCTGTGGAAATACTTCACGACTTCCAGCGTCGAAAGACGCTCTGCTTTGCCAATGACCATCACCTGGCGCTCCAGCATGTGCCAGGGAAACAGCAGGCTGATCTGCGGGTTATTTTCAATATGGTGCGCCTTGCGGCTGCCGAGGTTGGTATAGAACACCAGCCCCTTTTCATCATAGTGTTTGAGCAGAACGATACGCTGGTAAGGCTGCCCCTTCTCATCCACCGTCGCCACCACCATCGCCGTAGGATCGGCAAGACGGGCCTCGCAGGCCTGGGCAAGCCAGCGTTCAAAAAGGTCTAGCGGCTGGGCAGGAAGATCGGTGCGGCGCAGGCCGCCTTTGATGTACTCGCGACGCAGGTGCGCAATGTGCTGCAGCTCGCTGTTATTGGCATCATTGTTGGCTGAGGTGTTGTCTGAATTGTTGTCTGACATGGCGTTCGCTACGTAAAGATTCAGGTGGCGCTATTGTGCGCCGCCTGTGTAAAAATCTCAACGCTGCGGGGTTTGTAGCTGGCAGTTATTCAAGATAATGCGATCGTGCTTGTAAACCGTGGCGTTATCCCCTTTAGACCAGAAGACGTAGATTCCGTCGGTGTAGCGCGCGCCAGAGGCGGAAAGGCCCTGCTGCAACGTCAGCGGCGTATCTTCCAGCATGAAGCTGACCTCCTGACGGGTCTGGTTGAGCTTAACCGTCAACGGTTTTTCATCATCGCACTGGTAGGTCAGCGTGTCGGTGTGCATACGCTCCATAAACTGGTTGTAGGTCGTACATCCGGCAAGCATTACGGGTAATAAAGCAATCAATAATCTTTTCATGATCCGTCCTAAAACATATCCCGGGGCAGATCGTATCACGACTCTGCCCCTGCTTTGTTTTAGTCTAACGTCTCGTTACAAAACAGAATTTAGGTTATGTCTGATTATGCCGTGGATTCGCGGGAAAGATGGCCCCAAGCACGCTGGGCTGCGCGGCGCCGGTCACGGAGGGAAGATTTCCGGGCAGACCGGCGATGGTTCGCCACGCCAGCCAGGCAAAGGCCAGCGCTTCCATATCGTCCCCGCTGATGCCCGCTTCGTCGGTGGTGCCTACCTCAATGCCCGGCAGCAGGCTAGCGAGTCGCGCCACCACCAGCGGATTTCGCCCCCCGCCGCCGCAGACCAGCAGACGCTCGCAGCCGCCGCTCAACAGCACCTGCTCGGCAATGCTGACTGCCGTCAGCTCTGCCAGGGTCGCCTGCACATCGCTGCCTGAGAGCCCTGGGAAATGGGCGAGCTGACGCTCCAGCCAGCCGTAGTTAAAGTACTCCCGTCCGGTGCTTTTCGGTGCCGGGCGGGCAAACCACGGATCGCTGAGCATCTGCTGCAACAGCGGCCGGATGACGTTACCCGCCCTTGCCCACCGGGCGTCCTTATCGTAGGGCTGCCCCTTCTGCCGCCAGATCCACGCATCCATCAGCATATTACCTGGACCGGTGTCGTACCCCCTAACCGGCTGGCCAGGAAAGAGCAGAGAGAGATTGGCAATGCCGCCAATGTTGAGCACCATGCGCCGCTCTACCGGATGCGCCAGCAGCGCCTGATGGAAAGCAGGCACCAGCGGTGCACCCTGCCCGCCGAGGGCAATATCCCGGCGGCGAAAATCGCCCACGACCGTAATTCCGGTGCGGGCGACGATCTGATTATTGTCGCCAATCTGTAGCGTATGCGGCGCGTCGCCCAAGGGCTCATGCCAGACGGTCTGGCCGTGGCAGCCGATGGCGACAATCTCCTGTGGTCGCAGGTTCTCCTGTTTCAGCAGCGCCATTACGGCATCGGCAAACAGTTTGCCCAGCCGGCTGTCCAGCTGTCCCAGCTGAGAGAGCGTCAGCTGTTGACCCTGACAGATAGCGAGTATGGCCTCTTTCAGCGACACGGGAATAGGCCAGCTCAGGCTTGCCTGCTGCGCCACCATGCGATCGTCAATTGCTGCGAGGACAACATCTACCCCATCCAGGCTGGTGCCTGACATGACGCCAATATAGCGACCCGATTTCATATGCCGTCCTTATCTGTCTGCGTGGCTTGAGTTCACGACACCACCTTAAAGCGGTTGCCCCGGATCTGTGTAGCGCTATTTTGATTTTTCAGTCCGAATTTGTACCGGTATGGTTGTCCATTTTTGGCTTGTTTAAGTAAAGTTAAGCTCTGCAACCGTACTATTTTCGCATTGTTTTGGCGGAAGGTGTGACCTGTTATCTTTAAATGCCATATAATTTAAAGATGACGGATGCTCGTCCGAGCGTTTTAGGTGAACAGGAGATTCATAGATGATTTTACGTACACTGGCAGTTTCCCTGATTGGTTTCACTCTGGCAGGCTGTGCGAATGACAGCACCTTGTCAGGGGACGTTTACAGCGCATCCGAAGCTAAACAGGTGCAAAATGTCACTTACGGTACCATTGTCAATGTGCGACAGGTGCAGATTCAGGGCGGGGATGACAATAACGTCATTGGTGCGTTGGGCGGTGCGGTACTGGGTGGTTTCCTCGGTAACACCGTAGGCGGCGGCGCAGGCCGTTCGCTGGCTACCGCCGCAGGTGCCGTAGCAGGTGGCGTGGCCGGTCAAGGCGTACAGGGCGCGGTAAATAAAAGCCAGGGTGTAGAGCTGGAGATCCGCAAAGACGACGGTAACACCATTATGGTGGTGCAGAAACAGGGTAATACCCGCTTCGCGGCTGGCCAGCGTGTGGTTATGGCAAGCAACGGCAGCCAGGTCACTGTCTCTCCACGCTAACTATTCTCAAGGGGTCGCTGTCGCGGCCCTTTCTTTTGCTATCGACTACTATCAAAACGCCCCGCCATAAAAAAGCCCTGCTTTCGCAAGGCCCTTGTCAGCGTTAGTCACGCGCTTGTAACTCAATAATATTATGCTCAAGTCGACCCACCAGACTGATGAGCTGCTCCAGCTCGCTGGCAGAGATACCGGCGAGGATCTCCCCCCGGGTTTTATTGATAACGGACTCCATCTCATCAATGATCGGAGCGGCCTTCTCGGTGAGCTTGATACGTTTTGCACGACGGTCGCTGGCGCAGGTCTGACGAGAGATCAGCCCCTTCTCTTCCAGCTGGTCCAGCGTACGCACCAACGACGGCTGTTCAATGCCGATCGCTTTTGCCAGTTGAATTTGCGACTGTTCGGGCGGCAGCTGATGGATATTATGCAGCGTTACCCAGTGTGTCTGCGTCAATTCCAGAGGTTTTAGGCGATGGTCAATCAATGCACGCCAGATACGTACTAAACGTGCCAGATCAGAACCCAATGGCGATTCCAATTTCATCTCCTTATAATTAGCTTGCTAAGTTATTATGCTGATTTTAGAATAGTGTGCAATATTTATATTTTCAAAACAAACGTCTTGCCTGTTTTACTTATAGCTGACGCGATCAGCTTAGAGCAGAAAAGGAGTGCGTTGGCGAGATTTTGCTAAACCTATAAACAATGATAGTTAATGCAAAGGACTACGATTTGTGACGTTTACGCTTAATGCAACAGGATTGCCCTTACAGGATCTGGTGATCGGCGCATCGCTCTATTTCCCTCCCTTTTTCAAGGCGTTCGCCTGCGGTTTCATTATCTGGCTCGTGGCACATCGTCTGTTGCGCGACTGGATCTATTCGGGGGAAATATGGCATCCCCTGCTGATGGATCTGTCGATCTTTACGCTTTGCGTCTCTCTGAGTTTCGTATTGCTGGTTGCGTGGTGAATATGTCGCTTAAAACAATTAAATATTTTTCAACAGTTGCGATCGCCGTCGTCGCGGTGCTGGCAGGGTGGTGGGTGTGGAGCTACTACATGCAGTCCCCATGGACCCGCGACGGCAAAGTCCGCGCGGAGCAGGTAAGTATAACGCCCCAGGTTTCCGGTAGCATAACCCGACTCACGATTAAAGATAATCAGTTCGTCAACGCTGGCGACCTGCTGCTGACCATTGACAGAACGCCTTTTAACATAGCGATTCTTAATGCGCAAGCCGAGCTGGCTAAAGCGCGATCGGACCTCGCAAAAGCCACCAACGAAGCCAGCCGCCGCCAGCATTTGTCGCGCAACTATATCTCCGCCGAAGATATGGATACTGCCAATCTGAACGTTAAAGCGGCCAAGTCTACCGTTGAAGCGGCCGAAGCGGCTTTGAAAAACGCGCAGTGGCAGCTTGAGCAAACCGACGTTCGCGCTCCGGTGGCAGGCTGGGTAACCAATCTTTCGACCCGCACAGGTGACTACGCTACTACAGGCAAGCCCTTGTTTGCTCTCGTCGATAGCCACTCGTTTTATGTTATGGGTTATTTTGAAGAGACAAAACTGCGCCATATTCGCGAAGGCGCACCGGCCGTTATTACGCTGTATAGCAGCAACGTTAAGTTACAGGGTCACGTATCCAGCATTGGGCGGGCTATCTACGATCAAAGCGTAGAGAGCGATTCGGGCCTGGTACCTGACATCAAGCCCAATGTTCCCTGGGTACGCCTGGCTCAACGCGTGCCGGTGCGCATAGCGTTTGACTCACTGCCCCAGGATATCACGCTGATTTCCGGTACGACGTGCAGCGTTGCAATTGGTCAGCCCTAATGGATGTGTCGTCGTTGAGCTGGCGCAATACCCCCTGGTTTAAGGCGACCAGCGGGCAATGGCGATATGCATTGCGTAACGCCACTGCCATGTGCCTTGCCTTAACGCTCGCCTACTGCTTTAACCTGGATGAGCCATACTGGGCGATGACCTCCGCTGCCGTGGTGAGCTTTCCAACGGTGGGCGGCGTCATCAGTAAAAGCCTCGGGCGTATTGCTGGCAGTCTGTTAGGCGCTACGGCGGCGCTGATCATCGCCGGTAATACCTTAAACGAACCGTGGTTTTTCATGGTCAGCATGGCGGCCTGGCTCGGCCTGTGTACCTGGGCCTGCGCATACTTTACGAATAACGTCGCTTACGCTTTTCAGCTGTCAGGCTATACCGCTGCCATTATTGCCTTCCCGACCGTTAATCTCATTGATACCGTCCAGCTGTGGGATATCGCGCAGGCCCGCGTTTGCGAGGTGGTGTTGGGGATACTTTGCGGCGGAGTGATGATGATGATCCTGCCCAGCACCTCGGATGGCACCACCCTGCTCACTGCGCTGAAAAACATGCATACTCGCTTACTGGAACACGCCGGTCTGCTCTGGCAGCCTGAAACCAACGATGCCATTCGTTCCGCGCATGAGGGGGTCATCAACCAGATCCTGACGATGAATTTGCTACGCATCCAGGCGTTCTGGAGTCATTACCGCTTTCGTCGTCAGAATGCCCTGCTCAACGCCCTGCTGCACCACCAGCTACGGCTGACCAGCGTTATTTCCAGCCTTCGCCGTCTGCTGTTGAACTGGCCCAGCCCGCCGCCCCAGACCCGTGACATCGTTGAACAGCTGCTCTCTGCGCTCGCCACTCCTCGTGTGGATGCTTACCGCATCGCATGCATTATCGCCCCGCTGCGTCCCCACGACGATAGCGACTATCACCACCTCGCCTTCTGGCAACGGTTACGCTATTTCTGCACGCTTTATCTGCAAAGTAGCCGCTGGCTGCGAGCGCTGGAAAACGGCACGCCCGTCTCGTTGCACGCTGCCAGATATCGCCATGGCCTGGCGCGTCATACCGATAGCATGGAAGCCTTATGGAGCGGTACGCGGACCTTCTGTACGTTAATGATGGTGGGGGCATGGAGTATTGGCACGCAGTGGGAGTCCGGTGCGAGTGCGCTATCGCTGGCGGCGATTAGCTGCGTACTCTATTCCATCGTCGCCACGCCGTTTAAATCCCTCACTTTACTGATGCGTACCCTCGTGCTGCTGTCGTTATTCAGCTTTGGGGTGAAATTCGGCCTGATGGTGCAAATAACCGATCTCTGGCAATTCTTACTGTTTCTTTTTCCACTGCTGATAACCATGCAGTTACTGAAACTGCAAATGACAACGCTGGCGGGATTATGGGGGCAGCTGATTGTTTTTATGGGATCGTTTATCGCCGTAACCAATCCGCCGGTATACGACTTTACTGATTTTCTTAATGATAACTCGGCAAAAATCGTCGGGGTGGCGCTCTCCTGGCTGGCGTTCGCTATATTGCGCCCCGGCTCGGACGCCCGGAAAAGCCGCCGCCGTATACGCGCCATGCGTCGCGACTTTGTCGATCAGCTCAGCCAGCGCCCCTTGCAGAGTGAATATGAGTTTGAATCGCTGGCGTATCATCACATCAGTCAGCTCAGCAACAGTCAGGATGCGCTGGCGCGCCGCTGGCTTTTACGTTGGGGGGTAGTGCTGCTCAACTGCTCGCATGTGGTATGGCAGCTTCGCGAATGGGAAACCCGCTCCGATCCCCTTTCCCGGGTCAGAGACATTTGCATTGCACAGTTACGCGATGTGATGAGCGAGCGAGGAGTTAACCAACGTCAATTGGCCAACACGTTACAGCAGCTACAGCGTAGCTGCGACACCTTATCGCACCACCATCAACCCGCGGCCCGAGAGCTGGCGGCGCTTATTTGGCGGCTACAGATCTCACTGTCGCAGCTTGTACAAGCGCCACCGCCGGGGATGCTAACCTAATTAGTTAATCACGCCACAGGCGTAGCGTGCCCCGCCACCGCCTAACGGCTCTGGTTTGTCGGAGTAGTTGTCGCCACCGACGTGGATCATCAGGGCTCTGTTTTTCACCTCATCCAGCTTCTTCAGTCGCGGTGAAACCACAGGCTGGGTGGCTTTACCGTCGTTATTGACCTGAAGTACCGGCAGATCTCCCGTATGACCGGCACCTTCTGGCCCTTCATGTTTACCCGTCGTGTGCGGATCGAGGTGCCCACCGGCCGCTTCAGCCGCCGAGGCCTTACCCTCTTTCATGGCAGGCTCACAGCTCCCCTTGGCGTGAACGTGAAAACCGTGATCGCCAGGCGGGAGCGCTTTAAGATCGGGCGCAAATTCCAGTCCCTTATCCGTTTCGGTAATTTTCACCGTCCCGATGGACTGCCCCACGCCCTGTGAAGTGACAAGGTTCATTTCAACCTCTTCACTGGCAGCCTGCGCACCGGTGCAGGCTAACAGTGTTAATACGGCCAGGCTTAATCGCTTCATATGCTCTCCGGTTATTTGCTGTTATCCCTGAAGTTTAAACCAGAGATGCAGATAACACCGGAGAATCAGATAATCAGCTATCAGGGTACGTCGTACCCCAGCGCGGCTTTGCGGATGCGGAACCACTGTTGGCGGGTAAGCGTGAGCGCCTCAGCGGCAATGGCCGCACGCACGCGCTCGATTTTGCCGGAGCCGATAATCGGCAGCGGCTTCGACGGCAGCGCCATTATCCAGGCATAGACCACCTGTTCAATGGTTTCTGCGTTGATCTCCTGAGCGACCTGAGCCAGCTCGTCGCGCAGCGGCTGGAAAGCCTCATCGCTAAATAACCGCCCACCGCCAAGGCAGGACCATGCCATGGGACGAATGCGCAGTTGCTGCAGCTGGTCGAGCGTGCCGTCAAGCAGCAGCGGCTGGTAAACCGGGGAGATCTCAACCTGATTCGTCGCGAGGGTGAAGGGCAGGCGCGACTGCAATAGCGCAAACTGTGCCGGCGTGAAGTTAGAGACGCCGAAGTGGCGCACCTTGCCGCTCTGGTGGAGCTGAAGAAACGCCTCGGCAATTTCGTCGGCATCCATCAGCGGATCGGGACGGTGGATAAGGAGCAGATCGAGGCGATCGGTCGCCAGGTTTGCCAGGGACTGCTCGGCGCTGTGAATAATATGCTGCTTATCGGTGATGTAGTGGCCGATAACGTGCTCTGGACGCGCGGTGGTGGCAATGCCACATTTTGAGACCACTTCCATACGCTCGCGCAGGTGCGGAGCCAGCTTAAGCGCCTCGCCAAAGGCGGCCTCGCACTGATAGCCGCCGTAGATATCGGCGTGATCGACCGTGGTGACCCCGAGATCCAGATGTGCCTCAATAAAGCTGACCAGCTGGCGTGGGGACATGTTCCACTCCATCAGACGCCAGTAGCCCATGACAAAACGGGAGAACTCTGGCCCCTGAGGGGCGAGGGTAATACGCTGAACCATAACCGCTTCCTTTCTTTGCAAAGAGATAGGCAAAGAGTATACGGAAAACGGCGCTTAAAACAGTGAGGGCTGCTGCGGTTCTTCGCCTGCCGGCTGGCTACCTGCACGCTTTTTACGCAGGGCTCGCTGATGGCAGAGACGTAAAACGTTCTGCTTTTCGCTATCGCTCATGCGCTGCCAGTTAAAGCGCTCATCCCGGCTGCGCAGGCAGCCCCGGCAGTAGCCCTGCTCGTCGGTCTGACAGATTCCCCGGCATGGGCTTACAATGGGGAAAAACTCCAGCTGTTCCGGCACGTCCTTCCTCCTGTTAACGATCAATAGTAACTATTGAAGACGCCCTCAGGCCAGAAAGCAACCCTTGCATTAGACCGAATGGTCTATTACAGTGAGCATTATGAACAGAGATACCGAACATGATACCCGTGAACATTTGCTGGCAACCGGCGAACAGCTCTGCATGCATCGAGGGTTTACCGGCATGGGTCTCAGCGAGCTATTGAAAACGGCAGAAGTGCCGAAGGGCTCGTTTTATCACTACTTTCGCTCAAAAGAGGCGTTTGGCGTGGCCATGCTTGAGCGTCACTATGTTGGCTACCACCAGCGGCTGGCGCACCACTTTGCTCACGGCAACGGTAACTACCGCGATCGGCTGATCGCCTATTTCCAGGAGACGCTGAATCAATTCTCGCAGAAGGGGATCATTAGCGGTTGCCTGACGGTGAAGCTTTCAGCTGAGGTATGCGATCTCTCTGAAGATATGCGCAGCGCAATGGACAGAGGCGCAAGCCGGGTTATCGCCCTGCTGGCCGAGGCGCTGGAGAACGGGCGTCGTTCCCGCTGCCTGGCATTTGAAGGCGATGCCCTGACCCAGGGGCAGGTACTCTATGCCCTGTGGCTGGGAGCCAATTTACAGGCTAAGATTTCCCGCAGTGCCCTACCGCTAGAGAGCGCGGTGGCACATGCTAAAACAATACTTATCACGCCTGAGTAACGCAGGCGTTTTATTTGACCTTTAACTAGTCGACCGGTCTATTCAGGAGATGTTATGTCGAACAAACTGTTTACCCCGCTGAAAGTGGGTGCGATTACTGCGGCGAACCGCGTTTTTATGGCTCCACTGACGCGTCTGCGCAGCATTGAGCCAGGCGATATCCCTACTCCGCTGATGGGTGAATACTACCGTCAGCGCGCCAGCGCCGGGTTAATCATCAGCGAGGCAACGCAGATCTCTGCTCAGGCTAAAGGCTATGCCGGTGCCCCTGGCCTGCACAGCCCTGAGCAGGTTGCGGCGTGGAAAAAGATCACCGACGGCGTTCACGCTGAAAATGGCCACATGGCTGTGCAGCTCTGGCATACCGGCCGTATCTCTCACGCCAGCATCCAGCCGGGCGGCAATGCCCCGGTGGCTCCGTCTGCCATTAACGCCGGGACCCGCACCTCGCTGCGTGACGAGAACGGTAACGCTATTCGCGTCGATACCTCTACGCCTCGCGCGCTGGACATCAGTGAGATCCCGGGCATCGTTGACGATTTCCGCAAGGCCGTCGCTAACGCGCGCGAAGCAGGATTCGACCTGGTAGAGCTGCACTCTGCTCACGGCTACCTGCTGCACCAGTTCCTCTCTCCGTCCGCAAACCACCGCACCGACGAGTACGGCGGCAGCGTTGAGAACCGCGCCCGTCTGGTGCTGGAAGTGGTCGACGCCGTAAGCAAAGAGTGGAGCGCAGAGCGTATCGGCATCCGTCTCTCCCCGATCGGTACGTTCCAGAACACTGACAATGGCGATAACGAAGAGGCGGATGCGCTCTACCTGATCGAAGAGTTAGCTAAGCGCGGCATTGCCTACCTGCACCTTTCCGAGCCGGACTGGGCCGGTGGCCAGCCCTATACCGATGCGTTCCGTGAAAAAGTGCGTGCGCGTTTCCACGGCCCGATCGTGGGCGCCGGTGCCTATACCCCGGAAAAAGCGGAAAACCTGATTGCCAAAGGGCTGATCGATGCGGTGGCCTTTGGTCGCGACTACATCGCTAACCCGGACCTGGTAGAGCGTCTGCAGCGCAAAGCCGAGTTGAACCCGCAGCGCCCGGAGAGTTTCTACGGCGGCGACGCGGAAGGCTACACCGACTACCCGACGCTGTAACCGTCACTGGCATTGATAGCGGCAGGGATCCGCCGCTATACTAAAATAGACTTTATGACTTAAATGCCTGAGCAAAAAAACGAAAGAGGATATTATGCGCTTACTTCACACCATGCTGCGCGTTGGCGACCTGCAACGTTCCATTGAGTTTTATACCAAGGTTCTGGGCATGCAGCTGCTGCGCACCAGCGAAAACACCGAATACAAGTACTCGCTGGCCTTCGTGGGTTACGGCCCGGAGAGCGATGAAGCGGTGATTGAGCTGACCTACAACTGGGGCGTGGATAGCTACGATCTGGGCAACGCCTATGGTCATATCGCTCTGAGCGTAGAAAACGCAGCTGAAGCCTGCGAGCGCATTCGTCAGAACGGTGGCAACGTGACACGCGAAGCCGGTCCGGTTAAGGGCGGCACCACCGTTATTGCGTTTGTTGAAGATCCAGACGGTTATAAAATCGAGCTAATCGAAGAGAAAGACGCGGGCCGCGGCCTGGGTAACTGATCCCTGCGGGCGCACTCTGCGCCCGTTGTTTTATCTGCGCTATGTAATCCCACTCAAAGTTTGCCATAATGCGCGCTGCTTTTTCCTGTATTAAGAGATCCTATGTCCGATAACGCACAGCTCACCGGTCTTTGCGACCGTTTTCGTGGTTTTTACCCTGTCGTAATTGATGTTGAAACCGCCGGGTTTAATGCCAAAACCGATGCGCTACTGGACATTGCCGCCATAACGCTAAAGATGGATAGCGACGGCTGGCTGATGCCTGACAGCACCCTGCACTTCCAGGTTGCGCCTTTTGAAGGTGCCAACCTTGTTCCCGAGGCGCTGGCGTTCAACGGCATCGATCCCAACGATCCGCAGCGCGAGGCGGTCAGTGAATACGATGCGCTACACGCGATTTTCAAGATGGTGCGTAAGGGAATTAAAGATTCCGGCTGCAACCGCGCCATTATGGTGGCCCACAATGCTACCTTCGATCACGGTTTTATGATGGCGGCAGCAGAGCGCGCCTCGCTCAAGCGTAACCCGTTCCACCCCTTTGTGACCTTCGATACCGCTGCCCTCAGCGGGCTGGCACTGGGGCAAACCGTTTTATCAAAAGCCTGTACAGCCGCTGGCCTGTCGTTTGATAGCACCCAGGCCCACTCCGCGCTGTACGATACCGAACAGACCGCGCTGCTGTTTTGTGAGATCGTCAACCGCTGGAAACGGCTCGGTGGCTGGCCGCTGCCGATGGCTGCTGACGAGGCGTAACGCCGCGCGTTAGAGCGAAATAGTAGGTAATGAGCTGCTGTAAGTGCTGCTTCGCCTGCCGTTTTTGCGCATCCGGGATCGTTTCAGGCGTTTGCTGCTCAGACATCAGACGGAGCTGCTCCTCTACCGGCACCGTCTTGTTAAAGGCCAGCGTGGCGGCAAACACCTGTGACTTCAGCTCGCTGACGGTGAGGTATTTTCCCTTTTGACCATCAAGGGCATTGAGCCGCTCGCTCAGGTTTTGTAGCGTTAGCATGCCCTGATGCCAGCCCGTCAGCGATGCATCCGGCGTCCTGCTCAGCGCCCGATCGTACGGCAGCGCAGTGAGCGCATCCGGGCGGATCAGAGAGTACCAGCCCACAAAGCCTATGGCACTCAGCACAAAGGCGGTCAGCATCCCACTCAGGAAAACACCGGCACGTTTTGCTGCAGGTGCTGTTTCGTGGATCACCTCAACGTTTGCACCCTGCGCCTGCGGGATCGTATCCAGCCGTTGCGGCTCGGAAGCACTCTCTACGTGCATTAATGCATGACGTACCTGTTGCAGCAGAGGCGCTATCTGACTTACCTGCTGCAGCGCCTGCCGGGCCAGAATGTCACTTAGCGTTTCCAGCGTCGACTCCAGCTGCTGAAGCTGCGGGTAATCCTCAGCGCTCAGGGTAAAGGTGCGAAACACCTTATGCAGCCGCTGAAACAGCCCACAGAGAATTTCCGCACGCGGCTGTTTGGCCTGAGGCCAGAGCTGCGCCCAACGATGGCCCAGCATTGCCGCAAGCATGTTCAGCCCTTCGTGCATGCCTGCCACCCGCGCCAGATGAGTGCGGGCCAGGGTATACCAGGCCCCTGTCTGCAGCTCAACGCCATTTTTTTCAAACAGCGCAAGGGAGAGCTGCTCTATGCGCTGCCAGTCGATATCAGGCCTGGCGGGATGCGTCAGCTTGCTCATTTCATTGCGCAGCGCAATGAAGTCAGGGAACGGACGCGGATCGTCGCCCGTCCGGACATGTCGGGGTTCTGTGTGTTTCATGATCGATGTATCCGTGAATTGAGTGACGTGTGTTCTAACTGAGATAGTTTTGTTGCTTCAGGTGGCGGATCAATACCCGCCCCTCCGGCATAAACTCGGTGCCATACCGCACGAGCCCGACGCCTCTGAGTTCAGCATCAATGGCATAGCGCAGCTCGCCGGGGATCGTCTGGTCCAGCAGGACAACCCCAATCTTCTTCAGCCGGGGCTCATATTTAAGCAATACGGCTGACAGGGTTCCCATTAGCTGATGCGCGCTTCCCGGCATCCCCTGCAGGATTTTAGTCATGTCCGGCAGACCGTAGTCCGGCAGATGCGCCAGCGTTCCGGCGCGACAGTTCAGGATACGCTGCATGTTGTCCAGCACCGACAGGATCGTCTGGTTCTGCTCACTGACCTGGATCAGGTCGAGATCGCCGGTGAAGTTGCCGTAGAGGATTTCGTAGAGTGAGGGGGCGCTATGGCGTGGCGACATGGTCAGTTATCCTTCAACGGTTGCAGGATCAGCTGGTTATGCCCGGCTTCAATCACCCGGGGCCTGTCCGGATCGAGCTCGTCGCGAGACAATACCCGTTTCCAGCTATTTTTCGCCATCTCCGGCGCGCGGAAAAGCGCTACCACAGCGACAAACTGCGCCTTGTCATCCAGGGGCATATCCAGGCTGACATCCTCTCCTGGCTTCACCACCAGACTGCGGCTGGCAAGAAGATCTGCGCCCGGCGCATCATCACCCTGCGTCAGCAGCTGCGGGTAGACGGTTTTATCAAAGACCTTACGATCCTTAAGCTGGTAGACCCGTACCATCAGCGGCTCCGACAGGGAGGTATTCTCCTGCCCGTCGGTATTCAATGCCTGGCGCGCGGTGATGTCCAGATGCAGGGTTTTCACCTGCTTATAAAAAACAGACTTCACTACGGATGCCGTGCCGTCGCTGAAGCTCTGCGTCAGGCCGCACCCCGCCAGCAACGGTGGCAGCAGCAGCAAAGGGAGTCGTTTAATCAACAGAGTACGCAACACGTCGTATTCCTTGTGGTGTAGCGGCGGGCGACATACCACGGTAACACCCGGCCTCAATGGTGAATGTTGCAGGCAGATCCGGCGGGACGTCATCGCCCTCCATGCCCAGAACGCCGGTCATGCCGAGGACAAAGGGCGTCTCCCCCAGCACCGGGGCGGGCAGCAGCTGTGTGGGAACGGTCAGTTGGATAAGCGCTCTATAGCGCCAGCCAAGGTAGACCCGCAGCAGCACCAGAAAGTCGTCATAGGTCTGCCCCGCCGGCAGCCAGCTCTGCGCCTCCGCGTGGTCTTCGGTATAGAGGGCAATCAACAGCTGGCTGCCAATCTCTGTCGTTTCATCGCCCAGCACCGTATATCCGTCGAGCTGGAAGTCGCTATCGCCGTAAAAACCCAGCGGGTTATCGAGATAAACCGGGCGCGGAGAGTGCGGCATGACGGTCACCTGCGTGCGGGGGGCCAGCAGCCGCACCAGCGCCTGAATCCCCTCTTCGGTACGGCCAGGCAGACGCATCACGCCAAGGAGCGCCAAAAAACGCGATACCGGGGTGGCTATATGGTTATCCGTGCCGGGAATACCCAGACCCATCAGTCCCAGCAGGCTTCGGGAGGTGCGGTCCCTGCCCCCGGCTTCAAAGGTTGCCGGATAGGAATACTTGCGCCAGATACGGTAAAACTGGGTCAGGATGCGGTGGTTAAAGATATCGAGAAACGCTTCCTGCGCCTCATGCCCCTCCCGCCGCTGCGCAATATCATCCAGCCAGGCAGTGGGCAGCGGCGAATCCACACCGTACAGCCCCATAAAGGTGGTGCGCACCGTCGGCGGCGCATCAGGGTTATCCTCATCATATTCCACTGCCTTTAGCTCGCTGACCGGGAAGCCCATCCCCGGATGCGGACGAAAGCGCACCGGGTCGTCCGCCGGGCTCAGCGCGATCCCCAGCGCGGGTGCGTCAGGGCGCGATTTCTCCAGCAGCTGACAGAAACGATAGAAGTTGATGCGGTGGACATCCCGCTCAAGCCCCGGGCTCAACCGGGAATGCGGCGGTTGTGGTTCTCCTGCCATTCAAGACGCTCTCCGGTAGGTTGCACTATCAAAATCAAACGGTTAAAGAGATGGATATCGGTGTACAGGGCAAAGAAGCGGTTGAGCATTTCACCAAACAGGCAGATGTCACCGTGGCCGGCAAAACCGTTGCTGTCCAGCGTCACCTCAACCTGCACGCCTCGCATAAAGTGCCCCTGCTCAAAACGCTCTACCTCGCCGTGTTTGACATCGACAATTGCCGCCAGGCGGCGGCGGTTCATCTCGTTATCCGTCCAGTCATACAACGCCAGCGCACCGCGCAGAACATCAGCGTTATCCATCATCCACAGAAAGCTGCTGCCGAGATGGCTCAGCACCCGCCAGTGAAAGCGGTCCCGATCCGGCGGGTAACACGGCAGCGTGGGCGCACAGAGATTGCGCACATGGATACGCGAGGTGGTGGACTTGACCACCGTATCCAGCAGCGTACTCTGTAACGCCCGACGCGGTAGCTGCCCGTTCGTTCCGGTCAGGCTGAGAGAGAGTTTTTCATCTTCCGGTACGGTATGGTTATCGAACGCCTCACCGCCGAGGATCAGCCAGGTATCGTGCAGCCCGGAAGCACCGCGCTTCACCCGCGTGTGGTAATAATATTCCGGCGCGTCGTGCCGGAGCATGCCCCCTTTATGGCGGAAGCTGGTAAACGGCACATATATTTGATGTCCGGAATGGCGCGACGAGGTCACGGAGTCCACCGAGTAAATCTCCGTATGTCCGTCCTGAATGCGCATCGGGCGCAGCAGGTACTCGGTCTGGAGCATGTCCAGCTGCAGCGGATCAGACTCGAGCGGGAACAGGTTAATCACCGGAGCGCAGTGCAGCCGGATCTGCTTCGCTGAGAAGGAAAACTCATGTGGCCACGCTTGATTCAGCACCAGTTCGATTTCAAACCAGGGAAGGTTTTCCGGAAAGACGACGTTTTCCAGCCCGCGCAGCGCCACGGACATAAACTTCTCGCGAAAGGTAAAATACTCCAGCAGTAGTTGATAGCCGCTGAAGCCGCCGCTTTCCGGCAGCAGCGCCTCATCCTTGCCAAAGCCGCAGACGGCAAAATGGGCGTCCAGCGGCCTGCGGTCGATGTCGCCGGGAAAGCGGATCCCCGCTTTCGCTACGTTGAGCGTGAATGCCTCGTGCAGCGCGCAGGCCAGCGCGGCGTCAGCATTCAGGTATAGCGGGAGGCGGCTTAAATCAATACTTCGCCAGTCTGCCAGCGGTCCGCACTCAAAACGCAGGCGGATCAGCGAGCGCCCGTCCGGCTCTGTGGTGATGCCTGCCTGAGAAAGCGACAGCGGCAACAGCGTCAGCGGCTGGGTGGTGGTGTAGCGGCAGCGGGTTCGCTTTTCACCGATGGGCTGCGAGCGCACCTCAAACCCTCTGGCAACGGTGACGGGCTCCTTCATCTCCCGCCAGTCGGTGGAAAACTCCACGATAGAGAGGGAGGGAATGGTGCGCAGATAGTGCGGCCAGATCATGCTGACCAGCCCACCGGTCAGCTCCGGCAGATCGTCGTCCAGCTTTTCACGCAGCCGCCCCATCAGGAAGGCAAAACCCTCAAACAGCCGTTCCACATAGGGATCGCGGGCACCCGCTTTGTCGAGGTTTAACGCTGCTGCTCGGTCAGGATGGGCGCGGGCAAACTCCTCACCCGCTTCGCGCAGGTAGCGCATTTCAGCGTCAAAATAACGCAGGGTTAAGTCGTCCATTGCATATCTCAGATATCAGGATGTGAATAAAAGCGTCAGCTGCACAGCACGGCAGCTCTTGCGGGATCGAGGGCGATCAGCCCAGCCAGCAACGTCTCCATCTCCGGCTGTAGTCGGATTTTCTCTGCTTCACTACGTCCGGCCTTCATGCGCAACAGTTTCAGCCTTCTCGCCTTCACCTCAAACAACAGTCCCGGCTCCCATTGCGTCAGCGTCAGGGTGGCCGAAAGGGCATCCAGCTCAGCCAGCAGGTGCAGGGCCAGTTCATTTTTGCCCGTCTGCTCGGCAACGCGCGCCATCAGTAAATGCAGCAGCCAGCGGCTGCGCGGCGTGGCGATCCCAGGACGGGCCTGCAGCCAGGCCAGCGCCGCATCGGGGCCGTCGCTGTCGGCAAGCGTGAGCGCTTCCGGCTCCAGGAGCAGGATATCGTCGTCGCCGGATACCATTGCGGACGCCGCCGTCGTGTTGTCCTGCCAGCCCGCAGGGTTATCCGTCACCTGCTGCTGTATCCAGTTGAGGGTCACTTCGTCAGCGAACGGCGTGCCGTCGCTAAAGGCCAGCGTCTCAAGCCCCGGCAGGCGCGAGAGCACGCCTTTCAGGTCAGACTGAATAATGGCGGCCTCGGCTTCCCGCCCGGATTTCAGCAGCGCCTGGTGCAGATACCACTGCACG
Organism: Pseudescherichia sp. AS216; assembly: GCF_037152055.1. Taxonomy (NCBI): domain Bacteria; kingdom Pseudomonadati; phylum Pseudomonadota; class Gammaproteobacteria; order Enterobacterales; family Enterobacteriaceae; genus Pseudescherichia; species Pseudescherichia sp. AS216. The sequence continues at coordinate 1,018,524 of NZ_JBBCMV010000001.1, read as the reverse complement.
TCCAGCCACAGGTGATTAGCGCCCCGTGACAGCAGGCTGTCCGCCTCCTCCATGAGTTCACGCCAGCTCTGTTGCAGGTACAGCCGTTTCAACTGGGCTCGCTGTTCCGGCTTGGGCGGTTCGATGCGGGTTTTACCGTCGGCGGAGAGCGGCGGGAGCTGGTGCAGGGTGTCATGCCGAAGATTTTTTATTAGCCGATGGGCGGCCAGCCAGCCGTCCGGCTGGCTTCTCAGGTAGTCTGCCAGGGTGCGCGCCTGGGTAAGCAGCTCCTGACCTGAAGTAATGCCCGCCAACGGCGGCACGCTGCCGAACGGTGGCGCCGTGTGGCTGCCCTCGCTGACGTTCTGTGGCACGACCGCATCCATACCGCCGGATTTCAACAGGCGGGTTTCCAGCGCGCCATACAGGGCACCGAGCTGCGGGTGCTCGTCTGCTGCCGTGTGCTCTACGGCCCGCTCAATCAGCCATAGCGCCCCGGCGAGGCGTCCGGCTTCGGCTTTTGTCACCTCCGGGTAGAGCAGCAGGCTGTCCAGCATCCGGCTGCTTGCCAGCCACTCCAGCGCCGCTTTCCGGCTGCGCTCCCGCTGCGGATGGAGCCCTGTACCAAAGCGCTGCATCAGGCCGGCCAGCAGTTCGATTCCATCCGCCAGCCCCGCCTCCCCGTCACGATGCAACCGCGCCCAGGTGTAATACGTCGCAACACGAATATCCTTGCTGGTGGTCGTCAGCAGCTTTTCCGCCAGCTGGCAAATCAGCGCCGTGTCTGCGCCCGAGAGCTTGTTGACCTCCTCACGCATCTGCTGAAAATCGTCGTCATAGCCGGGGTCGTCGCCGGTGGAATTGTCATCAGACACAGGCTTCAGCCAGTTTTCCCACAGGGCAAGACGGGACTGTGCCTCCTGCGCCTGCGTGTCTGCCCGTAGCTGGCAGGCGGCCAGTAGGGAATCAACGGACGCCATTATTCACTCCTCTCATTTGCATCAACTTCTTTTTCATCCGTCCGTTTTGCATTCAGCGTATCAACGCTGAATATCTGCGCCGGAAGCGTGAAGTTGCGTAGCTTCAGCAGCGCCAATGGGCCGTCGCCAAGCTCCGTGCGCAGCAGCCACTGAAGCTGCCGGTTGTCCGGCGCGGTAAGAGTCAGACGGTAGAGGCCGTCGCTCTCCTTTTGCCGCTTCATCCTCTCCAGAATACGGATAATCCCCCAGGGACCGCTGTCGTTGGCAAACAGCCGTGCGCCTGCCGCCGTGGAGGTCCAGGTCAGCATTGCGCCCGGTTTGTTAATCACCCCCGGCCAGCGGAAGCTCTGCCAGTCAGCAAGCTGGTTGAAATAGTGCAGCGTCTGCCCGTCAAGGGTCAGCTGGGTCTCGACAATCTCCGGCATGGCAACGCCCTGCATCTCAAAACTGATGCCCTGGCTGCCGTCGGTAAACAGAATGTCAGATAACTCGCTCAGCTGATTAATCGCCCTGAGGAATGCCGGACTGAACGCCAGCCCCTGGCTGTGGGCGCTATCTGCCACCCAGGTACTGCCCTCCCGGTGCAGCACGCCACCCAGCTGGCTGGTGAGGAAGCGATCGATACGTCCGCTGTCGCGACGGATAAACGCCGCGAGCATCGGCAGTGAGGCGTCATTTTTGCCTGCGGAAAAGGGATAACGTCCGTCAAAAGCAGCATGCCAGTTAGCCACAATCGAGCGCTGCCACGCCTCGTTCAGGCTGGCCGCCGACGGCTGTAACACCGTCTCCCAGGCTTGGGTCAGCGGCTGGACAAACAGGGTCTGCCCGAAGCCACTCCACTCCTCTCCCAGGCTCGCCGCCATCAGGCTGCCGTACTCCCGGGTGTCGGTCAGATCCACGCTTTTTCCCTGAAATACGGTCTGCGCCAGCTGCTGCATCATCGCCTGCGGATCGGGCGAGCTCGCCACCTGCTGGAGCCTGAGGCGCACGCGGGTCAGGCGGGTTAAATAGGTCTGTAAGCTGAGCGAACTGTCCGCGGCCATCACGTTTTGCGCGCTGTTTTTCCCCATCAGGGCCAGAAGCGGTCCGAACGTGCCGTCCAGGGGGCTTACAGGCCCGGCGGCCTGCTGGTCAATCACCGGTTTATCGCCCTTACCCAGCAAATTTTTCGCCGACTTCACCAGCGAGTCGGATATCGCCTCTCTCTGCTCTCCGGTCTGCCCCTGGTACGCCAGGGTATTCATCAGGGCAATCAAAGGCGACTGGCGGACATCGCTGGCAAGCGTTAACTGGTCGGTGACATCCGCAATAGTGTGCGCCGGGTTTAGCCGGATACTGTTTAAGACGTTCAGCCATGCACCAGAGAAGTCGGCGAAATAGCGCTCCGTCAGGCGCTGCTTCAGCGCCTCTGGGGAAACGTCCCCTGACACGCTTTTCCGGTTATCGCTCAGGACCCAGTCAATCTCGTCGCGGCGGGAGTCCACCGCTTTATCGATCGCGTCCTGAATCCCCCCCTCCCACGCCTGGCGGGTAAACATCCCTGGCACCACCTCTCGGGTGGTAAACAGACGGCTCGCATCGGTCTGCGGTGTCATATCCTCAAGGGTCATGTCGGCGTAGTTCCGGCGCACCTGAGTGAGCATGTTCTCGTACAGGGTGCTCTCAGCATTACGCCGACCGATTTGCTCCAGTAACACCTGGCGCGCCTGCGTCACCAGCGCCGCATCCGGCGTGATTTTCCAGGCTGGCTGTGACGGCAGGTTTTGCATGTACCAGGCCCACAGATCGGGCGCGATGCTCTGCCATATCGGCGAAGAGATGCCGACACGGGTAGGCTGAGCGCCTGTCATCACCCGGGTGTAAAACGCTGCATCCGCTTTGTCCGGACGCGCCATCATCAGATACGCTTTCAGCTGGTCATAACCGGCTTTTGCCCGCCGTGCCCGTTGCGGACTGCGCGGCGGCAGGTTCGCCAGCGTCGTCAGCTGCTGCGTGAGCGCCTGCACCGCCGCATCACGTACCAGGCGGTTGTTCGCCTGCGTGTACCAGGGCATTAGCGCGGTAAAGAGCTGCGCACTGTGATCGAGGCCGAAACGCTGATACCAGGGCGCACCGTGCGCCTGCTGGCTCTGCAGACGTGCGAGATCGTTAAGCAGTACCTGTAAGGCCACCAGTTGCTCATCACTGACGACAGGATGGCTAACCAGCTGCTGCGCCCGTTCCGTGGTGGTCACAATATGCTGGCGGTTAATGATAAAGGAGAGCAGGCTGCCCGTGCCCCACAGGACCACCAGCGTCAGCAGAGTAACGCCTAGCGTACGCTGCCACGGCATCCCTACCTGCACGCCGCGTACTCGTTCACAGTCGGTCATTACCCCCTGCCACGCAGCCGGAGCGGACCAGCTGTGAGGGTGCAGCGCCTCATCCGTTACTTTTTCCCCTGCCTGCGAGGGGCTGAACATCAGGCCGCGCAGCGGAATACGCCTCAGGTGCTCCGTAAGCCACGGCGTCAGCAGCGCACGCCAGCGGGCAATGCCGTTCTCCTCAAGGGAGTGTCCGACCCGCAGCAGAAAATCATGGGCCGGATTGGCGCACAGCTGTTGCATGCCCTGCTGACGCAGGGACGGCAGAATGGCGCAAAGCTGCTGTTCAACCCTCTCTGGCGTGGCCTGCATCGGAAACAGCGCCCCCACCGTCTGGCTAGCACGGCTATCCTGCGGCCACAGCGTGTCGCATACCTGCCACAGGTACACCGGCGGCTGGTAGCGCAACGCCTCCCCAAGCTGTTCGAGCGAGCGAAGCGCGTTATCTAGCGTACCGGCAGTGGCCTGCGCCTCATCAAGCGCCAGCACGATGCCGTCCAGCGGACGGTGACGTCGCAGCTTGCGCAGGGCGGCCAGTCGCTCCGCATCCGCTAACGCCGACAGGCTGCCGCCGTGAATCAGCACCGTCCGATGCCCCTCCAGCCACTGTTTTTCCGCAAGGCCAGGAGCGATGGCGGCTATTTGCGCGGGCTCGCCGCAGACCAGTAAGAGGCGGACTCTGTAGCGCCAGAGAGAGGTGTAGCGGCGGCGAAGGTGTTTATTCAACGAAAAAAAAGAGTCGTTTTGTTTCCTTGTATTAGCCACCTCGCCTGCTGGATAACTGCCATGCGGGATCACCGGCGTATCGTTTTTCAGGAAAGGAATAAGGAAAAAAATCAGCGTGCACAGCGTAACGGTCACAAAAACCGTCCCCAGCAACGCTATCCAGGATGCGTGTTCGCCTATGGCTGCAAAGAAAGGTGATATCTGTGCCAGCAAAAACAGCAGCGCCGACAAAACGGCAAGGACAAAGAGAGTTGCCCCAAGTATGTATAAAAACTTTTTCATGGTGGATTACTCCTTGCGGGCCAGTCCGGCAGCCTGAATAAAGCGGGGGCGTTGCAGAGAAGCTAGGGTGCGGCGCAGAAGAAACACGGCTCCCGGCAGCGTAGCGACCAGTGACAACAGCATACTGAGCACGCCGTACCAGGAAAAAAACCAGTCTGGAAAAAAACGGGCTACGGCAGTGAAAACCGCGATATTGAGCAATATCCCAAGGCAGAGTGACCCTGCTGGATAAGGCATTGGGGAGCGTCGCACTTCTTCATCACGGATCACCGGCAGACTATTACCCACGACCACTGCACAGGCCTGCTTGTTATCCGCCTGTAATAGCCAGTGACTCCCCGGGCCGTAATTGACCATCTCTGTTGCCGCAGCGACCATCAGCCATCCGGCCAGATGACCATAATTTGCGCTGATTTTGGCAAAATCGATAATGCCAGCGGTGGCGATATCCTCATGCAGAGGCAGAGGTAATTCATTAACCACGCGTCCCAGTGCCTGTGCAGATGATCCAGATAACCCGCTGTACCAAACCAGATGCTTTATCCCGGCTGGCTGCTGGGCTATATCGCGCAGCTCGGCTAACTCACGAGGTAACGCACCCGTATTCAGCGGCATAGCGCGAAATACCCGTACCGCATCCCGTTGTTCTGCGGGTTTTAGCATCGCCTCAGGGAACAACATCAGCGCACAGGCAAATTCTGGTAAATTTTCCTCCGGCTGGCGGTAATGTAGTGCCAGTACCAGCACAGGAGCATGTGTAGCCTGTAAACGTTGGTTCCAGTCGTGACACAACAATTCGTCAGGCAAAAACTGAATCGTTGGCGTCCACGGCAACCCTTCGGCTGCCCATAGGCGGGAAAGTGCCTCCTTTTCCCTCTCTTTATCCATAGAAGTTGTCTGTATCAGCACCGTCAACGGCCCGGAAGGATACCGCTGAATAAGTGACGTTCTATGCTGCTGGATTAACTGCTGGCAAAGCTGCTCAAAACGAAAAACACCAGGTATCACAGGCTTATCCGTGGCCAGTGTCAGGGGATGATCGTCATCCTGATGCTCAGTCGCCCCACCCACCAGGCGGGGAAGCAGCTGAGGATCCGCGGTCAGTACCGCATGCCGGACGACGCAAAGATGCTGGTGCGCATAATATTGCCAGGCCAGGCGCGTATCCTGACGCCAGTTATTCCAGTTACAAACCCAATAAGATCGGGCTTCCCACCATAATAGATACAAAGCTATAGCCGTCGATATCCCCACCAGAGTATATGCTGTCAGCGGTAGCCAGTAGCCGCTGGCAAGTGTGGGAAGGCCTCCAATAGGCGAATGCATTACAACATGCACTAACACGACAAATACACCAGCGACAATAAACAACAGACAAATCCATGGCGACCAGGCGGGAGTTTTATCCATGGCGGGAATATTGGGTAAGGACCATCCCATTAATCAATCTCCATATCCGGCAGGCTGGCATACACCACCGAACCACAGGCGCTCTTACAGCCATGCACGACAATTCCCCTACCGTTTTCCTCATAGCTCATATCGCATTCCACAATCGGAGTGGAACCGTGCTCCGGGCAGGATACGATGTCATTCAGTAATGCCGCATTTCTGCCTTCAATTTCAAAGGTGGAAGAAGCAGAAATTACCCGACCGCCGTGAGACGTGGAATCGTTAAGGACTACAATACGTTTGGGCATATAAACTTCCTTGCACTAATTTTTAATAAAATATATTTTCAGGGAGAGAGTTCTTATATCTATAAATCACAATAATAAAATCCAAAAATCGCATAAATTATTTAAATCGACAGTTATTTATTAAGCTGCGAATAGATAAAATCTAATAACTCTTTGAGTAGCACCCCCTACATTTTATTAGTATGCCGAGCTGTTTCTTCAGCTTTTCTCTCTGCCGCAGCCGGATCCGCATCCTGGCGGATAATATCCGGCATCGGCGGAATGGTCAGTTTGCCATGAAAATAATAATCATCACTTTCCAGCCAGTCGGCCTGCCTGCGCAAATCTGCCAGGCTTGCCCTGTCCCATGAGTGCCAGCAGTACCCTACCGGTAAATCGTAAGCCACCACCCGGCTCATAAAACGCTCATCCATGGGCAGGGTGCTGTGGTCCGTCGGACGCTGCACATAGGTCCGCACCTCTTCCAGCATGTCGGCAGTTGACTGCTTCGCATATCCCCGGCGCGTCTCTTTCGAACCCGGTCCCGGCAGTGACCAGGAAGGAGGTTTGCGTACCATCTTCTGGTTAAAGTAACCGTAGAGTGAAATGTAGTAGCGGTAGTCGACATCAACAGGCTTGTGCGTCACCGGGTTAATCTGCCCGTAACCAAAACCCTCCGGGCCGCCCTGCTTTTCAGTGCTGGCGTAATCCTGATCGAAATTCTGCATATCTTCTGCTGTCAGCGGCTGCGGGACCCGGGGCGCATTGATGTTCAGCGTCTGCCCCCGGGGTGGCGCCGGCCAGGTCATCTCCTGAAGCAGCGTGGTGGTGCTGTCCCAGAACGGCCTGCCGTCACCGAGGTTGCCGAAGTGTGTCTGTGCATCCGGCTCTGCGCCGCAGGGGGTGTTGCGTCCCAGCATTCGCACATACAGGGTCTCTCCGGCCATGGCGAACAGAGGATGCGGCGCGCTGTAGTTGCTTTCCGCCGTGTCCGGCAGCCCCTGCCAGCCGATGCTGCGCAGCGGGGCCGAGCCCATCACCCGGTCATGCGGGTTACAGTAAATCCAGGTGGTGCCGTGGTTGTCACGCTCCGGCAGGCCACCGTGCGTTTTACCCTGCGGCGTCCAGCTTTCACCGTCACTGCTGACGCCCGCCAGCAGATGGTCACAGCCCTGCTGCGCCAGGCGGTTTCTGTTTTCCGCCACCTTTTTAACGATATCGGCAAACGTCGCCTCTCTGGCCTCACGGCTGATGATTTCCTTTACCGGATAGGAGATGTAGGTGGTGGGCTCGTTGTCCAGGGCATAGGGTGAATTCATCACAAACAGTGCATCCGGTGCCTCAATGGCCGCCGCAGCCAGGGCAATCATCGTCCCCTGGCTGTGCGACAGGACCGTGACGGTGTCCTCAGGATGTTTGCGGCGGGCAGTTTTTATCAGGTCGGCCAGCCGCCCGGCGGCGTGCGCATAGTAGTGGCGCGGCGGCGCGGCAGTCAGGAGCCGATCCCGCTCGCCATTCATCAGCTGGGTGCTGAACGGAATGGGGATGCCGAGAGCAGCGGGCCAGTTATCGAACCCCTGCTCACTCCACAGGCTCACCAGCTGGTTGCAGCCATTCTGAAAGGGACCGCCGCCCCAGTACCAGGGGCCATTGCTTTTCCGCTCTTCAGGCGAGAGGTCATAGTAGTTATCGCCCCGCTTATTTTTTAGCGGAATGGCATAGCTGTCGGTTTCGTGGTCCGCTGAACGGTAGCCCCAGTAGAAGCGGATAACCGGCGAGCGGCCTTCCCCGCCCTTTTTGATATGCCGCGACCCAGAGATCCATTTCATCCTGTTTCCGTCTGTACCGTAAAAGGTACTCAGCCCACTTTCTTTTTCATCGCAGGGCACCAGATGACCCTCTTCGTATCTATTTTCAATTAGTGCAAACTCACCACTCAGCCCCAGCCGTTCATTAAGACCTTTACATAACGCTGCTTCTGCGTTTTTATACCATTCACCTTCTGAATTAACACCATGCACGAAAATAACCAGTCCCGGTAGCTGTAGCGGCGGTTGCACCTCAGCACGAACCTTAATATTTTTATGCGAAGTCATAGAACGCGCATAGGGCATTCCATTATCAGTAAAAAATATCGGCACTTTGCGTGTCGGGAAAGGGAGTTTATATTTATCGCTCATTATTATTTCCTTAAGGGCTGAACTGGTTCAAGCTTTCTGTCGCACCGCATTTTTATGTCTCCGCTGCGGGGGTAAAGTTTTGATAAGTCGAGCTTGTAAAAACCGTACGGTGGGAGATCTTCCCCTGGCCTGAGTAGCTCATATTCATTGTCTGAACGAACGAATCCTACATCGCTCTTTTTATCAAAGTCCCATCGATCAACAACAGGATATGTTCTGTTAAGCGAGCGATAGTAAATCAGATAAAAACTATTATCAGTAACAATCATGTCATAATCCTTTGTATCGCCTGTAGGATCCTGCGTATAACCACCATATGCAATACCATCCAATATATTCCCACTATCAGTAGTGACCAGAACAGCATTCATACAACCCTTATCTGAACCCATGCAGGCCGCATGGCGTGTATTAATAGTTGCCGGAAACGCAAGATAATCATCACGCGTGGACAGCCAGAACAAGCGACCTTTAAACAAATACCCTGACCCGTCCAGTATTTTGACATGGATCTCTTTTTTCTTATTGTTATAGAATGTTTGTCCATCCTCACACCGTGTATAATTCTCCAGCGTGAAATAGCGGTTGTCATCAATCTGATAAATGATTTGCGGTGGGCCATAGACAGGCGGTGGCGCATTTTTATCTTTTTCCGTCATTACCGTTTCATGCAGGCTCCCTGCCCCCAGACCGAATGCGGCACCTTCGGTAACGCAGCCGCTCAGTGAAAGCAGAGCACCGCCCAGTAGTGATATTCTGACGAAAAATGCAGTTAGTTTATATATCATACTCACGCCTGTTATTTTCATGGGATAATGTGCAAACGGTTAATTCTTTGACAGGCTCACCAGCTGGTTGCAGCCGTTCTGAAAAGGCCCGCCGCCCCAGTACCAGGGACCTCTGGTTTTCCGCTCTTCGGGAGAGAGGTCGTAATAGTTATCGCCTTTTTTATTTTTTAGCGGGATGGCGTAGCGGTCAGTTTCGTGGTCCGCTGAGCGGTACCCCCAGTAGAAACGGATAACCGGGGAGCGACCTTCTTCTTTTATTTTTCGGGGAGGGTCGACCCATACTGTATCGTCATCATTCCAGTGAGGGTCGTAATACTTGTTAGGCTTTAACATTAAACTCTCGCTTTTTTCAGACAAACCAAGACGTATGTTAAGACCGTCACATAATGCATTTTCAGCAAAATTATACCATTCACCCTCAGAGTTAACGCCATGAACAAATATGATCAAACCGGGTAAATGTAAAGGCGGCTGAACTTCGGCATTTACTTTGATGTTCTTATGAGATGTCATTGAATAGGCAAATGGCGTGCCATTATCAGTAGTGTAAACCTCAACTTTCCGGGTCGGTGATGATTTATTAGCACTCATCTTATTGTTGCTCCTGATGGTTGTACTGGCTCCATTGCACGGTTACACACTATTTTCTCCTGTATGACATGAGAAACATCCATCTCAAACTCCCTTTGATATACCGGACCAGAGACTCCCGGGTAGCCTCGTTCTTTCGTTGCCTTTTCATCTGGATGAAATTTCCATCGATCAACTGACCCATTTGTGGGCGTTCTATTTCCATCCCAATAGTTGATCATATAAAATCCCTCATTCGTGACTAACATGTCATAATCTTCCGTATCGCCTGTAGGATCCTGTGTATAACCGCCGTATTCAGCACCGTTGAGCGTCTTCCCACCATCGACTGTGACAATAACTGCATTCATACAGCCCTTATCCGAACCCATACAGGCTGCATAGTTCGTATTAATGGTTGCCGGAAATGCAAGATAATCATCACGTGTGGACAGCCAGAACAAACGGCCCTTAAACAGATACCCTGATCCATTCAGTATTTTGACATGGATCCCTTTTTTCTTATTGTTATAAAATGTCTGTCCGTTATCACACCGGGTATAATTCTCCAGTGTGAAATAGCGGCTGTCATCAATCCGGTAAATAATTTGCGGCGGGCCATAAACAGGCGGCGGCGCATTCTTATCTTTTTCGGTCGTCACCGTTTCATGCAGGCTCCCGGCCCCCAGACCGAATGCGGCACCTTCAGTAACGCAGCCGCTCAGTGAAAGCAAAGCAGCGCTCATTATCGGCAGGAAGATAAATAACCTGGTTAAGTTAAGCGGCATATTTTATCCCTCTTATTTCTTCAGAAGAATTTTCAATCCATCAATGGACTGCGAGCCTATAAGAGAAGAATGTCCTTTCGCATCTGTCACTCCTGTCGTCATGCTTCCATCGGGCAAATGAATTTCATACTTCTGATTTGCTAATATTTTTCCGGATGCAGGATGGGTAATAACAAACCGCTCATTAAAACTCCCCGGTTCAAACGACTTCATTACCCCCTGCATATTTGCAGATCCCTGTTTCGATATACCCTGGTTTTTCACCAGCAGCTTACCCGGCCCGCCAATTTCCACATTACCGCCCCTGATTTTGATATACCCCCCGCCGCATATCAGCGTCAGCTCATCCTGGGCGGTTATGACCAGTTTCTTACCGCTTGATATATGCGTGTCCTGCGTTGACCAGGTGGTGATGTTTCCCCCCTGCGCCTGGATATCCATATCACCCTGCGAGGCAAACCACCTCGCCCCCTGCTGGCTCCAGAGGCTGACTTGCTTTCCCGCGGCCAGCGTAAAATCCTTCTGTACGCCTATGTCCAGCTGCTTACCGGCGACCAGCGTCATATTTTCCTGCGCCGACAGCAGCATATCTTCACCGCTTGCCAGCGCCACACCGTGCGGAGCCGTGCCCAGCAGCACCGCCTGCTGAAGCCGATCGATCTTCTTTTGCAGCAGCCTCTGCTGACGTCCGACATCTGCTGCCAGGGCCTGTGCCTCCTGCGCGCTGGCCGCCAGCGACTGCATTTCCACCAGCGCCGCCGAAAGCCGTGACAGCGCCGGCTCCATCGCCAGCTGCTTTCCCTGCGCCTTCGGCTGTGCATCAGCGGTAATGAATATTCCCTTCCCGGCACGGATAGCCCCGTAGCTGTCCGTACGCAGCTCAATCCCCTCGCCGCGCTGATTTCTCTCGCTGTCCACCAGATGCCCGAGGTTAAGCTGGCTCTTGCCGCCGTACTCGGTGCTGATCTTCACGTGCTCTTTCCCGCGCGTGTCGTCGAGGCGGATCTTGTTGTTCGCCGGGGTTCTCAGCACGTTGCGTTTATAGTTGTAGATGGTGACGTGGTCACCGTGCGCCGAGTCGTGCAGGACGCCGGCGATATAGGGCCGGTCCGGATCGCCCTGTTCAAAGGCTATCGCCACCTCGGTGCCCGCCAGCAGCGGCAGGTGCAGGCCGTATGTGTCCCCGGCATAGGGCCGGGCCTGGCGCACCCACAGGCTCTCTTCACCCGGCGACCAGCGATCGCGGTCAAACAGCAGGCTGACGCGGTAGCGCCCGTCACGGTCGATATGGCCGTAGATATCGTTGATTTTGGTGCTGGTGACGCGTGCAGGCAGCGTCCCCGCCATCACCGGTTTAGCGACGGCGGCCGGGCGGAAGCCGTAACGCTCTGAGAACGGGATCGCGTGAAAGGTGACCTCAAAGCTGCGGTCACGCCGGGCGCGGCTGTGAAGGCGGGTGACCACCACCCCCTGGCGGAAGCTGTCCACCACCTCCTCGCCGCCGGTCACCTTCAGCTCCTGGCCGGGGGCCAGCGTCGCGCAGTTGGTTTCGCCGTTCAGCTGCAGCTGCCCGTTCAGGTAGCGCTCGTGACGGATACGGGCGTAAAACGCCCCGCTCTCCGGCTCCGGGTCACGCTGGTCGCTGTTGCCCGGCGTCAGGTAGTTGTCTCCCCAGTGATACGCCTCGCCGTAGGTGGTGCTGTCACCCTGCGATACATCCGCGCTGAGGTTCATCTCCTCCGGCGCGTTGCGGTAGTTATAGCTGCGGGTAAAAACCGACTTCTCCACCACGTTATGGTGGCTTTTCAGCCCCCACACCGACTCGGTGCCGCGGTCATGCTGGCCGGATGGCGGAACAGACGGCAGCGTCAGCCCCTGTTCGACATAGCGCTGGTCATCATAAAACGCCACCACGTCAATATTGAGCCGGGTGTCAGCCGTAATGCTGTACCAGATCCCCACCTCCGCCAGCAGGCGTGAGATAAAGGTCAGGTCATCCTCGTTGTACTGCATCACCTGCTCACGGCGCGGATACTCATTCGCCAGGGTGAAGACAAAGTCCTCCCCGCGCATGTCGTGGCGGGTGCGCAGGATGTGCTCCACGATACCCGGCACCGACATATCCTGGTAGATCCGGTTCTGGTGGCTTCTTGAAAGCAGGGCCAGACGCGGCTGCAGCGTCAGGCAATAGCGCGTTTCATCGTTTGAGGTGGAGAGACGTTCAAACCCGGTAACCACCCCCTGAAGCGTGCGTACCGGCTGCTGCACCTTTATGCCGTAATCCTGGTCAGCTGGAGCCTGCAGGGTCAGCGACGCGTCCTGCATCAGCATCTGCTGCGGCGTGATGGTCTTGTCCGGGCTGGTGAATTCAACGGTGTAGCGGAACGGTTCGCTCAGCGCTTCATGGCCTTCAAAGCAGAGCACGTCCAGCAGCGCCTGACAGCCCCGGACCTTCAGCAGGTTATGGCTGTGGCTGAATATCAGGGAGGTCGCGTCACTCATGGCTTATTTCCCCTTCGTCGAGATCCAGTCCAATGCCCGCCGCCTCACTCCAGCTCAGCGTCAGGCGCTGCGGCTTCTTGCCCGTCGCCATATGGCTTAACAGCTGCTGACTCAGCACCGGCAGGATCTGCTGATTGAGCAGGCTGTCGACGTTACGCGCCCCGGTATCCGGCAGCAGGCAGGCAGCGGTCAGGGCGTCATACAGGCTCTCATCGATATCCGTTGTCATGCCGTAATGGCGGGCCAGCCGCTGGCTAACCTGGTCAAGCTTCATCCCTACAATGGTGCGCATTGCCTGCTGCCCCAGCGGGCGATAAATCACCGTCTGGAAGCGGCCCAGCAGCGCGGGCTGGAAGTGATCCCGCAGAATGGGGCGAAGCAGTTCGTGCAGGTCGACATCGGTGGCCTCCGGCTGGTCGTCCAGCAGCTGCATGATGTAGTCGCTGCCGAGGTTGGAGGTCATGAGAATAACGGTGTTGCGAAAATCGATCTCCCGCCCTTCGCCGTCGCGCATAAAGCCGCGATCGAACACCTGGTAGAAGAGGTTCATCACGTCCCGGTGCGCCTTCTCTACCTCATCAAGCAGCACCACGCTGTAGGGACGCTTGCGCACGGCCTCAGTCAGAATGCCGCCCTGACCGTAGCCAACGTAGCCCGGCGGGGAGCCTTTCAGCTGGGAGACGGTGTGCGGCTCCTGGTACTCCGAGAGGTTGATGGTGATAAGGGATTTCTCACCGCCGAACAGCGCATCCGCCAGCGCCAGCGCCGTTTCGGTCTTGCCGGTGCCGCTCGGCCCGACCAACAGGAACACGCCCTGCGGCCCGTTCTCCGGTGCAAGCCCGGTTTTGGCGGCACGCAGGCGCTGCGCGATGGCGTTCAGCGCGCCATCCTGGCCGACTACCCGTTTTTCAAGTGCGGCTTCAAGGCTCAGCAGCTCCGTCTGCTCATCCTTCATTAATGAGGAGAGCGGCACCCCGGTCCAGTCAGCGATAACCGTAGCAACGGTGCGCACACCGACGTCAACCTCCAGCAAAGGCTGGTTCTGCTGTACCTCAGCAAACTGATGCCGCAGAGCGGCCAGCTCCCTCTGGCGGGAGATATCCGCCCGGCATGCCAGCAGCTGTTCGCTGAGCGCCAGCTCCTGACCGTACTGCGTCTCCAGCGCGTCAAGCTGCAAAATAATACTCACCTCTTCCCGATCGATAGCCTCCAGCCGTTCGCCATGCGGGCCGCGCCCCACCGCCAGATCTTCCAGCAGCGCCTGTTTTTCCATCTCTAGCGCGGTGATGGCGGATTTCATGCGGATCAGCGGCTCAGGCACGGTATCGAGGTTCATGCGCACCCGGGCGGCGGCGGTGTCGAGCAGATCCACGGCTTTATCCGGCAGCTGACGTCCGGTGAGGTAGCGTCTGGAGAGCGTAACGGCAGCGCGCACCGCTTCGTCAGTGATATGCACCCCGTGGTGCCGGGCGTAGCGGGTTTTCAGGCCACGGAGCATCAGGCAGGCGGTATCGTCGTCCGGCTCATCCACCAACACCCGCTGGAAGCGACGCTCCAGCGCTGCGTCGCGCTCAAAGTACTGCTTGTATTCGCTCCAGGTCGTGGCGGCGATAGTCCGCAGCTCGCCCCGCGCCAGGGCGGGTTTCAGCAGGTTGGCGGCATCCGCGCCACCCGCCTGGTTACCCGCCCCGATAAGGGTGTGCGCCTCGTCGATAAACAGCAGAACCGGCGTGGACGACTGCTGCACCGCGTCGATGACGTTTTTCAGCCGCTGCTCGAACTCGCCCTTAACGCCCGCACCGGCCTGGAGCAGGCCCAGATCAAGCGTGCGCACGCTGACGGTTTTCAGACTCTCCGGCACGTTGCCCTCGGCAATTCTGATTGCCAGCCCTTCCACCAGCGCGGTTTTGCCCACGCCTGGCTCGCCGACGAGGATAGGATTGTTTTTGCGGCGTCTGGAGAGAATATCCACCATCTGGCGGATCTCCGTATCGCGACCATACACCGGATCAATGTGACCCTCGCGCGCCCTGGCGGTGACGTCGAGGGTGAATTTATCCAGCACGTTCTGTAGCGCCGGGTTCAGCTCCCCGTCATGATGTCGCGCCAGCTCCGCTTCCTGCTGAACGTCCGGGCGTTCATCGGACTGCGCATCGAGCAGCGGACGCAGGCGTTCCAGCTGGCTCTGGCCCAGGGTCAGCAGCGGCCACAGGCTGTCGCAGCGCACCAGTTTTGGTTTATCCACCAGGGCCATCAGCAGATGAACGCTGCGAATATGCTCTTCACCTGCCAGCGAGGCCCGCAGCCAGGCGTTCTGCATCAGCGTCTGCGTGCTCTCTGCCAGCTGCGGACGACTGCGTACCGAGCGGGGCAGCGCATTCAGCCAGCCGAGCAGGTCCTGCCACAGGGCGTCCATGTCCCAATCATAGCGGCGCGCCAGCACCGTCAGGTCACCCTCATCCTGCTCCAGCAGTTTCAGCAGCCAGTGCTCCGGCAGAATTTCACCCTGCCCCCGGGTCTGGCACAGGGAGGCGGCACCTTCCATTGCCCGGGCACAGTAGGGGTTGAGACGACGCAGCAGAACAGCGGGATTTTCCATGACTCTCTCTCTTTATCAGTTCCTGGACACGCTACCGCCCATCGCTGTTTCCTGTTGTTCAGGAGACCAGAGCGCACGAGGTCGGTATCAGATTGTGTTTTTGTTTGCTCAGCAGCCCGCAGCTGGCCGCTCAGAAAACAAAAACAGCAGACGGAAAACCGTCTGCCGGGGGCTTATGCAGTAGCGCGTTCGTTCCATGAGTCGGAATGAATGATGTTGCCGTCCTTATAGGTCCAGGTGATTTTTTCGTAACGCAGTTCGATGGTTTCGAGATGGTTATGCTTCTCGTAGGCCGGATCCTTGATGTCGTGCATCTCTGGCGCGACCTTCACCAGCTTGACGTTCTCCAGCTTCGTGTTGAAGTACTCCACCTCCTGGCCCGCATCGTTGATTTTGTACCACTTGAACTCCGCTGATTTGAGGGTTTGCCCGGTGGTCACCGCCTTGTAGAGGTAGGGGCTGGAGGAGTCGATCTCCTTGGTGAACCTGAACGGCGTGTGGATCCGGGTGCCAGTCAGCCTGCCGGTGTTGTTGTCGGTCGGGATATAGAGATCGTGTTTCTGAGCCACCACTTCGATGCTGCCCTCACGATCCTTCACATCGACGGAACCCTTGATGTCCGCACCGCCATCGTCTTTCAGCCACAGATAAACTGGAATTGCCATTGTGTATCTCCACTTATTGCTTATTAGCGTCGCCCTGTTGGGGTGACAAAGGGGGGGTGTCCGGCATCCGGCAGGCATTGGCCTGCGGCACCAGACTGATGTCGACACGCCGGTTCAGCGCCCGGCCTTCCGGGGTGTCATTGGTTGCGACCGGGCGGCTTTCGCCATAGCCCTGTACCGCAAAACAGCTCTCCGGCACGCTGCCCGTGTTACGCATCCAGTTGCGGACCGATTCGGCGCGTTTCAGAGAGAGGATCTGGTTAGGTTTTTCATCCCCGATACTGTCGGTATGGCCTGCGACCACGATCAGCCAGCCGGGCCTGGCCTTAATACCGACCAGCGCATTGACCAGCACCTTTGTGGAGCCGGGTTTCAACTGCCACTGGCCGGTAGCAAACAGCGACATGCTGTCGAGACGTACCGTCTGCGGACCCTGGATCACCTTGTTGATCGCCCGCGGCGGAGGGGGTGGCGGAACATATGTCTGAATGGCGGCCAGCACCGCAGGGCGCAGCCGCTCCCCCCGATAGAGCCCCAGCCCGTAGCGCATCGGCTCGCCGTTACGAGACCAGCTATTGAGTAACGCCACATCGTTACGCAGCCGAGCCACCGCCCTGGCTTTCGGCACGGTGTCCGTCATGCCAATTCGGTAATAGTTCGAGATATCAAAGGCGAGCCGATGCAGCAGCTGACGGTTGTTCCATGCACTGCTGCACAGCGCGACCAGCATGGCCAGAGTGAAGAGAGAGAGCGCCCGGCGCTGCGTCCGGTTACGCGGCGTGATACCGCCACCCTGCGGCAACAGCGGCAGAATAAAATCCGGGAGAGGCGTATCGCCTGGCGATACCGTGCCCGATTGCCAGCCCGGAAGCTGATTGAGCGTGGTACGACGCGCTAGCCAGCAAGACCAGAGAGAGTCTGCCAGCGCAGGCACAGCGGACGACGGAGCCTGGTGGTAGAGCACCATTGCAGGCACCGCAGGCGGCATGTCCGGCGAGTTCGCCGTCAGCGCCGGTAACACCGCCTCCGCCATATAGCGGGCTTGCGCGTTTACTCTCACCTGCGCCCGAAGGCGGGAGGTGCTATCGCCCTGCGAAAGCCAGTGGGTAATGCTGCTCGGGGCGCGATCCGCCAGCCAGACCTGAAGCGCGCGCCCCGCCTGAACTGACTGCCACAGCGTTTCCGCGACGGATGCCCCCGCAACGGCGCTGGTCAGCAGCAGCGGCACCGTGCGCCGGGTATCTCGGCGCACCTGCGCAAGCTGCCAGCGCAGCTCATGCAGACGGGTAATGAGCATCGCTTCATCGTTATGCTGCTGCGGACGGACAACGATCATCACCGCCAGCTGCGCCACCAGCTCCGGGCGCTGCCAGAGCAGATGGCGCACCGTCTGCCGCAGTTGTGCTGTGGACACCTTCACCCAGCAGCCCTGCGCGGTACGGTATAGTGTGCCCTCGCCCGGCCAGTCCAGCGTGTCGCCGCAAACCAGCACCACCGGCAGGCGGTATGGCGCTTCCGGCAGCTCCTTCAGTTCACCCTCACCCTCACCCAAACCACCCGGACGGTGACCAGCAGAAACCAGACCAGCAATAACGACAGTCATTGTCAGCAGAAGGGTAAAACCGCGTTCACCGGCCGTCAGCGGCAGGAACAGCAGGCACAGCAGCGCCGCGAGCAAACCGCCCCACAGCCATACCAGGCGCTGCTGGCGCACGCTCATTTTCCCGCCCCCGGCAGCAGAGATGTCACCAGCCCGTCAAGCCAGTGATTAAGCCCCAGCCATAGCGCCGCCACCGCAATGGCGCACAGACCGATACACACCGGCCAGTGGCGTAACCTCTCACGCACGCCGCGACCGCCGGAAACCGTGGCCAGAAGCGGTACGTTTGACGCAAAACTCAACGGCGGCACGCGCTCGGCCAGCGCCCGAACCATCTGCTCACGAGCGAAGTCGTTCAGCGTGGCATAGCTGCCCTTAAACCCCAGCGCCAGCACCCGATGAAAGCAGGTTAGCACCGCGCTATCCGGCGCGGGCTCACGCAAAACCTGCCGTATTCGCTCGTACAGCGCATCCCCGGCGTCCATGGTGCCGAAGTATTTTGCCTGTAGCGGACGGTCGTACCAGACAATACAGGCATCATCCTCACCTTCTCGTCCCTTGGCGGTTTCATCCAGCAGCGCGCACCAGGCATAGAGAATATGCTGGCGATCGGCCTCGCTCATTCCGGCCTGCTCTAGCTGCGCCGTCACCTGCGTAATATCCTCCACGCAGCGCTGCCAGAGCATCTCCCCTTCGCCCTCAGCCAGCACGGCCCCATAACGCAGCTCGGTGACGATCAGCCAGGTGTTCTCCAGCAGGGTGTCAATATCAATATCCTTTTTCATGAACGCAGCACCGCCCAGAGTTCAAGCTCCGGCTCGCCCAGCAGGCCGGAGACGTAAAACACGCAGCTTCCTTCCGCCAGCATGGCCTGCGCTGCCGGATGGGCCATATCAAGGCTGAAATACTGATTTTCCAGACGCAGCGGGATCGCCGCCGGAACATGGCTCATTGCACGCAGCGGGACACCGGGCTGCGAGCCATTGACCACTCTGTCGACTTCATCGGGGCTGCCCACCTTGCACTGCTGCGGAAACAGCTCCAGCAGCTGCGCTACCGGTAATGCGGAACGCACTGAGAGATAAAAATCGGCATCCTCACGCAGCCTCGGATCGTGCAGGCGGGCATGCCAGCGTTTGCGCCGGGCATCCTTGACCATCTCAATCGCCACGACTCTGGAGGGCAGGCTGGCCTCCAGCAGCACGCCCAGCAGGTCAAACAGCGGCGGGAATACCGCCGTTAACTGCTCGTGACGGTAAACCGGAATATCAGCCGTGGTATGCGCAAGCGAAAAGGTCAGCAGGCTACCGGCCAGCCCCGCCAACACCTCGTAGAGGCGTTCGGGATGCACCTGCGGATGGCGCATAAAATGACTCAGCACCGGCTCCGCATGGTTCAGGGCATTCAGCAGCCAGAACAGCGACACGTCCGCCACCGCAAAGTCCGCCATCCGCTCGTTGCTCTCACGGCGCATCGCCATTAGCCGTTGCAGGCGAATGCACAGCTGATTCAGTAACTGCGCCAGTCGATCCGTTAGCCAGCGGCTGGCCTGGACGCTCAACAGCGGTGGAACAAAGGCGCTGTCCTGCATCCAGTTACCCTGATTGTCACGATACAGGCGGGCAACGGGCAGCGTCTGGTAGTCACCGTTATCCTCGTCCGCCGCACGCAGCGTCAGTTCCGGCAGCATCACCGCGATCTGGCGGCTGTCGTCACCATAACGGTTTCGTACCTCCCGCCAGCCAAGTCGCCAGCGCACCGGGCGCGCCTGTTTATCGTCCGGACGCAGGCAGTTGCCGCCATTTGCATGCTCGTGCGGCAACGCCAGCACCACCGTCAGCTCGCTGCGTTCGGGAAGCACCAGAACTGGCGGCAAGGGATCCGCATTATCGGTATCGATAAGAGTGCCGTCGGCATAACGCACATACAGGTGGCTGGCTTTCAACCGCCCCTGCGCCAGCAGGGAGGCGTCAAATTCCACATACTCTATTCCCCAGGGATTCAGCGCCCCCATCCGGGCGATACTCTCTGCGGACCAGGCGGTAAGCGCCGCCTGATGCTGAAAATGCTGCGGCGAGATCATCTGTCCCCTTGCCCATAGCGGTCGTTCTGTCTTCATCGCACCTCCTGTGCGTTACGCTTTCGCCTTCGGCATCTGAGAGACCAGCGACAGATTGACGTCCATGCCTTCCACCTGGAAATGCGGAACCGCGTAGAGCTTCACGCGGAAGAAACCCGGATTGTCCTCGATATCTTCCACCACCACTTTTGCATCGCGCAGCGGATGCGAGGCCTGTAGGGCATCGCCCGGGTCGGTCATCTCGGTGACCAGACCGCGTACCCAGGTGTTGAGCTCCAGCTCAAGCAGGCGGCGATCCTTAGTGGTTCCGATGTTTTCCCGCTGGATAAGCTTGAGGTAGTGCGCAATACGCGACAGCAGGAAGATGTATGGCAGGCGGGCATTGATGCGGCTGTTGGCCGTGGCATCTGCCGTGTCATACAGCGCCGGTTTTTGGGTGGAGTTCGCCGAGAAGAAGCAGGCGTAGTCGCGGTTCTTGTAGTAGGAGAGCGGGATGAAACCAAGATTGGCGAACTCAAACTCGCGGGTTTCCGGGATCATCACCTCAGAGGGGATCTTCACCTGGTTACCGGTGCCGAGATCGTACAGATGGATAGGCAGGTCCTGCACGGCACCGCCAGCCTGTGGGCCACGGATCTGCACGCACCAGCCGTTATTGATGAAGCTTTTCACCATATTGGCGGCGAACGCGAACGAGGCGTTGGTCCACAGGTATTTGTCGTGATCCGGGCCTTTGACCTGCTCAACGTAGTTGAAGCTGCGCACCGGAACGGTATCCGGGCCGTACGGCAGACGTCCCAGCACGCGCGGCATCACCAGACCGAGGTAGCGAGAGTCATCGGTTTCGCGGAAGGATTTCCATTTGATGTACTCCGCGCGGTCGAAGTAGTTACCGATATCCTTGATGGCTGCCACCTGCTCCATATTCTCTTTTAAGAAGAATGTCGGCCCTGCGGAGCCAATAAACGGCATGTGGGCGGCGGCGGAAACCTTCGAGATGTTACGCATCAGCGCCACATCCTGCGCGGAGGCATCGAACTCCCAGGCGGAGATGACGGCGGCAATGGGTTCTCCGCCGGGGGTGTCGTATTCCGCGATATAGGTCTGCTTGTACAGCCCGCTCTGGATGATTTCCGGGGAGTCCTCGAAGTCCTGGCGCAGCTCCTCTTTGGATAAGTCGAGCAGTTCCAGCTTGACGTTCTGGCGAAAGTCGGTTTTATCCACCAGCGATTTCAGGCCCCGCCAGATGCTCTCCGTGCGCTGAAAAGCGTCATGATGCATGACCTCATCAAGCTGACGGCCAATCTGAAAATCCAGCTCCGCAATATGGTGGTCGAGGATGGTTTTATCCAGCTTCTCTACCCTCTGCCCGGAATTTTGCAGACACTGCATAAATACTTTTACTGCGGCAGTGACGCGCGCATCCGCAGAGGTTTCGGCCATCACGGTATTATCATCAAACCCGTTTACATCACCGAGTTCAGCTACCGGCGTTAAATTAATTTTTTCAAACAGGGAGGCATATACCCCACCCTGTGGCAGCGTTTTTTCAACAGTGGCGCTGCCCACCCCGTTTTTCGATTCTTTATTAACTGACATAAGCATTTACTCGTTATTATTCCGTTAAAAGACGATTTGATAATTAAGCGCGGATCGGGGCGAGCGCATTCAGCTCACTGCGTAGCTCATCGGAGAGCGTCGGGTCTTTTAAAATAGTTTCGAGTTCTTTTCGGAAAGTGGCGTTATCAAGCAGATTAGATTTCAAGTCGCGTAGCAGGTTACGCATAGAGAGCATGGCCCGCAGCTGGGGTATCTGGCGCGCCACGGCCTCGGGCTCAAAGTCCTTCATCTGCTGAAAAGAGAGCTGCACGTTCTCTTCTGAGCCGTCGTCCACGAGGGTGTTTTTAACGGTGAGATTGATTCGAGGATTAAGATCGGCCAGGACGCTGTTAAAATTATTTTTGTTGATGTTTATTTTATCACGCTCGGAAAGCGGGCCTTCAGCCTTGCCATTGCTGAAATCACCCACGCTCAGGAGCTTTAACGGCAGCTCAACTTTTTTCTGAGCACCCCCCGTAACAAGATCCAACTTTATATTGACGCGCGCACGAGGTATCTCGTTCTGAAATGATTCAGACATATATATTTATCTCCTGAATTAATTAAGAGCCCTGGCGGGTTATAATTCCGCTAGGTAAACGGACGCATTACTATTTACGCCTAATTCAGCACAGCGTAAAGCAAAGAAAGCGCCCTTTTATAAAATTCGGAATTTGACTCGAGAGATAATTAAAATATTAAAAATTGAAACAATCGGAAATGATATAGGGTATTTAATTTACCGCTGATATAAATGCATCAGGGTATGTAAAAAAAAGCCAGGCAGTTGTTTAACTGTCTGGCTTCATCTGTTCGAAAGGCGTTTATGCAAGAGGTAACGCTTACTCTGCGTCTGGCTCTTCGGTTTTGTGCTTCGCAGCCGTCTCTTTGATCAGCGACTGCAGCTCACCGCGCTGGTACATCTCGATGATGATATCGCAGCCGCCAACCAGTTCGCCGTCTACCCACAGCTGCGGGAAGGTCGGCCAGTTAGCGTATTTTGGCAGCTCTGCGCGGATGTCCGGGTTCTGCAGGATATCAACATAGGCAAAACGCTCGCCGCACGCGGAGAGCGCCTGCACGGCCTGGGCGGAGAAGCCGCAGCTCGGCAGCTTAGGGGAGCCTTTCATATACAGAAGGATCGGGTTTTCAGCGATCTGCTGCTGAATTTTCTCTACGGTTGTGCTCATTGTCTTACTTCCTTAACGTCTTACGGCGTGGTGTGACATTCTAGCTTTTCACACCAGCAGGTAAAATAACATTTTGTTCACCAACCGTTAGTTTATCGCCTGAAGGGTAAAGTTGCCGTAAAAATTGTGCTGCTTAGCGCCAGGGCCCTCACAACTGGTCATCTCGTGAGCGTTAAAGCGCGATAACTGATGCTTTTTTTTGCGCTTGCTAACGAAACAGCGCTGTGATGGAAAAAGTTTATTAACTTTTTGCCATTTTATGCTTTAGAATCGACGAGTTTTGTAAATCACACGCATGTCGTATTCGTTACTTGACTGACTCAGGGGATTGCTCAGTGGCGCGGATAAATAAAATCTCGATCACGCTCTGTGCTTTAGTTTTTGCCTCGCTGACGTTCTCGCCGCTGGCCGGGGCGTCAGAACAGGCGCGGCCCTCTGCCGTGCAAAAAACGCATTTGGCAAAAGCATCAGAGCGAAAGAGTAAAAGCACTAACCAAAAGACTTCAAAGAAAAGCAGTGGCACTGCAAAAAACACAACGAAAAAAACCAGCACCAAGGCAAGCACCGCTAAAACCGCCTCCTCCAGCACCAAGCGCGCGTCAAGCAGCGCCAAAGCCAGTAAAATCGCCTCTCGCCACACAAAAACCAGCCCGGATAAAATTGCCTCCGTCGCTATCGCGGAAAAATGCACTGCGCGCAAAGGCCACAAGGCACGCTGCGTGAAGGTAAAGGGCGGCAAGCCAGAGACGCTGGCGGATCTGCATAAGGCGCGGATGCAAAAAGCGCAGAAAACCGCCATGAATAAACTGATGGATCAGATCGGCAAGCCTTATCGCTGGGGTGGGTCCTCCCCGCGTACCGGCTTTGACTGTAGCGGTCTGGTCTATTACGCCTATAAAGATCTGGTCAAGTTCCGCATCCCACGGACGGCCAATGAGATGTATCACCTGCGTGATGCTTCCCCGGTCAACACCGGTGAGTTGCAGAGCGGCGATCTGGTCTTCTTCCGTACCCAGGGTCGCGGCACAGCCGATCACGTCGGCGTCTACGTCGGTAACGGTAAATTCATCCAGTCTCCGCGCAGCGGCCAGGATATTCAGATCACCTCCCTGAGCGAAGATTACTGGCAGCGCCACTACGTGGGCGCGCGCCGGGTGATGACCTCTAAAACCCTTCGTTAATCTTTAGCCCTGCCATTGTCTGGCAGGGCTTTTCATTACTCCACCGCGTATTCGCGTTCGACGTTGCCACGCCCGGAGATCAGCACCAGCAGCAGCGCCAGCACCGCAATCAGCGCCCCGGTCACCGGTACCACGCTATATCCCAGCCCGCCGGAGATCACCGCCCCACCTGCCGCTGCGCCCAGCGCATTGCCCAGGTTGAAGGCACCGATGTTCACTGAGGACGACAGGCCTGGCGCCTCATGGGCCACGCGCATCACGCGCATTTGCAGCGGTGGCACCACGGCAAAGGTCGCTGCACCCCAGATGACCATGCTCACCGCCGCGCCCAGCTCGTTACGTGCCAGCAGCGGGATTGCCAGCATGATAACGATCAGCAGCAGGAAAAAACCTTTAAGAGTACCGTTTACGGAGCGATCCGCCAGCTTGCCACCCAGATAGTTGCCGATGGAGAAACCGACCCCAATCAGCACCAGCATGGCAGTAACAAACAACGGCGTGGCATGGGTAATCTCATGCAGTACCGGTGCGATGTAGGTATAGAGCGTAAACATCGCCCCCGCGCCGAGCACGGTGGTCAGTAAAGCCGACAGCACCTGGGGACGTACCAGCACGGCCAGCTCTTTGCGTACATCCGGACGCTGCCCGGCGCTGCCTTTTGGCAGAGAGAAGAACAGGCTCAGCATCGAGATCACACCGAGGCCCGCCGTGGCAAGAAACGACATTCGCCAGCCGATGGTTTCACCCAGCCATGTCGCCGCCGGCACGCCGCCGATGTTGGCGATGGTCAGCCCCATAAACATGGTAGCCACCGCGCTGGCCTGCTTCTCTTTGGGCACAACGCTGGCTGCCACCACCGATCCCAACCCAAAGAAGGCCCCGTGATTAAGGCTGGTGAGAATGCGCGACAGCATCAGGGTGGTGTAGTCAGGAGAGAGTGCGGACAGCACGTTGCCCAGGGTAAAGATGGCCATCAGGAAGATCAGCGCGCTACGGCGCGCACGATGGGAGAGCAGCAGCGTCATCAGCGGCGCACCCACCATCACGCCAATGGCATAGGCGCTAATAAGCATCCCCGCTGCCGGTATAGAGACATCTACCCCACGAGCGATCGTCGGCAGCAGGCCCATCGGGGAGAACTCGGTGGTACCGATGCCAAATGCCCCAATCGCCAGGGCCAGCAGGGGAAAGTTGATTTTCATATTTTGACTCCAGAATTGCCGTGTCGACAGGCGACACCGTCACAGAAGCCAAAAGCATGACATTTATCACAAAAAAACAGAAGTTATCAAACTAACAAAAGTTTATTGCCATTTTGATAACAATTGGGCGGGGTAAAGGTAGACATTAAACAGAGGGAGAGAGGCCCCTCCCCCATGCTGAATCAATTTAACGCAGCGGTCAGCGCACCCGCAACAATCAGGCCCAGCACAACAACGGTGGTCATCAGGGAAAACTTCAGATCTGCACTCATCAATTTCTCTCCATTCTTATTACCCCACAAAAAGTGAGCCTGCGCATTTTTACACATTTATGGGCAAAAATCTTCTTTGATTTGGGGTGATATGCGTTTTAACGCTTCCCCTTTTCATCAAGATAAGACAAAATTCCACGCTAAATTTATTCGCGTACCGGCCATAGACCCCTCCTGACGTTCCGTGTCGTTTTCCCGGCGAATCGCATCTCCAAAAGTTGCGTGCAGGCTGAGTAGAGGCAAACGTTTACCTACACTATTTTCAGGAGCTTACGTCGTGGTTTGGAGTGACATTGAATGGCAACTATAAAAGACGTAGCGAAACGAGCAAACGTTTCCACCACAACCGTATCACATGTTATTAACAAAACCCGCTTTGTGGCAGAAGAGACGCGTAATGCGGTGTGGGCAGCTATTAAAGAGCTGCACTACTCACCCAGCGCCGTGGCCCGCAGCCTGAAGGTTAACCATACCAAATCGATTGGCCTGCTGGCGACCAGCAGCGAAGCGCCCTACTTTGCCGAGATTATCGAAGCGGTAGAGAAAAACTGCTTCCAGAAAGGCTATACCCTTATCCTGGGTAATGCCTGGAACAACCTGGAGAAGCAGGGTGCCTATCTGTCGATGATGGCGCAAAAGCGCGTCGATGGCCTGCTGGTGATGTGCTCTGAATACCCCGCCCCGCTGCTCAGCATGCTGGAGGAGTATCGCCATATTCCCATGGTCGTCATGGACTGGGGCGAGGCAAAAGCAGACTTTACCGACTCGGTGATCGATAACGCCTTCGAAGGCGGGTATATGGCTGGCCGTTACCTGGTCGAGCGCGGCCATCGTGAGATTGGCGTGATCCCTGGCCCGCTTGAGCGCAACACCGGCGCGGGTCGTCTGGCTGGCTTTATGAAAGCCATGGAAGAGGCGCTGATCAGCGTGCCGGAAAACTGGATTGTGCAGGGCGACTTTGAACCTGAGTCCGGCTACCGGGCGATGCAGCAGATCCTCTCTCAGCCGCACCGCCCTACTGCCGTGTTCTGCGGCGGCGATGTGATGGCAATGGGTGCGCTCTGCGCCGTCGACGAGATGGGCCTGCGCGTGCCGCAGGATGTATCGCTGATCGGCTATGATAACGTGCGTAACGCGCGGTTCTTCACCCCTGCGCTGACCACCATCCACCAGCCCAAAGACTCGCTGGGGGAAACCGCCTTTAATATGCTGATGGACCGCATTGTGAATAAGCGTGAAGAGTCACAGTCGATTGAGGTTCATCCTCGGCTGATCGAGCGCCGCTCGGTCGCTGACGGTCCCTTCCGCGACTATCGCCGTTAAGATCCCGCCGCGATAAAACCTACGGGAGCCGATCACTCCGGCTCCCGCAGCCACTCCCGATTAAGCGTTTCGCTATCGCCTAAGTAGTCCAGCAGCCAGCCCAGCGCGGGCGAGTTGTCGTTTTGCTGCCAGGTCAGGCAGCAGGCGGCATCTGGAAACGGCTCTTCCAGCTGGAGCTCCACCCACTCACCGCGATCGAGCCACGGCCGTGCAAAATGGCCCGGCACCATACCGATGCACAGTCCGGCGCTCAGACACTCTGCGGAAGAGGTCCAGTCCGGCACCACCATTCGCCGCTGATTGTCCAGCAGCCAGGTGATCCTCTTGGGCAGCAGACGGGATGTATCTTCCCACACCAGCGACGGCCAGCCGCGCAGGAGATCGTCACTCAGCGGGCCACCCCTGCCCGCCAGCGGGTGATGAGCGGCCACGACGCAGCGCCAGTTGAGCATCCCCATATCGCGAAAGGCAAAGCGCCCGCCTACCGGTATGGCCTGAGTCGCACCGATAGCCAGCTCTACGCGCCCATCGGCCAGCGCATCCCAGACGCCATTAAACACCTCTTGCGACACAAGCAGCTCCACGTCTGAAAAGTGGCGGTAGAAGTCGACGATCATCTGCCGGGTGCGTTCAGGACGCACAATATTATCGACGGCAATCGCGAGCTGCCCGCGCCAGCCGTTGGCTATCTGCTGACACTGCTGTCGGGTGACCTGCATTTTTTTGATGACAGACCGCCCCTCCTGCAAAAACCAGCTGCCGGCAGGGGTCAACACGACATCCCGATGACGTCGTTCGAACAAAGGCACGGCAAGCCACTCTTCCAGCTGACGAACGGTATAGCTGATTGCAGAGGGAACCCGGTGCAGCTCCTGGGCGGCGGCGCTAAAGCTGCCGGTACGGGCGACGGTATCTACGACTTCAAGGGAGTAATCTGACCACATATTCTGCCTGCAAAAAATTTGAATGCACCGCGCAAATATTACCGTTTCACAACCGACAATGCACTGCCTACACTTTGCCGCTTTGCGATCTGTCCTGTTCACCTGTCGTGTAAAAGATAATAAGAAGGAATGATGATGTTACCTGGTAAAGGATTTTTAGTTTGGCTGGCGGGATTAAGCGTGCTGGGCTTTCTGGCAACGGATATGTATCTGCCGGCGTTTACTGCTATTCAGCAGGATCTCAATACGCCTGCATCGGCCGTGAGCGCCAGCCTGAGCCTGTTTCTGGCCGGTTTCGCCCTTGCCCAGCTGGTATGGGGCCCACTCTCCGATCGCTTTGGCCGCAGGCCAATACTGCTTTGCGGGCTGGGGCTGTTTGCTTTCGGCTGCCTCGGCATGCTGTGGGTGCGTGACGCCACCACGCTGCTGGTGCTGCGTTTTGTTCAGGCCGTAGGGGTCTGTGCTGCGGCGGTTAGCTGGCAGACGCTGGTAACGGACTACTATCCGGCTCAGCGGGTTAACCGGATTTTTGCCACCATCATGCCGCTGGTAGGGCTGTCACCTGCCCTTGCGCCGCTGCTGGGAAGCTGGATCCTTGCCCACTCCCACTGGCAGACGATCTTCATGGTGCTGTTTGTTATCACGCTGCTGCTGATGCTGCCCGCGCTGCGCCTTAAAAAACCGGTCAAAAAACAGCACCCGCACGCGACGCCCGTCACCTTTGGGCTGCTGTTACGCTCCCGCTTTTACTGCGGAAACGTCACCATCTACGCCGCCTGCTCGGCCAGCTTTTTCGCCTGGCTGACCGGCTCGCCGTTTATCCTGAGCGCGCTGGGCTATGGTCCCACGGCGATTGGGTTGAGCTATGTCCCGCAGACCATCGCCTTTCTGCTGGGCGGTTACGGCTGTCGCGCCGCGCTGCAACGCTGGCAGGGGCCACGTATGCTGCCCTGGCTGCTGGCGCTCTACGCCCTGAGCGTGGTTGCCGTCTGGCTGGTCTCCTTTATACCGCAGGTTTCATTAACGCTGCTGCTGGTGCCGTTCTGTGTCATGGCGATGGCTAACGGTGCGATCTATCCCATTGTTGTAGCCCAGGCATTGAGTCCGTTTCCACAGGGCGCGGGACGCGCGGCAGCACTGCAAAATACCCTCCAGCTGGGCCTCTGCTTCTTCGCCAGCCTGCTGGTTTCAACGCTTATCGCTACGCCTCTGCTCACCACGACCAGCGTTATGCTGTTGACCGCGCTGCTTGCCGGGCTGGGCTATTGGGTGCAAAAACAGGCAATAAAATAATTAGTTAACTAACCATAATCGGTTGAACCAGCCGTTTTTGCGTCCTATACTCAATTCGATAATTCTTAATAGCAAAAATATGTATTGGCAGGCGTCGGAGTACGCCTGTTCTTCCATGGACGGCATTTTCGGCAAGGGCTATCTCCCTTCCTCTGTTCTACGTCGGATATCAAGCTCACGGCCCGTTCCGTGGGATTTCTCACAAACCGTTAAACGCGTCTACGCTGTTTGAAGGTTCTGATCACATAGGGTGATGGAGAAGCTATGAGTTCATCGTGTATAGAAGAAGTCAACATACAGAGCGATAACTGGTTCCGTATCGCAAACGAACTGTTAAGCCGTGCGGGCATTAACATTAACGGTACCGCCCCGTCGGATATCCGGGTTAAAAATCCCCGTTTTTTTAAGCGCGTGTTAAAAGAGGGCTCGCTTGGGCTGGGGGAGAGCTATATGGACGGCTGGTGGGAGTGTGACCGGCTGGATATGTTCTTTAGCAAGGTTCTCCGCGCCGGTCTGGATAAGCAGATGCCGCGCCACCTCAAAGATACCCTTCGTATTGCAGCAGCGCGGGTGCTTAACCTGCAAAGTCAGAAGCGTGCCTGGATAGTTGGCAAAGAGCATTACGATCTGGGTAACGATCTCTTCAGCCGCATGCTCGATCCCTATATGCAGTACTCGTGTGCCTACTGGAAAGAGGCCCAGACCCTGGAAGCCGCACAGCAGGCCAAGCTGCGGCTAATCTGTGAAAAATTGCAGTTGCAGCCCGGCATGCGCGTGCTTGATATCGGCTGCGGCTGGGGTGGTCTGGCTTACTTTATGGCTAAAAACTATGGCGTCAGCGTGACCGGCGTTACCATCTCGGCAGAGCAGCAAAAGATGGCCCAGTCCCGCTGCGAGGGGCTGGATGTGACCATTCTGCTAAAGGATTATCGCGATCTAAAAGATCAGTTTGACCGCGTGGTCTCGGTCGGCATGTTTGAGCACGTGGGTCCAAAAAACTATGCCACCTATTTTGAGGTGGTCGATCGCAACCTCAAGCCAGAGGGTCTGTTCCTGCTCCACACGATTGGCGCGAAAATAAGCGATAACAACGTTGACCCGTGGATCGATAAGTATATCTTCCCGAACGGCTGCCTGCCATCGGTGCGCCAGATTGCCACGGCCAGCGAGCCTCATTTCATCATGGAGGACTGGCATAACTTTGGCACTGATTACGATACCACGCTGATGGCCTGGCACGAGCGTTTTCTGGCTGCCTGGCCGGAGATTGCTGATAACTACTCTGAACGCTTTAAGCGCATGTTCAGCTACTACCTGAATGCCTGTGCGGGTGCGTTTCGTGCGCGGGATATTCAGCTTTGGCAGGTGGTATTCAGCCGCGGCGTCGAAAACGGCCTGCGCGTGGCGCGCTAATATATACTGATAAAAAACCCCGGCATGCCGGGGTTTTTTATCTTTTTACTCGTTACTCGTCGCTGCCGCTAACCGAGGCGGCAATCATCGCTGCTTCCCGACTGGCCAATACGCGTTCGACCGTATCGACAATGGCCTGGGTCTGCGGGTCGATCTCAATATTGACCTTATGCCCCAGCTTTTTATTGCCCAGCGTAGTGCGCTCCAACGTTTCGGGGATCAGATGCACACAGAAACGTGTCGGCGTGACCTCCCCCACCGTCAGGCTAATACCATCCACGCCAACGTAGCCTTTATAAAGAATATATTTCATCAGGTTGGCGTCCTGAACTTTAAACCAGATTTGACGATTATTTTCTGAGGCCAGAATTTTCACTACCTCTGCGGTGGTAATAATATGCCCTGACATCAGATGGCCGCCAATTTCATCGCTGAACTTCGCTGCACGCTCAACGTTCACCTCGCCGCCAACGCTCAGTTCACCCAGGTTGGTAATACGCAGCGTCTCTTTCATCAGGTCAAAGCTTACCAGCGGGCCGTTGATGCTGGTGACGGTCAGGCAGCAACCGTTGTGCGCCACAGACGCACCGGTCTCCAGCCCCGGCAGCATCGCCTCAGGCAGTTCGACGACGTGGGTGCGGAAGTTGGGTTTCTCATCAATGGACACGATTTTTGCCGTGCCCTGTACAATACCAGTAAACATGCCTACAACTCCTGTAACCATTAATTCGGCGCAAGCCGTTTTGATAATTGCACAATAACAGGTGGAAAAAGAGGTTGCCAGCGCTGCACCCGCCCAGACTGTTTTTTCTCTGGCATATTCGCTGTTCCCCGTTACAATGGTCTGGCTATTTATCCTGCAATTTCTTCTTGCTGCCTGTTACGGCGGCTTTTTCATGCTTCCCTATAACAACAATATACAGGTGTTTCCGTGCAGAAGTATTATATCGAAGCACGCCAGCTGCTGGCGCTGGCTATCCCGGTGATCCTTGCCCAGGTTGCACAAACCGCGATGGGATTTGTAGATACCATTATGGCGGGCGGCTACAGCGCCACCGATATGGCGGCCGTCGCCATCGGCACGTCCATCTGGCTTCCGGCCATCCTTTTTGGCCACGGCCTGCTGCTGGCCCTGACCCCGATTATCGCTCAGCTCAACGGCTCAGGCCGTCGGGATCGCATTGCCGAACAGGTGCGCCAGGGCTTTTGGCTGGCCGGCTTTGTCTCGGTGTTAATCATGGTCGTCCTCTGGAATGCCGGTCATATTATTCATGCCATGCATAACATTGACCCAGAACTGGCGGATAAAGCCGCACGCTACCTCCGTGCCCTGCTCTGCGGCACGCCGGGCTACCTTTTCTTCCAGGTGGCGCGTAACCAGTGCGAGGGGCTGGCAAAGACCAAACCCGGCATGGTGTTTGGCTTTATCGGCCTGCTGGTGAATATCCCGGTTAACTATATCTTTATCTACGGCCACTTTGGCATGCCAGAACTGGGCGGCGTCGGCTGCGGTGTCGCCACCGCGGCGGTCTATTGGGTGATGTTTATCTGTATGCTCTCCTACATCAAACGCGCCCGCTCCATGCGTGATATCCGCCAGGACCAGCACTTTACGAAACCCGACTTCAGCCTCCTTAAACGTCTGGTGCAGCTTGGCCTGCCGATCGCACTGGCGCTGTTCTTTGAGGTGACGCTGTTTGCCGTAGTGGCGCTGCTGGTCTCTCCGCTGGGTATTGTTAACGTAGCGGGACATCAGATTGCCCTCAACTTTAGCTCGCTGATGTTTGTCCTGCCGCTGTCGCTGGCAGCGGCGGTAACCATCCGCGTCGGTTTTCGCCTCGGGCAGGGTTCAACCCTGGAGGCGCAGACTGCCGCGCGAACGGGTTTGGGCGTTGGCGTGTGCATGGCGGTGCTTACCGCAATCTTTACCGTATCGCTGCGAGAGCATATCGCCCTGCTCTACAACGATAATCCCGAGGTAGTGCATCTGGCGGCCCAGCTGATGATGCTGGCGGCCATCTATCAGATCTCTGACTCTATTCAGGTGGTGGGCAGCGGCATTCTGCGTGGCTACAAAGATACTCGCTCGATCTTTTTTATCACTTTCACCGCCTACTGGGTGCTGGGGCTTCCGAGCGGCTATGTGCTGGCGCTGACCGATCTGGTGGTCGATCGCATGGGTCCGGCGGGCTTCTGGATGGGCTTTATTATCGGCCTGACCTCGGCGGCGATCCTGATGATGCTGCGGATGCGCTTCCTGCAGCGTCAGCCTTCCAGCGTGATCCTTCAGCGCGCCGCGCGATAATTCACCGCCAGCCGCCTGCCGGCGGCTGTTTTATCAACGTTTTGCGCAGTTGTTCCGCAATCGCGTGAAATCAGTAATAAAAGTGCTTTTTTCTGCTTGCCAGAGCCGCCGCCTGCCGCTAATATTCGTCCCCGTTGTCACACACAACGTTGCGTTCATAGCTCAGTTGGTTAGAGCACCACCTTGACATGGTGGGGGTCGTTGGTTCGAGTCCAATTGAACGCACCATCCTATATGCGTCTGTAGCTCAGTTGGTTAGAGCACCACCTTGACATGGTGGGGGTCGATGGTTCGAGTCCATTCAGACGCACCAAATCCCTGGCAGTACCCTTTTCAGCTTTATCTCTTACTCATTCTCAATGAAAAAAGTCTGTACTCACTCTTTTACCCTTAAGCTTCATTTATCTTTTTAAAATATTATCTGCTCTTTTTTTAACCGTTCTATAGGCACCTCCATGGATATAGTTTCAGCGTTCCGCAGAAAAGCTCTGCTCACTGGAACATTTATTCATTAAGAGGATTAACTATGAACACAGCTACTGCTACGAATACGATTGCAGCAATCACCGCCGAGCCGCTGAATACCAGACCTGGTGACACTATTATCTTAACGGCCACGGTGCTGGATGACGCTGGCCTACCGGTCTCCGGCGTTACCGTAACCTGGGTTGAACAGCGCACCCAGGTCAAAACTGAAGCCACCACTGACTCATCTGGTCAGGCAACACAGCAGGTAACAAGCGATACCCCCGCAGTTATTGTATATGCAGCCTTTATTGATGATGTCTCAACCGCTGCCCTGACGGAAGCCTGTTTTTATGACGCTAACGTTCCGCCCGTATATGTGCCTAACGGCATGGACGGCGAGCTGGATAAATATGATATTGCCCAGCAGGTTCAGGTCGTTATTGATGCTTTCTCGGCTATTCGGCTCAGAGATAAAGTGGTTTTTTGGTGGGACAATATTCATCGCTATTCAACGGAAATCCACAGCCTTACGGATGATTTTCCGATAGTTATTGATATTACTGATACATTCCCCCCCGCCTGTCTGGCAGATGGAACCTACGAGCTGTTTTATCAGTACTATGATAAAGAAGGTAACGGAGGGGCATCCGTTCCGTGGCGTGTCACCGTTACCGGTGGCGGGATGACGCCGACCCTGCCCGCACCGACGTTTCCTGAAGGTGCAGACGGCTGGATCAACATAAACGAAGCCAGCGACGGGACTCAGCTTAACATCGCTTACAACGACCTTGCCTCAAATGACCAGCTTAGCGTGACCTGGCAGGTTGCGGACGAACAGGGTATTCAGATTACCTCTATAAATATTCCCTATATCGTTACCGCCGATAACGTTGCGGAGGGCTACTGCCTGGTTGACATCCCGGCGGAGGCTATCCCAGGCGTTCAACGCGGCTCAGCGCAGGCGTGGTATGTGATGACGCCAGCTAACGGTGATGACGTTCAGTCTTCTGCCGTGGGTAAAGTCGGCGTCGATACGGTTGCGTAACCTGACTGTCAAACCGTGTTTATCTTCGATTAACTCCTGTTCTGCCAGGCAGGTTGTTTCCCCGCCTGGCTATAAGTTCACCAGACCGAATGCACCTCGCTTTTCTCCTCCGGCAGCTATACTGTAGCGTTTCTGTGCTTAGAAACGGAGGTAAAATGGAGTATCTGGCACGACTAAATATCGTTACGGTGTTGATGTCACCCGCGTTTTGGATCAATCTGGCTATCGTCTTTTTCGTCACCCTCATTACCTACTGGCTGACCAACCGGCTGCTTAGTTTTGTCTATAAGACTATCCAGCAGGCCAGTAAAAAAGAGGGCAACAGCACCCACTCACGCTTTATCGCCTTCGATATCCTTAAGCGCACCAACAAGCTACTGCTCTTTATCGCAGCCTTTCTGTTTAGCCTGCGCTTCGTCGATCTCCCCGATCGCCTGTTCTCAACGATCTCCCACATCTGGTTCTTTGTCATCGCTATCCAGATTGCTATCTGGCTCGATCAGGGCGTGCAATCCTGGATGCGCCATCTGCTCTATGCGCCAGGATCGAATAAAAATCCGGTGACGATGGTTATTCTGGGTATGATCCTGCGCGTCGTGGTCTGGTCAATGATGCTGCTGTCGATTCTGGCGAATATTGGGGTCGATATTACTGCCCTGGTTGCCAGCCTTGGCGTTGGCGGTATTGCTATCGCGCTGGCGGTCCAGACCGTGCTGAGCGATGTTTTCGCCTCTCTGTCGATCGGCTTCGATAAGCCTTTTGAAATTGGCGACTTTGTGGTGTTTAACGACGTGGCCGGTACCATTGAGCATATCGGGCTAAAAACCACCCGTATCCGCAGCCTCAGCGGGGAGCAGATTGTCTGCGCCAACGCCCAGCTGCTGCAGCAGACCATTCATAACTACAAGCGTATGCAGACCCGCCGTATCGTTTTCACCTTTGGCGTGGCGCTCGCCACCCCGCCGGAAAAGCTGCGCACTGTAGGTGATATGGTTAAAACCATTATTAATGAGGTGGGTGAGACAAAGTTCGACCGTGCCCACCTGCTGGCGTTTAATGCGGATCGCCTGACCTTTGAAGTCGTGCATATTGTTAATACGGCGGATTACAACAAGTACATGGATATTCAGCAGGAGATCAATATCCGTATTATTGAAAAGCTGAATGAAAATGAGATTGAGCTGGCGCTGCCTAGCCTGGTGGTCAGAACGCCCGCCCAGCCTGAAGCGATGCCGTTCCCGGTTGCAATGCAGCGCTGGCCTAAAGAGGCCTGATTCAGGGGCTGGTTAGCATTTCTCGCCATCCCGAACGGATGGCATATAATGCTAAAGTAACAAATCAATCGGCTTTTAAAAGGGGTAGCTAATGGAAATTGATCTCGACAACCTGGAGTTTGCCGGGCTTGACGAAGCGCAGGAGCGCAATGCAGAACGTCTGGAAGACGCGGATAAAAAAGCGCAGGCGATCGTCGCCGATGATGACTGCGGCGACGCCTGCAAAAT
Source organism: Pseudescherichia sp. AS216 (assembly GCF_037152055.1). Classification (NCBI taxonomy): domain Bacteria; kingdom Pseudomonadati; phylum Pseudomonadota; class Gammaproteobacteria; order Enterobacterales; family Enterobacteriaceae; genus Pseudescherichia; species Pseudescherichia sp. AS216. The sequence goes on along the minus strand of NZ_JBBCMV010000001.1, from coordinate 983,006 downwards.
CTGATACTCAAACCGGCCGCTCAGGCCGGTTTTTTATATGTGAACGGGGCAGACGGCGGCGAATTCAGGATGTTGCTCCGGCTCTGGCTTATACTGCTCCAGCCGCTCGAAAAGCGTTTGCACCACCTCTAGCCGCTCCCGCTGCGTGGCATACTCCTGCTGCTGAACAGCATTCTGGGTCAGGATCTCTACTAGCGCTTTCGCCTCCTCAGCCGCTGCGCTGCGCATAGCCGGTGGATAGACAGGGTTTAGCGCAATATCGATATCCATATCCGCCTGCAGCTGGTTGCTATTGACAACGACGCGGCTTGCCGGCGGGAAGGCTTCAGACACCAGACGGTGACTCAAGGCGACCAGTTTAATGTTGTAATCCTGCCGGGGACGATCTGCAGGCCGGGCTAAATCAACGAGCTGGACGATACCGGCCGCGAAGGCAATCGCCTCGCGATCCGGTGGATCGCGCTGGGCCTCAGCCAACGACAGCATTAGAAAAGCAAGCCCCGCCGCCTGTTTAGACTGTACTCCTGCACGCTCGGCTGAAGCGAACCCCAGTCCCAGCACCACTAACCGTCGCGCCAGGCGCAGGTTAGCATCATCCAACCCCGTATCGCTTTTTAACAGCGGGTAGCGCTCAATAAAACCCAGCATCGCCTCCATACCGGCCCCCGCTGGCAGAGCACGATCGAGGCCATTTTCCAGTAGATGAATACGCTGCCTCGCTACGGTACACAGCAACTGAGCGATATTGAGGTCAGCGCTGGCGGTTTCTGGATGAGGGGGAAAGCAGACCCTCTGATAGTGCAACGTGGTGAGCCTGTCCGCTTCTTCGCTTACCGGGTCCGTAAACGCCTGGTTATCTGCATCGCTGGCCCAGGCCAGGGCGAAACGCGCTTCCGCCAGCAGCAAGGCCGGGGGCGCAGCCATCTCTTCAATTTGTGTCAGCGCAATATCCGCCTGCTGACGGTATGCCGCTCTGTCCAAACCGGCCTCGGCTACCACCTCGCCAGCCTGGTAGACGCGATCCAGCAGGCAACGTCCACGCCCTGCCTCATCAAGACTACTGCTGCACGCCGCGGGCGGCTCCGGCGGGTAGTGGCCGTAGGCATGATGAGCGTGTAGAGAGAACATAACCAACAGGAATAGCGCCACGATCTTCTGGCATCCATGCTGAATAGTGAAGAGACATTCTATAATCGACATCAAAGGAGATCCGGCAGCGATCGATCACAGGAGTATAGGCAGGCAGAGCGTGGCTAAAGTATGAAATTATCCCACCCTTTTGTTTCATATTCCTGTGACATACTATCGTGTATGTCAGCACACCTGCGAACAAGGAGATAACGATGCATAACATGGGTGAAGGTTTGACGCCTGAACAGGCCCTGGAGAAGCTTGACGCGCTGTATGAGGAGTCGGTCAATGCGCTACGCAACGCTATTGGCCTGTATATAGAAGAGGGTTCCCTGCCCGATACCCTGACGCGTGCTCAAGGCAAATTTGTCTATCCCGAGCTCTCTGTCTCCTGGGATGGCAATACCACCAATCCGCCTAAAACCCGCGCCTACGGTCGCTTTACTCACTCGGGCCGCTATACCACCACGATCACCCGTCCGGGCCTGTTTCGCACCTACCTGCTGGAACAGTTAACGCTGCTGTACAATGACTATGGCGCGCAAATCGAAGTTGGCCCCTCCCAGCATGAGATCCCCTATCCGTACGTGATTGACGGCTCTGCCCTGACGCTGGATCGCTCCATGAGCGCCGGACTGACCCGCCACTTCCCGACAACCGAGCTGGCACAGATTGGCGATGAGACCGCGGATGGGCTGTTCCACCCTACCGAGCTCTATCCGCTATCGCACTTCGATGCCCGCCGGGTCGATTTCTCACTGGCCCGCCTGCGTCACTACACCGGCACGCCTGTCGAGCACTTCCAGCCTTTCGTGCTGTTTACCAACTACACCCGCTACGTAGATGAGTTTGTGCGCTGGGGCTGTAGCCAGATCCTCGATCCCGACAGCCCCTATATTGCGCTCTCCTGCGCGGGCGGGGTCTGGATCACCGCCGAGACCGAAGCACCGGAAGAAGCCATTTCCGATCTGGCATGGAAAAAGCACCAGATGCCCGCCTGGCACCTGATTACTGCCGATGGCGAAGGCATTACTTTGGTGAATATTGGTGTCGGCCCGTCTAACGCGAAGACCATCTGCGATCACCTTGCCGTACTGCGGCCCGCATTATGGCTGATGATTGGCCACTGCGGCGGCCTGCGTGAAAGCCAGTCCATCGGGGACTACGTGCTGGCGCACGCCTACCTGCGGGACGATCACGTTCTGGATGCGGTGCTGCCGCCGGATATTCCCATCCCGAGCATTGCCGAAGTACAGCGCGCCCTCTATGACGCCACCAAAACGGTCAGCGGCATGCCTGGTGAAGAGGTTAAGCAGCGGCTGCGTACCGGGACGGTGGTCACTACTGACGATCGCAACTGGGAGCTGCGCTACAGCGCTTCCGCCCTGCGCTTTAACCTGAGCCGCGCAGTAGCGATCGATATGGAGAGCGCCACCATCGCCGCCCAGGGCTACCGCTTCCGTGTTCCCTACGGCACGCTGCTCTGCGTCTCTGACAAGCCGCTGCACGGTGAGATCAAGCTGCCGGGCCAGGCCAACCGTTTTTACGAGGGGGCGATTTCCGAGCACTTACAGATAGGCATCCGGGCAATTGACCTGCTGCGCGCCGAAGGCGACCGCCTGCACTCGCGCAAACTGCGAACCTTTAACGAGCCGCCGTTCCGGTAAACAGAGCGCAAAAGCCTGCTTTTTTGCGGGCTTTTCTTTGTTTTTACCGCTCGTTTACCGTATTGCCCGTCACAACATACTGTAAAAAATCATCACGCAAGGCGCTTTTCTTTTTTGCATTCCAGGCAACACCAATATTCCAGTGGATCTGATTTTCCGGCGGCACCAGCAGTTTTACGCCAGCGGGTAAAAAATGCTGAACGCTCTTCGGCAAAAAAGCGATACCGTTGCCACCGGCAACCAGCGCCAAAAGTGTGGGTATATCCTCCGTTACCGTGGCGGGCCTGACGTTAAACTGGTTACATTGGAGAAACGCTGCCGTCTGTTCTGCAAGGCACGGGCCGGAAGAGGGATGCAGTTGGAGTAGCGTATAGGTTGATAAAGCATGCTGAATATTCCACGGTTCAATATGGCTTTCTGCCGGGATGGCCAGAGCCAGCGTCTCCTTGTGAATTATTATTGAAGAGAGGCCTTCGGTTACCGGCATTCGCACAAAACCGACATGCAGGCTGCCATCCAATAACATTTTCATCTGCACGCTGGAGGGGAGCTGATTGATGACCACATCACATTGAGGAAACTGCTGATGGAATCGATTTATCCATATGGGAACTTTATGGAATGATGAAATACCAAACCCCAACGCTATTTTTTCCTGCCTTTGTGCCGTCAGCTCTTTTGCATAATCAAGGAAGTCAATGTGGGACTGTAGGAGCGCATTTGCCTTAGCAAAAAGCAGTGTTCCGAAGTCAGTCAGGGTTGCGCCATGGCGACCACGAAGGAAAAGGTTCCCGCCGGTCAGTTTTTCAAGCGTTTGTATCTGCTTAGAGAGCGCGGGCTGGGTGAGGAAAAGCGTTTTTGCAGCATGGCTATAACTTTTGTTTTCCGCCAGCGTAATAAAAGCACGCAGTAATTTTATATCTATTCCTTTCATTTATTGAACCCTCAATAAAATGGAATTATACAGCCCCTTATAACAGGCATATGATAACTATTTTAGGTGATAATTGAATCTAATTTTCACTTATCGCAGTAAGATCGTTACCCGAATTAATTACCTTCATGAATGCAAAGGGATATAATCATGCCAAATGTTGCTGTTCTCACCAATGATCTACAATACGAGTTTACCTATAAAATCAGCCTCTTACCTCAAGAACTGGACCGAAAAATCGCTGATTTTAATCACTTTCTTAATAACATCCGAAAACTCGACCAAACAGTCATTCATCTACAACTCATTAATGATCCTGACGATCCCACAGTGCAACGACGCTATAAAAATCGTGAAGCCGGTATTCCCGCCATCGCAGGCAGACCTGAAAACCAAATTATTGATGCTATTTATCATCCTTCGGATCTGATAATTGTAAAAGGAAGAGACAGCGGTTTCTTTAATAATAATCTTGACGAAACGTTGCAGCAGCTTGGGGTAAAAACCGTCATAGTGACGGGTTTGCAAACACATGTTTGTGTGCAAACAACGGCCGCAGATGCTTTTTTCCGCGGATATAATGTCTGGATTCCTAATGATTGCGTTTTCGCCCCCTCAGCAGAGGATACCGCACGGGCTTTAGAGTGGCTTGCGGATTACTGCGCGACAGTTGCGCCATCCGCTGAAATTCTTTCCCTGTTGGAGAGATATAACGATCTTCCGGAACGCGGTGAAAGGAGTGCCTCATGAACAGGCATCCTACGCAAGTAGAGAGACCCATTGAGAAGATAGTGCTGGATCATGGTACAGGCGCCCGTCTCAGCCGCGAACTGGTCGAGAAGATCGCAGCAATTCTTGGTGACACCTACCTGGGAACAATGGAGGATAGTGCCTTACTTACGCTACCCTGCCAACATATTGCCTTCACAACGGACTCTTTTGTTGTTACTCCCTTTATTTTTGGCAACGGCGATATCGGTAAAATTGCCGTTTGCGGCACCGTCAACGATCTTGCCGTGAGTGGAGCACGCCCACTCTACTTGACGCTCAGTCTCATTATTGAGGCTGGAATGTTGATGTCTGATTTTGACACCATTATTAAGTCGGTACGTGATACGGCTATTGCGGCAGGGATCAAGATCGTTGCTGGCGATACCAAAGTTGTCGGTAAGGGGGAGGCCGACCGGATCTTCATCAACACCGCCGGCGTAGGTGTTATTGAAAACAACGTCTTTTCTATTAAAAACGTGCGTCCTGGACAGAAAATTATACTGAGTGGCTATATTGGCAACCATTCAATTCACCTGTTATCCATGCGTGAAGGACTTGGATTCGAAAGGAATATTCTTAGCGACTGCGCCCCTCTTAACCATCTGATCCAGCGGCTCGTTGATTCCATTCCTGCAGGAAAAATAGCTTCGATGAGGGACGTGACGCGTGGAGGCCTCTCCGCCGTCCTCCATGAACACGCCCGTGCCGCAAATCACGAGATTCGCTGTGACCGTCGCGCATTACCGATCCAACCTGAAGCGGCTATGGCCGCAGATATGCTGAGCGTGGATGTCATCAATCTTGCCAATGAAGGGTGCCTTTGTCTATTTGTCGAACCTGACATCGCAGAAAAAATCCTCATGCTACTGCAGGCACACCCACTCGGACAAAAAGCAGCGATCGTTGGCGAAGTCATGCCAGTTCCTGAGGCGAAAGTGTGCATGATTGAACCGGATGGGACCCTGACGACTATAGAGGAGCTATATGGTGCCGAATTACCACGACTCTGCTGAGCAATCCAACGCGAGAGAAACCCGGCGTTATCGCATCTGCGGTATTGTACAAGGGGTGGGGTTCCGTCCTTTTGTTCACCGGCTGGCGCGAACTTTTGACGCCACAGGCTGGGTACTTAATGACTCAGAGGGAGTGCTGCTTGAGCTACAAGCAACACCGGTAAATATTTCCTGCATAATGGATGAGCTGGTATTGAGTCCACCGCCGCTGGCCAGAATTAGCAGCATTAAAGAGGTAGAAGCAGAAGATCCTGGCCAGTGCTATGAGGCATTCACTATTCGTAAGAGCCGCCAGCTAACGAATATGGACACCATTATTCCCCCCGACTCTAACGTCTGTCAGGATTGCCTTAACGAAATGCGCGATCCAAACAACTCCCGCTATCGTTACGCGTTTATTAACTGTACGAACTGTGGGCCGCGTTACTCCATTATAAAAGCGATGCCTTACGATCGCACCCAGACGACAATGCGCATTTTCGCTATGTGTCCGGCCTGTCAACGTGAATATAATGACATTGAGAGTCGCCGCTATCATGCACAGCCTAATGCCTGTTCCGTATGTGGCCCTAAGCTGCAACTGGTCTCGCAGAAGGGAACGCCAATCAATACCCATGATATCGTCAGATTTGCCATAGCAAAATTGCGTGAAGGGGCAATTCTCGCCATTAAGAGTCTGGGAGGTTTTCACCTTGTTGTTGACGGCAATAATGAGAACGCCGTAAAGATGTTGAGAATACGTAAACGCAGAGATGCGAAGCCTTTTGCCGTTATGGTGGCTGACATTGAGCAGGCTTTACGCATTGCCGATATTAGCCTTCATGAAAAAGCACTGCTGGAGAGCGTGGAACGCCCCATCGTACTACTACGCAAACGCCAGCCTGGACTTCCTGAGGCCATCGCTCCGCATAACCCCAATATCGGGATCATGTTACCCTCCACGCCTCTGCAATATTTGATGCTGGAGGATCCCAGCCTGTCCGCACTGGTCATGACCAGCGGCAATATTTCAGGTCATCCCATCGTCTTTAATAATGCCCAGGCGCTCGAGCAGCTCGGTGGTATAGCCGACTACTTTATTCTTAACGATCGTGATATTCATACGCGCATAGATGACTCCGTCGTTCGCGTCATGGCGCATCGTGATACGGAAAAATGTACTCACCTATATCTTCGCCGCTCCCGTGGCTATGCTCCCTATCCTATCCACCTTGCCTATGATGTGGGCACGATCGTTGCGCTTGGAGCTGAGTTAAAAACCACCGTCAGTATTGCTAAAGGCAATAAGGTATTCATGAGCCAGCATATTGGCGATCTCAAAAATGATCTTACCGCTACATCGCATATCGACTGTATCAATCATCTGCAAAAGCTGCTTGGTATTGAGGCCTCGACGTTAGCCTGCGATCTTCACCCTGCATTTCGCTCAACGCGGAGCGCAATGAACCAATCGCAGCGTCGTGTTATTCAGGTCCAGCATCATCATGCCCATATGGCTTCCTGCATGGCTGATAATGGGCTATCCGGAAAGACTATTGGCGTAATATTTGACGGCACGGGTTATGGCATCGACGGGACTATTTGGGGAGGCGAATTTCTTATCGGAGATACGAGAAGCGTCGATCGCGCGGCGCACCTTCGTCATATAGCCCTACCGGGAGGGGATAACGCGATCAAAGAGCCTGTCCGGGTGGCTATTTCATTATTAACCGAGATCTATGGTGAATCCCTTCCCGAATACCCTCTTCCCGGCTTAAGAAGTTTATCATTCGAACAACGAGCAATATACGCAAAGATGGCAGCAAGGAAATTCAATGCGCCTGTAACCAGCAGTATGGGCAGGCTTTTCGATGGAGTCTCCGCATTGATGGGCGTCTGCACGCATATTGAATATGAAGCGCAGGCAGCCATTGAACTGGAAGCACTGCTGCAACGCGATCTTAAGATGGGACAGCCCTTTAGCGTTGACATTGTGGAACGTAATGGCTGTTACGAAATAGATTATCGCCCAATGATAAATGAGCTGGTTTTGGCTCTAATGTCAGTCCGTCCGGACCTGGCTGAACTGAGCCGGCGCTTTCATTCCACCATTGTAGAGACGATCACAGCTGTCTGTATGCAACTGTCAACACGCTCAAATACCAGGCAGATTGTTCTAAGCGGAGGGGTATTCTGTAATGAATTCCTGCTTATCAATGCCATGGAGAGATTGAACGCCGCCGGGCTGGATCCTTACTGCCATCAACGCGTTCCCACCAATGATGGCGGTATTTCATTGGGGCAAGTTGTCGTAGCCTCAAGTCTGGTTGGAACATACGATACGCATAACAAGGAAATCGCCCATGTCTAATTATATCCCCTGTGCAGCAGCCGTACTGTTTGATATGGACGGCGTTCTTATCGATTCAAATGCGGTAATAGAGAGAGCCTGGCGTGAAGCAGCGGAGATGTTTGGCAAGATGATATCTGCAGACGATATTGTCAAACATATTCATGGGCAGCCTGGTCCGCATACTATCCAGGCGCTGTTTAGCGACCTGTCGCTGAAGGATCGAGAAAGGGTACAGGCGCATATTATTCATGTTGAAAATACGGCGGACTACGAACCGATCCCTGGTGTAGCGCAGTTGATTACCGCCCTGGATGCAGCAAGAATCAAGGTTGGCATTGTGACCAGCGGCTGGAGAGAGAAAATTGATCGGGTAACGGCCATGCTCGGCGTTCAGGCCTGCATCTCTGTCGTTGTCGAACGTGACGATGTGGCGCGAGGTAAGCCGTTCCCCGATCCCTATCTTCTCGCTGCCGAACGACTGGCTATGCCCGCCGGGAAAACGGTTGTGTTTGAAGACTCAAGAAGCGGCGTGACCTCAGCTGTTGCTGCGGGTGCTTTTTGCGTTGGCATTGGGGGAGTTGAACTGGTGGCGTGCGGTGCCAGACTTACGATCCCCGATTTCACCAGGGTTGAAGTCATCCCACGACTGGACGGAAACGCCGCAGTTTCGTTTTACCCAGGTTGTATAGTAGTAATGGAGACAGCTGACATACCATAGGGAAATCAAAACAGCAAAAAGCAAAAAGCCCGCTAAAAAGCGGGCTTCTTTAATTTGGCTCCTCTGACTGGACTCGAACCAGTGACATACGGATTAACAGTCCGCCGTTCTACCGACTGAACTACAGAGGAATCGTGTGAACGGGGCGAATATTAACGACGAGGCGTGGCCTTGTCAAAGGGTGATTTAAAAAAATCGACCGATTGCCCAATAATTCCCCAAGTGGCACAATAATCCGTTGTGCCCGCCTGGTTACTGTCCATCCAGCCGCTTAACCCGCGGGTACTTCCACAGCCAGCGACCGCTGACCATACGCCAGTAAAAGAACACCCCGCGCACCGCCCAGTCGAGGAACATCCCCAGCCAGACGCCGACCACGCCCATACCCAGCACAACGCCCAATGTATAGCCTGCCACCACGCGGCAGCCCCACATGCCGAGCATAGACACCCACATCGCGAAGCGCGCGTCACGAGCCCCCTTCTGCCCCGCCGGCAGCACCCACGATGCCGCCCAGATAGGCATAAAGGCCGCGTTAAGCCAAAGCAGAACTTTCACGACCTCCTGCACATCCTGTTCCGGGGTATAGAACGAGGCCAGCAGGCCGGCAAACGGCGCGCTAAACCAGGCGATAGCGGTCAGGCCGATCGTCGATAGCCAGAAAACATGGCGCAGCTGGCGCTCGGCCTGGCCAATCTGCCCTTTACCCAGCCGCCTGCCGGTAATGATTGTTGAGGCGGAGCCCAGCGCGTTCCCCGGCAGGTTGATCAGCGCCGCCACGGAGAAGGCAATAAAGTTACCGGCGATGACGTTGGTCCCCATTCCGGCCACGAAGATCTGCGTCAGCAGCTTGCCGCTGTTAAAGAGTACCGACTCAATGCTTGCCGGGACGCCAATACCCATCACTTCCCAGACGATGGCAAAGTTCAGCGGCTTAAAGTAGCTTTTAAGCGTGATGCGCAGCGCCGGGTTAAAGCCGATCATCAGCACCCAAATAATCGCCACCGCGCCGATGTAGCGAGAGATCGTCAGGCCCAGCCCGGCACCGGCAAAGCCTAGCCCCGGCCAGGAGAAGACACCGTAGATCAGCGCGCTGCTGATAATGATATTGAGAATGTTCATGCCGCCATTAATCATCAGCGGAATTTTGGTATTCCCGGCCCCACGCAGCGCCCCGCTGCCAATAAGCGCAATCGCTGCCGCCGGATAGCTAAGCACCGTCAGTTCCAGATAGGTCAGCGCTAGCGCTTTAACCTGCGGGGTCGCCTCCCCTGCAACGACATCAATAATCTGCGCGCCAAAGTAGTGGATCACCGCCGCCAGCACGGCGGCAAAGAGGGTCATGATCACCAGCGACTGCCGCGCTGCTGCTCTTGCGCGCCGTCGGTCGCGTTTGCCCAGGCTGAAGGCGACCACGACGGTGGTCCCCAGATCGATCGCGGCAAAAAAGGCCATCACCACCATATTAAAGCTATCCGCCAGGCCGACACCGGCCATCGCCTCTTTACCTAACCAGCTGACCAGAAAGGTGCTAAGCACTCCCATCAGCAGTACGCAGGTGTTCTCCAGAAAGATGGGTATCGCCAGCGGGGTGATCTCACGCCAGAAGAGAACGCGATAACTTTTGCGTTTTTTATACCAGGACGTGCGTACGACGGCCTGTCGTAGAGCGGCATTGACGTTCAAAATGGACCTTAGCGAGAGTGCGAGAGAGAGAAAGTTGAAACCTCATTTCAAATGATGAGGGAGAAATGCCGATCCTGCAAAGTATTTTGCGGCTATTTTGTTGCCAAAAACATCAGAGTGGCGAGAGAAGCAGCAGACGAACCTCATTGATTCAAATGACGTTTGACAAAATTTTTTTAGCCGCTAATATTCGCTGCGTTCACACGATTCCTCTGTAGTTCAGTCGGTAGAACGGCGGACTGTTAATCCGTATGTCACTGGTTCGAGTCCAGTCAGAGGAGCCAAATTAAAGAAGCCCGCTTTTTAGCGGGCTTTTTGCTTTTTTCTATCCTCAGAGTTTGTCTCTTCACACCAGCAGACTGCGCAGCGATATTAATCCCTTTTTTAGCCACGCTGTTGTGCCTCGCTGAGCGCTTCGCTTATGCTAGGCAGCATCAATTTGATCTATTGCTATAAATCACAGGAAAACGGATGAGTATCACGATTCGTCAGGCCCGCCCGACAGATGCAAACACTATCTACACCATGATCTATGAGCTGGCAGTATATGAAAAAGCGCCGGAAGAGGTGGTGACCACACCTGAAGAGATCGGCGAAACGTTGTTTGGCCCGGAGAGTAAAACCGAAGCCTTAATCTGTGAGATTGATGGTGAGACGGTGGGCTATGCCGTTTTCTTCACCAGCTACTCGACATGGCTCGGCCGAAACGGTATTTATCTGGAAGATCTCTACGTTTCACCCAAATTCCGTGGTAGAGGCGCAGGAAAAACAGTGCTGAAGCATATTGCCCAGTGTGCAGTTGCCCGCCAGTGTGGCCGTCTTGAGTGGAGCGTGCTCGACTGGAACAAACCCTCTATCGATTTTTACCTCAGCACCGGCGCGCTTCCGCAGAGCGAGTGGGTACGCTACCGCCTCGATGGCGATGCGCTGCTTAAGTTTGCTGAAGCGTAAATCAGATATCTGGCCCCTATTTTTAGGCTCAGCGCTGCACCCAACAGCGGCTGGGCTGTTTTGAGTCAATGCTTGCCCGCGACAATACCAGAACTAACGGTTGAAAGCTCAACGGGACACTCATGGTATTTACGTTAGCGCTTATTTAATGATGCCAGGTGTTGCTGTGCAGCTATTCATCGAGCCAGGGCAGCATAATCTCATCTGCTGTTTGATTCTGCACAAAATGAGTTAGATAGCTATTAACGACTCCCGTAAAAGTGGGGTTACCTGTCTGACTGGCTTCGATGCCCCTTTATCATAAGCGCAAGATCGCCATCGGCAGAAAATAGTGCGATGCAGAAAACAATATTGATAACGGCCTGTGCCAGCTCAGCCAGTTTGAAATACCCTTGAAAAACCCAGACGATGAGCGCACTACAGGCCACGGCTAAAGTCCATGCTGCCCATGAGTAGGCCGGATGCTGAGGTGACCGAGTCGCATAGATAAAAACAATCTTCGCGATTATCATCCCTGCCACAAGGATATTAATTATATAACTATAATAAAGCATATTATTTTTTACCTTTTACAAAACCGCGATCGAAAATTGATCCCATCTTTTTCGGACGGGTGCTTAAATACATGAGTAATCGTACCGCTGCTGCGGCACCTATCACGGCACCAACTCCAGGCGGAACATCAAGCGCTAACCCTAATAGCTTACCACTTAGCAGGGATAATAGCTGCGCACAAAAACCTGAGCAGGTAAGGCCAACGATCATAGATGCGGCAAACAGTAAAATACGCGCCCAGACAGCAAAGTCGATCGCCGAGACCACAAATATAATGCTACCAGCAAAAGCAGCTATAAAAATATCTGCGTCATGGCCAATAATAGTTGAGAGAGCCATAATTATTGAGACCTGTGATGGCGTTGGGCCATTAGTAATTATAAATAAGTTATTATTGCATTATCTTAACCCTGCCCTTCCTTAGGCTGACAAAGCCAATGATATTGCTATTGCGGCCGTATAGTGCTCATAAAAAGAGCAAAGTTAATCCAAAAGTAATCATCTTCCTGCTCATTTTTAATGTTTATTGTTCGATAACAATGGACATATCAATAACATTACAATTATAAAGCAATACGGTTTTGGATGAGCGAACGATGTTTTGACACTACTCTTATAGCCTCACAGGAGATTGCCGAATGGGCGTATTACTTGCTAAAAAAATGAAATATTTTATGGTTACGATGGAGGAGCGCAATTTTGCTAAAGCAGCTGAAGCCCTTTGCATAACACGTTCTCCCCTGAGCAAGGCAATTTTTGAACTTGAAGACTACCTTGGAGGCAAGCTGTTCAACCGCACCTACAACAGTCTTGAACCAACGGACCTTGCCGTTGAATATTATCAGAAGTGTAAGCCTATTTACGAAATGATACTGGCCCTTGAAAACGAATGCCGCTCGGGTAGCAATGAAAGTCCGCTAACGCTGCTGTTTGATATTAGCATGCCAGAACTACTCTACCAACAGATTATCATGGCGTTGAAAAGTGAAAACATTTCTTTTAATTGTGAACGTTATGTTGTCAACTTGAATGACATTGATGAAATAGCACGCAAAAATACGCTTGTTATATCATTGAGGGAGATTAGCCCTAATGCCAGCTGTGAAGTTGATAGATGGCAGGGAGATGAGTTAGTCATCTGCATGTCTGACAATTACCTGTCTAATAACAATAAAACCGGTATTTTTATCTGGAAAGATCGCTCAACTTCCTATCTTCAACGCAGCTTTTATCTTCTGGCTAAAGATCATATGCCTGACATCACGTTTATTGAACACAATTTCAACCTTACAGGGTTGCTATATAATGTACGTACGGGAAAAGGGTGTTCATTTCTGACCAGGAAAATGGCCACCATGTTTAAAGTCGACGGCGTCATCTGTTTACCCATAAAAGATCGCCGACCAATTATTTATTTGTATCATGGCAACAATAAGAAAAGCACTCACTATATCGCTCAAATCAAAAGAGTCATAAATATTTTCATTTAGGAATATCGGCTTGTTTATACATATGAAGCGAGTAGCCCACTCGCTTCGGTAAAATCTAAAAAATACGCATCATTGAATATTAGTTGCTACGCCTATCCCAATGCGCCGGGATGTTACGAACATCCACATGGGTAAATGTATCATAGCGGCCAATTGAACATGCACTGTGCACTCTCTCCAGATATTCCGCCACGGCGTCAGGCGATATATTCATGACTTTAATATCAGCAGCCATCCCTTTAGTATGCTGACTCTTTTTAGCCCCACCTATTTTTTGGTTATAATCCGGACAACGGCACGCTGAATTTATCACTACCGGCATAGTAAAATAGCAGCGAACATCTTCAAGTATCTCATTGAGTCTCTTATCAACTGCGGCAAATCCGCAACCGCAGTGGCAAGCAAACTCCCGACGATCGAAATGCGTAGATATATCTCCCATAGGCTCTCCAGGTGTAGACTACGTTAATGAGGGGTGTAAGTCAGACTAACCGTTAATAAATATTAAATATTGAACAGACTTAAAAATGCTGAAAAGTAAAAACAGGAGCGCAAAAAAAAGACAGTTTAGTTGCAGGGTCAGGGGACAGAGCGGGACTTTGTCAATATGTGAATACTTAACACCTTGGTCACACTTCGTTGTGAAACTGCCCATAACCTTTTTGAAACGCTGTTTTCATTTTCCTTTTGCTCTCTTTTCAGCGTATAATAGGTGTCTGGTCGCTATTGAATGGTTTCAGCTCATTGAACTGTAAAATTCAACTATCACATCGCATACTCCCGTTTTGGGCTGGAACTCAAGCACACATTACTCTGCACGCTCTTTTGATGTCACCTATCCTTACGCTGTGGCATCGCAGCTTTCGCAACACAGGTTTGACTCCGCGGTGGTGCGCCCCCGGAGCACTATTCTCCTATCCTTCACAACTTAAAGACTAAGACTGTCATGAAAAAGACCAAAATTGTTTGCACCATCGGCCCGAAAACCGAATCCGAAGAGATGTTAACCAAGATGCTGGACGCCGGCATGAACGTCATGCGTCTCAACTTCTCTCACGGTGACTATGCAGAACACGGTCAGCGCATCCAGAACCTGCGCAACGTGATGAGCAAAACCGGTAAAAAAGCCGCGATTTTGCTGGATACCAAAGGGCCGGAAATTCGCACCATTAAACTGGAAGGCGGTAACGACGTCTCCCTGAAAGCGGGCCAGACCTTCACCTTCACTACCGATAAATCCGTTGTTGGTAACAGCGACATCGTTGCTGTGACCTATGAAGGTTTCACCACTGACCTCGCGGTTGGCAACACCGTGCTGGTTGACGATGGCCTGATCGGTATGGAAGTGACCGCTATCGAAGGCAACAACGTTGTTTGTAAAGTGCTGAACAACGGCGACCTCGGCGAAAACAAAGGTGTTAACCTGCCGGGCGTCTCTATCGCCCTGCCTGCCCTTGCGGAAAAAGACAAACAGGATCTGATCTTCGGTTGCGAGCAAGGCGTTGACTTTGTTGCAGCGTCCTTTATCCGTAAACGTTCCGACGTAGTTGAAATTCGTGAGCACCTGAAGGCGCACGGCGGCGAAAACATTCAGATCATCTCCAAGATTGAAAACCAGGAAGGTCTGAACAACTTCGACGAAATCCTCGAAGCCTCTGACGGCATCATGGTTGCCCGTGGCGACCTGGGCGTTGAGATCCCGGTTGAAGAGGTGATCTTCGCCCAGAAGATGATGATCGAAAAATGTATCCGTGCACGTAAAGTGGTGATCACCGCCACCCAGATGCTGGATTCCATGATCAAGAACCCGCGTCCGACTCGCGCTGAAGCTGGCGACGTCGCCAACGCCATCCTCGACGGTACCGATGCTGTGATGCTCTCCGGTGAGTCGGCTAAGGGTAAGTACCCGCTGGAAGCAGTGACCATCATGGCGACCATCTGTGAGCGTACAGACCGCGTGATGACCAGCCGTCTGGACTTCAACAACGACAGCCGCAAGCTGCGTATCACCGAAGCCGTTTGCCGTGGTGCGGTAGAAACCGCTGAAAAACTGGAAGCACCGCTGATCGTGGTCGCAACCCAGGGTGGTAAATCTGCCCGCGCGGTACGTAAATACTTCCCGGATGCCACCATTCTGGCGCTGACCACTAACGAACTGACCGCTCGTCAGCTGGTGCTGAGCAAAGGCGTTGTCGCGCAGCTGGTGAACGAGATCGCCTCTACGGATGATTTCTACCTGCAGGGTAAAGAGATCGCCCTGGCGAGCGGCCTGGCGCAGAAAGGCGACGTGGTTGTAATGGTTTCCGGTGCGCTGGTTCCGAGCGGTACAACTAATACAGCATCTGTGCATGTACTGTAATTATTAACAGCTCTATTAATTTGCACTAAAAGCGCCTTCCGGGCGCTTTTTTTATTCCCCCAGAGACCCTCTCATTAGGAATGCAAATCGGATTAGACTATTTAACGTCGTATTTCATAAGATATATCCGATGAAAATGGTCTGTTTTCACACAGCTTTTTTACCATTTTCGCCAAAGTCGGTGCATCTTTGAGCGAACGATCAAATTTAGGTGTATTCCCAGCAAAAAAATATTCTCAACATAAAAAAGTTTGTGTAATACTTGTAACGCTACATGGAGATTAACTCAATCTAGAGGGTATTAATAATGAATCGTACTAAACTGGTACTGGGCGCGGTAATCCTGGGTTCTACTCTGCTGGCAGGTTGCTCCAGCAACGCTAAAATCGACCAGCTGTCTTCTGACGTTCAGACTCTGAACGCTAAAGTTGACCAGCTGAGCAACGACGTGAACGCAATCCGTTCTGACGTTCAGGCTGCTAAAGACGACGCAGCTCGCGCTAACCAGCGTCTGGACAACCAGGCTCACTCTTACCGTAAGTAAGAGTTCCTGTAATAAAATGGCGCACAGTGTGCGCCATTTTTTTTGCCTGTCATTCAGTCGCCTTCTGACTACTGTGTCATTGTTACTCCCGCCCCTTCGCTCTCTGCTCCGGTCACTGACGGCGTCTGGCTATTGTGTGCTGACAGCACCGCCGCCGGGCCAGATGCGCCCTTTGCAACCGGTACGTTCACCGGATACCCTGCACGCCGCAGCATGGCTTTATCAACTGCGGATTGATCGCCTCCCGCCTGACGAATAGCGTCGCTAAAGGTCGCTGTCAGAGTGATTGGCACGGTTTGCGTGTTCTCCTCTGGCTGCTGCGAGAGCGGGCGATGCACCTCAATATACTGCTTGCCGTCAGGCTCAACGGAGTACTTCACCGGCTCATTGATAATACGTACCGGCATGCCCGTAGAGGCTTGAGAGAAGAGCGCCTGGATATCGGGTGCAGCCATACGGATACAGCCAGAGCTGACGCGTAGCCCAACGCTGTCAGGCGCGCTGGTACCATGGATCAGGTACTCACCCCTTCCCTCTGCCAAACGCAGCGCAAAGCGTCCCAGCGGGTTATTTGGCCCGGCAGGGACTACGGCGGGTAGTGTAATGCCTTTGGCAAGCGAGCGCGCCCGTATGCCCGCAGGTGGTGTCCAGGTAGGGTTGGGTATCTTCTGGCTTATCCTGGTCAGCGTGACGGGTGTTTCAAGCCCCTGCTGGCCGATGCCGATAGGGTAAACCTGGACGCTGTTTTCACCCGGCGGATAGAAATAGAGCCGTAGTTCGGCCAGATTGACCACTATCCCCTCCCGAGGCGTATCCGGCAGCAGCATCTGCGTAGGGATGGTCATCACCGTGCCAGGCCTTGGTACAGGCGCGATGGTGTTGTTAGCTTCAATAAGCAACATCGCAGGCGTGTCGAAGTGACGACCGATCGCCTGAAGATTACGATCCTGAGGCTGCACGGTATAGGTCTGGTTTTGACCGATAAGACGGCTACCCGGCGGCGGCAGTAAATAGTCTGCTGCCTGGGCAGTTTGAATAGCGCTAAATGCGCTGATAATGCTCACTGTTATTAGAGACGCGCGTTTCATACAGAGTTTCCCGTATTCACTGGCCCAGCGCCAGAAAGCTGAAAATTACGCGAGGAGAAAAGTCACCTCGCGTAACAGGATGAAAGCTATAAAAACAGTTTAGCTAATGTTGGCGGCTTTGTTACGAATTGCGCGGATCATCGCTTCCAGTCCCTGGGAGCGAGAGGGGGTCAAATGCTGGGCAAGGGCCATTTTTTCAAACCACGGGCGGACGTCAAAAGCGACAATATCCTGCGCCGTCATCTGCTGATAGAGAATAAAGACGACGGCAATCAGGCCTTTTACAATGGCCGCGTCGCTATCGCCCTGTAGTTCAATAATGCCGCTCTCATTTTGCTGCATTACGATCCAGACCTGGCTCTGACAGCCCTGAATCGTGTTTTCTGCGCTGTGCGCCTGCTCGCTCAAGGCAGGCAGACGCTGGCCCAGCTCGATAATATACAGATACTTCTCTTCCCAGTTAGCGCAGCGCGTAAAGTTACGCAGCAGCCGCTCTTTATCGGGTAATTCAGCCATAACCGCTCCTTTGTTAGCCCAGCAGCTGATGAATGCGTTTCAGCCCGGCTACCAGACGATCCACCTCTTCCTGCGTATTGTAAATAGCCAGCGATGCACGACACATGGCTGGAACGTTATAAAACGCCATCAGCGGCATCGCACAGTGATGACCGGTACGCACCGCCACGCCGTAATTATCGAGGAAGCTTCCGACGTCATAGGCGTGATGCTTACCTAAATTGAACGCAATGACGCCCTGACGCTGCGCGGGACCGTACAGAGTGATATCCGGCACGGTGGCCATCTCAGCCAGCGCATACCTCATTAGAGATTGCTCGTAAGCCTGGATGTTATCGAGACCCAGCGTGCTAACGTACTCGATGGCGGCACCGAGAGCGATAATCCCCCCGGTATTCGGCGTACCGGCCTCAAAGCGCCACGGCGCGCGGGCATAGGTCGTGCCGTCGGTCAGGCTGACGGTCGCGATCATTGACCCGCCCCCTTCCCACGGCGGCATAGCCTGAAGGATATCCTCTTTGACATACAGAATGCCGATACCGGTAGGCCCGTAGAGCTTATGCGCGGAAAAGGCATAGAAGTCGCAGTCCAGCGCCTGGACGTCAACGGTATGGTGGATCACCGCCTGAGCACCGTCCACCAGCACCTTAGCACCATGCTGGTGAGCAAGCGCAGTCATCTCGGCGATGGGGTTTTCTGTGCCCAGCACGTTAGACACCTGGGTAATTGCCAACAGGCGGGTGCGATCGTCAAGCAGCTCGCGCCAGACGTCCAGCTGCAGCGTCCCGTCGGGATTGAGCGGGATGACCCGTAGCTCAGCACCGGTACGCTCACACAGCATCTGCCACGGCACGATATTGGCATGGTGCTCCATCATCGTAATGATGATGTTGTCCCCGGCGCGGATCTGGCTGCTGCCCCAGCTGTTAGCCACAAGGTTAATCGCTTCGGTGGTGCCGCGGACAAAGACGAGCTCCTCTGCTGACCGGGCATTCAGGAAACCGGCCGCCTGGGCGCGTACGTTCTCCATCCGCTGCGTTGCCTCCGCGCTCAGGGTATGGATCCCCCGATGCACGGCCGCATAACCGTGACGATAGAACTCGGCCTCGGCGTCGATAACCTGATTGGGTTTCTGCGCGCTGGCAGCGCTGTCCAGATACGCCAGCGGCACGCCATTCACTTCACGCGACAGGACGGGGAAATCTGCCCGCACATCGCTCACGGAATAACTCATGCGTTGCCCCCTGCAAGGCGCTGACCAATACGGCTCAACACCTGCTGCTTAAGCGCCTCGTCACTGATGGCTTCCGTCAGTTCAGCGGCAAAGGCGTAGATAATCATCTGCTGCGCGGCCTGTTGCTCAATGCCGCGTGAGCGCAGGTAAAACATCTGTTCATCATCAATGCGGCCAACGGTTGCACCGTGGCTACACTTCACGTCGTCGGCATAGATCTCCAGCTGCGGCTTGGTATCGACCTCCGCCAGCCGGCCCAGCAGCAGATTATTATTGGTCATCTGCCCGTCGGTTTTAATGGCGTGCTGAGCCACGTTGATCATGCCGTTAAACACCGCGCGGCCTTTGTCACTAACGATGGTTTTGTGCAGCTGGCGGCTGTTACAGAAGCCTTTGTTGTGCTCAAGCCAGGTACGGGTATCACATACTTCGTTATTCACCGGCATCACCAGGCTATTGATGCGCAGAGTGGTATTTTCACCGTTAAGCTGGGTGCTGGTATGGTGGCGCAGCACGGCCCCGCCGAGCAGAAAACTGTGGCTCCAGGCAGCGGCATCGGCGGCCATAAAGAGATCGTTATGGGCAAAGTGGTAGCTACCCGCGTTCTCAAAAGCCAGCTTCACATGGTGCAGCTGCGCGTTGGCCCCGACGTTCATCGTCAGGCGTGAGCCGGTAAAATGTCCCCTGTCGTTGAGACTGACGTAGTGCTCATAGAGGGTGGCCTCAGCGCTCTCTGCCAGCTCAATATGGTGCCGGTAGTGGACAGTATTCATTTCGTCCCCGTCCAGCCCCTGGGTAATGTGCATCAACAGCAGCGGCTTAGAGGGCCGTTGATTACGCGCCACGTGAATATGCGTCACGCTCGTTGACAGGCTTTCAGTGAGATGTAAAAACACCTCTGGCTGCACCGGCGCGGGCAATGCGCTGCGCTCATCGTTGATCGATACGCTATACCCGCTGCCGTCGAGGCTGTCGCTAAGATCAGCATCAAACTGTCCGTCGACGAATACCAGCCGCAGCGCATCTATCGGCAGCGCCAGGGCATCGCGCTGCTCTGCGCTGACGTGGCTGCTTTTCGCGACAAACTGGTGCTTCAACAGACCGTCGAGGGCCGTATATTTCCAGTCCTCATGTTTGCGCGTCGGCAGGCCAAGACGCAGCATCTGCTGCAGGTGCTGTTGGGCCTGCTCAGAACGGTTCCCGCCCTGAGCTTCAAACAGATGATGCCACTGCTGCAGCGCGTTACTGCTGTTCTGTAAGCCAGCCATAGCCCTGCTCCTCCAGCTGTTTGACCAGCGTAAAATCGCCTGATTTCACAATGCGGCCCTGATAAAGGACATGCACGTAATCCGGTTTGATGTAGTCAAGGATGCGCTGGTAGTGCGTCACGATGATAAAGGCGCGCTTGTCGTCGCGCAGGGAGTTCACACCCTCAGCGACAATCTTCAGCGCGTCAATGTCCAGGCCGGAGTCCGTTTCATCAAGAATGCACAGCTCAGGCTCAAGCACCGCCATCTGCAAAATGTCATTGCGCTTCTTTTCACCGCCGGAGAAGCCAACGTTGACCGAACGCGTGAGCAGATCTTCCGGCATCTTCAGCAGCTTGATCTTCTCTTCCATCAGATCCTGGAAGTCGAAACGGTCCAGCTCCTCCTGACCCCGGTGCTTGCGCACGGCGTTAAGGGCGGTCTGCAGGAAGAACTGATTGCTGACGCCGGGGATCTCCACCGGATACTGAAACGCCATAAAGACGCCCTCGCCTGCGCGCTCCTCGGGATCCAGCTCCAGCAGATCTTTACCTTTAAACTCAACGCTGCCGCCGGTGACTTCATAATCTTCCCGCCCGGCCAGGGTCGCCGACAGCGTGCTTTTACCGGAGCCGTTGGGTCCCATAATGGCATGTACCTCGCCGGGCCGAACCTCGAGGCTCAGACCGCGCAGGATCTCTTTATCTTCAACGGATACCTGTAAATCTTTAATACTTAACATAGGGATTCCCTTATTCCTTAACCGACGCTGTGTTCAAGGCTAATTGCCAGCAGTTTTTGTGCTTCTACGGCAAACTCCAGCGGCAGCTCGGAGAAGACATCTTTACAGAAGCCGTTAACAATCATGGAAATCGCATCCTCTTCGCTAATGCCGCGCTGCAGGCAGTAGAAGAGCTGATCCTCACCAATGCGCGAGGTGGTCGCCTCATGCTCTAGCTGAGCGCTGTTGTTGCGGCATTCCACATAGGGGAAGGTGTGCGCCCCACAGTCAGGTCCAATCAGCATTGAGTCACACTGGGTAAAGTTACGTGCGTTGGTGGCTGTCGGCATGATTTTCACCAGCCCGCGATAGCTGTTCTGGCTTTGCCCCGCCGAGATCCCCTTCGAGATGATCGTCGACCTGGTGTTCTTACCAATGTGGATCATCTTGGTGCCGGTATCAGCCTGCTGGTGGCCGCTAGTCAGCGCCACGGAGTAGAATTCGCCGATAGAGTTATCGCCGCGCAGGATAACGCTGGGGTATTTCCAGGTGATCGCCGAGCCGGTTTCAGACTGCGTCCAGGACATTTTGCTGTTTTCACCTTCACACAGCGCACGCTTGGTCACGAAGTTCAGAATACCGCCGGTATTGTTATCCCCCGGGAACCAGTTCTGCACGGTGGAGTATTTCACCTCCGCGTCTTTATGGATGATCACCTCTACTACCGCAGCATGAAGCTGATAGCTATCGCGCACCGGTGCCGAGCAGCCCTCAATATAGCTCACATAGCTACCCTCATCGGCTACCAGAATGGTACGCTCGAACTGACCCGTTTTCTCCGCATTGATACGGAAATAGGTTGAGAGCTCCATCGGGCAGTGCA
Source organism: Pseudescherichia sp. AS216 (assembly GCF_037152055.1). Lineage (NCBI taxonomy): Bacteria > Pseudomonadati > Pseudomonadota > Gammaproteobacteria > Enterobacterales > Enterobacteriaceae > Pseudescherichia > Pseudescherichia sp. AS216. The sequence goes on along the minus strand of NZ_JBBCMV010000001.1, from coordinate 961,166 downwards.
CGCCTTTCGGCACGTAGATGAAGGTGCCATCGGAGGCGACGGCCGCGTTCAGGGCGGCAAAGAAGTTATCGTTGCCGGGTACGACCGTACCGAGGTATTTCTTCACCAGCTCGGGGTGATCGTGGATAGCCTCACCGAAAGAGCAGAAGATAATCCCCTGCTCCGACAGTTTCTCCCGATAGGTTGTCGCCACCGAAACGGAGTCAAAGATGGCGTCCACCGCCACCTCGCGCCCTTCACGCACCGGTACACCCAGCTGATTAAACGCCTCTTCGACTTCATTGGTCAGGAAGGCATTCGCGCCGGTCTGCTGAACCGCTCCCGGCTCAGACGCGCAGGTATCGTCGCAGTTTCCGCAAGAGGGCGCGGAGTAGTAGCTGTAATCCTGGTAGTTGAGCTTGTCATAGTGAGCCTTGAGCCAGTGCGGCTCCTCCATGGTCAGCCAGGCCCGAAACGCATTCAGGCGGAACTCAAGCATCCATTCAGGTTCATTTCGTTTGGCCGAAATAGCCCGCACCACATCTTCATTGATGCCGTGGGCCATCTCGTCGGTCTGTAACCGGGTAAAAAAGCCCTCTTTATAGTTAAGGGGGCCTGACCAGGTCTGGACATCGTCCATTGCTTCAGTTTTATGAGACTCAACATTACGAGACATAGTACCGCCTATACCCCAAAGCTTTCACCACAGCCGCATTCGTGCTGAGCTTTCGGATTATAAAATTTAAATATCTGGTTTAATCCTTCGCGCACATAGTCGACGGTGGTTCCATCAATAAACGGCATGGCCTGTAAGGGAACATACAGGTGTGCGCCGTCGCGCTCAAAGAGCAGATCGTCTTCCGCAGGTTCGGTCACGGTATCCAGTACATAGCCAAACCCTGCGCAGCCCGTCTGTTTGATGCCAAGACGTACGCCGCGCAGCTCGGGCTGCTTACTGGTCAGGGCGCGAATGTGCTCCGCCGCTGCAGGGGTCAGAATCAAACCCTGCCAGCCAGGATTGTTTGGATCGAAAGTCCCTGAATGCAATTCCATAGGTCTACCTCACATGATGACGTCAGCAGGACATAACGCTATGTTAGTGATAATGATTATCACTTCAACCTCTAATCCGCAGGGTTATTCGCGTTAAAGGCCCTTTTTGTACACTTCTATTAAGCATAGACCCTGCTGCCAGGCTTAACACGAAAGGATGCCAGCTAATAATAGATTGAATTTTATGCTTATTTTATAAAAAACGGCTAATGAAGAGTCAAATTTGAAACATGCATAGGTAATACCTATTTATGCGATTAGCGGTAAAAAAGTTGCCAGCCATGCAGCCATCTGGGCATTTAAGCGCTTAAAATAAAAAAATATAAACATTGCGCAATTAATTCCCGTGTGGCCTAATGCCTTCATCGGTTTGGAAAACAGACCTTATGAAAGCAGTTTTAGTAAAGCAGTCCTCAGTTCAAGTGTTATCTAAAGATACCCTTCTTCATGAGCCTCCTCCTAAGTGCCAAATAAGTCACTCTCTAAATACAGGCCATCATCGCCACGCTTAGTGGCTCATTAATTAAGGAAGTATCTATGTCTAATAAAATGACTGGTTTAGTAAAATGGTTTAACGCAGATAAAGGTTTTGGTTTCATCACCCCGAACGACGGCAGCAAAGATGTATTCGTACACTTCTCTGCTATCCAGGGTGATAACTACAAAACGCTTGATGAAGGCCAGCAAGTCTCCTTCACCATTGAAAATGGCGCTAAAGGCCCTGCGGCTGGCAACGTCACAGCGCTGTAATCTGCGCTGGTTATCAGCGCCGTTTACGACAGCGATGAAGGCGATAGCCTGAGCAGTTAAGCTCTGCTGATAATAAAAATAAACCCGCCCTGTGCGGGTTTTTTATTACCGTTAAAATGCCGCTAAAGCAAACATTTCAAAGCCTTCCTTAAATCAGCTTAATTTTAACCTCGTAACCTTCAAGACCCGTCATCGTTTCGTTAGCAACAAACTCAATCTCAGCCACTTCCTGTCCTGACTTTTTACGTAACTCAGCAATTTTTTTGGCAATGAGAGCCGCTATTTCCGCTTCGGCCTTTTGTTTCTGATCGTCAATGTTCATCCTAACCTCCTCTGATTTTTCTAAGCCACAAATGCACCAGCAGGATAACTGGCCTACAGAGGCTACATAACTAATTATAAATTATGGCTAAGATCCTTGCTGACGTTTAAGAATCTTCACAGTTATTGATGGGTTTTGCCTTGTCAGGGGGCCAATGCCACTAGCAGTGCGCAGGAATAGTTAAGCAATATTTAATCATTTATCGGTAAATGTTTAAAAAGGTGCTAAGGTAGAGATCACCTTCAACGGGCTGGAGGGGTTATCCCCAACATCAAATTTAAGTGTCCCGTCTGCAATGGCGCTAAGTTTCTCTTCACGACTTTTTGCCCCGACAAAAGCTGCCCTCAGGGAACCGTCTGTTCCGTTTGCGGACTACCATTCACTGTCAAAACGATCATCCCGAAAAGACGGCGATGGAACAAAGTAGCTTGATTCAGGCCTCATTAGAGGCCTGACTGTTCTCTGCTACGCTTCTGCTTCCCCTCGTTTATCCGATTGCGTCAGCCTTGAACCATGGAATGGTTGTTACCGTGCTTAAGCCATAGCTGCCGAATGTGCCTGCTGTAGGGTTATTCTGGATGTTACCGTGGCAGATAAATAACCTAAAGTGCTGACCAGTAGAGTGACTTTTCAGCTGGATAAAAGGCAAATCGCAATGCTGGTTTCGTCGCTCTATAAGCTGCTGGGCGGCCTCCGCCTCGGTTAACCACCCTTTGCTTACAGAGCGGCGCATGAGCCGCTCACTACTACTTTTGACCTGTACCCGGCTGACTGTTCTCCAGCCAACTACATCAGGCACAGCGGAGATGGGCTTTACTATGCAGTAATCACTTAAGCCTGCTAACCATTGTGTTGTCTCCAGCTCAACCAGTATTTCCTGATGACCATGTAAACGAAGCACCGCACCGGGTGTTTTCGCATGTTCAGGAAAGCTCACACCTATATCTCCTTTTTTACGTGCGCTAAGAGCCAGATGCATCTTCATAAACAGCGCTGACATAAGCGTTTGCTCTGTAAATTCCGGGTCAGCCAGCAGACAAATATCTTGATAGCTTTCCATCGCCTCTCCTTATTCTGCTTTTTCACCAAACACACCGCCACGAATCAGTACCGCCATGACAAAATGTTGTTGACGTTCGGAGGGTATATCACCTTCGGTGACCCACTTATCGAGAAGCGTATAAAAATCGAGTTTATCTTTTGGCTGCCGGCAGGCGATCCCGCGGCTGGTTACCGAACCATAAGGCTCAACGGCGATAGCCCCAAGTGAGTCAGCAAGTAGATGCCACGTATCAATCGTGCGCAGCGCATTACCCACCTTTTGTGAATGCAACGCAGCAATATCATTTACCTGATATAGCACTTTGCCTTTTTTACTGTTGCCGTCAAGAACAAGCTCCTGGGATGGAAATACTTCCTGGCCCTGCCCTAAACGTACATATGCTTCAACGTTAAGCAGCACAAAGCTTTCACCGGCTAACCCGCTGGCAATCTCGTTGGCAAGCTCCAGCACATCATCATTATTACGTGTTGAGAAATCACGTAGTGAAAAATCATGGGCGTTGAACTCCCAGGTTCTACTCCCTTTGACAACAACACGGATATGCTCGGCTCCGATGCGGTTGCGCCATAAGAATCGCCCGTTTGCCAGGTTTGTTGCATAGCGCAGTGCCAGCTCATTAAAGCCAAATTCAGAAATATAGCCTTCTATCGTCGCTTGTAATGCTTCCTGATATGGTCTGTCGTTACATACAGAAGGCGTTGCAAGGTTGCCCAATATACGTAATGAGAAACACATTTTTAATGTGTCAGCGTCTGCTGGCAGTGACGCCACGTCTACTGTCTGTAAATTCGCTTTTTGTATTTCCGCATCTAGCTTTGCCGGATCGCTGGTTAGCGCATTCTTTAGTCGATTGGAGATCGTGCCCCGGACCGCTTTTTCCTGTACGCGAACAGGTTGCCAACTATTACCACCCCAGTTACCTGAAAACAGAACCGCATCTGAATTAGCGAGTTTGCGTTCAAACGCAAGAACCGATGCGGTTTTAATAACAGACGTTTTTGCCATGTTTGAGTCCCTTAAAAAGTGTCAAAATAGTTTTCTTTGTTATCATCATTGTCGGATAAGTTATGATTACGACAGTAATATCCGTTGTCAGTGGTGTGATAACGCCAAAGCAGCGCATCGATATTTTTTATACGGTGCACACCTCTCCACTCCCCAATGCCATAAACCGCTTCTGCAAAGCTAAACGGAGTATCTCTGTCACGAGTATGTAATACTGCCCCTGCCTCATAGAGGGGCGATATGCGCTGCCAGCCAATCATGAGCGGCACCAAAAACCCTGGTTTCGGCTTCGGCTGATAATGCCAGGCCACTCTATCTTCACCCTGCGTATTTTGAGCTGCGGCCATTTTCAGCCCAGCAAAATCGAGCCATGCATCAAGCATCTCCCTCTCAGGATCGTGCCGTTTAATCTCTGTAAAATGTTCTGCGAGCCATGAAGAGCGATCGTGCAGTGCGAAGCCGGGCATTAGGCCAAAAAGCATTGATTTTACCTGGCTAAGGGCGCACACCTGTACAGTACGCAAACTGGTGATCGTACCGCCCGCGAGCTTTTGCATCTGGCAAAGGGTTTGCAGATGCTGGGCAAGTTCATGCATGCCAATATCCCCATTGGCAATATCGCCATGACACTCCATCACCAGTGACACGGTAAGATGCATTCGACCCTCTTCATTAAACGAGGCTGTCTTCCCTTCACGTGTTAACGGGTTGCGGGTTAATGCAAACTGATAATCACGTCCGGATGAGTAAGCATGTAGCTGATAACGATGGCAAATCACGCCACATGCTTCCAGCCGTAGCCCGTGGCTAACCTCAAGCTTGCGTGAGAGCGCGTGCATATAACCCAGAAAATGGGTTATAGCCGGAAAACCCCAGGTTAACCCGGCGACCGCATTGGCGTTTTCGACATCCAGCCATGGCAAAATAATCGCGTTACGCATAGCGATAACTCCTTAACGCTTGTTCCATTTCTCTGAGCCGATAACGAAACAGCGGTTGGCTTTGCCACGCCTGCTGCTCCGTTTTGCCTACTAATAAACCGGCATGTCGCAGATGCCCGTTTAGCCACAGCGCAAAATCCTCAGCAATGGCGTCCTGCCAGTCACCATTTTCACGATCGCGTTGAAACTGTGTGTCCTTTTCTGCCCGCCAGGGATCGAGCCAAAGGCGCTGATGTGCCCTCAACTGACAATCACTATCCTGTGTCCAACCGCTCCACTCAGGACGCTGAATATCAGAAGCGATATTGAAAAGGGTATCGATTATTTGATCGATATAGCGGTTACGCTTATGCCGTAGCGCTTCAGTGTTCCGGTCGCCCGCGCTAAGTAAAAGATCGATTAACTGGCGTCGAGTTTGCCACGTCGCCCTATCCAGTTTTCCTCTACTGAAAAGTGTTTTAATACCATAAGGGGGCCTATCCTGATTTTGCCACTGCGGCGCTGCGCAGGACAGAAGCCACATACGCCCTCTGCGACGGCTATTAAGCGCCGAAATATTTTGTGGCTTTGTACCACCAAAATTGAGTACGGCTGTGTCAGGAAAAGAGATGACAGGGTGAGGATGGCTTCTTTTCTCACGTAGCGCTTTTCTGGCCGCCAGGCCTTCCTCGCCAAAACGCAGCGCGACTAACTTCTGATACAGAGCCTGAGCAAGAGAAGAGGAAAATAACGGGCCTAAGAGATGATAACTATCGCTTACCGGGAAGAAGATCTGTTTGGCTAACTTATGTGATGAGAGCTGTCCAGGTGCCAAAGCACAAGAGAAACCCGCTATCCAATGAGCAAGCTCGCTTTCATTCTCCGCAAAAAACGCCAGGATACTGTAATCTTCGCGTTGTAAATAACTCAACAATGAGTCACCGTCACACTCTGTTTGCAGCAGTTTCGCGATATCCAATGCCGCCGAATTTCCCACCGCATCTGCCTCGGGCTTCGCTAGCGTTGCGGTGGAGAGGTATCCTTCCCCGTCAGTTGCTGTACTAAACATACTGCTGCTCTTTGAATCACTATGCGTAAATTTCGCCGCATGGGTAACAAAGTTAAGCTGTCCTGCACGCCTGGCAGCGTCAGTAAGCCAGGCTCGGGTTTGATAATGTTGCTCAAGCTCTCTACGTTCCTGTAGAAGCAACGACGCCAGCTCGGCTATGTCATCTTTTGCTGCTGCGGCCAGACTTTTTGCCCCTGCTTTGTCAACGCTTTCCAGCTTCGCTTGTCGTCGTCCAGCAATGTAGTTTTCAATGAATTCACATAATTCGTTCACTCATCACTTTCCTTATATGGCTTAGAACTAGTTGATGTCGTACCGCTATGAAAGAGCATGGAAGACACCTAATAGAGGATGCCAAAACCACACTTCTCCGGCGGTAACATTGCTACGCAGGTTTATTTCACCGAATCGCTCAGATACCCTACTCAATGCGTGATTCGTCGACTCGGCCAGACCGCGCATCACCCTGGCATAATCAATATCAATCCACGGCCAAACGCCTTTCGCCTGCTCAAGCGGATAAAAACGGAACACCCCAGGATCCTTCCAGCCTACGGCACCGTCGTCGCGTGCCATAAAACGTGGTTCATCAACGTCGTCCTGCATATAGAGGAAAAATTGACTTTCATTCTGAGACCGACGAAATGGGGTACGGCGCTGTAGCTCTCCACTCCACTGCAGCGGCAGACGCCACCACTGCGCCGCAACGGGATAATCCTCACTACGTCCTAATAGCTCTTCCCAAAGCCGAGCATGCTCAAGGCTAACCAAACTGTCGAAACGTTGATTTTTTTTACAGGCGACCTGACTATCCAGAATGCGGGGGATGGCGTTAATAAGTTGATAGCAATCCGGATGTAGAATTTCTGTAAGGTCGTGACTAGAAAGCAGAAAGCGGGCAGATTCAAATCCTGGCTGACAATATGCAGGTGAGCGTTCACGCAAGGCGCGAATGTTTTTATTTAGGATCAGCATATTGGGGCTTTCGGGCTGCTTTTGTCGGTGGCGCTGTATCCTGCCAGCAAACTGGATAAGCGAACGCATTGATGAGGGTTCAATTATTCCCCAGTCCGCATCCCAGTCACGGCCCACTTCAACTACGGAGGTCGCGAGAACAACAAAGAGATGATGTTTTGCTTCTCCCTGCCTCAGGGCTTGCTTGACCTCGGGTAAATGCCAGACAATCTGCGGATCATGCCGGGTGAAAGCTGAATCAAGTCGTTGCTCAATATATGCACGTATCGCTAACGGATGCTGGCTATGGTAAACGCAGTAATGGATATGATATCCCTCTGGTGAGGGTGTACTCATGAGCTTTTTAGCGACGGCAACGAGCGGCACTATATTAGCCATACGCACCAGACCGAACGAGATGCAGTGTCCTTTCGCATCACACTGTTGATGCAAATTGTGCAGATTGATTATTTCATGATGCAGCGTGTCGGCATAAGCAGTGATGACTGAACCGGCATCTGCCGACGATGACGTAACAGAGGCTATTTGAGCCCGCCGCAGAACAGGCTTATCCGGCAAACGCATTGCCCGCCGTTGAGCAAAGCGACAATGCGCATCATAGAAGTCAGCTGCAACACTAAACTCGCCAGAACAAGCGTCATCTTCATCAAACCATGCGCAGCAAACGTTCAGAGATGCGCCTGGTTCACCACAGGCGAGTTTCCATGCGTTACGGCCCGTGCAGTATGCAGCAAAAAGTGCCTGCACCAATGCAGGAGGCAACGTTGCCGATGAGAGGAGAACGCGGCCCCCCAACATACCTGTCCAGTTAACCAGTCGACATAGCGCATGCTGATCGGCAATATCAAAATCATCAGGCTCATCAAGCACCAGATCGCTGGTCAGTAGACGCAGCATAGGGGCTATCTGGCGTCCTCCGCGCACACCTTCCGTAGCAGGCATCAGGTGGTCAATCGTGGCTACCAGCACGGGAGCATTAATGAGTTTGCTGAGCTTGTTATCGCGCTCGAAAAGGTGGCGCAAAGGTCCGGTGCTCACTACCCCGTCGTAATGGACATACTGGTGCTGTTCGAAAAAATCCTCGGCGCTACTACTGTTTTCATCCGGTACCGACTCTGTATAAAGCTCTCTGACCGCATTCGATCCCACCAGTACCGCAAGATCGTCCTCTCCAAGGCCGAGTCGTTTTTTTAATGCTGAGCCAGTTTGTAGAGTTAATGTGCGCAGACCAAGTGCAACGGTAAAGCGGCACCCCTGCTGCTCCTGCGCCAGCGCGTACATGATTCTGGCATTGGCCAGCGTCTTTCCGCAGCCTGTAGATGCCATATTGATGCCAAAAAAGCCCTGTTGTTGCGAAGCATCACGCAGGCTCAGCGCGAGATCCCATGCACGGTTTTGCCAGCGAAAGCGCTCTCCGGTAGCGCGCTCACGGAAACCTTTATGACGAGTAATAGCTGGAAGCTGATGGCGCAACAGAGGCAATGTGCGGCCGAGTAAAAGCGCATGATGGGCCACACCGACGTTATGCTCATCTAGCTTTTGCTTGAGCTGGCCCGTTGTACGATCGGTATTAGCCCACAGAGCTAAAGTAGGATCCTGCCAGGCCTGGGTAGCTTCGCTTGCCGAGTAGTGATGGTCGGAAAGCATGAGACTGAGGCGAGCCAGGTGGACAGTAAAGGTATTGGATAATACTCCGAATTCATGCACTGAAACCGCATGTAGAGCGCGCTTCGCAAGCTGACGCGCCTTTTCCCGCCATGTTTTGCTGCGTAATGGCGTCCCGTGCGGGAAAGTCCATACCCATTTAAAATCATCGGTGCACCAGTCGCTGTTAAGATGATTTTTTGCACTCCATAGCGTATTGAGCTGATGCGTTAGCCAGTTTTTTCCCGCCTGTAGCGAAGGATCGTTCTCACCCAAATATTGCGGCAACCGATGGTGCGAAAGAATAAGCCAGGCGATAGATTGACCCAGCGGCGGTAAAGAGAGAAACGGGCTATCAGACCACGATGCAGTATCCTTTTTCAGCCGCTCAAGCATGAGCGTCTCATCCTGGGTCGTTAGAGTCCCCAGGCGTACTAACCACTGTGCATCGCTTTGTTCACCAACGAATGCCTGAAACAGGCGAACTGAAATCCACTCGTGACGAAAGGGCTGAAATCTTTTTTTACCTTTGCCGTTGATCGTTAGCTGAAATAATTTTCCACTCTTACCAAAATCATGGAATAGTCCCGCAATAGCTGCAAGAACTGCGCTCGACTCTGCGCTACGCCATGCTAATTCGTGCTGATTGCGCAAAATATCACGCGAGGTTTTATTAGTTGGAACCGCGCCCGTAGAATTAAAGCGCCGAATATTACCTACGATCCATAAGAGTTCGTTCTGCCCACTCTGTTTAATCCAATGACAGGCAACGGCCGTATTTTTGCGGGCTGTTTTCCGCAGTAAACGACGCAGTGTTTCAAGCCCCTCCAGAGTGATGGCGGTTTGCCAGCTGGCATCGCCCTTCCGTTCAGCGAACTGATCTAAAATATGACAGGTTTGCTCACGTGCCTTTTTGCTACACTGGGAAATCAGCAATATATTCATACGACAACACAACTATTGTTAAGCGCTGTGTTCTGCATGGACGTAATTAAGAGATCTAGCGCCTTCGCTTGCTGAAATCCCGTTATACAACGCTGACGAAATGCCTGTTCATCCTCGCCGGACATGGCAGCGATAAATGCCTGAGGCAATACCAACGCATCTTTGATAAGATCTGCCAGATCGAAAACTAAGCCACCGCGTCGTGTTTTTCCGTGCAGTACCGCTAAACTTTGAGGAATACCCGTCACCCACGTTGCGACAGCAGCCATCCCATAGGCAAGATAGTTGCCATGGTCGAGAAATCGATTAGCGGGATCGCTACCGCCACCCCGTTTTGCTCGACTGAATTCACCATACTGTGCTGCCTGACTTGCTAATTTATAAAGCATTTTAGTGAGATGCGCTTCCTGCAGCATAACTTCATTCTGAGAGGTTGCTACCGCTATCCCGTTGCGAAAACGGAGAAGTTGCTCCCCTAACATGTTTGCGCTAACGCTAAAGTAATTTTCACGCTGCATTCTGGCGCTTAACCAATGACGCTCTATTTGATCGATACGAATTTGCTGGAATTGTTTCGCCGCTGCCAGGCGTTTATCTTCATTAAACCAGAATGATACCCAGCCCTGAAGATATTCAGTCGGACGATATTCGCTTTGCGGCGTTAGCCAGGAGACATCAATATCCACTTCATTACCCGCATACAGCGGCGTGCCACCCCCGCCACAAAAACCCACCAGTACCCCAGCTCTGGCGAACTCGCGCATCGCAGCCTGCGTGATAGATGTACCCGTGCCCAGCATAATAACGGTCGTATTCGCAATAGGGATGTTCCAGTATAAAGATGCTTTGCCCTCATCCGTCACATACTCTACGCGACCGCCATTCACCAGCACTCGGCAGTATTGCAAATAGTAAATATCTGCCCGCTTAGAATGCAGGATTGTTTTTAAATCTGACGGCATAATAGTTGCTGGCATTCCACGACCTTCGTTAGCGAATGATAGACATAAATTATATAACCATAATAAAGCAGCGATTATAATAGATGCCATATATCATTGTTTGTATGAACGTAAAAACAGTGTTGAATGTATATTAACCCTCAGCACGACAGCGAATTTTATTTAGCCCGTTTATGCATCGTCAAACCTTTCTGAATAGCGTGGAACTCTAACCACATTGTTTTATTTAGTTACCTTTCTTTATAGGTTGTCTGTGCGGAAGTAAATGTCGCTGGCATTACTCTTGAGACAGGGGAATATTTCTCAGCTGCCCGTACAGCAGTGAACTACAGCCGCCACACCGATGCGGGACGCTGTAATCTCTAAGCTGCCTGTGCGGCAGTGGACGCATCTGGCACCACGACAGGCTGCACCGGCGGTTTCTAAGCTGCCTGTGCGGCAGTGAACCTCGAACTGCTTGCAGAGCGTGAGGCTGATAATTTCTAAGCTGCCTGTGCGGCAGTGAACTTAACGCCGTTTAATTCATAACTGTTTAACTCTTTCTAAGCTGCCTGTGCGGCAGTGAACCAGGTTAGCGCCATGCCAAACTGAGCGCACCATTTCTAAGTTGCCTGTGCGGCAATGAACCAAGTTTGCGTAGCTCAGGTTTGCGGAGCTCATTTCTAAGCTGCCTGTGCGGCAGTGAACCAACCCGGCGGAACTCGATCACCCACACCCACTTTCTAAGCTGCCTGTGCGGCAGTGAACGGCCAGCAGAGATTTTCGTTTCTCTGGAGTTATTTCTAAGCTGCCTGTGCGGCAGTGAACTGTTTCTGATTTTGAACTCGTTTTTTACCGATTTTCTAAGCTGCCTGTGCGGCAGTGAACTAACCGGTCCGGCATCCGCTGTTTTGGGTGTTTTTCTAAGCTGCCTGTGCGGCAGTGAACCTCTCCGCTCTTTGGCGGCTCCTGCGGCGCTGTTTCTAAGCTGCCTGTGCGGCAGTGAACGGTTCGTCGTAATGCTCTGGCAATGCGTTGGATTTCTAAGCTGCCTGTGCGGCAGTGAACATTACTACGGGATAAATGTTGCGAGGTTAATATTTCTAAGCTGCCTGTGCGGCAGTGAACCAGATCCGCCGCCCAACGAAACACTACCCGATTTTCTAAGCTGCCTGTGCGGCAGTGAACACGGTTGGGGATAAAATTGGCGACATTACAGATTTCTAAGCTGCCTGTGCGGCAGTGAACCGTCGCGATTGACGTTACTGATGCAACTGTTGTTTCTAAGCTGCCTGTGCGGCAGTGAACAAAGTGAGCACGAAGGGTTCTTCACCCTGGCTTTTCTAAGCTGCCTGTGCGGCAGTGAACGTTGCGCAATTATTAACTACGATAATGATTTTTTTCTAAGCTGCCTGTGCGGCAGTGAACTATTTTAAGAGCATTTCCTGAGCATTCAGCGATTTCTAAGCTGCCTGTGCGGCAGTGAACCCTACAGTTGAGAAATTGCTGACGCTGAGCACTTTCTAAGCTGCCTGTGCGGCAGTGAACATTTTTCGGCAGGAGTAATCGCGCCACCAGCATTTCTAAGCTGCCTGTGCGGCAGTGAACCACAATATGGGGGAGGTTGCGCGGTTGTTGCATTTCTAAGCTGCCTGTGCGGCAGTGAACTTAGACCGTCGCCGACCCCTGTAAATGAGTCATTTCTAAGCTGCCTGTGCGGCAGTGAACAAGAGCCGCTTTACTCTAGCTCATTGAATTGCTGTAAAAAAGGCTTATAAATGCGATTTTACCCTTTTTTCCTGAAGGTCCATCGATCTCACAAAATCAATTACTTAAGAAAGGGATAAATAAAAGGGTTTTGAATAAACCGCCCGCATCAGCAGGCAGTTTTCAGAAGATGTAGAAGATCAAAGATAGAGCGAGGCTTCGCCCATAGGGCGGGTTTTAAAGCGGCGATGGATCCACAGATACTGCTCGGGGGCGCGCATAATTTCCCGCTCGATCACCCGGTTCATATAGCTGGCGGCTTCAAACTCATTTTCTACCGGATAGTCGGTTAACGCCTTGCCGATATGCAGCTGGTAGCCGGAGCCATCCGGTTTACGAATCATCGTTACCGTCAGCATCGCCGAGCCTGAAAGGCGGGACAGCACATAGGTGCCGTTAGTCGTAGCGGCGTTAACGGAGAAGAACGGCGCAAAGGTGCTGCCTTTGCGGCCATAGTCCTGATCCGGCGCAAACCACACTGCTTCACCTTTTCGCAGCGCGCTGACCAGCCCCTTCAGGTTACGACGGTCGATCATCGATTTGTTCGAGCGCATACGTCCCCGGGTCTGCACCCACTCCATCACCGGGCTGTTGTGCTGGCGATAGGTGGCCATCATCGGCTGGCACAGCCCCATGACGCGACCGCCCAGCTCCAGCGACATAAAGTGCACGCCAACGACCATCACACCGTGGTGTTTAGTCTGGGCTTCAACCAGATTCTGATAGCCTTCCACGTCGAACCAGCGGCGTACGCGCTTGTCCGACCAGAACCAGGCCATACCGGTCTCGATCAGCCCCATGCCTAATGACATGAAGTTTCGGTTGATGAGCGTTTCGCGTAGAGCGGGCGTCATCTCAGGGAAACAGAGCTCAAGGTTGCGCTGGGCAATGCTTTCCCGCCGCTTTAAAAACGGACGCGCGATGCGGCCAAGGCCAGTACCGAAGCGGTGAAGGACAGGATAAGGCAGTTGAACCAGAAGCCACAGAATGGCAAGACCAAACCAGGTCAACCAGTGACGGGGATGAAGAAAAGCGAGTTTAAATGAAGCGATCATAACGTTGTTACCTTTTAAGCTTATAATAAGTAGCGCTTTAGGAAACAACGAATCCCTTCATTAGGTCATTCAGCGTTACGTCTCCTGATTGGACACCGTCTTTCTCAGGAGATTCAATAGCGCCTAGTGTACCACGATTTTAAATAATCACCTTGCGGACTTAATAAATTTGGTCTACCCGATAACTTATACCACGGCGGTGGTCAGCCGCGATGAGCAGCACAGTCGATTTTGCTCATCAAAGATATCAATCTGCCAGACCTGATGGCGACCGCCGGTGTGCAACGCGGAACAGACGCCCCGCACCCGGCCGCTGCGTACGGCGCGAATATGGTTTGCGTTGACCTCAATCCCTACCACGCTATGCTCACCCTCGGTGCAGAGATAGCCCGCCACCGAACCGAGGGTTTCTGCCAGCACCACCGACGCGCCGCCGTGCAGCAGGCCAAAGGGCTGATGCGTGCGGGCGTCGACGGGCATCGAAGCCTCGAGCACATCGTCACCGATGCGCTCGAAACAGATATCCAGCAGCCCTACCATATTGCCCTCGCCCATCGCGTTGAGCGCGTCGAGGGTAGCCGTACGTTTCCAGATCATCCCATTATCTCCAGCAGTGCCTGTAGCGGATGGCGCACGCCGCTGCCCTCGATGCGTTTCACCTGGCTGCGACAGGAGTAGCCCGTCGCCAGGCAGCGGTTACGCGGCAGGCGCTGCATGGCCTGATGCCAGGACAGCTCGTAAATGCCCAGCGAGTTAGCGTGATTTTTCATCTCGTGGCCGTAGGTACCGGCCATCCCGCAGCAGCCGACGCTGACGTTTTCAAGCTTAGCGCCAAAGCGTGCAAAAATTGTTGCCCACTGTGCAGGCGCACCCGGCAGCGCGGTCACCTCCGTGCAGTGGCCAAACAGATACCATGCCTCGCCGCCTGGGATCCGCTCTTCATGAGAGGCCAATGCGGCGGGCAGCCACTCGTGCACCAGCTGAACGTTAAACTCTCCCCGCTTGTCACCTAACGTCTGCTTGTACTCATCGCGATAACAGAGCACCAGCGCTGGATCAACGCCCACCATCGGCATGCCCAGCTGCGCCACGCGCGTGAGGAAGTCAGAGGTTTTCTGCGCCGTTTTTGCAAAGCGCGTCAGGAAGCCTTTGATATGCTGCGCCTTACCGTTTGGGGAGAACGGCAGCACTACCGGCTGGTAGCCCAGCCTCTCAACCAGACGGACAAAATCGCTCACCACCTGCGCGTCGTAGTAGCTGGTAAAGGGATCCTGCACCACCAGCACCGTTTTAGCTCGCTCCTCCTCGCTAAGCTGCTCCAGCTCGTCGAGCGTCATGTTTGCCGAGCGGTGACCCACCATCTGCTGTTGCAGGGAAGGCACCGACAGCAGAGGCAGATCCACCATCCCAATATGGGTAGCGGACAGGGATCGCACCCAGGGCTGGCTCATAAAGAAGTTAAAGGTTTTCGGCGCTCGGGCCATCAGCGGCGCATAGCTCTCGACGCTGGCGATAACGTGGTCGCTGAGCGGGCGCAGATAGCGAGTGTGATAAAGCTGCAGGAAGCGCGAGCGAAACTCCGGCACGTCAATTTTAATCGGGCACTGGGTAGAGCAGGCTTTGCACGCCAGACAGCCGGACATCGCCTCTTTCACCTCATGCGAGAAGTCATACTCACCGTGGCGGGCATGCCAGCTGTTGCGGGTACGCTCGATCAGGCCTCGCAGACTGGCGCGTTTTCCCGGCAGCTCCTTCTCTAACTTGATGGGATCGATACCACGATCCGCCAGCAGCCGCAGCCATTCGCGTACCAGCGTGGCCCGGCCTTTAGGAGAGTGGATGCGGTTGCTGGTGATTTTCATCGACGGGCACATTGGGCTTTTGGCATCAAAGTTAAAGCACAGCCCGTTGCCGTTGCACTCCATCGCGCCACGCCATGAGGCGCGTACGCTACCAGGGATCTGCCGGTCAAAGGTGCCGCGCTTCACGGCATCGACCTGCATCATCGGCGCATCGAGGCCCGCAGGCGGGCAGATTTTACCCGGATTGAGTCGGTTCTGTGGATCGAACGCGGCCTTAACTTTGCGCAGTTCGCCATAGAGCTGCTCGCCAAAGAACGCCGGACTGTATTCCGCACGGAAGCCCTTGCCGTGCTCGCCCCAGAGCAGGCCACCGTACTTCGCCGTCAGGGCCACCACCTCGTCGGAGATCCTTTTCATCAGCATCTCTTGCTGCGGGTCGCACATATCCAGCGCCGGACGCACGTGCAACACCCCCGCATCCACGTGGCCAAACATGCCGTAGTTCAGCCCGTGGCTGTCGAGCAGGGCACGAAACTCAACGATGTAGTCCGCCAGATGCTCCGGCGGCACGCAGGTATCCTCTGCAAAGGGGATCGGCTTCGCCGCGCCTTTGGCATTTCCCAGCAGGCCGACCGCTTTTTTACGCATCGCATAGATACGCTCAATTCCCGCCAGCTCGCTGCATACCTGCCAGCCAATCACTCCGCCCTCCTGAGCAGCGATCAGCTCATCCAGACGCTGGCAAAGGGCATGGACCCGCGCGTCAATCAGCTCGGCATCATCGCCGGCAAACTCAACGATGTTCAGCCCCAGCATGGTTTTATCCGGCACATCGGTAATTAAATCGTGCACCGAGTGCCAGACAATATCCTCCCGCGCCAGGTTAAGCACCGTAGAGTCAACGGTCTCAACCGACAGCGCCTGCGCCTCAACCATAAACGGCGCATTGCGAAGCGCCGAGTTAAAGGAGTCATACTTAACGTTGACCAGCCGACGCACCTTCGGCAGCGGCGTGATATCCAGCCGCGCCTCGGTAATAAAGGCCAGCGTGCCCTCCGAACCGGTCAGAATGCGGGTAAGATCAAAGGTCGTCATCTCATCGTTGAAAACGTGGCGCAGATCGTACCCGGTCAGGAACCGGTTCAGCTTAGGAAACTTATCGATAACAAGCTGACGATTATCGAAGCAGCTGTCATAGACCGTTTTATAGATCCGCCCCTGTGCCGTTTGCGCCTGCCCAAGCGTACGCGCCAGCTCCAGCGACACCGGCTGCGTATCCAGCAGATCGCCGCCCAGCAGCACGGCTCGCACCCCCAGCACGTGGTCGGAAGTTTTACCGTAGACCAGCGAGCCCTGCCCGGAGGCGTCGGTATTGATCATGCCGCCCAGCGTGGCGCGGTTGCTGGTGGAAAGCTCCGGGGCGAAGAAGAAGCCGTACGGTTTTAAAAACTGGTTTAGCTGATCCTTGATCACGCCCGCTTCTACCCGTACCCAACCCTCTTCAGGATTGATCTCAAGGATACGGTTCATATAGCGAGAGAGATCGACAATAATGCCGTGGTTGAGCGCCTGGCCGTTAGTGCCCGTACCGCCGCCGCGCGGCGTAAAGACCAGCGACTGGAAGCGGGCCTCACCGGCAAGACGGGTGATCAGGGAGACATCGGCAGTAGAACGGGGGAATACCACCGCATCGGGAAGCAGCTGGTAAATACTGTTATCGGTCGCCATGGTCAGCCGGTCGGCGTAATCCGTGGCGGTATCACCTGTAAAACCCTGTTGCTCCAGTGCCTGCAAAAAATTGAGCACCAGCTGAACGACGCCGGGTGCTTGAGAAATCTGTGGGATCATTACCGTTGACCCTGCCTGACTGTTAATGTTGTAAGTGTATCGTTTGCGTTGTGATTTATCGTTGTATCACATTTTTTTACGCTACGCCCATGTGAATTACGGGCAAAATAGCGCGGGCAAAATACGCTGAAATTCACAGCCGTACTCTTGTATAAATCAAACGCTGCGCCGACGGTTCGGCGAATAAAAAAGGTGGATAGATTTTATGATCACTAGTCGTCAGCGCGGGGATGTGGCTCAGATCCTGCTCTCGGTGCTGTTTTTAGCCGTTATGATCGTTGCCTGTTTATGGATAGTGCAACCTTTTATCCTTAGCTTTGCATGGGCGGGGACTATCGTTATTGCGACCTGGCCGCTGTTTTTACGCTTTCAGCGCGTGCTGGCGGGCCGTCGCTCCCTGGCGGTGCTGTGCATGACGCTGATCTTAATCCTGGTATTTGTTATTCCGATTGCCCTGCTGGTTAACAGCCTCGTTGACGGCAGCGGCCCGGTGATCCGCGCGATTAGCTCCGGCGACCTGACGCCGCCGGATTTAGCCTGGCTTAAGAGCATTCCGCTGGTAGGCCATAACCTCTATCTCGGCTGGCATAACCTGCTGGATATGGGGGGCAGCGCGATTATGGCCAAGGTGCGGCCCTATTTGGGTGCCACTACGACCTGGTTTGTCGGACAGGCAGCGCACATTGGACGCTTTATGATGCACTGTGCGCTAATGCTTCTGTTCAGCGCCCTGCTGTTCTGGCGCGGTGAGCGGGTCGCTCAGGGTATTCGCCACTTTGCTACCCGTCTCGCCGGCAGGCGGGGCGATACCGCCGTGCTGCTGGCAGCCCAGGCTATCCGCGCCGTCGCCCTTGGCGTGGTGGTTACCGCGCTGGTGCAGGCGGTGCTGGGCGGCATTGGGCTGGCAATCAGCGGCGTGCCCTATCCAACCCTGTTTACGGTGGTGATGATCCTCTCCTGCCTCGTGCAGATTGGTCCGTTGCCGGTGCTTATTCCTGCCATTATCTGGCTCTACTGGAGCGGAGATACGACCTGGGGCACGGTCCTGCTGGTTTGGAGCTGCGTAGTCGGTACGCTGGATAACGTTATCCGTCCGGTGCTGATCCGCATGGGTGCTGATTTGCCGTTAATTCTTATCCTCTCGGGCGTCATTGGCGGACTCATCGCCTTTGGCATGATCGGTCTGTTTATCGGTCCGGTTCTGCTCGCCGTGTCATGGCGTCTTTTTGATGCATGGGTAAAAGAAGTTCCTGCTCCCGGCGACGTTAGCGATAATTTGCTGGAAAAGGTGAACGAGCGCGAAGTTCATAATAAAGTGCATAATAAATAACCAGTAAGCGGGGAAACCCGCTTTACTATTAAGCCACGCTTATCAATTATTTATATTTCCTTTCTGGTCGGACCGTGCAACCCACTATATATACGCTATATCTCTCATTTCACTTGTCGCAAAATCGTTACTTATGATTAACTATTGAGACGAATCTGATCGACTCAAAATTAGGGGATGCCTACTATTAAGTCACGGTTATAAATCAAGGCTTTGATTTATAAGCATGGAAATCCCCTGAGTGAAACAACGAATTGCTGTGTGTAGTCTTTGCCCATCTCCCACGATGGGCTTTTTTTTAAGCTAAATTCCACCACTGAAAATTGTGCTGAAACCAGGCATAAAAAAAGCCAGACCGAAGCCTGGCTTTACGTTTAAATAACCATCGATATTATCTGCGACGTTCGTTTGCCGTTACCTGACGCGGCTGAGTACGACGTCCTACCATACCCATAGCACCGGCCAGTACCGCTTCAATCAGCAGCATAAAGAAGGTGAACCAGCTGGCTTTAGCCGTCGCAGCTGCCGCTTTCTCACCCGCTTCACGGGCTTTTTGCTCGGCCTGCGCTTTCAGCTCGTCAAATTTCGCCCGCGCTTCCTGATAGCTCTTTTCCGTCTGGGCAACAATCTGTTCCGCTTCGGCATCAGATTTACCGGTACGCGCCTGAATAATATTTTTCAGCGCTTCGCGGTCGGCTGCCTGGAAGGTACTCTGATTTCTGTCGATTAAGCCTTTAATAAAACCGGCGACATCGGTATCAGCCGTCTGCGGCGTGTTAGCCGTTGCTGCCGCCTGGTTCTGAGCATTATTCGCTTCATTCTGCGCCTGATTTTGCAGCGCCTCTGGCTGCAGCTCCGGTTTCCCGGTCTGTCGCAGCGTTGTTTCAAGCTCATCTTGTAAACTATCGAGGTTAATATTGTTCTCTGCGAGTTTCTCTTTCGCCATATCCTTAACCGACGGTGCAACCGCCGTGACGCCACTGCCTACCGCCTGTAAACCGGCCCCCAATATATTCATGGCACCGGTGACCGCGCTATTTGCCAGCATAATGACGAACCAGGCGCTAATGAGAGTATTGACGCCAAACATCAGCAGACCATGCAACGCCCCCTCTCGCTGTGCCAGCCTGCCGCTGGCATAGGCCCCTGCGGCAATGGCGATCAGCATGCTTAAGCCCGTCCAGATGGCCGCGCCCATGCCGATACCGCCCATCGGATCTTGCTCTTCCAGAGGGTCGATAGTGCTGGCACCAATCGCGGTGCCAAGAATAGAAAGAATTAAGTAGAGCACCATTGAAATAATGACGCCGGCAAACACTGCACTCCAGGAAATACGTTTTAGGGGGACGCCTCTACCCGGCGTATATACGTCATCGTAATCGTTTCTGACATGTACATGTTGATCGGCCATCTTTTCTTCTCCCTTATAACCTTACGGCTTATGTCGCAATTTTCGACGGTTAAAAAAAATAGAGCTGGAATGGCTTCAGCTTTAGCCTCTGTAAGGGTAGTTCGGCATGGATAAATAAACCAAGGTGTCGTCACATCAGCAGAAATTCTTTCGACCAAATAAAAATCTGTAACGAATAAAAAAGCCTCCCAGGTGGGAGGCTTTAAGAGAACGATGGCGTTTTACTTGATTTCAGCGAGGCTCAGCCAGGTCTGAACCACGGTATCCGGGTTCAACGACAGGCTGTCGATGCCCTCTTCCATCAGCCATGCGGCAAAGTCCTCGTGGTCGGATGGGCCCTGACCACAAATGCCTACATACTTGCCCTCTTTTTTCGCCGCGCGGATCGCCATCGACAGCAGCGCTTTAACTGCCTCGTTGCGTTCGTCAAACAGTTCTGAGACCACGCCGGAGTCGCGATCGAGGCCCAGAGTCAGCTGCGTCATATCATTCGAGCCGATGGAGAAGCCGTCAAAATGTTCAAGGAACTGCTCTGCCAGCAGGGCGTTGGACGGGATCTCGCACATCATGATCACTTTCAGCCCGTCTTCACCGCGCTTAAGGCCCTGACGCGCCAGCTCGTCCACCACCGCTTTCGCCTGGTCAACGGTGCGCACGAAGGGGATCATAATTTCGACGTTAGTGAGACCCATATCGTTACGCACGTATTTTACCGCCTCGCACTCCAGCGCAAAGCAGTCGCGGAAGCTGTCAGAGACGTAGCGGCCCGCGCCACGGAAGCCCAGCATCGGGTTCTCCTCTTCCGGCTCGTAGCGCTCTCCGCCCACCAGGTTGGCATACTCGTTGGATTTAAAATCAGAGAGCCGCACGATAACGCGCTTCGGCCAGAACGCCGCGCCGAGGGTGGCAATGCCTTCGCTCAGACGACCGACATAGAACGCCTTAGGCGAATCGTAGCCTTTCATCATCTCGCGGATCTCTTTTTGCAGCTCTGGGGTCTGATCGTCAAACTCCAGCAGCGCCCGCGGATGCACGCCGATCATGCGGTTGATGATGAACTCCAGACGCGCCAGACCTACCCCTTCGTTTGGCAGGCAGGCGAAGTCAAACGCGCGATCCGGGTTGCCGACGTTCATCATGATCTTCAGCGGCAGGTCAGGCATGGTATCAACGCTGGAGCTTTTCACGCTGAAGTCGAGCATCTCGGCATAAACATAGCCGGTATCGCCTTCGGCACAGGAGACGGTGACCTTCTCGCCATCGCGAATGCGGTCGGTGGCGTCACCGCAGCCCACGACGGCCGGAATGCCAAGCTCGCGGGCGATAATCGCCGCATGGCAGGTACGTCCGCCGCGGTTGGTGACAATCGCCGCGGCTTTTTTCATGATCGGTTCCCAATCTGGGTCGGTCATGTCGGTTACCAGCACGTCGCCGGGCTGAATGCGGTTCATTTCGCTGATATCGTGGATGACCTTCACCGGCCCTGCGCCAATGCGGTGGCCGATTGCCCGGCCTTCAACCACCACTTTGCCCTGGTCATGAAGCGTATAGCGCTCCATGACCTGGCCCCGGGAACGCACGGTTTCCGGGCGGGCCTGCACAATATAGAGCTTGCCGGTATGGCCATCTTTGGCCCACTCGATATCCATCGGGCGACCGTAGTGTTGCTCGATCAGCACCGCCTGCTTCGCCAGCGCCTGAACCTCATCATCGGTCAACGAGAACAGATCGCGATCGGCCTCTGGCACGTCTTCAATACGCACCTGCTTGCCGTGCTCCTGGCTTGGGGCGTAGACCATGCGGATCTTTTTTGATCCCATAGTGCGCCGCACGATGGCCGGACGATCGTTTGCCAGCGTCGGCTTGTGAACATAGAACTCGTCCGGATTGACCGCCCCTTGCACGACCATTTCGCCAAGGCCCCAGGCAGAGGTGATGAACACCACCTGATCGAAGCCGGACTCGGTATCGATGGAGAACATAACGCCGGAGGAGGCTAAATCGGAGCGCACCATGCGCTGCACGCCTGCGGAGAGCGCCACGCCACGGTGGTCATAGCCCTGATGTACGCGATAAGAGATAGCGCGATCGTTAAACAGCGAGGCAAACACGTGTTTTACCGCCACCAGCACCGCATCGTAGCCCTGGACATTGAGGAAGGTTTCCTGCTGTCCGGCAAACGAGGCATCCGGCATATCTTCCGCCGTGGCAGAGGAGCGCACGGCAAACGATGCTTCGGCGTCGCCTTCCGAGAGTTGGTTATAGGCGTCATGGATAGCGTGTTCCAGCTCTGGCGTGAAAGGCGTATCAATGATCCACTGCCGGATCTGCGCCCCGGCTTTCGCCAGTTCGCCAACGTCATCAATGTCCGTGTTATCCAGCAGCTCATAGATACGCTGGTTGACGCCGCTTTGGTCAAGAAACTGATTAAAAGCATCCGCCGTGGTGGCGAATCCGTTCGGGACCGATACCCCTGTTTCAGACAGATTGGTGATCATCTCACCCAGAGAGGCATTTTTGCCCCCCACG
The DNA here is from genome assembly GCF_037152055.1 of Pseudescherichia sp. AS216. Taxonomy (NCBI): domain Bacteria; kingdom Pseudomonadati; phylum Pseudomonadota; class Gammaproteobacteria; order Enterobacterales; family Enterobacteriaceae; genus Pseudescherichia; species Pseudescherichia sp. AS216. The sequence goes on along the minus strand of NZ_JBBCMV010000001.1, from coordinate 938,758 downwards.
CGGTCAACATCGTTCATACCGAGTTGGTTATACCAGAGCACCAGCGGTGACGAGCCATTGTTGGACATCGGACAATCCTTTTTTGATATATGATTGAGTCAATAACTCCTGACGTACCTATTTATCCTGGCATACCTGGCTCGCTTAAAAAAACGGTGAATCGTTCAAGCAAATTTATTTTTCTATTTTTCGGACAGTTTCACGCTATTTTGTAACTTCATGATTTGTTTGCACTCTTTTTGAAACGTGCTCTGCACATGAAAAACAAAAGTGAAATGGACATTTCAGTAAAAATAAAAACAGCATTTCATTTTTTATAGATGCGAGTGGCGCAGTAGTATGGTACATAAATTAATTCAGGCTTTAACACCATCATGCTATGGGGGGATAAAAATGGAAAATTCAGTGGATCGGCAGGTGTTTTATATTTCTGACGGCACGGCCATTACGGCAGAGGTTCTCGGGCATGCGGTCATGTCGCAGTTTCCCGTTGCCGTGCACAGCATCACGCTGCCATTTGTGGAAAACGTCCAGCGCGCAAATGCGGTCAAGGAGCAGATTGACGCCATTTTTCAGCAGACCGGCGTGCGCCCTCTGGTCTTCTACTCTATTGTGACACCCGAGATCCGCAGCATCATTACCCAGAGCCAGGGTTTCTGCCAGGATATCGTTCAGGCGCTGGTGGCTCCGCTCCAGCAGGAGCTTAAGCTCGATCCGACGCCGATCACCCACCGCACCCACGGCCTCAATCCGGGAAACCTGACGCGGTACGATGCCCGCATCGCGGCCATTGATTACACCCTTGCCCACGATGACGGTATCTCGATGCGCAACCTTGAACAGGCGCAGGTCATTTTGCTGGGCGTGTCCCGCTGCGGTAAAACGCCTACCAGCCTCTATCTGGCGATGCAGTTTGGCATTCGCGCCGCCAACTATCCCTTCATTGCCGATGACATGGATAACCTGGTACTGCCCGCTGCGCTAAAGCCGCTGCAGCACAAGCTGTTTGGCCTGACCATCAACGCAGAACGTCTGGCAGCGATCCGTGAGGAGCGCGTGGAGAACAGCCGCTACGCATCCATGCGTCAGTGTCGGCTGGAGCTGGCCGAGGTAGAGGCCCTCTATCGTAAAAACAATATTCCCTACCTCAACAGCACCAACTATTCGGTTGAGGAGATCGCCACCAAGATACTCGACATTATGAAGTTGAATCGCAGCATGTACTAATTAGCTAGTACAGGACGCCGTTTTCCGTTATCATTGCCCGCAGATTTGTGATGCGCATCACCCTCATACTTGAAAACATCAAGGATTGGTTTATCGTGATGCCCATTACTTCCGGCACTTTTGCCGTTGAAGCCGCCAATTTCTGAGATAAGTCATGAACAAAACTGATGAACTCCGCACTGCGCGCATTGAGAGCCTGGTGACGCCAGCCGAACTGGCCGAGCGGTATCCTCTCTCCCAACAGGTTGCGGAACATGTTAACGCTGCGCGTCGGCGAATTGAGAAAATCTTAAACGGTGAAGATCGCCGTCTGCTGGTGATCGTAGGACCCTGCTCCATCCACGATCTTGATGCCGCGCTCGAGTATGCTCGCCGGTTACAGGCGCTGCGCGAAAAGCATCAGGATACGCTTGAGATCGTCATGCGTACCTATTTTGAGAAACCCCGCACCGTTGTGGGCTGGAAGGGTCTGATCTCCGATCCCGATCTCAACGGCAGCTATCGGGTTAATCACGGCATGGAGCTGGCGCGGAAGCTGCTGCTTCAGGTGAACGAGCTGGGCGTTCCGACCGCCACCGAATTTCTCGATATGGTGACCGGACAGTTTATTGCCGATCTTATTAGCTGGGGCGCAATCGGGGCGCGCACCACCGAAAGCCAGATCCACCGAGAGATGGCGTCGGCGCTCTCCTGCCCGGTAGGCTTCAAAAACGGTACGGATGGCAACACCCGCATTGCGGTTGACGCTATCCGCGCCTCGCGGGCGAGTCATATGTTCCTCTCGCCGGATAAAAATGGGCAGATGACCATCTACCAGACCAGCGGTAATCCTTACGGGCATATCATTATGCGCGGCGGAAAAACGCCTAACTACCACGCTGAGGCCATTGCCGAGGCCTGCGATACGCTGAGCGAGTTCTCTCTGCCCGAACATCTGGTGGTGGATTTTAGCCACGGCAACTGCCAGAAGCAGCATCGCCGCCAGCTAGAGGTATGTGACGACATTTGTCAGCAGATCCGTAACGGCTCAACGGCCATCGCTGGGATCATGGCGGAGAGTTTCCTGCAGGAAGGAACGCAGAAGATTGTTGCCGGACAGCCGCTCACCTATGGCCAGTCCATTACCGACCCGTGCCTGCACTGGGAAGACACGGCTCTGCTGGTAGAAAAGCTCTCTGCCGCGGTGTCCACCCGTCTTTGACATCCTGCCCGCCACAGCTGCGGCGGGCACTCTCTTTTAGCTTGAACAGCTCACTTCCAGATGTTTGCCCCAGTCGGGCGGCCGGCTAATATAGTCATCGCTACGATCGCTAAAGGGATCGCGTAATGCCTGGTGCAACCGCTCCAGCTCCTGGGTATCGCCCTTCTCGGCGTCGCTGATAGCCCGCTGGGCCAGCCAGTTACGCAGCACCAGCGCAGGATTCACGCCTTTCATCTGCCGCTGACGTTCAGCATCGTCGATCTGCTCGCCCTGCAACCGCGTACGATAGGTGCTAAACCAGGTATCAAACGCGCCGCGATCGATAAACTCATCGCGCAGCGGCGAACTGGCGCTGTGCTGCTCGGTGGTGCTCAGCATACGGAACGTGCGGGTATAGTCGCTTCCCTCCCGCGCCATCAGGGCAAAGAGCGTGTTCAGCAGCTCGTTATCGCCGCGCTGCTCGGTGAACAGCCCTAGCTTGCTACGCAGAAGCTTCCCGTACTGCTCCAGCAGCACCTGCTGATACTCATCCAGCACGCTGTTCAGGGTATCGACATCGATAAAGGGCGATAGCGTCTGGGCAAGACGCTGGAGATTCCACAGGCCGACCGCAGGCTGATTATCAAAACGGTAGCGGCCCTGATAGTCAGAGTGATTACAGATAAACCCTGGCTGATAGTCATCCAGAAAACCGAACGGGCCGTAGTCGATGGTCAGGCCCAGTATCGACATATTGTCGGTATTCATAACGCCGTGAGCAAAACCGACCGCCTGCCACTGGGCAATCAACGTCGCGGTACGCGCTACCACATCCCGCAGCCAGAGCACATATTTGTCGCTCTCATCAGCAAGGTGCGGCCAGTGGTGACGAATGGCGAAATCTGCCAGCTGGCGAACCTTCTCTGGCTCGCGGCGGTAGTAGAAATGCTCGAAATGACCGAAGCGCAGATGGCTCTCGGCAATGCGCATCAGCATTGCACCCTGCTCGGTGGTTTCCCGTGCCACGGGCGTATCACTGGTCGCTATCGCCAGCGCCCGGGTGGTGGGGATCCCCAGGTAGTGCATCGCCTCTGACGCCAGGCTTTCGCGAATGGTCGAGCGCAGCACGGCGCGCCCATCGCCCATCCGGGAGTAAGGCGTCTTTCCGGCTCCTTTAAGATGCCAGTCGACGGTTTTGCCATCAGCCAACAGCTGCTCGCCGAGCAGGATGCCGCGACCATCACCTAGCTGACCGGCCCAGACGCCAAACTGATGGCCGCTGTAGACCTGCGCCAGAGGGGACATGCCCGGCAGCAGCGTTTCACCACCCCAGACGCCTGCTCCTTCCTCAGGAGTAAAGAGCGCATCGGGTATGCCCAGATCCTGGGCCAGCGCAGCGTTATGCCATAGCACGCGCGCGTTACGCAGCGGCGTAGGAGAAAGCGAGGTGTAAAATCCCGGCAGCTCATCGCGCCAGCGTGTCGTAAACGTAAGGGTCATGGATCCTCCTTTTACTGTAGTGTAGAGGGTATCAGGAGGAATAAACACAGGCAGAGTGCACGGGTATCACTTCACCAGGTCGGTAATCTGCTCCGGGAGCACCGGCGGCCACAGGCTTCCCTGCATAGCGCTAAAGGCAAACGGCCTCACTTTCTTCAGCATCTGCTCACTATCTATCCCCGCAATCATTATTGAACGGCAGTAGGGTTCAACCTGGGTGATAATCGCCTGCATAAAAGGCTGAAACGATGGCGACTTAAGACGCTGTGAAACAAAATGCTTATCCAGCCTAACGCGAGCAAAAAGACCCTCAAATACGGCTCGGGTTGATGCCGCTCCCGCGCCGAAATTTGCCAGAACAAGAGAGAACCTGCTGCTTAATTGAGACAGCAAACTATTCTCACTTTCACTGTTTAAGTTAAGATAATTCTCATTAACCATAAACTCAATAAATGGATACCGATTAACAGACGCCGCTAAATCATCATCCTTTAACAATCTTTCTACAACTGCTGGTGTAATATTAATCCATGCGGCAATCTGATGCTGAATAAAGAAATGCTGACATACGCTGAGTAATTGTAGCTGTTCAATAAATAGCATTTCGGACTGCTGTGGTGTTAAGTGAGGCAAAATCAGCTCTGCGGGCGCCTGTGCCTCACGGTTGACGCCTACAAAGTTAACGGCGATCTCCAGTCCCTGCAATTCGCCCTCGGCATTACGGGCCGGATTGAAAAGCAGCTCTGAGCGCCATGTTTTGTCGAGTGTAATAATCATTATCCCTATACCTAATCCAGAAATGAATAAGACTATCCTTAGCCAGCATTAAAGATTATCCTGGGAACACGATAAGCGCCAGCAGATAAAACTGGATTAATAAAATAGTTGATAACTATTAGTGACCTCATTAATTAGTATTATTTAATAAAAAACGGAGCCTGTTAGCTCCGTTTTTTATTAGCACCCTGCAGGGTTGTGCCGGTTAAATTCGGCGCGCCTGCCAGAATTTTTTACGCCAGTAGACGTTATCAAGCGAGGATTTCATCACTCCACGGCTGGTGGAAGCATGAATAAACTGGTTATCAGTGTCGTAGATGCCAACGTGCAGGCCGCTCTCCCCCGACCCGGTTTTGAAGAACACCAGGTCTCCGGGCAACAGGTCATCTTTGTCTATCTCGGTGCCGATCCTGGCCTGTTGGCGCGTCTCTCGGGGCAGACGCAGATCAAACCGATCCCGGAAGGTCATCAGTACAAAGCCAGAACAATCGATCCCACCCCGGCTCATACCGCCGTAACGGTACGGCGTGCCCCGCCAGTGGCTAAGCTGATCGTTAAGGTTGGCGATAACGGTGATCGAGTCTGCCAGCCGTGGATTCGGCGGTGGGGCCCGGTGGTGGCTACATCCAGCTAACAAAAGCACGGCGGCGAAAAAAAACCATAGGCGCATGCGGGGCGGATCCTCTGCTTTATTATTTTTCCAGTAATGTAGCGTGACGGGAAAGCGCCGCGCAATATGCTCTGTGTTTACAACGTAGAAATAAGTACGCTATGCCCCTCAACGTCAAGACGGCGAAAAGGCATACCGTAGGCCTGGGCCAGCCTGGGCGGCGTTAGCACGCTATCGCGCGGACCGCTGGCAATCAGCTCACCGTTGCGCAGCAGCCATGCCTGGTGAGCATGGCGCAGGGTATGATTCAGATCGTGGCTGCTCGTCACCACGGTAATACCCGCCTGATAGAGCGTATTCAACAGGCGGTCGAGCGCCGCCTGCTGGGCCACGTCCAGACTGTTCATCGGCTCATCCAGCAGCAGTAGCTGCCCCTCAGGGTTGCCTTCAGGGTGGATCTGCAAAATCACCGCGGCCAACCGTACCCGCTGCCACTCACCGCCTGAAAGCTGATTTGCCTTGCGTCCGAGCTTATCATCGAGCCCCAGCGCCCCGGCGACGTCATGCAGTAACGCAGTGTGGCTGCGATCGCGCTGGTGCAGGGTTAGATAGTGCCACACCGGCATGGCAAAGGGGGGCGTTTGCTGCTGAGCAAGGTAGGCGCGACGCCGGGCCAGCGCGGTAGCGTGCCAGTCATTGAGCGGCATGCCGCTGAGCGTGATGCTACCCGGCCCGCTTGTCAGCCCGGCCATTCGCGCCAGCAGGGTACTCTTCCCGGCGCCGTTTGGTCCCACCAGATGCAGAATTTCTCCGGCATTGACCGTGACCGTGACGGGCCCCAGCCTGCCGGATTCCGCTACATCCTGTAGCGTCATTAATGCGTTCACTATTTTGCTAATGCCAGCTTGATGGCTTCCATCACGATAGGATCTTCCGGCGTCATATCCGGCGCAAAGCGCTGGACGACCTGCCCATCACGGCCAATCAGGAATTTTTCAAAGTTCCACAGGATATCGTCAGGATAGAGCGGTGCACGCCCTTTGCTGGCGAGACGCTCGTAAAATCCGCTGCTCTCCGGCGCAACGGCAGTTGGCGCAGCAGCGATCAGCTTCTGATAGAGCGGATGACGATTCTCACCGTTGACGTCAATTTTGCTGAACATCGGGAAGGTAACGCCATAGGTCGTGCTGCAGAAGGTTTTGATCTCCTCTTCGCTGCCCGGCTCCTGGCCTAAAAACTGGTTGCAGGGGAAGCCCAGCACCACAAAACCGTCTTTCTCCCAGGCCTTTTGAATGTTCTCCAGCTGCTCATACTGTGCCGTCAGGCCGCATTTAGACGCTACGTTGACCACCAGCAGCACCTTGCCCTGGTAATCAGCAAGCGTGGTCTTCTCGCCATCAATCGTCGTCACATCAGTGTTTAGAATATCGTGTTGCATAGCATCCCCTTAGTTATCAAACGCGCCAGCGGTTCAGTCGCTGGCCTTTAATAATAGACAATATGACGACGTCTACTCATGCGCAATTTTATCGTAAAAGTTTCTTCGCGATAGGGAGTTAAGTGCGGTGCGAGTGCGCTCTTACCTCGCGGCCTTCAGCAGCAGCCAGATAAACACCGGCGCGCCTAGCGTTGCGGTGACCACACCGATAGGCAGCTCTGCCGCGTTGAGCGCTTGACGGGCAACAATATCCGCAAACAGCAGCGCGCTTGCCCCTGCCAGCGCACAGCCGGGCAGCAGCACGCGATGATCGGTCAGACCGCAGAGGCGCAGGATATGGGGGATCACCAGGCCAATAAAACCGATTGACCCGGCCAGCGCTACGCTGACCCCGACCATCCAACCGATGGCAACCACCAGCACGTTGCGCCAGAACCACAGCGGCAGACCAAGCTGGCGGGCGGATGTTTCCCCCAGCGCCAACATGTTCAGCGGCTGCGACTGCAGACAAACCCAACCCATGACCGGCAGCAGGGCCAGCATCAGCCACCCCTGCTGCCAGTCAACGCCGCCGAATCCGCCCATCATCCAGTACATGAGCTGGCGCAGATCGAAGGAGGTCGAGAAGTAGATGGCCCACGTCATTAGCGCGCTGCAGATAATGCCCAGCGCAACGCCCGCCAGCAGCAGGCGGCTGATAGAGAGGTGACGACGGGCGAAGTGCAGCAGGATCAGCGTAATAATCAGCGCTCCGGCAATGGCGCACAGGCCGAGTGCCCAGGTAGGCAGCGCCCCCTGCCCCAGCATAACGGCGGCAATCAGACCCACGCCCGCGCCGTTCGAGACGCCAAGCAGCCCCGGCTCCGCCAGCGGATTTTCAAACAGCGCCTGCATCACGGTACCGCACAGCGCCAGCGCCGCACCAACCAGCACCACCGCAAGGGTTCGGGGAAGACGGATCTGCCAGACGAAAAGTTGCCCGCGGGCGCTGAGCCAGTCGCCAGGGGCAATCCATTGTTCGCCTGCGCAGAGGCTCACCACGATAGCAAACAGCAGAAGGAGTATGAGTCCGCCAAGCCAGCGGGCGTGGCGTTGGGTCTGTTGGTGGGCAAGTGCGAGCATAGGATCCATCCTGCTTATCGTCGTGGAGGTGATTTTAAGATGCAGAGCGGTTGGTGGAAAGAAAAAAGGCCGCACGGGCGGCCTTTTTGGTTAGTTCAGATTACTCTGCTTTGGGCGAAGCGTTTTCGACACGGCTTTTCAATTTCTGACCGGGTCTGAAGGTCACCACGCGCCGGGCTGTAATGGGAATATCCTCGCCCGTTTTCGGGTTACGTCCCGGGCGTTGGTTCTTATCACGCAGATCAAAGTTACCAAAACCGGAGAGTTTTACCTGCTCACCATTTTCCAGAGCGCGACGGATCTCTTCGAAAAATAGCTCTACCAGCTCTTTGGCATCCCGTTTGCTAAGCCCAAGCTTATCAAACAGATATTCTGACATTTCAGCTTTTGTAAGCGCCATAGGTTCAATCCCTCAATGATGCCTGGAATCGCTCTTTTAATGCCTCTACACATCTGGCAACGGTAGCGGCAATCTCCTCTTCTTCGAGTGTACGGCCGGTATCCTGAAGGATCAGGGTGATAGCGAGGCTCTTATAGCCCTCCGCTACGCCCTTGCCGCGGTACACATCAAACAAGTTTACGCCAACTACCTGATTTACGCCAACTTTCTTACACTCAGCCAAAACATCTGCTGCGGGGACGTTTTCTGTGACCACAACCGCAATATCGCGACGGTTTGCCGGGAAGCGTGAAACCTCCCGCGCCTGCGAAATTACGCGGTCTGCAATGGCGTTCCACTCGAGCTCAAACACCAGCGTCCGACCGTTCAGATCCAGTTTACGTTCCAGCTCAGGATGCACAACCCCAATAAAACCAATACGTTCGCCTTTCAGATAAATCGCGGCGGACTGGCCCGGGTGAAGGGCCGGATTGGCTTCCGCTTTAAACTGAATGTCGCCCAGCTTGCCAGTGAGATCGAGAATGGATTCCAGATCGCCTTTTAAATCATAGAAATCGACGCTCTCTTTTGCCAGGTTCCAGTGCTCTTCGTAGCGGCTTCCGGTAATAACTCCGGCCAGCATCACATCCTGACGGATCCCCAGATTGGCCTGGGTATCCGGTACAAAGCGCAGCCCGGTCTCAAAAATACGTACGCGGCTCTGCTGACGGTTCTGGTTATAGACCACCGTCCCCAGCAGACCGGTCCACAGCGACAGGCGCATGGCCGACATTTCGCTGGAGATAGGGCTTGGCAGGATCAGCGCCTCTTCGCCCGGATGGATCAGCTGCTGCAGTTTCGGATCCACGAAGCTGTAGGTGATCACTTCCTGGTAGCCTTTGTCGATCAGCATGGTTTTCACCCGCTTCATCGACAGGTCCGCTTCGCGGTGGCTGCCCATAATCAGACCTGCCTGTACCGGGGCATCAGGAATGTTGTTGTAGCCGTAGATGCGGGCCACCTCTTCCACCAGGTCCTCTTCGATCTCCATATCGAAACGCCAGCTTGGGGCCACGGCCTGCCACTCATCCTGACCTTCGGTCACTTCACAGCCCAGGCGCTTGAGGATGTCGCCTACCTGCTCATCGGCAATGTGGTGGCCAATCAGGCGATCCAGCTTGCTGCGGCGCAGGGTGATAGTTGCACGCTTCGGCAGCGCGGCCTCGCTGGTGACATCGATAACCGGACCGGCTTCACCGCCGCAGATATCCAGCAGCAGGCGCGTCGCACGCTCCATCGCTTTGTACTGCAGCGCCGGGTCAACGCCACGCTCGTAGCGGTGGGAGGCGTCGGTGTGCAGGCCGTGACGACGGGCGCGACCGGTGATAGAGAGCGGGCTGAAGAAGGCGCACTCCAGCAGTACGTCCTGCGTTTCGCCATTCACACCAGAGTGCTCGCCACCAAAGATACCGCCCATGGCCAGGGCTTTGTTGTGGTCGGCAATCACCAGCGTATCGGACTGCAATTTAGCTTCGCTACCGTCGAGCAGCACCAGCGTCTCGTTCTCTTGCGCCATCCGAACAACGATCCCGCCCTCAATGCGGCCCAGATCGAAGGCGTGCATCGGCTGACCCAGCTCCAGCAGGACGAAGTTAGTGACGTCTACCACAGCGTCAATAGAGCGGATACCGCAGCGACGCAGCTTCTCACGCATCCACAGCGGGGTTGGCGCGGTGACGTCGATACCCTTGACCACGCGGCCCAGGTAGCGCGGGCAGGCGTCGGCGGCTTCAATGCGGATAGGCAGCGTATCGTTAATCGTTGCGGCAACCGGGGCAATCTCAGGCTCGGTCAGCGGCAGCGCGTTCAGCACGGCCACGTCGCGCGCGACGCCGATAATGCCTAAGCAGTCGGCGCGGTTCGGGGTGACGCTGATCTCAATGGTATTATCATCGAGCTTCAGGTAGTCGCGAATATCGGTGCCGATCGGTGCATCCGCTGGCAGTTCAATGATCCCGCTGTGATCGTCGGAAATACCCAGCTCGGAGAAGGAGCAGAGCATCCCTTCTGATGGCTCGCCGCGCAGTTTAGCGGCTTTGATTTTGAAATCACCCGGCAGCACCGCGCCGATGGTCGCTACCGCGACTTTCAGTCCCTGACGGCAATTTGGCGCGCCACAGACGATATCAAGCAGGCGCTCACCGCCAACGTTAACCTTGGTCACGCGCAGTTTGTCGGCGTTCGGGTGCTGACCGCACTCGACCACTTCGCCCACCACCACGCCGTTAAAGCTGCCGGCCACGGCGTCAACGCCGTCTACTTCCAGGCCTGCCATCGTAATTTGATCGGAGAGCGCTTCGCTATCGACCGCCGGGTTAACCCATTCACGTAACCACAGTTCACTGAATTTCATTATTTTTTCCTGCCTTTATTTAAACTGTTTAAGGAAACGCAAATCGTTTTCGAAGAACGCGCGTAAGTCGGTAACGCCATAGCGCAGCATGGTCAGACGCTCCATACCCATGCCAAACGCGAAGCCAGAGTAAACTTCAGGATCGATGCCCACGTTGCGCAGCACGTTCGGATGCACCATACCGCAGCCCAGCACCTCCAGCCATTTGCCATTTTTACCCATTACGTCCACCTCAGCGGAGGGCTCGGTAAACGGGAAGTAGGACGGACGGAAACGTACCTGCAGATCTTCCTCAAAGAAGTTATTCAGGAAGTCGTGCAGGGTGCCTTTCAGATTGGTAAAGCTAATGTTTTTATCAACGATCAGCCCTTCCATCTGGTGGAACATTGGGGTGTGGGTCTGATCGTAGTCGTTACGATAGACGCGGCCCGGGGCGATAATGCGGATTGGCGGCTGCTGGTTTTCCATGGTACGGATCTGCACCCCAGAGGTCTGGGTACGCAGCAGTCGGGTAGCGTCAAACCAGAAGGTGTCATGGTCAGCGCGCGCCGGGTGATGTCCCGGAATGTTCAGGGCGTCAAAGTTATGGTAGTCGTCTTCGATTTCCGGACCGGTTGCCACGGTAAAGCCCAGCTCGCCGAAGAAGTTCTCAATACGGTCGATGGTACGGGTGACCGGATGCAGACCGCCGTTCTCAATGCGGCGGCCCGGCAGAGAGATGTCGATGGTCTCTGCTGCCAGACGCGCGTTCAGCGCTGCGCTCTCAAGAGCTTCTTTGCGGGCGTTGAGCGCCTGCTGTACCTGCTCTTTGGCTTCGTTAATCACCGCACCGGCGGCTGGACGCTCTTCAGGCGGCAGCTCACGCAGGGTTGTCATCTGAAGGGTCAGCTGCCCTTTTTTGCCCAGATATTCAACGCGCACATTATCTAATGCGGCAATATCTGAAGCCTCGTTAATGGCTGCCGTGGCGTTGGCAACCAGCTCTGCGAGATGTGACATGGTTTTCCTCATTATGTCGGTGCAGACACCGTTATGGTGATCTCATATTTTTTACATACAGGCATAAAAAAAGCCTCCCTGGGGAGGCTTTCTGGCGCTGTTTTTCGTTTCTTCTTTCACGCGCAAGCCCCCTGGGATCAGGTGCTAAAGTAAAAAAAGAAGCGGAAAATAGCAGCATTCATGCTTGCGTTACCTTGTGTGGAAAGGAATAAAAAGAGGGAGCCAGGCTCCCTCTCTCTAACTGGCTTATGCCAGAGCTGCTTTCGCTTTTTCGACCAGGGCAGAGAATGCCACTTTGTCGAATACAGCGATGTCAGCCAGGATCTTACGGTCGATTTCAACAGAGGCTTTTTTCAGGCCGTTGATGAATTTGCTGTAAGAAATACCGTTCTGACGTGCTGCTGCGTTGATACGCGCAATCCACAGTTGACGGAACTGACGCTTTTTCTGACGACGGTCACGATAAGCGTACTGACCTGCTTTGATAACAGCCTGGAAGGCAACGCGGTATACGCGTGAACGCGCACCGTAGTAGCCTTTAGCTTGTTTCAAAATTTTCTTGTGACGTGCACGTGCCATTACACCACGTTTTACGCGAGCCATGATGCTCTCCTGTATCTATTCTTAAAAAAGGTTAAAAGGTAAACGACTTATGCGTACGGCAGGCACGCGATGACCAGGCCCAGATCGCCTTTAGAAACCATGGCTTTCGGACGCAGGTGACGTTTACGCTTGGTAGCTTTTTTGGTCAGAATATGACGCAGGTTAGCGTGCTTGTGCTTAAAACCACCTTTACCGGTTTTTTTAAAGCGCTTAGCAGCACCGCGTACGGTCTTAATCTTTGGCATTTTAATAATTTCCACTTCGCATTGTTAATAAACGAAACAAAGGCGAACCAGACCCGTGAGCTTGTGGCCCACAGGTATGATTACTTGATGGCCTTACTGTTTCTTCTTCGGAGCAAGCACCATGATCATCTGGCGGCCTTCGATCTTCGTAGGGAAGGATTCGACTACTGCCAGTTCAACCAGATCTTCTTTCACGCGGTTAAGCACTTCCATACCGATCTGTTGGTGGGCCATCTCACGACCGCGGAAACGCAGTGTGATCTTGGCCTTGTCGCCCTCTTCGAGAAAGCGAATCAGGCTGCGGAGTTTTACCTGATAGTCGCCTTCATCTGTACCAGGTCGGAACTTAATTTCCTTAACCTGGATAACTTTTTGCTTCTTCTTCTGTTCCTTAGAAGATTTGCTCTTTTCATAGAGGAACTTGCCGTAATCCATTATACGGCAAACGGGCGGCTCGGCGTTAGGGCTAATTTCAACTAAATCTGCCCCGGCTTCTTCAGCTTTTTCCAGAGCTTCTCTTAGACTCACAATGCCAAGCGGCTCGCCTTCCAGATCTGTTAAGCGAACTTCTGTGGCGCGAATCTCGCCATTGATACGATTCGGACGCGCCGTTTGAACTCGTTTTCCGCCTTTAATACCTTATTCCTCCAGTTGTTGAAGACTGCGGCTGCGAATCTCTTGTTGCAGCTTCTCGATAACGTCATTTACGTCCAGGCTACCCAAGTCTTTACCACGACGGGTACGCACGGCTACTTTGCCGGCCTCAACCTCTTTGTCACCACAAACCAGCATATAAGGGACACGACGTAAAGTGTGCTCGCGGATTTTAAAGCCTATCTTCTCGTTTCTCAAGTCCGCTTTTACTCGAATGCCCGCATTTTGTAGTTTCTGCGTCAATTCATTAACGTAATCGGCCTGAGAATCGGTAATGTTCATCACAACTACCTGCACCGGCGCAAGCCAGGTGGGGAAGAAGCCCGCAAACTCTTCGGTCAGGATGCCGATAAAGCGCTCCAGAGACCCAAGAATGGCGCGGTGAATCATCACTGGCACCTGACGCTCGTTGTTTTCGCCTACGTAGGAGGCGCTCAAACGAGACGGCAGGGAGAAGTCCAGCTGTACCGTTCCGCACTGCCATGCACGATCGAGGCAGTCATACAGCGTAAATTCAATTTTCGGACCGTAGAACGCGCCTTCACCCAGCTGATACTCAAACGGGATGTTGTTCTCTTCCAGCGCGACTGCTAAATCCGCCTCAGCACGATCCCACATCTCGTCGCTGCCGATACGCTTTTCCGGACGAGTGGAGAGTTTGACGACGATCTTCTCGAAGCCAAAGGTGCTGTACATATCGTAGACCATACGAATACAGGCGTTCACTTCATCACGCACCTGCTCTTCTGTACAGAAGATGTGGGCGTCATCCTGAGTGAACCCGCGTACGCGCATCAGGCCATGCAACGCGCCCGACGGCTCGTTGCGGTGGCAGCTACCAAACTCTGCCATACGTAATGGCAGGTCGCGGTACGATTTTAGACCCTGATTGAAAATTTGCACGTGACCAGGGCAGTTCATAGGTTTGATGCAGTACTCACGGTTCTCAGACGAGGTGGTGAACATGGCATCTTTGTAGTTGTCCCAGTGGCCGGTTTTTTCCCACAGCACACGGTCCATCATGAACGGGCCTTTTACTTCCTGGTACTGGTACGCTTTCAGCTTGGAGCGAACAAACGTCTCCAGCTCACGGAAGATAGTCCAGCCATCATTATGCCAGAAAACCATGCCCGGTGCCTCTTCCTGCATGTGATACAGGTCGAGCTGCTTACCAATTTTACGGTGGTCGCGTTTCGCGGCCTCTTCCAGACGCTGCAGATAAGCGTTAAGCGCTTTTTTATCTGCCCACGCCGTGCCGTAGATACGCTGCAGCATCTTGTTGTTGCTGTCGCCGCGCCAGTAGGCTCCTGCGATTTTCATCAGTTTAAAGTGATGGCAGAAGCGCATGTTCGGCACGTGCGGACCGCGGCACATGTCGATGTACTCTTCATGATGATACAGGCCGGGCTTATCATCATGGGCGATGTTCTCATCAAGAATGGTGACCTTGTAGCTTTCGCCGCGCGCAACGAAGGTTTCACGCGCTTCGTGCCAGCTTACCTTTTTCTTGATAACGTTATAGTTCGTTTCGGCGAGCTCGTGCATACGTTTTTCGAGCGCGTCGACATCTTCCTGGGTCAGCGTATGGTCAAGATCGATATCGTAGTAGAAGCCGTTATCAACAACCGGACCGATAGCCATTTTGGCATGGGGCCACAGCTGTTTGATGGCATGACCTAACAGGTGCGCGCAGGAGTGGCGGATAATTTCCAGACCATCCTCATCTTTGGCGGTAATGATCGCCAGCTGCGCATCGTTTTCGATAAGATCGCTGGCATCCACCAGCTCGCCATTCACGCGACCCGCAATGCAGGCTTTCGCGAGTCCTGGGCCGATATCAAGGGCAACATCCATTGGACTAACGGGGCGATCAAACTGGCGTTGGCTGCCGTCAGGAAGGGTAATTACAGGCATGTGAGATCCTTAATTTGCAGTGGTGACCCGCACGAAAGGTCACATACAAAACTATTTTCAAATTATTATCAACGACTTAAAGCAGGTTTTCGTCTTCACTCTGACAAACTTGTACAGAAAACACGCTGCACCCTACTCGGCTGTTGATAAGCTCACCCCTGATACTACACGTCTAATCAGTGAGTTAAAAGGCTGGCGTTGCATTCAATTTGCTCTAGCAGGCTATTTATCTA
This sequence comes from Pseudescherichia sp. AS216, assembly GCF_037152055.1. NCBI lineage: Bacteria > Pseudomonadati > Pseudomonadota > Gammaproteobacteria > Enterobacterales > Enterobacteriaceae > Pseudescherichia > Pseudescherichia sp. AS216. The sequence continues at coordinate 923,464 of NZ_JBBCMV010000001.1, read as the reverse complement.
TTTCAGCAGGCAACCGGCGAGTTGTCATAATTGTGTAAAATTAAATAAGGAAAAGCCTTAGCAATAAAATTAATAAGGCTGCTAAAAGCATTACGCCTGGCGTAGAGAAAGATTGCCAAAAAAACACGCTATTTATCGGACGATATATCCCTGGTACGCAAATAGACGTGCTAGGGTAGTGTTTCCACTTAACGGACCGGAGGGGTTATTCCAAACCTCAAATTTCAGTGTCCAGTCTGCAATGGTTTTAGGTTTCGGTTTTCAATGTACAACGCTGAAAAAAAGCTTCCTCATGGCGCAATATGTGCAACCTGTGGGGAACGACTTACTGCATCGATGTGCATTCCCGCAGCCAGGTTAATGAGTAAAGTGACAGGTTAAATAAAGGCTTCGTAAGAGGCCTTTTGCTGTTCAGGCTTTACTCTCAGGAACAAGCGCGTTAATGACCGTCTCCATTGCCTGACGCGTCAGCTCGCTACGTTTAATTCGCTGGTTAGCCAGGGCCGTACGCAGCACACCAGCAATAACAATATGCTTCGGCTCCTGGCCTAAATCGCGCATCTCCAGCACAACCTTACCCACCACGCGGCACATCTCATCGTACAACTCGCTCTCTTTTGCCTGGTTACCCATGGTGCTCTCTCTGTTTGTTGCTGAATTTAAAGGCATAGCACATAGAAAAACCCTGCAAACGTCAAGCGATCCGGCGCACTATACCGATATTTAGACGGTTACGTGTTGGGTGCTACCGTTTTTCGTTGACTCTATTGGTATAAAGTTAAGCCAAATTTTGCCGATGATATAGCCTACATTGGGCAAACAGCATCGCGACACGACACATGCAATCGATAAATCATAACGGTATTGCAGGCCTCAGTCTGAAAGCCCGGCCGGGAACCGCTTCGATCCTTCAGCAATCGATCGAACGGCTCGCGTCCGGACTGCGGATTAATGGTGCAAAGGATGATGCCGCAGGTCTCGCTATTGCCAACCGGATGGGCGCAAACATAAACGCTGATACCGTGGTTTCCCGTGGGCTTGATGACGCCATCAGCCTCGCGCAAACCGCAGAGAGCAGTCTCGGCTCAATAAGCTCCATGCTCATTCGCGCCAAAGGTCTGGCTATTCAGTCGATCAACGACTCGCTCTCGGAGAGCGATCGCGCCAGTATCCAAAACGAATTTGCCAGCATTCTCGCCGGAATCGACAGTATCTCTGAAGGTACCGAGATCTTTGGCCTCTATCCGCTGGCGACGGAAAACCCTGAGCTGCCGCCAGCGTTGCTGGGTAACGTTGCACCGGTAAATACCAAGTTCCCGGTGGCAAACAAAGATTACTCCTTCACCTCCGGCATTATTCCGCTGGCCTATATTCCGGCCGGTTCGACCAATATCGCCATTACCATTAACTCCCTTGGTGCAGATGATGATATTCAACTCTTTACCCGCGACGGTAAACATCTGGCAGGCACGCCAATTAACGGTAGCGATGCGGACTATACCTGGGTGAGTAACAGCATCAACGATACCGCCAGCGCCAATACGCGCCTGCTCTCCCAGGCCAATGGCTTCCAGAGCGGTGCCACCTACGATGACTCTCTGCTGATTGAGGGCGGCGCAGCATGGGATATTAACGGCAGCGACTCCCTAAGCTATAACGGTATGAACATCACCTATAGCGGCGATGGCGATCGCTATGAGGACAGCACTACCGGCGGCTTTAACGACGGTAACAACGGTACAAACCTGCTGGAACGGGTCACTATCGACAATGTGAGTGAAGATTTGATCGTCGTCGTGGTAGGGAACGGTTCGTTCACCAGCAAGCTGACGTGGGGAAATCTGGAAGCGCCGACGGCCCAGCCTGCTTCGCCGCCGAAAAAGAGTATCCCTTATCAGGTGGTTACCAGTGCCACCTTTGGTGATGAAATCCGATCAACAACGCTGGAGCCTACCCCTGCGGATACCAAAACGCTTGGTATCAATGACGCCCGGCTGGATACCGTCCAGTCGGCTCGCTCGTCAATGGGTAAACTCGATAATGCGCTGGCTAAAGTAGATGGTTATCGCTCGCAGTATGGCGCGGCAATCAACCGCTTTGAATCCAGCAAGTCGGTGCTGGCACAGCAGAAGGTGGCGACGCAATCCGCGCAGAGCCGTATCCAGGATGCTGATTATGCACTGGAAACCAGCAAGATGATCAAAGCGCAAATTTTGCAGGAGAGCCAAAATGCGGTGCTGAAAATAGCGAACCAGGCACCTGAAAATCTACTTTCATTATTACGCGGATAAACACGCTAATTAGAAAAGTTTACACAGAATGACAGATATAAAAAAACCGGGACAGCATGCTCCGGTTTTTTGCTTAATCAGGCAGATACCTGAAGATAAAATAGCGGGATAGATTAAACGCTAACAATATTAATACCATTCGCCGGCAACAAGGGTCTTGGCGTTGAAGGCATCATCCGTAGAGCGTCCGGTATTTTGCGAACCAGGCTGAATATTCGAGCCAGCCTCCGTATCCGTGACACTGAACGTTGCGCTTGGGTAGGTGGTTTGACTGGCAGTGTTATAGCTTGGCTGAGCCGCGAAAGCGCCAAAAGAGAGTGCAGAAAGCACCGTGGCGGCAGCGAGTGTTTTGATTGTTTTCATGATCTTTCTTCTCTATTTGAATTAATACATTACTGCGAAGGCTTTTTTTTGCCTGTGCGTAAAGTGTAGATCTAGATCACACTTTTGCCTAGTCAGTTTATTTATCAAAAAGTGTCAAATAAATTGAAGGTGTTACTGCAGATGAAATTAAGGAGAGAAAAAGGAGAAACGCTTTTCCCAGGGAAATAAAACATTGTTGCAGGGTTTAATAGCACGACGTGTTAATGCTGAAGCGGGCCGGAATAACCGGCCCAAAATCAATTACATTTTGTAGCCCAGCGAAACGACGGTGCGACGATCGGTGTGCTCCGGCGCGGATGCCGGCGGCTCAGAGTTCCACGTCACGTTGTAGGCCACCTTCAGCCCAAAGTGCTCGTTGATCGCCACGTTGAGCGCGGTCTCGGAGTTTAACGTCGTATCGTCTGCGCCAAATACCGATACACCTTGGGTAAATTTGGCGTTATCGGTGAACTGCCAGGTATACGCGCCGGAAGCATAGCCCAGCGGCTGGGTTTCGCTGTCGCCGTCGGTATACTCGTCATAGCGGACACCCGGACCGAATTCAAAGCGCAGGCTGTGCACCGGACCATTCAGGAACTGGCGACCGTAACCGGCGGTGAGAATATCACGCTGGCGATAGCCGTTGTAGCGGTCGGTAAGCCAGCTCGCCTGGCCAAAAAGATAGTCAGCGTCGGTCACGTTATAACGCGCACGACCACCCGCTGCATACTTTTCTGAAGAGCGCTCATCGTTAGAAGAGGTATTGCTGGCGTTTCCCCAAAGTGACCATGCGGTCGTATTGCCGTACCAGGTCAGCGTTGAGTCAGCGGTCAGGGAGGAACTTTTCGTATTACCTGCCTGGTTCAGGTAGCCTGCATTCACATTACCTTCGAAGGGTTTCTGTGCTGATGAGGGATCGTCCATGACAGTAAAAACGGTATCATCTGCGGCAGCATTCATCGACGCAAGCACGCCTCCCGCCAGGATAACAACAGCGGGTACTGTCTTCAAAAGCTTCATTTTGGTTCTCTAAAATACAACTCAAGGGTTTAGCAGATATTTGCTGCGGCATATACTACTACCGAGTCGAAACAAAGATGAAGGTTCTTTTTACTCGTAGGAAAATTATTATACTTGCTTTTTGGGCTGTAATGATCAAAAGCCTTGCTGCTCAACCTTCACAGGCCCATACGCCGTTACTTCGGCCCACTCCCCTCATAATTGAGAATTCAGATTTTACTGAGAAACTCACAGCCTATTCTATCACAACCTTGAGTACTTCCATTCGAAGCTTTTCAAGGAAAATAACGGTAGCTATGAGTATTCTGGTTTGCTGTCGCAAAAAACCATCACGAAGCCTGAACACATCATCATAAATCCATTAATTTACAGTGATTTAATCTTTTTTCTCGCCTGTAAATTACGAGTGAAATGATAGTAAAAAACAATTAATAAACTGAAATCAATAGAACAAAAGAAGGCAAACAAGCACGAATTGCTAAAAAATCATAGTGAATAATCTTCAAGTGTGATACCCGTCAAATTTTGTTCCTAATCAATATTTATCTTCTTTCGATTCGTAAAATAAACGCCTTTGATTTCACATAAGTGACAAAAACGCATATTAACAAAGACATTGTGTCTTTATTAATCAACTCAACCTGGATGGAGTTTACCTCTAAGAGAATAGTGACATGCCTATTCACTTAACTAACCTGGAAAATGATGATGAAGCTTAAAATTACGTTGGTTGCCGGAATGGTTGCCATGTCTTTCAACTCTACTGCCAGCACATTTGATGCTGCTGTGAGTGTTCACAATCAGGCACAGACTAACCTCCAGGGTGCAAAGTCTTATCGTGACCAGGCTGCACTCAGAGCTGCGGCAGCTCAACAGAATTACACTAACAACCCTACCCGTAATAATGGGATAATCGCTGCTAATCACGCGTCTGCGTATGGTGACGCTGCTATTAATGCGTCTAAAAAGCAAGCCATTGCTGACCACATAGCTGCCAATGTGACCGGTTCTTCTCTTCGCGATCAGATTTCACAGCAGCAAGCGCGTTCTGGTATGTCTAACCAGACACCACCTACCCCAGCCTCACAGCTCCCTGCTCAACCATCCGTTGACCCGGCTGCGTACAGAAGCGTTGTGACCGATGCTCAAGCAAGAGTTATCAGTAGTCAGACACCACCTGCACCGGCCTCACAACCCGCTGCTCAACCATCCGTTGACCCGACTACGTACAGAAGTGTTGTTACTGATGCTCAAGCAAGAGTTATTAATAGTCAGACACCACCTGCACCGGCCTCACAACCCGCTGCTCAACCATCCGTTGACCCGTCTGCATACAGAAATGCCATCATCGCTGCACAGGCAAAAGTGATTGGTAGCCAGACACCAGCCATGCCGACGCAAACAACGCAGATCACGGGAACAAGCTACCGCTCAGGAATAGTGGCAATGCAATCTGTTGCAATGTCAAACATTGCTCAGTCTAACCCATCGGTACCGCCCCCATCTGTAATCAGCATTGAAAAGAGCGCTACCCCTGCTGCAACCGGTTCAATAAATAGTGATGCTGGCGCTCTGAAACCGACAACTCCTGTCAGCGTAACGGTGAATGGTGTAACTCAGATCACAACCGCTGGTGAAATCGCCAAAATTGATCCGAGCGTACAAGTCTCTGTCCCACATATTGACGCCATTATTGGCAGCCCTAACTGCAATGCAAACGGCCATGACAAATCTTCATCCGTTCGTGGTGGCACCGGCAACGGTGGTCAGAATGCAGCTAATACACGTTCAGGTGTATCTCACGGATTCGGTGACAATCATGTCGGTGGTGGTTCTGCTCAGTCTGGTTCACGCAACATAGGTCACTGGTAACACTATGCGATCGATGATGATAGCTCTGATGATGTTGAGCACTACGGCTTATGCTCAGACTGAACAGCAAAACCTTGCTCAGCTAGCTGATGAACTTGCTGGATGTGCAATTTCTACAGGTGATAGCGACAGCTACCGAGGAGAATTTGAAAAAGCTGCGGCTCAATTCCTGAAAGGAGACCGTCACGATATTAACCAAATGACCGCTCCGCACTTTACTCAGGCACTCGAAGCAGAGTCTGTGGATCCTACTGTCTCATCTCTGTGGAGAATGACCACAGAGAGATATACAGAAGCGTTTGCTGCTCATCCTGGCATTGATCTGAAGAAGTTCACCAAAGGGTGTGAAGAGCGTCTGGTCAATCTGTGAGTTGGAATACTTTCTGTACTAACTTATAGGCTCTGCGTAACAACAATATGCGTCATCAGTATTGTCATAATTGCTGCTCTTGCGGCTTACATGCTGATGATTTTCCCAATAAGCCATGATGATAGTGATTAAAAATATGAAGAAAGTTCTATGTATTACTCTGCTGGCGCTGTTCTCTTCTCAAGCCCTGGCAATCTCTGAAGGATACCGTCAACAGCTTCAGAAAAGTGGCTGCACTCAGATGACTGATGGCAATGGTTGCGACATTCACAAATCGAAAGCTGAGAATGCTGCTGCTGCGAAGAAAGCTGTGAAGCATAAATTCAGCCTCGATCAGATAAGCTCTGAGGTTGATTCGGTTATCGGAAAACGTTCAAACGTAGCTGATGAATATCTGTTTAATCAGGGCTGGCGTTTATCCGGTGACCACGAATACACCAAAGCTGGCTGGAAAATGCGAACAGTGGTAGATCCTAAGCAGGACTATAAAGTTGTGAATGCTCAGATCATCGGTAAAGAGTGATATAATCCCTCTGCGAATTAAACTCCAGGCTGCTCGAAAGAGTGGCCTTTTTTATTGACTGCATATAAGCCGAAAATTAGAGTTAAATTCATTTATTTAAAAATTTATACCAACTAGCTAAAGGTTGTAACCATGACACACTTTTTCGAAACCAGCCATTGAGGCATCACCTCAGAGGGTGAACTCAAAAATGCGCTTGCCCAACCTGTTGCCATTATTTATTTGAAAAATCATGCTGTTATTTACTTTCCCTTCCCGTGATTTAGTGCCAGGCTTAGGGCAACCATGCGAAAGGAGATGAAAATGACAGCAGTCTATACTCTGACCCTGGCCCCGTCGCTGGACAGCGCGACGCTGACTCCCCAGATCTATCCCGAAGGCAAGCTACGCTGCACCTCGCCGGTTTTTGAACCCGGCGGCGGCGGCATTAACGTGGCGCGCGCCATCGTGCATCTTGGCGGACGCGCCACGGCCATCTTTCCCGCAGGCGGCGCGACAGGGGAACATCTCGCCACCCTGCTGGCCGATGAAAGGGTCACCACAATAAAGGTCGCGACCCATGACTGGACGCGGCAGAACCTGCACGTTCATGTTGAATCCAGCGGCGAGCAGTACCGCTTTGTCATGCCCGGGGCTGCGCTGAGTGACGATGAGTTCCGCCAGCTTGAAGAGCAGGTGCTGACTATAGAGCAGGGATCGCTACTGGTGATCAGTGGCAGCCTGCCGCCAGGCGTCCCGGTAGAAAAGATGAGCCAGCTGATTAAGGCTGCGCAGAACAACGGCATTCGCTGCATCATTGACAGCTCCGGTGACGCGCTGGCCGCGGCGCTGGAGATTGGCGGCATCGAGCTGGTGAAGCCGAACCAGAAAGAGCTGGCGGCGCTGGTCAACCGGGACCTCACTCAGCCTGACGACGTCCGCAAGGCCGCCCAGGAGCTGGTCAACAGCGGCAAGGCAAAACGTGTGGTGGTCTCCCTCGGTCCGCAGGGCGCGCTGGGCGTAGATGAGCAGCAGTGCGTGCAGGTGGTTCCTCCCCCGGTTAAAAGCCAGAGTACAGTGGGCGCAGGTGACAGTATGGTCGGTGCGATGACCCTGAAGCTGGCGGAAAATGCCTCGCTGGAGGATATGGTGCGCTTCGGGGTTGCCGCCGGCAGTGCCGCCACCATCAACCACGGTACGCGTCTCTGCGCGCAAGAAGACACACAAAAAATATATGATTATCTTTGCCAGAAATGATAATCGTCTATCCTGAAAAATAGTGCGATAACAATGAGGTGAGCTATGGCCAGTGGGGATATCACTCGCTACGTAATAACGGTAAAGTTTCACGAGCATAGTTTGACTGAAATCAACGAGCTTAATAACACCTTCACGCTTGCCGGGTATCTCCTGACCCTGAGCGATGACGAGGGCAAGGTTCATGAACTGGGCACCAATACGTTTGGCCTGGTCAGCCCGCTGAATGAAGATGATATTAAAGAACAGGCGTTAGCGCTGGCGGAAAGCGCCATCGATCAACGACCTGAGATTGACGTTACGACCTGGGAGAACTGGCTGAAGACGCAGCAGCAATAAGTGCGATCGCGCCTGCCTGGCTTCCAGGCTGTGCGCGAAATCGTATTTTATGCTGCGTTAGCGCGCTAACCTTTAATCTGGCAGATTGCAGGGGAGAGAGAGCATGTGGCAAGCGGTGAATCGTCTGTTAAACGAGCAGCTTGGTGAAGGTGAAATTGAGCTGCGCAATGAGCTGCCGGGTGGAGAGATCCATGCCGCATGGCACATTCGCTTCGGTGGTCGCGATCTGTTTGTGAAGTGTGATGCGCGCGAGATGCTGCCCATCTTCACCGCCGAAGCGGATCAGCTTGAACTTCTGGCGCGCAGCCATACGGTCAGCGTCCCGGAGGTGGCGGCGGTAGGCAGCGATCGCGACTACAGTTTTCTGATCATGGCCTACCTCCCTGCCCGCCCGCTGGATGCGCATAACGCCTTTCTACTCGGCCAGCAGTTGGCCCGGCTACACCAGTGGAGCGAGCAGCCGCAGTTCGGCCTCGACTTCGACAACGATCTCTCTACCACGCCGCAGCCAAACGCCTGGCAGCGCCGCTGGTCAACATTTTTCGCCGAGCAACGGATCGGCTGGCAGCTTGAGCTGGCGGCGGAAAAAGGTCTCGCCTTTGGCAATATCGATGCCATCGTCGAACATATTCAGCAGCGCCTTGCCGCCCACCAGCCGCAGCCCTCTCTGCTGCATGGCGACCTGTGGTCAAATAACTGTGCGCTGGGCCCCAACGGCCCCTACATTTTTGACCCAGCCTGCTACTGGGGGGACAGAGAGTGCGATCTGGCGATGCTGCCGCTGCATCCGGAGCAGCCGCCACAGATCTATGACGGCTATCAGTCGGTGCTGCCTCTGCCAAACGATTTCCTGGAGCGTCAGCCCATCTACCAGCTCTACACGCTGTTTAATCGGGCGATCCTCTTTGGCGGGCAGCATCTGGTGACGGCTCAGCAGGCGTTGGACAGGATCCTGGCCGCGTAATCGGCGCGGCCAACAGCCCAATTGACGTCCCGGCTACATAAACCCGAGCAGGGTAAAGAAGAAGTAGCCAGCAATGATGACAATCACCGGCAGCACGTACAGCGGGAAGATTTGCAGGAAGATGGTATGACGCGGCACAACGATACGCGACTCGATCTGTTCGCGGGTTAGGCCGTCCGCTCCCTTCGCCTTCTCAAGGATGAGCTGATCTTCAACCCCCTCACGCAGGAAGCGGGTCTGACGGCTCATGCGCGCCCCGGAGGCCTGTAGCGCCAGGCCGACAAATATCAGGGCGTAGATAATCCAGAAGCCGATATTCAGCTGGTGGTGAAAATCCGGCGTCGGCGAGTTGTACCAGAAAACATTGAGAAACGGCGTATTGAAACGCATCATCTCAATCATGACATGGGCGAAATCCAGCATCACGGCGTTGATCCCCGGCTGCTTCTCGCTGTGATCGTACATAAATTTGAATACGGAAATCAGGGTGGAAACCACCGCCGGGATAAAAATTACCCATCCCAGAACGCGCTTGAGCACGGCAATGCGTCCAGCTTGTTGATACGTCATGAATTCCCCTTGTTTAAGACGTTCTATTTGCGGGTTAAGTCTACCTTCTGAACGGGATTTTCGCCCGCCTTTAAAAGCGTTATCCTCGTCCAACAGCCATAATGAACGTTCATTTGTCTATTTATTCCACTCATAAGGAGAGGTTGTTATGTCAACCCCGCGTCAGATCCTCGCCGCTATTTTTGATATGGATGGCTTGCTTATCGACTCCGAGCCGCTTTGGGACCGGGCCGAGCTGGAGGTGATATCCAGTCTGGGCGTCGATGTTACCCGTCGCCATGAGATGCCTGATACGTTGGGCCTGCGTATCGATATGGTGGTCGATCTCTGGTACGCCATGCAGCCCTGGAGCGGACCGGGGAAACAGGAGGTGACAGACAGGATCATCCAGCGCGCTATCTCCCTGGTTGATGAGCAACGTCCGCTGCTGCCCGGGGTGCGTGAGGCGCTGGCGCTGTGTAAAGCGAAAGGGTTAAAAGTCGGCCTGGCATCCGCTTCGCCGCTCTATATGCTGGAGAAAGTCCTGTCGCTTTTCGAGCTGAGCGACTACTTTGATGCCCTGGCGTCGGCGCAGACGCTTCCCTACAGCAAACCCCATCCGCAGGTCTACCTCGACTGTGCGGCAAAGCTCGGCGTCGATCCTCTCTCCTGTGTAGCGCTGGAGGACTCGGTCAACGGAATGATTGCGGCAAAAGCGGCCCGTATGCGCGCCATCGTTGTGCCTGCGGAGGAGAACCGCCACGATCCGCGCTATGCGTTGGCAAACATCAAGCTTGAGTCGCTAGCCCAGCTTACGGAGCACGATTTGCGCGGATAACGCGCATTTTGCCCCCCTGAGAAAAAAAATATAAAACGGTGACAAAGTGTTACACCGTCACCTCTTCCGCCTACTGTACAAAAACCCTATACTGTATACTTCGACAGTTGAGTGAGTATGATCATGACGGCGGAAGGACACCTCCTTTTTTCCATTGCCTGCGCGGTGTTTGCCAAAAACGCCGAGCTTACCCCTGTGCTTGCGCAAGGGGACTGGTGGCATGTCATTCCCTCAGCCATTGTCACCTGCCTGCTCCCGGATATCGATCATCCGAAATCGTTTCTTGGCCAGCGCCTGAAGTGGATCTCGAAACCGATCGCCCGGGCCTTTGGCCACCGCGGCTTTACGCATAGCCTGCTGGCGGTGTTTATTGCCGTAACGCTTTTCTATCTTAAAGTGCCTGATAGCTGGTTTATCCCTGCCGATGTTTTGCAGGGCATGGTGCTGGGCTACCTGAGCCATATTCTGGCCGATATGCTGACTCCCGCCGGCGTACCGCTGCTCTGGCCCTGTCGCTGGCGCTTCCGCCTGCCTATTCTTCGGCCGCAGCGCGGTAACCAGCTTGAGCGCGTGCTCTGTATGGTGTTGTTTACCTATGCCGTCTGGATGCCGCAGAGCGTACCCGATAACAGCGCCGTGCGCTGGTCTTCTCAGGTTATCAATACCGTGCAAGGTGAGTTCACTCGCTTTATAAATCAGCAATCCGGTCATTAGCCAGACGAATTTGGCCATTTTCTTATAACCCATTCCATTTGGATATAAGACCTAAATCACACTTCTGCTAACCTTGGCGGCAACAGGGCGGCATGCACGCGCCGCCTGATAAAAAACCGTTCAGGAGATCTGAAATGAATTTCCCTTTAATTGCGAACATCGTGGTGTTCGTCGCCTTGCTATTTGTGCTGGCGCAGACGCGCCACAAGCAGTGGAGTCTGGCAAAGAAAGTGCTGGTCGGTCTGGCGATCGGCGTGGTGTTTGGTCTGGTGCTGCAAGCAATCTATGGTGCAGAGAGCCAGGTGCTGAAAGATTCTATCCAGTGGTTTAACGTAGTCGGTAACGGCTATGTCCAGCTGCTGCAGATGATCGTGATGCCGCTGGTATTTGCCTCGATTCTCAGCGCGGTGGCCCGTCTGCATAACGCCTCCCAGCTGGGTAAAATCAGCGTATTAACCATCGGTACGCTGCTGTTTACCACGCTGATCGCGGCGCTGGTCGGGGTGCTGGTAACGAACCTGTTTGGCCTCACCGCCGAAGGGCTGGTACAGGGTACGGCCGAGACCGCGCGCCTGAACGCCATTCAGAGCAACTACGCGGGCAAGGTCGCCGATCTGAGCGTGCCGCAGCTGCTGCTCTCCTTCGTGCCGAAAAATCCGTTTGCCGATCTGACCGGGGCTAACCCGACCTCCATCATCAGCGTGGTAATTTTTGCCGCCTTCCTGGGCGTGGCGGCACTGAAGCTGCTGAAGGACGATGCGCCGAAGGGCCAGCGCGTGCTGACCGCTATCGATACCCTGCAGAGCTGGGTGATGAAGCTGGTACGCCTGGTGATGCAGCTGACGCCGTACGGCGTGCTGGCGTTGATGACCAAAGTCGTGGCAGGCTCCAACCTGCAAGACATTATCAAGCTGGGCAGCTTTGTGGTCGCCTCCTACCTGGGGCTGGGGATCATGTTTGTTGTACACGCGATCCTGCTGGCGGTGAACGGCGTGAGTCCGCTGAAATACTTCCGTAAAGTCTGGCCGGTGCTGACCTTTGCCTTCACCAGCCGCTCCAGCGCCGCCTCCATTCCGCTGAACGTGGAAGCGCAGACCCGTCGTCTGGGCGTGCCGGAGTCTATCGCCAGCTTCTCAGCCTCCTTCGGTGCCACTATCGGCCAGAACGGCTGCGCCGGTCTCTACCCGGCTATGCTGGCGGTGATGGTTGCTCCTACGGTGGGCATTAACCCACTGGATCCGCTCTGGATCGCAACCCTGGTAGGCATGGTTACCATCAGCTCGGCTGGTGTGGCGGGCGTGGGCGGCGGTGCTACCTTTGCGGCGCTGATTGTCCTGCCTGCGATGGGTCTGCCGGTCACCCTGGTGGCGCTGCTGATCTCCGTTGAGCCGCTGATCGATATGGGTCGTACCGCGCTGAACGTTAGCGGGTCAATGACCGCCGGGACGCTCACCAGCCAGTGGCTGAAGCAGACCGATAAAGAGGTGTTGAATAGCGAAGAGAGTGCCGAACTGGCGCATCGCTAAACCTCATGCACCCGGCGGCATTCGCTGCCGGGCTTCTTTTTTCAAGACCAACGCTACGCCTCGTCAATCTCCCCTTCCTGACGCATCTGCTCTGCCCAACGCTGAGCCGCCTCCGGCATGCTAAACGTCGGTGAACGACGGAAATGCTCCCCCATCAGCACAAACGCCACATACTTACCACGCAGCAGCCAGACATCACGAAACCCCTCCACTTTATTGGCGTGATCGGGTGGCGCAGGCTCCACGCGGGGTACGTAGCTGATAACAGGGCGATTATTTTGACGAAACGGTTTCATAAGCGAGAGTTCACTAAAGCAAATTGCAGATACGGGCAGCCACTATGATAGCCGATCTCACGGTAAAAACACGGTGTTGCTCTATAGTTATAAGGGTTTTGACGTTACATCGGCCACCCTTTCAGCAATGAAAACAGGAGATGAGCACAATGTCGCATAATGAGAAAAACCCACACGGCCATCAATCCCCGGTCCACGATCCCAGTGAGTCCCGACCGGGCCTTGACTCCCTGGCCCCCGAAGATAACTCCCACCGCCCCGATCCCCGCCCCACCCCGCCTGGAGAGCAGCCAACCGCCCCCGGCAGCCTTAAGGCCCCCGATACGCATAATGAGAAGCTCACCGCTCTGGAGACCTTCCGTAAAGGCAGCGACGGTTTTCCCCTGACCACCAACCAGGGAGTACGCATCAGCGACGATCAAAACTCCCTGCGCGCGGGCAATCGCGGCCCGACGCTGCTGGAGGATTTTATCCTGCGGGAGAAAATTACCCATTTTGACCACGAGCGTATTCCGGAGCGTATCGTCCACGCCCGCGGCTCGGCAGCGCACGGCTACTTTCAGCCCTACAAGAGCCTGAAGGATATTACTAAAGCAGATTTCCTCAGCGATCCCGAAAAGATCACCCCGGTCTTTGTCCGCTTCTCTACGGTGCAGGGCGGCGCGGGCTCGGCGGATACCGTGCGTGACATTCGCGGCTTCGCTACCAAATTCTATACCGAAGAGGGGATCTTCGACCTGGTTGGCAACAACACGCCGATATTTTTTATTCAGGATGCGCACAAGTTTCCAGACTTCGTCCACGCGGTGAAGCCGGAGCCGCACTGGGCCATTCCGCAGGGGCAGAGCGCCCATGACACCTTCTGGGACTACGTCTCATTACAGCCAGAGACCCTGCACAACGTGATGTGGGCCATGTCCGATCGCGGTATTCCCCGCAGCTACCGTACCATGGAGGGCTTCGGCATCCACACCTTCCGCCTGGTGAACGCCGAAGGCAAAGGAACCTTTGTCCGCTTCCACTGGAAGCCGGTGGCGGGTAAAGCCTCGCTGGTGTGGGACGAGTCGCAGAAGCTCACCGGCCGCGACCCCGATTTTCATCGCCGCGATCTGTGGGAGGCCATTGAAGCGGGCGATTTCCCCGAGTACGAACTGGGGCTACAGCTGATCCCGGAAGAGGACGAGTTCAAGTTTGATTTTGACCTCCTCGACCCTACCAAGCTGATCCCCGAGGCGCTGGTGCCGGTTCAGCGGGTAGGTAAAATGGTACTCAATCGCAACCCAGATAACTTCTTTGCCGAAAACGAACAGGCGGCGTTTCATCCGGGCCATATTGTCCCCGGCCTGGATTTTACTAACGATCCGCTGCTGCAGGGGCGTCTCTTCTCCTATACCGATACGCAGATCAGCCGCCTTGGCGGGCCAAACTTCCATGAGATCCCTATTAACCGCCCAACCTGTCCGTACCATAACTTCCAGCGCGACGGCATGCACCGCATGGATATCGACACCAACCCGGCGAACTACGAGCCGAACTCAATCAACGATAACTGGCCGCGGGAAACACCTCCCGGCCCGAAACGCGGCGGCTTTGAGTCCTATCAGGAGCGGATAGAGGGCAATAAGATCCGCGAGCGCAGTCCGTCGTTTGGCGAATACTATGCCCACCCGCGCCTGTTCTGGCAAAGTCAGACCCCGCACGAGCAGCAGCACATTATTGATGCCTTTAGCTTCGAGCTGAGCAAAGTGGTGCGCGAGTACATTCGCGAGCGGGTTGTCGATCAGCTGGCCTGCATCGATACCACACTGGCGCAGGCGGTGGCGAAAAATCTGGGTATCTCCCTGACGGATGAGCAGCTCAACGTTACCCTGCCCAAAGAGGTTAACGGGGTAGCAAGCGATCCGTCGCTAAGCCTCTACGCCCAGCCGGACGCCAGCGTTAAGGGCCGCGTAGTCGCCATCCTGCTTAACGATAAGGTGGTTGCCAGCGAGCTCTTGAGCATCCTGCAGGGGCTGCGGGCGAAAGGCGTACACGCCAAACTGCTCTATTCGCGGATGGGAGAAGTGACAGCGGACGATGGTTCAAGCCTGTCGGTAGCGGGCACCTTTGCCGGATCGCCCTCGGTAACCGTAGATGCAGTTATCGTTCCCGGCGGTGACGTCAGCACTCTGCTGAACAACGGTGATGTCGCCTACTACCTGCTGGAGGCCTATAAGCACCTGAAGGTGATTGCCCTGGCAGGCGATGCGCGTCAGTTCAAACAGACGCTGAAGGTCGATGCACAAGGCGAAGCGGGCATTGTCGAAGCGGATGACGCAGCTGGCTCCTTTATCGATGATTTCCTGACCCAGCTGGCCGCACATCGCGTCTGGTCCCGGAGCGGCAAAATCAGCGCTATCCCGGCCTGATAAAGGTAGCGGCATAAAAAAACCGGCGCTTACGCCGGTTTTTTCTTGCTCAGGCTAAAATAGCATTACTTTTTCGGGGCCTGCGGGTCGGTATCGTACTCCGCACAGGTCTGATAACCCGAATTCATAACGTGGCCGGTGTCGTCCAGCGCCACAAAGTAGGTTTCGGTTTTACCATCGCGCTGACCCAGGATATAGGTCTGGCAGGTACCACGAGCGTGAATCATGGTCACTTCTGAGGACGGCTTACCAGCGACCTGCATAACCTGCGCACGGCTCATGCCTTTTTTAACGTCTTTCACTACCGGCGTGGTGACCTGATCTTTAGTACGATCGTAAGCAGTACACCCTGCCAGCATTGCCATAACTGCTGCTGCACCCATAATTCCTGCGAGTTTCATATTCATAATCCTTCCTCTTGTTATCCGCTGTTGTATCAGCGCGTTATCTAAGCCTGGAATATAAAATTACTTTTTTCAACCCATCGAACAGGATGACATAACTTTCGGAAAATTCTAATAAAACTGCTATAAGATACTAAACCGACGCAAATTACAGCACTCGATGGCGATAGCCTTGTCGTTTCAGTGCCAACGGGTTAGCTTTATGAGAGAGCGATATTGCCACTGGCCCGGCAGGCCACTAACGGAGGATGATTAATGACTCTGCAACAAGAAATTATTGAAGCGCTTGGCGTCAAGCCAACGGTAAATGCGGAAGAGGAAGTTCGCCGCAGCGTAGATTTTCTCAAAGCCTATCTTAAAGCGCACCCGTTTTTAAAAACTCTGGTACTGGGCATTAGCGGCGGTCAGGATTCGACCCTTGCCGGCAAGCTGAGCCAGCTGGCCATCAGTGAACTGCGCCAGGAGACGGGCAACGAAGCATTGCAGTTTATTGCCGTGCGTCTGCCCTACGGCGTGCAGTTTGACGAGCAGGATTGCCAGGACGCGATCAACTTTATTAAGCCGGATCGTGTCCTGACCGTTAACATCAAATCCGCGGTGCTGGCCAGCGAGCAGGCCCTGCGCGAAGCGGGCATTGAGCTGTCTGATTTTGTTCGCGGCAATGAAAAAGCGCGTGAGCGTATGAAGGCCCAATACAGCATTGCCGGCATGACCGGCGGCGTCGTCATTGGTACCGACCATGCCGCAGAAGCGGTAACCGGGTTTTACACCAAGTACGGCGATGGCGGTACGGATATCAACCCGCTGTTCCGTCTGAACAAGCGCCAGGGTAAACAGCTGCTGGCGCATCTGGGCTGTCCGGAGCATCTCTACAAAAAAGCGCCGACGGCGGATCTGGAAGACGATCGCCCCTCCCTGCCGGATGAAGCCGCGCTGGGCGTTACCTATGAAAACATTGATGATTATCTGGAAGGCAAAACGCTGGATGAAGGCACCGCCCGCATTATCGAGGGCTGGTACCTGAAAACCGAGCATAAGCGCCGTCCGCCGATCACGGTTTTTGACAACTTCTGGAAAAAATAAATTCCTCAGGCGGCGTAAGCCGCCTCTTTTTTCACCAGCCATAGCCTGCTACACTGGATAAGTAACCAGTATCAGGAGTTTATCTGTGGCAAGGCGTCAATCTGCCCCACGTCTGGATTTTGAGGCGGCGGCTATCTACGAGTATCCCGAACATTTACGACCGTGGCTTGAAGCGTTACCTAAGCATCCCGGCGTCTATTTTTTCCATGGCGAAAGCGAAGCGATGCCGCTCTACATCGGTAAGAGCATCAATATTCGCAGCCGCGTGCTCTCCCATCTGCGCACTGCCGATGAGGCCGCCATGCTGCGCCAGTCCCGGCGCATTACCTGGGTGCGTACCGCCGGTGAAATTGGTGCCCTGCTGCTGGAAGCGCAGCTGATTAAAGAGCAGCAGCCGCTGTTCAATAAACGGCTGCGGCGCAATCGCCAGCTCTGCTCTCTGCTGCTGGCGGGGGAAAAACCGCAGGTTGTCTATGCTCGCGAGGTCGATTTCTCGGCACAGCCGGGGCTGTACGGTCTCTTCGCTAACCGCCGGGCGGCGTTGCAAACGCTGCAAAGCATCGCCGATGAGCAAAAGCTCTGCTACGGCCTGCTGGGGCTGGAGTCGCTGACCCGAGGCCGAGGCTGTTTTCGCTCAGCGCTCAACCGCTGTGCGGGGGCGTGCTGCGGTAAAGAGAGCGTAGAGGCGCACAACCAGCGCCTGATTGACGCGCTTGAGCGCACGCGACTGGTGTGCTGGCCGTGGCGCGGCCCGGTTGCGCTAAAAGAGAGCAGCGGAGAGATGACCCAGTACCATATCATCCATAACTGGCTATGGCTGGGTTCGGTAGATTCCCTTGACGAGGCGGCCAGCCTGCCGCGTCCGCAGGCAAGCTTCGATCAGGATGGCTATAAGATCCTCTGCAAGCCGCTGATTACTGGCCTGCACGATATTACCGAGCTGCCCTGGCCCACAGAATAACCTCTGCCCGCCTGCCGTAGCGTCAACGGCAGGCGAACGGTTATGGCTTAGTGGCCCGGCAGCCAGGTAATTTCGCTAAACAGCAGCTGGCCCTCAGACTTCAACAGCCGCAGCGTGTGGTGCCCCTCCTGCCACCAGGCTCCCTGATCGGCAGTCAGCAGCTTATCCCCCAGCTGCCACGCTCCGCTTAAAACAAACACCACCCCACCCCGTGAGGCAAAGGTTGTAAAGGTGCGATCGGCAACGCGCACTTTCGCCTGACAGCGATCCCGGCGGGTCATGATATTAAAATCCATCGACATCTGACCGTCGGAAAGCTGCGCCTTTACCGGCTGCTCGCCAGCAAAGGTAAAGGGCTGCAGACGCTTAAGCGTGTGGTTAAAGGCGCTGCCGCCGTCGAGCGTCACCTCTCCCCCTTCAATCAGGGTGATCACCCGATCTACGCCGGTAAACTGGGGAAAACCGCCGTTGCTGGCCAGGGAGGCAATGCTGGCGCGCCAGTCGAAATCACGGGTTGCAGCCGGGAAGCAGCAAATTTCACGGGTCTCGCCTGCACCATTACGCCACAGGCTGACCGGCATTTTACGAATATCAAAGTATTCCATTATCACCCTCAATGACGCGCACGCGCGTCCGCGCAACGGTCAAGGCCGCCACGCTTTTTTGTTATGGATTGCTGTTCTGAATGAGCATACCGTTTCGTTAACGGCTAACAAAGAGGGGAACAAAGAAAAAACCGCCAGGCCTGTCCACAGCCCGATGGGGGATGTGAACAAGACCGGCGGTCATAAAAGAAGATGATGATTTTTTAGTCGTTACAAAAAACATTGTTAATTTTACTAACTTTAACCACTCAATCTGTGTGCCTATAGTATTTCTTTACATGGAGCAAAACAGATGCCAGTTAATACTACGATACGCCCTACGTCAGGAACGCCTATACCTCCTGGCGGAGTGCGGCAGCTTACGGTCGTTACTCTATGCATTCTCTTGACCGGATGCCCAGGAGGGCCAAGGGCACCTGAGCCACGCAATACATTTATCAATGGCGATACCCTCTGCTTCAGCGTCGATAGCAAAGATGTGTTGGACTACTACCGGATAGAATCAAATGAAAGCGGTCATTATGAAGTGGTTGCCAACTCTGGCCAAGAGAGGCTCAATGTCTCTTATCCACGGGACTGCATTAAATTTAGCTTTAAGACAGGCTACAACTATGCCATCTCATACGGACTTAATGGTAAAAACTATATTCACGAGATGAGTTCACAATCGTTTTAAAAGAAAAAACCGCCGGGCCTGTCCACAGCCCGATGGGGGATGTGAACAAGACCGGCGGTCTTGAGAAAGTGTGCTGAGTTACTCAGCAGACTCAGGCATTTTACCTTCTGGCGCTTTACGTTCTGTCAGACGCTTCTCAAAATTGGCATTAAACTGCTTTTTCTGCTCTGGCGTCAGGATGTTATAGATTTTGTTCTGGGTTTCCATATGCGCCAGCATACGGGCTTTGTTCTGCTCGGCCATTTTGTCAATCTGTGCTTCAGCTTTCGCCTTGTCGAAGGTGTCGCTGGCAATGATGCTATGGGCAGCGCGGCGCTCATCCAGAGAAGGACGCTTCATCTGGTCACGCTGGCTCTTCATGATCTCACGGATCTGCTGTTTCTGCGCGTCGGTCAGGTTGAGGTCTTTAAACATCATATCGTGATGCGGACCCATTTTGCCTTTATGGTGCATTGCTGCGCCGTTGTCCGCTGCGGCGGTGGTTTCGGCAGCGTGAGCCAGGTTAGCAGCGCCGAACGCCAGGGTAGAGGCAACAAACAGAGCGGTTAATTTACGCATAGTCTTCATCCTTCTTTCAGTTATTCTTACTTACGGCACGTTGCCGTGTTGACGAGATTAACTTTACGACCTTTTTCGTCAATTAATCAGTGCAACGGTAAAACAGTGAAAGTATAAAAAACATTTTCTGCGCAATTGTGAAGACAATATGGAAAAAAGATGGAGAGGTGTAGCAAAAATATTCAAGCAGATGATTTTGAAGGGAATATGGAGGAGCATACTCCTCCATCGATTATTAATAAAGCAGTTTTGTAAGAATAGTCTGCAATAATATCTTAGGCTGACTTTCTATTTCATTCTCTCTACTCCATCCGCACCAGCATTAAACCTGCCCGCAGGCCAGGGGCGACGTTTGGGTTCGGAAATAATACATATTCCGTCTCGTGTTGAACCACGTAGCGCGTCTCGCCCTCTTCTGCCAGCAGCGTACCGGCACTAAACGGCGTGAAGTTGATCGTCTGGGCAGGCATGCAGAGACGGAAACGCTCCCCGAGGCGCGTAATCTGCTGGGCAACCCGATAGCGCAGCACCGGCGCATGCGGGCTCATCCAGGGCGTTTCGCTGAGCAGCGCTGCCAGCGCATCACGGGTTACAGCGAACTGGCTCAGATCGTTCTCACCAAAGGGAAGCGCTTTTCCTAACTCAAGGGTGCAGGCCAGGGCGTTAAAGCGCTCGCAGCTAAAATGGGTAAAGGTGCCCCCCGGCGACTGGTGAAAGACCAGCGCCTCCAGCCCCGCCCCTTCCAGCCAGTGCAGGAATGCTTCATCCCACGGTGTTGTACGGGCGGGTAAAACGCCGAAGCGCGGGTGGTGAGAGCCGCGGATCGCGGTATGCAGATCGAGATGCCAGCGCGTCTCTGTCCTGCTATCAGTAAAAAAGCGATCCACGGCCTGCTCAAGCTGCTCAGCTCGTTCGGTCTCAAGGCTGGGGTGATACTTCTGCCAGCGTTGTCCAAACAGGCGGTTGAGATCGACATGCAGATAGCGCTGATGGGTACGCAGCGCGTCGGGGTTGCCTAATATCACCAGCATGCGCCAGCGCAGCGCCAGTGAACCGGTGAACAACGCGGCCAGCAGGTCATCAACGATCTCTACCGGCGCAGTTTCATTCCCATGAATGCCCACCGAGAGCACCATAGCGCGATCCACGGGCTGATGCGGCGTGAGTTCCAACAGCCCCTCACCGTGCCAGCGCCAGCTAAAGGTGACAGTGTCACCTTTCGTTTTATCGGGATGTGTCCCAGCCAACGTTAAAGCGAGAAAATCGTGCATTGCATCTCCCTTAACGCTGGAAAGCGTAGACTGAGCCAAGATTCAGCAGCTGAGAGAGCTGGTCTAACGCCTCCCTGCCCTCACGCAGCAGCTGCGGATCGGCAAGGTCAGCCTGAGTCAGGCGATCGCGATAGTAGCGATCTACCCAGCCATTAAGTTGATTAAAAAGCGTGTCATTCATCATCACTGCGGGGTTAACCGCCTGCCGCTCCGCCTCCGTTAGTACCACGCGCAGGCGCAGGCAAGCCGGACCACCGCCGTTAGCCATGCTTTCACGCAGATCGAATACCTTTAGCTCATGGATAGGATTATCCTCTGCCAGCAGGCCGTTGAGATAGCGCCAGACGCCTGCATGCTGCTGCGACTCCTGGGGCACGACCAGCACCATTGACCCATCCTCCCGGCTCAGGAGCTGGCTGTTGAACAGATAGGTCGCCACAGCATCTTTCACCGATACTGCCTCCTCCGGCACCTGAATTGCCTGAAATCCCGGCACCCGCTCCGCCAGATGGCTCATCAGTCCACACTGCTTAACAAAAGCCCGTTCGTGGCAGAACAGTACCTGACGGTTGCTTACCGCAATCACATCGTTGTGAAACACCCCCTCGTCAATGACCGTAGGGTTTTGCTGGGCGAACATCACCCGATCCGGATTAACCTGATTAAGGCGCGCCACCGCCTGACTCGCCTCGAGGGTCTGACGCGCAGGATAGCGCTCGGGTGCGGCGTGACCATGCTCCTCACGACCGTAAATAAAGAGCTGAAGACCTGGCTCACCATATTCGCCGCCGAGACGGTTATGGTTTGCCGCCCCCTCGTCGCCAAAGCGTGCCACCTGCGGCAGCGCCGGATGCACGGCGAAACGTTCCTCGTCACGGAAAATAGCCCGCAGCAACGCCTCGGTGGTCGGCGCTTCGCTTGAACGGTGGAACTTGTTGTTCAGGTTAGAAACGGTGAGATGCACCCTGCTGTCCATGGCGTCAGCGGAGGGGCAGACCGTCGCGGCGTTGGCGACCCACATAGAGGATGCCGAGCTGGCCGCCGAGAGCAGCTCCGGCGTCTGCGCTGCCGCTTTCGCTACCACCTGCTCATCGCTGCCGCTGAACCCCAGCTGGCGCAGCACCGCGACGTTGGGCCGCTCCTGGGGAGGGATCACCGCCTGAGGAAAGCCCGCGTCGCTCAGCGCCTTCATCTTCAGCAGGCCCTGCTTCGCCGCCAGCTTCGGGTTGGACACCTGATTACGGTGCTTTGTCGACGCCTCGTTACCAAACGAAAGCCCGGCATAGTGGTGGGTTAGCCCCACCAGGCCGTCAAAGTTTACCTCATGCGCTTTCATGCTCCCTCCCCCGGCGTAAAGTGCAGCCCTGGACTGAGCGTCTCTGGCAGGGTCAAGCTGGGTGACTCCAGGCTCGCCATCGGCCACGCACAGTAGTCGGCGGCGTACCAGGCGCTAGGGCGATGATTCCCCGACGCCCCGATGCCACCAAAGGGTGCGGTGCTTGCCGCGCCGGTGAGCGGCTTATTCCAGTTGACGATCCCGGCCCGCGCCGCCAGCAGCAGCGCGTCAAATTTTTCGCGATCCGCCGAGACCAGTCCGCAAGCCAGTCCGTAGCGGGTGGCGTTGGCCAGCGTAACCGCCTCTTCCCAGCTATCGTAGCGCCAGACGCCCAGCAGCGGGCCAAAGACCTCCTCGTCCGGCACGTCCGCAACGCCGGTGAGATCGATAATGCCAGGAGTGAGCAGCGACGTCCCGGCCTTGAGTCGCTTCGGTGCCAGCAGGGTTCTGCCACCGCGCGCCTCGTGGGCCTGCCAGGCCTTGTAAACCTGATCGGCGGCCTGCTCCGAGATCAGCCCGCCAATAAACGGCTGCGGCTCGGCGTTCCAGCTACCGGGCGCAATACGGCCCGCTACCTCTACCAGGCGGGCAAGAAAGGCGTCACCCTCCGCGCCGCGCTTCACCAGCAGGCGACGGGCGCAGGTACAGCGCTGGCCCGCGGTGATAAATGCCGACTGGATAGTCAGATGCACGGCGGCATCGCGATCCGCTATGTCATCCACGATCAGCGGATTGTTTCCCCCCATCTCAAGGGCGAGGATCTTCTCTGGCTGTCCCGCCAGCTGGCGATGCAGCTGGTAGCCGGTGCTGGCGCTGCCGGTAAAGAGCAGACCGTCAAGATCCGGCAGGCCACTCAGGGCCTGCCCGGTTTCACGCCCGCCCTGCACCAGGTTAAGTACGCCAGCGGGAAGGCCTGCCTGCTCCCAGAGCTTCACCACTGCTTCGCCGCTATGCGGCGTTAGCTCGCTGGGCTTAAACACCAGCGTATTGCCCGCCAGCAGGGCGGGAATAATATGGCCGTTGGGGAGATGGCCCGGGAAGTTATAGGGGCCAAAGACCGCCAGCACGCCGTGGGGGCGATGGCGCAGCGTTGCCGCCCCGTCCGCCATTGCCGTCTGCTGCTCGCCGGTTCGCACGTGCCAGGCCTTTACGGAGATGGCGGCCTTGTTAATCATGGCCCCCACTTCTGTCGCCGCCTCCCAGCGCGGCTTGCCCGTCTCCCGGGCGATGACTTCCGTCAGCGCGCCTCTATTCTCCTCCAGCAGCGCGGCAAATTTTTCCACCACGGCCTGACGGGCAGCAAAAGGCTGCGACGCCCAACCGGGAAAGGCAGCGCGGGCGGCCTGGCATGCCTGGGTTACCTGCCCGGCATCGGCATCGTTCCCCTGCCAGAGCCGATCGCCATTCACCGGATCGTGTTTTTCACGTCGAGCGCCCTGACCGGTCACCCAGTCACCGTTAATCCATAAGCTCATACACTTTTCTCCTCGGCGCAAAGGCGCACCAGGCGAACCTTGTCGCCCGGCTGGCATTTAAGTACGTCTATCTGGGCGGCGCTCAGCACCAGCCGCTCGGTATCGGGATTAGCGGCCACCAGCATGACGCGAAACTGCTGGTACTGCTCGTTAGCCACCATACAGAGCGGCCACTCTCCTGGCGCAGGCTGCCCTTCGGCCACCTCCACGAGGCGGCTTTTGCGAATGGCGCGCACCCGGTCGATATCACACTCCAGCGTCGGTCCGCCGTCGAAAATATCGATATAGTTCCGGTAGCGAAAGCCCTCTTTCTCCAGCACGGCACGCGCCGGGGCGGTTTGCGGATGCACCTCCCCAATCACCGCCTGCGCTTCCGCCGACAGGAACTGGGTATAGATCGGATGCTTGGGCATCAGCTCGGCAATAAACGCCTTCTGTCCGATACCGCACAGGCGATCGGCGCGGCTGAAGGACATGGAGAAGAAGGTTTTGCCCAGGCTGTCCCAAAAAGGCGAGTAGCCATCTTCGCTGATCACGCCGCGCATCTCCGCCACCACCTTGTCGTTGAAGCGATCGCGAAATGCGGCCATGAACATAAAGCGCGATTTAGAGAGCAGGTAGCCGTTGCCCTCCTTCCGCCACTCGGGATCGAGAAACAGCGTGCACAGTTCGCTGCTGCCGGTATGGTCGTTGCTTAAGAACAGCGTAGGCAGCGCGTTGTAGACGTTAAGCTCTTTGGAAGCATGCACCAGGGTCCCGACGCGGTAGTTGTACCAGGGATCGTTCAGGCCGACGGCGACCTCAATGGCGCAGACCCCAGCCACCGTGCCGCTGTCGCTATCTTCCAGCACAAACAGATAGCCCTGATCGCTTTTCGGCAGCTCACCCAGCCAGGTCTGTCGCGCCCGAGTAATACGCGCTGCCAGCGTGGCCTCGTCAGCAGGCAGCGAGGTTAGCCCGCCGCCGGTTTTTCCCGCCAGCTGCATCAGGGCGGGCAGATCGCTATGCTCAATCGGACGGATCACCATCATGTTGCGTACCCCGCAAGAAATCGTTCGCAGGCGCGGGAGAAGCGTTCCATGCCGGTGCGGATCTCCTCCTCGCTGATATTCAGCGCCGGGGCGAAGCGCACGACGTTGCCTCCGGCAATCAGCACCATCGCGCCCTCTTCGGCGGCAAGCTGGGCGATCTGCTTGGCTTTGCCGGCCCAGGCGGGATCCAGCTCGCAGCCAATCAGCAGGCCGATGCCGCGGATCTCTTTAAACAGCGCTAAGCGAACATTAATAGCCTCGAGCTGCTCGACGAATGCCTGCTGACGCTGTTTCACGCCGTCCAGGAAAGCTTTGTTGTTGACGTTATCCAGCAGCTCTCCCGCTACGGCAGCAGCCAGCGGATTGCCGCCGTAGGTGGTTCCGTGTGTGCCCACGGTCATCACGCTGGCGTACTCGTCCCGCGTCAGCATTGCGCCAATCGGAAAACCACCCCCGAGGGCTTTGGCCGTGGTCAGCACGTCAGGTGTAACGCCATAGTGCATATAGGCATACAGCTCGCCGGTGCGTCCTACGCCCGTCTGCACTTCATCGAAGATCAGCAGCGCGTTATGGCGATCGCACAGCTCACGCAGCGCCTGTAAGAATTCTGCTTTCGCAGGTACAACGCCACCTTCACCCTGAATGGGTTCAACGAGCACGGCGCAGGTATCATCGTTAATTAATGCCTGGGCGGAGGCGATGTCGTTGAATACCGCGTGGTGGATATCCGGCGGCAGCGGGGCAAAGTCCTGCGAGTAGGCAGGCTGGCCTCCGGCGCTAACGGTAAAGAGCGTCCGGCCATGGAAGGCATTTTTAAAGGCGACGATCCCACTCTTCTGCGCACCATGGCGATCGTGCGCGTATTTACGCGCCAGCTTGAGCGCCGCCTCGTTGGCCTCCGCGCCGGAGTTACAGAAGAAGACCCGGTCGGCAAAGGTGGCGTCGATAAGCCGTTTTGCCAGCCGCAGCGCTGGCTCGTTGGTATAGCCGTTGCCGGTATGCCAGAACCGAGCCGCCTGCTCGCTCAGGGCGCGACACAGCCCCGGATGGGCATGGCCCAGCGCGTTAACGGCAATGCCGCCAGCAAAATCGACATACTCTTTCCCCTGCTGATCCCACAGGCGGGAACCCTCCCCACGGACGGGAATAAAAGGCGCAGGCGCATACACCGGCAGCATCCACTCATCAAAACTCTCACGCGTAACGGGCAAAGACATAGCCACCTCATCAGGTAAATGAAACGTTGTTAATATGTTAATTATTGTGAACATCGGCCCTGTGAATGTAGATTGCACGCATCGTGCCAGCCAGCGATAAAAATGCATAACGCCGGAGCGGTGACGAAATATCAATGTGTTACAGCAGAGCGCTATGCAAATAAATTGCATAAAAAGTGAATAATTTTATTAAGAAGGCCGATGGCGGTGTCTGAGAGCAGCGGATTTATGCAGGTATAAGATTTAATTCTGGAAGTGTGATCGCAAGCGAAACTTACCGCCGTTTCGCGCCCTCATGCGGTGCGGACTGCCCTTTTTTAGTGCGTGATGGGCATGAGAAATCCAGGGCGGATACGCTGCGATTTTTCTGTTAACATCTGGGCTTACTTATTGCTATGTGGCAGAAAATATGAAATTTGTTTCTTTTAATATCAACGGGCTGCGTGCGCGCCCCCATCAGCTGGCGGCAATTGTAGAGAAACACCAGCCGGACGTGATTGGCCTGCAGGAGACAAAGGTTCACGACGATATGTTCCCGCTCGAAGAGGTCGCAAAGCTGGGCTACAACGTCTTTTATCATGGCCAGAAAGGGCATTACGGCGTGGCACTGCTTACCAAAGAGACCCCTGTCTCGGTGCGTCGTGGCTTTCCCGGTGACGACGGCGAAGCGCAGCGCCGGATCATCATGGCGGAGATCCCCTCGGCCCTCGGCAATATCACGGTGATCAATGGCTACTTCCCGCAGGGCGAGAGCCGCGATCATCCGACAAAATTCCCGGCCAAAGAGAAATTTTACGCAGACCTGCAGAGCTATCTGGATAACGAGCTGCAGAAGGACAGCCCGGTGCTGATCATGGGCGATATGAATATTAGCCCAACGGATCTCGATATCGGCATTGGCGAAGAGAGCCGCAAGCGCTGGCTGCGCGGCGGCAAATGCTCCTTCCTGCCGGAAGAGCGTGAGTGGCTGGGTCGTCTGCTGGGGTGGGGGCTGGTGGATACCTTCCGCCACGCCAACCCTGAAACCCAGGATCGCTACTCCTGGTTCGACTACCGTTCAAAAGGGTTCGATGACAACCGTGGGCTGCGTATCGATCTGCTGCTTGCCAGCCAGTCGCTGGCCAGCCGCTGCCAGGAGACGGGCATCGATTACGATATCCGTAGCATGGAGAAGCCCTCCGACCATGCGCCGGTCTGGGCCAGCTTCAAGCTCTAACCCTGGCTAACGTAACGCCGGGCGGCGCTAGCGCTTGCCCGGCCTACTCGCGTACTCGCCGCCACACCAGCGGATTGGTGCTAAGCGTGCGCTCGTCGCGCTGGCACTGCAGCAGGACGCCCTCCGCCTTGATCACTGCCCCTTCCGAATAGTTCCGATCTTCATAAATACAGCACAGATTACAGGGCTGCGGGCGCTGTCCGCCCGTGCTAAACACCTCCGGCGGCACGTTTACCTCTACGTCGGAGCGGAGGCGGTCGGCCTGTGCACCGGCGGATAAAAGTCCAAGCAGAGCAATCACGTAACGGTTCATCGACGAGTTTCCTTTTTTGTGCTGATTATCACTATAACGGTAAACCATGCCGGTTCCTTTAATTTATCTGCCCATCGTTTTTAGTTATGACTCAGGCCCGCTTATAAATTTCCCTTAGGGGGTTAACTTTTCGCTTGCCTGGCAAAGCGGTGCGGGTGGTATAGTCGAAAACGATGCTAAAACGCTCACACAACAACCATAATTTATTATAAGAGGAACTTATCTCTATGGATCAGGCACGCTCTCTGGAATCATTTCTAACCCATGTCCAACGCCGCGACCCGCATCAAAGCGAGTTTGCTCAGGCCGTCCGCGAGGTGATGACCACCCTCTGGCCTTTCCTTGAGGCAAATCCGCGCTATCGCCACATGTCGCTGCTTGAACGCCTGGTAGAGCCAGAACGCGTGATCCAGTTCCGCGTCGTGTGGGTAGATGATAAGAATCAGGTGCAGGTCAACCGCGCCTGGCGCGTACAGTTCAACTCGGCGATCGGCCCGTTTAAGGGCGGTATGCGCTTCCACCCCTCGGTGAACCTGTCGATCCTCAAGTTCCTCGGTTTTGAACAGACTTTTAAAAATGCCCTCACCACCCTGCCAATGGGCGGTGGCAAAGGCGGCAGCGATTTCGATCCCAAAGGCAAAAGCGAAGGCGAAGTGATGCGTTTCTGCCAGGCGCTGATGACCGAGCTGTACCGACACCTGGGGCCGGATACCGACGTTCCTGCGGGCGACATCGGCGTCGGCGGTCGTGAAGTGGGCTTTATGGCGGGGATGATGAAAAAGCTCTCCAACAGCAGCGCCTGCGTCTTTACCGGCAAAGGACTCTCTTTCGGCGGCAGCCTGATCCGCCCTGAGGCGACCGGCTACGGCCTGGTGTACTTCACCGAAGCTATGCTCAAGCGTCACGGCCTGAGCTTCGAAGGGATGCGCGTGGCGGTCTCTGGATCTGGCAACGTGGCGCAGTACGCTATCGAAAAAGCGATGGAGTTTGGTGCCCGCGTGGTGACCGCCTCCGACTCCGGCGGCACCGTGGTCGATGAAGCTGGCTTTACGGCAGAGAAACTGGCGCGCCTGTGCGAGATCAAAGCCAGCCGCGATGGCCGCCTGGCCGACTACGCCCGCGAGTTCGATCTGCTCTGGCTGGAAGGCAAGCAGCCGTGGTCCGTGCCGGTGGATATCGCTCTGCCGTGCGCGACCCAGAACGAGCTGGACGAGGATGCAGCGCGCCAACTGATCGCCAACGGTGTGAAGGCGGTGGCGGAAGGGGCGAATATGCCCACCACCATCGACGCCACCGATCTGTTCCTTGAGGCGGGCGTGCTCTTTGCGCCGGGTAAAGCCGCTAACGCGGGCGGGGTCGCCACCTCCGGTCTGGAGATGGCGCAGAATGCAGCGCGTCTGGGCTGGAAGGCGGAGAAAGTAGACGCCCGCCTGCACCATATCATGCTGGATATCCACAACGCCTGCGTGGAGTACGGTGGGGAAGGCAAACAGACCCACTACGTGCGTGGGGCAAACATTGCCGGGTTTGTGAAGGTGGCCGACGCGATGATCGGGCAAGGGGTAATTTAATTCTACGGCTACGCCGGGTGGCGGCTGCGCCTTACCCGGCCTACGGTTCGCGCCGTTATAGGCCCGGTAAACGCAGTGCCACCGGGCTTTTTTATGCTGAACTCTTCTTCTTTTTAAATGTCTTTTTGGTGCCGCCGCCCGGCGCAACAATCCCTTTAAACTGGCGAACCGGCGTGCTGCGCGCCTGGTCGATCAGCTGATAGAGCGTGCCCACCAGCGGCTGCATAAAGTCCTGGTAGCGGCACTGCTTCTCGCTGATCTGCGTCAGAACCGACTCCCAGTGGGCGGTCATGTCCGGCCTGGCGGCCATCTCCGGCAGAGAGTGGATCAGCGCTCGTCCCGCATCGGTAGAGAGAATGCTTCGCCCCTTCTTATGCAGAAAACCGCGCTTAAAGAGCAGCTCAATAATTCCGGCGCGGGTTGCTTCCGTTCCCAGGCCATCGGTGGCGCGCAGGATCTTTTTCAGATCCTTATCCTGCACGAAGCGCGCGATCCCGGTCATTGCCGAAAGCAGCGTGGCATCGGTAAAGGGCCGTGGGGGCTGGGTCTGACGCTCAACCACCTCACCTTTTTCACACAACAGCTCATCGCCCTTCGCCACCACCGGCAGCGGCGTGCCGTCGTTCTCTTCATCACGCTCTTTGTTGCCGAGCAGGGTTCGCCACCCGGCCTGCGCCAGAAAACGCGCCTTCGCCAGGAACTTACCGTTGGCGATATCCAGCTCGATCTCGCACTTGCGGAACACCGCATCCGGGCAGAACTGCATCAGATACTGGCGGGCAATCAGGCCATAGACCTTCGCTTCATTGTCATGCAGGTTTACTGTGCTGCTGCGCGCCGTGGGGATAATCGCATGGTGGGCATCGACTTTTTTATCGTCCCAGCAGCGGTTACGCCGATCCGTATCCACCACCGGCTGTGGGAGTAGATCCGGGGCATGGACGCCAATGGCCTTCATCACGGAATGGCGTCCGGCGAAGTGCTCCTCCGGCAGATAGCGGCTGTCAGAGCGCGGATAGGTGATCAGCTTGTGGGTCTCATAAAGCTTCTGGCAGATATCCAGCACGTTCTGCGCGCTTAGCCCGAAACGCTTCGCCGCCTCAATCTGTAACGAAGAGAGCGAGAACGGCAGCGGCGCAGGCTCCGACTCCTGCTTGTCGTTATAGCGCGTGACGTGCGCGGGCTGGCCGGAGATGCGTTTGACCACGTGCTCCGCCAGCGTCCGGTTGAGCAGACGCCCCTCTTCATCCTGATGCGGCTCGCAGGCCTCGCTCGGCTGCCAGAGCGCGGTAAAGCGCTCCTCTTTCGGCGTGACGATATGCGCCTTCACCTCAAAGAAATCTTTGGCGACAAAGTTCTCAATCTCTTCATCGCGGCGCACCACCAGCCCCAGCACCGGCGTCTGGACGCGCCCTACCGAGAGCACCCCCTGGTAGCCCGCGTTGCGCCCCAGCAGCGTCCAGGCGCGGGTCATATTGATGCCGTAAAGCCAGTCGGCCCTTGCCCGCGCCAGCGCCGAGACGCAGAGCGGAATAAATTCGCTGTTGGCGCGCAGGCGACCAATCGCCCGCTCTACCGCCTGCGGGTTGAGATCGTTAATCAAACAGCGCTGGACACGCTGACGCTTCTCCGCCGGGAGTTGGAGATAGTCGAGCACCTCATCCACCAGCAGCTGCCCCTCGCGATCCGGGTCACCGGCGTGAATAATCTCGCTGGCCTCGCCAAGCAGACGCTTGATCACGTTGATCTGCTTGGTGACCGAAGCGCGCGGCTGCAGCTGCCACTTCTCCGGCACGATCGGCAGATCCGCCAGGCTCCAGCGGGCGTAGCGGCTGTCATAGACATCCGGCTGCGCCTGCTCAAGCAGGTGACCGATGCACCAGGTCACCACCTGGCCGTTGCCACACTCGATATAGCCGTCGCCCTTGCGGTGCGGCTTTGGCAGCACGTCGGCAATGGCACGGCCCAGGCTGGGTTTTTCGGCAATAAACAACCGCATTGCTTAAATAATCTCAATCATTGGGCGACCTGCACGGGCAGTCACCAGCTCGCCGATGGCGCTCAGGGAGATATCAAACTCGGCGGCGGTGGCTTTCACCTCATCTTCCGCCTCCGGTGAAACCGCCAGCAGCAGGCCGCCGGAGGTTTGCGGATCGCAGAGCAGATCCCGCCATGCCTGCGGCATCGTGCCCATCAGGTGGCCGTAGCTGGCAAAGTTGCGCTGCGTACCGCCCGGTACCGCGCCCCTGGCAATATACTCTTCTACACCGGGCAGCTTGGGCACCGCCTCATAGCGGACCTGCGCCTGAACGCCTGCCCCCTGGCACACTTCGCTCAGATGACCGAGCAGGCCAAAGCCGGTGACGTCGGTCATGGCTTTCACCCCTGGGATGTTCGCAAAGGCTGCGCCAGCGATGTTCATCTGGCACATGACGTCCCGCGCCAGCCCCTGGTGCTCCGGTTGCAGCAGCGATTTTTTCTCGGCGGTGGTCAGAACGCCGATCCCCAGCGGTTTGGTCAGGAACAGTTTGCACCCGGCCTCGGCGGTGCTGTTTTTCTTCACTCGCGCGGTCGGCACAACGCCGGTGACCGCCAGGCCAAAAATCGGCTCCGGGGCGTCAATGGAGTGGCCCCCGGCCAGCGCAATCCCCGCCTGCTGGCAGGCAAAGCGTCCGCCCTCGATCACCTCCCGGGCGATCTCTGGCGGCAGCGTGGCGATCGGCCAGCCGAGGATCGCAATCGCCATGATCGGCTTGCCGCCCATGGCAAAGATATCGCTAATGGCGTTGGTGGCGGCGATGCGGCCAAAGTCGAAGGGATTATCCACGATCGGCATAAAGAAATCGGTCGTGCTGATGACGCAGGTCCCGTTGCCGAGATCGTACACCGCCGCGTCATCCCGCGTCTCATTGCCTACCAGCAGGTTAGGATCGACAAATTTCGCCTGCTCGCTGTGCAGAATGGTCTCCAGCACCTTTGGCGAAATTTTGCATCCGCAGCCTGCCCCGTGGCTGTACTGTGTTAAACGAATAGCCTGCTCGCTCATGGACATCTCCTGTCAATACGATTCCTGACTCATTAATAGCGCTATGGTAGCGCTTAGAAATAGCGGACGAAAGGGGATGTGTCCGGGATACTCACCGTGGTAGCGGCTTTCAGCTGCGGCGTGCCAAGGTAGAGGAAGCCCACGATCTGATCCTGCTCGCGGCACGCCAGCGCTTCGCGCACCACCGGGCTGTCGGTCAACGGCCCGCTGCGCCAGATGCCGTTAAAGCCCTGCGCCTGTGCCGCCATCTGCATCGCCATCACCGCGCAACCTGCGGAAAGCAGTTGCTCCCAGTGCGGCACTTTCGGATGTGCTTCACAGTGCGCAACCACCGCAATGATGAGCGGAGCACGAAACGGCGCGCTGCGGGCCTTGTCGATACCTTTCTCATCCTGTCCGGCCTCGGTGGCCGCCCGGGTCAGCAGCTGGCTAAAGCGCTCGCGCCCTTCCCCCTCTACGATGAAAAAGCGCCACGGCTGTAACGTACCGTGGTCCGGCGCACGCATGCCGGCACGCAAAATGTTTTCCAGCATCTCGCCTGCCGGTGCAGGTTCAGCCAGCCGGGAGGCGCTACGACGGTTAACGAGCAGTTCAAGTGCGTCCATTAGTTAACTCC
Organism: Pseudescherichia sp. AS216; assembly: GCF_037152055.1. Taxonomy (NCBI): domain Bacteria; kingdom Pseudomonadati; phylum Pseudomonadota; class Gammaproteobacteria; order Enterobacterales; family Enterobacteriaceae; genus Pseudescherichia; species Pseudescherichia sp. AS216. The sequence goes on along the minus strand of NZ_JBBCMV010000001.1, from coordinate 890,776 downwards.
TGTCATCAAATTTGGGCATAAAATTAACATGCGCGGGAACTTTGTTACAGCGTCGACGGTGATTCCTGCTGACAAGAGGCCGTCGGGTAATTAGGATAACCGCACATTCCCGCACGGGGTGCGGTGGTTGTTAAACAGGTTAGGGAGAAGACATGCGAACCCTTTGGCGGATTATTGCCGGATTCTTTAAATGGACGTGGCGAGCGCTCAATTTTGTGCGCGAACTGGTGTTCAACATTTTTTTCATCTTGTTGATTCTGGTGGGCGTCGGCATCTGGATGCAGCTGAGCTCCGGCCCGGCTGAGCATACCAGCCGGGGAGCATTGCTGATGGATATCACCGGCGTGGTGGTGGACAAACCCTCCAGCAGCAGCAAGCTCAGCGCGCTGGGTCGCCAGCTGTTTGGCGCGAGCTCAGACCGCCTGCAGGAGAACTCTCTGTTTGATATCGTGGAGACCATCCGCCAGGCGCAGGCCGACCGCAATATTACCGGCATTGTCCTCGATCTGAAAAACTTTGCCGGGGCCGATCAGCCCTCAATGCAGTACATCGGCAAAGCGCTGAAGGCGTTCCGCGACAGCGGTAAGCCGGTCTACGCCGTCGGGGATAACTACAGCCAGGGGCAGTACTACCTTGCCAGCTTTGCCAATAAAGTGTGGCTCTCACCGCAGGGCGTGGTGGATCTGCATGGCTTTGCCACCAACGGTCTCTACTACAAGTCTCTGCTCGACAAGCTGAAGGTCTCGACTCACGTTTTCCGCGTCGGCACCTATAAGTCCGCCGTTGAGCCGTTTATCCGTGACGATATGTCCCCTGCCGCGCGGGAAGCAGACAGCCGCTGGATTGGCGAGCTGTGGCAGAACTATCTCGGCACGATTGCCGCTAACCGTCAAATCACCCCGCAGCAGGTCTTCCCTGGCGCGCAGGGCGTGCTTGATGGCCTGAGCAAGGTCGGCGGCGATACTGCCAAATACGCGCTGGACAACAAGCTGGTGGATACGCTGGGCAGCAGCGCCGATGCTGAAAAAGTGCTGGTCAAACAGTTTGGCTGGAGCGATGTGGATAAAAACTATCGCGCCATCAGCATGTATGACTATCCGCTGAAAAAACCGAGCGAGGTGGGCAGCAGCGTTGCGGTGATCTTTGCCAACGGCGCCATCATGGACGGTGAAGAGACGGCGGGCAACGTCGGCGGTGACACCACCGCCGCGCAGATCCGCGACGCCCGCATCGATCCTAATGTTAAAGCCATCGTGCTGCGGGTTAACAGCCCTGGCGGCAGCGTCAGCGCCTCGGAAGTGATCCGCGCAGAACTGGCCGCAGCGAAAGCGGCGGGCAAACCGGTGGTGGTCTCCATGGGCGGTATGGCCGCATCGGGCGGCTACTGGATCTCTACCCCGGCCAACTACATCGTGGCTAACCCCAGCACACTTACCGGCTCCATCGGTATCTTCGGGGTGATCAACACCGTTGAGAAGAGCCTTGATGAGCTAGGCGTCCACACCGACGGCGTGGCGACCTCTCCGCTGGCGGATGTCTCGGTCACTAAAGCCCTGCCGCCGCAGGTGCAGCAGCTGATGCAGCTGAGCATCGAGAACGGCTACCAGCGCTTTATCTCTCTGGTCGCCCAGGCGCGTAAGTCAACGCCGGAGCAGGTAGATAAGATTGCTCAGGGGCACGTCTGGACCGGCGAGGATGCGAAAAACAACGGTCTGGTGGATGCGCTGGGTGACTTTGACGATGCCGTGGCGAAGGCCGCCGAGCTGGCGAAGCTGAAGCAGTGGCACATCGAGTACTACCAGGATGAGCCGACCTTCCTGGCCCGCCTGATGGACGGTTTCTCCGGTGAGATCCGCGCCATGCTGCCGCAAGCCTTGCAGGCCTATCTGCCTGCCCCGCTGGCCGCGGCGGCAGATACGGTAAAAGCTGAGACCGACAAGCTGGCGGTATTTAACGATCCGCAAAGCCGCTACGCGTTTTGCCTGACCTGCGCCAACATTAAATAACCCATCTCCCCCCGTCATCGGGGGGATTTTCTTTGCGGTACAAGAACTGACAACCATGCAAAAAAAATCAATTTACGTCGCCTACACCGGCGGGACCATCGGTATGCAGCGCTCAGAGCAGGGCTACATTCCGGTCTCTGGTCATCTGCAACGCCAGCTGGCGCTGATGCCCGAGTTCCATCGCCCGGAGATGCCGGATTTTACTATCCATGAATACGATCCGCTGATGGACTCGTCGGATATGACCCCGGAAGACTGGCAGCATATCGCAGACGATATCAAGGCTAACTACGATCGCTACGACGGCTTTGTTATTCTTCATGGCACCGACACCATGGCCTTCACCGCCTCGGCGCTGTCCTTCATGCTGGAGAATCTTGGCAAGCCGGTAATTGTGACAGGGTCACAAATCCCCCTCGCCGAGCTGCGTTCCGACGGGCAGATTAACCTGCTTAATGCCCTCTACGTGGCGGCGAACTTCCCGATTAACGAAGTGACGCTGTTCTTCAACAACCGTCTTTTTCGCGGCAACCGTACCACGAAAGCCCACGCGGACGGCTTTAACGCCTTCGACTCCCCTAACCTGCAGCCGCTGCTGGAGGCGGGGATCCATATTCGCCGCCTCGGCAACCCTGGCGCGCCAGGCTGCAATGGCGAGCTGATCGTTCACCGTATCACCCCGCAGCCCATTGGCGTGGTCACGATCTATCCAGGGATTTCGGCCGACGTAGTGCGCAACTTCCTGCGCCAGCCGGTGAAGGCGCTGATCCTGCGCTCCTACGGCGTAGGCAACGCGCCGCAGAACGGCGAGTTTCTCAGGGAGCTGGAGGCAGCGAGCGCGCGCGGCATTGTGGTGGTGAATCTTACCCAGTGCATGTCCGGCAAGGTCAATATGGGCGGCTACGCCACCGGCAACGCTCTGGCGCATGCGGGGGTCATTGGCGGCGCGGACATGACGGTTGAAGCGACCCTGACTAAGCTACACTGGCTGTTGAGCCAGGATCTGGATGCGGACGCCATTCGTCAGGCGATGGCCCAGAACCTGCGCGGTGAGCTAACCCCCGACGAATAAGGAGCCTGTGATGACGCAACGAGCACTCTTGCTGGTGGATATACAGAACGATTTTTGCGCCGGTGGGGCGCTGGCGGTGCCGGAGGGCGATAGCATAGTAGACGTGGCTAACGCGCTGATCGACTGGTGTAAAGCCCGTGGCGAGGCGGTGGTAGCCAGTCAGGACTGGCATCCGGCCGATCACGGCAGCTTCGCCAGCCAGCACGGCGTAGAGCCCTATACTCAGGGAACGCTGGATAATCTGCCCCAAACGTTCTGGCCAGATCACTGCATACAGGGAAGCGAAGGGGCTGAACTGCATCCTCTGCTTCAGCAAAAAGCCATTGACGAGATCTTTCACAAGGGTGAAAACCGGGTCATCGACAGCTACAGCGCTTTTTTCGACAACGGTCATAAGCAGAAAACCGGCCTGGACGCCTGGCTACGCATGCGCGGCGTCACCGAGCTTATCGTGCTGGGTCTGGCGACGGACTACTGCGTGAAGTTTACCGTGCTGGATGCACTGCAGCTGGGCTATCAGGTCAACCTGATTACCGACGGCTGCCGGGGAGTCAATATCGGCAAGCAGGATAGCGCCCAGGCGTTTATGGACATGGCGTCAGAGGGCGCGACGCTCTATACGCTGGCGGATTGGGTAGAGACGCACGCATAACTAACGCCCGGTAACGCTACGCTTACCGGGCCTACACATTCTACCTACCTACTTGAATGTCGCGATCGGTTTGGGCGTGATGCCAAACTCCTCTTTCAGCTGCTGTTTACTCTTCATCACCATCTGACCGTTGGTATCGATGGTCATATGCTGCGCATCAGTGTTGTGACGCGCCTGCCAAAGCATTACCAGCTGTATGCTGTTCTCTTTTTGTTCCGGGGTTAGCGCCACGCCATCGGGCCATTTTCCGGTCTCTACTGCGGTCGCCAAACGCTGATACACCTCAGGCGTCATGCTGGCCACAAGCTCATTAATTTCCATCGTTCACCTGCTTTGGTGGAATAATTTGCTGAATCGATTCTCTAGCCCTTGATCTGCTCGCCATCGGCCTCATCGTTGAAGCTCAGAGAGGCGGAATTGACGCAGAAACGCTCCCCTGTTGGCTTCGGGCCATCAGGGAAAACATGGCCCAAATGGGCGTCACAATTGCCACAGCGGATCTCAATTCGCTGCATGCCATGTGAGTAATCGTTGAGATAACGGATCGCATTTTCACTTACCGGCTCGTAGAAGCTCGGCCAGCCGCAGCCGGAGTCATATTTACTCTGGGAGTTGAACAGCGCAGCATCGCACACCAGGCAGTGATAAACGCCTTCGCGCTTGTTATGCAACAGCTTACCGCTAAACGGTGGCTCTGTACCGTGATTTTGCGTCACATAAAACTGCATTTCAGTAAGGCTGTTTTTCAGGTCATCCTGAGAGGATTCATTAGCCATATGCTTGCTTCTCGCTATAGGTTCATTTACATCTTTTGTCTGATTCTAACAAAACATTAACAGTGGCGTCCTGACTTTTGTTCTAAACTTAGGCGGTGCGAAAATGTAGCGGAGGAATTGTGATCTATTTCACGTTTTTATCCTGCATGCCCTTTAAAATCCACGCCGGCGGCCCCATACGGGTTGTAGCTGATTGGAATAGTGAGACGACATCGCCGCGCAAAGGTTATGCACAGGATTGATTTGTCGCAATGATTGACACGATTCCGCTTGACGCTGCGTAAGGTTTTTGTAATTTTACAGCCAACCTTTTATTCACTAACAAATAGCTGGTGGAATATATGACTATCAAAGTAGGTATCAACGGTTTTGGCCGTATCGGTCGCATTGTTTTCCGTGCTGCTCAGGAACGTTCTGACATCGAAATCGTTGGTATCAACGATCTGTTAGACGCTGACTACATGGCGTACATGCTGAAGTATGACTCAACTCACGGTCGTTTCAACGGCACCGTTGAAGTCAAAGACGGCCATCTGGTTGTTAACGGCAAAACCATCCGTGTTACCGCTGAAAAAGACCCGGCTAACCTGAAATGGGACGAAATCGGCGTTGACGTTGTTGCTGAAGCTACCGGTATCTTCCTGACCGACGAAACTGCTCGTAAGCACATCACTGCTGGCGCGAAAAAAGTAGTGCTGACCGGTCCGTCTAAAGACAACACCCCGATGTTTGTTAAAGGCGCTAACTTTGACAAATACGAAGGCCAGGACATCGTTTCTAACGCATCCTGCACCACCAACTGCCTGGCACCGCTGGCGAAAGTGATCAACGACAACTTCGGCATCATCGAAGGCCTGATGACTACCGTTCATGCGACTACCGCTACTCAGAAAACCGTTGATGGCCCGTCTCACAAAGACTGGCGCGGCGGCCGTGGCGCGTCCCAGAACATCATCCCGTCCTCTACCGGTGCTGCTAAAGCAGTAGGTAAAGTACTGCCAGAACTGAACGGCAAACTGACTGGTATGGCGTTCCGCGTTCCGACTCCGAACGTATCCGTTGTTGACCTGACCGTACGTCTGGAAAAAGCAGCGTCTTACGAAGAGATCAAGAAAGCCATCAAAGCCGCTTCTGAAGGCGACATGAAAGGCGTTCTGGGTTACACCGAAGACGACGTTGTTTCTACCGACTTCAACGGCGAAATTTGCACTTCTGTGTTCGATGCCAAAGCAGGTATCGCACTGAACGACAACTTCGTTAAACTGGTCTCCTGGTACGACAACGAAACCGGCTACTCTAACAAAGTACTGGACCTGATTGCTCACATCTCCAAATAAGATGTGACACTCAACTTAAGAGCGACTTCGGTCGCTCTTTTTTTTGGCTTAAGACAGAGGATTGAGAAACGAATATGATTAATAAAATTTTTGCTCTTCCGGTAGTCGAAAACATTACCCCGGTTATTTCCCGCCGCCAGCTGGACGAGCTGGAGTTGATTGTCATCAATCACCCGCAGGTGAAAGCCTCTTTTGCCCTGCAAGGCGCGCATCTGCTGTCCTTTAAACCGGCAGGCGAAGAGGAGGTGCTGTGGCTGAGCGACAATACGCCGTTCAAAAATGGCGTGGCGCTGCGCGGTGGCGTTCCGGTGTGCTGGCCGTGGTTTGGCCCGGCGCAGCAGCAGGGGCTGCCCGCTCACGGTATTGCCCGCATCCTGCCATGGACGCTGACAGCCCATAATGAAGATGAGAACGGCGTGGTGCTGACCTTTGAACTGCAAAGCAGCGACGCGACCCGTGAACAGTGGCCGCACGATTTCACTCTCTTTGCCCGCTTTAAGCTCTGCCAGACCTGTGAGATTGAGCTGGAAGCCCACGGCGAGTTTGAAACCACCTCCGCCCTGCATACCTACTTTAACGTGGGCGACATCAGCGCGGTGAAGGTCAGCGGGCTGGGCGATCGCTTTATCGATAAGGTAAATAACGCGCAGGAAGATGTCCTGGCCGACGGCGTGCAGACTTTCCCGGACCGTACCGATCGTGTTTATCTGAACCCGGAAGCGTGCAGCGTGATCCACGATGGCGCGCTGAATCGCACTATCGACGTGATCCATCACCATCACAGCAACGTGGTGGGCTGGAACCCAGGCCCTGCGCTCTCTGTCAGCATGACCGACATGCCGGACGACGGTTATAAGACCTTCGTGTGCGTAGAGACTGCCTGCGTGACCGTTCCGCAGAAAACGACTGAAGAGAAACCGTCCCGCCTGGCGCAAACCATTCGCGTCAGCAAGCGTTAATCATTAAAAACGCTATGCCCTCTCACCCAGAGAGGGCAGTTTTCCCTAGACCATATCCAGCGGCGTTTTGTGCCCCGGTGCCGGAAAGGCACGATCGAGCTGGTTCAGCTCATCTTCGCTCAGGTTTACCTCAAGCGCGGCAGCGTTCTCCTTCACATGCGTAACGCTGGCAGCCTTCGGGATCGCCATCACGCCTTGATGACTAATAACCCACGCCAGTAGCACCTGTGCGGCGCTTACGCCATGCCCATGCGCGATCTCCCGAACGGTGGCGTTTTCCAGCAGGCCATCGCGCAGACGTCCGGCCTGGGCCAGCGGACAGTAGGCCATCACCGGCAGAGAGTGCTGCTGGCACCAGGGCAGCAGATCGAACTCAATGCCACGGGAAGCGAGATGATACAGCACCTGATTGGTGGCGCAGGCTTGACCGCCTTCAACGCGCCACAGTGCCTGCATATCGTCATAGTCCAGATTGGAAACGCCCCAGCGACGAATTTTGCCCTGGCGGATCAGGGTCTCCATCGCCTCTACCGTTTCGGCCAGAGAGTAGTTCCCCCGCCAGTGCAGCAGATAGAGATCGAGACAGTCGGTGCCGAGACGGCGCAGGCTGGCTTCACAGGCGGCAATCGCCTTTTGGCTTCCCGCATTCCACGGGTAGACTTTCGACACCAAAAACACCTCGTCGCGCCTGCCCATAATAGCTTCACCTACCACCACCTCTGCGCCACCGTCAGCATACATTTCAGCAGTGTCGATAAGGGTCAGGCCGAGGTCGAGCCCCGCCCGAAGCGCTGCCACCTCGTTTTGTCGCTGACGGGGATTTTCACCCATATACCACGTGCCTTGGCCGATAGCGGCCAGCGGCTGTCCGTCGACAAACTGCACACGTTTTTCTGCCATGGTTTTCTCCTGTGTTGATTCTCCTGACGTAAAAACAAACAGGGCGCAAGCGCCCTGTTTAAATTCACCATCATCTGAGTATAAACATCAGAAGCTGTAAGTCACCCCGGTAGAGAAGACGCCGGCCCAGGACTTATCAACCATCGGGCTGTCTTTGATCTCATCACCCAGACGGGTATAGCGGCCCAGGCCATATACACTCCAGCTATCGTTCAGCTGGTAGCTGGCGCTCAGCTCCAGGTAAGGACTCCAGTCGCTGTCCGGATCGTAAGTACGCAGACCGCTGCTACGAGACTCATGGCCCGAGACGCCGTAGTAGTATTCGTTCTGGTTTTCGCTGCTCCACTCGGCACCAATCCCCGGTGTCAATGTCAGACCGCCGTTGGTATAGCGGTAGAGCCAGGCCAGATCCCAGGTGATACCATTGCTGTTATCAAGCGTGTCGCCCGCCAGCGAGGTGCGTAAAAAACCGTACTGGGTGTTATGCACATAGGAGAGACCCGCCATCAGCGTAGATTTACGCTTATCGAGCTGGCGCAGCTGCCAGTCATCGCTATCTTTCGGCCGGAAGTGGAACGGATTGTAGTAAGCGGTGACAGAGAGCTTATCGCTCTCATCATTCCAGAGATAGTAGCCGCCGCCCAGGCCATGGAACCAGAAGTTTTCGCCTTCGTAGTTGATCACCGGAACGGGGGCGACATCGCGATCGTAATCTTTATAAGGCGTCTCAAGCACACCAACACCCGCGCCAATCGACCAGGGGCCCGCTGCGTTTGCCGTTGCGGCACATGATGCGATAAATACACCAAGCGCCAGAAATTTGAGTTTGGTCACAATCCTTTCCTTCCTGTAGTCAAATAATCAGCGGGAGCAGTGTAACCGCCCGCCTCCGTCATCCCAAATTTTTTCGCTGATTATTATATAACTGAACGCAACAGCATGCTTTTTTAGCATGACAACCTGCTTACGGATAGATGACAGAGAGATGAATCGCCTGCCCCCCCTTTATCTATAAAGAAAATAAATACAGATGAGTTATTGATATGTCATTGAAATTAGATTCGCGTCCAATGCAAGTTTTGCAAATGCCATCTACGCTTAATTTTAAGAAGGTGTATCGCGGGCGCGTTAACTGCTGGCGTTCACAACCTGGCATAAGGGTTGCTGCATTCCGGTGCTGAAGTAGAGCTAGCGTCGTTCAGCTTATCTCTTCCGGGAGCCTCCACTATTCATATGAACGGCTCTTTTCTTGTGCTAAAACGAAAGGACGGCATGCCATGAATATATTCGATCACTATCGCCAGCGTTATGAAGCTGCCAAGGACGAAGAGTTCACCCTGCAGGAGTTTCTCACCATTTGCCGCCAGGATCGCAGCGCCTATGCAAACGCGGCAGAACGGCTACTTATGGCTATCGGCGAGCCCGTGATGGTAGATACTGCTCTGGAGCCCAGGCTTTCCCGTCTATTTTCGAATCGGGTTGTCGCACGTTATCCAGCGTTTGAAGAGTTTTATGGCATGGAAGATGCCATTGAGCAGATTGTTTCCTATCTGAAACATGCCGCACAGGGGCTGGAAGAGAAGAAGCAGATCCTTTACCTGCTGGGGCCGGTCGGCGGCGGTAAATCCTCGCTTGCTGAACGTCTGAAATCTCTGATGCAGCGCGTGCCTATCTACGTGCTGAGCGCCAACGGCGAGCGTAGCCCGGTTAACGATCACCCTCTGTGCCTGTTCAACCCGCAGGAAGATGCGCAGATCCTTGAGAAAGAGTATGGCGTTCCGCGCCGCTATCTCGGCACGATTATGTCCCCGTGGGCGGCTAAGCGCCTGCATGAGTTCGGCGGCGATATCACTAAGTTCCGCGTTGTGAAGGTATGGCCCTCTATTCTGGAACAGATCGCCATTGCGAAAACCGAGCCCGGCGATGAGAACAACCAGGATATCTCCGCGCTGGTGGGTAAAGTCGATATCCGTAAACTGGAAAACCACGCCCAGAACGATCCCGACGCCTACGGCTACTCCGGCGCGCTGTGCCGCGCCAACCAGGGCGTTATGGAGTTCGTCGAGATGTTTAAAGCGCCTATTAAGGTGCTGCACCCGCTGCTGACGGCCACCCAGGAGGGGAACTATAACGGTACGGAGGGGATCTCCGCCCTGCCGTTCAACGGCATTATCCTGGCACACTCGAACGAATCCGAGTGGGTGACGTTCCGTAACAACAAGAACAACGAAGCCTTCCTTGACCGCGTTTACATTGTGAAGGTGCCCTACTGCCTGCGCATCTCGGAAGAGATTAAAATTTACGAGAAGCTGCTTAACCACAGCGAGCTGACGCATGCCCCTTGCGCGCCGGGAACCCTGGAGACGCTTTCACGCTTCTCTATTCTCTCGCGCCTGAAAGAGCCGGAAAACTCCAGCATCTACTCTAAAATGCGCGTCTATGACGGCGAGAGCCTGAAAGACACCGATCCGAAAGCGAAGTCGTATCAGGAGTACCGGGACTACGCCGGGGTAGATGAAGGGATGAACGGCCTGTCGACGCGCTTTGCGTTTAAAATCCTCTCTCGGGTCTTTAACTTTGACCACGCAGAGGTTGCGGCCAACCCGGTACACCTCTTCTACGTGCTGGAGCAGCAGATTGAGCGCGAGCAGTTCCCACAGGAGCAGGCCGAACGCTATCTTGAGTTCCTGAAAGGCTACCTGATCCCGAAATATGCCGAATTTATCGGCAAAGAGATCCAGACTGCCTACCTGGAATCCTACTCTGAATACGGTCAGAACATTTTTGACCGCTACGTGACCTATGCGGACTTCTGGATCCAGGATCAGGAGTATCGCGATCCGGATACCGGTCAGCTGTTTGACCGTGAATCCCTGAACGCCGAACTGGAAAAAATCGAGAAGCCTGCCGGGATCAGTAACCCGAAAGACTTCCGCAACGAGATCGTCAACTTTGTGCTGCGCGCCCGCGCCAATAACAGCGGTCGCAATCCGAACTGGACCAGCTACGAAAAACTGCGCACGGTTATCGAGAAGAAAATGTTCTCGAACACCGAAGAGCTGCTGCCGGTGATTTCGTTCAACGCTAAAACCTCTACGGATGAGCAGAAGAAACACGACGATTTTGTCGACCGGATGATGGAGAAAGGTTACACCCGCAAACAGGTGCGTTTGCTGTGCGAATGGTATCTGCGCGTTCGTAAATCGTCCTGATAGCCCGGAGCCCGGCGGCGCGTTGCTTGCCGGGCCTACTAAAGATGCGAACCGTAGGCCGGATAAGTGCAGCGCATCCGGCTTTACGCCGCAGCATAGAGTTGGCAAATGCAGTACGGGGGGCTTATGACCTGGTTCATCGACCGGCGTCTTAACGGCAAAAACAAGAGCACGGTTAACCGCCAGCGTTTCTTGCGCCGTTATAAATCGCAAATCAAGCAGTCGATCTCTGAGGCGATCAACAAGCGCTCGGTGACCGACGTAGAGAGCGGCGAGTCCGTCTCTATTCCTTCAGAAGATATCAGCGAACCGATGTTCCACCAGGGACGTGGTGGCCTGCGCAACCGCGTACATCCGGGGAACGATCACTTTGTGCAGAATGACCGCATCGAACGTCCGCAAGGTGGCGGCGGCGGAGGCAGCGGCCAGGGTCAGGCCAGCCAGGACGGCGAAGGCCAGGACGAATTTGTCTTTCAGATCTCAAAAGATGAGTATCTTGACCTGCTGTTTGAAGATCTAGCCCTGCCGAACCTGAAAAAAAATCAGCATCGGCAGCTTAACGAGTACAAAACGCACCGCTCGGGCTACACCTCTAACGGGGTGCCAGCCAACATCAGCGTGGTACGCTCGCTGCAAAACTCGCTGGCACGCCGGACGGCGATGACGGCGGGTAAACGGCGCGAGCTGCGGGCGCTGGAAGAGGATCTCACCACCGTTGCGAAGAGCGAGCCGGCACAGCTGCTGGAAGAGGAGCGGCTGCGCAAGGAGATTGCCGAGCTGCGGGCGAAGATTGAACGTGTGCCTTTTATCGACACCTTTGACCTGCGTTACAAGAACTATGAGAAACGACCAGAGCCCTCAAGTCAGGCGGTAATGTTCTGCCTGATGGACGTCTCCGGCTCGATGGATCAGGCCACCAAGGATATGGCCAAGCGTTTCTATATTCTGCTCTATCTCTTCCTGAGCAGAACCTATAAGAACGTAGAGGTAGTCTATATCCGCCACCACACGCAGGCTAAGGAGGTCGATGAGCATGAGTTCTTCTACTCACAGGAAACCGGTGGGACGATTGTCTCCAGCGCGCTGAAGCTGATGGATGAGGTGGTTAAGGCGCGCTACGATCCGGCGCAGTGGAACATCTATGCGGCGCAGGCGTCGGATGGCGATAACTGGGCCGATGATTCACCGCTGTGTCATGAGATTCTGGCGAAGAAAATATTGCCGGTGGTGCGCTACTACAGCTATATCGAAATCACCCGTCGGGCGCATCAGACCCTGTGGCGTGAGTATGAGCATCTGCAGGCGACGTTTGAGAACTTTGCTATGCAGCATATTCGCGATCAGGAGGATATCTACCCGGTGTTCCGGGAACTGTTCCACAAACAAACGTCCGATTCGCATAGTTAATATATATAAATCAGCCAGTTAACCTCAATTTTCTGGCTGTTTTTTTGTGTTTTTAGTTGCCAAAATATTGCTATTAGATCAGTTAGTTACGCGGAGTTTTGGGGAAAGAATTTTACTAATATGGCAACGATCGCCGTCATGGGGTGTCGGGGGTCGGAGGTTCAAATCCTCTCGTGCCGACCAAATAATCCCAGAAAAACCAGCCTCTTACGGCTGGTTTTTTTATGCCTTAAATTCGGCTGGGGTACTGTTGGGGTAAAATGGGGGTAAAACCCCCGTTAAATTACCTTACAGCACCGGGCAGTCGTCGTCCCTTCTTACAGCATTTATCAGCGCGATTACCACACCGATAACCGTCACGCCGTCCAGCGCCACACCCTCTATCGCTTCACCTTCTTCCAGCACCAGCGCACCATTCATCCAGCTGACAGACTAGTTAAAATGTCCGCCGACTAAGTCATACTCTTTTTATCAACGAGTGGGGCTCTTCAAAGAAAAAAATCATTTAATTTGTTAAAATTTTCTGTACAGGTTTCGTTTTTTTGTATAACTTTCGCGAACCATCATTCGATGACATTTTAATCACTCTTTTAAGAGATACTTACTATGCGCCAGAATAGCTTTAAACCTGACTCTGCGGGAGACATTGCCTGTTATTTTGCCGAAGCGCAGCTTTACTCGCAGCAGGAAACGCTGGGGCAAATCGTTAAAGAAATCATGCGCAGCGGCAGCGACCTTAGTCGTAAAACCATTTGCGCAAAGCTTGCATGCCGTCTGGAGCAGGCCAGTAATGCAGAAGATGAACAACGCTTCCGCATTTTGATTGACCTGCTGTCTGGCAGCCCTGAAGGTCTCTAAGTCGCTTAACAGCCCTTTTAGCTGCCGCTGGCCCTGCTTATGCAGGGCCTGATTATTCTTATTGGTAAGCATGATTACTCTTTTTTCGCATGCTGAATTATCCAGTACAATCGGCAAATCTGAATACTGCGTTCTGTAAAGTGGTGAGAGCATTTCACGCTTCGTCTTACAAACCTGCAGGCCCCCCATGCATGGCAAAATACTTTACAGCACCGGGCAATCGTCGCCCCGTTCCAATGCATTTATCAGCGCGATAACCGGTCCGATAACCGTCACGTCGTCCAGCGCCTCACCCTCTATCGCCTCGCCTTCTTCCGTTATCAGCGCATCGCCCATCCAGCGGGCGAACTGGTTGTAGCCGTCGACGTTCACCAGCAGCACAATGCCTGGGTCTGGCCGCTTCGACTTATCAATCACCGCCCAGCCACTCGACGTCTCTATCAGCAGAGTATTGCCGTTTATGTTAAACAGCTGGTTGAGGCATAACGGTTGCAGTACGTAGTCCTGCGCCGGAGATGGAAAGCCCATTAGAGGATCCTCCCCATGCCGATCATGAAATAGCACCGGTCATCACCCTCATGCGGGGTATAGTCCCGGAAATAAGTCTGGTACCGCGCTATCCACCGGTTCGCCTGCTCAGGCGACCAGTGATGATGCCGCGTCGCCAGCTGCTGCACAAAATCAGCAGTTGTTACGACAAATCCTCGTTTGGGATCTGGTTTAACGGCTGCGGTGAACGCCGCGCCAATGTCTGAATATTTAGCCACTCTGTGCCCCTCCATGTTAAATACTGTATATATGAACAGTAGTTTCAAAGAGGGGTCAGATCAAGACGGTGCGGCCTATTGATTTTCAGCGCTGGACTGATCCATTAGTTTCTTAATCATTTCCTTTAACTCAGATACTTCATTCCGAAGCTCTGTATTTTCATCATTCATGATACGGTAAAGCGCCTTTATGGCTGCGCCATTCAGTGCCGCACCTGCTTTGCCGGGGTCAATGCTTTTCATGCCCTCAACTACCAGCAGCTCATTATTATCACCACGACAGCGGTAACCCGGTAGCGCCTCAGATATTTCAGCAGTATTCACCGCATCTGGCAGATATTGCTCCAGATCCTGGGCGAGATAGCCCACGCTGCGTTCGCCAGTCACCCAGCCACCCTCTCCGTCGGGACGGTCCCGCATTTTGAAGGTGACGTGTCTCAGATTCAGCACAGCATTCAGGGCGAAATCTGGATCGATATCATTGATATCCTCTTTAATGCGCTCATCAGATCCCGTCTGCCATCCGCCAGGAGCATAGCCAACTCCCGTGTAAGCCAGATGAAAAACAGATATTTCCGCAGTGTTCGTGCTGTTAACCGTGCGGAATCGGAAACCACCGGATCCGCCGCCCCGGTTGTTTTGCAAAATCGCAGCACCGTCACCATATTCGTTCCAGCCAAAATAATGTCCCTGAGCCGAGGGCGTAGGTGAAGAGCCTGCGATAAAGCCTGGCGACGATACCGCCGTGGTAATGTTGCCGCCGCTTTTTCCGTCTACTGAGTTAAGCTGTTTATCGCTGATACCCAGATTACTGCGGGCACCGGCAGCTGTTGTCGACCCGGTACCACCCTGGTTAACGGGTACGCCGCCAGAAGCGTCTTTCTGAGCGAGAGACTTTTGCGCGGGCACGGTTACAGCCACACCGTTAATAGTGATAGTTACATTTCCCGTGCCGGTCATGACGTCGGCAAACCCGCCCATGTAGCGCTGATACATGCCAAACGTCTCAGCAATATCCAGCGCCAGGCCATCAACGCTTAACGAATCGCTGAGCAGGATCGCGTAACGCGTGCCTGCCGGGATTGCCGGGTTAACAGCGGGCGACACTGCCAGCTGCGTGGCGCTGGTAACGCCGGTGATCTGGAATGCCTGTGGCGGGCTGGTCAACACGATTACAGTACAACCGTTGCGGATAAGTGTGCCCGCTGCGGTGAAATTGGTGCCGGTACCAGTGAGTGTGCTGCCGCTGCCAGCGATCGTGCCAGTGGTGTAAATCATGTGTTCTCCGGACATAAAAAAACCCGCACGCAGCGGGTTCAGGATGAAATATGGAAATGGCAGGCGGGCTAAACCAGCCCGAGCGCATAGGGGTAATACTGATCGTAAATGCTGCAGTCGATGAGGCCAACCCTGCCACTGATAGCCCACGGTTTGAACGCAGCAGCCTCACTGGACGAAATAATCCGGCTGGAATAGACCACAGCTGAGGACGCCTTCCAGACGCCACCAGAAATACCCGCGCTTGAGCAGTTCATGTTCAGGTAGCCTCCGTACTGGGGGTTCGATGGGTCCTGTGGAATATAAATTCCTGAAGTGATGCCGGGCGTGACTGCCATGGGGCCTGCCGACGTTACATCCCCCGCCAGAAGTCGCATGTTCAGTGGCAGGCAGTTGCTGTGCCACACCATGGCGCCGTCCCGGTACAGGAAAAAACCATGCGTCGGGATGTTAACCAGATAGTTTGAGAAGATGTACATCCGGCAGCCCGTCTGCGTCATGCCGCCCGTCTGCACGAACGAGAAGCCGTAATTCCCCCCTGCGTTGTACTGCGACGAATAGAACGAGGTCGGCATTCTTGCCGTATCTCCATCCCTCGCTCTAATGAACGTCACGATCTTGTTGCTTAGCGGTATGGATGTTGCAATGTTCTGGCTTCCGGGCGGAACATCAATCACACTCACCAGGCAAAACGGGGTGAAGTCAGGCGCAAGTTTGATTGTCCGGTTACCGTTGCTGTCGTAGGAATAGAGAGAGAACCCGTAATAATCCGACTCCCGCCCCGCATTGGGCGAGGCGAAAACTGCCAGCCGGATCGGCGTGGCCACGTTCCACGAAACCGTATTCCCTGAAATGTTTATCTGATACGGATTAGTGGTCGGCATTACCTGCACCACCGACTCGATAATTAGCGCCGCCTGATAGGTGCATCCCACCGGGTAGCTTTTGCTACCCGTGCCGGAAATATCCAGAACATCCATAACGTAGTTAACTGCCATTGAGTTTATGGCATCAAACGAAGTCCCCTGTATAAATGTCTGCATTACAGCCTCTGCCCCATCACTGCCGCCGGGCGTCCGTACTGGTCATAAGAAACGAGCCGGTTATTGTCGAGCGTGAATCGACCCTGTCCTGCGTTAGCGCCATTGATCTGCACTGCTCCTGTCCTGAAGTTGATAGACATACCCGTCTGTGCTGGCACGAAATTAACTGAATCGATCGTCTCGGCCAGTTTGGCGCGCGTAATGGTTGCATCCCCAATGAGCGTCTCCCGAATAATCACCTGCCCGTTCTGGATAACAAACGGCAGCGTCACCGTACTACCTGCGGTGGTGGTAACGGCGAACCGGTCAGCCAGGAAGACGATCTGCGACTGCATTCCTGACGGTGAGTTCTGAACGCCGATCCCCATGCCTGCAGCGTAATACTGTCCGTTGCTGGCAACACCGACCTTGATGTTAAACATCGCATTGATGTTGCCGTTGAGGTCAGCAGTAGCCTGGGCATTTTGCGTGATCGCCGCCGTCTGCCCGTTCATTGTCACGGTCATGGAGTTAATGCGCTGCGCAGATACCTGCGAGAAATCCGCGAGCGTTCTGGCAAGGTCTGTGACGTTAGACGTTCCGCCGCCTGCCGCCGCGTCCAGCGTTTTCAGTGACTCGCTGACCGCCCGGCTGGCATCCGCCATCACGTTATCAACGCGCTGGATCCCCGCCTTGCTGTCGCCATACTGCACGCTCATGCGCTGCTGCAGGTTGACGTTCGCCAGGGTGCTCTGAATCAGCGCGATCGCCGTGTTCTGTACGCCGCCGCTGGCAGAGTCCGTTTTGCCGGCGATCTCTTCGAACCGGGAAGCGGTGGAGCTGTCCAGCGTGGTGACCACCTGGTCGAGCTCGGTGATCGCCGCGGTGTTCTGCGCGCTTTCCTCTGCTGCAGCACCAGCTGCTTCAGCTGCCGCATCGGCTTTATCAGAAGCGGTTTTGGTGGCTGCTGTCAGTTGGGTAACCGCCGTCGCCCGCGCCTCCTCCTCGGTGGCCAGTGCCTGGCGCACTTCGGTAATACCCGCCGCGTTCTGCTCCGTTGACGCCTCAAGGCGCGTAACGTCAGTAACCCTGGCCTCCGTCTCAGTGGCGATCACCTCGCGCAGCTGCTCGAACTGCGCGGTGCTTGCTCCCTGCTGGGCAGACTGACGGAACACAACCTCTGCGATCGCCAGCGCATTCTGGATAACGCCTTCGGCGGTTTCCCGGGTCGCCCCAACGGCCGCCGCCAGCTGGTCAGCGTTTTCGGCTATCGTGGCGGCCATGTCCGCAACGGTCTGGCTCGCCTCCACGGCGTTCTCGATCAGGTCTTTGAAAAGCTCAGTATCTTTGATCTGCTCCAGGATGGCGTCGGTGATGTCAGAGACATCGATGCTCGCCTGCCCGCGCACCCAGTCGGTGTAACCTGACTCATTACCGGTTCGGTCCACCAGCTGCGCGCGGTACCAGAAAATTTGCCCTGCCTTCAGGCCCATCTGCTGATACTTACGTGCCGGGTATGGCACGTCGGCCAGCAGCATGGCATCGTCCTCTGAGCCGGTAACGCTGTACTGAATCTCCGTCTTCAGCGTGTCACCAGTGTTTTCAGAGAACCCCCAGTTAAGCTCGATGCCAAACACCACGTTATCCGATGCGGTGAGGCCCACCGGCTTCGGCGGATTACCGACCTTACCCGTCAGCACCACCTCATCCGAGAAGCTCCAGACGCTCGATGCGTCCATTGCATTGATGGCGCGCACGCGAACCAGGTAGCGCCCGGCGTAGATCCCCGGCACCTCAAAGCCCTGAGTGGAGGTGCGTGGCATGCTGACCCAGTTACCTGAGTCTTTTCTCCACTCTGCCTCATACGCGATCGCCCCGGCGACAGAATCCCACGCCACGCGCATCGTGGTGACGGCGATCCCCTGGCTGACCTGCGAATAGCTGTCGATTGTGACATTGTCCGGCGGTGCCTGGACACCCGGCGGAATGACGCTGATCGGACGCTCATCAAGGCGGGCACCGTGATCCACGGCAAAATAAAGATCCGGGTTGTACGTTGTACCGCTGACCGCCCAGGTGCCGTCGTTATTGTCGGTGACACCCGTCACGCGAAACAGCGCCATATACAGGTCGTCTGCTTCTACGGCCCAGTTACTCTCCGCTTCCGGCGTCTCGCTCCAGGGCGTGGTTACCGTGACTGTATCGCCGTTAACAGCCTGAACCGTACGCGCCTGCGCCTGGCCGGAAGGCAGATTAACGAACAAGCGATCGCCGGGCTTAACGTCTGCCACGCGGTCGAGCTTAACGTTGCGCCCGCTCACAGCGCTGATGCGGCCACCAATGATCCGCCCGGCCAGCTCGTTGGCGGCCACACCAATCACCTTGCCTACCGGTGGCACGTCGAGACCGGTGGCGAACGTCACCACCTCACCCGCGCCGTTCGTCAGCAATATCCAGCGCCCGTGGCGGTTGGCCTCTGACTGCCGATCGCACCCGATAGCTGTCAGTTCAATCTGCCGGTAGTCGTAACGCATTGCCAGATCGTTGTCGTAAACGGGTTCGGGCGTGGATTTGTAGTGGTTTTTGGGATCGTCCCAGTTAACCAGCGCTGTGGTGTAGCGCGTCGTTTCGCTGGGGTCTGAAAAGGTAAATTTTCCGTCCACCACATTAGCGTGGTTGTAGATGTGCCAGGTGTCGTCCGGCATATCCGCCAGGACATACATGCGGTCGTCGCCCCAGTACGTCATGCCCCGGAACCGCGCCGCCAGATCGCGCAGCACGGTCCAGGCCTCGGCGCGGTCCTGAATGTACACGTTACAGCGGTGGCGTGGTTCCATCCCGCCCCTGCCATCCGGTATCAGCTGATCGCAGTACTGCGCGATGCGGTAGAGCTCCCAGCGGTCGAGCTGTTCGGTACCAATGCGCTGACCCAGGCCAAAGCGCTCGCTCAGGACAATATCGTAAAAAATCCAGGCGGGGTTGTCGGTCCATGCCCATTTGAACGTGCCGGTCCATGTCCCGCTGTAGGTGCGGGTCTCCGGATCGTAAGTATCCGGTACGCGGATGATCCGCCCGCGCGGGCTGCACACCACCTGAGGAATGCCGTTCGGGAACTGCCGGGCATCAAATTCAACGTACAGCAGTGCGGTGTGAGGGTAACGAAGCTTGGCATCGATGATCTCAGTTACCGCCTGCACTTTCATCGTGTCGACGATGTTGATGCTTGTGGCGTCCGGAGTGACCCGACGCACGCGCAGCTGCCAGCCGGTAGTGGCCTTCGGCAAGTTTATGCGGTGGCTTCGCTCGTAGAGAGTCGTCACCTTGTCGTCCACAACGCCGTTAATCACCGTCTCGTATGCGCCGCCATCAACAGACAGATCGATGGCGTACTCCACACGGGTACCGACCTTATCGCCATTATCCTTCTGCCACAGCAGCGTCGCCCAGCCAACGCGGACCCGCACCGCTGACAACTGCGTGTTCGAAATGGCACGAACGTAGGGAACGGCATATTTCAGCTCATACTCAAGCCGCAGCTCATTTTCAACGCCGGGAAATCCCTGAATGTAAGGCTGATCCTGTACGCCGGACCGGAACTCCCAGACCACACCGGGGAAGTTCTCTGAGCCATCGGCATTCTGCAGCGGTGTATAAGAGGTTCCGTCACCAAAAAAAATCGTCTGGCCCGTCAGCCCGCCGGCAAACTCCCCCTCACCCAGGGCAATCAGCATTTTGGCGCGGGCGATCGACTGGGCGCTGTCCGGAGACTCAACCGGGGTATGCCCCTTTTTGCTGCCGCTCTTGCGGCCTTTGATTTTGGTGGTCATATTGCGCCCATAAAAAAAGCCGCTCAGAGGCGGCCGTAGTAGAAAGAGATAAGTTACTGCTGGTCTTCGGTGTAGATGCCCGCTGATATGATGGCTCCGCCGATATCGCGCTGACCGTACAGCAGCGGTACCGGATTCCCTGCAGCTGTGGTGTTCACCGGCCCGCCGAAGGCATAGGAGGGTTTGTTATCCGGATCCTCACGCGAGCGCAACCCGGATACCTGCGGGGACAGCATCTGCACCACGCCGCCGACGGCCATAGATCCGGCAGCAGCATACAGTGCGCCCTGCGTGGCGGCCGTCCACCCGATAGGGTTCCACCAGGCGAAGGCAGCGATCGCAGCAGCGGCCACTATCTGGAATACGCCCGCGCGCTTGCTGCCCCGGATAACAGGGATAATGCGCAGCTCATTACCGCCACTGCACATCCCGAACTCATCCTCACCGA
The DNA here is from genome assembly GCF_037152055.1 of Pseudescherichia sp. AS216. Lineage (NCBI taxonomy): Bacteria > Pseudomonadati > Pseudomonadota > Gammaproteobacteria > Enterobacterales > Enterobacteriaceae > Pseudescherichia > Pseudescherichia sp. AS216. Next base: position 870,255 of record NZ_JBBCMV010000001.1, on the reverse strand, counting down.
TATTGCGGCGGTTGCGGAAGATGACAAAATCAAGTCCCAGCGCCCGCGCCTCACGCAGCCATGCATCAAAGCCGTCAATGGTTGCGGAAAGCGCCCGGAATACCTCCCTCGAAGAGTCGAGCACCCGGTAATGCGTTCGCCCGAAGCGCTGCGCCATCGAGCCGCTGAGTTTGATCACGGTGCAGTTCTCCATTACATCAGCTCCTGGTGACGCACAATTTTGATGGTACGGTCGAGGTAATAGCCGCCATAGGGTACCCGCTGGCTCAGCTGGCCGTACATGTGGTGCAGCAGCATGTTTCCCTCCAGCAGCACACCGGCATGGTTTGGCACAGGTGACTGAACCTGCATGATCACCACATCACCCGGGCGCGGCGGCCCGCTGAACTCCCGGAAGCCGCACTCGTGCCAGTTATCCATATACAGGTTCTCGCCCTGCTCCCACCAGTGGCGCTCCACGCTGTAATTGGGCAGTGTGATGCCGTGCTCTGTACGGAAATAATCCATCAGCAGAGACCAGCAGTCGGCGTGGCCCAGAACGAACTGCCTGCCGGTCAGCGGGCGATCGCCACGGGGCATGATGGTGCGGATATCACCTTCTGGCCATGACGCGATCACCCAGGGCACCTCGGTGGCATCACACATCAGCATATCGAGCTCGCTGGGCTGTGTGGTTGCGCCGTCGCCGGGGTGGCTGTGAACCACCGCCACCACCGTGCCCTGGTCCTCTGCTGCGGCATATTCCTCCGGCGCGATCTCGAACTGCTCGCCGGGCTCGGCAGCGCGGTTCTCACACGGGATGTATTTTTCAACCCGGCCCTTCTGGATAACCAGGCCGCAGCACTCAGAGGGGAACGCTGATTCAGCGTGCTCCATGATGGCGCTGATAGTTTTACTGCGCATGGTTAACTCCTCAGAAGGGACGCCCCCGGCATCCCGCCATAATCAAGCTCCTCGTTTTCACCGAAGCGCGGCTTACAGCCGGTCGAGAGCAGTCCGGAACACACATCCAGCGCAGGATCATCCACCCGATTGCCGTCTTTATCGAACCAGCCGTTTTGCCCGGCGTAGGTGCAGCCATTACCGGTTTTGTACCAGCCCCGCATGCACCAGGTGCACAGCGGCTGGATCTGCCGCGTCGGGATCTGCTGGCCGCGCAGCTCGGCGGGGCTGGACAGCTCAAACTCCACCGTTTCGTCATCACCGCCGGATTTGCGATCCACATAGAAGACCTGCCTGCGCTCCTCCAGTGGGTCGGCATCCGGGTTGCCCTGCGAAAAATTGCGGGCATCCAGATAGTGGGCAAAGGTGTCATGAATGATGACTTTCGCCCGGGCCATGCCCTGGAACCGGCGGCACAGCGCGCCGATGGTCCCTTTGATGTTTGCCACGGTCAGTTTTGGCCTGGCGCTCTGCCCGTCGCTGCTGAAGGCAAGCCCCTCTAGCTGGAACGGCCAGGCGCTGTACTCCAGACCCTGCCACCAGAGCGATTTCGGATCGAGGCGGTCTTCATCGCCACCCGCTGCGGCAAGCTCGGCCTCTGTATGAGGAATGTTCTCGTTGTGAAAGCGCAGGATCCCCGCGCCGAACGCCGAGCCGTCCACCTCCAGCAGCCTGACCTTCTCGCCGGGCTCCAGCTTCTGTACGTCAGATGTAATACTCATGGGTGAAACGCCTGTGTGAAGGTGGTGCTGAGGGTGTAGAGACCAGCACCATGGGTGACAATGTTGATGGATTCGGATCGGTAAAGCCCCATGGACTCAAGCGGAGGTTTCCACTGGAAAGACTTCCACCCTGCATGCCGTTCGAGAAAGGTTTTTATCTCCAGGATATAAGCCTCCTTTCCGGTAAAGCTGACACTCCACTGCGGTGTCCTGGGGTTGATGCCGTCGCCGGACACCTGGGCATATCCGTCCCCGAACTGCGCCTTGCGGGTCCGGAAGCTGGTATCGCCTTGCGCGCCAACGCGCGGGCACCAGGTAAAGGTTTCAGTGGCCAAGGTTAAACTCCTTTGATTGCCCGCCAGAGAGGCGTGCCGGGGCGGCTGACTTCATCGTTGACCGTACGCACAATCGCATCCGTCAGCTGGCGGCCAGCGGCGCTGGCAATGCCCTGACTGGCTGGCTGCTGCGTCTGGGAATTGAAGTTGATATCGCCGATGTTGATGGACATTCCGCCGCCCTGACCCTGGCCTAAATCCACCGCCCGGACTCCAAGCGAGCCATTAGCAGTGCGAGTCAGCGGCATGATTGCCTCTGGTCCGGCCTCGCCCATGACGCCCGCGCCTTTAGCAAATGCGAAGAACGTCGGCGTATCGACAATGCTGTTGCTGTATGCGCTAAGCGAAGGCGAGTCGTAAAATCCGCCTTTAGCGTTGAATGTGAGTGCGCCAGCAGCTGCGGAATAAGCTCCCGACGGCGTTGCACCAGCCGCAGCCGCGGCACCACCACCCAATGCCCCCGCCACGCTACCTACCAGAGAGCCCAGCAGCCCCGACGAGCCACCCAGCGTACTGACCGCTGCCATCTGCAGGCTGACCTTCGCGATCATCTCCAGAGCGGACAGCCCCCACTCTTTCCAGTCCGCTTTTCCACGAACGAGCATAGAGGCTACGTTATCCAGCGCGCTGTCCATGGTTGAGGTAATTCCTTGCGAAACTGTGCCCGCGATATTGCTGACATTATCCATCCAGTCAGCAAGACCAGCGCTTACACCGGCCCGCCAGTCCAGTTCGCTGGCTTTAGCCTGTTGATATTTTTTATCAAGCGCATCGAGCGCTGAAGCGCGAGCGGCAACAGCCTCTGCGCCTTTATCCGTTTTATCAAAGACTCGCTCTACTTCCTGTCGTTCACGGTACTGATCCTGATCACGACTCCCCATCCCTGACGTCGCGACATTCAGGCTTGTTTCATCCTGATATCGGCGCGCTGCGTCTTTGAGATCCTTAAGCGCATCGGTCATCTCACGTTGTTTACGAACTGCCTCGTCGGCTTTTTGCGACCACTGGGCTAGGGCCACTGCCCCGGCTTCGATGGATTTACGCTGCTCTTCACTCCATTTAGTTCCGTTCTCATGCGATGCCGCGTACAGTTCTGCAGCCTTTTCGCCTTGAGTAGCGCGAACCTTTTGCACTTCGGTAGCAACACTAAGATCGGCCATTTTTCGGCTAAACTGCTCGGCTGTCTGAGTAGCTTCTCGCGCCGCCTTGTTCTGCGCATTTGTTGCCGCCGTTTCGTCTTTTTTCGCCTGCGCAGAAGCATCATCTTTTCGAGCGGCCTGATCCTTGTTGTAGATATATTGGGTGTAAAGAGCACCTGTAAGCTTAAGGTCTTGAGCTTCGTAAACATGCTGTTGATGAAGTTTTTCAAGGCCTGACAGGCTAGCGAGTTCATTATCACGACGGGCTTTCTCTACCGCTGTTGCCTGCTGAGGGGTAGCGTTCGCAGTGGAAATAACCGGACCGGCATATGAAGCGGGGCGATTAGTTGGAGTTACACCCATACTCCGGTTAAGAAGATCATACGCCCCTTTAAGAGTGGCTATTGCCCCTGCTTCCTGGATAGCTTTTTGTACTGCCTGCTCGCTAGCACTATTAAACAGCGTCTGCGTTTGTTGCAGTTTAGAAACAGATTGCTCGCGCTGGAACTGAAGTTTATTTAGCTGGTCTGTAAGGGAAATATTCTTTTCAGTAATGGCCGCCTGATCCATGAATGTATTAATCCATGTCATGGTAGGACTTTCATTATAGTTTTGCTGTATCTGCGCTAATCCAGCAAGGCTGTCTTTTACCTTTGCTATCTGAGTGTCGAGATCAGCAATATCTTTTTTCTGGGCATCAATTGAAGAACGGGCGTCAGCTGCTGTGGAACGTAAGCCTAATGAGGACATTTCCTTCAGGCGAGAATTAATTTCTTCTAAATTACTGGCGAAACCTACAGCTTCTTTATGTACCTGCTCGGTGTGCTGGTACAGTCCATACATAGCAGCACCAGAGGCAAGAATCACTCCAGGCCACCCACCCAGCAGGTTGAGAACGCCACCTCCTAGCCTCGACATTACAGATGCGGTTTCAGTTAAGCGACTTGAAGCAGAAGTACGAGCTGAAATGGCAGTATTTAGTTGCGCTTGCGCAGCAATAAGTTGGCGCTCCGCAACTATTTGCGCATCAATACTCGCCGCCGCAGAGCGTGCCTGCTGAGCTCTGTAAACGGTCTGTCGTGCAGTAGCCACACTTATTTGCGTGCCACGTAACTGTGCCTCTGCCAGCGCCACCTCTGCTGTGGTATTTGCCACAACAGAAGCGGTAGCAGTAGTAACGCTGGAAACCATGTTTCCAAAATAACGCGCAACACCCAAGCCAACTAGGGTGCCAGTGACATTTGCCACGGTATCGATATTGCCAGCTAAACCATCCAGTACACCTGAAAGAGTTGAAGATGCGCCCACCGCCTGGTTTGCTCCACCCACCCATGCCATGAATGCGTTTTCAACCTTTTGAGCTGATCCGCTGATACTTGCTGGCAACGAATCAAATTCTTTACGCAACTGTGACACATTGGTAAGCAGAGGAACAATTTTGTCGGTCGTTAGCTCACCATTGTTAGCCATATTACGTAAGCCACCAATAGAGGTATTAAGACCGTCGGCGAGAAATTTAGCGAGGCGACCGCCGCTTTCCATAATGGCGTTAAACTCTTCACCTCTTAGAACTCCAGAACCGAGTGCTTGGCTTAGCTGCGTAATAACAGAACTGGCCTCTTCTGTGCTAGCGCCTGAGAGCTTTAAAGAGGTAGCGACTGTTTCAGTTACCTTGGCTACATCTGAAGATGCATAACCTGCGTCTCGCAGAGATTGGGCGACACGGCTGTAAAGATTAGCGTTTGCTTCAAAGGATGTGCCAGTACGCTGGCTTATAGACATAAGGGTCTGTTGAGCTGTTGAGAAATCATCTGCAGACGATGACGCCAGGCGTAAGCGACCGTTCAGTTGATTCCAGGTATCTGCATAATGAATTAGCTGGCTCGTAGCAAAAGCGCCAGCAAACGCTCCTGCCATTCCTGCTGCTGTAGAGCGAACCGAGGCTAATTCAGCATTAAGATCACTTAAAGAACGTTGAGTTTCTCGGGTGGCTACTGCAGCCTTTCTCCCGCCCTGCTCCATCGTTTTGTAATAGTCAGATCCCATGCGGGATGCGCGGGAAATCTCAGATTGAAAAGATTGAGAGTTAGCTGAGATCTTTATAATCAGTTCGCGCAGCGTAGCCATAATTCACCCAATAAAAAACCCCGCTGGAGCGGGGTTTGTAGTGGTTAATATATCATTAAAGAAGCCCGGCTTTTTTCCTTGCTTCCTCTAAATATTCTTCATCGGATTTTTCATTGTTTACTAAATGATTATTTCCGCTAATGTCGCTGCCACAGTGCTTGCACTTTACAGCTTCGTTACGTACTAATTCAGCACAAAAAGGACACTTTTTCATCCCATCATCTATCATCTCCTGCTCAATCACTTTAGTGTCTTTTTTAATAACCAGAGAATGAACTAAGGCGATGACAAATAATAGAAAACCATAAAACCACCATGCTGCAAATGAGCGCCCCTTACTATGAGCGATCAGAGCAGGAATTACCCCCAGTACGGCGGCAGCTAGAAAAAACTCCATATCACATTCCTTATCTTTAACTATCAGGCTTAATCCTAATATCATCGATATGAAATGTCACTTCATGTTCAGCCAGCCAATGCAGCAAAGAACCCCTCCAGCCCGGCACTGCTCTCTTCATGTTCAGGCACATTCCACTGAAGGATCACATCATCCATGCTTACCTTAGCGCCCTGCGAGTTGAGCACGGCAGCGGAAATCTGCGCTGCCTGAATATCGCCGCGCCGATCGCTGATGGGATTGATACGGTCAAACTCGATCCACATACGCAGCTCCCTGGCAGTCAGGGTTTGCTTCAGCTCATCAAGCGTGCGCCCCAGGCGGAGCGCCAGCGTCATTAGGAAGAACGTGCCGGGCTGGCTTACGGCTTTTCCACCTCAGCCGCCGAAGTAGTCAGATCAAGCGCCTGTTTGAGAAGACGGGAGTGCACCGGGCCATAGAACTGCTCGACCTGCGCCTTATCCTCTTCGCTGAAGACCTGCGTGCCATCTTCCTCAAGCAGCACGTCAATAAACAGCACCACGTCTGCGCTCTTGTTACGCAGCGCGCGTTCTGCTGCTGTCAGCTCTTTTGGTTCGCCTTCTTCCTGCTTCGGATTAAGTACCTGCTGCCATTCCAGCCAGGCCTGCGCTGAGGGCTCACGCAGTTTTACCGTGGCGTTTTTCCACTCCGGAACGGTGACGGTTTTGGTACGGAAGCCTGCCATCGGCGCCAGCGCGAGCGAGCGAAGTGAATTCTGTGAAACCTTATTGGCCATTTCATTGTTCTCGTTTCGTTTTCAGGAAAAGCGGCTTTCGCCGCTGTTATTAACCCGCAGAGGGTGCAGGCACGATCGCGACGGGCTTGCCTTTGATGCGCAGCGTAAACGATGCCGTCACCACCCCGGCGGTACCCAGACTCCAGCTGTTCTGACGCACTTCTGCCAGAAACGCGTAACCGTTGCCGGACGGGAAGATCACCTGAAACGCATGCAGTGCGTCGGTATCGTAAGCGGTGCGCAGCGTGTTCTGCCCCTCTTCTTCTGATGACCAGTTACCGGAAACCGTCATTTCACCCGGTGCGGCCAGTCCGTTCGTCATCTCCTGCTCGGTGGAGCAAAGGGTTGTGGTGTCGATGTCTGACTTCTGGCCGCCGGTATAGCTCAGCTCTTTGGTAGAGCAGTTAATAGATTGCCAAGTTGCGCCAGCGGGATTGGCTGAGGTAGCCGGCTCGGAGGAAACGTTGATTTTCGTTCCCTGTGTTTTTTCGTACTTAGAGGACATGGTGATCTCCGGATATAAAAAAGCCGCCCGGAGGCGGCAGAGTTAATGTGACGTGTGGAGTTATTGCCAGATCTGAACTTCAAGCGTGGCCCTGTAAAGTCCGGTGTCAGGCTCGTAGCCGTTGATTTCGTTCAGCCCTACAGGGTGCAGATCGGCTAAAGCAGCTTTAACCTGATTACGCAGCGCCCGGGCTTCATCAATCGACGAAGCCCAGGCGTCAACCTGAACCGTGATTGCTGTTTCTGCCGGTCCGCAGAAAACATCCTCCCCGGCAGAGGAAGGCAGCAGGTAAATAACCCACGGTGCAGAGGTTCCCTGCGGCGCCATGTACGGAAAGACTTTGCCCCCTGCCAGCGCACTGAGGTGTGGATAGATATCGGCTTCGGTCATTTCGCCAGTACCTCATCGATAGCCTGATTCATTCGCGACATCGCCGCCTGGGTGGCTTCTTCCTGCCGAGTGTCAAACGCTGGACGCACAAAGGGGTGTGCTGGCATATTCGATGTCCCGAGCTCGACAAACCGCCAGTAAAAAGCGTTGCGACGGTTGTTAGCTTTCATGGTGTTATCGCTGTTGCCAGTATTCGGGTTGACGCCCCGAATATGTACACCGGAAGTGATTTCGCCGCGACGGCGTCCCTTCTGGGTTACCACCACTACGTTTTTTTTCATCTTTCCGGTTCTGACTGGCGCGAGATTCTCTACTTCTTCTTTCAGAACCTGAGCGCCCGCCCGGGTGGCGTCACGCAAAACTTTGTTATTTTCTGCCCGGCTTAGCGTTTCCAGATCCTTAGCAATGTCAGCCAGGCCGGAGAAATCAAGACTCGTTGAAATCACTGCTTCACCCCCTTCTCACACAGTAACTCCAGGCGGGTACCGTTCTCGGCAGAGATAGCCGATTTGATGTCGTATATCTCGCCGCTACCGGTTGGCGGCAGGTGAACGGCACGCCAGCCCGCAGATACGGGAATGGACGGATAGCGCCGCATCCAGATCCGAGTAGTCGTGCTGCTTATCTCAGCGCCGCCATCTATCATCTCTCGCCCGGATACGTCCGCCACCTCAGCGCGGACAGAAGTTACATCCACCCAGCCAGTGGCAGGCTGTCCGGAAGGTAATCTTCCTGATGCTGGCTTTTGTAACGTAACCCGGTGTCGCAGTCTTCCCGCTCTCATACGCCATATATCCGGTAGGGTTGAAGAAGCGCTTCAGTGGAGAACGCAAGCGCAGAAGTTACGTTACCTACGTTTACAGCTTCACGGTTTGCGTACCAGTGACCGATAAGCAGCAGCATAGCCATTTCGATGTCTTCGCCATAAAGCAACCGATCAGGGTCAGCGAGATAGCCAGGATCATCGGCAGTGTCATAAAGCCGACGGCGGGTCCATGTTTCGACGTACCGCGCCGCAGCTTTGATACTGGTGTCGATCCAGTTATCGTCTTCCGTGAAATCCTGCTCAATGTTGCAGTGGCGCTTAACCTGCTCTTTGGTCAGCATGCCCACTCCTTATTTGGTCTTGTTCCCTTTCGGCTTTTGGTCTTTATCAGGATCCGGCTTTTTCTCGCCAGGCTCCTGAGCGTAACCGCTGGCCAGAAGGTCGCGACCGTGTTGCTCCAGCGTCTCAAACTCAGTGCCCTCGGTCAGTACGCTGCCTTCAAAGTAGATTGGCTTGATAGCGATCAGCTTCATGGCTGTCTCCTTTAAGGAAAAAGAAAAGCGGCCCATAGGCCGCCGTTAAGGTTTACGCACCGCCGCCAGCAGCAGGCGCGGTGAAGGAACCGTAGATAAACGCTTCCGGACGTTTCACGGCCAGCGCCAGGCGTTCTTCGCAACGAATCGAGATCATGTTCTTCTCGAAGTCGTCGGCGTTCTCGGTGGAGATAACCACGTTGGCGTCTTCACGGTCGAACAGTTGCGCCGCAGCGTTAAACGCACCGGTCAGGAATTTACCCTGGAAGGCGGCGGCCTCGGTGGCCACCACCGGCAAGCCCCACAGAGTCGGACCGGTCAGGGCCGCCGGGTTCGCCAGAATGTAGCGGCCCAGGGTGTCTTTGGTGAGCTCAATCTTCGCCCAGTCAACGAAGTGAAGGACGTGGCCGGAAGCCGGGAAGCGCGCCAGCTGAGCCTGCAGCATTGCGAGACGCAAATCGTCGATGCCGTTCTGCTGTTCGACGGTGAACTCAGCGTCGTACGCCGAGGCCTGAGGCACGATGCCTTTCAGATGCGCGCCGGTGCCGTCGCCGAACAGGATTTCCTGCTCTTCTACATACTTCAGGCCGTAACGCATTTCTGCATCGATGGTCGACTGGAGCTGCGCGAAATCGTCCAGGATTTGCTTGGATGCTTTAAACATGTGCGCGATGGTGGTCACCGGAGTGATCTGCGTGGCGAACTGGATATCGCTGTACGGCTTGGCGGTGCCTTCAGGCACAACCTTCGCCGCATTAGTGAAGCCAGTCTGCTGTACCCAGAAGATGGCCGGTGCAGAAGTACGGCCCGGCGCAATCAGATCCCGGATGAAGAGGCGCTGCTTCGGCGCGGTATCAATACCCGGCAGGCGCTGCGGCTCAACCACACCGGTTGCCACGTCAGTGGAGATCAGCGCAGCATTTACAGGAACGCTGACGCGCTTCCCGCCTTCAACGCTTGCCGCGAACGCTTTGAGCGCTTCACTGCTGATAACGGTCTGGCCAACGGTCTCGATAATTTTTGCAGCACTGGCCAGCGGCATCTGCGCTACCTGCTGCTCAATTTCACCCACTGAAGATTTCAGCAACTTCAGTGCATCGTTCAGCGCATTATGTTCAGTGGCAATTTTATCTACCGCCTCTTTGGTCTGCGCAGAAAGCTGTCCAGAGTTTTTAGCCTCCCTCAGCGCGTCCTCGGCTTTCTGGCTGAAAGTGCTGGAAACTTCTTCCAGCTTCGCGGAGACTTTTTTCAGTAATTCGTTAACTTCAGACATGGTCTTTCCTTATTGGCCGAACGCCGCCAGGGCGTCTTCAAGTTGTTTGAGATTGTCAGGGTTGATTTCTTCGGTAGCGCCCGGCGTACCTTCAGAGGTGGCAACAGCGCCTGGCTTGCTGCCGGATAAGGCTTTAAGGAGCTTTCGACGCTCAGAGCGCGGCGTATCGGTTTTGGCCAGCAGCGCATCAAGCTTGCGCAGCGCCGCCGCCGGGCTGTCGTCGTCATCAGCAATTTCATCAGCGGAAAGAAGGCTGTCAGCAAAGCCCTTCGCTACTGCGTCGCTGCCGCCAATATAGGTTTCGCCGTCCATCATCTTTTCGACGGTTTCGGCATCAAGACCGCTGCGGGCCTGGTAGATATCGCTCATTGCTTTATCAAACGGCTCCATGTCAGCGGCGATCTGCGCAAGGTCATGACGGTTACCCATCGCATAGACCCAGCAGTTGTGAATCATCAGGAACGCGCCGCGCCCGATCTGTATATCGTCACCGGCCATCGCGATAACCGACGCGGCAGATGCTGCTAGGCCCAGCACTTTTACAGTGACTTTGCCGTCATACTCGCGCAGCAGGTTGTAAATCGCCAGGCCCTCGAACATGTCGCCGCCGGGGCTGTTGATGTTAACCGTCACGTCAGCGCCGCCGAGCGAGCGCAGCGCACCTGCAATGCGGCTGGCCGTTACGCCTTCTCCCCAGTAATCAGCGCCGATCACGTCGAAGATAGAAATGCTGTTGTCTCCGTCCCGGGCGGCGCGGATGCCGCCGTTCCAGCGCTCCATCGCTGCAGCTGGCAGATCAGGTTTTTCGCGCGCAAACGGTCGCCCCTCCGGCGCCGCCGGAAGGCTTTTGATTGTCATGGATGCTCCTAAGCCGCTTTTTTTAGCGGTGACTGTTCAAACGGGATGTCGGGGAATACGTGGTTATGGACCTGCTGCAGCGCAAATGCCTGCGCGGCCTGGCTGTTTTGCTTCAGTTCTTCGAGCGGCGTCAGGTTGAGCTGCACCGTATAAATATCGCCACCTTCGATAGGTGGCATATTCTCCAGGCGGCGCACATCGTTGCGGGACATCCAGCCGTTCTGCAGCGCACTGGTGTAGTAAGCAGCGCGGCCAGCGCTGTCAGCGCGCAGCAACCCTTCGACTGAGAACTCGGCAAAGAGGTCCTCTTCACCGTTCAGCAGGCAGCGGGAAATCTCCTGCTCGATGTTCACCAGCAGCGGGCGCAGGGTATGCGTCAGGAACTGGAGGTTCATTCCCTCCAGGCTCGACGCCCAGCTGCTCTGTTTCGAGGTGTGACCAACCATAAACGGCGGCACGCGGAACCAGCGGCAGATCTCCTCAATACTGAAGGATCGCGATTCAAGCATCTGTGCCGCCTCGGGGTTCATGGTGACGTTCTGGTATTTCAGCCCGCCCTCAAGAACCATAATTTTCCCGGCATTCCGGGAGCCAGTAAAGGCCTGCATATAGCCGCGAAGCCGCTCGCGCTGTTCGTCATTGAGCGCTTGATCCGCTGAAAGAAAACCAGAGCTTTGCAGGCCATTCTCGAAAATCTTGGCGGCTGACTCTTCGACGGCCATCGCCGCGCCGATTACGTCCCGGCCCGTCATCATTGGCATCATGCCGCAGACGCCATCAAGCCCGAATCCGCGTATATGCATCAAATTTTTTTCAGGGATAACGCGCTCTTTACCGCCCTCGGTATAGGTGTACTCCAGCCGCCTGTTATCCAGCCGCTTCACCACCATGTTCTGGGGGAGCAGCGGCACCAGCGATACCAGTTTGCTACCGATAAAGAGCTTCTCGACGAACGCATTACCACGGAGGCAGATACTGGCCACCACCATCAGCATGAACCGGGATGGCGTCATTTCAAGGTTGGGTCGGCGGCACAGAACCTGATAAACCGGATGATCCTGCGCCAGCTTGCGCGAGCCGTCAGCCTGTCGGATGTAGATCTTGACAGGTAATGTAGAAACCGACTCGCTCAGGAGCCGGACGCAGGACCAGACCGCTGATAGCCGTATCGCTTTATCTGCCGTCACCGCTTTGCCGCTGCTGCTCGTTCCGTACCACTCCTGCCAGAAAGTCCCGGTGGTCAGGCTGATGGGGACGCCCAGCCAGTTGAGCAAGGCGCTTTTCACCTTTCCCGGCTGCCCCGGCTGCTTATTTTTCTTCATCAGAAACCTACCATAATGGGGTTATCAAAGAAGCCACTCAGATCCTGCTGGTCGTTGCCACCGTTAACCAACAGTCGGCTCATTGCGGTAAACAGTGCCGCCGGGCCGTCAATCTTGGCTTCTGGTGTCGATTTATTGGGGAAGATATTGTCATTACGATCGGGCCTTACCGTCACGTTCGACATCATCCAGTTCATCACCGGGTGGTTGCTGTGATGGAACCGCCCGCCATACACCAGCGCCTCGACTTCCTTCATGGCCTCAGAGAAGTTGCGGACTGTCTGAGGCACCTCCACCAGCGGCAAACCTTCTTCGGCAAGTGCCAGGCTGAACTGCGTGGCGCTCCATGGGTCGAAGCCGATTTCCTTCAGGCTTTCACCAGCCACCCAGGCCTGTAGCTCTTCCTTGATCTGGGCGTGGTCTATCACATCCCCGTCGGTCAGGATAAGCTTGTCCAGCTCCTCCCATTTACGGTAGAGCTCAGCCATCTGTCGGGAGCACTTCTCAAGCCGCCCCTCAGGCAGCCAGAATTTGAAGTCAGCGTGAACATGGCCATCAGGAGAGCGCCAGGCTTTTACGGCAGCGCAGATGTCAATTTTGTTCGACAGGTCAACGCCCACCCAGAGCGGATAGGTTTTCAGCTCATGAGCTGGCGCGACAGGCTCACATTTTTCCCACTTCAGCATATCCATCCAGGAAGACTCCGCAGTAACCCAGATATTCATGTGCTTGGTGAAAAAGTTAACCCGCGCGGACACCTGCTCTTTGGCTTTATTTGCGAGCCGCCGCAGATCATCCCAGCGCTTACAAATCCCCAGCCCAGGGTTGGCCTTCTGCCAGACCGTTTCATCGAACGGATCGTCGCCTTCGTCCAGGGTGTAGATGATGGCAAAGAATGTGTCGTCCTTAACCGCACCCTCGACATCACTGTTGAAATCGCGCAATACCTTGATGGCGTAATCGCGCAGCTCGTAGCAGATGCCTTCTTTGTTGAAGCCTGCGGTGGTGATGCCGAACAGCAGCGACTGCAGGCGCGCGCCGGTCGCCGTCTCCAGAACGTCCCAGACATCACGGGTTTTGTGAGCATGCAACTCATCGACAATGCCGCAGTGAATGTTCAGGCCGTCAAGGTTGTTCGCGTCGCTGGAAAGCGGCTCGAATTTTGACGCGCTTTGCTCCTGATAAATCGCCAGCTTGTTGTACTCGAACAGACGGCCCAGCGTCGCTTTCGCTTTCTTCACCATGTTTTTGGCATCTTCGAAAACAATGCGTGCCTGATCGCGGGTAGTAGCCGCAGAGTAAACCTCAGCGCCACCCTCGCCATCTGCGCCAGCCATGTAAAGGCCGACACCGGAAGACAGCGTAGACTTGGCGTTTTTACGCGCCACCTCGTTGTAGGCGGTGCGGAACCGGCGCACCATCACCGGACGGCCGCTGCCATCGTTTCGCAGCACTACTTCACCGGATTCCTCATTCACCAGCGGAATGACGAACCCGTAGATGTTGATGAGAATGAACACATGCCAGTCCATAAGGTCAATGGGCTGCCCGGCCTGCGCACCTTTCACGTGGGGGATGAACTTATAAAAATTCAGAATGTGTTGCGCCCGCGGCTCGCTGAAGAAGATCCCACGCGCCTCGCCGTTTTTCAGATCACTCAGAAAACGCTGGCAGGCCATCCGCACAAACTCACAGGCGATAACCTCCCCTGCCACTACGCGCTCGGCGTAGCGGATACCATCGACAACCTTAGCCATTAATCCCTCGCTTTCATAAATTCTGCCAGCGGATCAACCGCGTCCGGCGTTTTGGCGCTTACCTTAGAGCGGCTGGCGGGCGTCATGCCAAATTCTGCAAGCATGGCGCGCAGCCTTTTCCAGGCATCTGCTTTCATTATTGCGGCAGGATGCGCCTTAATCAGCACATCACCCGTCTGCGTTTCAGTTCGATACGTATAACCCTCGATCTCCAGCGTGTCGCAGTGGTGCCGGTACTCGGTATATGCCTCAACCAGCAATTCGAGCGCCCGGCCGTCCAGCTGAGAGATGACACCGACGGCATCCAGCTCCTCAGCCATGCGCTTAAACCAGTACTTCGCCTGCTTGTCGAAATGCTTAGGAGTTGGGGGTACCCCTGCGGGCGGTTGCGGCTCATCTTTATTGATCGGGCGTTTTGATGGGTTACCCCTCACCAAACGTAGATGGGTCGGGGTTTTCGGTGGTCCTGACATAATCGAAAACTCCTATTAATCATCGAGTGGGGGACCCCATAAAAAAGTTTTCTAACCTGCGGCGATGCGAGAAAGGGTTAGGCGGCGGTCCTCAGGCGGCAAGGCCCTGAACTTTCGACCCGCCCTCCCTGTTGATGAGAATCGATATCATTCATCCTGAAATGATTGCATTTGAAATCGTTTATCGATATTGATTCTCATTTGACGCTGTCATGTACCGCCTTGGCAAGCTTTCTGCTTGGTGGCCCGCTGTTTCCGATACGAGGGCCGAACACCTTGCTGATATCCCAGCCTGCTTTGAGTCGGTACTCAATCGAGTTGCGTGAAATGCCAAGATAGTCAGCCCATTCATTCAGGCACATCGTCTTGCCATGAGCTGTATAACGTCGATGAGATTTATCCCGCATCGTCTTCACCATCTTCTCGCGGCCGCGCTGCTGATTACATACGGCGCAACTGGCAACAAGGTTTGATGGCTCGTTATTGGTCTTACAGTCATCGAGATGATCGATGTGCAAGTTATCCCAATCGATAACCTTCCTACACCAATGACACCCAAATGGCCCAGCGCCGTGTGCGTCGTAATAGACCTTACGGTGCTCGTAGACACGACCACTGCCACCAGCCAGCGGGTGATCAGGCGCATATACCAGAAGGTACCCGCCTGAGTGCTCAAGCTTGCCAGCCTTCCTTGTGCTGAGCTTATCCGTCGAACCATGACGGCGAACACGCATGTAATGTTTTTCGCAATACGGCGTGTTATTGGCTCTTGTTGGCAACTCACACCCTTCAACAGAACAAGCAGGTCGCAATGCCTTAGCACCGACGTGCGTGCGCCCTGAGTCAATTAATGAATCAGTCATGCTTTCACCTGTAAGGGTCAGTTTCGGTTTAAACGATCCCGGGCGGTTTTGGCCTTATGGCACTTGAAGCAGATCGCAACCAGATTGCTGTCTTCATCAGTGCCGCCATGAGCTTTGGGTTTGATGTGGTCAACCGTAGTTGCCGGAACGGGCTTCCCATTCCTCATGCATTCCTGGCACAGGTGCCGATCGCGGGTAAGGATGCGCGCCCGGATAATGTCCCACTTACTGCCATAGCCGCGCTGGTGGCGGCTCAGCCCCCGCTGATGCTGTTGCCAGCCTTCGTTGCGGTGAGCCTCGCAGTAACCAGAGCGGTCTGTCGTTGTGCCTGAGCAGCCGCGTTTACGGCAGGCACGAGGGATAGCGGCGGGCATTAGCGCTTACCAAACAGCAGACCGCCGGGCTTCAGCGCGTTGCGGATGGCGTTCGTTGCGGCCTGTTCAATAGCCTGCTGCGTGGTGACAATTGTCGATGCCTGAGCATCCCGTGACGCCAGCAACGCCTTAAACAGATCGCTTTCACGTACAGCATCAATAACAGCTTCGCGCATATCGTCAGAGAGGCGAGTCTTTACTTCAGCGGCAGCAATACGAGCATTAGTGATTGCCTTTGCGTTTTCGATAACGATCTGTGCCGCGTTTGTAACCTCAAACTTTTCGGCTTTAAACGCAACCTGCCCTTTACCATCCTCAACAGTAATACCCATACCAGCAGCATAAAGACGGCCGTTCTCATCGCGCTTTACCTTCATTAAGCTGCGCTCTGTTGTAATGCCATTGCCGATAAACGCATCCTTGATGAATGCCTGCTCACCCTTAAAATAAAACGGTGATGCCTCCTGCGCGGCCTTGCTGAACTCCTTTCCAGACCTGATTGCCTGAATGTGCTCCACTGCCGCTTTTATCTCTTCAGGGGTGTAGCCTCCGCCAATAACTGTGTAGCGATCTGACAGCATGATCACCGGAGTCTTACCCTCTGACGACGTGCCCAGACGCTGCCCCCAGCAGTCCTTTAAATGGTCAAGCTGATCGGCTATAGCTTTCTGCATTGCCAGCAGGTCACCTAGGCTCGGCTCGGCTACCTTCTCAGAGCTGGTCTCATTTGTATCTGATGCGGGAATGTCAGGCCCTTTAAGTGAGATAGAAATAGGGAAATACTCCGGGATGCCGTGCACTTCTTCCCGAATGCCCCACGCATCATATTTGGCGGTACCGGCAGCATTATGGAGTTCATAGCCACACTCAAGCGTGACAATGCGAAGGCTGTTCATTACCGTTTTCAGTGGTAAACGTTTCATGGTGGTTTCCTTTTAGATGTGAGCCTGTCGCACGGGACAGCCGCCCGAGAGAAGCGGATCCCCAGGCTCACGGCTGAAAGACTCTCTTTGGTGCGCGTGCGAGGCGCATAAAAAAAGCCATCAGCGGATGCCAGTGGCTTGCTAATTAAGCATTGAAGAAAGGTTTTCTCACCCAAATGTTTAAGCGCCTTTCGGAAGTGCGAAACCTCGTACAGACCGTTTCACCTTACGAAAAGCATAACTGAACAATAAGTGAGCAAATAAAAGTCAGGAGGGATACAATGATTACCCACACATTTATAGAGTAAATTTATGACTATTTTCGATGACCTAAAAATGTACATGGATAAGCCAGTTAAAGTTAACTGTCCACACTGCTCTTACGCAATGGAACAAAAAAGTAGCAAAATCCGTAAGAACATTACCTGTATATGCCCGAAATGTGGGCACTTCTTTCTCCCCGAGGAACGGTAAGTCCCCTGAAAACCTTCTTGTGAGATTTTACCCCCCTCATTTAGCTATAAGTTGTTGGTAGCTTGTACCTTCCTGTCCAAAAGTTTGGAGTAGCATACCGTGTCGTACACCAGCGGACTTAGAAAGCTCAAAGAGCGCCCCGTACATGTCACCTGTCCCAGGTGCTCTCAGATCGCAGACCAGAAAGCAGGAAAAATGCGTAAAGATTTATCTCTTGAATGCCCGTATTGCGGTCTGGATTTCTTACCATCTGAATGTAAATGCATTGGAGGATAAGCCGCTCTTCCTTCAAACAAACTTTTAGTAACCAGAACACTTTGAGATAGAAGGCAATCATGAAAAATACTACAGACGTAATGCTCACATGTGGCATTATTGAGAGCCGTTTTCAGGGAGAATCTTCACATCCGATTTGCATTCATCGGGTCGCTTTTAATAACGGTAAATTCGCATTAATTCGCAGTGTGAATAATATTTGCTTTGCAAATGGCTCAGTTCTTAAGCGCAGCAGTCAGGGCTGGTTTTCGGAGAGCAAACCAGAAAAGTTGCTGCCTTTTGAGTACATCAGTGAACAAGAGTCGATAAGAAGATTCAGAGAAGGTTAATTATATATATGTTTCTAATGTCATTTGTTACCTTCTCAAAGAAACGTTATTTAAATTTACTCTCGATACAGGCATATATTCAGCAATAAAAAACCGCCCGCAGGCGGTCAGTCTTCTTTCATAATAGCAGGCCTGATATTGCAGCTCCGCAGCTGGTAATCGCCATGCTGAGCCCGTAACTCAGGGTCAACTTCATCAAATATCCGGTCATATAGCTGGCGTGTAGATTCGTTCTTCAGCGCCCGCACAAAGTGGATGCCCTGGCCGTCAGGCACTGACGCAGTCGAGAACCGGAACGTAAGCTGCCATACCGCCACTTTGCTCAAATCCAAAGGCTGTTTCATATCCCCTCCGCTGCAATTAGTCGCAGTCAGGATAGGTCATTATATCGGCACTGGATATTGACGTACTGTAAAAATTTGAGCGACTCCGCATTACTTAACCGCCTTATACCAGGCCTGCCAGCGGTACTTATCCAGTCGCAGCTGGCGGAGGCATTCCGCCGTCTCAGTATCCGCCTGCAGGTCTGCGTCGCTGTCTGCGCCAGCATCACTTGCCCTGCATGGGGGCTGCATCAAATCCGCTGATGGAGTTGGCAGCGTTGATAGCGCGTTGCCGCAGCCGGACAGACTCATCATCAAAAACACAAACGGTACGATTCGGGTCCTGGACATATTTCACCACGTCGCGGGTTATGGTTCGGTAGATGATTCGGCCTTCGTCGCTGGCCTGCGCGGCCTTCTGCTCAACAGGCTGAATGGCCTTCTCAGCTTTGGCGCGCTTACCGGCGGCCAGGGCGTTGATGTGGTCAGCGTGGGCGTACCAGCCATTCCGGTACCGTAGCTCGCCATAGCCAATACCAAGCAGCATGACCACGAGAGCGATCATCAGGATCGTTCGAATGCTAAAGGTCATTCTTCCCCTCCGCCAGGCACAAGCTGCGCTCCATTTCGCGCCGGTTCTGGAGGCCTTTCCACTTCATGCCACCAGCGTAAACCCAGCGGCGCATCTCTTCGCACGCTCCGGCATGGTCGCCTTTGTTCAGCTTGCGCAGCAGCGTTGATTTCGAGAACGCGTCAGAGCCAACGTTAAAGACGAAGCTGTAGAGCGCGGCGCGCTGATACTCGTTCAGCGGCGCTTTGACCAGACTATCAACCGTCTTCTTGGCTGGCTGTAAGTCTTTCCATAGCAGGTTGTCACACTCGCGATCGGTGTAGGTCTTCCCTCTCACGATATCCCGGCCTGTATGGCCATCGCAGACGGTCCATACTCCGGCTACGTCTTTATAGGCTTCGTACTTCCGCCCCTCTACGCCGTCTTTGCCGCCGAGGAATACTGTGGCGATCGCCAGCGCACCAGCACCAGCTACACCGATGAGTTTTTTGCGCAGGCTGCTGGTCATTGGCATTTAATCATCTCCGACTTTGACTGCGGGGCCGTACTTCTCCAGCGCTTTGACCTGGGCGTTCGTCACCTTGCGCTTGAAGTACCAGTTAACCAGCCCGGTAATGATAATCCCGGCAATACCTGCCAGCACACCGATCGCACTCCACTCATCAGGGCTGAACTTTGTCAGGATCCCGTTAACGATTGTGCCGCCAGAAGTGCCTAGGGCGACGCCGGTTACAAGTTTGCTCATATGGGTCATTCTCTCACCTCCGATAGGGTCGGGGTGCTCTGTGTAGTAGTTGAAGTCATGGCCACCAGCTGGCGGCTAAAATGCACTCTGTCAAAGGCCACAGGACAGCGACCTTTTGCACAGTGTTATTTTTTGGATTTGAACGGCCAGTAGCGGAATGCCAGCAGCGCACACAGTAGGATGGTCAGCCCACAGAGACGGTCACACCGACCATCACTCTGGCTCACCTCTGAAAGGCTCTGTGGTTGAAGTGCGCCGAGCGTGGCGCGAGAGAATTACGGCAATCTAAAATCTCAGTGGTTACTAGGGCTCAGAAGCGCAAAAACCCCGCCATTGCTGGCAGGGTTTAGATGATTAAGCTGTGTGTCGAAGTGACCACTCTTAACAGACTACGATAGTTTTTGCGTACGCGTTAGCATTTGTATTATATTCTTAAAAAAACTATCAGTAGGAATTAGCATGAACTTTTCAGCAACCAAGCAGGATGGAATGACCAAGAAATGCGTTGTAAGAGCTTTTAAGGTAAACACTTCATCTACAGATATTCTTTATGACCAAATTGTTAAGAGCGGCAAGTTTACTGTGGGTACAATAGTAAAAGTCTCTGCTAGTAAACATATCAAGCTTAAAGATTTTTCTTCGGACGGGACTCTGCACTATCTACATTTTGCAATGTATAACCCGAAGGAACAGGTTTCAATTACTCCTACCTTGCCAGCAACTAGCGATCTACTTGATGTAGAAAACCTTGACAGCCTTCACGCTTTTTTGCTTGTTAAAGGCAATAAGATCGCATCGCTAATGCAGATATCCATGAATTTCTGTGAAGTTAAAATTGCAACACTCTTTGAACATTTTGGTATAAAAGTTACTCCTTCAGCAATTCTAAAAAAGGATGTAATAAAAAGAATTAAGCAAGATGGCTTCAGAGCACTACATGTAAATGTATCTGTTGATGAAACTGACTTTGTGAAAACGCCATCTTTTTTTGTCTCCATGCTAAAAAATGAGCCTGCTATCAAAGCTAAAGGAATTACGGGGCATTTAACTATAGATGCAAGAGGCAATGCTGAACTTGCATCTTCCGTTGAAAATAATACTAATGTTTGGCTAAATGATTTGGATAACGATTTTTATTTCGAAACCAAAAAAGGCGAAAACATAAAAGGCGATGATTTGAAAGTTTTAAGTACTTACTTTACAGTACCGTACGGCTCAAAAACCATAAACGCAAAATATGCTAAAGAAATACTAGAAGATTTTGCCTCCAAAGAGCTATAATAGATACTAAAAAGGAGGCTAAAATGGCTAGCAACTATAATATCAAAGGTATATCAATCACGAGCGTGAACCTTATAGCCTCTGGTTGCTTCTCATATTTTTTAAGTAATAGTTTAACCAATAACACTGACGCATTAAATCTTGTTGCAAACGTTTTTTCTATACTGTCAGGTTTTTTATTGCTCGTAATCACTATGTCTGGTGAAAACTCTTCTCTCATGTTAAATCTAAGTGAACTTGATATCGTTAATCAAGAAAAAAGATTTACCATGCGATTTAATAAATATTATGCATTATTTCTTCTTTACATATTTACCTTGGTGCTTATTTTCATATTCTATCTCTTATCAAAAGATAATATTATCGCCGAACCATATAAAGGGCTAGCAAAATCCTACATTGGTCATGCGATTTCATTTTTAACATGCTTTTCTTTTATTCAGTCAACATTCATACCATTAAAAATTAAAGAACTATTTAAGGAAAAGCGCCAGTTAAACAAAAAATAAGCCGCATAAGCGGCTTATTTTATTTTAAAAAACTTAGACAACCATCAATGAAACCAAGTGCAGTTTGCATGTCCTTTCTGATTGTTCCATCGGAACATTTGCGTTTCTTAGCAATAGCTCGTAATGAGATACCTAATACGAAATGAGCAATAATAAGCTCATGTTCTTCAGGCTTGCACTTTCTAAGGCGTGCTACACACCCATCAATCATGATCCCATCATCATCATCACATTGAAGTCGTGATTTCTTACCGTGCGGCAACAGTCCTTTGAATCCAGCGGCGATTGGTTGCCAGTCCACTCCGCTATGATCAGAAGCAGCCCAAGCACCCCATAAGTCCATTACTTCGTACATATCACGCATCAACTCTCTCCACAAAATTACGCCAGAACACCGATCGCCAGCGCGCGGTCTAATGTCTTCAGCAGCAGCTCGGGCTGCGTGCCATATTTTTTCTCAAACGCCTTCATGTCAGCGTGCAACTCGTCGTGATGCGCTCTGCACAGCGGTATCACAAACAGATCATGCGCCTTGGTACCCATTCCCCCCTGGCCGTAGCCAATCAGATGATGTGGATCGTCAGCCTGCTGACCGCAGCATGCGCACGGCTGCTGCTTAGCCCAGCGGGTGTACTTCTCGCACTCCCAGCGCGTCCGCTTCGGGCGCAGCATGAAAGATTGCGGCGATTCAGGATCCACCTTAAGCGCCAGCACCTGCTTTGCTTTCTCCTGCACGATCTCCGTAGCGGCGGGCATGTGCCTTAGTTCGCTTTCACGGTATACCGATTTAATCGGCTCGTCCGGCAGCCGTAATGCGTGACGGGCCAGGTTCTCGGGGATAGTCTCGGCGAGGCCGTTACGCGTCAGCCACCAGCACAACTCCGGGATCGTCAGCTGGTGGTCGGCACCAAACTGGAGATCATCCAGGATAAACCGGATAAGCCACTTCGCGACGTTCGCACGGGCCATCGCGGCCAGCGTTTTGTTGTGCTGGCCGCTCAGCAGATTATCGCAGTGCCAGCAAACCCGAATTGCGCCTGGCTCGTGGCGCAGCGTCTTCAGGTTGGCATCGTGCCAGTTACTGTGCGGCCACTGGCAGCCAGTACCACGCATGAGCCAGCCCTCCAGTGCCTGAATGCCTCCGGCGCGGCGGATCACCCGCTCGTTTTCGAATACCGGCACCAGTAGCGGATCCTCGGCCAGAGGCTGCGCGGAGGGCGGGATTTCTCCGGTTGGCAGGTTGGCCAGTCGCTCCGGCTCGTTCTCCAGCAAAATGCGGCCCTGGCTGAACATCGACATAAGATCAGGTCCCGGGCGAAATACAACCTGGCCCAGCTCGCGAACCACCACAGGATTGAGTAGCGCCCTCATGCCGCCCGCCCCGCTGCCAGATGTGCAGCCCACAGTCCGCCGATCCACTGAACACCTTTGGCAGTGAAGCGTGCCTGGCTGAATGCGCGGTTAGAGGCAGCAGCGGTACCGGTCTTAACCTCAAACCGGCCCGCCTCGGTGTGCTGGTGGTACGGGGTCAGCGTCCCGCCCAGCCGATACATGATGTTGTTGTCTTGCAGGAACATGCGGAACTCCGGCTCTTTCGCCTTCAGCAGCTTCGCCACCTGGCGGAACGACATCGAGCCGCTGGCGGTGCAGTAGCGATCGACAAACTCAACTTTTGGCGCAGCGGCGGCCAGCTCGTCGGTGAGGCGCTGCTTTTGTTCGGCCAGATCGGCAGCCAGGCGCAAAGCCTCCGGCAGTGACTGCGGTACGCTCACCTGCTGGCTGTTCTCCAGCTCCAGCCAGCGGTCGATAATGCGCTTGCGCAATACCACGCTATAACCTGACACGAGCGTCAGGCATAAATCCTTAGGCAGGTGAAACAGTAGATAGCTGCGGCCTCTATCGTCCGTGTATTCTCCCCAAATTTGGGGAGATTGAATGTTGAGCTGCTCCAGCATCACTTTAATGTCACGGCAAACGTGGTCGTGCCGCTTATCACATAGCCCTGCAATCTCCAGGCTGGTCATCGCCGGGAAGCCTGGGTCATTTTTAACGTTGATTAACTCGTTCATGTGTTTCTCCACTTATTCAGGCGGCTGCAACCGCCGGTTCGTATTTACTGATCGTGATCTCGACTCTTCCCTTACTGGTTACCGGCCCCCACTCCACCAGCATCCGTTTAACCTGGCTGTCGTCCTCCCACACGCCAGCATGCGTCAGCGCGTCAAATAGCGCTTTGTTGTAGTTGTCGATATCCCGGCGGCGCGCGTCCGGTGGGAACAGGATGATTTCTACCGCTGCTGGCGTGCTCGTCGGCTTAGGCAGGCGACGCAGCTGTTCGACGATCGCAGCACAGTCGGCGCTCTGATAAGCACGACCTTTGGCGCTGATGAGGTGGCGGCCAGCCAACGGCCCCTTGTTCGGGGCGCGCCAGTAGGTGTTTACGCTCGGTGGGAACGGCAGCACAAACTTCATATGGCCACCCCGCGCGCCTGGAGAAACTCGATCGCCTGCTCTCTTGCATCCTCGTCTCCATTAACTAGCGAGCGCAGCAGCATTACCGCCAGCGCTTCAGTGCCCAGACCGCTGATGGTGATTCCGCGTGATACGCCAGGGGTGATCGAGATCGCCCCTCTACGCTGGAGTGAGCGCAACATATCGGCGGCGGCGTTCACCGAAGCTGCGCCCATCATGCGGGCTACCTCGGCATTGCTGGGCGGGTAGCCGTGCTCTTTCTGGAATTTCACCAGCAGATCGAAGACCTCCTGCTGGCGCACCGTTAATGATTTATTTCCCACTGCTACCCCCTACAGAACCGCAACGATATCGTTGACGGTTTCGCGTATGCTGGATTTGCTGGATATCGCGCGGCGGGCGCGTACGTAGTTGAGCTCAAAGCCATGCTGCTGATACAGCTCAATGACGCGCGGCGCGGATGAGTTACTGATCATCACCCGGGCACCGCGCTGGTGGGCGGCAACACAGCACTCCGCCAGGGCGATCTGGTCGTCCCAGCCAAACCCGCCCGGCACGTAGTTCGTGAAACCGTTGGTGCCGGGCAGTGGCTCGTAAGGTGGATCGCAGTAAACGACATCGCCCTCGCTGGCCAGCGACAGGGTGCGACGGTAACCGGCGTTCATGAACACGCAGTTGTGCGCCAGCGCGCAGAACGCCTCGATCTCGGAAGCCGGGAAATACGGCTTCGCGTACTTGCCCCAACCAACGTTGAATTTACCTGCGAGGTTGTACCGGATCAGCCCGTTAAAGCAGTGGCGATTCAGGTACAGGAAAGCGGCGGCACGCTCTGGCCCACCCAGAAGCTGTGCGTTGAATTCGTCAGCAACAGCGGCATAGCCAGCGGCGCTATTCATGGTGCCGAACAGCAGACGAGCGTGCCGCAGTACTGCATCCGGTACCACGGCCAGCATCTGATAAAGATGGATCAGGTCCGCGTTAACGTCTGCCAGCAGGAAGGAGCTGTGCTTCTCGGAGTTGATGAACACCGAACCGCCACCCACAAACGGCTCAATCAGCCGCAGTCCGGTGGGGATAAGGCGATCGATATCAGGCAACTGGTGGTATTTGCCACCAGCCCATTTCAGGAACGGACGTTGCCAGGTGCGAGCCGCTGGCGCTGCTGGCTCTTCTGCATGCTCAAATTTATCCAGCGCAGCAGCGATACGTTCACCTATCCAGCGCATAACCGGTACGGCCATACTGTTACCTATGGCACGGTAGCGCGGACCATCCGGGCACTCGACAGCATCTTTGCCACGCCATGAAATAAGCGTGTGGTTATCTGGGAAACCCTGGAGGCGTTCACACTCGCGAGGCGTGAGGCGGCGCACCAGCATAGAATTAACAACAGCTGGTGGCTGTCCGCCGTTGGCATGGCTCTTAGCATGGTTCCCGGCTCGCAGTGTGGGGGCCAGTTCTATCGTAGCGTCAGCGCCATGATCCTTAGAACTAAACGAGATGCACGCATTCTCTTGTCCGTGATTGCGGCCCAGCGTATGGGCTAATTCATGGTTTGAATCAGGATCCTGAGTGCCGTGTACGGCAAAAGTCTCGACTTCGAAATCAATGCGCTGCCCTTTAGCTGTCAGGCAGGCGGCTACTTCGATACTGCCACTAGTATTACCGCCGCCGAAGGCTACGGGTATATAGTGGCCGGCAGCCGCGCCTTCTGGCCTACCGCCAGCGCCGCCTGTAAAGCTGTGCGCTGCGATCGTGCCGACTACAGGCTGCAGGTGTCCTGCTTGTCCCTGGTTGTCGTCTGCGCCACACGTTCCAACGCCGTTTGCAGTAAGGGCGGCAACCGACGATTGCGGTTCGCGGCGCGGCGGAGTATCCCGGCGCATGCCTTCGAGCTCAAAAAGTACTGCTGCGGGATCGAATCCGTTTCGAGCACTTGCGACAACGAACACACGTTTGCGGCGTTGTGCCACTCCGAAAAATTGAGCGTCGAGCACTCGCCAGGCGACAACGCGCGCGGGTCCATACACACAACCAGCGTTTGACCATTTTCCCCCTGCCGGGTGCAGTTCACTGCTTTCTCCGGCAAGCCCTGCAAGAAAGCAGCCGAAGGCGTTGTCTTTACTGGTGAGAACGCCCGGGACGTTTTCCCAGACGAAGATCGCTTCTTCTTCTCCGCTTTCGCGGCGCTTGTCATCGATGGCATCTGCTAATTCCACATATGAGAGGGTTAACTGGCCACGCGCGTCGGCGAGCCCATTACGTAATCCGGCGATGCTGAATGCCTGGCACGGCGTACCGCCCACCACAACATCCGGCGCTTCTACTGCGCCAGCGCGAACGGCCGCCGCGATCAGTGTCATATCGCCTAGGTTTGCCACTTCTGGCCAGCGCGTCGCCAGCACTGCGGACGGGAATTTCTCGATCTCGGAGAACCATGCCGCCTGCCAGCCCAGGGATTCCCAGGCCACGCTTGCCGCCTCAATACCGCTACATACAGATCCGTATTTCATCAGTTACCCCCAACGTAGCGGCCAGCAACGCAGCTGTCGTCACCGTTGCCTTTAGTCATTCCTGCCAGACAGCGCAGCCGACGCTGGCAGTACCGTTCGCGGTCATTGACTGATTTAGCCGCGTCGAATGCCGTAAGCCAGACCTCTGCAGCACGGCGGTGCAGCCCTTTTTCCTCCAGCTCACGCGCCCGCCTCTCCAGTTCCGCCAGCAAGGGGTCGCTGCCGTTTGTCGTATCGACGAAGTAACGGAACCCGTCCCCTGCAGCCAGGCGCTCAATCTCTCCGTACATCCAGAGGTTATCAATCGCGCCATACGCGTTGCTGCGAGTAACTTCGGGCAGCGCTGCGGCTATCTCAGACGGCAGCAAGCCCGGGTTATCTTTGATGTGCTGAAATACCTGCTCGATAGCTGTCATCCCCGGAACCCCGCTGGAATCTGTGAATAATCAACGTTGTCAAAGCTGGTGCGTGCTGCATCGCTGTTAACCCAATGCCCGTTACGGCGCTCAGGACGTCCGGCTTTTTCCCAGTTGGTAGCCGCCTGCAGGTAGGCCGGGAACTTGCTCGGCTGGAATAGCGTGGTCGGGCGCAGGTATTCGGACATTTTCAGGTCGTCACCCCACTTTGCGGTGCTGTAGTCGACCACCAGCATCAGTTCGTCCAGCGTGAAATCTTCTCCCAGGCGGGCACGGATATTCTCCAGTGAGGACTTGCAGACCTGGTACCGTGAGTTGGTTTTTTGGTTCAGGTGGGTTAATACCTGTTTGGCCTGGTCAGTGACCAAAACATCAGGGTCGGGTTGCCCGACAACCTGACAAAGGGTTTCAGGTTTTACTTGTGGATCTGGTTTTGAATTTACTGACGGATCCCCGCCAGATTCTGACGGGTCAAAACCAGTGCCAGCGCCGTTTTTTGATGCCTCAAATTTTGACGGGTCAGATTTTGATGCATCAGATTTTGACGTGTCAGAATCTGACAGGTGAGCAAATGCCCCCGCCTGAAGTTTCGCCACGTTGAGCCGGTAGACGTTAGACGCGTTGCGGTTCCCCTGGCGGCGCTGCGTGCGGGTCAGCCAGCCATCTTTTTCCAGCTTAGCGATCGCCGTTCTGACTGTGCTCGGGCCTGCACCCAACTGGCGGGCGATGGTTTCAATGCTCGGCCAGCAAACGCCCTCGTCGCTGCTGAAATCAGCCAGCCGCGCCATGATAGCCACGGAGGATAATTTCATGCCAGAAGCCGCGCAGGCATCCCAGACGTAGCCGGTTAATTTAGTGCTCATCCATCCACCCTTTTAAATTTCTCCCGGAACCGCTCAACAGGCTGCATGCATTCGTGCGGGTAACCGCTGCGCATGAAGATGACCTGTCGTTTTTCCCGGTCATAACCAACGACGTGCACTTCGACTCCCCGGTGATCCCGGTACCGCCGGTCAAGCTGTTCCACACCTCACGCCCCTTCTCGTTCATTGCCGAAAAAGCGCCTACCAGATCACGAGCTGGCTGGTAGTTGTTGCTCCCGTCAGCTACGGGTAATCTCTGCACATAGTCGAACGGGGAGTCACCCACCAGCGGCAGGCATCTAAATTGCGTTACTGGCCTGTATCGGCTTACAATGTTCATGCGTAGTTTCTCCACTTACTGAAATGACGCGCCAGACGCCTCGAGCTGCACACTCGGGGCGTCACCCTTTCTGGATGTCATGAACACTTCCACTGCCTGATCTGAAACGCCGTACAGCGCCATAAAGCCCATGAAGCCGTGGAACTGGTGACGGATGGTTTTACGGAACAGGTCAGAAAGCTTTTTCCTCTCGTGACGGTCAATCACCCCATCCCCAGCTGCTTCGATCTGCGCCTGCGCGAGCATTCCTTTCGCCGCGTTCGCCTGCATGTCGAGGGAATACAGATCGACGTTATCAATGCTCTCTGGCTTCGGTACGTCCACCAGCAGCTTGCCAACGCGCGCAGCGGCGTACTCAGCCAGCATCGAAACGCCGGACAGGTCCTCCATACGCTCGAGTTCTGCCAGGGTAAAGAAACGGCTACCGCACTTCTGGTACATGTGGTTGTGGAAAGTGTCGATGCTCATATCGAGATCGGCAGCCATGCCCAAACGTCCGCCCGGGTGGGCCTTGCACATAGCTGTAATCGCTGCCTTTATGCTGTCTACCATGATCGTTTTCCTTTGGTAGTTAACTGAATTAACGTTTCGATTTAGAGTTGTTTTGCAGGACAGGAAGTGAGCGACTCGGTTTGCTCATATCTGCCAGGGTAAAGAATGTGAAGCTCGCTAATCTCACCCTTGAAGAAGTTGACTAATCTTTCGGCCAACTCGACTGAGGGAACCTGCTCGCATCGTTCGATACGGCTTAATGTTGCGGGATCGATTTGAACACCAGCAGCAACATGCGAAAGAGTGAAGCCGTGCGACTTTCGCAATTTTCTAAGCGGTGATTGCATAATGCCTCCTGTATTTGCGTATTACGCATATTATTTCATGCTGGATGCTTGCGCAAGTCGCTTTGCACAACGCGCAAAAAATACATGTAATGGACGCATGAACATTGGAAACCGTGTACGACAGCTTCGCCTAGCGAAGAAGATGAAAATTGCGGATCTCGCTGATGCCGTAGAGATTGATTCTGCCAATATTTCCCGCTTGGAGACGGGTAAGCAAAAGCAATTTACAGAACAAACACTTAACCGATTAGCTCAAGCTTTAGGCGTTAGTGTGGCCGATCTCTTTACCTCGACAGATATTCAGTCTACTGTATGTATAAACAGTAACAATAATTCTTCATCTGTAGAGGGTGTCGATGTGTTTAGGGTTGAAGTTCTTGATATTGCAGCTAGTGCTGGCGCAGGATTTATCCAGGGAAGTGACGTGATAGACGTTATACACGCTATTGAGTACAGCCATGAGAAAGCCCTATCCATGTTCGGTGGTCGTCCCTCAGATGGCGTAAAAGTTATCAACGTGCGTGGCGATAGCATGGCAGACACTATCGAACCCGGCGATTTGATATTTGTCGATATCACAATCCACGACTTCGACGGCGATGGCATCTATGTATTTGGCTTTGACGAGAAAATTTACGTTAAGCGCCTGCAGATGATACCCGATCAGCTGCTGGTGATATCTGACAATCCAAAATATAGGGAGTGGAGCATCGACAAACAAAACGAGCACCGCTTTTATATTTATGGCAAGGTCATGATAAGCCAGTCCCAAGCCATCAAACGGCACGGTTAAACTCCCGCCTCAAAAAAAAGCCACTACGTGTGGCTTTTTTTACATCTCAATAATTGCGTTATGTGCAAATTATGCTTGCGTTATACGCAATTTCTGATTATCTTCATATCACCAACAGCGAACAGGCAGGACGCCCACGCAGTAGCCGCCCCAGGCGTATGAAGATGGGGATGATTCGCTGAACCAGCCATTCGCGTTAAGCGCCCTGCCCGGGTGTTTACCGGGACTGGATGACTTACCACTTCAAGACGGTCCTAGTAAATGTCTAGTAAGTGGCGGTGACTGCACCGAGAACAGCGGCGACAAGATGATGCAAACGGCAAGGGTCGTTAAAACTCGTTAGGTGCTGGCGTGGCATACGCGACACACGTGAGAGAACGTGGATGCCGTAATGGGCTATAACCCTTCAATCTCGTTCCGGGCGAGTTCAACCCGGATGACAGCCGGAAGAGACGGCACAGCCCAGACGATATCTGAGTGGCTTTAAAAACAGATGGGAGCCGGTGGAAGCCCGGCACACAACGAAGAGAGCATTATCTGTGAATAAGCACATCGACCCGCAACGCGGACGTGATGCCCAACCGATAGCTGTTAGAAGCATCATTTAGTGCTCTCTTCGTTGTGATGTGCTCAAGCACCTAAGACCTGTAATAGCTGCATTGCTGTCTTTGGCGGCGTCTGATCTTTACCCGTGAGGATGCCGCACTTTTTTACGCAACACACGAGAGCATCACCGGGCGACGGGCTCATAACCCAATCCACCCGGGCGGCCCCCTAACCGCAGGTGCTCTCCTGTGTTGTGTGGAGAAACTATAAGGGCGGTGGCAGCCGCCTTGGTTTAGAAAGCGAATTATTTCAAGCAAAAGGTACCCATGAATACTTTAAACACAGGTAAAGCCTTACCTTTAAATTTTTACTGGCTTCCAACAAAAATCTCGTACGACGATCACGTTGTTATTGGCATAAGTAATATAAAGATCGCTCTTTTTAAGCTGCTCAGCAATGGAAGTCATTATAACCGGTGCAATTCTGTCCCTATCACAAATATCATAAAACTGATCCCACTTAATCGTGATGCCTTCATTTCCATTTTTTCTCATCAAGTCATTGATATTAGAGGCAATAGTTGCTGCTGATTTTGGCATTTTCAGTCCTTAATTTGTTTTTATACAGCCTTAAAAAGACCTTAAAGATTCCTTACAGAGTCCTTACAGGGGCCTTATGAGATACTTAAAATAGGATTAAAAACACTTTATAGCAAGAACTTTCCCTTTCCTTTTGAGGCTAAGCGCGGTGCAGTGCGCTTTAAATGGAGAAACAAAATAGTGAAAGAACAACTCGCAGCCATGACCATCATAGAACTGGTCACTACGGCACATGGTTATGCCACCAGCATTCAGCAGATTGATACGCATTCTGCGATCGTCAGGGAAATGGCCTCCCGGCTGGAGGCGCTCAACCTGGCGCATATCGGCGGGATGAATAGCCTACGCAGCGCAATCAGCGATCGTGACCAGCTGGCGGCTGAGAATGCATATCTGCTGCCGAGAGCTGCCAGTGAACTGTCGAATGCATGGGTGCTTCATAAATATCTGATCGGTATTCAGGCGGCAATTATGTATCTGGATAATGGCAACAAGAATGCCGCTCAGGAATGGCTTTACGGAACTATTGCCGGTCCGGGATTCGAGTTTCCAGATGAGGTCGACGACATCGATGCATGGGCCACTCATCAGATGCGCGGAAGCATTAGCCATCCACGTGCTCTGGAAATCATCAAGGAAGAAACCCCCGCCACCGACGCCTTCCTGCGCGAGCAGCAGGCTAAAGGGGTGGAGATGTTTGCGGAGGTGTGCTCGACCGCAAACAACGGCCATGAAATCCATCCTGACATCGAAGAGATAAAGGCGTTCGCCGCCCAGCTGCGCGCCGGGGAGGCTGTATGAAATCACGCGGAATGATTTTTAACGCAGAGATGGTGCGCGCCATCCTCGACGGCAGGAAGACGCAGACGCGGCGGATCATGA
Organism: Pseudescherichia sp. AS216; assembly: GCF_037152055.1. Taxonomy (NCBI): domain Bacteria; kingdom Pseudomonadati; phylum Pseudomonadota; class Gammaproteobacteria; order Enterobacterales; family Enterobacteriaceae; genus Pseudescherichia; species Pseudescherichia sp. AS216. The sequence goes on along the minus strand of NZ_JBBCMV010000001.1, from coordinate 839,028 downwards.
AAAATCAGCCAGCTGAATTGCCATCGTCACCAGTCTCAATAACGCGCATTGATACGGGCTTTCAGTGGTATGCGAATGACGGCGTAAGCAGTGTCTTTACCTGCCCGTTCGGCCAGCCAGGCGATCGCATCTGGGTGCGCGAGGCATTCCGCGTTATGGGCTGTGCCACTGACGTTGCACGCCTGATGTACAAGGCGAGCGAGCGCAACAGCTTCACGGAGTCTACGCGCACCGTGCCGGTGGCGTCATGCACTAAACAGCCGTCTCAGAAATGGACGCCCAGCATCCACATGCCCCGCTGGGCCAGCCGTATTCTGCTGGAGATTACCGATGTGCGGGTGGAGCGGTTGAACAGCATCAGCGAGGAAGATGCCCGCGCAGAGGGATGTGCAGGTGGGCATGATTCGATACCCGACTATCACTACAGCGCTACACCACACGAGCATTTTCGGCATGTATGGACATCCATCTATGGCGAGGAGAGCTGGTCCTCAGCTTGGGTGTGGGTAATCGAGTTTAAGCGGGTTGATGGGGGTGCCGCATGAACGACAAATACGCAGCGCTGAAAGAAGCAGCGGCTTACTCGATTTTAGAGGAAGGTCAAATTTGGTGGGATGAGCAGCAACTGTCGTATGACGACGGTGTTGTTTTCCATAAAGCAGATATGCAATTTATCTCCCTTGCAAGTCCAGAAACCATCGTCGAATTATTGGCAGAGCGAGAGGCTGATAAAGCGCGGATCGCTGAGCTATCAGAGAGCCATAGCAAGCTTAGAGACACTATTGCGGCCATCCATAACACAATCAGAATGGATGGTGGCTATACACCTCTGGCAGCAATTATTAACGCAGCCAGGCGAGCACATGAAGAATCAGCAGTTGTCGCCGCTGGCATCACTCTTGAGACAGGGGTATAGGGATGGTCAAACTTTCTCACGATGAGCTTTGCCTGATTGCCTGCAACTTCCTGCAAAAGAACGGATTCAAGGTGGCTTTCCACGACCGCTTCAGAGCATGGACGCCTTACGGGGAGCAGGCAGACGCCATAGGTTTTCGGAACGGTGCATCGTGTCTTATCGAGGCTAAGTGCTCCCGTGCTGACCTGCTGGCAGATCGAAAAAAGCCATTCCGCATCGAGCCAGAAAAAGGTATGGGCGACTGGCGCTTTTTCATTTCAGAGCCTGGAATCATTGAATTAGCCGATCTGCCTGAGGGATGGGGGCTGCTGCACGTTGTGAAAGGCCGGGTGAAGAAGGTCCATGGCTGGCCAGGTAACTGGGAGTGGGTGAACAGCGCCTCTAAGCCGTTTGTCGCTAACAAACAGGCTGAGTGCGACTACATGTTCAGCGCACTTCGCCGCATGGATCTGCGCGGACACCTCAAAGAAGTATATGACGGGGTGATTATCAATAAACCAGAAGCAGCGCTCATTCAAAATGAGGACTAACCCATGACCACACTCAGCAATTTAATCCAGAGCGAAATCGCCGACTTCTTCGCTGGCTTCGGCGGCCCAGGCGAGCCAGACATCCAGAGCGGAGAGGCTCAGCGTCAGCTAACAGAGCGCGTGCTTGACCTGCTGCGCAAAGAGCGGGAAGCGGCTGTGCCGGTGGGCGTGGTTCGTCATATTGATGTTGGAGTGGCTGACAGAAAGGGGATTCACGTATCTCTGTATCAGCAATTGCCCGCTGGCACGGAAGTATTCGCAGCCCCGCCAGCGCCCCCCGTCGCAGTACCCGTCCGCTACATGAACCGCTACACCGGAGCGTGCTACACGCTGGAGCAGCAGCCGGATGCAGCGTCTGACCAGATGGTCTATGTGCCGCTGTATGATGTGGCGCAGCCCGTCGCGGTGCCGGATGACTATTTTTCGGCATTGGTTAGCAAGGCCCGACCAGCAGCCGAAAAGGCAATGCGGAAATTCCCACAGCCTAATTATGTGCTGCTGAAGGTGGCAGAAGAGGCCGGAGAGGTTGTGCAGGCTGGCGTTCACTACGCGGACAAGCGCATGAGCTGGGAACAAGTGGAGGGTGAGATCGTGCAGTTGCTGGCGATGCTGATCCGTCTGGTTACCGAGGGCGACCAGATTAACGGTGTCACACCACCAGAGAACACCCGCGCAGCTGCGCCTCAACAGGAAACGAACCAATGAACCACTTAATGATTGACCTTGAAACCATGGGCAACAAGCCCACCGCACCTATCATCGCTATCGGTGCCGTGCTCTTCGAACCCTCTACCGGCGAGCTGGGTTCGGAGTTTTATGCCGTTGTGGATCTGGAGAGCTCTCTGGTATTTGATGCAGTGGCCGACCCCAGCACAATTCTATGGTGGATGAAGCAAGGTGCGGAAGCGCGTGCGGCGATCACCAGCGATTCACGCGTGCACATCACTAATGCGCTGGGCGGGCTGAGAAGGCTGATTGATGAAAACTGCATTCTTAAAGACCTGCAGGTCTGGGGTAACGGGGCCACCTTTGACAATGTGATCACCCGGGCCTCGTTCGAACGTCATGGTATGTACTGCCCCTGGCAGTTCTGGAACGACCGCGACGTGAGGACAATCGTTGAGCTGGGTCGCGCTGTCGGGTTTAACCCGCGCTACGAGATCCCCTTCGAGGGTGATATGCATAACGCGCTGGCGGATGCCCGGCACCAGGCGAAGTACGTTTCGGCAATATGGCAGCGGCTAATCCCGGCCAGCGGCGATAGTATTGGTTAAGATGAACGCCCGGGTGCAGCCGGGCTAAGTGGAGAGATAGCCATGGGACAACTTGTAACTATTACAGACTGGGCATCTGGTCCGAACGGTTTTAAGGAGCCTATCAGCAGATCGGCGCTGCATAAAATCGCAAAGACCAAACAAACATATCCACCAGCGATTAAGCAGGGCCGCCGGTGGGTGGTGGATGAAAATGCTCGTTTTATAGGAATGGTGGGCAAGGTTGAGATTTCCTCTGGAATGTCAACGCAAGCCCGCCAGTTAGTGGAGAAAGCACTCAATGGCTGCCCGTCCCAGAAAGCATAACGTCAGTATTCCTAATCTCTATTGCAAACTGGATAAGAGAACATCCCGAATTTACTGGCAATACCGGCACCCAGTAACAGGGATATTTGTCGGTTTCGGCACAAATGAGGATGCGGCAAAGGCCGCAGCCTCAGAAATGAATCGAATTATAGCAGAGCAGGAAACCCAGCAAACCTATGCTTTAATAGATATGGCTATAAAAGCCAATACCAAAAAAGAGAATGGGATTAGGGTATCTTCATGGATCAAAAAGTATTTAGAAATTCAATCTGAACGCGTTGAAAATAATGAGTTGTCTAAGCGCACACTAATAAACCGAAAATCATGTGCTTTGGTCCTTGAGAAACGCGTACCAAATTTACGCTTAAAAGATGTAGATACAAAGATAATAGCAACCATCGTAGAGGAATATAAATCCCGTGGTAAGTTACGTATGGGGCAGTTAATAAGAGCCGTGCTAATTGATGTTTTCAAAGAGGCTCAACATGCTGGCGAAGTGCCGCCTGGTTATAATCCTGCACTGGCGGTAAGGAACCCCACTGCTAAAGTACAGCGTAGTCGAATGACACTGGAGCAATGGACCGAAATCTTTGAAGCAGCCGCGGATCATCCACCATGCGCTCAAAACGCAATGTTGCTAGCCCTCGTTACGGGGCAGAGGCGCGGTGATCTAATTAAGATGAAGTTCAGTGACGTCTGGGATGGTTTCCTGCATATCGAACAGAGTAAGACCGGGGCCAAAATTGCACTACCTCTTACATTGCGTTGTGAGGCGATCAATATGTCCCTAGCAGAAGTCATTGCCAGGTGCAGAGATCGCGTCATCAGCAAATACATGCTTCATCACGTCAGGAAGCATTCGACCATAGACGCGGGTGATCCGGTTAACGATAACACCATTACGCGTATGTTCATGGAAGCCAGGAACAAGGCTGGCGTTAAGTCAGTGAAGGGCTCTACACCCCCCTCATTTCATGAGCAGCGTTCTCTGGCTTCACGCCTTTACACTGAGCAGGGCATAGACGTTAAAACGCTGTTGGGCCATAGCACAGACGCGATGAGCGAACAGTACAAAGATGATCGAGGCATGGACTGGAAAAAGCTTGTGGTGTAGCTGCTTAAAAAACTAGAGGCATTGCCCTACTCAGCGTCTTATTTTTCACGTAGCGTTTTGGGGGGATGTGTTGGGGAGGTTTTGGGGAAAGAGATAAATTCAGTAAAAACAGCAATTTAATTTTCCGTTGTGTGCTCCACAAGCAAACGTCAGATTCCCATAGCTAACCCTAACCAGCCGGTAAAGCAATTTACCGGCTGCCCGGCGGCGCTCCGCTTGCACGGGCCTACAAAACCATAGAACCTGTAGGCTGGGTAAGGCATCAGTTGGCGTCACAGACCATATTTTCATGACTCCTAATGTTTTTTAATTTCCTTCTTCTTCCAAAGCTATCTTACATTCTCCTTTATTATCTAATTTATAGATCCCCATTGCTCCTCCTTTCAGCAAGAAAGCATCATTACCTATTATATAATCAGAGCTCATCAATTCATAATTTATATAGCACAATCTGCGCTGAAATTACTTCTAGCCTATGTTTATATAAGAAAACCTTAAAAAATGTTAATAAATCACCAAGGATAATACATGGCGATCCCTTCTTACTTATGGCTTAAAGATGATGGTGGTGCAGATATTAAAGGCTCGGTTGACATAAAAAATCGAGAGGGTAGTATTGAAATTTTATCGTTTGGTCATAATTTGCACATCCCAACCGACAGCAGCTCAGGTAAATTGACCGGAACACGTGTACATTCCCCTCTCACTATTGAAAAAGAGTTCGATAGTTCATCACCTTATCTCTATCGTGCAGTAGCTACCGGTCAAACGCTAAAGTCTGCTGAAATCAAATGGTATAAAATTAATGATGCGGGGCAAGAAGTAGAATATTTCAATATGTTTCTTGAAAATGTCAAGATCGTTGGCATTACCCCTGTCATGCATAATATAAAAAACACTGAAATGGAAAAACACAATCATAATGAATCTGTAGAGTTACGTTATGAAAAAATCACATGGAAATATTGCGACGGAAATGTTCAATTTAGTGATGATTGGAATATGCGAGTAACGGCATGATTGCTGCTAGATTTTCACTTAATGGTTTACCAACATCAATACTAACTGTTCCCGGCGTTGGTAATTTTCCGGCATTCTCAGGGCAAAAGAGTGGCCGTAATAATTCAACGTTGAGTAGTATAGTTGACATCGGCCCAATACCTCCTGGAAGATATTTTATTGTCGGACGTCATAGCGGTGGCCGGCTGGGCAGTATTTATGATTTTTATTTGAAAAATTTTTATGGCACAGACAGATCAGAGTGGTTTGCATTGTACGGCGATGACTGGCAAATTGATGACTCTGTTTTCATTGAAACAATAAAGCGTGGAGGGTTTCGGTTGCATCCAATCGGACCAAGAGGATTAAGCGAGGGGTGTATTACTCTGACGCATGTGAGTGATTTTGACTATCTTAGAAAAGCTCTGCTTAAGACAACGATGATTCAAGTTCCATGCTGTAGTTTCAAAGCCTACGGAACAATAACTGTATCATGATCGTAATCTTTCTTCGGTTAGTAACGATAGCCCTACTTTTCGTGGTTTGGTTTGTCGCCTGCGCTACGCTTTGGGCGGAAATCTTCCCGATTGAAAATGTCTACTCGCTTGCCCGGATGCTATGCATCTACGGTGATGAGAACATTTATGATCTGGCGGCAGCTCTCGGAATGATGTTTTCAGGAGCGGTTTCGCTGGTGCTTACCTGGTTGTCTGTGGTGTTTTTGCGACGTCACGCTAACTACTTAACATCACCCCATTCGCTCCAAAATAAGCACCGACGCCACCAGCACGGCGATGATGGCTAAAAAGGATGAGGTAATAATCAGCGTCTCGGTCAGCATCGGATCGTTCATTTTGTCGTCTCTTTTCTGCGCGATACAGCATTCATAATAGAGCGACATGAATATTTAATGACAGCTAAAGTGTTTTTAAGTGAAACTTTTAGGAACTTTCGCAGCGGGGTGAAAAAACTCTGCTGGCACACGCAGATAAGGTAAAGTAAGCGGGCTTATATTTCTGCCTGGAACCATCTTACATGTTTGATACCACTCTGTTTATTCTGCTAGGGCTGACGGCCCTCGGATTTATTAGCCACAACACCACCGTTGCCGTGTCGATCATGGTGCTGATTATGATCCGCATCACCCCGCTGAACGTCTACTTTCCGTGGATTGAAAAACAGGGCCTGACCATTGGGATTATCATCCTGACCATTGGCGTAATGGCTCCCATCGCCAGCGGGACGCTGCCACCCTCCACGCTTCTGCACTCCTTTGTAAACTGGAAGTCACTGATTGCTATTGCAGTAGGGATCTTTGTCTCATGGCTGGGTGGACGCGGCGTGGCGCTGATGAGCGCGCAGCCCTCACTGGTGGCAGGGCTGCTGGTAGGGACAGTGCTGGGCGTGGCCCTGTTCCGGGGCGTGCCGGTCGGGCCACTGATTGCGGCGGGTCTGGTGTCACTGCTGCTTGGCCGCCAGTAGGCTGCGGCGCTGCCAGCGCTTAGCCGTGTGCTCCAGCAGGGTACAGAGCAGGTAGTAGACCAACCCGGTAAAGATAAACAGTGCCGCCGGGTAGACCTGTACGCGGTTGTTAACCTGCCCGGCAACGGTGGTGAGCTCCGGGACGTTGACGATAAACGCCAGTGAGGTGTCTTTCAGCAGCGCAATCAGCAATCCCACGTAAGAGGGAAGCGCGTTGCGCAACGCCTGCGGGAGCAGTACCCAGCGCAGCAGCTGTACACTGCTGAAGCCTCCCGCCAGCGCCGCCTCATGCTGCCCTTTGGGCAATGAACCCATGGCGGCCAGCGTAGAGTACATCACCGAGGCGGAGGTAAACCATGCCAACGCCAGGGTCACGGTCACCGCGCCAGGTAGATCGGCTCCAGTCAGCATCGGCAGCAGAAACCATAGCCAGAAGATCACGAAGATCAGTGGAATGCCGCGGATAATCTCCGCCCAGGCGAACAGCACCCGTCGCGGCCAGCCCTTGAAGCGCCAGGCTAAGCAGGCCAGCGCGATCCCACCAGGAAAAGCCAGCAGCGCCGCCCCGAGGGTCATCAGCACCGACAGCAGCACCCCGCCCGGCTCGCCCTGAGCAGCACGGCCCAGCAGCAGATAGTCCAGGTTATCGGTAATCACCGTGATGTTAGCGATCATCCTGCACCTCCTTGCGCGCCAGCGCCCTCTCTTGCCGCGCCGCACGCCACCACACCGGGGCGTTAAACAGCAGGCTCATCACCAACCCCAGCAGCAGATAGAGCACGCTGCCGACGGCAAACGCCTCCAGAGCATGGGCGTTGTAGCTCTCAATCTGTCGGGTCTGATAGGTCAGCTCGGCAAAGCCAATCCCGGTCGCCAGCGAGGAGAGCTTCATCAGGTTCAGATACTGTCCCACTACCGGCTGCCAGGCGTTGCGTAAGCCCTGAGGCAGCAGCACCCAACGAAACAGCGCCAGCTCGCTAAATCCCTGCGATTTTGCCGCCTCAATCTGCCCCTTCGCTACGGCATGCAGCCCAGCCTGGATCTCCTCTACCAGAAAAGCCGCGGTAAACAGGCCCAGCGCCCAGGCGGAGCTGAGAAACTCCGGCGTGAACCACCACACATCGCCCGGCAGGATGCTAAAGGCGTGATCGGCATTAACATACTGGCGAAAACCCAGTGGCAGCAGGTTCCAGGCAGCAAAGTACCAGAACAGCAGCTGAACCAGCAGCGGCGTATTGCGGAACAGCGATACCCACACGGCGACCACGCCGCGTCCCACCGCGCCGCCCGCCAGACGGAGGGCCAGCAGCAGCACGGTCAGCACCGTGGCCAGCACGATGCCAGCGACGGTCACCCAAACAGTGGTGAGAAAACCAGAGAGGATCCACTGCGCAGGCTGGCCGGTAAGCACCCCGGCCCAGTCAAGATGGATGTGCATTACAGCTCCCTGCTTTCGGCGTGCAGCGGGTTAAGTACCTTCTGCAGGAAGCGCTGCGCCCGTGGATGCTGCGGAGTGGTAAAGAACTGCTCCGGTGCAGCCTGCTCAAGGATCTCGCCGCCGTCAATAAAGATTATTCGGTCAGCAATCTCGCGGGCAAACTGCATCTCATGCGTTACCACGATCAGCGTCATGCCGCTGTGGGCCAGGCTACGCATGACCTGTAGCACCTCGCCGATCGTCTCGGGATCGAGCGCCGAGGTGGGCTCGTCAAACAGGATGATCTGCGGCTTTGCCGCCAGCGTGCGGGCGATGGCCACCCGCTGCTGCTGGCCGCCGGAGAGCTGGGACGGCAGGTGATGCGCCTTATCGCGCAGGCCGACCCGCTCCAGCAGCGCCAGCGCCGTCTTCTGCGCCTCATGCGGGAGCTGACCGTGCACTTTAGTTAGCGCCAGGGTGATGTTATCCAGCGCGTTAAGATGGGCGTAAAGGTTGAACTGCTGGAAGACAAAGCCCACATGGCGACGCAGGTCGCGCAGCGCCTTGCCTTTCAGGGTGCTGGTGGGTTTACCGTCAACATAGATTTCGCCCCCGCTTACCGTTTCAAGCTGGTTTATCAGGCGGATCAGCGTCGATTTACCCGAGCCGGAAGGCCCGCAGACGGCAAGCACCTCGCCAGCGCGAACCTGAAGATCGATCTGCTTTAAGACCGGGCGATCGCCATAGCATTTACTGACCTGGCGGAATTCGACCGTGCCCGCCTGCACGGGAAACGCCTCCGTGGCACTGGCCACAGAGGCGGAGAAAAGACCTGCAAACATATTACTTCGCTTCTATTTTAAAGCTGCGCGGCTGGGGGGTTTTGGTCTGCGGGCCAAACCAGGTAGCGTAAATTTTGGCCGCATCGCCGCTCTGCTCAAGCTTAACCAGCTCGCTGTTTACCGTGTTCAGCAGCGCCGTTTCACCTTTGGGTACGCCCACGCCAATCTCCTCTTTAGAGAGCAGAGCCGGCAGGATTTTAAACTTCGCTTTATCCGGCGCTTCCGCCAGCAGGCCAGCCAGAATGGTGCTGTCCTGGGTGATCGCCTGCACGTTGCCGTTACGCAGAGCGGTCAAGGCCAGCGGGATATCGTCATAGGCCAGCACGCGCGCCTGCGGGAAGCGCTGATGCAGCGCCTGCTCGCCGGTGGTGCCTTTTACCGCACCGATACGCGACTTGCTGTAGGCGTCCAGCTTATCTGCGCCGTCTGCCGTCACCAGGAACTGCTGGCCGGTAACAAAGTACGGCGTCGAGAAGTCGATGACCTGGGCACGCTCTGGCGTAATGGTGATGTCGGCAACGATCAGGTCAACCTTGCCAGACTGCAACAGCGGAATACGGTTCGCCGGGTTAGTGGCGACCAGCTCCAGCTTAACGCCGAGGCTTTTCGCCAGCGCTTTAGCAAAGTCGACGTCATAGCCTACAATGTCGTGCGTTTTTGGATCCACTGCGCCAAACGGCGGATTTGCATCAAAAGTGGCGACTTTCACCACGCCTGCTGACTTAATATCGGCCAGTTTGTCGGCGTGAGCGGCAAAAGAGAGCGTTGAAAGGAGCGCCAGCGTGGAGATGGTCCATGCTTTTTTAGTCTGTGTAAAAGTTGCCATGCTTAATCCCTGTTATCCCTGGTTATAAATATTTAGCGCTACGTTCACATAAGCATTGGCGTCAGACAAATATCAAAAAGTGCATTACATATCCGCAAATAGAATAAGGCTATAGGCACATAAGCTTTTCAGGGTTCGTCGGCTGCTTTCATCACAGCGAAAAAGCGTTATCCTGTTAGCAACGTATTCAACCTGAGAAAACAATGACTAGCCTGACCTCCTCCGGCCGCAAGCAGGGATTGCTGCTGATTGCCGGGATCTTAATGATTGCCACCACCCTGCGCGTGACCTTTACCGGTGCCGCCCCCCTGCTGGACGCCATTCGCGCTGACTACGGCCTGACCACGGCGCAAACCGGACTCCTGACCACCCTGCCGCTGCTGGCCTTTGCTCTTATCTCCCCGCTGGCGGCCGGTGCCGCCCGCCGCTTTGGCATGGAGCGCAGCCTCGCCACTGCGCTGATCCTTATTTGTGCGGGCATTGCCCTGCGCTCGCTGCCTTCCGCCGCGCTGCTGTTTGTCGGTACGGCGATCGTTGGCTGCGGGATTGCGCTGGGTAACGTCCTGCTGCCCGGCCTGATCAAGCGTGACTTCCCCGGCCAGGTCGCAAAGCTTACCGGTGCCTATTCCCTGACGATGGGGGCAGCCGCAGCGCTCGGTTCGGCGCTGGTGGTGCCCTTAGCGCTACACGGATTTGGCTGGCGAGGGGCGCTCCTGATGCTGATGGCGTTCCCACTGGTTGCCCTGCTGCTGTGGCTCCCCCAGACCGGACGTCGGGCAGCAAGCAGCCTGACCCAGGCGGGTAGCCTGCAAAATCGTGGGATCTGGCGATCGGCGCTGGCCTGGCAGGTGACGCTCTTTCTGGGTATTAACTCGCTTATCTACTACGTGATTATCGGCTGGCTGCCGGCGATCCTGCTGAGCCTGGGCTACAGCGAAACCCAGGCGGGCTCTCTGCATGGCTTGTTGCAGCTGGCTACCGCGGCACCAGGCATTGTTATTCCGCTGATCCTGCATCGCCTGCGCGATCAGCGCAGCATCGCCGCGCTGGTGGCGCTGATGTGTGCCGTCAGCGCCGCCGGGCTGTGGCTGGTTCCCGCCCACGCGGTGCTGTGGACGGTGATCTTTGGTTTCGGCTCGGGTGCGACGATGATCCTCGGTCTGACCTTTATCGGCCTGCGCGCCAGCTCGGCGCATCAGGCGGCAGCGCTCTCCGGCATGGCGCAGTCGGTGGGCTACCTGCTGGCGGCGTTTGGCCCACCGCTGATGGGCAAGATCCACGATGCCAGCGGCGACTGGCGCATTCCGCTTATCGCCTGCGCCCTGCTGGCGGTGGTGATGGCTGCGTTTGGCATTTTTGCCGGGCGCGATCGCGAGATCGACGCCCGGTAAGAGAGGGGCGATCGGAGATTAGTTACTGGCGATGCGTAGCAGCGCATGAACCAGCGGCGCGGGACGACCGCTCAGGGCGGCACGCTCGTGCTGGAACAGCGTCGCAACAAAAAATGGGTGCGTGATCAGCTCAACGGCGCGCACTTCGCCCTCTTCATCCCAGCCGGTGACGCGCAGATCGGTCTTATCCAGCTCGGCGGCAAACGCTGGCGACACGCCATAGTTACAGTGATAGCCCTCGTCAATGGCATCTTTGCCGTAGGCGCGGGCAATAAGGGTATTGTGACGCAGCTCGATAGTGCCGGTCTGCTCCACCAGCGAGCAGGCCAGCGGCGTCACCACCATACGTCCTGCGCTGTCGGTTTCAGCATGTGCCGCATCGTCCCAGCCCATGACGTTGCGCGCGTACTCAATCAGCGCATGCTGGAACCCGCCGCAGGTGCCGAGAAACGGCACGCCGTTCTCACGGGCATAGCGAATCGCCGTGAACGCGCCCTGGGCATTTTTATAGGGGCTAGCCGGCACGACCCAGATGGCGTCATAACCTACCAAATCCTCTTCGCTGGCGATCTCATCGGTTGCCAGCCAGTCGTAGTCGGCCGTCAGTTCCTGCACGGCGGCGGCATCATCAATCGCCAACGGGATCGCCTGATGCGCAACAACGTCAGGGTTATAGTCGCCTACGAGGGCAATACGCAGCGTTTTTTTCAAAGGAGTGTGTTCCATGCGGGAGTCCTTATGTCAGGGGCAAATTACGGATAACATAAGGAGCCTCAGATTACCGATCTTTTACTGGTATCACAATACCTTAAAATAGGTGGGCGACGCTGATTAGCACCACTCGCGGGCCTCTACCTCTTCCGGCAACGAATCCGGCAGAAGCGGCATCAGGTGCTCGGCGCGAACAAACGCAAAACCGTGCTGGCCATCGAAGGCCACAACGTCCCCGGTTACCAGCCATAGCGCACGTGGGGCAGTGATCGGCATGTCGGTCATCACGCCGTTAACCGGGTTCAGAAAACGATCTCCCGGCTGGCACAGCGCAAACAGCTCCACGGATTTACCAATGTTGCGGCGTCCAGCAGGAGTTTGTGCGCCAATAACCATTGCCAGGCTGCCCGGTTTTAACTGAAACATAGCTCTCTCGTTCACAGAAAAATAGAATTTGCGGTTAGGATAATTCCTAAGCGAAATTTTACTCTGAGAGACAGGTCATTGTCATCACAGTAATTCATGCCTGCGATTAAAACCTCTGCTGATTTTAGGCAGACGAGAAAACATGATATATGAATTCGCCGCTTTTCATGTTTTACTGTACGGATAGCCCAAATATTAACCATAACGTATAAGGGTTTTTTACCTTTATACGGGAGTAAAAGAGAGTCATGTCAGATATTATTCTGGCTCGCGTTTCGGAAACGCTCGCAAGTGAACAAACCGTTGAAAGTCTGGTTCGCCAGCTGCTGGAGATGCTTGAGCTGGTGTCCGAAATGGAGTCAACCTACCTGACCAAAATCGATACCGATGCCCGCCTGCAGCACATCCTGTATGCCCGAAACAGCAAGCAGATGAATATCCCGGAGGGGCTTTCCGTGCCCTGGGGAGATACCCTCTGCAAGCGCGCCCTGGACGATGAGTGCTTCTTCAGCAATGATGTCGCTACGCTCTGGGGCGACTGTGGCCCTGCACGCGCGCTGGGCATCAAAACCTATCTCAGTTCGCCCGTTCATCTGGCCGATGGGACGCTGTACGGCACGCTTTGCGCTGCCAGCGCCGAAACCCATGCGCTAAACGTGCGGGCAAATCAGGTTCTGCAGCTCTTTGCCGGACTGATTTCTCAGGCGATCCAGAAGGAGTCTCTGGTAGCACAGCTGCGGGAAGCCAACGCGGCGCTGATTTCCCACTCCTACACCGATGCGCTTACCGGCTTGCCTAACCGGCGGGCGATATTCGATAACCTCTCTACTCTTTTCTCGCTGGCGCGCCATCTGAATGTGCCGGTGATCATTGCCTTTATCGATCTCGATAACTTTAAATCGATAAACGATAGCTTTGGCCATGACGTGGGCGATCTCTTTTTAGTGCAGGTGGGCCAGCGGATCATACGTCAGTGCGACGGCAACGACATTGCTGGCAGGCTGGGCGGCGATGAGTTCATGCTTGCCTGTCTGGGCAGCGGGCGCGGAAAAAGCGACGAGGCCTATCTCTGCGAGCTGAAGGCGCGCTTGAGCGGTCACATTATCGGCGACTATAGCCTGGGGAATATACGGATCTATTATCCCGGTGCCAGTATCGGTATCGTTGAGATTGACCCCACGCAGACCGACGCCGATACTGCCCTGCGCATGGCCGATGTCGCCATGTACCAGGAGAAAAAAGGTCGGCAAAAAAGCCCCTTTATCGTTCTGGATTAATTCATTATTTAGCGATCTTTCAGGAGCAAGGCGTGAAAAAAACAACGGTTATTATGCTGATCGTGGCGATTGTTGTCGTGGCCGGTACGCAACTGGGCTGGTGGTAATCCCTCTCGTATACCCTATTTCTTAATATCGTCTACTCGCACCGGACAGGTAGACGATATATTCGAGGCCCCTTTCTCGAATTTTTAGCGTGCTTTTACCGTATTGACATCGACTATGCTTTAAACAGGATTAACGCGTCGCTGACATGTTAATTTAATGTTGCAAATAATGTTGTGTCGGTACGGGTTCAATTTTTAGATCCTCATCTGGGCAGGAGCTCATACATGTTCAGTGGACTCAGCAAGAACGAAACAAAAAGGCTGGCGGCGCTTGCCCTCTTACGCAAGTACGATAAAGCGCGGGATACCGCGCTTGGCGAATTTGCGAATCTGGCCAGCGACATCATGGGCGTTAATGGCTGCTTCGTCACCATTTTCGACGACCAGTATCAATATATTAAATATGTAAAGAATATCTCCCAGCTGCCAATAAAAACCGCGATCCCTGAAACGATGTGTCAATATGCCGTTGCCAGCGTCGAGCCGGTTATCTGCTCCGACACCCGCACCGACAGCCGCTTTGCCGACCATATTCTGGTTACTACAGGGCAAGTCATCTTCTATGCCGCTGCTCCCCTGCAAACAAAGGAAGGGTTTGTACTGGGTACGCTATGCGTTAGCCATACGCAGCCTGTCGCGGCAACGCCGGAGCAGATTGATAACTTCCTGCGCGTTGCCGCACTTGCCAGCACCTATCTTGAGGCATGGTATTCGCTGGGCCGCATTGATGGCCTGACCGGGTTGCCTAACCGCCAGTCTCTTTTAAAAGAGATAGAGACCCTGGTGCTGGATAACAACGCCCAGCCCTGGTCGCTGATCCTCTTCGACTGTATTGATATGCCCCGCGCCTATGAGCTGTCGCGCTATCTTGGTCTACCCGCAGTAGAGAAGATGCTGCGTGGGTTTGGCCCTCTGCTGCGCCTGCGCCTTAAGCTACCTTCACGAATAACGCTGTTTGCTTTTGCGCCAGGGCGTTATGCCGTGCTGGTAGAGGCCGCGATCGCCCAGACGCTAATCAAAAGGGCGGGCTCCCTGCCGGATATCGATGCGCAGATCCGTGGCGATGTTGGTATTAACCTGCAGGTGCGTACTGGTTACGTCAACTTCACTCCGCAGGATAACGATCCGCATGAAATTCTGCGCCAGGGCATCAGCGCCCTGCACGAGGCGATGCGCGAGGAAATTCCTGTTCTGGCCTTCGATCCTCTTCTCGATCAGAAGCGCAATAACCACTTCCGGCTACTGCACGATCTGAGCGAGGCGATCAAAGCGCCGGATCAGCTCTATATGGTCTATCAGCCGAAAATTTCACTGCATACCGGCCTGACCCAAGGCTGTGAAGCGCTGCTTCGCTGGCATCATCCGGTACAGGGCAACGTGCCGCCGTCAACCATTGTTCAGCTGGCAGAGAAGACCAGCCTGATGACGGATATTACGCAATGGGTAATCAAAACCGTCATTGAGCAGCTTCAGGCCTGGCGCAAAGCCGGAATTGACCTGCCTGTTTCCATTAACGTCACGGTGAGCGATTTCTCGCGCCAGGGTTTTGCCGACGAGCTGGAGAAGAGCCTGCTTAATGCCGGGCTCACGGTAGCGGATCTGCGTATCGAATGTCTGGAGACCGAGAAGGTGCTGGAGAGCGATGAGGCACTGTACGAGCTGGGTCAGCTGAAAAATAAGGGCTTTAAAATCCTGCTCGATGATTTCGGCGCAGGCTACAGCAATATCAGCTACCTACGACGCATTCCCTTCGATGTTATAAAGCTCGATCGCTCGCTTATCAGCCAGATTGTCTCTGACTCCGATAGCCGAATTATCGCCCGCAACGTCATTACGATGCTCAAGGATCTGAACTATCTGGTACTGGCGGAGGGGATTGAAGACAGGCAGACGGCCATGATGCTAAAGGAGTACGGCTGTGACGAAGCGCAGGGATATTACTTCTCCAGGCCAATCTCTCCAGCGGAGATCCCGGCATGGCTGGCAAAAGGCAGCGCGGTGGATAAGCTGCCTGGCCTGCTGCGACATGGAATCTGTTAGCGTTTACTCAGTGCCAGCTTAGCGGCAAAGAGAATAAACAGCGTGCCGGTGGTGCGATCCATCCAGCGTACTACCGCACTGCGTTTCAGGAAACGACCGAGCGGACGCGTGGCCAGAATCAGCACCGTCGACCAGGTCTGCCCCAGCACAACGTGGATCGCCACCAGCCCAAAGGTCCAGGCGATTAACGGCTGACCGTGGGGAATAAACTGCGGTAAAAAGGAGACGTAGAAGACGCCCATTTTGGGGTTTAGCAGATTGCCCAGCAACCCCTTGATAAACCCGCTCTGCTTTGCCCTGGGTGTTTCTCCCTCTGCCGCTGCGGTTAACCCACCCCCGCGACTCAGCAGCATATTCACCCCCAGCCAGCAGAGGTAAGCCGCGCCGCAGTATTTCAGAATGGAATAGGCCAGCTCAGAGACGGCGATAAGCGCGCCCAGACCAAACGCCACCATCGCTCCCCAGATAAAGCACCCGGCATTGATACCTAGCGCAACTTTAAACGCCTGGGCCCGACTCTCGACCGAGGCGGTGCGCAGGACCAGCGCGGTATCCAGCCCTGGAGTCAGGGTAAGCAGAGCAGCGGCCAGCGTAAATGCCAGCAGGGAGTCATAAATGGTCAAGCGGTGTCTCCATGAATATGTAAAAGATATCTAATCATACTTTACGTCAGGCGAGCGCGGTCTATACTTCTCTCATTGTAAATGCCCGGCAATGTTCATGAAATGATTGCCCTCTGGCACACACCATTTTTAGTAGTTTTTAGTTCATTGAATTGGTTTAAACTCTCCGTCACGTAACCGAAAGGACGCAACGATGAATGTATCAAGCAGAACGGTAGTCTTGCTAAATGTGTTAGCCGCAGCGGGACTCTTTCTGACCCTTTACTCTAAATACAACTGGTTGTGATGCTGTTTCAGAGCGGGTTGTAGGGTAATAATAGAAAACGGGAGCCGACTGGCTCCCGTTTTTTTATTGATTAGCCGGTAAGCTTTAAATCGACTTTGCGGTTATTCTTTTGATCTTGATAGAAGTTTTCGTGCGAGCCAATGCTTAGCAGATAGAGCTCCAGCTTATCCTTGACCCAACTGTATCCCAGAAGCGCCTGCTGTTTGTTTAGCGGAAATTTGTGCACCCAGAGAAAGCTGAGGTCTCCCCTCTTCTGCTCGCCTATAGCTGGGTTATCAATGATTTTATCGATCTCATCCTCTACCACCTTCAGTAAAGCGGTCGGGAGTTTGTCCAACGCCTTTTCGAAACGGCGACTCTGGTAAACATCAATTTTTTGAACGCCCTGTCCTTCTGGCATATCGCGTTACCTTCTGGTTTTTGATTTCGCTTTGCGCCAGCAGGGTTTCATTGATAAAGCTGTAGGGAAGGTCAGGGTTATCTTCTGCAATCTGCCCTATTTTAGCCCAGTGCTCAATCTGCCTGGGAACGCTGCGGTTTGCAGCTTCAGCATGAATCTTTACGTCGCTAACGAAGTCATCGTCTAAACGAATGCTTATGGCCATATCACCTGTCTCCCGGATTAAATCACCTTACGTGTAAAATGCTTACGCAAAGCGTGCGCATGCTTAATATGCGACATTTTGTCGCATTATGCAATCTCTATACTCTGATGCTACGAGGGAGGATTTATCTGGCTTACGTTTTATAGCGGTATCTTACCGTCCCCCAATAATCTGATTCCCCATCCGTAACTTTTTTCCAACCTGCGCGTTCGAGCTCTTTGGCTATCAGCTTGTTCATGATGCCGTGCCCCATGCTGAGAACCTGTTCGTGCTCATGGGCCAGTGCTGTCAGGCGATCCGCGACTCTTTTTGCGCGCTGTTGAGCATCAGCGCAGGACTCACTCTCAGACGACGCGCCCGCTAACCAGAGCAGCCTGAAGAGCACCAGCCACAGTGAGGGCGGTAATTTAATCGCCGGTACGTTAAAGATGGGTAGTGGGGCCTCGCTCAACTCATTCAAAATGAAATCTGGCTTTACGCCCAGCGTATGAAGGGAGGAAACAGCGCGAGGCAGCGGACTGCTCACCACCAGGTTACTATTCTGACAGGCTACTTTTGCCGCAGATGCAGGCGATCCAGAAATAGATGACGCGTCGTAGGCAGATACCCACTCCCGCATACCTGCCGCATTTACGCTGCCAGACTTTTTCAGATCGGGTTTGCCATGCCTTACTAACGTAATCTCCATTGCGGACATCTTCCCTCTAATTATCAAACAACTTTAATAAATCAGCAGATTAGCATTTTCACCAGGAGCGCAGCGAAATATTTGCCAACATCCGCAGCATGCGCCCGGAACCCTGTTATTTTCAACTACGCTTCTTAAGTAAAATTTTAATTTTCTCAGGAGAGCGCATGCCGCCTTTAACGTCCCCGCTTCACTCCGACTTAAAACGATCCCTGCTCGCCACCGTTCCGCTCGGCATCGGTATGATGGCAGCAATTGATGAAGTGGTATTCCATCAACTTCTGGCCTGGCATCACTTTTTCGACTGGGGCACCCCGGCTTTCAGCCTGCTGTCGGATGGTTTGCTGCACTCCGCTGAGCTGATCCTATTTGTGCTCGGATTTTTTATGTATACCGGGCTCTATCGCCGCGGCGTGCTTAATCGAACGGCAGCATGGGCGGGTTTTGTTTTGGGGATGGGGGGTTTCCAGCTATTTGACGGGATTGTCGATCACAAGCTGCTTAGACTGCATCAGATCCGCTACGTTGAAAACGTTCTGCTTTACGATGTCATCTGGAACGGGGTTGCCGTAGTGTTGTTGCTGGCAGGCTATCTGCTGTTTCGCCGCGCGCGCCGTACGGCCAGGGGTTAAGTCGTGGAGCCGATGATGCATCATCCAGAAGGCGCACCTTCAGCCGCGCTGTTTATTCTGCTGGTCATTATTCCTGTGGCGCTGCTCTGCCTGTATCTGTTCGCCGCCCTGAGAATACGCCGTACCGCCCGCTGGAGCAGCTGGCGCATCGCCAGCTTTACCGCCGGAACCGTGTTGATTGTGGCCGCCATGCTGCCACCGCTGGCAAGCTGGGCCCATCACGATCTGCGCGGTCATATGATGCAGCATCTGTTTTTAGGTATGTTTGGGCCGCTTGGGCTGGTATTTGGCGCGCCGGGTTCGCTTTTGCTACGCAGTGTTTCAGCCCGAACGGCTCGCGGCATCATGAATTTTCTCCGCATCCGTCCGATACGTTTTTTAATCCACCCGGTTACCGCTGCGTTTCTGGATATAGGCGGCATGTATCTGCTCTATCTCACGCCCTTTTACGCGTTGAGCATGGGCGATCCCGTGCTGTTTGTTTTGCTCCACGTGCATTTTGTCCTCTCCGGCTACCTGTTTACCTGGTCTGTCGCCGGGCCGGATCCTGCCCCCCATCGTCCGTCGAGAAATCTACGGCTGACAGTAATCTTCTTAGCTACCGCCGCACACGCGATCCTCGGCAAGCTGATGTACGGCTATGGATACCAGCAGGGTACCTCGGCCAGCGTTGAGGAGATTCAGGCGGCCGCGCAGTGGATGTATTACGGCGGCGATCTTGCCGAGTTTCTCATTATCATCGGCTTTTTTGCAGCATGGTTCCGCCAGCGCAGCGCCCTGCCTGGTGCTTTGAAGGATTATTAAGACCAGCATGGGGGTATATCACTCCACGCTAAAATAGTTCAGATCTTCAACTCTTCTCTTTTTCATATTGATTCTGCACTGAAGAAGTAACGCTGGATGCAAAGGCGCAGAGGCGCTTATTCTGGACGTGGCGAGTTCACAAAATTGCATACTTTCCTTCTGCCAGCTTTTTTGATTGCTGATGAATGCCTCTTTGTTTTGTTTGACAATATCAGAGTGGCTATTTTCATAATCAACGTTTGGCAGAAGCCACTCATCCGACTGAACGGTAGCTAACGATCTATCAAAAACGTCCTTCACTGTTTTATCTACTTTGCTCTCTTCTTTTTGCAGGCAATCAATATAATTTGATATATCATCATTTGCTAGTTTTTTACTTTGGCACAGCTCGCTCTCTTGGCCAGTCAAAATTTTTTCCATCCCGGCGGCAAAGAGCGGCCGCATTGATAATAATAAAATAATTGATAAGATTTTTCTTAAGGAGGCCATTTTACTCTTTCAATAGCATGATATTTTTTCTGTAATGGAAATCAACGAGCCGTTATTCTTACTCAGTACTTCATAGAAGTTAATGTTATCTCCATCTTTCAGCCCATTCCTTGACTAAAATCAGATATACACATAATTTTATTTTAAAGATAGAAGGTGACATGAATCGAGGGAATGGGATTTTCATAATAATTAGTGGTTGTCGTTATTAATCCCCTTAATAAAAATCACACTTTTTGCTTAACACCGATGCTATCTTTACTATTACAGTTGATTATCTTTCATAAAAGAGTATTTACCCTGGCTAATGGCAGGCTTTACTCATACTGTAACGGAGAATGGATGCATGGCACGCCAAATTGCCCCAGGCTATTGTATTGTGCAACAGCCTGGAAACCTTAATTTTCAGGCCCGAGTACTGTTCAGAGATACCCGTTCTCCTGCTGCTAGCCTATTTATGCAACTCAATGCTGATTCGCAGTGGCTCATCCCAGGTCAGATATTGATCGTTGCCGACCCAAGTAACGTTACACCAGCGACAACACAGATACTATATAAACTTAGACAGGTAAAACAAAATATCCAGAATGCCTTTATAGGCGTGGGTGCTGAAGATGCGAGCTTTCTTCAAAAGCATTATGGCATCATTGCTGGGTTAACTAGTGCTGGTGATAAAATTTTTGGCACTACAGGGGATGTTGGAGAAAAATATTTTTCTGCCATTGAGCAGACCTTGAAAAAGATCGAGGCCACCTATCAGAATCAATACCGCACACAGGGTACGCTGATTGGTCAGCAGTTTTTTATTGAGCGTAACCAACTATTAAATCAGTTGAAAGACTTAGTAAACAAACCATTGCTCAAGTCCCTTGCTCGTCACTCTGTGAAATTTAGGCCCTATGAAGATATGCGTCGGGCATTGAATCTTTCTAGTCGCTCAATTGTGCATGAATGGTCAACTACTGGTATTACGGGTTTACCTGGTTATTCAAACTATATAGGAAACGCTGCTAAAGCTGCGCGTTTCCTGAAGTACGGTGGCTATATAGGAATAGTTTTTTCTTTCGCTGGTGTTAGCAGTGAGGTTATCAATAACTGTACGCTGAAGCGGGAAAACGAATGCAAGCAGATTGCTTTTCAAAAATATACTAAGTTTGCTTTTAGCACTGGTTCGGGTATAACTACTGGAGCATTGGGCGGTGGGGCTATGTTAGGGCTCTGCGCTATGGTCGGCATTACTACAATGGGTATGGGTGGTGTCGCATGTGCTGCGATAGGTTCTATCGCAGGGAGTTATGCTGGTAGTGCAGCAGGGGAAAAACTGGTCAATAAATTTTTGGAGTCAACTGGTGATTGAACATGTACTGGCGAGGTTAGGGTTATTTATAGGGCTTTTCGGTAGTATTCTTATTTTTATCTCTTTCCTGATTTACCTGGCTAACAAAAAGAGCTATGAAAACTTAGTTTCACTATTCAAAGAAAAATATACTTTTCCAGCGCCAAGTTCATTTTATCATATGGTGGGTTTTTTCGGTGTTTTTCCAGTAAGCAGGTTTTTTATCAAACTGAGTAAGAAGAAAAAAATTTCCTTTCTTAAACAGAGCGATCCGGCCTACAGCTTTTTTGAAGAAAATGACTTAAAAATTCAACCGTGGATGAATTATCTATCCTATATTTGGATTACGGCAACGGTAGCTTACCTGATTTCAGCTATAATAGGTGTCGTTTTATCTCTTATTCGTTAGTCAGTAGGTTAGCAATAAGGATGGGAGCCACCCACCTCCCACCGTCCCTTAATTAAAAAAGCGAGCCAGTTTTTTTTACTTTACTCATAACAACGATTACATTTTGTTAAAGCCAAAAAGATTAAAATATAAAAGAACGGCATTATTTTATTAGGGAAATAATCGTAAAGATAATAATTATGCTTACATGTAAATAAGACTGTAAGCCAGGGCGCTTTAGAAAATCAAATTTACTGCTCTTTTTCAATGGCGGATGAGGTAAAACATCCTCTTCAATGGTATTTTTTGATTTAGTGTCAGCGTCATTGTATACAGAATTAAAAAGCGCTTCATTATATTTTTTTAGTAAAAAGCGAGCTCTTTCCTGATGGAATTTAACCCATTGCCTAGACTTTATTATGAATATTGCCGCAAAAAGATTTATCAAAATCAAAAAACCTAGCAAAAAATCGCTCACACCCTGAGAAATATCATTACTTTCAGATAAAAAAAACGTGAACATCGCAGCTGTTATAGTTAGAACAAGGCTACTAAAAGTTAATCTTTGATTTTCGTGATGAGCAATTCTTTCGTACTGTAATTTTAACATATCCATATAATGTAAATCTTCATTATTCATTTCTATACCCCTTAAAATTCATGCACTTTAATATAATTTAGATAACTACCTATAATAGCCTTAATAAATAAAAAACGGGAGCACACTGGCTCCCGTTGTCATCTAATCCAAAGTCTGGATTACATGTTTTCGATGATCGCGTCACCAAACTCTGAACATTTCAGCAGCTTAGCGCCGTCCATCAGACGTTCAAAGTCATAGGTCACGGTTTTATTGTTAATCGCGCCTTCCATGCCTTTAACGATCAGGTCTGCGGCTTCGAACCACTCCATGTGACGGAGCATCATCTCTGCGGAGAGGATGATCGAGCCTGGGTTAACCTTGTCCTGGCCTGCGTATTTCGGCGCAGTACCGTGGGTTGCTTCAAACAGTGCGCACTCGTCACCAATGTTTGCACCCGGTGCGATACCGATCCCGCCAACCTGGGCTGCCAGGGCATCGGAGATGTAGTCGCCGTTCAGGTTCATACAGGCAATCACGTCGTACTCGGCCGGACGCAGCAGGATCTGCTGCAGGAACGCATCGGCGATCACATCTTTAATGATGATCTCTTTGCCGGTGTTCGGGTTTTTGATCTTCTGCCACGGGCCGCCGTCGATCAGCTCACCGCCGAACTCTTCCTGGGCCAGCTGGTAGCCCCAGTCTTTGAACGCGCCTTCGGTGAACTTCATGATGTTGCCTTTGTGCACCAGGGTCACGGAGTCACGATCGTTGGTGATTGCATACTCGATGGCAGCACGCACCAGACGCTTGGTACCCTCTTCTGAGCACGGCTTGATACCGATACCGCAATGTTCCGGGAAGCGAATTTTCTTCACGCCCATCTCTTCGCGCAGGAATTTGATCACTTTCTCAGCGTCAGCGCTATCGGCTTTCCACTCAATACCAGCATAGATATCTTCGGAGTTCTCACGGAAGATCACCATGTCGGTCAGCTCCGGATGTTTAACCGGGCTTGGCGTACCCTGGTAGTAACGTACCGGGCGCAGGCAGACATACAGGTCCAGCTCCTGGCGCAGGGCAACGTTCAGGGAACGAATACCGCCGCCGACGGGAGTCGTCAACGGGCCTTTAATTGCTACACGATACTCACGGATCAGATCCAGGGTCTCAGTCGGCAGCCAGACGTCCTGCCCATACACCTGGGTCGATTTCTCACCGGTATAAATTTCCATCCAGGAAATTTTACGCTCACCGTTGTAGGCCTTTTGCACAGCGGCATCAACCACCTTGATCATCGGCGGCGTCACGTCCACACCGATACCATCACCTTCGATAAACGGGATGATCGGATTGTTTGGCACGTTCAGCTTGCCGTCTTGCAGGGTGATCTTACTACCTTCCGCCGGAACAACTACTTTGCTTTCCATTCACCTCTCCTTCGAGTTCGAGCGTGTTTTCGTTCTGCTGTTTTGTTAATAAATTGTAATGGGCCTGTCAATACTAACTGATTGTCGGCTGGCATGAAAGGCGCAAGTTATTCCGCTATAATGCGGCAATTGTTAACATCTGAAAATACCATGCGCAAAACTTCTTTTATAGATCACCGGGTTAAGCGATTCAGCTCACAACAACCTACCAAACGTCACGGCAAAACCCACCCAAAGCGGGTGATTTTGTTCAATAAACCCTACGATGTGTTGCCGCAGTTTACCGACGAGGCCGGACGCAGCACGCTGAAGGATTTTATCCCCGTCGCCGACGTCTACGCCGCAGGCCGTCTGGACCGTGACAGCGAAGGGCTGCTGGTACTGACTAACGACGGCGCACTGCAGGCGCGGCTAACGCAGCCGGGCAAGCGCACCGGGAAGATCTACTACGTTCAGGTAGAGGGCCTACCCGGCGAGGAGGCGCTGGCAGCGCTGCGCAACGGGGTGACGCTCAACGATGGCCCTACCCTACCCGCCGGCGTCGAGGTGGTCAGTGAGCCAGCATGGCTGTGGCCACGTAATCCGCCGATCCGCGAGCGGAAATCCATTCCTACCGCCTGGCTGAAAATCACCCTCTATGAAGGGCGGAACCGCCAGGTGAGGCGCATGACCGCGCACGTAGGTTTTCCCACGCTGCGCCTGATCCGTTACGCTATGGGAAATTACACGCTGGATAATCTCGCCAACGGTGAGTGGCGAGATATTGCTGAATAAGGATGAAAGTATGTTTAAACCGCACGTTACCGTTGCCTGCGTAGTGCATGCCCAGGGCAAGTTTCTGGTTGTTGAAGAGACCATCAACGATAAGGCGCTGTGGAACCAGCCTGCCGGACACCTTGAAGCCAATGAAACCCTGGTGCAGGCCGCTGCGCGCGAGCTGTGGGAAGAGACCGGCATTGATGCCATTCCCCAGCATTTTATTCGCATGCACCAGTGGATTGCGCCGGACAACACCCCCTTCCTGCGCTTTCTGTTTGCCATCGAGCTTAACGAAACGTGCGCTACCTGGCCCAACGATGGCGATATCGATCGCTGCCTGTGGGTCACTGCCGATGAGATTTTAAACGCCTCTAACCTGCGATCGCCGCTGGTGGCGGAGAGTATCCGCTGCTACCAGAGCGGTCAGCGCTACCCGCTGGCGCTGATCGGCGAATTTAACTGGCCTTTTACAAGTGATGCCTGAGGCGCGCTTGCATGATAGAATACGCCGCCTTGAAGTTTAATGTCGCGAGTATTCTATGTCTGAAAGCCCAAAAAAAGTGATCGTCGGGATGTCCGGCGGTGTCGACTCTTCCGTCTCTGCCTGGCTCCTGCAACAGCAGGGCTATAAGGTGGAAGGCCTGTTCATGAAGAACTGGGAAGAGGATGACGGCGAGGAATACTGCACCGCTGCCGCCGACCTTGCCGATGCGCAAGCGGTGTGCGACAAGCTCGGCATTGAGCTGCACACCGTTAACTTTGCCGCAGAGTACTGGGATAACGTCTTTGAGCACTTCCTCGAAGAGTACAAGGCTGGCCGCACGCCAAACCCGGATATTCTCTGCAACAAAGAGATCAAATTCAAAGCCTTCCTGGAGTTCGCCGCCGAAGATCTCGGCGCGGACTATATCGCTACCGGCCACTACGTGCGCCGGGCGGACGTCGATGGCAAAAGCCAGCTGCTGCGCGGGCTGGACGGCAACAAAGACCAGAGCTACTTCCTCTATACCCTCGGCCACGAACAGATCGCCCAGAGCCTCTTCCCGGTTGGTGAGCTAGAGAAGCCCGAGGTGCGTAAAATTGCCGAAGAGCTGGGTCTGATCACCGCCAAGAAGAAAGATTCCACCGGGATCTGCTTCATCGGCGAGCGCAAATTCCGGGAGTTCCTGGGGCGCTACCTGCCTGCCCAGCCGGGTAAAATCATCACCGTTGACGGGGACGAGATTGGCGAGCACCAGGGGCTGATGTATCACACCCTCGGCCAGCGTAAAGGCCTTGGTATCGGCGGCACCAAAGAGGGCAGCGAAGATCCGTGGTACGTGGTCGATAAAGACGTTGAAAACAACGTGCTGATCGTCGCCCAGGGTCACGATCATCCGCGCCTGATGTCGGTGGGCCTGATTGCTCAACAGCTGCACTGGGTCGATCGCGAAACCTTTACCGGCACGCTGCACTGCACGGTAAAAACACGCTATCGTCAGACGGATATCCCCTGCACCGTCACCGCACTGGATGACGAGCGTATTGAAGTCCGTTTTGACGAGCCGGTGGCTGCCGTTACGCCGGGCCAGTCCGCTGTCTTCTACAGCGGGGAAGTGTGCCTGGGCGGCGGCATTATTGAGCAGCGTCTGCCGCTGCCGGTTTAACGTAGAACATTCTCCCCGTGGGCGTAAGGCTGCGGGGATACAAGGAGTGAGTGTGGCGAAGAACTATTATGATATCACCATCGCACTGGCAGGGATCTGCCAGTCGGCTCGTCTGGTGCAGCAGCTGGCGCATCAGGGCACCTGCGATTCCGACGCCCTGCATGTCTCGCTGAATAGCGTTATCGACCAGAATCCGGACTCCACGCTGGCGGTGTTTGGCGGTAGCGAAGCCAACCTGCGCATGGGTCTCGAAACCCTGCTGGGCGTGCTCAACGCCAGCAGTCGCGAAGGGCTGAACGCCGAGCTGACCCGCTACACGCTGAGCCTGATGGTGCTGGAGCGTAAGCTCGCCGCGAGTAAAGGCGCAATGGATAACCTTGGCAGCCGCATTGCCGGGCTGTCACGCCAGCTTGAACACTTCGATCTGCACTCCGACACCCTGTTAAGCGCGATGGCGGCGATCTATGTCGATGTCATTAGCCCTCTTGGCCCGCGTATTCAGGTCACCGGCTCCCCGGCGGTGCTGCAAAGCGCTCAGGTGCAGGCGAAAGTTCGCTCCTCGCTGCTTGCCGGGATCCGCGCCGCCGTGCTCTGGCACCAGGTGGGCGGCGGTCGTCTGCAGCTGATGTTTTCCCGTAATCGTCTGTCCACGCAGGCGAAACAAATTCTTGCTCATTGTTAACGTCCCGGAGTTTTGTCTTATGGAATTATCCTCACTGACCGCCGTTTCCCCTGTCGATGGACGCTACGGCGATAAAGTCAGCGCGCTGCGCGAGATCTTCAGCGAATTCGGCCTGCTGAAGTTTCGTGTTCAGGTAGAAGTACGCTGGCTGCAAAAACTGGCGGCACATGCAGCTATCAAGGAAGTTCCTGCTTTTGCTGCCGACGCAAACGGTTACCTTGATAAGATTGTCGCGGAATTCAGTGAAGAAGACGCCGCGCGCATCAAAACCATTGAGCGCACCACTAACCACGACGTGAAAGCGGTCGAGTATTTTCTGAAAGAGAAAGTGGCTGACGTACCGGCTCTGCATGCGGTCTCTGAGTTCATCCACTTCGCCTGTACCTCGGAAGATATCAACAACCTCTCTCACGCCCTGATGCTGCATACCGCTCGGGAAGAGGTGGTTATGCCCTACTGGCGCAAGATTATCAATGCGGTAAAAGATCTGGCGGAGCAGTATCGCGATATCCCGCTGCTCTCCCGCACCCACGGCCAGCCGGCAACGCCGTCAACCATGGGTAAAGAGATGGCCAACGTGGCCTACCGCATGGAGCGCCAGTTCCGCCAGCTTGCCCAGGTAGAGATCCTTGGCAAGATCAACGGCGCAGTGGGTAACTATAATGCCCACATCGCGGCCTACCCGGAAGTGGACTGGCACCAGTTCAGCGAGGAGTTTGTGACCTCCCTTGGCATCCAGTGGAACCCCTACACCACCCAGATCGAGCCGCACGACTATATCGCCGAGCTGTTTGACTGCATGGCGCGCTTCAACACCATTCTGATCGACTTCGACCGTGACGTTTGGGGTTATATCGCCCTGAACCACTTTAAGCAGAAGACGATCGCCGGTGAAATCGGCTCTTCCACCATGCCGCACAAGGTTAACCCTATCGACTTCGAAAACTCCGAAGGTAACCTGGGCCTCTCTAACGCAATGCTGCAACACCTGGCGAGCAAACTGCCACTCTCCCGCTGGCAGCGCGATCTCACCGATTCCACGGTGCTGCGTAACCTCGGCGTAGGTATCGGCTACGCGCTGATTGCCTATCAGTCGACGCTGAAAGGCGTTAGCAAGCTGGAAGTGAACCGCGATCGTCTGCTCGACGAGCTGGATCATAACTGGGAAGTGCTGGCTGAGCCGATCCAGACGGTGATGCGCCGCTACGGTATCGAAAAGCCGTACGAGAAGCTGAAAGAGCTGACTCGCGGCAAGCGCGTTGATGCCGAAGGCATGAAGCAGTTTATCGATAGCCTGGCGCTGCCAGAGGAAGAGAAAACCCGCCTCAAAGCCATGACGCCTGCCAACTACATTGGCCGCGCCATCACCATGGTCGATGAACTGAAATAATCCCCCTGCCTATTAGCCTGCTCTCGTTTAGGGAGCGGGCTGCTTCCCCGCTGGTTTACTCTCTGTTGATTTCATTCGCATCATAATCACGCATTCGCGTTAAACTATTCACAACATGAATGTATGGGAGTTCGGACAATGCGCGTACTCGTCGTAGAGGATAACCCTTTGCTGCGCCACCACCTGAAAGTTCAGCTGCAGGAGCTGGGGCACCAGGTCGACGCCGCCGAAGATGCAAAGGAAGCGGATTACTACTTAAATGAACACCTTCCTGACATCGCCATCGTCGATCTCGGCCTGCCGGATGAGGATGGGCTGTCGCTAATCCGCCGCTGGCGCAGCCATGATGTCACCCTACCCGTGCTGGTGCTCACCGCCCGTGAAGGGTGGCAGGATAAGGTCGAGGTGCTGAGCGCCGGGGCCGATGATTACGTGACTAAGCCGTTTCATATTGAAGAGGTGGCTGCTCGCATGCAGGCCCTGATGCGCCGCAACGGCGGTCACGCCTCGCAGGTTATCTCTATGCCGCCGTTTCAGGTCGATCTTTCGCGTCGGGAGCTGTCTATTGACGACGAGGTGATCAAGCTGACCGCCTTCGAGTACACCATTATGGAGACGCTGATCCGCAACAGCGGCAAGGTAGTGAGTAAAGATGCCCTGATGCTACAGCTCTACCCGGACGCCGAGCTGCGGGAGAGCCATACCATCGACGTGCTAATGGGTCGCCTGCGGAAAAAAATCCAGGCCCAGTATCCCCATGAGGTGATTAATACCGTGCGCGGCCAGGGCTATCTGTTCGAACTGCCCTCATGAAGAGGCTTCGGCGGCACCTGCTGCCGCTCTCCCTGCGGGTCCGCTTCCTGCTCGCCACGGCTGCCGTCGTACTGGTGCTCTCTCTCTCCTACGGCATGGTGGCGCTGGTGGGCTACAACGTCAGCTTCGACAAAACCACCTTTCGCCTGCTGCGCGGCGAGAGCAATCTCTTCTATACGCTGTCAAAGTGGGACAACCAGCGCTTTAGTATTGAGCTGCCGGAAAACCTGAATCTGCAAGGTCCTACCGTGGCGCTGATCTACGACCAGCAGGGGCAGCTTCTGTGGTCCCAGCGCAGCGTACCGTGGCTGGTGCAGCGCATTCGCCCTGAGTGGCTGAAGAGCGATGGCTTCCATGAGATTGAGGCCGACGCCGACGCCACCAGCACCCTGATCAGCGGCGACCCCTCGGCGCAGAAAGCCCTCAGCGACCTGCGCGCGGACGACAATGACAGCGAAACCACCCACTCGGTGGCGGTGAACTACTTCCCGGCGACGGCCCATATGCCACCGATGACCATTGTGGTGATCGACACCGTGCCCGATGAGCTAAAGCAGGCGCATCAGGTGTGGAATTGGTTTATCTACGTGGTGATGGCTAACCTGCTGCTGGTTATTCCCCTGCTGTGGCTAGCCGCGCGCTGGAGCCTGCGCCCCATCGAAGCGCTGGCGAAAGAGGTGCGTGAGCTGGAGGAGCACCACCGTGAGCGCCTGAACCCGGTAACCTCCCGCGAGCTGGTCAGCCTGGTGCGCAACCTCAATCGCCTGGTGAAAAGCGAGCGCGAGCGCTACGACAAGTACCGTACCACTCTCACCGATCTGACGCACAGCCTGAAGACCCCGCTGGCGGTGCTGCAAAGCACGCTGCGCTCGCTGCGCAGCAATAAGCTGAGCGTGAACGATGCCGAGCCGGTGATGCTGGAGCAGATCAGCCGTATCTCCCAGCAGATTGGCTACTATCTGCATCGGGCCAGCATGCGCGGCGGCAGTATTATGCTCAGCCGCGAGCTGCATCCGGTGGCGGCCATGCTGGACAGTCTTACCTCGGCGCTGAATAAGGTCTATCAGCGCAAAGGGGTGGCTATCACTCTCGATATCTCCCCGGAAATTAGCTTTGTCGGCGAGAAAAACGACCTGATGGAGGTGATGGGTAACCTGCTGGATAACGCCTGCAAATACTGCCTGGAGTTTGTGGAAGTCTCCGCCCGGCAGTCTGACGATCGCTTGCATATCATCGTTGACGATGACGGCCCCGGTATTCCCGTTAGCCTGCGAGAGACGATTTTTGATCGCGGTCAGCGGGCCGATACGCTGCGTCCCGGCCAGGGAGTAGGCTTAGCCGTTGCCCGCGAAATCGTGGAGCAGTACGGCGGGGAGATCGTTACCGGAGAAAGCCCGCTCGGTGGCGCGCGGATGGAGGCTATATTTTCCCGCCAGCAGGAGAGCACCGGGGATAATTAACGAATTAAGCATCCAGCCAGGCCGCCATCCGTTATAATCCGAGTCAGACACAAGACCAGGAAACTCATATGGAATATCAATTAACACTCGACTGGCCCGATTTTATTCAGCGTTACTGGCAAAAGCGCCCGGTAGTGCTGAAGCGTGGCATAGCCAACTTTATCGATCCCCTCTCGCCGGATGAGCTGGCTGGGCTGGCGATGGAGAGCGAAGTCGACAGCCGCCTGGTCAGTCATCAGGATGGTAAATGGAACGTCAGCCACGGTCCGTTTGAGAGCTACGATCACCTGGGTGAAACCAACTGGTCGCTGCTGGTACAGGCGGTGGATCACTGGCACGAGCAGAGTGCCGCCCTGATGCATCCCTTCCGGGCATTGCCGGACTGGCGTATTGACGACCTGATGATCTCTTTCTCCGTACCCGGCGGCGGCGTGGGTCCGCATCTCGACCAGTACGATGTGTTTATCATTCAGGGTACCGGCCGCCGCCGCTGGCGCGTGGGCGATAAGGTGCCGATGAAGCAGCACTGTCCGCACCCGGATCTGCTGCAGGTCGATCCCTTTGAAGCGATCATTGATGAAGAGCTGGAGCCGGGTGATATCCTCTATATCCCCCCGGCCTTCCCGCACGAGGGCTACTCCCTTGAAAACTCAATGAACTACTCGGTGGGTTTCCGTGCGCCAAGCGGTCGGGAGATGATCAGCGGCTTTGCGGACTATGTCTTGCAGCGCGAGCTGGGCAGCCACCGCTACAGCGATCCGGACGTGCCGTCGCGTGAGCACCCGGCGGATATTCTGCCGCAGGAGCTGGATAAGCTGCGCGGAATGATGCTCGAGCTGGTTAACCAGCCGGCACAGTTCCAGCAGTGGTTCGGTGAGTTTATCTCTCAGTCGCGCCACGAGCTGGACGTCTCCCCGCCGGAGCCGCCGTATCAGCCGGATGAGATCTACGATGCGCTGCAACAGGGTGACAAGCTGGTGCGTCTCGGCGGCCTGCGCGTGCTGCGCGTCGGCGAAGAGATATTTGTAAACGGTGAGAAGGTTGATTCCCCGCACCGCCCGGCCCTCGCCGCGCTGGCAAACCATATCGTGGTGACCGCCGACACCCTCGGCGACGCGCTGGACGACCCGTCGTTCCTCGCCATGCTCGCCGCGCTGGTTAACAGCGGCTACTGGTTCTTCGAGGATTAACTCTCGGTAACGTAACGCCCGGCGCGCCTGCCGGGCCTACGAACCCACTGCAGCCTCACTATCACCCCCGCTTCGCGGTCAGCTCCGCAATCCGTACGATCACGCGCACCGCTTTCTCCATCCCTTCCAGGGTGACGAACTCATGTTTGCCGTGGTAGTTATAGCCGCCGGTAAAGATATTCGGGCACGGCAGGCCCATAAAGGAGAGCTGCGCGCCATCTGTGCCGCCGCGAATAGGCTTAAGCTGCGGCTCAATATCACAGTCGCGCATCGCCTGCTGGGCGATATCGATAATATGCGGATGCTCAGCGACCTTCTCGTGCATGTTGTAGTAGCTATCCTCGATCGTCAGTTCGATATAGCAGTCCGGGTGCAGCCCCTTGCCGACCTTCTTGGCGATCTCCATGATCTTACGTTTGCGCGCTTCAAAGTTCTTACGATCGAAATCGCGAATGATGTAGTGCATCTCCGCACGATCGACCGCCCCCTTTATGCTGGCGAGATGATAAAAACCTTCGTAACCCTCGGTGGTTTCCGGGCTCTCATCGGCAGGCACCAGGGCGTGAATACGCGTTGCCAGCGTCAGGGCATTTACCATGACCCCTTTCGCCGTGCCGGGATGCACGTTGTTTCCCACAATTTTAATCGTCACCGAGGCCGCGTTGAAGTTCTCAAACTCCAGCTCGCCTACGCCGCCGCCGTCAACGGTATAGGCCCACTGCGCGCCAAACGCTGGCACGTCAAAGTGCTTCGCCCCTTTTCCCACCTCTTCATCAGGCGTAAAGGCCACGCGGATCTCACCGTGAGGTACGTTCTGTTTAATCAGCACCGCCAGCGCGGTCATGATCTCCGCCACGCCGGCTTTGTCATCCGCACCGAGCAGGGTTTTGCCGTCGGTGGTGATCAGCGTCTGCCCCAGCAGCTGATGCAGCACCGGGAACATCACCGGCGAGAGGATCTCATCCCCTACGCCCAGAGCGATATCGCCGCCGCGGTAGTTCTCAACGATCTGTGGATTAACATTCTTGCCGGTAAAGTCCGGGGAGGTATCAACATGGGAGATAAACCCAATGGCGGGGATATCGCCCTCTACGTTTGCGGGCAGCGTCGCCATCACCGTGCCTTTGTCACTCAGCGTCACGTTGATAAGGCCCATCTCGTTAAGCTGATCGCGAAGCAGCTCTAATAGCTTCCACTGTCCCTCTGTACTTGGAACCTGTCTGACACCCGGTTTTGACTGGGTATCTAACGAAACATAGTGCAAAAAACGCTCAAGTAATTTTTCCATGCGGCCACCCTCACTTTTTGTCACAACATTATCAAGACGCGCGACACGTTGCGTATTGCGTCAGGTCACTTTTAGCGTGTAAACCCTGTATTTTAGTACACCTTTAATAGTGGCTGAAAATGCCCAGGCTGGAGAAGAAATAAGAACAAGGTTTGGCGATTTCAGTGGTTTGCCGTAGAATGCCAGGCCTTATTCATGTGCCAAAACCCAAGGTGGTTAATCACAAACCCCGCATCGGTAAGCCATCCGCTGCGTCTACACGGGACAGAGTCAAAAATTGAATACACAACCACGTTCGCTTTCACCGCTGGTACAAATGGCGGGGATTCGAAAAAGTTTTGATGGTAAAACCGTTATTTCCGATCTTAACCTCACCATCAACAACGGCGAATTCCTGACGCTGCTTGGCCCTTCTGGCTGCGGTAAAACTACCGTCCTGCGCCTTATTGCAGGCCTGGAGAGTGTCGACACAGGCCGCATTATCCTCGATAGCGATGATATAACGAACGTTCCAGCAGAACATCGCCATGTTAACACCGTCTTTCAAAGCTACGCCCTGTTCCCACACATGACGGTGTTCGAAAACGTCGCCTTTGGCCTGCGGATGCAGAAGACGCCGGCGGATGAGATCACCCCTCGGGTTACCGATGCCCTGCGTATGGTGCAACTGGAAGAGTTTGCCCAGCGTAAGCCGCACCAGCTCTCTGGCGGCCAGCAGCAGCGCGTGGCCATCGCCCGGGCGGTGGTCAACAAGCCGCGTATGCTGCTGTTAGATGAGTCCCTCTCTGCCCTCGATTACAAGCTGCGTAAGCAGATGCAGAACGAGCTGAAGGCATTGCAGCGCAAGCTTGGCATCACCTTTGTCTTCGTTACGCACGATCAGGAGGAGGCGCTGACCATGTCCGATCGTATCGTGGTGATGCAGAACGGTAAAATCGAGCAGGACGGCACCCCGCGTGAGATCTACGAGGAGCCGAAAAACCTCTTCGTGGCCAGCTTTATTGGCGAGATCAATATCTTTAACGCGACGGTGATCGAGCGTATTGATGAGCAGCGCGTGCGGGCCAACGTTGAAGGCCGCGAGTGCAATATCTACGTTAACTTTGCCGTCACCCCGGGTCAGAAACTCAACGTGCTGCTGCGTCCGGAGGATCTGCGCGTCGATGAGATCAACGGCGACAATGAGATTGAAGGGCTGATTGGCTACGTGCGCGAGCGTAACTACAAGGGCATGACCCTGGAGTCGGTGGTTGAGCTGGAGAACGGCAAGATTGTGATGGTCAGCGAGTTCTTTAACGAAGACGATCCCGATTTCGACCACTCGCTGGATCAGAAGATGGCGATCAACTGGGTAGAGAGTTGGGAGGTCGTACTGGCTGATGAAGAGCACAAGTAAATTCCAGAACGTGGTGATTGCCACTGTCGTCGGTTGGCTTGTGCTGTTTGTCTTTCTGCCCAACCTGATGATTATCGTCACCAGCTTTTTGACCCGCGACGACGTCTCCTTCGTTAAGCTGGTCTTTACGCTGGATAACTATACGCGCCTGCTCGATCCGCTCTATTTTGACGTGCTGCTGCACTCGCTCAATATGGCCCTGATCGCCACCCTCGCCTGCCTGGCGCTGGGCTATCCGTTCGCCTGGTTCCTGGCGAAGCTGCCGCAGAAAGTGCGCCCGCTGCTGCTCTTTCTGCTGATCGTGCCGTTCTGGACCAACTCGCTGATCCGCATCTATGGCCTGAAGCTTTTTCTCAGCACCAAGGGCTATCTCAATGCCTTCCTGCTTGAGCTGGGGATCATCGACACGCCGCTGCGCATTATGTTTACCCCCAGCGCGGTCATCATCGGCCTGGTCTATATCCTGCTGCCCTTTATGGTCATGCCGCTCTACTCCAGCATTGAGAAGCTGGATAAGCCGCTGCTGGAGGCGGCGCGGGATCTCGGTGCAAGCAAACTGCAAACCTTTATGCGCATCATTGTGCCGCTGACCATGCCGGGCATTATCGCCGGCTGCCTGCTGGTGATGCTCCCGGCGATGGGGCTGTTCTACGTCTCGGATCTGATGGGTGGGGCAAAAAACCTGCTGATCGGCAATGTGATTAAGAGTCAGTTCCTCAACATTCGCGACTGGCCATTCGGTGCGGCGACCAGCATCACCCTGACGGTGGTAATGGGGCTGATGCTGCTGGTCTACTGGCGAGCGATGCGCCTGCTGAATAAAAAGGTGGAGCTGGAGTGATGGGTCGACTGCTGCGCGGCGGTTTTATGACCGCCATTTATGCTTATCTCTATATTCCGATCGTTATTCTGATCGTTAACTCCTTTAACCAGGCGCGCTTTGGCATTAACTGGCAGGGCTTTACCACCAGCTGGTATAGCTTGCTGATGAACAACGACAGCCTGTTACAGGCAGCCCAGCACTCGCTGACCATGGCGGTGCTGTCGGCAACCTTTGCTACGCTGATCGGCTCCCTGACGGCGGTGGCGCTCTACCGCTACCGCTTTCGCGGCAAGCCGTTTGTTAGCGGGATGCTGTTTGTGGTGATGATGTCTCCGGATATCGTAATGGCGATCTCGCTGCTGGTGCTGTTTATGCTGCTTGGTATCCAGCTGGGCTTCTGGTCGCTGCTCTTCTCGCACATCACCTTCTGCCTGCCGTTTGTGGTAGTGACAGTCTATTCCCGGCTAAAAGGCTTTGACGTGCGGATGCTGGAGGCGGCGAAGGATCTGGGTGCCAGCGAAATCACGATCCTGCGCAAGATCATTCTGCCGCTGGCAATGCCCGCCGTGGCCGCTGGCTGGCTGCTGAGCTTTACCTTGTCAATGGATGACGTGGTGGTCTCGTCGTTTGTGACCGGGCCAGGGTATGAAATTCTACCGTTGAAGATCTACTCAATGGTGAAAGTCGGCGTCTCACCAGAGGTGAACGCGCTGGCGACCATTCTGTTAGGACTCTCGCTGGTTCTGGTGATTGCCAGCCAGTTAATTGCACGTGATAAAACTCAGGGGACGTTAAAATGAAAAACTGGTCACGCCACCTGCTCGCTGCGGGGGCTTTAGCGCTCAGCGTGAGTGCCGCCCATGCCGAGGATAATAAGACCCTCTACTTCTATAACTGGACCGAGTATGTGCCGCCGGGCCTGCTGGAGCAGTTCACCAAAGAGACCGGCATCAAGGTGATCTATTCGACCTATGAGTCGAACGAGACCATGTATGCCAAGCTCAAAACCTATAAAGAGGGCGCTTACGATCTGGTTGTGCCCTCCACCTACTTTGTCGACAAGATGCGCAAAGAGGGGATGATCCAGAAGCTCGACAAGAGCAAGCTGACCAACTTCAGCAACCTCGATCCTGAGGTGCTGAACAAGCCGTTCGATCCGAGCAACGACTACTCGGTTCCTTACATTTGGGGCGCGACGGCGATTGGGGTGAATAGCGAAGCGATCGATCCGAACAGCGTCACCCGCTGGGCCGATCTGTGGAAGCCGGAGTATAAGAGCAGCCTGGTGCTGACCGACGATGCCCGGGAAGTGTTCCAGATGGCACTGCGCAAGCTGGGCTACTCGGGTAACACTACCGATCCGAAAGAGATTGAGGCGGCCTACCACGAGCTGCAGAAGCTGATGCCAAACGTGGCGGCCTTCAACTCCGATAACCCAGCCAACCCCTATATGGAAGGCGAAGTTAACCTGGGGATGGTCTGGAACGGTTCCGCCTGGGTGGCGCGCCAGAGCGGTACGCCGCTGAGGGTGGTATGGCCTAAAGAGGGTGGCATCTTCTGGATGGACAGCCTGGCGATCCCGGCCAACGCCAAAAACGTGGACGGCGCACTCAAGCTGATCAACTTCCTGCTGCGACCGGACGTGGCGAAACAGGTCGCGGAGACCATTGGTTACCCGACGCCTAACCTGGCGGCGCGCAAGCTGCTTACCCCAGCGGTGGCCAACGACAAGTCACTCTATCCAGATGCCGAGACCGTGAGCAAAGGCGAGTGGCAGAATGACGTCGGCCAGGCCAGCGCCCTCTACGAGAGCTACTACCAGAAGCTGAAAGCGGGCCGTTAATCCGCTCTCCCTGTATATACGCCCGGCGAGCCTGCCGGGCCTACAGGATCCGTTACAGCCCCTTCAGCAGCCGATCAACAAACTCCGGCACCACCTGGCTCGCCAGCCCATAGTGCTTCTCTTCGAATTCGCTGCCAACCTGACTCGGCTCAAGGTTCAGCTCGACGGTGTGTGCCCCCTGCAGCTTCGCCTCATGCACAAACCCGGCCGCGGGATAGACGTGCCCGGAGGTGCCGATGGCGATAAAGATATCCGCCAGCGCCAGCGCGCTGTAGATCTCATCCATGCCCAGCGGCATCTCGCCAAACCAGACTACGTGCGGACGCAGCGGTGACGGGAACTGGCAGCAGTGGCACTTATCTTCCGGGGTAACATCCCCCGTCCACGCCAGGACCTGTCCGCTGGCGGCGCAGCGCACCTTCAGCAGCTCGCCGTGCATATGCAGCACGTTGTTGTTACCGGCGCGCTCGTGCAGATTGTCGATGTTCTGGGTGATCAGCAGAAAGCGATCTCCAATGGCCTCTTCCAGCTCAGCCAGCGCCAGATGCGCGGCGTTGGGCGCAATCTCCGGCTGCTGCAGCTGGCGACGGCGTGCGTTGTAGAATGACTGCACCAGCTCCGGGTTACGGGCAAACCCTTCCGGCGTGGCGACGTCTTCAACATGATGCTCCTCCCACAGCCCGTCGGCGGCGCGGAAGGTACGAATGCCCGATTCGGCGGAGATCCCCGCCCCGGTCAACACGACCACTCTTGGTTTTTCCATCACGTCGGGTACCACTCTGTCTCTGAAAAAGATGCGCTGGCGTAGACGCTCGCGCAAACGACGTTTGTTGCGGCGAAAACGGCTTAGTCGGCTAAAACGACGCGACTGCATATCGACCTCTTGTGCTTAATCGGTGAGATGGAGGAAGGCTGCGCCACGCATGCCGCCCGCGTCGCCGTGTCGGGCGCGCTCAATGCGCGGCACGCGAGCAACCGGCAGCAGACGCAGCGGCAAACGGTCGGACAACAGCGTGGTCAACGCGGCAAAGTTTGATAACCCGCCGCCGATGACCAGCAGATCCGGATCTACGATGGTCAATATCGTCCCCAGGCAGGCGGCCAGTAGCTCAACGTAGCGAGCCACATGCGCACGTGCCCCTTCATCACCTTGTTCCCATAGAGCGATTATTTCAGGTGCGTTCAGAGATTGATCGTAGAAGTGATTGTAGAGCCATGCAAAGCCGTGACCCGAAAGATAGTTCTCAATGCAGCCCAGCTGGCCGCAGCCGCAGCGCAGCAGGGGAATATCGCGCCCAAGGATTTCAAGGGCATCGACGGGAAGACGAATGTGGCCAAACTCACCGGTAATATAGCTATGGCCGGGAATGGATTTGCCGTTGATCACCAGCCCGCCGCCCACGCCGGTGCCGAGGATCAGCCCCATCACCAGCGGATAGCGGGCAAACTCATCGTCCCAGGCTTCCGAGAGGGCAAAGCAGTTGGCGTCGTTGTCGAGACGCACGTCGCGGCCTAACAGCGCGCAGAGATCGGCCCGCAGCGCCCTGCCGCTGGCGGCGGGAAGGTTCGCCGCGTAGAGCGTGCCGTCAGCGGTAACGGGCATACCGGGAATGCCGATGCCCACCGAGCCGCGTTCACCCGTACGGGCATCGGCGTCGTGCACCAGCCCGGCGATGGCGGCTAAAAAGGCGCTGTAGCTCTCATGGGGTGTGGCGATGCGCCGCTCCCACTGTAACGTTCTGTCACTGTCGAAGACGCCCAGCGCAATTTTACTGCCGCCAATGTCCAGCCCGTAATGCATCGCCACTCCTGGTTACTGCCCGCTCAAAACCCGGGCCGGATCGATATTGCTGGCGCGTCTGGCGGGATACCAGCTCGCCAGCAGGCTCAGCACCAGGGCGGTGACCAGCACGTAGACCACGTCAAGGGCGTGCAGCTCTGACGGCAGGAAATCGATAAAGTAGATATCCCCCGACAGGAATTGATGGCCGATCAGTGTCTCAAGACCGTTGATAATCGGCGTCAGCTGGAGAGCGACCACAACGCCAATCACCACGCCCGCCACGCTGCCGAACAGCCCGGCCAGCAGACCATACCAGACGAATACCGCACGGATAAGTCCATCCTTCGCCCCGAGGGTGCGCAGCACGGCGATGTCGCCGCTCTTGTCCTTCACTGCCATCACCAGGGTCGAGACGATGTTGAAGCAGGCCACGCCGATCACCAGCACCATTGCCAGATACATAATGGCGCGGATCATCTGGATATCGCGGTACATGTAGCCGTAGGTGCCGATCCAGCTCTTGATGTAGACGTAGCTGTCGGTCACGCTGCCGGCGTCGCGCACCAGCTTATTGGCGTTAAAGACGTCCTTCACCTTGATGGCAATCCCGGTTATGCCGTCGTTCATCTCCAGATACTGCTGAGCATCCTGCATCGGGATCATGGCAAAACTGTGATCGAGCTGGCCGCTGAGCTGCAAAATACCGCTGACGTGCAGCCTGATGCGTTTCGGTTGCAGCAGCTTGTGGTCAGCGCTGGCGTTGGGGATCTGCATTGATACCCAGTCGCCCTGCTTGACCTTCAGCGCCTCGGCGACGCCTTTGCCGAGGATCACCTGCTGCTCGCCCGCCTTGAAGCTGGCCCAGGCACTGTTCTGCACATAGCGCGGCAGCGCGCTCAGACGCGTCTCCTGCTGCGGATCGACCCCTTTCACCTGGATAGCGCGCAGGTTTACGCCGCTCTCTACCAGGCCGGTGAAGTTGATATAGGGCGCAGCGGCTTCGATGCCTGCCACCTTCTCAACTTTGCCCAGCGCCTCGCGCCAGTTACTCCACGGCTGGTTGACCGGCTCGATCTCGCCGTGGGGCACCACCGCGAGAATGCGGTTATTCAGCTCGCGTTCAAAGCCGTTCATGGCGCTCAGGCCGACGATCAGCACCGCCACCCCCAACGCAATGCCGATGGTAGAGATCACCGAGATCAGCGACACCATGCCGCCACGCCGACGGCCACGGCTAAAACGCAGGGCAATGAGTAACGACAGAGGTGAAGCCATTACTGCGCCCCCATCAGCGTCATCTCCGCGCTCAGGTGGCCATCGCGCATCTCCATCTGGCGGCTCATGCGTTTTGCCAGCTGCAGATCGTGGGTGACCACCAGAAACGCCGTGCCCTGCGACGCGTTTAGCTCGCCGAGCAGGGCAAAGATAGCGTCGGCGTTGCGCGCGTCGAGGTTACCGGTGGGTTCATCCGCCAGCACCAGGCGCGGATTGTTCACCAGCGCCCGGGCAATGGCCACGCGCTGGCGCTCGCCGCCGGAAAGCTCCGACGGACGGTGGTTCGCCCGGTGCAGCAGCCCTACCGCCTGGAGCATATCCCGCGCACGCTGGGTAATCTCCGCCGGTTTATGCTTGCCAATCAGCAGCGGCATAGCGACGTTCTCCTGGGCGGTAAAGTCCGGCAGCAGGTGGTGGAACTGGTAGATAAAGCCCAGCTCGCGGTTGCGCAGCTCGGCTTTCGCCGTCGAGGAGAGCTGGCTCAGATGACGATCGCCAAAAATCACGTCGCCGGAGGTAGGCGTATCCAGCCCCCCCAGCAGGTGCAGCAGCGTACTTTTACCGGAGCCGGAGCTGCCGACAATCGCCACGGTTTCGCCTTCGTTCACGCTAAAGCTGACATCGTGCAGCACGTCGGTCTGCACGTTCCCTTCCTGATAGCGTTTGCACAGGTTGTCGCATTGCAACAGGATCTTATTCATAACGTAAAGCCTCAGCGGGTTGGGTGGCGGCGGCGCGCCATGAGGGATAGAGCGTAGAGAGCAGCGCAATGGCCATCGCCACCAGCGCGATAATCACCACCTGGAGTGGCTCAATAGCCACCGGCAGCGCCGCGCCGTCCAGCAGCGCGCCAATGATCGGCATCAGATTGTTAAGCTGGCTGGCAAGGAGAGCCCCCAGTACGGCACCGAGCAGCGCGCCGATAATCCCCGCACTGGCCCCCTGCACCATAAAGACCGCCATGATCTGGCGCGGGGTCAGCCCCTGGGTTTGCAGGATCGCCACTTCGCCCTGCTTCTCCATCACCATCAGCCCCAGCGAGGTGATGATGTTGAAGGCGGCGACGGCGACGATCAGGCTCAGCAGCAGGCCCATCATATTTTTCTCCATGCGCACGGCCTGGAACAGTTCACCTTTGCGATCGCGCCAGTCCTGCCACTTAGTGCCGTCCGGCAGCGTCTGCTGACTCAGCTCGTCTACCTTCAGAGGTTCGTTGAGCCACAGCCGCCAGCCGGTAATATTGCCCGCCGGATAGCGCATCAGGCGCGATGCGTCCTGAATGTTCACCAGCATCTGGTAGCCATCGACTTCGCTGTTGGCAGCAAAGGTGCCGATCACGTTAAAGAGGCGCTGGCTTGGCAGGCGGCCCATCGGCGTAAACTGGCTGGCGGAGGGCACCATCACTCGCAGCTGGTCGCCGCGGTTAACGCCCAACTGCCCGGCCAGCTGCTCGCCAAGGATCACGTTATATTTGCCCGGCTGCAGATCGGTTTGCTTGACGTTAACGAGGTACGGCGTGAGCGGATCCTTTTGCGCGGGATCGATGCCGAGCATCACCCCCACCGAGACGCTACGCGCGCTCTGTAACACCACGTCGCCGGTGGTCAGCGGCGCAACGCGGCTGACGCCCTGCAGCTTTGCGGCGCTGGCTGGCAGCTGCTGCGGGTTCAGCGAGCCGTTGGTCGAGGAGAGAACCGCCTGCGGCATCAGCCCCAGGATGTTGTTTTGCAGCTCGCGCTCGAAGCCGTTCATCACCGACAGCACGGTTACCAGCGCCATCACGCCAAGCGTAATACCAATGGTCGAGAGCCAGGAGACAAAGCGACCGAATCGGTCCGCTGCGCGCCCACGCATATAACGCAGGCCTATGAATAGTGCGACAGGTTGGTACATGACATCCGTCTGGTTGCGGTTAGCAGACTCACGAGTATATAAGCGAAACAGGGGATGGTAAATCGCTTATGCGCTAAGAATTGTCGGGTATTGGGGTAAAAATTTGTTCAAAATCAATTTGCTAAAACAGCGTTTCTCGCCCATGCGGGTGACAACGGACCTCACCTTTTTCCGAAAACGTCTCATAACAGGGTAAATCCAGAGCGTTACCCATTACAGCGCCAGCTTCCCCGATCACTATATACGGCAAAATTTATCGCAACACGGGCGTTTTAACGATGAAGCAAAAAGCATTGTGGATTAACCAGATCAAAGGGTTATGCATCAGTCTGGTGGTGATCTACCACTCGGTGATCACCTTCTATCCGCATCTTGAGGGGCTGCAACATCCCCTCTCCGGCCTGCTCGCCAAATGCTGGCTCTATATGAATCTCTACCTCGCCCCGTTCCGCATGCCGGTCTTTTTCTTCATCTCCGGCTACCTGATTCGGCGCTATATCACCGAGGCGGAATGGAAAAACTGTATTGATAAGCGGCTGTGGTCAATTTTTTACGTGCTGGCCCTGTGGGGCGTTTTACAGTGGCAGGGGATCGGCTTTCTCAACCGCTGGCTGGCTCCCGAGCGCGATCTTAGCCAGTCGGCCAACGCCGCCTACGCCGACTCGCTGAGTGAGTTTCTCCACGGAATGCTGACCGCCAGCACCAGCCTGTGGTACCTCTACGCCCTGCTGATCTACTTCGTGGTTTGCAAATTCCTGAGCCGCTGGAAACGCCCCGCGCTGGCGCTGATGCTGGTGGCGTCGGTGGCCATTAACTTCCTGCCGCTGCCGTGGTGGGGAATGAACAGCGTGGTGCGCAACATCATCTACTATGCCCTGGGGGCCTGGTACGGCGTGACCATTATGACCTGGCTGCAGAGCATCCCTCTGCGCCGCCAAATTTTACCTCTGGTGCCTGCCCTGCTGGTGGCGGTAGCGCTCTGGTTTTGCAACGTGCCGGTACTGCTCTCTCTGCTGTCGGCCTGGCTGATCATGTCCCTGTTCTGGCGGCTGGAGCAGCGCTTTACCCCCGGTGAGGATCGGCTCCTGAACGTGATTGGCTCCAACACCATTGCCATTTACACCACCCACCGCATCCTGATCGAAGGCAGCAGCCTCGCCCTGCTGCCGCTGTTTCGTCAGGGCGTGCTCTCGCCGACGCTGGAGCTGGGCCTGCTGCTGGTTTACCCCCTGCTGAGCCTGCTGGTGTGTACCCTGGTTGGGCTGGGTATCCGCCGTCTCTCCGTGCGCCTGTTTGGCGACCTCTTTTTTTCACCACCGGAGAAACTGCGTCTGGCTCCCACCACGCGCTAGTGGTCTAACTTTGCTAATATTGAGGGATCAAAGATAATAAACTGCATTGTGTATCAGTGATATGTCCCCATATCAGGGGGCATAAACCCAAGAGATCCCGATATTCGCTATGCCTGAACAATACCGTTACTCCCTTCCCGCCAAGGCGGGCGACCAGCGCCAACTGGGTGAGCTTACAGGCAGCGCCTGTGCCACAGAAGTGGCAGAAATCGTTGAGCGTCATGCAGGCCCGGTGGTGCTCATCGCACCCGATATGCAAAACGCGCTGCGCCTGCATGATGAGATCCGCCAGTTTACCGACAGTATGGTGATGAACCTTGCCGACTGGGAGACGCTGCCTTACGACAGCTTCTCTCCGCACCAGGAGATCATCTCTTCGCGGCTCTCAACGCTCTATCAGCTGCCCTCTATGCAGCGCGGCGTGCTGATTATGCCGGTGAATACGCTGATGCAGCGCGTCTGCCCGCACAGCTATCTGCACGGTCATGCGCTGGTCATGAAAAAGGGCCAGCGCCTCTCGCGCGACGCCCTGCGTGCCCAGCTGGATACCGCTGGCTACCGCCACGTTGACCAGGTAATGGAGCACGGCGAATACGCCACCCGCGGCGCGCTGCTCGATCTCTACCCGATGGGCAGCACGCAGCCCTACCGCATCGACTTCTTTGATGATGAAATCGATAGCCTGCGGCTGTTCGATCCCGATACCCAGCGCACGCTGGAAGAGGTGGAGGCGATTAACCTGCTGCCCGCCCACGAGTTTCCTACTGACAAGGCGGCTATCGAGCTGTTCCGCAGCCAGTGGCGCGATACCTTTGAGGTGAAGCGCGACGCCGAGCATATCTATCAGCAGGTGAGTAAAGGCACGCTGCCGGCGGGGATCGAATACTGGCAGCCGCTCTTTTTCAGCGAGCCGCTGCCGCCGCTGTTTAGCTATTTCCCGGCCAATACGCTGGTGATTAACACCGGCGATCTCGATGCCAGCGCGGTGCGTTTCCAGAGCGAAACCCAGGCCCGCTACGAGAACCGCGGTGTCGATCCGATGCGTCCTCTGCTGCCGCCGGAGACGCTGTGGCTGCGCAGCGACGAGCTGTTTGCCGAGCTGAAGCGCTGGCCGCGCATTCAGCTGAAAACCGAACAGCTGGCGGAGAAAGCCGCTAATACCAACCTCGGCTACCAGACGCTGCCGGATCTGGCCGTACAGGCGCAGCAGAAAGCGCCG
The DNA here is from genome assembly GCF_037152055.1 of Pseudescherichia sp. AS216. Taxonomy (NCBI): domain Bacteria; kingdom Pseudomonadati; phylum Pseudomonadota; class Gammaproteobacteria; order Enterobacterales; family Enterobacteriaceae; genus Pseudescherichia; species Pseudescherichia sp. AS216. Next base: position 794,697 of record NZ_JBBCMV010000001.1, on the reverse strand, counting down.
CTTGATAGCCTGCGCAAGTTCCTCGAATCCTTTACCGGCCCGGTGGTCTTCTCCGTTGAGAGCGAGGGCCGTCGTGAGGCGCTGGGAGAGCTGTTGGCGCGCATTAAAGTCGCACCGAAGCGGATCCTGCGCCTTGATGAGGCCGTCGACAGCGGACGCTACCTGCTGATCGGCGCGGCCGAGCGCGGGTTTATTGATACCCTGCGCAACCGGGCGCTGATCTGCGAGAGCGATCTGCTGGGTGAGCGCGTCGCGCGCCGTCGTCAGGATAATCGCCGAACCATCAACCCGGATACGCTGATCCGCAACCTGGCGGAACTGCACCCTGGCCAGCCGGTGGTACACCTGGAGCACGGCGTTGGGCGCTATGCGGGCATGACCACGCTGGAGGCGGGCGGCATTAAAGGGGAATACCTGATGCTGACCTACGCCAACGAGGCCAAACTCTACGTCCCGGTGTCGTCCCTGCACCTGATCAGCCGCTACGCGGGCGGTGCGGAGGATAGTGCGCCGCTGCACAAGCTCGGCAGCGATGCCTGGACGCGGGCGCGGCAGAAAGCAGCGGAAAAAGTGCGCGACGTGGCCGCCGAGCTGCTGGACGTCTACGCCCAACGCGCGGCCAAGACCGGCTTTGCCTTTAAACATGATAAAGAGCAGTACCAGCTCTTCTGCGATGCGTTCCCGTTTGAAACCACGCCGGATCAGGCTCAGGCGATCAACGCCGTGCTGAGTGACATGTGCCAGCCGCTGGCGATGGACCGTCTGGTGTGCGGCGACGTGGGCTTCGGTAAGACCGAGGTCGCCATGCGCGCCGCCTTCCTTGCGGTAGAGAACCACAAGCAGGTTGCGGTTCTGGTGCCCACTACCCTGCTGGCCCAGCAGCACTACGATAACTTCCGCGACCGCTTCGCCAACTGGCCGGTACGCATCGAGCTGCTGTCGCGCTTCCGTAGCGCTAAAGAGCAGACCCAGGTGCTGGCCGATGCCGCAGAGGGCAAGGTCGATATTCTGATCGGCACCCACAAGCTGCTGCAAAACGATCTGAAGTGGCGCGATCTCGGCCTGCTGATCGTCGACGAAGAGCACCGCTTCGGGGTGCGCCACAAGGAGCGCATCAAAGCGATGCGTGCCGACGTCGATATCCTGACGCTCACCGCCACGCCGATCCCGCGTACCCTGAATATGGCCATGAGCGGCATGCGCGATCTGTCGATTATCGCCACGCCGCCTGCGCGTCGTCTGGCAGTGAAAACCTTCGTGCGCGAGTTCGATAGCCTGGTGGTGCGTGAGGCAATGCTGCGTGAGATCCTGCGCGGCGGTCAGGTTTACTACCTCTATAACGACGTGGAGAACATCCAGAAGGCGGCCCAACGGCTGGCAGAGCTGGTGCCGGAGGCGCGGATCGCCATCGGCCACGGCCAGATGCGCGAGCGCGAGCTGGAGCGGGTGATGAATGATTTCCATCACCAGCGTTTTAACGTGCTGGTCTGCACCACCATTATCGAAACCGGGATCGATATTCCTACCGCTAACACCATCATCATCGAGCGGGCGGATCACTTCGGTCTCGCCCAGCTGCACCAGCTGCGCGGTCGCGTTGGGCGCTCACATCATCAGGCCTATGCCTGGCTGCTGACGCCGCCTCCGAAGGCAATGACCACCGACGCGCAGAAGCGTCTGGAAGCGATCGCCTCGCTGGAAGATCTCGGTGCAGGTTTTGCGCTGGCTACCCACGATCTGGAGATCCGCGGCGCGGGTGAGCTGCTCGGGGAAGATCAGAGCGGCTCTATGGAGACCATTGGTTTCTCGCTCTATATGGAGCTGCTGGAGAACGCCGTTGATGCGCTGAAGGCTGGCCGCGAGCCGTCGCTGGAGGATCTGACCAGCCAGCAGACCGAGGTCGAGCTACGCATGCCCGCCCTGCTGCCGGATGATTACATCCCGGACGTCAACACGCGCCTGTCGTTCTACAAGCGCGTCGCCAGCGCCAAAAGCAGCAGCGAGCTGGAAGAGATCAAGGTCGAGCTGATTGACCGCTTTGGTCTGCTGCCCGATCCAGCCCGCACCCTGCTTGAGGTGGCTCGACTGCGTCAGCAGGCGCAGCAGCTGGGAATCCGCAAGCTGGAGAGCAACGATAAAGGCGGCGCGATTGAGTTTGCCGAGAAGAACCATGTCAATCCGGCCTGGCTTATCGGCCTGCTGCAGAAGCAGCCGCAACACTTCCGTCTCGATGGCCCTACCCGGCTGAAGTTTATGCAGGAGCTGGGCGAGCGCAAAACCCGCATGGAGTGGGTAAGTAACTTTATGAAGGAGCTGGCAGAGAACGCCATCGCCTGATCTCAAGGCGCACGCGATAAGGCGTGCGCCACTCTTTACAAATCCTTGCACATCTGAGAAACATTTCGACACACCTTGCGTCCATACTTCATGTTTGCCATTGCATAACAATTAGTTGCATAACTACAACCTGAAGCACGGTGGTCAAATGATTAAACAGATGCGCATTGCTCGCTGGATAACGCTGCTGGCCCTTGCGGCAGCGGCCCTTCTCTCTCTTTCCGCCCAGGCCAATACCTGGCCGCTTCCCGCTAACGGCAGCCGCCTGGTAGGCGAGAACCGTTTTCACCTCGTCGAAAACGACGGCGGCTCGCTGGAAGCGATTGCCAAAAAATATAACGTCGGCTTTCTGGCCCTGTTACAGGCTAACCCCGGCGTTGATCCCTACGTGCCGCGCGCCGGCAGCGTGTTGACCATCCCGCTCCAGACCTTGCTGCCGAACGTGCCGCACCAGGGAATCGTTATTAACCTGTCCGAGCTGCGCCTCTACTGGTTCCCGCCTGGTAAGAACGAAGTGATCGTCTACCCCATCGGCATTGGCCAGCTGGGAGGCGACACCTTAACGCCAACGATGGTCACCCGCGTATCGGATAAACGCGCCAACCCGACCTGGACGCCGACGGCCAACATTCGTGCGCGCTATAAGGCGCAGGGCGTGGAGCTTCCGGCAGTTGTGCCGGCTGGGCCAAATAACCCGATGGGCCACCACGCGATCCGCCTGGCAGCCTACGGCGGCGTCTACCTGATTCACGGCACTAACGCCGACTTTGGTATCGGGATGCGCGTTAGCTCGGGCTGTATTCGCCTGCGCGATAACGACATTGCGACGCTGTTCCGTCAAATCACCCCTGGAACAAAGGTCAATATCATCAACGCGCCGGTTAAAGCCTCGGTGGAGCCGGACGGCACGCGGCTGGTTGAAGTGCATCAGCCGCTGTCAAAATCCATTCACGACGATCCAAAAACGCAGCCGCTGGTGCTGAATGCCAGCATGGAGAGCTTTAGATCCGCTGCCGAGACCGACGCTGCGCTGATGGACAAAGTAATGGCCGTACGCTCGGGGATGCCAGTCGACGTAACGCAGCATGGCGCTGCATCAATGCAGTCCATGTAATAGGTAAAACGTTAAAAGTCATTAAGATATAACATAATTATTTTTAACTATTCCCTGCTGGCCTTTGGGGACAATTATTTTTATAATGATTGTTCAATAATTCAACATTGGGTGAGGAGCCACTATGACCACTGACGTCAGCAGTTGCACAAAAAAAAGCCGTGGCCGACCAAAAGTTTTCGACAGGGAAGCGGCGCTCGACAAAGCCATGACCCTTTTCTGGCAGCATGGCTATGAGGCCACATCGCTGTCCGATCTGGTCGAGGCCACCGGTGCGAAAGCCCCGACGCTCTACGCCGAGTTTACCAACAAAGAGGGGCTGTTCCGCGCCGTGCTCGATCGCTATATTTCGCAGTTTGCGACCAAGTACCAGGCGGAGCTGTTTTGCGATGAGAAGCGCGTTGAGCAGGCGCTGCTGGACTACTTTACCTCCGTCGCGACCTGCTTCACCAGCAAAGAGACGCCTTCCGGCTGCTTCTTAATCAGCACCTCGGCGGCGCTGGCGGCCTCGTCAAATGAGATTGCCCAGACGCTGAAGTCTCGTCACGCTTTGCAGGAAGCGGCTCTGCTGCGCTTTCTTGAGGAGCGCCAGCAGCGCGGCGAGATCCCCGCGACAGCCACACCGCAGACCATAGCCCAGTTTCTGAACTGCGTGATCCAGGGGATGTCGGTCAGCGCGCGTGAAGGCGCGTCGCAAGAGAAGCTGCTGCAAATTACCCGCACCGCCCTCGCCCTGTGGCCAGAACTCATCAAATCATAATATTCATCAAGTCATAGTATTGCCGTGGCCTATTTAAATAATAGGCCAAATCTTTCTCACACTTTTGTATGACTCTTGCTACCCTTAGTAAGTGATTATTCCCCTGCTAACCATTAGCAGGATTTTTTTCAGGACAATTTACGACTATTCACATGCAGAAGGATAACGGTCATGGTTTTGCTATTACCATTATTTAAAGTGTTAATAGTAATTACATTGTTATTTAGTCTCTGGGTAGTATGTGGTGGTTCGATCCTGTTCGCTTTCATCTCTGTGCTGATCACAGGATGCTTGCTGATCCGCCAGCAGAGTATGATTTGAATCTGAGCGTTCATAAAAGCCTTGCGTAAGCGAGGCTTTTTTATGCCATAAAAAAAGCTCCCCAGCCTGAGCGAATGGGGAGCTAAATCAGGGTACTGCTTTTTTATGCTTTGTTATCCAAAACCAGCTGCCCGTTGCTATCTAACGGGATCTGGGTACCGGGATCGTTCTCCATGCGAATTTTCCCGTGCTGGTCACCAATTTTGTAGGTAACGTCGTAGCCGAGCATCTTCTCTGATTTGTCATAGACGGTTTTGCAGCGCTGCTGCGTACTGGTATAGGTATCCCGCTCCTGCATGGCCCCCTGAACCTGGTTGCCGGCATAGCCGCCGCCCAGCGCCCCAACGACCGTGGCGACATCTTTACCGCGTCCGCCGCCGAACTGGTGACCAATCACCCCGCCCGCTACCGCGCCGAGAACCGAGCCGGTGAGGCGGTTTTCATCCTGAACCGGACGTCGATGGGTTACCGTCACGTTGCGGCACTCTTTACGCGGCGTTTTCACCGTCTCTTTAATAGGTGTAGCAGAAACCACCTGCGCGTACTGAGGGCCGCGATTGAAAACGTCTAAGCCTGCCACCGCAGCAACGCCCAGTGCAGCGGCCACACCAATTCCGATACCCGCTAACATGGATTTATTCATTGAATAGTCCTTCTGGTTGGCTCTGATGTCATAATTCTGCAATCAGCGTGGCAAGATGCCAATCAGAAAGGCGGTAAAAAACGGGGAGTTATGTGGCAGATCGCGGTGATTCAGAGAAATCTGAGCCACCTGATGGAAATCCACAGAAGGATATGCTAAACGCCCCGTCAGACGTGACGGGGCGACAGGCTTAGTGCAGCTTCAGTCGCGGACGGATCACGCGGTTGATGCTGCCTACCAGCATCATCAGACCCGTCTTGAAGTAGCCGTGCAAGGCTACCTGGTGCATACGGTAGAGCGAGATATAGACGAAACGCGCTACGCGCCCCTCTACCATCATCGAACCGCGCATCAGGTTACCCATCAGGCTGCCCACGGTGGAGAAATTCGACAGCGAAACCAGCGAGCCGTGATCTTTGTAGACATAGGCTTTCAGCGGCTTGCCTTTGATCTGCGCCAGAATGTTGTGCAGCGCGCAGGTCGCCATCTGATGCGCAGCCTGGGCACGCGGCGGCACGAAGCCCCCTTCCGGACGCGTGCAGGAGGCGCAATCGCCAATCGCATAGATATCCGCATCGCGGGTGGTCTGCAACGTCGGCTCTACCGCCAGCTGGTTGATACGGTTAGTTTCAAGGCCGCCAATCTCTTTCATAAAGTCTGGTGCTTTGATCCCTGCCGCCCAGACCATCAGATCGGCCTGGATATATTCGCCATCTTTAGTATGCAGACCGCCCTCGTCCGCGCTGGTGACCATGGTCTGGGTCAGCACGCGTACGCCCATTTTAGTCAGCTCGCTGTGAGCCGCCCCGGAGATGCGCGGTGGCAGCGCAGGCAGAATGCGCTCGCCTGCTTCTACCAGGGTCACGTTCAGCGCCTCGTTGGTCAGGCCCTTATAGCCGTAGCTGTGCAGCTGCTTCACCGCGTTGTGCAGCTCAGCCGACAGCTCAACGCCGGTGGCCCCACCGCCAACGATGGCAATGTTGACCTTGCCGCTGGCCCCAAGGTTAGCGGAGTACTTCAGGAACAGGTTCAACATCTCCTGATGGAAACGGCGCGCCTGATGCGGATTATCAAGGAAAATGCAGTGCTCTTTTACGCCCGGCGTGTTGAAGTCGTTGGAGGTACTCCCCAGCGCCATCACCAGCGTGTCATAAGGCAGCTTGCGCTCAGGCACCAGTAGCTCGCCCTTCTCATCACGCAGCTCGCCCAGGGTAATGGTTTTACCTTCACGGTTAATATCCACAACCGAACCAAGCTGGAACTGGAAGTCATGATTGCGCGCGTGGGCCAGATAGCTCAGCGCGTCCACGCCTTCATCCAGCGAGCCGGTGGCCACTTCATGCAGCAGCGGCTTCCACAGGTGGCTGTGGTTGCGGTCGACGAGGGTAATTTTAGCTTTTTTACCCCGGCCCAGCTTCTTACCCAGCTGGGTGGCCAGCTCTAGCCCGCCAGCTCCACCGCCAACAATCACAATCTTTTTCAATGGTGTAGTCAACATGACCCCCTAAAATATTAACCAATTGTTAACTAAAAGTTATGCAAATAGCTTTTAGTTAACAACAAGTTAGCTGCAAAAAACCTCATCTACCCCTTGAGAATAACATGAACGGTGCATTGGTCATACCAAAATTGATATATATCAAGTTTTGATGCATAAAAGATAACCAGGTTTCAGTCGAAGGGTGAAAAAAAACCAGCCATTAAAAGGCTGGTTTTTATGCTGGCGTCTTAGCCCAGGGTTTTGAAGGCCTTGATGCGCTGCAAATGAGGAGAGATATTCTTGAACTTATGCGTCTGCGCTTCGTCCCAGACAATCTCATAAAAGTCGTGCAGTACCTCGGCAGTGCGCTGGCTGTTTAGTGCTTCATCGTGGCGGGAGAGGATCGCCAGGCAGCGGTCGCGGTTCTTTTCGCGGAAGTTGGTTACACACTTGGTGGCGATATCCGCATACTCCTCCGGCCTGTCGATTTTGCCCTCCATATTCTCCTGTGGGTAGAGATTAGGATTAAAGATCACCTGCCGGATGTCGCAGAGAAAACCAATGCGCTCGGCCCAGTATCCGCCCAGGCCCACGCCGCAGATCAGCGGTCGCTCATCGACGTTAAGCTGCAGCATCTTATCGACCTCTTTCAGCAGATGCTGCATATCATGCTTCGGATGGCGCGTGCTGTAACTCAGCAGGCGCACGTCGGGATCGATAAACTGCAGTTGCAGAACCTTTTCGTGATTGCCCGGACTGTTTGAATCAAAACCGTGTAAGTAGATGATCATCTGTCCTCACCCTGTGCTATCTCCCTTTCAGGGAGCGTTAATGGGCCGCTGGCCGCTCCAGCCAGCGGGCCTGAAGCTGTTCCAGTTTGCTGTTCACCGCTTTCCATTCGGCAGACGCAAGCAGCTCCTGACGCGTAAACGAACCTCTATGATACAACTCTGTAACACGCGCTGCATTGATCGGCGACAGGTTATCCAGCACGCTCACCGCCCCCTGGCGATTATTACAGACCAGAACCATATCGCAGCCAGCATCCAGCGAGGCCTGGGCACGTTCGGCATAGCTACCCATGATCGCCGCCCCCTCCATGGAGAGATCGTCCGAGAAGATCACGCCGTCAAAACCCAGCTCACCGCGCAGCACCGTTTTCAGCCAGTGCGGCGAGCCGCTGGCCGGACGTGGATCCACCTCGCTGTAGATGACGTGTGCGGGCATAATGGCATCCAGCTTGCCGTCGCGGATCAGCGCGCTAAAGATCGCCATATCATGCTCGCGGATCAGCGCCTCTGGCCGCGGATCGCGCGGGGTCTCTTTATGGGAGTCCGCCGCAACCGCCCCGTGGCCGGGGAAGTGCTTGCCGGTGGCTTTCATGCCTGCCCGGTGCATACCGTCGATCACGCGGGTGGCGATAGCCAGCGCCTTATGCGGATCGGCATGGTACGCGCGCTCACCGATGGCCGCGCTGATATGGCCCACGTCCAGCACCGGCGCAAAGCTGATGTCGATATCCATAGCGATCATCTCGCAGGCCATCAGCCAGCCCGCCTCCTCGGCCAGCCTGCCGCCCTCCTCCATCCCGAGCAGTGCGGCAAACGACTGAGCAGCAGGCAGGCGCGTAAAGCCGTCGCGAAAACGCTGTACCCGGCCTCCCTCTTGATCCACCGCCACCACCAGCCGGTGGTGCGAGGCGGCGCGGATCTGCCGCACCAGCTCGCGCAGCTGCGCGGGATCGTGATAGTTTCGGGTAAAGAGGATCAGGCCTCCTACCAGCGGATGCGCCAGAATCTCGCGCTCCTCCGCATCCAGTTCATAGCCTGCCACATCTAACATTACCGGACCCACACTGACCTCTCTTATCCTTTTGTCTCTAACTGACACCATGTTTCATTTGCCAGCATAATAAATTGCAGCTCCCCGGTCTGCTGCCAGCGGCACTCGTACCAGCCCGCCATCAGCATCAGCACCCAGGGCCGCCAGCGCTGAACCTGCCGCACCAGCCGCGCGTTCTCTATGTTTGCCACGCGGGCGTAAGCATCAATAAGCCGCTGACGCTCAGCCTCATCCGCTGTCCAGACCGAGGCCAGCTCAAGGGCAATATCGCCATCGCCAGCATACTCCCAGTCAATCAGCCGCAGGCCAGAGTCGGTATGCACCAGGTTACCTGCATGCACATCCATATGTAACGGAGCCAGTCTGATAACGCCTGGCTCACGCTCACGCTTCAGGCGTTTTAGCCATATCAGCCAGCGCGGCGTACGCCGCGCAGGATCGCACGTCTGCCAATAGCGCTCCAGCAGCGGCAGCAGCGTGATGCGCCAGCCAAACCGGGGCTGCTGATGCAGATGATACAGCAACTCGGCAAGGTGATGGGTTTCCGGAAGCGTGGTTTTCACCTCGCCGGCAAGATAGTCTACGGCCATCCAGCCCTCACCCAGCCACTGTGGACGGGGTGCCAACGTATGCGGAAGTTGCTTAAGGGCGCGGTATTGACGGAGAAACGGCGCTGGCGTGGTAGCCGCATGCTGCTGGCGCAGCACCAGCCGCTGCGGGCCGTTGGCAATGACGCCGCTCCCGCCGCTCAGCCCAGTATGTTCAGGGCTGGCGACGAGCGTTGCGTGGGGAAAGAAGCGTGACAGGATTTCGTCACGCTCAGGATTACTGTTGTTGAACTGCACCTTTACCTGACCAGACGATCTCGCCCGTCTGCACCAGCATCAGCTGCATCTGTAGCGCGGGGGAGTTAACGTTGCCGGAGGCGCTGGTGTAGAGCACATACTGCGCCCCCACGTTGCGGGCGATACCGATCGCTTTACTGCGCGTGCCAAGGCTGTCCTGCGGCGACAGGCCGAGCTGCTGCTTGGCTACGGAGAGCTGCTGCGCAGAGACCAACGTAAACTTACCGTTATTCGCCAGCGCACCACGCAGGACCTCTGTCGCTTCGGCGGTATTCAGCGAGCCGTTGGTACGGTTATTGACGCTGTCCACCAGCAGCACGCTGCCACCGGAGGCGCCGCTGGCCTGCAGCATTTTGCTGACCATCGGTGACACCGCCCCGCTCCAGTCGAAATGACGTTCGCGCGGCGTCGGCTGCGCCGTTTCATCCTGGTGCTCAATCGGCCCCGGCTGGGAAGGGACAGACGGTACGGACGGCACCTCAGGAACCGGCTGCGGCTGCGGCTGTTCAATCGGCTGCTGCGGCTGCGGTTTGGCTTCTTCTACGGGTGCTGGCTGCTGCTCGCCCCGCATAATACATCCCGAAAGGATCATCGCTACGGTCGTGAGTAGCGCATACCGACCCAGTTTATTAATCAAGATTCACCCCTTACAGATAGAGATAGAGTCTCACCTTACGCGCGCCTAAATAGTTAGCGCTGCCGTAGAGCGTTACCGATGAATGCGCAGGAATGGTAATGCGCCGGGGCGCTTCCAGCGGATGCATTTCGAGACCCCTGGCGTCATACCAGAAAAAACGATAGTTGACGGTGGCGGGTTCGCCCCGTTCGTTATAGAGCGTTGAGGACGCAGAGGGCTGGATCTCAGCGTTATTCAGCACCGGTTTTTCTGCGCTTATGCCCGCCGCCAGCACGGTTGCTTCCATCACCAGCGTCTGCTCATCGCTCACCGGGATCGACGGACGCGAGCTACAGCCGGTCAATACAGCCAGCGCCAGCAGCGCGGCCAGGCCTCCTCTCAGCATCAGCTTAACCTTTATGTGTCAGCATCGGGCCCAGCGCGCGGCCACCCAGCAGATGCAGATGAATATGGTACACCTCCTGGCCGCCGTGGCGGTTGCAGTTCATGATCACCCGATAGCCATCTTCGGCAATCCCCTCCTGAGCGGCCAGCTTCGCGGCGACGGTGAGCATACGCCCCAGCGCCTGCTCGTGCGCCTCAGAGACGTCATTTAGCGTTGGGATCAGCAGGTTAGGCACAATCAGGATATGCGTCGGCGCTTGCGGAGAGATATCACGGAATGCCGTGACCAGCTCATCCTGCCAGACGATATCCGACGGAATTTCGCGGCGGATAATTTTACTGAAAATCGTTTCTTCGGCCATGACGTCTTCCTTAATGAATAACTGCGGGACTCAACAAGAGAGTATGATCGAGAATCTCCTGATGTTTCAACTATTACGCCGCTTTTCTTCACGCATTAGGATTAACCACTGCCGTTACGTCTGATTTTTCACCACTTAACGCCCTGCAATAATTCACTTAATAAATATTACATCTGTTTACAGCGATAAGATGAATGCGTATATTTCGCATTTGCATTTTCATGCGCAATTGCATGACAAGAACACACAGCACGCTCGGCATCGGCAACGTATCGGTCAGAGCGCACTATTTAACTTGCAAAAAGGGTTTACCATGTCTTTCACCGTTCACGCCAGGGATGGACACCGTCCTGCCGCCGCGCCATCCCTGCTGGCAGTCTGTATTGCTTTTGCACTTGCCCCTGCCGCTGGCGTTGCCGCCACGCCGGATACCACCGCGGATGATACCGTTATCGTTGATGGCTCAGCAGACAGCGCCTATGCCGAGCAAGAGCGCCAGGACTACAGCGTTAAAACCACCACCTCCGGCACCAAAATGCTGCTGGTTGCGCGTGATATCCCGCAGTCCGTGAGCATCATCAGCGAACAGCGCATTAAGGATCAGAAGCTGGAATCCCTCGGCGACGTGCTGAAAAACACCACCGGCATTACCCAAAGCGCGACGGACTCTGAGCGCACCAACTACTATTCCCGCGGGTTTGAGATCGACAACTTTATGGTCGATGGCATTCCGACCCTGTTTGAGACCCGCTGGAATATGGGTGACGCCCTGTCTGATACCGCTCTGTATGAGCGTATCGAAGTCGTCCGCGGCGCTAACGGCCTGACCACCGGCTCCGGTAACCCTTCCGCCGCCATTAACATGGTCCGTAAACATGCCGACAGCCGTGAATTTGTCGGCAACGTCTCCGCTGAGTATGGCAGCTGGAACAAACAGCGCTACGTGGCCGATCTCTCTACCCCACTCACCGACGACGGTCGCATTCGTGGCCGCATGGTGTCGGGCTACCAGCACAATGACAGCTGGCTGGATCGCTATAGCCAGGAGAAAAAATTCTTCTACGGTGTGCTGGATGTTGATCTGACCGACGCGACGACGTTCTCCGTCGGCTACGACTACCAGGAGACTAACTCCAACAGCCCCACCTGGGGCGGCATTCCACGCTGGTATACCGATGGCGGCCGCGTCAATCCGGATCGCAGCTTCAGCACCGCACCGGAGTGGGCCTATGTTGATAAAAAATCTGAGCGTACCTTCGCGACCCTGAAGCAGAAGCTTGGGGACAACTGGCAGCTGACCGTCAACGGCACCCATACCGAACAGAATCTCGACAGCAAGCAGCTCTATCTTGACGGCCAGGTTGATCGTGAGACCGGCCTGATGGTCAGCCCCTACGGCGCATCCTATCCTTTCGTGGGCGGCACCGGTTACAACACTGGCAAGCGCAAAGTTGACGCTATCGATACCTTCGCTAACGGCTCCTATGACCTGCTTGGCCGTCAGCACGAGCTGATGATCGGGACGAACTACAGCCGTCAGAACAACATCTACTACAGCTCCTGGGAGAACATTGGCGATACTCAGCTGGGTAACTACGCTGACTATAACGGTAACTTCCCGCAGACTAACTGGAACCCGCTGAGCCTGGCGCAGGATGACACTATCCACCAGAAATCAGTCTATACAGCGACCCGCCTCTCTCTGGCCGATCCGCTGCACCTGATCCTGGGGGCGCGCTATACCAAATACAACCTGGATACGCTGAACCAGCAGATGGAGAAGAACAATACCTCTCCTTATGCCGGCGTGGTGTTTGATATCAACGACAGCTGGTCCACCTACGCCAGCTATACCTCGATCTTCAAGCCGCAGACCCAGCGTGATGAGCAGCGTAAGTATCTGTCACCCATCACCGGTAATAACTATGAGGCCGGCGTGAAGGCAGACTGGATGAACAGCCGTTTGACCACCTCCCTTGCCGTGTTCCGCATTGAGCAGGATCACCTGGCGCAGTCTACCGGTCTGGTGATCCCTGGCAGCAACGGCGAAACTGCCTACCGCGAAGCGGACGGCACGGTGAGTAAAGGCGTTGAGTTTGAGATCAACGGGGCGCTGACCGATAACTGGCAGATGACCTTTGGCGCAACCCGCTACGTGGCGAACGATGCCGAAGGCGACGCGGTTAATCCGAACCTGCCGCGTACCACCGTGAAGATGTTCACCAGCTACCGTCTGCCGATGATGCAGGATCTGACCCTCGGCGGCGGCGTTAACTGGCAGAACCGCGTCTGGTCTAACGTTGCCGTTGCCGACGGCACGCTGCGCGCTGAGCAGGGTAGCTATGCGCTGGTGGATCTGTTTGCCCGTTATCAGGTCACTAAAGCGTTCTCTCTGCAGGCGAACGTCGACAACCTGTTCGACAAATCCTACGAAACCGACATCGACAGCCGCACCATTGTCTATGGCGAGCCGCGTAACTTCTCTATCAGCGCTAACTACAGTTTCTGATAGCAGTGATGTAAAAAAGGGAGCCGAAAGGCTCCCTTTTTATTTGCTTGTAAGCCAGCCTCTTACTTGCAGGCCGCTAAATCAGCCATCTGTTGCGCGTTGGGCATGCCCAGAATCTGCTGAAGGGCGCGGTCTTTATTCAGATAATAAATGGCTGGCGTGCCATTTGCCCCTAACTTATCCATAAGCTGCTGATTACGCTGAATTTGCTCAAAAACAGGGCGAGGCGTATTTTCTTTTAACGCCGGTTTGTTTTTACCGTTAGAGTTTTCAAGTTCGTGCCACGCCTTACGGGGATCGTCTGCTGCCAGGATGGCCGCTGCATATTGTCCACTCTCAGGGCGGATCACGCCTACCAGCAACGTTGTCATGCTGACGCGCTTGTCTTTAATAAGCGGCTGCACCTGATGCCAGAATTTATTGCAATAGGGGCAGAAGGGATCGGCAAACATCACCACCTTGCAGTTCGCCTCCTCGCTCCCCTCTTTTATCCCCTGCGCCTGGGTGAGCGTTTTCCACATCTCCCGGCCTGCCGGAATATAGATCTCATCATTGATAATTTTCTCGCTCAGGTTATTACCCTGGGCATCGTACATATAGCCTGAAATAGCGTGTTTTTTATCAGGCGTCAGATAGATCGTAACCCCAGTATCCTGATATTTGCCCAACCATCCTTCGACGCCTCCGGGTGCGGTAAAGGGTTTAATAATCTCAATCCCCTGCTTCTCTATCTGCTTGACGGGTTCAGGAAGCGGCGCGTTTTGCGCATGGGCCGCGAGGCTCCCCAGCAGAGAACATATCAATGCAATTTTTTTCATGGTTGTTCCTTAACAGCGGGTTTAATCATGCTGCTGATGCTATTTGAATTCAGTGTGCGTATTACCCTATCATCAATGAATACAAAAAGAGGAGCATAATGAATGGTTATGCTCCTCAACACAGCATCACAGTAATGCCCCTGCCCCAGGACGCCAGAAAATATTTAACCAGGATAATAAAACTCAATTCTTATGCCACTTGGCTCATAGCACATCATGTGCATTGACGGCCCCTCTTTTTAAGGAATTCAATCCGCCTGACGGACATGACGGTCAAGAAATTTCCGCACGTCGTCCCCTATCTCTTTCGCATGGGTTTCAAGCGCGAAGTGACCGGTGTCATAGAAGTTTATCTCGGCTTTCGGGATATCGCGCTTCCAGGCTTCCGCACCAGCGGCCATGAAGAACGGATCGTGTTTCCCCCAGACCGCCAGCAAGGGTGGCTGGTACTCTCTAAAATAGCGCTGAAACAGAGGGTACATCTTCACGTTCGAAGCATAATCCAGCAGCAGGTCAAGCTGGATCTCCGCATTGCCCGGCCGTGATACCTGCATCCCTTCAAGTGAATAGCCATCCGGGGAAACCAGGCTCGGATCGGTTACACCTTCCAGATACTGCCATTTGATTGACGCCGGCGTTGGAAAATCACGCAACGCGCTCCGGTTCCCGGAGGTCGGGTCGGCCCAGTACCTCTGAATAGGTGCCCAGGCCTCTCCCAGCCCCTCTTCGTAAGCGTTGCCATTCTGGGAAATGATGGCGGTAATCCGCTGCGGATGCGACAAGGCAAGACGCCATCCGACGGGAGCACCGTAGTCGTGAACCATCAGAGCATAGGGATCGAGGCCCAGCTCTTGAGTAAACCGGTCGATAGTTTCAGCAAGCTGGTCAAAAGTATAAGCGTATTCACCCCGTGCTGGCGCCTCGGTAAAACCGAAGGCCGGCAAATCTGGCGCTATCAGGTGATAACGATCTGCCAGCTGCGCAATAAGATCACGGAACATAAATGATGAGCCCGCGAAACCATGCAGCATCAGCAGGACTGGCGATGTCGGATCGCCAGCCTCACGGTAAAAAACGTTAACGTCACCCGCCTGTTTATAGCGGTAATGAACTTGTGCCGCTGGCCTGGCAGACGCGTTATCTGCAGCTGATGATCCAAAATGAGAAGATGTCATAGCAAACCCCTTGTAACCGTTAAAGTGCTTAATTGAAGGTTACACAAAATTGTGGTAACCTGTCAAAATTATTTAACGGGTTACAGGTGCGTATGGAAATCAATAAGCGTTCTTCTCCTCTATTCCTGGCCGATAACCTCGCACTGGATTTCATCAACAGTGAATACGGGACGGGTGACGACCGACATGATTGCTTTGATGACGATCGACGCGTTATCGACTGGCTGGAAACGGCGGGACTTGTGCCAAAAGACGCTGTGGCTCCGCCTCAATTACTGGCGGAGGCTCGCCAGCTCCGCGATGCCGCCCGGGCAGTCGTGCATGCCGCGATGAAGTCCAGTGAGGCAGATCTGACGGTCATTAACAGGATCCTTGAAAAAGGCCGTCCTGAGACGCGGCTGAAATGGGACCAGGATACGCAGCGCTATCGTGTGGATGTTCGTTCCGACGCTGACAGCCCCGAAGGCCTCCTCTGGCCGGTTGCCGATGCGCTTGTAAAACTGATCACGGATGAAAAGTTTGAATACGTGCGGCAGTGTGAAGCCCACAACTGTATTTTACTTTTTCACGATTTAAGTAAATCCCATCGCCGCCGCTGGTGCAGCATGGCCACCTGCGGCAATCGCATGAAAGTGGCTGCATTCCGCAACAGAAAAGGCGTTTAGCAAACCAGGCCGCACCTGTAAAAGTGCGGCTACGGTTAGCATTTATATCCACCCTCCCCAGCAGCCACCCCATCCTCGACACTCATTTTATCCCTGACAGCATTGTCTTTTCAGAAAACCACCTTGCCGTACAAAAATTATTTACCTCTTATTTATTGATTTAAAAGAATTTATTTCCTTAGTACCCCGCCCGTGTCGAAATACGCGAAAACAAACGCTTGACCAGGTAGAACGATCGTTCTACCTTTAAGACATGAACAAGAAGCCAAGTGATACCCGAGAAAAAATCCTCGCCACCGCTGAGCAGCTCATCTACCAGAACGGCATCCACGCCATGGGCATGGACCTTCTGGTGAAGACCTCCGGCGTCGCCAGGAAAAGTATTTATCGCCATTTCGCGAACAAAGAGGACGTGGCTTCGGCCGCGTTGAATGAGCGTGACGAACGGTGGATGCAGTGGTTCAGAACCGAATCTGATAAAGGCGAAACGCCTCAGGATCGTATTCTGAACATGTTCACTGTCCTGAAGAGCTGGTTTGAGTCTGAAGGCTTCCGGGGCTGTGCCTTTATCAACACAGCCGGAGAGGTGGGAGACCCGGACGATCCCGTTCGCCAGATAGCAAAGATGCATAAACAGAAACTGCTGGATTATGCCCTCGAACTTAGCGAGCAGCTGAATACTGAACAGCCCGAGGTCTTGGCCAGGCAGCTACTGGTTCTGATAGAGGGGGCTATCACCATGACATATGTAATGGGCGACCGGAACGCCGCTGATGACGCACGGGACGTTGCAAAAGTTTTGCTGGAGAGGTTCTCAGCCGGAGCCTGAGTAACAAATATTGCTATTACTTTAAATCGAAATTAACAGGAGTCTTACCATGACTGATACACAAGTACGTCCGCCGCTTCCGCCATTTACGCTGGAAACGGCTATTGAGAAAGTCCGTCTGGCTGAAGATGGTTGGAACAGCCGCGACGCGGCAAAAGTCGCGCTGGCTTACTCGCTGGATACCAAATGGCGTAACCGTGCAGAGTTCGCTAATAACCGCGAAGAGGCTGAAGGCTTCCTCGCCCGTAAATGGAAAAAAGAGCACGAGTACCGCCTCATTAAAGAGCTGTGGGCGTTTGGCGGGAACCGCATTGCTGTCCGCTATGCTTACGAATGGCGTGATGACTCGGGTAACTGGTTCCGCTCTTATGGCAACGAAAACTGGGAATTTGAGGCCGACGGCCTGATGAAGCGCCGCTTCGCATGTATCAATGACATGCCTATCAAAGAGAGCGAGCGCAAGTTCTTCTGGCCGCTGGGGCGTCGTCCTGACGATCACCCGAGCCTGTCCGATCTGGGTCTGTAAGTTATTACGTTATCCCGCGTAAGGCCCACGACTCCTCTCCTGGCCGGGGCTTTACTCAACCCGTCGATGTTAAGTTGAGACTGGGGCTTTTTACAATTTTGTCGGAGCGCGGGTTTACCGGGGCAAGTACAGTCCATCTATTTTACCTCGGTAAGTAGCGCACTATTTTATAGCAAACGATATTATTAAGGTCATATTATGAATATTAAATCTGTATTGCTGACTGCCGCAATGGCAGCCGTTTCAGGCAACAGCTTTGCCGATGCTCCTCAGCCGGAGCGTCACGTGCAGGCGTTTCTCAACGCCCTGAACGGTGCCGGAGGTAAGCCTATGGAGCAGATGTCTCCACAGGATGCGCGTCAGGTGCTGATCAACGCCCAGAAAGGCGCAAAGTTACCTGCAGCAGACGTCACTGAAAAAACGATCAATGTTGATGGCGGTGCGATCAAACTTCATATTGTGAAACCCCACAACGCACACGGAACCCTGCCTGTCTTTATGTTCTTCCATGGCGGCGGCTGGGTTCTGGGCGATTTTGCCACCCACGAACGTCTCGTCCGTGACCTGGTGAGTGAGTCAGGTGCAGCGGCTGTCTTTGTCAATTACACACCATCACCGGAAGCGCATTTCCCGGTTGCCATTAATCAGGCCTATGCAGCAACCCGCTGGGTTGCCGAGCACGGTAACGAAATTGGCGTTGACGGTAGTCGCCTGGCACTGGTAGGTAACAGCGTCGGCGGAAACATGGTTGCCGCCGTAGCGCTCCAGGCCAAACAGCATAAAGCGCCGGCAATCCGCTATGAGGTCATGCTCTGGCCTGTGACTGACGCGAATTTCAATACCGGTTCTTACAGCCAGTATGAGAACGGCTATTTCCTGTCGCGTAATATGATGAAGTGGTTCTGGGATGCCTACACCACTAAAGAGAGCGATCGAAACAACATCCTGGCATCGCCGCTACGCGCAACGCCTGAACAGCTGACGGGACTGCCGCCCACTCTGATCCAGACTGCTGAACTTGACGTACTGCGCGACGAAGGTGAGGCGTTTGGCCGCAAGCTTGATGCCGCCGGCGTCAATGTGACGGTTACCCGCTACAATGGGTTAATTCATGACTACGGTCTGCTGAACGCGCTGAGCGACGTGCCCGCCGTGCGGACCGCACTTGGTCAGGCCGCTTATGAACTAAAAGAACACCTGAAATAACTGCATGCTGACCGGTCGGTTTCATCGGCCGGTCGTTCCGCTGCGATAATGACGTCATGTCCCGGTAGAGCGGTAGCATGAGTCGAGTTTATCGAGAAAAGTGAATGACGCATCACGGGATCTTCTTTCTGAAAACGCAGGCAGCCCGGTTTTTCAGTTGCCGGGCTTAATGTTGAGGGGATCAGAAAGGCTTGGTTGGCAGATACTTGCCGTCCAGGGTGATCACCGCACGATGGCCGCCGTCCGGATCTTCAACTTTCTTAATGTCCAGTTTGAAGTTAATGGCGCTGATGATGCCGTCACCGAACTTCTCATGAACCAGAGCCTTCAGGGTGGGCCCGTAAACTGACATCATCTCGTAGAAACGGTAGATGGTCGGATCGGTCGGGATGCCATCGGCAAAGCTGCCGCGAACGGGCACTGACTGCAACAGTTTAACTTCATCGGCATTCAGGTCGAGCTTCCTGCCGACAACTGCTGCGGCATCGGCAGGCAACGGATGCTGACCAAGCAGGGCTGCGGTAACGAAGGCTTCGGATAAACCGGTGCCGTCAACGATGTCGGCGAAGGAGAGATCCTTGCGTGCCTTAGTCAGAATAATGGTTTCGGTGAGTGCCTGACGTGCGGCCTGAGTGACTTGAGTCTGGATCATGGTCTTTTCTCCTGAGAAGTAAAGGGTTCAGGCAACATGCCTGGCTTGTGAGGAAACGGCGTTTACGTCTGGATTTTCAGCAAGGGACACAAAGGTGCCGGCTCTGCCATCAAAAGCATCAATGCGACCGCTCTCAATGTCATAGACCCAGCCGTGCAGCGTTACACGTCCCTCTTCAAGCGCCAGGCGAACGGATGGATGAGTCTGGATATTAGCCAGCTGCGCGATGACGTTTTCGCGCACCATCGCCGCGACTTTGGCGGACGGGTCAGGATGTTGTCGGGCCTCATTCACCACACGGGCGGAGTCGGCATAGCGCAACCAGCTCGATACGGCGGGCATATGGTCGAGGCATTTGCAGGTGGCAACGGCAGTCATGGCGCCACAGTCAGAGTGGCCGCAAATTACGATGTCATTCACCTGGAGAGCAGCAACCGCATATTCCACTGAGGCTGAAACGCCGCCCGGTTCCGGGCCATAAGAGGGCACAATGTTGCCGGCGTTGCGGATCACAAATAAGTCGCCAGGTTCGCGCTGGGTAACCAGTTCAGGCACCAGGCGGCTGTCGGAGCAGGAAATAAACAACGCCCTCGGGTTCTGCTGGTTGGCCAGACTTTTGAACAGCTTGACGCGCTCGGGGAAGACGTTTTTCTGGAACTTCAGAAAACCTTCAATAATCTCTTTCATGGTTGCAGTCTCAGTGCCGGTTGTGTGGGACAAAGAGTAAGCAACCTCTGGTATAAGGTAAAAGTCTACATTATTATGGATTGCTTCAGATAATCTTATGGGATAAACGATGCTTGCGCGGCACATACGGTATTTTCAGGCGGTTGCTGAGCACCTCAGCTTCACCAAAGCTGCTGCAGCGCTGCACGTCTCTCAGCCAGCGCTCTCGCAGCTGGTAAAGCAGCTGGAAGAGGAGCTGGGCACCCAGTTGTTCGATCGGTCTGGCCGTACAACACGTCTGACTGATACCGGGCACGCTTATCTAGAGTATGTGCGCCGCGCTTCTCAAGAGCTGCGGGACGCTACGCGCGCTATCCACGACGTAAACGATCTCAGCCGTGGATCGCTCCGCTTAGCCGTAACGCCAACCTTCACAACATATCTTGTCGGGCCGCTGGTCGAGGCATTCCACCTTCGCTATCCAGAAATCACCCTCAACGTGCGGGAAATTTCACAGGAAAGCATCGAAGCGCTGCTTCAGGAAGGGGAGCTGGACGTGGGGATCGCATTCGGTGATGTTCACTGTTCGGACATTGACGCGATACCGCTGCTGGACGAAACGCTTGCCCTCGTGATCAACAAAGGACACAGGCTCGCGAAGGAAAAATCTGCCGGGCTACGGGCTTTAAATACCGAGTCCCTCGTATTACTCAGCAAGGAGTTCGCGACCCGCGAGCAGATTGACAGCTTCTGCCGTAAACACAGCATTCATCCAAAAGTCGTGATGGAAGCTAATGCTCTCGGGGCGGTAATCGAAATTGTCCGCAGGACATCTTTATCCACGCTGCTGCCCGCCAGGACCGCCCTTGTCCAGGATAATCTGGTAGCGATCGCGCTCGAACCCGAACGCCTGACGCGCACAGCGGTCCTGATGCGCCGAAGAGATGCTTATCAGAGCTTTGCAGCCCGGGCATTTACTGAAATAGCCGTGGACGTATCCGCTCAGCTGAATGCATAACCGCCTTTATAGCAGTTACAGACAGTTACTTGGGCGGCGAAACGGCAGCCACCGTATGCTGGAAAACGTAGGGATCGGAGAGTAGTTCAAACTGCTCATCATCCGGATAGGTGACCGCCACATGATAATTCTCGCCTGCAAACGCCTTCACCGCCGATAGATCTTCCCAGTACGTTGCGAGGAAAAAGTGCTCCCAGTCGCCCTGCGTCTCTCGGCGAACAAACGCCCCCCGGTTTCCCGGTACGCTTTTTGAATGATCGACGCCTGTTTTATCAAGGTGCTCTGCAAAGCCTTCAGCATGCTTTAGTGGAACGCAGCCGTGCCATGTCCGGACAATCATAATTTATCTCCTTTTCGCGTTAACGTATTACCCTATCATCAATGATTATGCTTCTTTAGAGAAAAAGGCTGCTGGCCTAAACCAGCAGCCCTTGTAAAGGCGCTCGCGATGCTCAGACACATCCTTCCTGAAAAGGCGGGGTTGCCCCCGCCTCCATGTTGCTACTTACCGGATTCGCAGGCCATCGAAGCAGCCACCTCCCTGCTCCCATCTCTGTAGCGAATTTCACACAGTGATTTTCGCGTCAGCCAGGTGAATATCAACAGCGTTAAACAGACAATTAATACGCACCAGATGAGAGCGTTCCATGGCAGCTTCATAGCCTTCTTCTCCTTGCCTTGTGGCGGGTAAACGGCTACTCTGATGTTGTCGAGCATAAGAGCAAGCCTCGTTGGTTAATTGAAAAATGACCTTCGGGGCTTTCTTCTTTCTGCCTCACCACATCTTTACCACTTCAACGTTATGAGGCAAAAAGCCTCAAGCGCCACGGCTATTCTACTGCGTCCATGCTCTCTGTGTTGCGGCGCGCCACGCATAACACCTTGCTGCTGCAAAATATTTTAATAAACTGACGAGGCCTGATTTTCATCTTTTTCTTCTAATAATGCGCGTAAAGCAGGCTAATATAGAGAACAGCGTTAAGAGAAGAATAACTGATTTTTTAACCGAGCTGACTACGCAGGGTTGTTGGCAGGTATAAGGGGAAAGAATGCCTTTTTTATTTGGTGAGTTATCTGTCGCTCCGGCATGGGTGCCAGCTGTATTGGTCGTGACGCTCTCGCTCGCGGTGGGTTTTCTCGCAAGATTTATACTGCTACAGTTCATTCGCTACTGGCAGAGTCGTGACAGAAAGCTATTCAAATCCCTTGAGAAACACCTTCGCGGATCAATGTTCCTTTTCATCCCCCTGCTGTTAATACGCGTGGGAGTTAATTATGTCCATGTTCAACCTGAATACATTACATTCATTACAACGACAATTAATATATTTATAATATTATCATTTTGCTCAGTCCTGATACGATTAATTAATGTTGCGCAGGATATGCTTTTTATACGCTATGACATTAACATTTCCAATAACCTTCGCGCCCGCAAAATTCGCACTCAGATAATCTATGTTAAGAAAGTCGCTATTGTTGTGCTGGTGACGCTCTGTCTTTCACTGATTTTACTTAGCTTTCCTGGCGTTCGAAAATTTGGTACGACCATTCTGGCTGGTGCAGGGGTTGCCGGAATTATAATTGGTTTTGCCCTGCAGAAATCACTTGTCAATTTGTTTGCCGGAATTCAGATAGCGTTTACACAACCCATAAAAATCGATGATGCTGTAGTGGTTGAAAAAGAGTGGGGTTGGATTGAAGAGATAAACCTGACGTATGTTGTAGTGCGTCTCTGGGATCTGCGCCGACTGGTCTTACCGATCACCTACTTCACAGAAAATCCATTCCAAAACTGGACGCGTAACAATGCACAAATTTTGGGATCTGTTTTTCTTTATGTTGATTATTCCATGCCCTTAGAGCCTCTGCGAAAACACTTTGAAAAGGTGCTCAGTGAAACAAGACTTTGGGATCAACAAACTCAGGTCCTTCAGGTTACCGATACGACTGAAAAAACGATGACCATCAGATTGTTAATGACGGCGCAAAATTCACCTACGGCCTTCGATTTACGCTGTTACGTGCGGGAAAAAATGATTGAGTTTATTCAACAAAATTACCCGCAGAGTCTTCCTCAGGTCAGGGCGACGCTGACCAGTCCCGGTGCCTCCGGGAGTGAGTGATTATCTTACAGGCGGAGCGTAGCGAATCTGTCAGCGGATTACATCAGACTTAGGTCATCTGTATGTCCGCTGGTTGATAATGTTGGCCGCAATTTCTTAGGGAGCATAATAAAAGCATTATAAATATTTCCTGCAAACACTATTAAAAGTGGCAATATAATTTTTTCGATGTATAATATGCACGTGTTTTTAACAAGGAATTGACTTGTCACATAAAATGACAGGAATTGTCAAAAGTTTTGACGTTCTTAGTGGTAAAGGGCTCATCACCCCTTCTGATGGCCGAAAAGACGTTCTGCTTCACATTTCAGCCGTTCACTCCCGCGAATCAGAATTACTCATCCCAGGAAGCCGTATTGAATTTTGCCGGATCAACGGTCTCAGTGGACCTGTGGCTGCAAACATCTACCTTTCCTGAATTTCAGGACATTAAAATAAATAGATTAAAAATTAACCGCATGTGATACGGTGAAGCTCATTCATTGAAAGGTTAATGATTATGTCCATTATCGATTATGCAATGAACCTCTTTAGCGGTGCGCCTGCCGGCACTGCTACCTGCCCTGTTTGTCTCTCGACGCCAGCACCGCGCACAGAGCCCATATTCTATACTTAAGTCAAATTCCAGCAGATGTAAAATCCCTGATGCCTTACGCCCATCCTGAGAGAACGTTTCTGAACTGATTTCACACCTGCTCCTGCGCGCTAACGTCTCATCAGAGCAACGCTATGAAAAAGACCCCAAGAGCGTGGTTTAACCGCTCCCATACTCCTGCGCATGCCGCTGAAAACGTTACCTTTTCGGCGAACGATCCTACTGGTGAAAGCAGTCCGCGGTCAGAACTTTTTTCGACCGCCCAGATGGAACGCTACGGTCAGAAGCTGGCCCGGACCCATAAAGTATCGCCTGATAAGCCTCCTTATTATCTCCTGAAACGACTCGGCGAAAACGAGGCCGTTATTACGCAAAACTGCTATGAGCTTAACGCGGGTAAAAAGACCACTATCTTGCCCGCCGGGGAGTGGTTGCTGGACAACTATTACCTGATTGAGGAACAGATCCGTACTGTCCGCCAGCACTTACCGAAAAGTTTCGGTAAAGGTCTTCCCTCGCTGATGTCGCCGCTGAACTGTCCACGAATTTACAATATTGCCTCAGAGGCCATCGCTCATGGTGATGGCCGTTGGGATACTGCCAGCCTGACCAGCTATCTCACCGCCTATCAGCAGGCGACACCGCTGACATTAGGTGAAGTCTGGGCCTTACCGGGAATGCTGCGCCTGGCGCTGATTGAAAATCTCCGTCGTATCAGTACAGAGGTGATAAAGGCACAGCGGGAACGAAACCTGGCAGATACATGGATAACACGATTTTTTGAATGTGCGGAGCGCGCGCCTGCTGATTTAATCATGATGGTTGCCGATATGGCGCGCTCCCAACCTCCGTTAACCAGTGCCTTTGTGGCAGAACTGGTGCGGCGCCTGCAGGGCCATGGCAACGCGTTGTCGCTACCTCTGACCTGGGTTGATCAGTGTCTCCGGGAACAGGGAGTCACCACCGATATTCTTATACATAACTTCAATCAACAGCTTGCCGCCAGCCAGCTATCGGTTAGTAACAGCATCGCAGGGCTGCGATTAGTGAGCGAAACGGACTGGGCTGATTTCGCAGAAACGATAAGCGTTGTTGAACAGGCACTGCGCAACGATCCTGCTGGTATCTATCCCCGGATGCACTTCAATACCCGGGATCACTACCGCCATGTAGTAGAGATCCTGGCCAGAGACAGTGGTCTCAGTGAGCCGGAAGTTGCTGACAGGGTTCTGCTGCTTTCAGGGGCCAGGACGCCCGGTACACAGGAATATCACGTTGGGTACTATCTCGCGGGAGAAGGTCGACAGCAGCTGGAAATTCATCTGTTGGCAGACACGTCCAGGCTGATACGATTACGACACAGTTTCAATAGAGTAACCTTGCTCTCCTGGCTTGGAAGCCTGGCATTGTTGACCACCGCAATGACCGCGGCAATATTGCATGAAACTGCCATGCAGGGGGCAGACTGGCTGCCGATCGCAGTGATATTGCCTCTGATTATCGCTTTAACGCAGTTAACGAGTGATTTACTCAGTGATGCAACCACGCGTTTTCGCGTTCCTCGACCGTTGCCAGGCATGGATTTTTCAACCGGCATTCCCGCTGACAGTGCAACCATGATCGTCATCCCCTGCATGCTAACCAGCCACGAAAGTTTCTGCAAACTCCTCACCAGTCTTGAAGTCTGCTGGCTGGGGAATCAAAACGAAAATCTTAGATTTGCTCTGCTCACTGATTTCGCTGATTCTGAAAATGAACCCTCGCCGGAAAGTAACGCACTGCTCAGACAGGCTATCGCCGATACGCAGGTGCTTAACCGCCGTTACCCCTCCAGCCGCCCGCGTTTTTATCTGCTACACCGTCAGCCTGAATGGAATCCGACAGAAGGAAAGTGGATGGGCTATGAACGCAAGCGGGGAAAACTGGCGTTGCTGAATAGCTGGCTGCGCCATCCGGGGACACAGTTCATCAGCGTTGCAGACATGCCTGCCCACCTTTTGCCGGGGCACATTAAATACGTCATTACCCTGGACAGTGATACGGTGCTGCCGCGCGATACGGCACACAAACTGGTCGCGGCGATGGCGCATCCGCTGAATACGCCAGAGTACGATCCGGTCCGCCAGAGGGTCGTCAAAGGATACGGCATTCTGCAACCTGGGCTTGCAGAGGAGATACCACGCAACGGGCAAGGACGCTATGCCGCTCTGCGTAGCAGCGTACCGGGCAATAACCCCTACTCGATGATGTCTTCGGATATCTATCAGGATCTCTTTGGGGAAGGATCTTTCGTGGGCAAAGGCATTTATGATGTCGATATCTTTGTGCAGGCCACTGCTAACACCTGCCCGGAAAATCTGGTTCTCAGCCATGATCTCCTTGAAGGATGCTATGCACGCTCAGGTCTGCTAAGTGAAGTGTTACTCTACGAACAGTACCCTAATAATTATCTGTCGGATGTTGCACGGCGTTCACGCTGGATCCGGGGGGACTGGCAACTGCTTAACTGGTTGAAACCACACGTCAGAAAAGCCGATGGAACCCGAGGTAAGAATCCGCTGACCGCGCTTTCTTACTGGAAATTACTTGATAATCTGCGCCGCAGTCTGGTTGCCCCCTCGCTACTGATATTGCTGTTCTTCACCCTGCTTTGGGTGCCTAATCCGTTTTATTGGCTGGGCGTACTGTCGCTGATATGGCTGTTGCCAGCCATCCTCTGCATCGCCCATGATTTTCTGCATAAACCTCTGCGTCGCCGCCTGAAGCCGCATCTGTTAATGGTGGGCACGAGCGCGCTGAAGCGTCTGTCAGGTATCGGCCTGAATTTCATGATACTGCCGCACGAAGCGGGATACTCGCTGAAAGCGATTGCCGTGACGCTATGGCGACTGGGGATCAGCAGGCATAACCTCAGCCAGTGGGTCAGCCACAGCCAGGACAGCTATCAGGCCAGACCCACGGTTGCGCGTTTTTATCTGGCTATGTGGCTGAACGTTGTAGGTGGCGTGACGCTAATCATACTGACCGGACAACTTGCGCCGCAACTGCTGGCGATTGCGTTGCCGATCGGTTTGCTCTGGTGTCTGGCACCGCTGCTGATGAGCTGGCTGAGCCGCCAGCCTGTACGCAGGGTGTTTTTGCCAAATCAGGAACAAAAACAACTCTTACGCCAGACAAGTCGTGAAATCTGGGCATTTTTTGAAACCTTTGCCACAGAAAAAGAGAACTGGCTTCCACCTGATAATTACCAGGAAATACCGCAACCCACGGTGGCTCATCGTACTTCCCCTACCAATATAGGCCTCTCCCTTATGGCTAACCTGACGGCCTGGGACTTTGGCTATCTGCCTGGAGGCGAGGTGCTCCGACGCGTATCGCTCACGCTCGACACATTGGATAAAATGGAGCACTACCGGGGCCATCTCTATAACTGGTATGACACCCGTACGCTGGCCCCCCTTAGCCCCCGCTATGTCTCAAGCGTCGACAGCGGCAACATGGCAGGGCATCTGCTGACGCTGCGGGCAGGGCTGTCCGCTATGCGTCATCAGCCCGTATCAAACACACAGCAGATACTGGCAGGACTGAACGATACGCTGGATATTCTGGAAAAACAGTGGGGGCAGAACCGACCTGACAGCCTGCAACTGCTGCGCAAACACTGTTTGAGCGCCGAGTCGCTATCTCCGCAAGCGTTTTTTAGCGAGCTGAAAAACATGCGTACCCAGTGCAACCATCTGACAACGCAGAGTCATAAGGGGTCTCCCCTTCAGGTACGTTGGGCAAGACATCTGGAGCATCAACTGGTTCAGCTTTGCCATGAGTGGTCGCTGCTGCTTGGCTGGTTACCCGCCTCCTGGAACGAACAAACACTGCCGACGCTGAGCGAGCTTGCCCGTGCGACATTTACCGGAGAAGGAACACCTCCGGCGTCAGCGACGGGGCAAGCCAGAATGCGGCTCAATATTATCACCGAACTTGAACAGCGACTGGATGAGCACTCCCGGATGGATTTCGCCTTTCTCTATAGCGAAGCCACCAGTCTGCTCAGGGTCGGTTATAACTGTGACACGAATACGCCTGACAAGAGCCACTACGATCTCCTGCCATCTGAAATCCGCCTGACCAGTTTCCTCGCCATCGCGACTAATCAGCTGCCTCTTAAAAGCTGGTACGCGCTGGGTCGACTGTTTACCACGATTGATAATGAAACCGCCCTGATGTCATGGAGCGGATCGATGTTTGAATACCTGATGCCGAATCTGGTGATGCCCACCTGGCCTGGTAGTCTGCTTGATGAGATGAGTAAGTCGGCGGTTATGCGCCAGATTCACTGGGGAAAAGAACGCGGGGTACCGTGGGGTGTATCAGAGTCTGGTTATCATGCTTTTGATGTTCAGCATAATTATCAGTATCAGGCATTTGGCGTGCCGGGTCTCGGTCTGCGCAGGGGACTTGCCGATGACATGGTCGTAGCTCCTTACGCCACACTGCTGGCACTGATGATTTCACCCCAGAGAGCCTGTGAGAATCTGTTCAGGCTGCAAAAAAATGGTGCCCATGGCGAATATGGTTTTTATGAAGCGCTGGACTATACCCCTTCGCGCCTTGCAACCGGTCAGCTCTATGCGGTGGTAAAGTCATGGATGGCACATCACCAGGGCATGGCTTTTCAGGCACTGGCTCATGTACTGCTAGACGCCCCCATGACTGAGCGATTCATGTCCAGTACGGTGTTCCGCTCAGCGAGCCTGCTATTACAGGAGCGCGTGCCGGATGCGATCGATCTCTACAGCCCCCGCCGTCATTTTGAATCTCATGAGGGCAGAGTTAAACCCGTTCGCTATGAACCCCGAATCTTTAATGGAGTGGATACACCCACCCCGGATATTCAGCTCCTGTCCAACAGCCATTATCATCTGATGTTGACAGCAGGGGGTGGCGGTTACAGTCGCTGGAATGATATTGCTCTTACGCGCTGGCGCAGTGATACCACCCGCGATAACTGGGGAGCATTCTGCTATATCCGCGATATACAGACGGGGAGTGTGTGGAGCAATACCTGGCAACCGACAGGCTACACCAAA
The DNA here is from genome assembly GCF_037152055.1 of Pseudescherichia sp. AS216. Lineage (NCBI taxonomy): Bacteria > Pseudomonadati > Pseudomonadota > Gammaproteobacteria > Enterobacterales > Enterobacteriaceae > Pseudescherichia > Pseudescherichia sp. AS216. The sequence continues at coordinate 766,100 of NZ_JBBCMV010000001.1, read as the reverse complement.
GGACATGATGAGGAAGTTATATTCACCGATGCAAGTGCTGAATTCAGGCGCTCCTTTGGGGAACTCAGCGTCAAAACGCAGGTTGTGATCTCCCCGGAGGATGATATTGAGTTGCGACGGCTTACACTGATCCATCGTGGTCGCCAGCCGCGCGCTCTGGAATTGACAACCTATGCCGAAGTGGTTTTAGCACCTGATGCCAGCGATCTGGCGCACCCGGCATTCAGCAATCTGTTTATTCAAACTGAGCTGGATCCTGAGCGCGACGCTATTCTTTGCCACCGACGCCCGCGCTCCCCGGATGAACCCAGTCCCTGCCTGTTTCACATGATGGTGGTGCATGGCGATAACCGACATAACGTCTCGTTTGAAACGGACAGGGCAAAATTTCTTGGTCGCGGCAGAAACCCTGCTGATGCCCTGGCGATAGAGGCTGGAGGAGCGCTCAGCAACACGTCGGGGTCAGTGCTGGATCCGATTCTGGCAATACGCCACGCCATCACTCTGCAACCGGGGCAGCCGATCACCATTGATATCATTTATGGCATCAGCGAGACCCGCCAGCAGAGCCTGGCGTTGCTGGAAAAGTATCGCGATTACCCTATCGCGGATCGCGTCTTTGAACTGGCCTGGTCTCACAGTCTGGTAGTACTACGCCAGATGAACGCCAGTGAAGATGATGCCACATTGTTTAATCGTCTCGCCAGCGCGGTGCTTTACCCTGTCCAGGAGCTGCGCGCCGAAGGTCTGGCGATCGGCCGCAATCGGCGTGGACAGTCCAGTCTGTGGGGCTGGGCAATCTCAGGCGATCTGCCGATAGTGTTGCTCAGTATTACCAGCGAGGAAAGTATCTCCTCCGTTACCACCCTGATACAGGCACACCGTTACTGGAGACAGAAAGGACTGAATGTTGATTTGGTTATCCTGAATAACAGCCCCGGCGGCTACCAGCAGGGATTACAAAATCAGATTATGGAATTAATTTATGCCGGGTCTGAAGCCAGTCTGCTGGACAAAAAGGGCGGGCTTTTTGTCCGTAATGGCGAGCATCTCTCTACTGAAGATAAGTTGCTTTTGATGAGCGTGGCCTGTCTTTATATTGATGACCGCGCAGGTGGCATTAATGAGCAGCTTAACCAGCGTCTTCATACCCTAAAACCTCCGGTCAGAGCACTCATTCCACGTGTTGTACGGGAGCATAATCAACATACGGACTGGAGCCCCGATACCCGTCAGTTATGCCATTTTAATGGCTACGGTGGATTTTCGCAGGATGGTCGAGAGTACCAGATTCTCCTGCGGGAAAATGCGCCGACACCGGCCCCCTGGTCAAACGTACTGGCAAATTCCCGTTTTGGCAGCGTGATTTCAGAGGCGGGACAGGCCTACACCTGGTATGAGAATGCACATGAATACCGGTTGACGCCGTGGGAGAACGATCCGGTGAGCGATCGCAGCGGCGAGGCATTTTATCTGCGCGATGAAGAGAGCGGTGAATACTGGTCACCGACGGTTTTGCCTGTTCGCGGACACGGTGATTACCTGACCCGCCATGGTTTTGGTTACAGCGTTTTTGCCCATCGTGAGAGTGGTATAGACAGCGAGCTGACGGTGCTGGTTGCTGAAGCGGCGCCGGTTAAACTGGCGATCCTGACGCTCAGTAACACGTCGGGACGGACACGTAAACTCTCCGTCACTGGCTATGTCGAGTGGACGCTCGGCGAATCCCGAACTCGCTCAGCCCCTCACATTGTGACACATGCAGCCACTATTCCTGGCGGCTGTAGCGTTCTGGCGAACAACTTTTACGGTAATAACGGTGGCGAGCGTACTGCTTTTATTGCCGTCAGCGGTAATGACTGTTCGCTGACGGGTGACCGCCGGGAATTTATCGGCCGTAATGGCTCTCTGCACGCCCCCTCCTCCATGAAACTGCGCAGACTTTCAGGTAAGACGGGAGCCGGTCTGGATCCCTGCGGGGCGGTACAATCGGCAGTCACATTAATTGATGGCGATCAGAGGACGTTTATTTTTATCCTTGGCGCAGAAGAGGATCCTGTACGTGCTCAGGAAACGCTTAACCACTATATGAATGAGGATACGGTCCGTCAGGCGCTAAACCGTGTTCACGCCCACTGGCATAATGTGCTCGATAAAATCGTGGTTAACACCCCCGACACCTCCGTAAATTTACTGGTTAATGGCTGGCTGTTGTATCAGACAGTAGCCTGTCGTCTTATGGCTCGCAGTGGTTACTATCAGTCAGGTGGTGCATTTGGTTTTCGCGATCAACTGCAAGATACGTTGGCATTGAGCCATGCCGATCCGAACCGGATGCGTGAACAGATAATCCTGTGTGCATCACGGCAATTTATCGAGGGAGATGTGCAACACTGGTGGCACCCTCCACACGGCAACGGTGTTCGTACCCGCTGTTCTGATGACTACCTGTGGCTTCCCCTTGCCGTTTGCCACTATGTTGAAACCACGGGGGATAAAGATGCCCTTGAAATACGCACGCCTTATCTCGAGGGGCGTCCGCTTCAGCCTGGGGAAGAGTCTGTCTATGACACGCCGGTCATCAGCGGCACCGAAGAGACACTCTGGTTACACTGCGTCAGAGCGATTAAATATGGACTGCGGTTCGGGGAGCATGGTCTGCCGCTGATGGGCGCGGGCGACTGGAATGATGGGATGAACCGGGTGGGTATCGAAGGCAAAGGTGAAAGCGTCTGGCTGGGCTTCTTCCTGTACGACATTTTGCAGCGCTTCGCGGCGCTGGCGGAGAGCAGGCAGGATGAGGGTGTCGCCTCAATGTGTCGTACACAGGCCTTGCGCCTGCAAAAAAATCTCGAAGCCCACAGCTGGGATGGCGAGTGGTACCGGCGCGGCTATTTTGACGATGGTACTCCACTGGGGTCGAAAGCCTCACAGGACTGCCGGATTGATGCGATTGCGCAGAGCTGGTCTGTATTGTCCGGGGCCGCAAGCCCGGAACGGTGCGCAAAGGCCATGCAGGCACTGAATCAGCACCTTGTAGATAACGAGGGGGGGTTGATAAAACTGTTAACGCCTCCGTTCGATGGCCATGGCCCTAATCCGGGTTATATTCAGGGGTATCTGCCTGGTGTGCGTGAGAACGGGGGGCAGTATACACATGGTGCCATCTGGGCAGTGATGGCATTTGCCCGAATGGGGAGTAGTGAACGCGCCTGGCAACTCTGGTCAATGCTCAGCCCGATAAATCATGCTCTGGATGCAGACTCGGTTGGGATTTATAAAGCTGAGCCTTATGTCATGAGTGCTGATGTCTACAGCGTCGCGCCCCATACCGGACGTGCAGGCTGGAGCTGGTATACCGGTTCCGCAGGCTGGGCCTGGCGTTTACTGACCGAGGAGTTACTGGGAATAAAACGTTCCGGTGCTGTCTTAACTGTTCATGCCCGGTTGCCGGATGCGTGGCCATCTTTTTCTATGGCCTACCAATATGGCAAAAGCCGTTATCAGATCAGTGTCTCACGCGGCGATGCAGAATATCGCCTTACACTCGATGGCGTTATCCTGGCTGATGACAGAATACCGCTGCAAGATGATGGGCAAACCCATACGGTTGAGATCATTCAGAACTGACACTGATTCCAGACGCGCATTAACGCCTGCCGTTAATGCGCGAGTTATCTCTGTGCCCATAGTACAAGGGATCCCTCGAACCACTTAGCACCCCAGAAAAAAATCCTTCATCTATACTGAGTTACGTTTAGTGAGCTGTGCGGCTGTCATTGCCCTGCGTGATGATTAGCCGCAGTAGACTACTACGACAGCAGATTAATTATTGTTCATTTTGGAGAGAGGATTTCCTGGTATGTTGCAATCTCAACCCTCACGCTTCGGCAGTATACTTCTGCTGCTATCTGCCGTGATTGGCTTCGCAGTCGCTTTATATGCGTGGCTAACGCCGCTTACCGGTGTCACCGGCACTATCGGTGCCCTCGGCGTCGCCGTTGCCAGTGTGTTTCTGGCGATACTGACCTTCATACTGCGTGCTGCATCCCGCCGTGGAACGCGTATTTTCCTGATTGTTGTCACTCTTGTCATGTTGTTCGGTATTGGTTTTGCAGGCGCATTGCTGCATCAGTACCTCATTACTGCAGCAATGGTAGTCGGCCTGATTGGTTTGATTGCGCTGAGCAGCAATTCCGTTCGTACCAATCATCGCGCCAGAGTCTGAGGAGCCGCCCGTGCATAACGAAAAACATTCTCCATTACTGAAAGTCAGCATGACGGCGCTCGCATTGCTGGTTGCGCCGCTCTCGCTGCATGCACAAGAGAAGGCCGCTGAGGCCTCTCAGGGAACCCAGGAAAAGCTGAACGTCGATGCCGCCGATCAGCAGGCGCCAGGAACCACAAAAACCACTGACGATGTCTCAACCGGCAAAAATGACGGACAGAAGGTGGAGTCTGCCGTACAGCCCGCCACGCCGCTGGTGCCTGCTACTGCTACCTGGGACAGCTTTCATGGCCAGCTTAACGCCCAGAAATACAGTCCACTGACGCAGATTACGGCGGACAACGTCAGTAAATTAACTAAAGTCTGGGAATTTCATACCGGTGACGTCTCGGATGGCAAAGGTGATACCCCTGCCACCGTCTGGTCAGCAACGCCTATTTTTGCCAACGAAACGCTCTATATCGGTACCCCTTTTGATCGCCTGATTGCGCTCGATCCGGGTACAGGGAAAGAGAAGTGGCATTACGATACTAAATCATCGCGCAAGGCCCTGACCCAGCCGGTTCTCAAGAACCGCGGCGTCTCCTACTGGCAGGCTAAAAATCCGGTCGCCGGACAGGCATGCCAGAAAATCGTTTATATGGGTAACGTGGACGGCCATCTCTATGCGCTGGATGCCGACTCAGGGAAGCCGTGTGCAGGCTTTGCTGATAACGGCGTGCTGGATATCAATCAGTGGAACACGGTCAACGCCAAATATCCGTTATCTATCCTGCAGCCGCCAACCGTGGTAGGTAATCATCTGCTGGTCGGCTGGGCGGGTAAAGACTGGGCCTATGCCGAGGCCCCTCCGGGTACCGTGTTCTCAATCAACGCGCAAACCGGCGCGCGTGAGTGGACCTTTGACGCGATTCCGGCAGAGATCCGCCAACACACCGGTACAGCCAACGTCTGGACCCATATGTCTGCCGATGAGGCCAATGGCCTGGTCTATCTCCCGGTCTCGTCCCCCTCCCCTAACTACTGGGGTGGCAATCGTGTTAAACCTATTCCGCTTGCAACCTCCACTACTGCGCTGGATATCAATACCGGTAAAGTTGTCTGGTCTCGTCAATGGGTTCATCACGACGTGTGGGATTACGATATCAACTCTGCGCCGACCCTGATGGATATCACCGTCGATGGCAAACAGATCCCGGCACTGGTACAGGCGACCAAACAGGGCTTTCTGTTTGTTGTGAATCGCCTGACGGGCGAAGATGTCTGGCCGATTGAAGAGCGTCCGGTACCACAGGGAGATGGTTCGGTACAGGGTGAAGTGCTTTCGCCAACGCAGCCCTTCCCGACGAAGCCTGCGCCGCTGCTCGATCAATCGAAGAAGCCAGAGATCTGGAAACTGGCAGATGCCGTAGGTGCGGGCCAGTGCTCTCGCCTGTGGGATAAGCTGAGTTACGACGGAATGTACACGCCGCCTACGACCAAGGGAGAAGGTGCCCTGACCTATCCAGACAGTGCCGGTGGCGTTCAGTGGGGCGGTGTGGCGTTCGATCCGAAAAAACAGATTGCCATCGTCAATACCTCACATATTGTGCAGTACCTGAAACTCTATAGCCGTGAAGATTATAAAAAGGCGGATAAAGGTTCCGGCAATGAGAGCGGCTTTGCGCCTCAGGAAGGTGCACCTTACGGTATGCGTCTGATGGTGGCGAATAACTGGCTTGGCATGCCGTGCTGGCAACCCCCATTTGGTGAAATCGTAGCGCTGGATATGCACACGGGGGATGTGAAGTGGCGTCGTCCAGTGGGTGCATCGCAGCAGTATGGCTTCTTTATGCCAGAGAGCTGGGGCTCCCCGACCATCGGTGGTCCAGCCGTGACGGCAGGGGGCGTGGTGTTTATCGGTGCCTCCATGGATGCCAAAGTTCGCGCCTATTCAGTGGATAGCGGTGAAGAGCTATGGTCCGATCAGGTAGAAGCACCTGCGGTAGCGAACCCCTCGATCTATGAGTACAAAGGCCGTCAGTATGTCGCCTTTGTCGCGGGGGGCAATACTATTCTGAAGGATCAGGTAGGCGATCAGGTTGTCGTTTACGCGCTTCCTGAATAACCGTTTAACATACCGTTAAGCAAACTGCGTGGGGCCTTCGGGCCCCATTTTTTTAATTTGTGTCGGGGTCGCCCCCTGCTATGTCAGGACTTAAACAGGTTCTTCTGCGTATGAGGCTGGCAGCGAAGATACTGGCTGGCTGCCCTCACCTGTGCGCCCAGCGTTGCGGCGGCATGCCACGGCCAACGCGGATCGTACAACGCCGTACGCGCAATCCCAATAATATCTGCATCGCCGCTCGCGACAATGGACTCTGCGTGTTGGGCTTCGGTAATCAATCCAACGGCTACCACCGGAATAGTGACTGCGGACTTCACTGCTCGTGCTAGCGGAACCTGATAGCCCGGATAGACATCGATTTTTTGATCGGGATGGAGACCCCCGCTTGATACATGGATCGCATCAACACCGCGCGCTTCAAGCATTTTTGCAAACGCCACGGCTTCCTCAATATTGAATCCGCCCTCTACCCAGTCCGTCGCGGAGATGCGCACGCTGATCGCTTTTTCTGTTGGGAAGGCTTCACGGACCACGTCAAAAATTTCCAGTGGGAATCTGGCGCGGTTTTCCAGTGAGCCGCCGTACTCATCGGTGCGCTGGTTTGATAACGGCGACAGGAACTGATGCAGCAGATAACCATGTGCGGCGTGAATTTGAATTAGATCGATACCCAGCCTGGCAGCGCGTTTTGCGGCATTGGCAAACTGGGTGCGAACCTCGTCTAGTCCGGCACTGTCCAGGGCGGTCGGGAGCGTGTAGCCCGTGGTGTAGGGAACGGCGGAGGGGGCTAACGTTTGCCACCCGCCCTGCTGATCAGGCGGAATTTGCCCCTGTTGATCCCAGGGTTTGTAGGTCGATGCTTTTCTTCCCGCATGAGCCAGCTGGATCGCAATGGGCATATCCGACCATTTACGGATTGCATCAAGCACCCGGGCCATGGCTGCCTCACTCTTATCATCATAGAGACCGACGTCGGCAAAGGTGATACGCCCTTCAGGGGAGACGGCAGTGGCTTCAATGGTCAGCAAACCCGCACCGGATTGCGCCAGCTGCCCCAGATGCATCATGTGCCAGTCAGTCATGCATCCCTCTTCAGCGGAGTACTGGCACATGGGGGCTATCACGATCCGGTTTTCAATCTCCAGATTTCTGATGCGTAGCGGGGTAAATAGCGTGGGTTGTGGCATAAGACTTCCTTTCGGTTTCAGCATTTATAGAAATCTTAATATAGCGCATAAAAAAGGGAGCCTTACGGCTCCCTCAGTCTCCCCAGACTGCAAATTAGCTGTTGCGGATGTACTCATCCATTTCGGTTTTCAGGTTATCGGATTTAGTACCGAAAATAGCCTGAACGCCCGAACCTGCAACCACCACACCCGCTGCACCCAATTTCTTCAGGCCAGCCTGGTCAACCTTCGCCACGTCGGCCACGCTTACGCGCAGACGCGTAATACAGGCGTCGAGGTTAGTGATGTTCTCTTTACCACCGAAGGCGGAGACCAGTGCCGGAGCCATCTCGCTGGTTGCGCCAGCTTTAGTGTCTTCGGTTGCGTCTTCACGACCTGGGGTTTTCAGATCCAGCGCTTTGATCAGCACGCGGAACACGGTGTAGTAGATTGCCGCGTAGCACAGGCCAACAATCGGGAACAGCCACAGTTTGCTGCCGTTACCGCTCAGCACGATGAAGTCAATCAGACCGTGTGAGAAGGAGGTCCCGTCACGCATACCCAGCAGGATACAGATCGGGAAGGCCAGACCTGCCAGCACCGCATGGATTGCGTACAGGATCGGCGCAACGAACATGAAGGAGAACTCGATCGGCTCGGTGATACCGGTCAGGAACGAGGTCAGCGCGGCGGAGATCATGATACCGCCCACTTTGGCACGGTTTTCCGGTTTTGCAGAGTGCCAGATGGCAATCGCAGCAGCCGGCAGGCCGTACATTTTGAACAGGAAGCCGCCAGAGAGTTTACCTGCGGTCGGGTCACCTGCCATGTAGCGTGGGATATCGCCGTGGAAGACCTGGCCTGCCGCGTTGGTGTATTCACCAATCTGCATCTGGAAAGGAACGTTCCAGATGTGGTGCAGACCGAACGGTACCAGGCAGCGCTCAATGAAGCCGTAGATACCAAACGCCACAACCGGGTTCTGGTAAGCAGCCCACTGGGAGAAGGTCTGGATAGCCGTACCGATCGGTGGCCAAATGAAGGAGAGGATCACGCCCATGAAGATCGCAGCCAGACCAGAGATGATCGGCACGAAGCGCTTACCAGCGAAGAAGCCCAGATACTCAGGGAGCTTGATGCGGTAGAAGCGGTTGAACATGTAGGCAGCAATCGCACCTGCGATGATCCCGCCAAGAACACCGGTATCAGCCAGGTGTTTCGCCGTAATCTCTTCCGCAGGCAGATGCAGCACCAGCGGCGCAACCACGGCCATGGTTTTCACCATGATGCCATAGGCAACCACTGCCGCCAGCGCAGACACGCCGTCGTTATTGGTGAAGCCAAGTGCAACACCGATAGCGAAAATCAGAGGCATGTTAGCAAAAACGGAACCGCCCGCTTCTGCCATAACATGGGAAACCACTTCTGGAAGCCAGGTGAAGTTAGCCGAACCGACGCCAAGCAGGATCCCTGCAATGGGCAGTACGGAAACGGGCAGCATCAGTGATTTACCGACCTTTTGCAGGTTAGCAAATGCATTCTTAAACATAATTGAGAGTGCTCCTGAGTATTTGTGCTTTTTTTACGTTTTCACGCATTGGCACGGGGGGAGAACCGCGCCCTGGACAGAGCATCTAAGTGCCCTTTATTTATTACACAGAGTAAAATAAATCGCCCTAAGTTTGTTTGACGGTTATCACGTTTCAAAACGCGGTCACCGGAAAACTTTCACTTATTTACAAAAACGGAGTCTGAAAGTATCAAAAAGTCGACTCACCGCCAAGTTTATGGCGGTGCACTGTACTCGCATTGTCAATTAATTACGAGCCTTAAAAAAACAGACTTATGGGCGGGATAGGAGACGCGCGGGGTCGATATGGAACAGCGTGGCGAAGTTTTGCGTGGTCTGCTGCGCCAGCGTCTCCAACGATACGCCCTTCAGCACTGCCATGTACTCCGCAACGTCGCGGGTCATTGCAGGCTGGTTCTCTTTGCCCCGGTGCGGAACCGGTGCCAGATAGGGTGAATCCGTCTCCACCAGCATTCTGTCCAGCGGTACGTAGCGTGCAGCGTCGCGCAGCTGTTCAGCGTTACGGAAAGTAACAATGCCAGAGAACGAGATATAGAACCCCATATCCAGCAGCTTTCCTGCCGTTTCTCTGTCTTCTGTGAAACAGTGTAGTACGCCACCGCAATCCGTCACCTTTTCCTCGGCCAGAATCGCCAGCGTATCTTCGCGAGCATCGCGGGTATGGACGATCACTGGCTTATTCAGCTCGCGACCAATGCGGATATGGTTGCGGAACGACTCCTGCTGAATGGGTTTGGTCTCCGGGGTATAGAAGTAATCCAGCCCGGTCTCGCCCATGGCTACGACGCCCTCTTCTGCCGCCAGGGTACGCAGCTCCTCAACGTCATACGCCTCGTCCTGATTAAGCGGATGCACGCCGCAGGAGAAAGCTACGTTGTCACGATTGCCCACCAGCTCACGCATGGCGCGGTAGCCCGGCAGCGTCGTAGCCACCGCAAGGCAAAACTTAACGTCGCGGGCGGCCGCTTTGGTCAGCACGTCGTCCACGTCCCGGTGCAGGGATTGATAATCAAGGCCATCAAGATGGCAGTGGGAGTCGACTAAAAACATAATGTCTCTCTTAAAGATGGGATACAGGCAGCACGGCGTCGGGTTGCAGCCAGTGCTCCTGGCTCAGGAGTAAATCGGTTAGCAGCAGTTCGCGATTAACGCCGGTCACGGTCAGCAGCTGCTCCCGGCAGGTAAAGATCGCCGCCAGGAGAGCCCGCAAACGCGCAGGCGCAATAATTCTCGCCAGCCGGGTGACCAGCGGATAGGCGTCGGCGTTGCCGATCTGCGTCGCTCCCTGCTGGATTTTCATGGCGTCAAGATAGAGCGAGGCCAGCCAGTGCAGACGATCGGCAACGCTGTCATGGTTAAGCGCGGGCAGCAGAGAGAGCCAGTCGCTGCTGGTCAGGGCTGCATCCACGGCAGCGCACAGCGTCTGGCGCTGCGCCCACGCATCGGTAGAGAGCAGGGTTTGTGCCGCGCCAGGCGCACCGCCGCAGAGCCGCAGCGCCGTCAGGATCGCCTCGGGCGAGGCCTGGACCTCCCGCGACAGCCAGGCGCAGGCATAGCGCTCGTCCGGTGGCGCAAGGTGATGCAGGCGGCAGCGGCTGCGCAGAGTGGCCAGCAGGCGGGCCGGCTCACGGCAGGCGAGGAAGAACCAGGTATTGGCCGGGGGCTCCTCCAGCGTTTTAAGCAGAGCGTTAGCGGCGGCCTCGGTCAGCCGGGCCGCATCGCTGACCCACACTACTTTCGCGCCGCTCAGGCGTGCATGCTCGTAAAGCTTCTCGCTCACCGCACGCACCGCATCAATACCCAGCGTGCTTTTGCCCTTCTCCGGCTCCAGCACATAGTAATCCGGGTGCGTTCCGGCCTGCATCAGCTGACAGCCGCGACAGCGACCGCAGCTTTTATGTCCGTCGGGCTGCTGGCAGAGCAGATAGCGCGTCAGAGCATAGATTAACGCCTCATCACCCATACCGGGCAGAGCGTGGATCAGTAGCGCATGGTGTCCGCGTCCGGCCTGGTAGCTGGCGACCAGGCTTTCAAAGTCTGGGCGTAACCATGGATACCATTTCATGCGCCCTGCTCCTGCACCCAGGCGGTGACCGTCTGACGAATGTCGCTCATCACCTCGTCGAGGGATCGCGTAGCGTCGATGGTTTTAATCCGCGGATCGGCAGCGGCAAGCTCAAGGTAACGGGCGCGGGCGCGATGGAAGAAGTCATAGGACTCCTGCTCGATGCGGTCCAGCTCGCCCCGGGCGCGGGCGCGTTTCAGGCCCACTTCCGGCTCAACGTCGAGGTAGAGCGTCAGGTCGGGACGAAAATCGCCTAATACGGTGTCGCGCAGGGTGGCCAGCATATGCGCATCAATACCGCGTCCGCCGCCCTGATAGGCCTGAGTAGAGAGATCGTGGCGATCGCCGATCACCCAGCAGCCGCGGGCCAGCGCGGGCTTGATGACCGTTTCCACCAGCTGGACGCGGGCAGCATAGAACATCAGCACTTCGGCTTTGTCGGTAATGACCTCATCACCTACCGATTTGATGTCCAGCACCAGGCTGCGCAGCTTTTCGGCAAGCTGCGTCCCGCCCGGCTCGCGGGTAAAGATCATCTCGCCCACCCCAAGCTGGGTCAGCGTCTCCACGACGGTATCGCGGGCGGTGGTCTTTCCGGCCCCTTCCAGCCCTTCGATAACGATGTATTTACTGGCCATTTTTTTCCTTAAGCACTTTCAGATAGTCCTGCACCGCGCGGTTGTGGCTGACGAGGTTGGTGGTAAAGGTATGCCCCCCCTTGCCGTCAGCAACAAAATAGAGATACGGCGTTTTAGCCGGATGCGCAGCGGCACGCAGCGATGCGTCGCTCGGGATGGCAATCGGTCCCGGCGGCAGGCCGCTAATGGTATAGGTATTATACGCCGTTGGCGTTTCCAGATCGCTACGGCTGATTTTACCGGTGTAGCTGTCGCCCATGCCGTAAATAACGGTGGGATCGGTTTGCAGACGCATGCCGGTACGTAGACGGTTGATGAAGACCGAGGCGACCCGATCCCGCTCGCTGGCTACCGCCGTCTCTTTTTCAATAATCGAGGCCATGGTCACCAGCTGGTTTTGATCTTTATACGGCAGACCCTCCGCCCGCCCTTCCCAGGCTTTGTTCACCGCGGCGACCATTTTATCATGGGCGCGTTTAAGCATGGTGATGTCAGTGGTATGGGCAGTGTAGAGCCAGGTATCGGGCCAGAACCACCCCTCGATCCACTCAGGATGCTCAAACTTAAGCGCCTCTGCCACCGTGGCGTAGCTGTCATCTTTCAGGGTGTGCTGAATATAGGGCGCATCGCGAAGCTGCTTCAGGAGGTCGCTGAGACGCATCCCCTCTACCAGCCGCAGCGGGAACTGCGCCTCTTTGCCGCTCTCCAGCAGCCGCAGCATGTCGCGCACCGACATATCCGGGGTAAAGCGATAGGTCCCGGCTTTGAAATGGGAGAGCGCAGGCTCCACGCGCAACAGCCACTGGAAGACGCGAGGACGATTAATAATCTTCTCACTATAGAGCTGGGTTCCCAGCGCCTGGCGACCGGTGCCTGCTTTCAGGGTAAAGATGGTCTCTGCGTTAATGAGCAGCTTGCTCTCCGCCAGCTGGCGAACCTTCCAGTAACCTGCTCCGGCAGCAATGCCCAGCAGCACCAGCAGAAGTACAACAAAACGAAACATTTTCTTCATGACGAGATCGCACGCTCACAAAGGGGAGATAAAAAGGAATACAGCTCGCGGGATGTCCACTCCCACTCGCCGCAGGCGTTAACCGGCACGACAGGCATCAGCGCGTTACAGATCAGCACCTCATCGGCATCGGCCAGCGCCTTCGGCCGCGCGGCAACTTCCGCGAAGGTAAAGCCCGAGGCGGTCAGCCGGTCGATAATAAACTGACGCATAATGCCCTTCACGCCTGCCTGGTCAAGACAGGGCGTAAATACCCTCATGCCCTGACGCCAGAATAAATTCGCGGCACAGCATTCCGTAAGCAACCCGTCGCTGTCAAGAACCAGCGCCTCGTCGCCTGCCGTCTGCTCAAGATGAGTACGAATCAGCACCTGCTCCAGGCGGTTAAGATGCTTTACACCTGCCAGATGCGGGTTACGCCCCAGCCGGATCGGGCTGAGCGCGAGGGTGATCCCCTCCTGCTGCCAGCGGGCATAGTGGGCAGGCAGCGCTGACAGGCTCAGGATGCGCGTAGGCGTCTGGCAACCCGCGGCACTGTAACCGCGCCCGCCCGCACCCCGGGTGATCATCACCTTCAGTACGCCCGTCTGCTGACGACCTGCCAGAGCGATCATCTCCTGCTCGAGGATAGCCCAGTCGGTAAACGGGATAAATAAGCGCTCACAGGCATCGCGCAGGCGCGCAAGATGGGCCTGAAGCAGCTGGATCTCACCGGTTTGGATCCGGGCGGTGGTAAAGCAGCCGTCGCCGAACTGTACAGCCCTGTCGTTCGCCGCCAGCGTCTGCTGTTGGCAGCCATTTATCAAGAACATAGCGGCTCCTCTATCCGTGGCCGGGTAGTCTGGCAGGATGCGAAACACAGGACAAGCGGAGAAAGCTGAATTGAAAGGGAAAACATGTTGAACGGACCGGGCAGCACAGAGGCTACCCGGTCATACGGCGTTAGATCCGTTTAAAGATCAGCGAGCCGTTAGTACCACCGAAGCCAAAGGAGTTACACAGGGTGTACTCCAGATCGCTCACCTGGCGTGCGACATGCGGAACGTAGTCCAGATCGCAACCCTCATCCGGGTTATCCAGGTTAATGGTCGGCGGGATCGCCTGATCGCGCAGGGCCAGGATGGAGTAGATAGACTCTACCGCGCCCGCTGCGCCCAGCAGGTGACCGGTCATGGATTTGGTGGAGCTGACCATAACGCGGCTTGCCGCTTCGCCAAACACGGATTTCACCGCCTGGGTTTCGGCTTTATCGCCGGCCGGGGTGGAGGTGCCGTGGGCGTTAACGTAGCCAATCTTCGCCGGATCCAGCTGGGCATCACGCAGCGCATTGGTCATCGCCAGCGCCGCACCCGCGCCGTTTTCCGGCGGCGAGGTCATGTGGTAGGCATCGCTGCTCATACCAAAGCCAACCAGTTCGGCATAGATTTTCGCGCCGCGTTTTTTCGCATGCTCGTACTCTTCCAGCATGACCATACCCGCGCCGTCGCCCAGCACAAAACCGTCACGATCTGTATCCCACGGACGGCTTGCCGCCTGCGGATTGTCGTTACGGGTGGAGAGCGCACGCGCTGCGCCAAAGCCGCCCACGCCAAGCGGGGTACTGGCTTTTTCAGCGCCGCCTGCCAACATGGCGTCAGCATCGCCGTAGGCGATAATACGCGCCGCATGGCCGATGTTGTGCACGCCAGAGGTACAGGCCGTAGCGATGGAGATGCTCGGGCCCTGAAGACCAAGCATAATCGTCAGATGACCGGCTACCATGTTAACAATGGTAGAGGGCACAAAGAATGGGCTGATTTTACGCGGGCCGCCGTTAACCAGCGAGGCGTGGTTCTCTTCGATCAGGCCAAGACCGCCGATACCTGAACCGATAGCGGCCCCGATACGGTGAGCGTTCTCTGGGGTGACCTCAAGGCCAGAATCCTGCATGGCCTGCCAGCCCGCAACAACTCCATATTGAATGAAGGCATCCATCTTGCGCTGCTCTTTGCGCGAGATGATGTCATCACAGTTAAAATCCTTTACTAAGCCAGCAAATTTTGTTGCATAGGCGCTAGTATCGAAATGGTCGATCAGGCTGATGCCACTCTGACCGGCAAGGAGAGCACTCCAGGTAGACTCTACGGTATTGCCGACAGGAGACAACATGCCAAGTCCGGTCACAACTACACGACGCTTAGACACGTTTGTCCTCCAGGGAGGGATAAAAAAGAGATGGGTGGGAGAAAAAGATAAAACTCAGGCGGTCGAATGACCGCCTGGAGATGTTCACTTATGCCTGGTGACCGTTGATGTAATCAATGGCAGCCTGAACAGTAGTGATCTTCTCAGCTTCTTCGTCCGGAATCTCAGTATCAAACTCTTCTTCCAGAGCCATTACCAGCTCAACGGTGTCAAGAGAATCCGCGCCCAGATCGTCAACGAAAGAAGCATTGTTAGTCACTTCTTCCTGCTTAACGCCCAGCTGCTCGCCAATAATTTTCTTAACGCGTTCTTCGATAGTGGTGCTCATACTCTTAAATTTCCTATCAAAACTCGCTTTCGCGATGGTTTTCGTAGTGTATAAAATGTTGAAAAATTTGCAACTAAATCCCGGCAGGTCCTACCACGATTTTGCGCTATTTTGAGGCCAATTGGGCTGATAACGCAAATAAAATTATTTCCATTTGATGCTTTAGGAAATAACGTGGTTAAACCATATACATTCCGCCGTTGACGTGCAGGGTTTCACCAGTGATGTAACCCGCTTCGTCAGAAGCTAAAAATGCTACCGCGCTGGCAATCTCTTTTGGATCGCCAAGACGACCCGCCGGAACCGCTGCCAGCGTACCCGCACGCTGATCTTCGGTCAGCGCACGCGTCATGTCCGTTTCAATAAAACCCGGAGCAACAACGTTTACAGTAATACCGCGGGACGCAACTTCACGCGCCAGCGACTTACTGAAACCGATCAGGCCTGCTTTCGCCGCAGCGTAGTTAGCCTGACCAGCATTTCCCATGGTACCCACCACAGAACCGATAGTGATAATGCGACCATGACGCTTCTTCATCATAGCCCGCATTACCGCTTTTGACAGGCGGAAAACAGAAGAGAGATTGGTTTCGATGATATCGTTCCACTCGTCGTCTTTCATCCGCATTAACAGGTTGTCGCGGGTAATCCCGGCATTATTGACCAGAATATCCACTTCGCCAAACTCTGCACGGACATTTTCCAGCACAGATTCAATAGATGCAGGATCGGTCACGTTTAACAGTAAACCTTTGCCGTTTGCACCTAAATAGTCGCTGATGGCCTGCGCGCCGCTTTCGCTGGTCGCGGTACCGATCACCTTCGCGCCGCGGGCAACGAGGGTTTCAGCAATTGCGCGGCCAATGCCACGGCTTGCACCGGTAACCAGTGCGATCTTTCCTTCAAAACTCATGGTTTTGGGTTCCTTGTTTATTGCTCAGCCGCCGCTGACAGTGCCGCAGGCTCGTTAATAGCCGAGGCGGTCAGGGTGTCAACAATACGCTTGGTCAGGCCAGTAAGCACTTTGCCCGGACCGACTTCATACAGGTGCGTAACGCCCTGAGAAGCGATAAATTCAACGCTTTTAGTCCACTGTACCGGACTGTAGAGCTGGCGGACCAGCGCATCACGGATAGCTTCCGGCGAGGTTTCGCACTTCACGTCAACGTTGTTTACCACCGGAATAGCCGGCGCGTTGAAGGTGATTTTTTCCAGCTCGGCGGCCAGCTTCTCTGCTGCGGGCTTCATCAGCGCGCAGTGGGACGGCACGCTTACCGGCAGCGGCAGCGCGCGTTTAGCACCCGCTGCTTTACAGGCCGCGCCTGCACGCTCAACCGCGTCTTTATGCCCGGCAATGACCACCTGACCCGGCGAGTTATAGTTCACCGGAGAGACAACCTGGCCTTCAGCAGCCTCTTCACAGGCTTTAGCAATCGCCGCATCGTCAAGGCCGATAATCGCCGACATGCCGCCGGTGCCTTCCGGTACCGCTTCCTGCATAAATTTGCCGCGCAGCTCAACGAGACGTACGGCATCGGCGAAATCGATCACGCCCGCGCACACCAGCGCAGAGTATTCGCCCAGGCTATGGCCTGCCATCAGCGCCGGGGTTTTACCGCCCTGCTGCTGCCAGACGCGCCACAGTGCGACGGAAGCCGTCAGCAGCGCGGGCTGTGTCTGCCACGTTTTGTTGAGCTCTTCTGCCGGGCCCTGCTGGGTCAGAGCCCACAGGTCATAGCCCAGCGCCGCAGAAGCTTCACGGAACGTCTCTTCCACCAGCGGAAACTGTGCTGCCACATCGGCCAGCATACCCACGGTCTGAGAACCCTGTCCCGGGAACACAAAAGCAAATTGCGTCATCTTATTTATCCTTAATACTAGAAACGAACCAGCGCAGAGCCCCAGGTGAACCCGCCGCCGAAGGCCTCAAGCAGCACCAGCTGGCCCGGCTTGATACGTCCGTCGCGCACGGCTTCATCCAGCGCACAAGGCACCGACGCCGCAGAGGTATTGCCGTGACGGTCAAGGGTAACGACCACTTTGTCCATCTCCATACCCAGCTTTCTCGCCGTCGCGCTGATAATGCGCAGGTTCGCCTGGTGCGGAACCAGCCAGTCCAGCTCGGCGCGATCGATATTATTCGCCGCCAGCGTCTCTTCAACGATGTGCGCCAGCTCGGTCACGGCCACTTTGAAGACTTCGTTACCCGCCATGGTCAGGTAGGTGGGGCTGTCCGGCGTGACGCGATCCAGGTTCGGCAGCGTTAACAGCTCGCCGTAGCTCCCGTCTGCGTGCAGATGGGTAGAGATGATACCCTGCTCTTCGGATGCGCTCAGCACTGCCGCGCCCGCGCCGTCACCGAAGATAATGATCGTTCCGCGATCGGTCGGATCGCAGGTACGGGCCAGCACGTCAGCGCCGATCACCAGCGCATGCTTCACCGCACCGCTTTTGACATACTGATCGGCAATGCTCAGGGCATAGGTAAAGCCTGCGCAGGCGGCAGCCACATCAAATGCCGGGCAGCCTTTGATCTCCAGCAGGCTCTGCACCTGGCAGGCCGCGCTGGGGAAAGCATGGGTCGCCGAGGTGGTGGCGACGATGATCAGACCGATCTCAGTTTTATCAATGCCCGCCATGTCGATGGCGCGCTTAGCAGCTTCGAAACCCATGGTTGCCACGGTCTCATCCGGGGCGGCAATGCGGCGCTCACGAATGCCTGTGCGGGTGACAATCCACTCGTCAGAGGTATCGACCATCTTTTCCAGATCGGCGTTGGTTCGCACTTGCTCGGGCAGGTAGCTGCCGGTACCACTAATCTTCGTATACATATACGCTCAGTCTTTTTCCGGTAACACAGATTCCAGGCGAGCGGCAATCCGTTCGGGGACGTGCCGCTGCACCGCCTGCACTGCCTGTTCAATCGCGACTGCAAACGCGCGCTGATTGGCTGCACCATGACTCTTGATCACCGTGCCGCGCAATCCTAACAGACAGGCACCATTATACTGGTCGGGGTTGAGGTGACTGAATCGCCTTGTCAGGCTTTTTTGTAACCAACGCTTTAATAAAAGCAGCCACCACGACCGTTTTTTGCCTTCGCCCTGCGATTTCAGCAACGACAGGAACATTCTGACCATGCCTTCCATCGTCTTCAACGTCACGTTGCCGGTAAAGCCGTCGCAGACCAGCACGTCCGTTTTGCCGGTGAGCAGCTCATTGGCTTCAAGATAGCCAATATAGTTGATCGATGGGATCGATTTTAGCAGCGCCGACGCATCGCGGATGCTGTCGAGGCCTTTGACCTCTTCTTCCCCGATATTGAGCAGCGCCACGCGCGGATGTTCAATACCGATGACCTCTTCAGCCATCACCGATCCCATAATGGCGAACTGCACCAGCATGGTACTGTCACAGTCAACGTTAGCGCCGAGATCCAGCACCACGGTTCTGCCCTTCTGCTGATGCGGCAGCACCGTCATCAGCGCCGGACGTTCAATACCGTCAATGGGCTTAAGCAGTAGCTTAGCCAGCCCCATCAGCGCCCCGGTATTGCCTGCGCTGACGCAGGCTTCGGCACGCCCCTCTTTGACCAGCTCAAGCGCTATACGCATAGAGCTACCCCGGCTGTTGCGCACGGCCTGGGCGGGACGGACATCACTGGCAATAACCGACTGGGCAGGAATAACCTGCAGGCGCGAGCGCTGATCAAAATCGGCTTTAGCAAGTAATGGCGTGATAGCGTCGGGATGACCGACTAACAGAAGTGTGAGTTGAGGGTTAGAATGCAGTGCCTGCAATGCTGCAGGCACTGTCACGGAAGGGCCAAAATCGCCCCCCATGACATCTAACGCCAGGGTTAGACGTGTCAAGGTATCGTCGTGCCTGGTTCGGTTAACCCCCGCTTACACGGGGATTTCCTCACTAAGCTTCATCACGCTTTTTACTCTTCGTCTTTCACGCCGCAGGGGCGTTAGCTACGTTCGGTCACCCCAATCGCATAGTTATCTATGCTCAGGGGCTTCTCTCACTTGCCGCCTTCCTGCAACGCGAAATACTTTGAGTAAAGCGTGATTACTTAGTGATAACCTTGCGACCGCGGTAGAAACCGTCAGCGGTCATGTGGTGACGCAGGTGAGACTCACCAGACGTTTTGTCTACAGACAGGCTGGTGACTGCGGTCAGCGCGTCATGGGAACGACGCATGCCACGTTTGGAACGGGTTGGTTTATTTTGTTGTACGGCCATGGACCTTACTCCTCAATTACGGTAACTCCATTACTACGGAGAAACCTGTTACTTACGCTTTAAGCTGGCTAATACGGCAAATGGATTTGGCTTCTGTGCCTCTTCAGGCAGTTCACCAAAGACCATGTCCGCGTCGGACACTTCACAGTGTTCAGAATCATGCACCGGCACTACCGGCAAGGAGAGGATAATTTCATCCTCGACCAGTGCCAGCAGGTCGATTTCACCGAATTCGTTAACCTGAATCGGTTCATACGCTTCCGGGAGTGCTTCGGCCTGCTCGTCTTTGACGATCGGGCTAAAACAATATTGCGTGTAGACCTGATGGGCAAACGTCTTGCCGCAGCGCTGACACTCGAGCGTTACCGAAACTTTTGCATCGCCGGTTAAAACCGCAAGGCGCTGGTTATCGATAGCGAACGACATGGAGCATTCCACATCACTGTCTACACTGACTACGGATTCAGCGACGCGCTCGGCCTGCTCACGAGTGTATACACCCTCGTAATCAAGGCGTTTTTGAGCGGTACGAACCGGATCAAGAGTCAGGGGTAATTTTACCTTTTGCATAGGGCGCGCATATTAACTTTGTAACGTTCTGGAGTCAAAGAAAAAGGCAGTCTGTGATTGCCTTTTGCCAATTATTCGCACACATTGCGGCCTGTAGTTTAAAATGCCTGACCTCGTTATGCCATATAGGGTAGAAAAAATATGTCGAATATTATTCTTGCGTCCACGTCTTCTTACCGCCGCGCGCTGCTGGAAAAACTCGGCATTGTCTTCGAGTGCGCCGCACCGGACGTGGATGAGACCCCAGAGCCTGGCGAATCGCCGCGTCATCTGGTGCTGCGCCTGGCGCAGGCCAAGGCCCAGTCGCTGGCGGAACGCTACCCTCACCACCTGATTATTGGCTCCGATCAGGTCTGTGTGCTGGACGGGGAAATCACCGGCAAGCCGTTAACGGAGGAGAAAGCCTTTCAGCAACTCATGAAGGCGCGGGGTAATATCATCACCTTCTATACCGGGCTGGCGCTCTATAACTCCGCCACCGGTCATCTGCAAACCGAGTGTGAACCGTTTGACGTCCACTTTCGCCACCTGAGCGAGCAGGAGATTGCTGACTATCTGCGTAAGGAGCGGCCGCTGAACTGTGCCGGCAGCTTTAAAAGCGAGGGATTAGGGATTGCGCTGTTTGACCGTCTTGAGGGCCGGGATCCAAATACGCTGGTGGGGCTGCCGCTGATTGCGCTGTGCCAGATGCTGCGCCGGGAGCACTGCAATCCGCTGTTAGCATGAAGTGAGTAATGCCCGGCAGGCTCGCCGGGCATTACGTTACCCGCGCAGTACCTTCAGGCAGCGTTTGAGCTGCTCATCCAGCGGGGCTTCAATGCGCAGAGTTTCGCCGGTTCCCGGATGGGTAAACTTCAGCGCCGCCGCGTGCAGGAAGAGTCGGTTTAACCCGGTTCCCGCCAGCTGCTTATCAAACTCGCGGTCGCCATAGCGATCGTCAAAGGCGATGGGATGCCCGGCGTGCTGGGTATGAACACGAATCTGGTGAGTACGGCCGGTAATAGGGCTACAGCGCACCAGGGTAGCAAACGCATAGCGCTCCTCAACCTTAAAGCGCGTCTCTGACGGTTTGCCTTCGCTATTCACGCGGACGATCCGCTCCCCGCTCTGCAGAATATTTTTCAGTAGCGGAGCCTGTACCGTTTTGACATGCGACTGCCACTGGCCGCGCACCAGCGCCAGGTAATCTTTTTGCATGCCTTTCTCGCGCAGCTGCTCATGCAGGGAGCGCAGCGCCGAGCGCTTCTTGGCCACCAGCAGCACGCCGGAGGTATCCCGGTCCAGACGGTGTACCAGCTCCAGGAAGCGCGCTTCCGGACGCAGAGCGCGCAGGCCTTCAATGACGCCGAAGCTCAGCCCGCTGCCGCCGTGGACGGCGGTGCCTGACGGCTTGTTCAGCAGCAGAATATGATCGTCTTCATAAAGGATGACATCCGCCAGCGCCGCTACCTTATTCAGATGCGGTGACACCGCCTCCTCTTCACGCTCGGCAACGCGTACCGGCGGGATACGCACCTCATCCCCGCCCTCCAGCTTATACTCGGGCTTCACGCGCTTCTTGTTAACCCGCACTTCGCCTTTACGCAGGATGCGGTAAATCATACTTTTCGGCACGCCCTTCAGCTGGGTGCGTAAAAAGTTATCGATGCGTTGCCCGGCGTCGTCGGCCGCGATAGCAACAATTCTTACGGATGGAGTCTCAGTTTTCATGGGGGGCGATTCTAAAAGCCTCGCCCGATTCGCGCCACTCATTTTTATGTGCTTATATTTATCTCTATCGGTGTCATGTTGACCGTCATCACGCTTTTCGCTGGGTTTTAGCACAATCCCTGGGCAAACGTGAAAAAACTGTTAGTAACCGGGTGATAAATGGCAAAAGTCATCTTGCTATAACAGATTTAGCAAGGAATAATGAGGCTGTTTTCCGCTTGAATCTTGTTAAACAAGGAAATTTGCGGAATGACCAGTTTTGCCTGTCCGATCATCCACGCAGCAATGGCGTAAGACGTATTGATCCTTCAGGCACTTAGCGGGCTGCGGGTTGCAGTCCTTACCGGTAGAGGGATCGACCCTGGAGAGTAATACCCAGGCAGTTCCCCTGATAATTGCGCTGTTTTTCCGTATGAAATACAGGCAACCGACACTCTGCGCCTCTTAAGCGTGCGATAACCGTGAGGTTGGCGACGTGAACAGACACGAGGCCATCGGTTCACCCCGGAAAGGCGTTAACTATGCCCGCAGCCTAGTCGTCAATGTAAGAATAATGAGTAAGTTACGATGAAAAGAATGTTAATTAACGCAACTCAGCAGGAAGAGTTGCGCGTCGCCCTTGTTGATGGGCAGCGCCTGTACGACCTGGATATCGAAAGCCCGGGACACGAACAGAAAAAAGCGAACATCTACAAAGGTAAAATTACCCGTATTGAACCGAGCCTTGAAGCCGCATTTGTTGACTACGGTGCTGAGCGTCACGGTTTCCTACCTCTGAAAGAGATCTCCCGCGAATATTTCCCTGCAAACTACAGTGCCCATGGCCGCCCGAACATCAAAGATGTGCTGCGCGAAGGCCAGGAGGTCATTGTCCAGATTGACAAAGAAGAGCGCGGTAATAAAGGCGCGGCCTTAACCACCTTTATCAGCCTGGCCGGTAGCTATCTGGTTCTGATGCCAAACAACCCGCGCGCGGGTGGCATCTCTCGCCGTATTGAAGGCGATGACCGTACCGAGCTGAAAGAGGCGCTGGCGAGCCTGGATATGCCGGACGGCATGGGGCTGATCGTTCGTACCGCAGGCGTAGGCAAATCTGCCGAAGCGCTGCAGTGGGACTTAAGCTTCCGCCTGAAGCATTGGGAAGCGATCAAGAAAGCCGCTGAAAACCGCCCTGCTCCGTTCCTGATCCACCAGGAGAGCAACGTTATCGTTCGCGCCTTCCGCGACTATCTGCGCCAGGATATCGGTGAGATCCTCATCGACAACCCGAAAGTGATGGAGATGGCACGCCAGCATATCGCTGCGCTGGGCCGTCCTGACTTCAGCAGCAAAATCAAACTCTACACCGGTGAAATCCCGCTGTTCAGCCACTATCAGATCGAATCGCAGATCGAGTCCGCCTTCCAGCGCGAAGTGCGTCTGCCTTCTGGCGGCTCTATCGTTATCGACTCCACCGAAGCGCTGACCGCGATTGATATCAACTCCGCCCGCGCAACCCGCGGCGGCGATATCGAAGAGACGGCGTTTAATACTAACCTGGAAGCGGCAGACGAAATCGCCCGCCAGCTGCGCCTGCGCGACCTCGGCGGCCTGATCGTCATCGACTTTATCGATATGACCCCGGTTCGCCACCAGCGTGCGGTTGAAAACCGCCTGCGTGAAGCCGTGCGTCAGGATCGCGCCCGTATTCAGATCAGCCATATTTCGCGCTTCGGCCTGCTGGAGATGTCCCGCCAGCGTCTGAGCCCGTCCCTCGGCGAGTCCAGCCATCACGTCTGCCCGCGCTGTAGCGGTACCGGCACTATTCGTGACAACGAATCCCTGTCGCTCTCTATTCTGCGCCTGATCGAAGAGGAAGCGCTGAAAGAGAACACTCAGGAAGTTCACGCGATTGTTCCCGTGCCGATTGCCTCCTATCTGCTTAACGAGAAACGCGCTGCGGTAAGCGCGATCGAAGCGCGTCAGGGCGGCATTAAGTGCGTTATCGTGCCGAATGACCAGATGGAAACCCCGCACTACTCCGTGCTGCGCGTGCGCAAAGGCGAAGAGACCTCGACCCTGAGCTATAAGCTGCCGAAGCTGCATGAAGAGGCGATGGCGCTGCCGTCCGAAGAGGAGTACGCCGAGCGCAAACAGCCTGAACAGCCTGCGCTGGCCACCTTCGTGATGCCTGACATTCCGCCTGCGCCTGCGCCACAGTCCGCGCCGGTTGCTGAAGAAAAAGCACAGCCAGCCGCTGCACAGCCTGCCGCTCCGGCGGAAACGGGCCTGCTGGGCCGTCTCTTTGGCGCCCTGAAGAAGGTATTCGCCAGCGAGCCTGCCAGCCAGCCGGTTGAGGTTAAAGCGGAAGAAGAAGTTAAAGAAGAGAAACCGGCCCGTTCCCAGGAGCGTCGTAAGCCGCGCCAGAACAACCGCCGTGACCGCAACGACCGCGGAGATCGTGGCGATCGTAACGAACGTCGCGACAGCCGTAGCGAAGGCGCAGAAGCGCGCGAAGGCCGTGATAACCGCGACAATCGTGATAACCGCGACAACCGTGAGCGTGACGAGAATCGCCGTGGTCGCCGTGAAAAACAGCAGCCGAACGGTGAAGTTCGCGAAGTCCGTCAGCCGCAGGCCGTTGTTGAGGACGCAGATAAGTCTAAATCCCGCGATGAGCAGCAGCAGTCCCGCCGCGAGCGCAACCGTCGTCGCAACGACGAAAAACGTCAGGCTCAGCAAGAAGTTAAAGTGCTGAACCGCGAAGAGCAGCCAGTCCTGGAAGTCGAAGCGGAACAGGAAGATCGCGTTCAGGTGATGCCGCGCCGTAAACAGCGCCAGCTGAGCCAGAAAGTGCGCTTTGAGTCTGCGCCGTCTGCCGACGCTGGTGTTGATGAGATCGCTGCCGCGACGCCGGTGACAGATGCCCAGGCATCCCATACTGAGCTGGCGAAGGTAGATCTGCCTGCGGTTGTTGAGCAGCCGGTTCAGGAGCAGGAAGAGTCCAGCGAGAATCGTGATAACGCCGGGATGCCGCGCCGTTCACGTCGTTCTCCGCGTCACCTGCGCGTCAGCGGCCAGCGCCGTCGTCGCTACCGTGACGAGCGCTACCCGACCCAGTCCCCGATGCCGCTGACCGTAGCCTGTGCATCGCCGGAGATGGCGTCAGGTAAAGTGTGGATCCGCTACCCGGTCGCGCAGAACGTTGAGCCGGTACAGGATGAGACCACCGTTGAAACCGCACCGGAAGCTATCCAGCAGCCGATCGTTGAGCCAGTAGCAGAGCCGATTGCGGCATCTGTTAGCGCTGAACCTGCTGTAGTTGAACCGACAGTTGTTGAAACTGCTGTAGTTGAACCGACAGTAGTTGAACCGACAGCCGTTGAGCCTACCGTCGTCGAGCCGCAAGCCGCCGTGAGCGAGCCGCAGCCTGCCGCAGTAGACACTACGCATCCTGAAGCGATTGAGACGCCGGTTGACGAGCAGCCGCAGCTGATCGCCCCGGAAGACGTGCCGGTTGCTGAGCACATCGCGGAGATCGCAGAGCCTGCTGAAGCACCAGCCGAAGTGGTTGAAGAGGTGAAAGCCGCTGAGCCTGTCGCGGAAGCGCAGCCAGAAGCTGAGGTGAAGCCAGCCGTGGAAGCGCAGCCTGTGGTTGAAGCCCAGCCTGAGCCAGAAGCGAAGCCTGCTGTCGAGCCGAAGCCGGAAGCAGACGTTAAGCCTGCTGTTGCCGCTCAACCTGTCGCCGCTAAGGCACTGCACAGCTTTGCCACCGCGCCGATGACTCGCGCGCCAGCCCCGGAATACGTTCCTGAGCCGCCGCGTCACAGCGACTGGGTTCGCCCGGCGTTTGACTTCGATGGCAAAGGTTCTGCGGGCGGCCATAGCGCTACCCATCAGGCTACCGCCCCGGCAACGCGCCCGCAGCAGCCTGAATAACGCACTCTGCGAGTAACAAGCCGACCTCCGGGTCGGCTTTTTTTATGCCCCGGAGGCGGGAAGGCGCATACCGGTAATGTCAGGAACCGCCTCGCGCATCATTTGCAAAAAGGCCCGCAGCCGGGCCGGATAGTAACGCGCCCACGGGTAAACCAGGTGCACCGGCAGCGGGGCAGGCTCCCAGTCGGGCAGCAGCCTGACCAGCCTCCCCTCACGGACATCCTCCGCCACCGCCCAGCTTGAGATGATCACCGCGCCTAATCCCTGCAGGGCCGTACTGCGCGCAACATAGAGGCTGTCGGTATAGAGCCGCGGAGCGATAGTCACCTGCTCAACCGTCCCGGCGGTATCGGTCAGGCTAATGCTGTGCTGGTAGAAAGTGCTGAGCGCCACCCACGGCAGCGCCGCCAGTTGCTGTGGCCCGGTCACCGCCGGGTAGTCAGCGAGCAGCGCAGGCGCAATCACAACGCTACGCGGCACCTCCGCCAATAGCACCGACACCGTACTCGGATCGATCTCCGCGCCGACGCGAATCGCGCAGTCGATGTTAGTGCTCAGAAAATCGACGTTTTTATCGTTTAGCATCCACTCAACCGAGAGCTGTGGATGCTGGCTAAGAAACCGGGTTAGCGGCGCAAGCAGTTGCTCCTGGCCAAAAGCGTGCGGGGCACGCACCCGCAGCGTACCGACCGGCTCATCGCCAGCGTGGCTCACCTCATCCTCCAGGGTGGACCAGGCCGATAGCAGCCGCCTGGCATGCTGGTAGCAGCGTTCGCCGTCATCGGTCAGCTTCATGGCGTGGGTCGTGCGCAGGATCAGCTTAACCCCCAGCAGCGCCTCCAACGACTGAAGACGGCGGCTTACCGTCGCCTGGGTGGTTTCCAGCAGCCTCGCGGCGGCTGACAGGGAGCCGCTCTCAACGATGCGGACAAAGGTGTGCATCAGATCGACCCTGTCTATACGTTCAGTTCGCTTCATTTTATTCCTGCCTATACATTTCGCGTATAGCTCTTTTACCACTGGACCGGCTACCGCGTCACGCCATCTTCCGCAAAAATGTCTTCACACCACCTTTGAGGACTCTATTATGAACCGCCAGGCATCACCCTTTGACGTACCGCGCTGGATTATTTTTATTCTGGCGATGGGAGCCGGATTCAGCGTTGCCGCTATCTATTATGCTCAGCCTCTGCTGCCGCTGATGGGTCGCGATCTCCATTTAACCGTTAACGGCATGGGTCTCGTGCCGACGCTGACCCAGGCAGGCTACGCGCTGGGCATTCTGTTCCTGCTGCCGCTGGGGGACCGCTACGATCGCCGGATGCTAATCCTGATAAAATGCGCCGCGCTGGCCCTCTTCCTGCTGATCTGTAGCCTGACCAGCCATCTCAATACGCTGCTGGCGGTAAGCCTGCTGCTGGGGATGGCCGCCACGATGGCGCAGGATATCGTGCCTGCCGCAGCGATACTTGCGCCAGAAGGCAAACAGGGAAAAACCGTAGGCACCGTGATGACAGGTCTGCTGCTGGGGATCCTGCTCTCCCGTACGGTAAGCGGCTTCGTGGGTGCGGCCTTTGGCTGGCGGGTGATGTACCAGCTGGCAGCGGCGAGCATCGCGTTTATTGGCGTCGTGATGTGGGCGGTGCTGCCACGCTTTGCTACCCACTCCGACCTCAGCTATCCGGCGCTGATGCGCTCAGTAGCCCAGCTGTGGGGGCGCTACCCTGCCCTGCGCCGCGCCGCGCTGGCGCAAGGCTTTCTCTCGGTAGCCTTTAGCGCCTTCTGGTCTACCCTGGCGGTCATGCTGCTGGATCGTTTTCACCTCGGCAGCGCAGCAGCAGGTACCTTCGGGATTGCTGGCGCGGCGGGTGCGCTGGCTGCACCGCTGGCCGGGGGGCTGGCCGATCGGGTCGGGGCAGCGAAAGTCACCCAGCTGGGTGCGGCGCTGGTCACCGTCTCCTTTGCCCTGATGTTTGTCCTGCCGCTGCTCTCTACCCAGATGCAGCTGGTTGTGATTGCCATTGCGGCGGTAGGTTTCGATCTGGGACTACAGTCGAGCCTGGTTGCTCACCAGAATCTGGTTTATAGCCTTGAGCCGCAGGCGCGGGGTCGTCTCAATGCGCTGCTGTTTACCGTGGTGTTTATCGGCATGGCGGCTGGCTCTGCCCTCGGCAGTAAAATCTATACCCTGGCGGGCTGGCCTGGCGTTGTGGCCCTGGCGACGGTCTCAGGCATTATTGCCCTGGCAATCCGCCTGACAACCGGTACGCGTCGCCCAGAGGTAGCAAACGTTGGATAAAAAAAACCGCCCCGGTCAATGAGGGCGGTCTGCAAAGAGAGTGCATACCTGTCCATTTAACCGGACAGGTTTTCTTTTTATTAAGAGTTAATCTGGAACAGCGACATGCCTTGCATATCGGAAAACGCTTTATAGGATGCCTGAAGCGCCGCCTGCTGCATGGTGTAGGAGGAGATAGCCGCATTCCAGTCAACGTCAACCAGATCGCTCATCTGCTGGGTTTGACCCAGGGCACGATCGGTACCCAGCGCGTCAAGGTTGTCCAGCTCGTTAAGCTGCGTTCCGACTTCAGCACGCACGGCAAGCACGTTGTTAAGTGAATTGCGCAGGCCACGGTTGGTTTTATCCATTACGTCTTGCGCCTTGGTCTGGGCCGTCTCATCCCCGCTTACCGGGGTCTTCAGCGAGGCAATAGCCGAATCCAGCATGGCAAACAGGTTCGTTTCCGGGGCGGTGCCGTCTGGCTCGGGTACCGCGTTGCTGGTTACGCTGTCAAAAACCTGGGTGCCGGTGTGGGCAATCACCATTGACCGCGCGGCGTCTACCTGCTGGGTAATGGGCTGCGCGCCGCCGCCGTACTGACCGGTGGCCTGATTGAACGGTGCGCTTTCGGTTTTGTAGCCGCCAAAAATATAGCGACCGTTGCCGTCGGTGCTGTTGGCAAGGTTCATGATCTGGTCGCGAATACCTTGCAGATCGGTTGCCAGCGAGGCACGGTCGTCATCGCTCAAGGAGCCGTTGCCGCTGTTGATGACCTTGGACTGCGCGGACTGGATCGCGGTAGAGACCTGGTCCAGGATGCTGTCTTCCAGCGACACTTTCTGCGTCGCGAAGGTGCGAGCCAGCTGATACTGGCTGTTCTGCGCCTGGGCCTGGGAGAGCACCACCGCCTGCGAGGCGGCGATAGGGTCATCAGAGGCGCGGTTGACGCGCTTGCCGGTAGACATCTGCTCCCCGTAGCCTAGCCACTTGCTCTGCGAACTGGTGACACCACGCATGTTTTGTTCATACATCATCTGAGTGCTAACGCGCATCATCAACCTCTTGCTTAGCGGATGTTCAGTAACGCATCAAACAGCGAGCTCGCCGTCTGTAAAACCTGTGCGTTTGCGAGATAATATTGCTGGTAACGCTGTAAGTTACCGTACTCTTCGTCGAGGTTAACGCCGGAGATAGACTGCTGCTGGTTGCTCAGCTGCGTCACCACGTTATCCTGGGTGGTGCTGCTGCTCTTCAGCGTGGCCGTGGTGCTGCCCACGGTGCTGACCAGCGCGGCATAGGCATCGTTGAAGCTCTTGTTGCCGCCGACGCTTTTGCTTTTTTGCAGATCCAGCAGCGCCTGGCCGTTGACGTTATCGCTATCGCCGCTGGTGGCGGACGCCGCCATGGCAATTTTTGACTCGTCCTGGAAGGCCAGATCCATATTGACGATGGCATTGGCCGTCGGCTTGATAATAAAGCTGTCGTTATTGCCCGCACCGTTGGTAGCGCTAATGTTGACCTTCAGGCCGTCAAAGTTCAGGCTGCCGTCGTTAGCATCCGGCGTGGCGGTAAACGAGGTGTTGTCTGACAGGCGAGTGACCTGCCACTTCGAGCCGTCGTAAACTACCTTATAGTCGGTCGCCTGCACCTTGCTGCTGTCGCTCACCGTGGTGGTCAGCGCCGCATCGCCGGTGTTGCGTGCGTTGCTCAACGTGGAAGGCGATCCAATGGTAAAGAAGTCGCCGCCCTTGTCGCCGTTAGCGTCATAGCCTTTGGCATGCTGGGTGTTGAAGGCGTCGGCAAAGGAGAGCGCCAGCTGGCCCAGCGAGTTGCGGGTCTGGTCGAGGTTCTGGCTGCGGAAGGTCAGCAGGCCACCAAGGGAACCGCTGTTGAGCAGCTTCTCTGGGATCTCCACGTTGCCCGCGGTGGCATCAACGTAGGCCACGGTGGTACGGGACGGATCCGCGCTGGACGGCACGGCAGCCAGCTGACGCGAAGAGCTGCCCTGAACCAGGGTGTAGCCATTAGCCATGCTGATGTTATAGGTGCCGCCGTCCTGAACGCTCACTTCCACGCCAACAATCTTGTTGAGCTCGCTCACCAGCTGATCGCGCTGATCCAGCAGGTTATTTGGCGAGGAGCCTGCGCCCACGCCGGTCAGACGGGAAATCTGATCGTTAAGGTTAGCGATCTGGGTGGTGTAGTTGTTGATCTGATCCACGCTGGAGGAGATAGACAGGTTAACCTGCTTATCCTGATCGCGCAGATACTGATCGGTTACCTTGAACTGGTTTACCAGCCCGTCGGCTTTGCCCAGCAGGGTCTGGCGGGAGGCTGGATCTTCTGCGTTGCTGACCAGCGTTTGCAGGCTGGTAAAGAAGCCCTGCATGGTGGTGGCCAGAGTATTCGTCGAGCCAGAGAGCATGTCATCAATCTTAGACATCTGCTCATAGCGCGTGGTCAGGCCGCTGCTCTGGGTCTGCGCGGCGCGCAGCTGATTGGTGATGAAGGCGTCATATTCACGCTGGACGCCGGTGACGTTCACCCCGTTGCCAACCCAACCGCCTGCACCCAGCGTACTGTTTGCCTGTGCCAGCACCGTTGTCTGACGGGTATAGCCCGCGACGTTATAACTGGAGATGTTATTACTGACGGTATTCAACGCGGCCTGGGCTGCATTCAGCCCGCTCATGGCGCTGTTAATCAAGCTACTGGACATGGAGATTCCTTATACACTTTTAGACATAAGTCCTGCTAACGATTATCGGCAGCGCCAGGCTGAACTTGAGTGCTGTCAGAACAGATTTTCAATATCGTTGCTGTAGGCTTTACTCACCTTATCGCTAAGGGATTTCAGCTGCTGGATCATGCTGGTAAGCTTACGGGCATAGTTTGGATCGGTGGCGTAGCCCGCACTCTGCAGCGCCTGCGCCCCCTGCTCGGCAGTCGCCGCGGTGGTGACGGCGGCATAGCGCGGGTTGCGCGACAGCAGGCCAACGTAGTCCGACAGCGCCTCCAGATAGGAGCCGTAGACGCGGAACTTCGCCTTCACCTTCTTCGCCTCACCGTTCTCATATTCGGTGGTGGTGATCTCGGTGGTCGGCCCCTTCCAGCTGCTGCTGGCCTTGACGCCAAACAGGTTAAAGCTCGGCTCACCGTTTTCACGCTTGATCTGCCGCTGCCCCCAGCCGGACTCCAGCGCCGCCTGGGCGAGGATCAGGTGGTGCGGCACCCCGCTCTGCTCGCTGGCCAGTCGCGCCGGCAGGGAGAGCTGAGCGAGGAAATCCTTGCTATCGCCGGACAGGGCGGCATCGTTGCCCCCGCCGTCGGGCGTTTTCGGCATCGCCTTGCGCACCATCTGGGTCAGGGCCTGGTTTTGATAACTGGTCACCGTTTCCAGCGGGAACTTCATTGGCACCTGTGAAGGTGCCTCAGCAGGTTCGCTCTGACCACCGGACATCTGCTTCACCATCATCTCCGCCAGCCCCAGTCCCTTGCCAGCGGTCAACTGCTGGGCAATCTGCTGGTCATACATGCTGGTGTACATGCGGGTAGAGTCGCTGCTAAACAGGCCGTCTTTTGGCAGGGCTTCACGCATGCTTTTCAGCATCATCTGCACGAACATCCCCTCCACCTGACGGGCCACCGGGCGCAGGTTAGCCTGCGGATCCTGCCCGGCCTGGGTTTTCAGTTCATTCAGCGATTGCGCATCCCATGCCGCGCTCGCCATCATCCGGCTGTCGGTTAGCATTAGATAATTTCCAGTTTCGCGCGCAGGCAGCCTGCGCTCTGCATTGACTGAAGGATCGACATCAGATCGATCGGCGTCGCGCCCAGCGCGTTCAGCGCCCGGACAACGTTGTTCAGGTTGGCGCTGGAGCGAACGCTCTGTAGCGAACCGCCGCTCTGGCGCAGGTCGATCTGCGTCTGCGGGGTGACCACGGTCTGACCGCCGCCAAACGGCGTATCCGGCTGGCTGACGTTGGCCTGGCGGTTTACCGTCACCGAGAGGTTGCCCTGAGCCACCGCACAGCTGTCCAGCGTCACTTCGCGGTTCATCACCACCGATCCGGTACGGGAGTTGATCACGACCTTCGCATCCTGCGGCGTCACGCCAACTTCCATATTCTGGATATCAGCCAGGAAACGCACCTGCGAGCTGTTGCCGCTCGGAACGCGGATCTGGATGGTTCGCGCATCCAGCGCCGTGGCGCTGCCGTAGCCGCGAGAGCGGTTGATGGTGTCGGTGATCTGCTGCGCCAGGGTGAAATCTTCCTGGTTCAGCTGCAGATTGATGGTGTTGCCGGAGCCAAACTGGCTAGGCAGCTCACGCTCTACCACCGCGCCGCCGGTAATACGGCCGCCGTTGAGCTGGTTAACCTGCACGCTGCTGCCGCCTGCCGCTGCGCCCGCACCGCCGACCAGCACGTTGCCCTGCGCCAAAGCGTAGACCTGGTTATCGACGCCTTTCAGCGGCGTCATGATCAGCGTACCGCCACGCAGGCTCTTGGCGTTACCCATCGAGGAGACCACAACGTCGATGGTCTGCCCCTGGCGGGCAAACGCCGGGAACTGGGCAGTAACCATCACCGCCGCCACGTTTTTCAACTGCATGTTGGTCCCGGCAGGGACGGTGATCCCCATCTGGGAGAGCATGTTGTTCAGGCTCTGGGTGGTAAACGGCGTCTGGGTGGTCTGGTCGCCCGTCCCATCCAGGCCGACAACCAGCCCGTAGCCAATCAGTGAGTTCTGTCGTACGCCCTGTACGCTGGTGAGGTCGCGGATGCGCTCGGCCTGGGCAATGGTTGCTACCAGTACCAGCGCGATCCCTGCCAGATATTTAAACATTGGTCACCCCGTTACATCGGCGAGAGGTTAAGGAAGAAACGCTGCAGCCAGCCCATATTCTGCGCTTCATTGATATAGCCGTTGCCGACATATTCGATGCGCGCGTCCGCCACCTGGGTGGACGGAACGGAGTTGCTGCCGCTGATGGTGCGTGGGTTCACGACACCGGAGAAGCGGATGAACTCAGTGCCCTGGTTAATGGCGATCTGTTTTTCACCCACGACGTGTAAGTTACCGTTGGCCAGAACCTGGTCAACCGTCACGGTCAGCGTTCCGCTGAAGGTGTTGCTGGCATTGGCCCCACCCTTACCGTTAAAGCCGTTGCTGCCTGAGGCGTCGACATCCGCCCGGCCGTTGCCAAACAGGCCTTCTAAGTAGCGCGGCGCAGTACCGACGCCGAAGTTGGTTTTGCCGTCGCGGCTGGCGTTCGCCGACGAGCTTTTGCTGGCGCTGACGTTCTCTTGCAGCACGATGGTCAGCGTATCGCCTACGTTACGCGGCCTGCGATCCTCAAACAGCGGCTGATAGCCGTAGTTGATTGGCTGGGCGGTCTGAAAAATGGAGCCGTTGACAATGGGCTGCGGGCCGGGCGTGGGCTGCGCAGTAGTTGCGCCCTGCACCAGCGGCGTCGAGGGGATCCAGGCACACCCGTTGAGGGTGAGTGCCACCAAAGCCATAAGCGGATAACGAAACGCGGCGGATTTATGCATTGCTTTCATCTTCGAAATCAGGGGCCCGGCGCGGCGGTTAGTGCCGCGCCGGAGCGCGCCTTAGAGTTGCGTCAGTTTTTGCAGCATCTGATCGGTAGTCGATACGGCTTTACTGTTAATTTCGTAAGCGCGCTGAACCTGGATCATATTCACCAGCTCTTCAGCCACGTTCACGTTAGAGGTTTCAACATACCCCTGGTAAAGCAGCCCTGCACCGTTCAGGCCAGGCGTCGAGTCGTTCGGCGCGCCGGAAGACTGCGTTTCGGTATAGAGGTTCTCACCAATGCTTTCCAGACCGGTATCGTTCATAAAGGTGGTCAGGTTGAGCTGCCCTACCTGTACCGGTGCGGCCTGGCCCTGCTGGGTCACGCTCACCACGCCGTCACGGCCAATGGTGATGCTCAGGGAGTTCGCCGGAATGGTAATGGCTGGCTGCACCTGGAAACCGCCGGCGGTCACCAGCTGGCCGTTCTGATCCACCTGGAACGAGCCGTCGCGGGTATAGGCCGAGGTACCGTCCGGCAGCATCACCTGGAAGAAGCCCTGGCCTTTGATCGCCACGTCTTTACTGTTATTGGTCTGGGAGAGGTTACCCTGGCTGTGCAGGCGCTCGGTGGCCACCGGACGAACGCCGGTACCAATTTGCAGGCCTGACGGCAGCGTAGTCTGCTCGGAAGACTGCGCGCCGGGCTGGCGAACGGTCTGGTAGAGCAGATCTTCAAAGACCGCACGCTGACGCTTGAAACCGTTGGTGCTGACGTTCGCCAGGTTGTTGGCAATGACGTCCATATTGGTTTGCTGGGCGTCGAGGCCGGTCTTGGCAATCCATAAAGAGTTAATCATAGTTAGTCCTGTATTAGCTCATCGACAGCAGTGAGTTAGCACGCTGCTCATTTTCATCAACGCTGCTGATGACCTTCATCTGCATCTCAAAGCGACGCGCGCTGGCGATCATATCGGTCATCGCGGCCACCGGCTTGACGTTGCTCCCCTCCAGCACGCCCGACATCACGCGGATGGTGGGGTCGGCCTGCAGGGTCGCGCCGCGGGTCGCCTGGGCGGCCTGGCTGAGACGGAACATGCCGTCATCGCCACGCACCACTTCAGTCCCGGTCGCCTTAACCAGCTTCAGCTTACCAATCGGTGATACCGTGTTCGGCGGATCGCCGGGGGTCAGCGCCGAGACGGTGCCGTCCGCCGCAATGGTGATCTCCGCCCCTTCCGGCACGGCAATCGGACCCGCATCGCCCATTACCGGGTTACCCTGGATGGTCAGCTGACCGGTCGGGCTCACCTGCATATTACCGTTGCGGGTATAGCCCTCGGTGCCGTCCGGGGTCTGCACCGCCAGCCAGCCGTCCTGTTGCAAGGCAACGTCCAGCGGGCGGGAGGTGTAGTCCATCTGGCCCTGGGTCATATCCGCGCCGGGGGTAGACGCCGCTACCAGCGTACGGGTAGGCAGCGACAGGCCCTCTACCGGCACGGCGCGCAGCGCGTTGAGCTGTGCGCGGAAGCCCGGCGTAGAGGCGTTCGCGAGGTTGCTGGCCGTAACCGCCTGCTGGTTGAGCGTCTGGCTGGCCGCGCCCATCGCGGTATATATTGCGTGATCCATGAAGCCGTCCCGTCAGGCGCTTAGCGCAGGTTAACCAGGGTGTTAAGGATCTGATCCTGGGTTTTGATGGTCTGCGCGTTTGACTGATAGTTACGCTGCGCGACGATCATGTTGACCAGCTCTTTACTCAGATCGGTGTTGGATGCTTCCAGTGCGCCGTTGGTCAGGGTACCGAAGTTACCGTTGCCTGCGGTGCCCAGCAGCGCCACGCCAGAGGACTGAGTCGCCGTCCAGACGTTGTCGCCTTCAGAGGCCAGGCCTTCGTTGTTAGCGAAGTTAGCCAGGACGATCTGGCCCAGCAGCTGGTTCTGCTCGTTAGAGTAGTTACCCACTACGGTGCCGTCGTCGTTGATCTGGTAGCTCACCAGGTCACCCGGCTTATAACCGTTCTGGTTAGTGGCCACGATGTTGTTCGCACCGGTGTTCTGCTGCATCGAGTTCAGGAAGCTCAGGCTGAAGGTCGCCGGGGTTGCGCCCGGGATCGTTGCCGTCGTCACGCTGGCGGTGCCGCCGGAGGTCAGCGCGCCGGTGTTGCTGAAGCCCAGCGTAGTGGAGAGCGTCGCAGGGCTGTTCGCCACGCTGCTGTCCTGGGTGTAGACGTTCCAGGTGTTGCTCGCCGTGCTCTTCACGAAGTAGACGTTCATGTCGTGAGAGTTACCCTGGCTATCGAAGACCGTCACCGAGCCTTTTTTGTTGTAGCTGTCGGCGTTGGTCGGATCAAAGGCCACGGTCGGCGCAGCGTCGGTGGAGTTCAGGTTGATCTGCATCGCCGCTGTATCGGTGGTTTTCGCCGCCATCAGCGTGTTGGGAATAGAGATCGCCGTCGGGTTCGCGCCCTGCTGAACAGTCGGCGGGGTGCCGGTGGCCGGGAAGCCGGTCAGCTGCAGGCCCTGCATGTTAACGATGTTGCGGTTTTCGTCCAGCTTGAACTGGCCGTTGCGGCTGTAGAATACCGACCCGTTGCTGTCCACCAGACGGAAGAAACCGTTCTGGCTGATAGCGACGTCCAGGCCGCGACCGGTGTTGGTGGTCGTGCCGTCGGTGAAGTCCTGGGTAATACCCGCTACCTTCACGCCGAGACCGACTTTAGAACCGGCAAACATATCGGCGAAGGACGCGGTGCCAGATTTAAAGCCATAGGTGGCGGAGTTGGCGATGTTGTTACCAATGACATCGAGGTTGGTGGCCGCAGCATTCAGGCCGCTGACCGCTTGTGAGAAGGCCATGACTTACTCCTGATAAGTGTAAAGGCTTATATAATCTGCCGTACTTCGTCGAGGGTGGTGGTACCGTAGGTACCCAAATCTAAGGTGTTACCGGTACTGCTTTTGGTGACGCCCTGCACCAGCGCAAACTGCAGCGGCTGAGCCACGAGCTGGGTAGAGCCGTTGCTGGCACCAATGGAAACGGTGTAGGCGCTGTCCGGTGCGGCGGTGCCGTCGGTCATCTTGCCGTCCCAGCTAAAGGTGTGAACACCCGCGCTCAGTCCGCCAATATCAATAGTGCGTACGACCAGGCCATTTTTATCGGTAATGGTGGCGGTGACTTTGTCCGCAGGCTGGGTCAGCTCAACGCCAAACGGCGTGGTGGTTTCGCTGCCTGCCAGCACGGTGGTGCCCGGGATCATCACGCCGTGGCCGATGAGGGTGCTCGCCTGCAGCGACTGGCTGTTGTCGATCTGGCCGGAGATCGCACCGAGGGTGGTATTGAGCTTCTCAATGCCGCTCACGGTATTGATCTGTGCCAGCTGGGTGGTCAGCTCGTTGTTCTCCATCGGATTGGTGGGATCCTGGTTTTTGAGCTGGGCCACCAGCAGCGTTAAGAAGCTGCTCTGCAGATCCGTTGCGCTACTGCCGGAGGTCGCGCTGGTCGCTTTCGATGTGGCGGTAGTGCTGGTGGTGTCGTTGAGATTTACAGCGATAGACATGCGACTCTCCTTTACGAACCAAGCGTGAGCGTTTTCAGCATCATGCTCTTCACGGTGTTAAGTACTTCAACGTTTGCCTGGTAGCTGCGTGAAGCGGACATGGAGTTAACCATCTCGCCGACGACGTCTACGTTGGGCATCCGCACGTAGCCTTTGGCATCGGCAAGCGGGTTGCCTGGCTCAAAGACCAGCTTTTCCGGCGCCTGGCTCTCAATGACGTTGGCGACCTTGACGCCGCCGGTGGCTGCGCCCGGGGCCGCATTCACCTGGAATACGACCTGCTTGGCACGGTAGGGCTGGCCGTCGGGGCCGGTGACGCTGTCGGCGTTCGCCAGGTTACTGGCCGCCACGTTCAGCCGCTGTGACTGGGCGGTCAGCGCCGATCCGGCGATATCAAAAATGTTCAGTAATGCCATCGATTAATTCCCCCCCTGCAGCACGCTCATCATGCCTTTGATCTGTCCACCCAGAACGCTCAGCCCGGTCTGGTATTGCAGGCTGTTATCGGCAAACTGGGTACGTTCCCGGTCCATATCGACGGTGTTACCGTCCAGCGACGGCTGATCGGGAATGCGATAGAGCAGTTCAGTAGACGGTGCGGCGATGGTCTGGGCAGGAATATGGCGGGCGGAAGTCAGTGCCAGCGATACACCGCTGGTTTCGGCCCGGCCGCGCTCCATCACTTTTTTAAGTTCGCTGGCAAAATCCATATCGCGCGCCTGATACCCCGGGGTATCGGCGTTGGCAATATTGGCAGCCAGAACTTCCTGGCGCTGCGCGCGCAGGTTTAATGCTTCTTGCTGAAATCGTAGCGCGGCATCGAGTTTATCGAGCATGTCTCCCCCGCTGATGACTATTACGCTGATGAGAAATTGACAGATGACAGCTTAAAGGGCAGAGGGCACGCCTTATCGTTGGAATAAACGCAAAATGCGTCGCTATTTATTGCGTTGATAGATTTGCACTGCGGGTAAAATCCTCTCACTTTCTCATCCAGGCAGGAGTTC
The DNA here is from genome assembly GCF_037152055.1 of Pseudescherichia sp. AS216. Lineage (NCBI taxonomy): Bacteria > Pseudomonadati > Pseudomonadota > Gammaproteobacteria > Enterobacterales > Enterobacteriaceae > Pseudescherichia > Pseudescherichia sp. AS216. Next base: position 727,950 of record NZ_JBBCMV010000001.1, on the reverse strand, counting down.
GCCATGCACAGTGTGAAAAGCCTCTGCGCTGCCATGTTGCTGTTGATCAGCCCCTTTGCGGCCGCGCAGGATCTCACCGCCCAGCTGACCACCTTTTTTGCCCAGCGGCTGGCTGGCTTTAGCGACGAGGTCGCCGTCACCGTGCGCACGCCAGCTAACCTGCTGCCTGCCTGTGAACAACCGGCGCTGAGCGTCGCGGGTAGCGCGAAGCTGTGGGGCAACGTTAACGTGCTGGCCCAGTGCGCCAATGAGAAACGCTATTTGCAGGTCACGGTAGAGGCAACCGGCAACTACGTGGTGGCGGCCCAGGCCATCACCCGCGGCAGCACGCTCGTACCGGACAGCGTGACCCTTAAGCGTGGCCGTCTGGATCGGCTGCCGCCGCGCACCATGCTCGATATTAACCAGGCCCAGGATGCGGTTAGCCTGCGCGATCTCGCCCCAGGCCAGGCGATTCAGCTCTCGATGCTGCGCCAGTCGTGGCGGGTAAAAGCCGGACAGCGGGTGCAGGTGATCGCCAGCGGCGACGGCTTTAGCGTAAACGGTGAAGGCCAGGCGCTGAACAACGCCTCGGTGGCGCAAAACGCCCGCGTGCGCATGACCTCGGGTCAGGTGGTTAGCGGAACGGTAGCGCCTGATGGGAATATTCTGATTAACCTGTAATCTTTTTAAAGAATTTGCGGCACCTGCCGATAATTAAGCAATATATGATGATGGCAAGCCACAACGGCCGCGAACCCTCGATGAGGACAACACTATGAGCATTGATCGTACATCGCCTTTAAAGTCGGTTAGCACCGTCCAACCGCGCGAAACTCACGATACTCAGACCCCAAAAGCGCGTCTGGAAAAATCCGCTACCGCGAACAGTACCAGCGTCACGATTAGCAATGCGCAAACCAAGCTGACCCAGGCGGGCAGTGAAGATATTAATATGGAGCGCGTGGAAGCCCTGAAAACCGCAATCCGCAACGGCGAGCTGAAAATGGATACCGGCAAAATTGCCGACGCCCTGATTAGCGAAGCGCAGAGTTTCCTACAGAGTAAGTGAGCGTATGAGCAAACTGTCAGAAGTTCTTGATCAAATGACAGTTATCCTGAACGCGCTGAAAGGCGTGATGGATGCTGAGCAACAACATCTTTCTGCGGGCCAGATTAACGGCAGCGCGCTACAGCGTATTACCGAAGAGAAGAGTTCGTTGCTCGCCACGCTGGACTATCTTGAACAGCAGCGTCGTGCCGAACAGAATATGCAGCAGAGCGCAAATGATGATATCGCAGGCCGCTGGCTGACTATCACTAAAAAAACGCAGCACCTGCGCGAGCTTAACCAGCACAACGGCTGGCTGCTGGAAGATCAGATCCAGCGCAACAGGCAGGCGCTGGAGGTGCTAAAACCGCATCAGGAGCCCGCCCTCTACGGCGCGAATGGCCAAACCTCGGTTACCCACCGCGGCGGCAAGAAAATCTCCATCTGATCTTGCACCGCACAGGCCCGGGCACCGCTGCCCAGGCCTGTTCTGTTTTACGCCGTCCGGCGAGCAAACTCCTTCACCTTAAAGCCCAGCAGCGCCAGCGTGGCGAAGTAGGCAATGCCCCCCACCGCTACCACCGCCATCAGGCGCAGCAGTCGCCAGGCCATGGCGCCCTGCGACCACTCCGGCATTATCGAGAGCACCCCCAGCAGCGCGGCGGCCATTACCACAACGGCAATAATCAGACGCAGCAGAAAACGCTGCCAGCCCGGCTGCGGGGTAAAAATCTTCTGCTTGCGAAGCTGCCAGTAGAGCAGGCTGGCGTTGAGGCAGGCCGCCAGGCCAATGGACAGCGCCAGTCCGGCGTGCTTGAGCGGGCCGATAAAGGCCAGGTTCATCAGCTGGGTCATAATCAGCGTGACGATAGCGATCTTGACCGGCGTTTTGATGTCCTGTCGCGAGTAGAAACCCGGCGCCAGCACCTTCACTACAATCAGCCCCATCAGCCCCACAGAGTAGGCTACCAGCGCCTTCTGGGTCATCAGCGCATCGGTAGCGGTGAATTTGCCGTACTGGAACAGCGAGACCGTCAGCGGTTTGGCGAGGATCCCCAGCGCCACGGCGCTCGGCAGCGCCAGCAGGAAGCAGAGGCGCAGGCCCCAGTCCATCAGGCGACAGTACTCGTCGTGGTTGCCGCTGGCGAAGCTGCGAGAGAGCGACGGCAGCAGAATCGTGCCCAGCGCCACGCCCAGCACGCCGGAGGGAAACTCCATCAGACGGTCGGCGTAGTACATCCACGACACCGAGCCGGAGACCAGAAACGAGGCGAAAATAGTGTTGATGATCAGTGAGATCTGGCTGACCGAGACGCCAAGGATCGCGGGCCCCATCTGCTTAACAACCCGAATTGACCCTGCATCACGCAGGCTGATGCGCGGCAGTACCAGCATGCCAATCTTTTTGAGGTGCGGCAGCTGATAAAAAAGTTGCAGCACGCCCCCGACGGTCACCGCCCAGGCCAGCGCCAGCACCGGCGGGTGAAACAGCGGTGCGGCAAAGAGCGCAAAGCCAATCATGCTGACGTTTAAAAGGGTGGGCGCAAAGGCCGGCACCGAGAAGCGGTTCCAGGTATTCAGGATCGCCCCCACCAGTGAGGCTAGCGAAATCAGCAGAATGTAGGGAAAAGTGATCTTCAGCAGCTGGGTGGTGAGCGCAAACTTGTCGGCGGTATCGGCAAAGCCCGGCGCGGTGACCATGATCACCCAGGGCGCGGCCAGCATCCCGGCAATGGTCACAATCGCCAGCACCAGCGTCAGCAGACCGGAGACATAGGCGACAAAGACGCGGGTCGCATCTTCCCCCTGCTTGCTCTTGTACTCGGCCAGAATAGGCACAAACGCCTGAGAGAATGCCCCCTCCGCGAAGATACGGCGCAGCAGGTTGGGAAGCTTGAACGCCACAAAGAAGGCGTCGGTTGCCAGGCCTGCGCCAAACACCCGCGCCACGATGGCATCGCGGGCAAAACCCAGCACGCGGGAAAAGAGAGTCATCGAGCTGACCGCAGCCAGCGATTTTAATAAATTCATTACCGTATTAATCCGAACCCTGCGGCAAAACGCCTGCATAGCAGGCGTTAGAAGAAGCGCTTAGTCTACCTGGATTGCGATGAAATACTACATCCAGAAACTATTACCAGATACGACAGCGAGTTATTCGACCATCGCCTCGCGCCAGAGCCTGTCGATGATGCGCTGGGCCAGCACCGCCTGCTCCCCGGAGGTTTCAGGCGCAGTCTGATTTTTCACACAGGTGATAAAGTGTTGGGCGCAACCCACGAAGCCGCGTTGCTCAAGGGTGCTTTGCCAGCCGGGGATCGGACGTAGCGTAATGCCGCTACCCTGCTCTTCCCGCCACTCGCGCATGTCGGTGACGTCATACAGGCCACCATCGGTCACCGCCTGCACCCACTCGCGCTGGCTGCCCGCCCGGCGATGCATGCTGGTGGTGATTTGCAGGGCCTGGTGGCTAAAGTGGTGCTCGGCGTAGATCATCGCCCCCTCGTCGTTAGTCAGCAGCGTGCCGCCGTTAAGCTGCCCTTCGCCCCCCGCCAGCCACAGGGCGGTGTCCACCACGTGGAGGTAGTCGTCCAGCAGCGTAAAGCGCAGATCGTGCGGCCCGACGCTGTCGCTCCGGTGCTTATCCATGCGCAGCGATGCCCCGCTGGCGAGGCGGGTTTTCAGGTCGCGATACAGGGGGGCAAAGCGGCGATTGAAGCCGACCATCAGGATCAGCTTTTTACGCGCGGCCAGCGCCACCAGCCGCTCGGCGTCGGCAAGGTTCTCCGCTAGCGGCTTATCGACGCAGACGTGGACCCCGGCATTTAAAAGCTCGCTGACTACCGCGTAGTGTGAGGCCGTAGAGGTGTGAACGAACACGGCATCGCACTGGGCAGCCAGCTCCGGCAGCGATCCGGCGTAGGGCATCCGCCAGCGCTGGCAAATGTCTAACGCCTTTTCCCGCGACGGCGACCAGGCCGCCTGCAGCGTCCAGTCGGTGGCGGCGCCCAGTACCGGCAGCCAGGCCTTCTGGGCAATACCACCCAGCCCCACTACGCCTATGCGTAACTGTGTCATGGTTAATCTCCCAGATGTGCCCGCAGCGAATCGAGACGCTGCTTCAGTTCGGCGACCTCGCCCTCCAGCGCCGTCACCCGCGCCGCGAGATCGTCTGGCTGTGGCTCGTCGCGCTCCGCGGAGGCGGCCTCCGGGGCCGCCTCGCCGCTAAACAGGTGCATGTAGCGGCTTTCACGTTTGCCCGGCTCGCGCGGCAGGCGAACCACAAAGGGCCCATCCTCCCGGTCGGCCAGCGCTTCTAACGTCTTTTCGACCTCCGGCACGTCGGCAAACTCATGCATTCTTGCCGCCCGCATCCGCAGCTCGCCTGGCGTCTGTGCGCCGCGCAGCAGCAGCGTGGTGACGAGCGCCGTCTCGCCGCTGCTGAGCTTGAGGTTACCAAACTCGGAATTACAAAAGCGCTGTTCGTATTTCGTGACCCGATTGCCGAAGCCGCTGACGTTGCGCAGATAGTGCCGTTTGACCAGCGTGTCGAGGAGATCCTGCACCTCGGCGTCGCTGAGAGACATAACGGGTTCACGGTTGGTTTTCTGATTGCAGGCGCTGACCACTGCATTCAGAGAGAGGGGATACTGCTCAGGCGTCGTCACCTGCTTCTCCAGCAGACAGCCAATAATCCGCGCTTCGGCGGGGCTTAACAGGATTTTCATTTTCGTCTTTCCTTAGTTGCGGCCAGCGGTCCACTCCTGGGTGGTCAGCGCCGTCAGGACGTGATCGCGCCACTCGCCGTCGATCAGCAGATAGGCTTTGGCATAGCCCTCTTTTTCAAAACCCAACCGCGCCAGCAGGCCGCCGCTGCGCTGATTGTGCGGCATGTAGTTAGCCATAATGCGGTGGATATGCTGGGTGCGCTGCATATAGCGGATCGCGGCGGTCAGCGCCTCAAACATCAGCCCCTGCCCCTGCCACTTCTGTCCGATGGAGTAGCCCAGATAGCAGGCGTGAAACGAGCCGCGCACCACGTTAGAGAAGTTAGCGACGCCAACGATCTCTTTTTCGTCGGGATCGAACAGCGCAAAGTAGAAAGCGCTTCCCTGCTTGTGAAATTCGTTAATCATGCTCAGGCGCGCCTGCCAGCCGGACGGATAGCAGTGGCTCTCATCGCGTATGGGCTCCCAGGGCTTTAAAAACTGGCGGTTTTCTGCGTAGTAGTCTGCTAAACGCCATGCATCGCGTTCATGCACTAAACGTACCACCAGCCGGTCCGTCGTCAAGCGCACTTTTGGAACGTTGTTACGATAGCCGAACATTCATCACCACTCCTGTCAAAACATCTTGTTACCCCTGCGGATAACTATACCTGCGCCAGGCCACTATTACGATAAAGAGCATCAATCAAAGCGTTGCTTTGATAAAAAAATATCGTCGCCGCAGCGGTGGGAAAATGGTCAGCAACCACGCAAAATAGCAGGGTAACTATTTTGACATTCCCAGGAGGGGAGATGTCCCGCGTATCGCAGGCCAGGCGCCTGGGTAAATATTTCCTGCTCATCGATAATATGCTGGTTGTGCTCGGTTTTTTTGTTGTCTTCCCGCTTATTTCTATTCGCTTTGTGGATCAGCTCGGTTGGGCCGCCCTGATGGTGGGGATTGCCCTCGGCCTGCGCCAGCTTATCCAGCAGGGGCTGGGGATCTTCGGCGGTGCTATCGCCGACCGCTTTGGTGCTAAGCCGATGATCGTCACCGGCATGCTGCTGCGGGCCGCCGGGTTCGCCACCATGGCGGTAGCGCAGGAGCCATGGCTGCTCTGGAGCTCGTGCATCCTCTCTGGCCTCGGCGGGACGCTGTTCGATCCACCGCGCTCGGCGCTGGTGGTCAAGCTGATCCGCCCGCACCTGCGCGGACGTTTCTTCTCGCTGCTGATGATGCAGGACAGCGCCGGGGCGGTGATCGGTGCCCTGCTCGGCAGCTGGCTGCTGCAGTACGATTTCCGCCTGGTGTGCGCTACCGGCGCGGTGATCTTTGTCCTCTGTGCCGCCTTCAATGCCTGGCTGCTGCCCGCGTGGCGGCTCTCGACGGTGAAAATCCCGGTGCGGGAGGGGCTTAGCCGGGTCGTGGCCGACAAACGCTTCGTGACCTACGTTCTCACCTTAACCGGCTACTACATGCTGGCCGTACAGGTGATGCTGATGCTGCCGATCATGGTGAACGACATCGCCGGTTCGCCCGCAGCAGTGAAGTGGATGTATGCCATTGAGGCAAGTCTTTCGCTGACCCTGCTCTACCCGCTCGCCCGCTGGAGCGAAAAACGTTTTCGCCTTGAGCAGCGTTTGATGGCCGGCCTGCTGTTTATGTCCTTCAGCCTGCTGCCGATTGGCATGGTGAGCTCGCTGCAGCAGCTCTTTACATTAATTTGCACGTTCTATATCGGCTCGATTATTGCCGAACCGGCGCGGGAAACGCTGAGCGCTGAGCTGGCCGATGCACGGGCGCGGGGCAGCTATATGGGCTTCAGCCGCCTCGGCCTCGCCTTTGGCGGATTCCTTGGCTATGCGGGGGGTGGCTGGCTGTTCGACGCCGGAAAAGCCTTCAGCCAGCCCGAGCTGCCGTGGATGATGCTGTCGGCGATTGGCCTGGTGACGCTGTTTGCGTTGTGGTGGCAGTTCAGCCCCCGTCATCCCCGGACAGGGGTGCTCGAACCGGGGGCCTGATTTGAAAGGCGCTTTTTTCTCTTCCATACTGATGGTTACGGACAACCATCACCTGGAGGGGAAACGTGAAGCTCTATATTTACGACCACTGCCCGTACTGCCTGAAAGCCCGCATGATCTTCGGCCTGAAAAATCTGCCGGTGGAACTTAACGTGTTGCTCAACGATGATGAAGCCACGCCCACCCGTATGATTGGCCAGAAGATGGCCCCAATCCTGCAAAAAGATGACAGCCGCTACATGGCCGAGAGCCTGGACATTGTGAAGTACGTTGACCAGCTCGACGGCGAGCCGCTGCTGACCGGCGCACGCAAGCCAGCCATCGAGACATGGTTGCGCAAGGTTAATGAGTACACGAACCGCCTGCTGCTCCCGCGCTTTGCCAAAGCACCGTTTGATGAGTTTGCAACGCCCGAGGCGCGCGCTTACTTCACCAACAAAAAAGAGGCCGCTATCGGCGACTTTAGCGAGCATCTTGCCCATACGCCGGGGCTGGTGAAAAAAATCAGCGATGATCTGCGCGATCTGGATAAGCATATTGTCCAGCCCAACGCGGTTAACGGTGAACTCTCTGAGGATGATATCCACCTCTTCCCGCTGCTGCGTAACCTGACGATTGTGCCCGGTATTGTCTGGCCAACCCGCGTCGCCGACTATCGCGACAATATGGCCAAGCAGACGCAAATTAACCTCCTCTCCTCTATCGCAATTTAACCTCTGGTTCGGCGGAAGCGTAGGTTTCCGCCACCGCTTTCAGCCTTTTCTGCTGTTACGCCTCCCGCTGGTGCGCCAGGCTGCTTTATGTCACGATGGCATAAATGGATGGCTTTTGAGGGATCCCATGAAGAAGATTTTATTTGCCGCAGCCCTTGTTGCAGGCGGCCTGCTGGCAGGCTGTAACCAGCTCACCCAGTACACCGTCAGCGAGCAAGAGATCAACCAGGCGCTGCAAAAGCACAACAATTTTTCCCGCGATATTGGCCTGCCGGGCGTGGCGGATGCGCATATTGTGCTAAATAACCTGGTCAGCGCTATCGGGCGTGACGATCCGGGCAAAGTTACGCTCTCTGGCGACGCCGGACTGGATCTTAACTCCCTGTTTGGTAGCCAGCAGGCCACGGTTAAGCTGAAGCTCAAGGCGCTCCCGGTTTTCAATAAGGAGAAAGGAGCGATCTTTCTCCAGCAGATGGAGGTGGTTGACGCCTCGGTAATGCCGCAGAAGATGCAGCCGGTCGTGCAGACCCTGATCCCCTACCTGAATCAGGCCCTGCAGAACTACTTTAACCAGCAGCCTGCATACGTCTTAAGCGAAGACAGCAGCAAGGGCGAAGCGCTGGCGAAAAAGTATGCCAAAGGGCTGGAGATTAAAGAGGGCGAAATTGTGATCCCCTTTATTAACTGACCGATAGGCGCACCGTAATTTTTGCGCCGCGGTCAGGAAAGTGGTGCAAACGAAAACGTTTACGCCTATGCTTAGTGCCCGGCATAAAACCAGCCATTACTGACTTCACTTTAGCCGGAGCACTACCATGACAGCACAACCCCAGGTTTTAAAAATTCGCCGCCCTGACGACTGGCACGTACATCTGCGCGACGGCGATATGTTGAAGACTGTGGTGCCCTACACCAGTGAAACCTATGGCCGCGCTATCGTGATGCCAAACCTGGCACCGCCGGTGACCACCGTCGAAGCCGCCATCGCCTACCGCCAGCGTATTCTTGCCGCCGTCCCTGCCGGACACGACTTTACCCCGCTGATGACCTGCTACCTTACCGACTCGCTGGATCCCAACGAGGTCGAGCGCGGCTTTCGCGAAGGGGTCTTTACCGCAGCCAAGCTCTATCCGGCCAATGCCACAACGAACTCCAGCCATGGGGTGACCAGCATTGACGCTATCATGCCGGTGCTGGAGCGGATGCAGATGCTGGGTATGCCGCTGCTGGTGCACGGCGAAGTGACCCACGCCGAGATTGACATCTTCGATCGCGAGGCGCGCTTTATTGAAACGGTGATGGAGCCGCTGCGCCAACGCCTGCCTGCGCTGAAGGTGGTGTTTGAGCACATCACCACTAAAGATGCCGCCGACTATGTGCGCGAGGGCAATGAGCTGCTGGCAGCGACTATTACCCCGCAGCATCTGATGTTTAACCGTAACCATATGCTGGTGGGCGGCGTGCGCCCGCACCTTTACTGTCTGCCGATCCTCAAGCGTAACGTTCACCAGCAGGCGCTGCGTGAACTGGTCGCCAGCGGCTTCGACCGTGCTTTCCTTGGCACCGACTCCGCCCCGCATGCGCGCCTGCGTAAAGAGACCAGCTGCGGCTGTGCAGGCTGCTTCAATGCTCCGTCGGCGCTGGCCAGCTACGCCACCGTCTTTGAAGAGATGAACGCTCTGGCACATCTTGAAGCCTTCTGCTCGCTTAACGGCCCACGCTTCTACGGCCTGCCGGTCAACGAGGGTTACGTAGAGCTGGTGCGCGAAGAGGAGCAGGTGCCAGAAAGCATCGCCCTCAGTGACGATACGTTGATCCCTTTCCTGGCGGGCGAACGCGTTAACTGGCGGATCCGTCGCTAAAAAAGAGTTTGCTCCCTGTTGTAAGTTCTGCGTCTATACTGTATAAAAATACAGTACATTACTCAGGGGGCAATCATGCGTATTGAAGTGACTATCGCTAAAACAACACCCTTACCGCCGGGCGCGATTGATGCGCTGGCAAGCGAACTCTCCCGCCGTCTGCAGAGCGACTATCCCGACACCGAAGGCAAGGTGACCGTCCGCTATGCAGCTGCCAACAATCTGTCTGTTCTCGGCGGTGCCAAAGGTGATAAAGAACGCGTTAGCGAGATCCTCCAGCAAACCTGGGAGAGCGCGGACGACTGGTTTACGCAGGATTAATGGTTGTTTCCCTATTGTGCTTTTGCCGGGTCGCCCCGGCTTTTTTTCACTTTTAGGCATTATTCTGATGGTGCCGCTTATCTCTGTAATAAATAAGCCGTAATTAGCCCTTTTCTTGTTCAAAAAATTCTAAGAAAGTTCAGAAAAAATGCCCCTATTTTTTTTATTGGCGCAATCTGCTTAATTATTGATATACTTAAGTTGCTTCAAAAAACACGCATTGAACCTCAAGAGTCGTTGTCACTACACACGCATTTAGGGGGTTAAAATGGTAAAAAATAATGAAGTCATTCAAACCCATCCGCTCGTAGGGTGGGACATCAGCACCGTGGACAGTTACGATGCGCTGATGCTGCGCCTGCACTACCAGACCCCAAACCACGCCGACCGTGACGATACCGAGGTCGGACAGACTCTGTGGTTAACGACCGATGTTGCTCGTCAATTTATATCGATTCTAGAAGCCGGCATTGCCAAGATTGAATCTGGCGACTATCAGGAAAACGAGTACAAGCGTCATTAATGAATGCTCATTTTTCAACCAACAGGCACCCATAGGGTGCCTTATTTATTTGTGCTTGTATAACGCCAACGGGTTAATTACTCTCCTGAACACGCGTTTTTGCCAGGAGAGCTTATGAAATACGATCTTATTATTATCGGTAGCGGTTCAGTGGGCGCGGCGGCGGGCTATTATGCTACCCGCGCGGGGCTGAAGGTGCTGATGACCGATGCCCATATGCCCCCCCACCAGCAGGGTAGCCATCATGGCGATACGCGGCTTATCCGCCACGCCTACGGCGAGGGCGAAAAATATGTCCCTCTGGTGCTCAGAGCACAGACGCTGTGGGAGCAGCTGGCAGCAGAGAGCGGCGAAGAGGTGTTTATCCGTAGCGGCGTGGTTAACCTGGGACCCGCCAACTCTGATTTTCTACGCAACGTTGCCCAGAGCGCGCAGCAGTTTAACCTTAACGTTGAGCAACTCGACGCTGCGGCGCTGATGGCACGCTGGCCTGAATTTCGCGTGCCGGATGACTATATCGCCCTGTTTGAAGCCAACTCTGGCGTGCTGAAGAGCGAGCTGGCGATTAAAACCTGGATCCGCCTCGCCCGGGAAGCTGGCTGTGCGCAGTTGTTTAACTGTCCGGTGACTGCGATTCATCATCATGATGATGGCGTGACCATTGAGACGGCTGACGGCGAGTATCAGGGTGCGAAGCTGCTGGTCAGCGCTGGAACCTGGGTTAAACAGCTGCTTCCCGCCCTGCCCATTCAGCCGGTACGGAAGGTGTTTGCCTGGTATCAGGCCGATGGCCGCTACAGCAGTAAAAATAACTTCCCGGCCTTTACCGGCGAGCTGGCCAACGGTGACCAGTACTATGGTTTTCCGGCAGAAGACGATGCGCTAAAGATAGGCAGGCACAACGGCGGGCAGCCGATCAGCAGCGAAGACGAGCGTCTGCCCTTTGGCCGCGTCGCTACCGACGGCTCAGAGAGCTTCCCGTTCCTTCGCCAGTGCCTTCCCGGCATCGGCGGCTGTCTGTACGGTGCCGCCTGTACCTATGATAACTCGCCGGATGAGGACTTTATCATCGATACGCTGCCGGACAGCAGCAGCACCATGGTCATCACCGGCCTCAGCGGACACGGGTTTAAGTTTGCGTCGGTCCTGGGAGAGATTGTCGCTGACTTTGCCGCAGATAAAACGCCAGCGTTTGACTTAACCCCCTTTTCACTACGACGTTTCATGGCAGGATAAGCAGAAGGCCCCGCGCGGGCCTCTTCTCGCTTAATTATCCCTGGAGATATAATGCGCCGGCTATTTACTTACCTTACAGAAAACGTCCGTGAACATTTGATGGCCTATATTGCCTTCTGGTCGCTGCTGGCCTTAATTGACTTTATTTATATACTCTATGCCGGATAGGTAATATTGACAAAAGTTGACATTACTTTAATAAAACCTAATTTGTGCGCAGTTTTTTTGAATGAACGTAAGCAGGCTGTTCAGCCTGCAAGCTCAGCGACACGCACCATTTCTTGCGATGTGAGACGAAATCATTGAAGGTCATAAGGTAAACCAGAGCAAAAAAACTGAAGGAAATTAAATAGCCTCTGGTTTTGTTATTTTTAAGTTGCATTAATATTTTTTGCAGGCCATTTTAAGTTAACTTTATATTTGAGTATGGTTAACTCTATGCAAATGCGTAATTCTGCTCGCCGCTATGGTGCGGTCTCTATTGCGTTACACTGGCTGGTTGCTCTTGTGGTTTACGGCATGTTTGCCCTTGGCCTGTGGATGGTTACGCTGAGCTATTATGATGGCTGGTATCATCAGGCCCCGGAGCTGCATAAAAGCATCGGCGTACTGCTGATGATGGGTCTGGTGGTTCGTCTGATCTGGCGTCATCTCTCCCCGCCGCCGAAAGCGTTAGCCTCTTACTCGCGTCTGACACATGTCGCCGCCATTGGTGCGCACATTATTCTCTACGCCCTGCTGTTCGCCATTGTGATCAGCGGCTATCTGATCTCTACCGCTGACGGTCAACCCATTAGCGTGTTTGGCCTGTTTGAGGTCCCCGCTACCCTGGCCGACGCCGGTGCGCAGGCGGATCTTGCGGGTACCCTCCATCTGTGGCTGGCATGGAGCGTGGTGATCCTCTCCGTACTGCACGCCCTGGCCGCCCTTAAACACCATTTTATTGATAAAGACGACACCCTCAAACGTATGCTGGGTAAATCGTCCCCTGACTCTGGAGCATAAGATGAAGAAAAACCTGCTGGCATTAACCTTCGGCGCGCTGCTGTTCACCACCGGTTCCGCCGTAGCCGCTGATTACAAAATCGATACAGAGGGACAGCACGCCTTCGTTAATTTCCGTATCCAGCACCTTGGCTACAGCTGGCTGTACGGTACCTTTAAGGACTTTAACGGGACTTTTACCTTTGACGAAAAGGATCCTGCGGCGGATAAGGTCAACGTCACTATTAATACCAACAGCGTTGATACCAATCACGCCGAGCGCGATAAGCACCTGCGCAGCGCGGACTTCCTGAACGTAGCGAAATTCCCGCAGGCGACCTTCGCCTCTACCGGGGTTAAGAAAGATGGCGACGAGTTGGATATCACCGGCAACCTGACCCTTAACGGCGTGACCAAGCCGGTAACTCTCGAAGCGAAGCTGATTGGCCAGGGTGACGATCCGTGGGGCGGCGTACGCGCAGGCTTTGAAGCCGAAGGCAAAATCAAGCTGAAGGACTTCAATATCAATACCGATCTGGGTCCGGCAGCGCAGGAAGTGGATCTGATTATCTCCGTCGAGGGCGTGCGCCAGAAATAGCGCCGCCTCGCAGAGCCCCTGCCGGGATCGCGCCCGGCAGGGTTGCAACGCTTACTCGGGGTCCGGAATGCCTAATTTGGTATTCAGACGCCCGCGGGATTTATTGAAGATCTTATTTCCGTTCTCACGCCCCGCCCGGCGGCGGCGCTGCTCCTCTTCCGGCAGCTCACGCTCCGTCTGGCACAGCTCGCTACAGCAGCCTTTAAACTTCTCTGCGCATGACGGGCACTGAATAAACAGCAGATGGCAGCCGTCGTTCAGGCAGTTAGTATGGCTGTCGCACGGCGTCCCACACTGGTGGCAGTGGGCAATCACATCTTCAGAGATGCGCTCTCCCATCCGCTCGTCAAAAACAAAGTTTTTACCGATAAAGCGTACCGGCAAACCCTGCTCCCGCGCCCGGCGCGCGTACTCAATGATACCGCCTTCGATGTGCCAGACCTTATTGAAGCCGTTGTGCTTCATCCACGCGCTGGCCTTCTCGCAGCGGATGCCGCCGGTGCAGTACATCACGATCTTTTTATCTTTATGCTCCTGCATCATGTCGACCGCCTTCGGCAGCTGCTCGCGGAAGGTGTCAGCCGGGATCTCCAGCGCCCGCTCGAAATGCCCCACTTCATACTCATAGTGGTTACGCATATCAATAAAGATCGCATCGGGATCGTCCAGCATGGTGTTGACCTCGGCGGCCTTCAGGTAATCACCGACGTCGCTGGCGTCAAAGGTAGGATCGTCGATACCGTCGGCCACAATGCGGTCACGTACCTTCATGCGCAACACCCAGAATGATTTACCGTCGTCATCCAGCGCGACGTTCAGACGCAGGCCGTCCAGCGCCGGATCGAAGGCGTAGAGGCAGGCGCGCAGAGCCTCAAACTGGCTCTCCGGGACGCTTATTTGCGCATTAATGCCTTCATGGGCCAGATAGATGCGACCAAAAACGTTCAGGGCGGTTAATGCCTTGTATAATGCATCGCGAGTGGTCTGAGGATCGATAATGGTAAAGTATTGATAGAATGAGACAGTGATGCGCGGCTCGGTTTCAGCAAGCATACGCGCCTTCAGCTCCTCATTCGAAATGCGGTTGTGTAACACTGGCATGGTGTACGTTTCCTGCAATCGGTGAATGATGAATGAAAATCGGGCAGCATCATAAAGCAATTACTGTTAATTTACATCCCCGGCGTTTACGTTACATTTGCACACCAGAACGATCAAAAGGAGAACAGGCGTTGGATAACAGGAAAGACCAAACGCATTTACCCCAATTTTCAGCAGCGTTGCTGCACCCTCGCTACTGGTTGACGTGGTTCGGCATAGGGATTTTATGGCTTATCGTCCAGCTTCCCTACCCGTTCCTCTATCGCCTGGGCTCGGGTCTTGGCCGGCTGGCCATGCGTTTTATGAAGCGCCGGGCGCACGTTGCTATACGCAACCTTGAGCTGTGCTTTCCTGAGATGAGCGCCAATGAGCGCCATGCGCTGGCGGTAAAGAACTTTGAGTCCACCGGCATGGGCCTGCTGGAGACCGGCATGGCCTGGTTCTGGTCAGATAAACGTCTTGCCCGCTGGATGGAGGTCATCAATTTTGAACCTGTGTACGAGCTACAGCGGCAAAAGCGCGGTATTTTGCTGATCGGCGTACACTTTTTAACCCTGGAGCTGGGCGCACGCATGTTTGGAATGCAGACGCCGGGCATTGGTGTTTATCGCCCCAACGATAATCCGGTGATCGACTGGCTGCAAACATGGGGACGCCTGCGCTCCAATAAAAGCATGCTCGATCGCAAGGATCTGAAAGGCATGGTGAAGGCGCTGAAGAACGGTGAAGTTGTCTGGTACGCGCCGGACCATGACTACGGCCCGCGTGCCAGCGTCTTTGTGCCGCTGTTCGCCGTCGATCAGGCTGCTACTACCTCAGGAACCTGGATGCTCTCGCGTCTCTCAGGCGCAGCGCTGGTTCCCTTTGTCCCACGCCGCAAAGCCGACGGCAAAGGCTACGAGCTGGTGATGCTGGACCCTGAGCTGTCACCGCCGCTGGACGATGCTGAAACCACCGCCGCCTGGATGAATAAAGTTGTCGAGAAGTGCATTCTGATGGCCCCGGAGCAGTACATGTGGCTGCACCGCCGCTTTAAAACCCGCCCTGAAGGCGTGCCTTCACGCTACTGATTTTTAAGTCTCGTAACGCCGGATGGCGGCATAATGCCCTGTCCGGCCTACGATCTTCAGCGCCCGCCCGTGAATTATTTTCCGCAATCATTCTTGTAAAATCTCAGATTCAACTATTCTTTCCCTGAACAACATGTCAATTTCACAGGGAGAAACCAATGACCATGTACGCCACGCTGGAAGAAGCCATTGATGCTGCTCGTGAAGAGTTTTTGGCCAACAGTCCGGAGCTGGACGAAGAGAGTGCCAATATTCAGCAGTTTAATATGCAGAAGTATGTGCTACAGGATGGCGAGATCATGTGGCAGGTGGAATTTTTTGCCGATGAGGGCGAAGACGGGGAGTGTCTGCCGTTGCTGACCGGTGAAGCCGCGCAGAGCGTTTTCGACGGTGACTTTGATGAGATCGAGCTGCGTCAGGAGTGGCTGGAGGAGAATACCCTTCATGAGTGGGATGAGGGTGAATACCAGCTCCAACCGCCGCTGGATACCGAAGAGGGTCGCACCGCAGCGGACGAGTGGGACGAGCGTTAACTACTCGTAGGGTCCGTGATGTGCATCTATAGGCAGCAGAAGCGTGTCAAAGACCAGCGAGAAAGGGAGATCCAGCACGGTGAGGTAGCGCCATTTTGAGTCGCGCACGTCCCACTGGACGCCGGGGTAGTACTGGTTTCCATGACCCTGCCCCGGAATAGTACGACTGATAATGCTGCCGCACCCGCTAAGCAGCATCGCCATTATCACCACAGTGATTATCCGCATACCTCTCCTTATAAAAAAATACCGGCTGATGAGCCGGTATTTATTCATTAAACATTAAGCCGTTATTTTGTCTTCAGCGCGTCGTATTCGCTAATCCATGAGGAGTAGCGCTCCGGCGAAGACCAGACCCGATAGTGCATACGTGACATTGTCACCGGATCGCTCAGCAGTACCAAACGGCGGTCGCGGGTAAGCTTGTCCGGCGTCTCGTTCAGCGCCTGCTCAACGTGGCGATCGCGGGCAATCTCCAGCACCTGGCTTGCCCGGTGACGGGCGGTTGCCATGGCGGTGGCCAGCGCGTTATACGACGGGTTAAACACCGCATGCATAAAGCCATTTTCCAGCGAACGCGCACGGTTCAGCGTCAGGTACCGGTCGGTATCCACCAGCACCTGCGGCGGGGAATACTCTTCCGGGATCAGGAACAGCTTCCAGCGCTTGGTACGCAGGCCTACCGTCGCCCGGCTCGAAATGACCGAGACAAACGGAGAGAGGATCAGCGAGACAACGATCGGTGCCAGCCAGAAC
The DNA here is from genome assembly GCF_037152055.1 of Pseudescherichia sp. AS216. Lineage (NCBI taxonomy): Bacteria > Pseudomonadati > Pseudomonadota > Gammaproteobacteria > Enterobacterales > Enterobacteriaceae > Pseudescherichia > Pseudescherichia sp. AS216. The sequence continues at coordinate 711,494 of NZ_JBBCMV010000001.1, read as the reverse complement.
AGGAAGCGCAGATCCAGCCACGCCATGCCGATTGCCCAGACCAGGCCAAGCAGCATCTGCGAGCCGTGACGCATAAACGCCTCACCCCACGGGGTGGAGTCATCGTCACGCTGCGGTGAGTTCCAGACCACTTCCCAGCCGAGGAACGCGCTGACCACGAATACGGTGTGGAACAGCATACGCACCGGAGCCAGCAGCACGGAGAAGAGCACCTCCAGCAGCAGCGAGGCCGTTACGCGCAGGAATCCACCGTACTCCTTCGTGCCTTTACACCAGATAAGGATGATGCTCAGCAGCTTCGGCAGGAACAGCAGCACCATGGTCGAAGCAAACAGGGCGATCGCCAGCTCGGGACGCCACTGCGGCCAGACCGGGAACAGCTGACGCGGCTGCAGGAAGTACTGCGGCTCGGTCAGAGCGTGAACCACCTGCAGCGCCGTCGAGAGCGCAAGGAACATAAACCACAGCGGTGCAGAGAGGTAGGACATGACCCCGGTCAGGAACACCGCACGGTGTACCGGGTGCATCCCTTTCACCAGGAACAGGCGGAAGTTCATCAGGTTACCGTGACACCAGCGGCGATCGCGTTTCAGCTCATCCAGCAGGTTCGGCGGCAGCTCCTCATAGGAGCCAGGCAGATCGTAGGCGATCCACACCCCCCAACCGGCGCGGCGCATCAGAGCCGCCTCTACGAAGTCGTGCGAGAGGATAGAGCCAGCAAACGAGCCCTCGCCCGGCAGCGGCGCCAGCGCACAGTGCTCAATAAACGGCTGCACGCGGATAATGGCGTTGTGCCCCCAGTAGTGCGACTCCCCAAGCTGCCAGAAGTGCAGACCGGCGGTAAACAGCGGCCCATAAACGCGGGTGGCAAACTGCTGGCAACGCGCGTAAAGGGTATCCATGCCGGACGCACGCGGCGACGACTGGATAATACCGGCGTTCGGGTTAGCCTCCATCAGACGCACCAGACCGCACAGGCAGTCGCCGGTCATCACGGAGTCCGCATCCAGCACCACCATGTAACTATACTGGCTGCCCCAGCGGCGGCAGAAGTCATCGATGTTACCGCTTTTACGCTTCACGCGGCGGCGGCGGCGGCGATAGAAGATCTGCCCTTCGCCCTGTACCTCGGCAATCAGCTCCATCCACGCCTTTTGCTCTGCCACGCAGATATCAGGGTTGTAGCTGTCGCTGAGGATATAGACGTCGAAGTGCTCGGCGTTACCCGTTGCCTTCACTGACTCCCAGGTCGCACGCAGACCGGCGAAGACGCGATCGACGTCTTCGTTACAGATCGGCATGATCAGCGCGGTGCGGTGCTGCGGGTTAAGCGCCTCATCCCCCACCGTAGAGGCTGAAATGCTGTATTTGTCGCGGCCGATCAGCAGCTGGAGGAAGCCCATCAGCGCCGTCCAGAACCCGGCCGACACCCAGCAGAAGAGCACGGCAAAGAGGATCAGGATCCCGGTTTGCAGCACGTAAGGCAGGAGCTGCATAAAGGAGACAAGCAGATCCTGGCCCATCATATCTTCCGGGGCGATCAGCGCCCAGCCCTGATACGGGAGAATAGTTTTCATATACCACGTGGCCACCACCGTCTGGGCAATAGTCAGCAGCAGCAGAATGTAACGGCGGATAGAACCCACCGCGCGCCACTTCTGCTCGTTGGCCTGTTGCTCTTTGGTCAGACGGGAGAGGTAGCGCGGCGGCACATCGCGACCGCGCAGACGGTCCCAGAAACGGCCGATCGGGTTGGTGCGCCACGGATCGGGGAACATAGAAGAGCGCTTCGCCTCAGGCATGGCCTTCAGCTGGGTACGCCCTTCATCGTCCTTGATCAGCTGGCCTTCCGCCAGCGAATCCGGCCAGCTATGTTCAAGACGCGCCTGCACTGAACCCAGCGGGCTGTCATCGTCCCGCTCATAGCGACGATGCTCAGCATCCAGCGCTTCGTGCACGGCGCGCAGATCCGTTGTCGGCAGCGCCGCTTTCCCCTCAGCGGAAAGCGACAGCGCGTCGATATATTCAGTTGTCTTATTCATTGGCAGGTAGCTGATAGCTCCAGGTTTCACTCAGCGGCTGCTCGGCATTCACCAGCGCAGCACGCATATCGGTCGTCTTTTTCTGGTCTTTAACCTTGACGCGCAAGGTTAAACGCCATCCCTGAGTGACCGGGTTATAGCGCACAACGTTTTCAACGATTTCACCGTTATCACCGATGCTGACCTGGGCAGTAACCGGGGTATCCTGCGCCAGTTTTTTCATCTCTTCCCCGGTGAAGTCGACAACAAACGCCAGAGTACCGTCCGGCTGGCGGATCAGGTTGGACTGTTTAACATCGCCGGTAGAGCGGCGCGTCTGCGTAACCCAGGCGTTATCCGGGGCGTGCAGTTTGTCTTCATCGCGGCTAAAGGTGATGGTGTACTTGAAGTTCATCTCTTTACCGGGTTCCGGCAGCTGATCCGGCGTCCAGTAGGCCACGATGTTGTCATTGGTCTCATCGTTGGTCGGGATCTCTACCAGCTCAACTTTACCTTTGCCCCACTCGCCTTTTGGTGTCACCCAGGCGCTCGGACGCTGATCGTAGCGATCGTCGATATCTTCGAAGCGGCTAAACTCGCGACCACGCTGCAGCAGGCCAAAGCCCTGCGGGTTTTCCATGGCATAGCTGCTCACGGCCAGGTGTTTCGGGTTGTTCAGCGGACGCCAGATCCACTCGCCGTTGCCGGCATGCATCGAGAGGCCGTTGGAGTCATGCAGCTCCGGGCGGAAGTTGGTCGCCGGTGACGGCTGGTTTGGCCCAAACAGGAACATGCTGGTCAGCGGGGCGACGCCCAGCTTGCCGACTTTATCGCGCAGGTAGACTTTTGACTGCACGTCCACCACGGTGTCACGGCCCGGGATCACCACAAACCGGTAAGCGCCGGTTGCGCGCGGTGAATCCAGCAGTGCGTAGATAGTCAGGCGCTTGTCGGTAGGCTTCGGACGCTCAACCCAGAACTCGCGGAAGTGTGGAAACTCTTCGCCGGACGGCAGCGCGGTGTCAATGGCGAGACCACGGGCGGAGAGACCATAGACCTGGCCGGCACCGATCACGCGGAAGTAGCTCGCTCCCAGCATACTGACAATTTCGTCATTCTTGTCTTTGCTGTTGATGGGATAGAGAACCTTAAAGCCGGCAAAGCCTAAATCTTTGACCGTATCCTTGTCATGCTGGACGTTGCCAAAATTGAAATAGTCCGGGTTGTACTTGATCTTATGCACGGCCGATGCCGTCACTTCATTGACGGTCACGGGCAGGTCGAAGTACATACCCTGGTGATAGAACTCAAGCTTAAATGGGGTTTTAACGTTGTTCCAATACGCTTTGTCGTGATTGAATTGAATCTGCTGATAGTCCGCGTATTTCATGTCGCGGAAGACAGAGGGCAGGTTGCTTTTCGGGGCTTCATAGCCTTTTGCGGCTAATGACTGCGCCTGTTTTGCTACGTCATCGATGTTAAAGGCCCAACCCGATGAAGAGTACAGGGATAACAGCACCGCTGCGCCTAACCAACGCATTTTCATCACTTGTAGATTATGTTTCATAGTAACTAAGCACTTCCCCCTTTGTGTGCTTAAATCGATCCGATCTATTTTAATGGTATTTCAGGCAATCCGACAACTTAATCCCCGCTTTGTTCAGCCGCTGGCTCAGTGGATAAGCAAATGAAAGCAACACCTTGCCAATTGCGTGTTTATCCTGGAGACAGGCTGCGACGCTTAGTGTAGGGTTGCCAACGAATGTAATCATAACTGGTCTTAGGGATAAGACGATAAGTCTGATATTGCACGGAGTGATATGAGTAAACTACCCGCACAGCGCGAATACTTCCTTGATTCCATTCGCGCGTGGCTGATGCTGCTAGGCATCCCCTTTCATATCTCATTAATCTATTCAAGCCACGTCTGGCATGTGAACAGCGCTGCGCCTTCGTGGTGGCTGACCCTGTTCAATGACTTTATCCACGCCTTTCGGATGCAGGTCTTCTTTGTTATCTCGGGCTATTTCTCCTATATGCTCTATCTGCGCTATCCCATGAAGCGCTGGTGGAAAGTGCGCGTCGAGCGCGTGGGCATCCCGATGCTGACCGCTATCCCGCTCTTAACGCTACCGCAGTTTCTGATGCTGCAGCACGTCAAGGGCAAGGCTGACAGCTGGCATACCCTCTCTGTTTACGACAAGTATAATACTTTAGTCTGGGATCTGATTTCGCACCTCTGGTTTCTCCTGGTGCTGGTGGTGCTGACTACGCTTGGGCTGGTGCTGTTTCGCAAGCTTAAGCAGGCCGTCGCGGCTAACCCGGACGCGCTACTGAGCCAGCTTACCCTGCCAAAGCTGACGCTGATGTTTCTGCTGCTCGGCGTGCTGTATGCCGCGTTCCGCCGTACGCTGCTGGTTCTCTACCCACCTATTCTCAGCGATGGCCTGTTTAACTTTGCCGTTATGCAGACCCTGTTCTACCTGCCGTTTTTTGTGCTGGGGGCGCTCACCTTTATTACGCCTCGGCTCAAGGCGCTCTTTATCACCCCGTCGTGGGGCTGCACCCTGGGCGCGGCGCTGGCTTTCGTGGCCTATCTGCTTAACCAGCGCTATGGCAGCGGTGACGGGTGGATGTATGAAACAGAGAGTGTCATCACCATGGTGATGGGGCTGTGGATGGTCAACGTGGTCTTCTCGCTGGGGCATCGGCTGCTCAACTTCCAGTCGGCCCGCGTAACCTACTTCGTGAATGCGTCACTGTTTATCTATCTGGTGCACCATCCGCTGACGCTGCTTTTTGGCGCATGGATCACGCCGCATATTCACTCCAATACGCTGGGCTTTATCTGTGGGCTGATCTTCGTGGTGGGCTGTGCAATTGCTCTCTATGAAGTGCATTTGCGTATTCCGCTGCTGCGTTTTCTCTTCTCCGGCAAGCCTGAGGTGAACAAAGCGCAGCCCAAAGAGGTGCGAAACTAATCTTAAAGGAGCCACTCTACCGGCAGTCTGGAGGCTAATCGCACCAGCATCCGCTGCCAGAAGCGCGTTTTCGGCTCCTTCTTTAATACGTGTTCTTGACCGTCATGGGTGTCGATCCAGTTAATTCGCCCCCAGCGGTCAAGACGCAGCTCCCATGCCGCATCACGCTGGCTCTGCTGAAAACGTTTATGGATCACCTTCGCCAGCGGCTCGCTTTCGATGACAAAACCCATTTCGGTATTGAGCATGGCCGAGCGGGGATCGAAGTTAAACGAGCCGATAAATACCTTCGCCCCATCAATGCTAAACGTTTTAGCGTGCAGGCTGGAGCCGGAGTTACCCGTCAGGCCGCGATCGTGAATATGTCGGCCACCTTCCCGAGTAGGTTTTAGCTCATATAAGGCTACGCCGTGGCGCAACAGCTTTTTACGCCAGCGCGCATAGCCCGCGTGCACCACTGCCACATCGTTCGCCGCCAGCGAGTTGGTAAGGATGGCAATTTTCACCCCTTTACGCACCATCTGCAGCAGCTGCGCTACTCCCGCACGGGTCGGTACAAAATAGGCGGAGATGATATCGATCTGCTCCTGCGGCATCCCCATTACCTTTACCAGACGCTGCGGTAGCAGGGTATGCTCACGCGCCCTGCCCTGCCCCTTGCGCGGATCGTCGCTTAGCAGACGCGTTTTGGCCCACAGCATAGGCAGTGTCCCCGCCTCAAGCCGGGTGGAAAACTGGGTGGTTTCAAGCTTGGAGAGGTAGCGCCGCGCCGTCTCATCATTATACCAGGACTCGGGCACCTGAATCTTGCCGTCGATATCGTCATCTTTAATATCGAGCACTTTCTCAAGCGTGGAAACCGACTGGCAGGTCCAGTAGCGTTCAAAGTCAGCTACGACGTCGCTTACCACCGGGCCAATCGCCAGTACGTCAAGATCGGAGAAGAGCGGCTGCTCCCCCGCGCCAAAGTAGGCGTCACCGATGTTTCTGCCGCCCACGATAGTCACTTCTTCATCGGCGGTGAAGCTTTTATTGTGCATGCGCCGGTTAAGGCGAGCAAAATCGGTTAGGTAGCCCAGCGATCTAAAGAGGCGAAACGAGAAGGGATTAAACAGACGAACATCGATATTGGCATGGGCATTTAGCTTACGCAGGATATCATCCAGCCCTTGGGTATTGTTATCGTCCAGCAGCAGGCGGATGGTCACGCCCCGCCGGGCCGCCTTAAGCAGCTGGGACAGCAGCAGCCGCCCGGACATATCGTCTTCCCAGATATAGTACTGAATGTCCAGGGTACGCTCGGCCATCTCAATCAGCCGGTAGCGGGCGGCAAAGGCATCAAGACTGTCATCCAGCGCCAGAATGCCGCATGCGTCGGGATGGGCCGCACGGGCGGGGGCGACAGCGCGCCCCAGCCGCGTACTAGGCGTCTGGTTCGTCACCTTGCTGGGTGAGTAGTCGCTGATAAAGCCGGGTATTTTCATCGTCATAACAGACAAAGTATACCTGACCAATCGACGGATGACGGGTTAGATAATCCGAAACCGTAGCGACAGCGATTTCCGCCGCCGCGGGCTTAGGAAAACCGTATACACCGGTGCTGATGGCGGGGAACGCCACCGAGTGATAGCCGTTGGCCTCGGCCAGTTTCAGGCTATTACGGTAGGCATCCTCCAGCAGCCGCTGCTCATGCTCCGCGCCGCCGCGCCAGATGGGGCCTACGGTATGGATCACCGCCTTTGCCGGTAGCGCCCCGGCAAGGGTGATCACCGCATGGCCCGGCGGACACTCACCCTGCTGCTCCCGCACGGTTTTACAGGCGGCCAGCAGCGCCGGTCCGGCGGCACGGTGGATAGCACCATCGACGCCGCCCCCGCCCATTAAGGAGGGGTTAGCCGCATTAACGATGACATCGACCTGTAACGTGGTGATGTCACCCTGAATAACCTCCATACGCGATTGCATATTTGCCTCTCTTGTCTCATCGCTTTCAACTAAGTGTATAGCAGGGTATGGCAGGTGGGAGAAATAACACGGCGCTCGGTCAGACGGTACAGTACTGCAGCAGGTTGATTTTACACCGGATCTTGCTGCGTTATTGCTCAGCGGGCCACTGCTGTACGAGGTGCAGGGCATCGCCGTCGGTCACGGTAACCACGACTTTAACCGTATCTTTGGGCGAGATATTCATGCTCAGGCGGGCAAGTTTTGTGGGCTGGTTAGCTTGCAGCGTCAGGGTCTGTCGCTGCTGGGTATTGCTCTGCCCGCTTACGCCCGCATGAACGGTGAGGATCTGGATCTGGCATACACAGGGCTGGGTGACAACGACCTGGGGAGTAATGGTATAGATATCCTGCTGCCGCTCGGTCAGGAAAGTAATCTGGCTGGCCATGGCGGCAACGAAGAGGAAGGGGTGCATAGCGACCTCCTGATAAAAAAAACAGGGCCGTAGCCCTGTTTTTTCGCACCAGATAGAATTAGTACTGGTTAGCCGTGGCGTTGTTGCCGTAGCCAACCTGACGTACTTCTACGTAAGACTGAGACGCGGTCTGGTTAACCAGCGCGCCGTTAGCGGTACCGTATTGACGTACGTCGATATCAGAGTGGCGGCTGTTCCACTGGTCGATAGTGGCGTTGTTACGAGAACCGTTCTGGGACAGGCTGATAGAGCTGTCATCAGAACCCTGGCCTACGTCTGCGGCGTTGCGTGAGCCATGCTGAGTCACGGTCAGATCGGAGTCACGAGCATCGGTCTGCAGAGCCAGAGCGGAGTTGTTGCTACCGTACTGGTAAATGCTTAATTCAGAGTTCGGGCCGCCGTAGCTGCCGCCGCCATACTGACCAACGGAACCTGCGAAAGCGCTGCCGGAAATAACGATCGCTGCCAATGCTGCCACTTTAATGAATTTCATGGTTAACTCCCATCGGATTGATATATTAGTTTCACAACGGATTTAGCGTTGAATAACGCGAATAGCCATTTGTGATTGCCTCTGCACTACAACTGCCGTTTTTTGCGTACCATACTGCGTAATATTCGCTTTGTTACCCGAACCTTTCTGAATAATCATTGCGGTATTACCGTATGCACCTTGCGTTATACTTGCGTCATTAGCACTGCCTGACTGATCGATATACGCAAAGTTATAGGCTCCTGCCTGATCAATTCTTGCCCGGTTACTCGCCCCTTCCTGGGAGATAACAGCGTGCATTTTAGATCCTTCCTGACGTAGCTGGGCGCTGTTATTGGTACCATCCTGGCCAATTATCGCAGCCTGATTGTAAGACGTTTTGCTCAATTCATTTACCGCAAAGTTATATTCTGACACGGCCAGATCATAACTTGATGCGGTGGCTATCCCAGGCGCACCCAGCATTGTTAACACCATAATCAACGTTCTGTTTTTCATGTTGTCACCTGGACCTGGACTATTTTCAATGATGACTATTATGCTCCGCCGTTATTAACGTATTTTTACATCCGTTAACGCTGCGTTACGGAAAAGAGTATGTAGCGGTAAATATTAATAATATCTCACCCGCCAGTGGTATTTTTATTTCTATGTTCACCTTAAAGTGCTAACGGTCTAAAAAAAGGGTGGATAATGTATAAAACTAATTATGCCCCCTTGGTTTGGTACAGGTTTGAGCGTTATAGCAACCGAGAATGAGTTATGCCTTGCTAGCATCCTCCCAGAGGTAGGCGTAAAAAATTTGTGGTTTTGAGATCATCAAAGCAATTTTTTCTTTACTCTCCCAAGATTTGATAACAGAGACTCATAAAAACGTGACGCATAAAAAAAGCAAAATGTTAGAAAAGAAGATATATTTATAAATAAATCATATAGTTAAAATAATTTGTATGATTTTTAAATGTGATGCAAAAGTATTAGTTTGTACAACTTTTACGTGAAAATTAAACATCAAAAAAAGCACAAAATAACATTTTAAAATTTATTTTTACATTTTGTTACATGTTTAACACTTGATTTAAGATTGGTAATAGCTAGATTGAAATCAGCAGTATGTTTGAGTTTTTGTTAAATTTTGCCCATAGGGCTCACTCTTATTGATTACACACAGCAGTGCAACATCTGTCAGTACTTCTGGATGCCCAGTAATACCTGGGGAAAAAGACAGGTGTACCAACAAGCGGGGTTTATTATGTTTAATGAAGTCCAGAGTTTTCAAAGTCAATCTATTCTGTTGATTACTAAACCTTCCTTACAGGCTGCCGCGTTACTGCAGCATCTGAAGCAGTCCCTCTCTCTTTCGGGGAAAGTGCATAATATTCAGCGTTCTCTGGATGATATATCGCCCGGAAGCGTGATCCTGTTTGACATGATGGAGGCAGACAAAAAACTGATCCATTATTGGCAGGATAATTTAGGCAGGAAAAACAACGCCGTTAAGCTGCTATTGCTGAATACGCCTGACGAATACCCGTTCCGTGACATAGAAAGCTGGCCGCACATCAACGGCGTTTTCTATGTGACGGAAGATCAGTCCCGGGTGGTGGATGGCCTTCTTAGCGTACAGCGCGGCGAGTGCTACTTTTCGCAAAAGCTCGCCAGCTACCTCATTACCCACTCCGGCAACTACCGTTACAACAGCTCCGAAGCCGCGCTGCTCACGCACCGGGAGAAGGAGATCCTCAATAAGCTACGCATTGGCGCCTCGAACAACGAGATCGCCCGCTCGCTGTTTATTAGCGAAAACACGGTAAAAACCCATCTTTATAATCTTTTCAAGAAGATATCTGTAAAAAATCGTACGCAGGCCGTCTCCTGGGCTAACGATAACCTCAGGCGATAACACCATGAAACGGTTCGTTGCATGGTTTGCAGCTGCAGGTCTTCTGCTGGCTGCCGGGAACCTGCGTGCTGTCGAGGTGGAAGTTCCCGGATTACTGACCGATCGAACGGTCTCTTCTGTTGGACACGATTTTTATCGTGCTTTTAGTGATAAATGGGAAAGCAGTTATACAGGGAACCTGAGTATCAATGAACGTCCCAGCGCGCGGTGGGGAAGCTGGATCACGATTACGGTTAATCAGGACGTCGTGTTTCAAACGTTTTTGTTTCCCACTAAACGCGACTTTGACAGCAATGTTAATGCCGCGGTAGCGCAAACCCATGAAGCACTGGATCGCCGGCAGATCGATCAAGCTCTGCTTAGTACTGGCGATCTGGCGCGAGATGAATTCTAAAACACGATAAATTTCTTTCGGAGGCTCACATGCGTATCGCCTGTGCCGTAGTCACGCTTTTGCTTGTGTCACCGTCACTATTTGCTGCAAATATGACATTTCAGTTTCGTAACCCTAATTTTGGGGGCAACCCCAATAACGGCGCTTTTTTATTAAATAGCGCCCAGGCACAAAACTCCTATAAAGATCCGGACTATGGATCTAATTATGGAATAGAGACACCGTCGGCGTTGGATAACTTTACCCAGGCAATCCAATCACAGGTGCTGGGAGGACTACTGACCAATATCAATACTGGCAAACCGGGAAGAATGATCACCAGTGATTTTATTGTTGATATCGCTAATAACGACGGGCAGCTTCAGCTCAACGTCACAGATCGAAAAACCGGAAAAACATCCACTATAGAGGTGTCGGGTTTACAAAATGGTTCAACCGACTTTTAAAGCACAGCTATCGTTTCTACAGGAATAATAATTATGCAGCGCTTACTCACCATACTGGCTGTCTGTTTACTCAGCGGATGCTTAACGGCTCCACCGAAAGAAGCAGCGAAACCAACATTAATGCCTCGGGCTCAGAGTTATCAAGATTTAACCCATCTACCGATGCCAACCGGTAAGATATTTGTCTCTGTTTATAATATTCAGGATGAAACCGGACAGTTTAAAGCCTATCCGGCGAGTAACTTCTCTACCGCCGTCCCGCAGAGCGCCACGTCTATGCTGGTCACGGCGCTGAAGGATTCGCGCTGGTTTATCCCGCTTGAGCGTCAGGGGCTGCAGAACCTGCTTAACGAGCGGAAGATCATCCGTGCTGCACAGGAGAACGGTACGGTGGCGGTCAATAACCGTTTCCCGCTCCAGTCTCTGACTGCGGCTAACGTGATGGTCGAAGGCTCGATTATCGGCTATGAGAGTAACGTGAAGTCCGGCGGCGTGGGCGCGCGTTACTTTGGCATCGGGGCCGACACCCAGTACCAGCTTGACCAGGTCGCCGTTAACCTGCGCGTGGTCAACGTGAGTACCGGGGAGATCCTGTCGTCGGTCAACACCAGCAAGACGATCCTCTCTTATGAGGTACAGGCCGGGGTGTTCCGCTTCATTGACTACCAGCGTCTGTTGGAAGGTGAAGTCGGCTTTACCGCGAACGAACCCGTTATGCTGTGTTTGATGTCTGCGATTGAAACTGGGGTCATCTACCTGATCAACGATGGCATCGATCGTGGGCTGTGGGATCTGCAAAACAAGGCGGAGAACGAAGATCCGGTTCTGGTGAAATACCGCCATATGGCGACACCGCCAGAGTCATAATCGCTCCTCAGCACTATCCAGCGTGGCGGATCACTCCGCCGCGCTTTTTTTTGCGCTGGGATTTGCCACTCTGTCGCGCCAGGCAGCCAGCCACAGACCGCTATTTTTCATGGCATAGCCAAACAGTAGCCCAACGGCCAGCGAGGGAACCACCGTTCGCCAGTCGCCCTGGGCGGCAAAGGTGGCACAGGCACCGATAAAGGTGCCGGGAACAAAGGAGAGCAGCAGATTTTTCGCCTGAATGCACATCAGGAAGGCCACGATACCAGTAAGCATATAGCTGACAATGCTCAGATGTGGGCTTAACGCACTGCCGTAAATAATTACCTGCGCCCAGGCGACGCCGCTCATTACGGTAAAAGCGGCGATCAACAGGCCTTTTACCCCACCCTGTGGACAGGCGAAATAGGCTGTACAGCCAAGGAAGCCGGCCCAGCTCAGCAGGCCCAGCGAGACGGCAACCCAGCCCCAGAGGCCGGAGAGAATGCCCGTCGTTAATGCAATTGAGAAGAGTATGTTCATGGCGCGCATCTTAGCAGAAGCGCGCCATTGAAATGAGATCTCCCGCACGTTATTTGCAAGCGGTCGACACAAGTTACATTTTTATTGTGATATGCATCACATCACTCGGCGGACTCTTCCTCAAGCTCATCCCACATGGCGGCGATGGCATCGCGGGTAAGCCCTGCCATGGTGCGCCAAAACGGCGTTACCGCATGGGCTTCAACTTTGCCAAGGAAGGTGCCACACCACGGCAGCAGGTAGTCGGCAAACAGGGCCTCCAGAGCCTCACTCTCATCCTCGGCGGCATTATCTTCCAGCCAGGAGGCGGCCAGCAGCAGCGTACCAAAGTGATCGGCTGGCGCATCGGTCAGCGGCATGCCCCGGGCGGTTAAAAAGGCCCGCACCTCTGCCTCGTTTGCACCCTCCTGCCACGCGCTGCGATACGGCGCGACGCTGCATGCCTCGCCGACAAACAGGGCCTGGTAGTCCGTCACTAAGGCCGGATCGTCAACGCTTTTTTGCAGGCGGGCAAGCAGCTCATCCTGCTCCAGCGGCCAGTTTGCCGCCAGCTTACCGTCACGGATCAACGCAAAGAGTGGGACTAAAACCGGATCCTCTGGCTGGCGGTAGTAGAGTGAGCCAAGCACGCGGCAGAGGATTGAAAACTCGTTCATTATAGGTTCCGTGATAAAAATTAAAGTTCAGCAAACTCATCGATCGGCGGCATCCCACGCGATTCAAGGAAGTTTAACAGGCGGCGCGGCGAGACGTTAAGGATCCGATCTTCCGGAAAATCAACATCATCCAGCACCTTGCGACACTCGGTAAAATCACCCAGCGAAAAGGCGGTGTGCGAATCGGATCCCAGCGCCACCCAGCCTCCCGCATCACGCACGGCTGCGGCAATGGCGCGACAGTTCGCCTCGCTGCCCTTCCGCGAGTGAAGGAAAGAGGAGTTGTTGATCTCCAGGGCGACATTATACTTCGCTGCGGCAGCGGCAATCGCCGGAATATCAACAGGGTACTTTGGGTTGCCCGGATGACTGATAATATGCACGTTACCACTGGCCATCGTAGCGATCATCGCCTCGGTGTGGGTTGCCCGATCCTGTGGCGTGAATACCGGCTCATGAAACCCGGCAATGATCAGATCCAGCGCGGGAAGCATAGGGCCAGTGCAGTCAATCTCACCGGCGATATTTTTGATGTTGGCCTCGATACCGCGCAGGATACCTACCCCATCCACCAGCCGCGGCCAGATACGCATATTCACAAAGTGCCAGTAGTGCGGAGCATCTGCCATATCGGGGCCGTGATCGGTGATAGCAAAAAGCTTAAGACCTTTGCTTTTGGCTATCGCAATATAGTCGTGGAGGGTGCTGTAGGCGTGGGTGCTGGCGACGGTGTGCATGTGCAGGTCAACGGGGTACATGACGCTCTCCTCTGTTAATGACGCTCAAGGATAACAGGAATTATTATCCTTTTTAATGAAAACCCGGCGCTAGTAGCCGCGGGTCCGGTCAACCTGGCCGGTTACCGGCTCGCCCTGTTCCAGCCGGGTAATCGTACAGGCAATATACTCGATCGCTTCATTGGGACGCGTGACCGCAGCGATGTGCGGGGTCATTGCCACGCGGGGATGCGCCCACAGCGGGCTGCTGGCCGGGAGCGGCTCTTGACTGAAGACGTCCAGCATGACCCCTTTCAGCTTGCCGCTCTCCAGTGCCTGGAGGAGATCGTCTTCCACCACGTGCACGCCGCGCGCCAGATTGAGCAGATAAGCGTTATCGGCCAGCTGGTTCAGCAGCGATACGTTAATGATGCCTCGGGTCTCTGAGGTATTAGGCAGGAGGTTAATCAAGACGCGGGTTCCTTGCAGGAAATCGCTCAGCTCGTTTTCGCCGGCAAAGCTTTTGACGCCAGGCCAGGATTTACGGCTACGGCTCCAGCAGCGCAGCGGAAAGCCCCATGATTGAAGGCTTTCGGCCACCTGCGCTCCCAGCACGCCCGCGCCAAGAATGCCGATGGTAAAATCTTCGCGCTGATACTCATCCAGCGCCTGCCAGCGGGCCTGCTGCTTCTGGGCTTGATAATCATCAAAGCGGCGGAACCAGTGCAGAACCTGGCTCACGGCATACTCCTGCATCTGCAATGCCATGCCGGTATCTTCGAGGCGAAACAGCGGAATGCTTTCAGGGAGCATGTCCGGGTGAGCGTTAAGCTGGCTCAGAATAGAGTCAACGCCTGCGCCGAGGGCAAACACGGCTTTCAGGCTACGGCCCTGAAGCATTTCAACTGGCGGATGCCAGACCAGGGCATAGTCTGCGGGTTCATTATCGCCCGGCTTCCACTCACGGACTCGGGCATGGGGAAGTGTCTGAGCGAGTTTATCCAGCCAAAATTGCGTATCGAAAGACGGGTGATAGAAGATGATATCCATACTGACTCCAGATGCATTCATGCGATGGTTTAGTTAAAGCGTTATCTATTGATGAGGATAACAAATTTGTTCCAGGGACAGGGATAAAGGTGGCTGATGATAAAAAAAACAGTTCCTGGATATTTAGAAAGCACGTTGCTTGAAGTTTGTCTAAACGCGCTAAATTATTGAAAAAGAGGATTGACGGTAGAGCCGGATTTCCCTACATTAGCGCCGTCCCAGCGATGCTGGGAAGACAATATGGTGAGGTGTCCGAGTGGCTGAAGGAGCACGCCTGGAAAGTGTGTATACGGCAACGTATCGGGGGTTCGAATCCCCCCCTCACCGCCATATTTGAAGAGAAGCTCGCATGCAAATGCGGGCTTTTTTTTCGCATGTAGCACCCAGCGGGGGGGATGAGAACCTCCGACTGGGGTTCGACAACGGGCAGTTGCCCGTTGGACAGACCGGAAGCGCAGCGAGCGGGCTGCCCTTTAGGGCGAGCGAAGCGAGTCAATCCCCCCCTCACCGCCATATTTGAAGAGAAGCTCGCATGCAAATGCGGGCTTTTTTTTTCGCATGTTGTACTCCAGCGGCGCCGAGCCCTTCTCCACTCCTGATACCCCTGATCCCTCGGTGGCGCTTCGCTTACCGGGGCTACGGTTTGTGCCTGTCTCTTGCATTTGCTCACGGCTTAACCGAACGCACGTTAAAGCAGAAATTAAGCTTGACCGTTTTAGCACAACTCCCTATAGTAGCGCCCCGTTGCCCCCGAGAGGAAGGCAGCAAAAACAATACGGTGAGGTGTCCGAGTGGCTGAAGGAGCACGCCTGGAAAGTGTGTATACGGCAACGTATCGAGGGTTCGAACCCCTCTCTCACCGCCACATTTAGAGAAGAGCTCGCATGCAAATGCGAGCTTTTTTTTCGCCTGTCACTTTTCAATGTGTACTTGCCATGTACAGCGCATCCTCTCCTGCTGGCAAACGCATCGGTGCACTGGGATCGTTTGCAACTTGCCAGACCGCTTTTGCCACATCGATAGGCCAGGTTACCCTCGCGCTAGCATCCCGCATGTTATTAAAGATTTGCTGGCTTAGCTCTGCATAATCCGCAGGAATGTTCCCCATGATACGTTGAGCATTTTCGCCAAAACGGGTCTCTGGTGCACGTCCCGGCAGGATGAGGCCCACGCGGATATTAAACGGCTTTAGCTCAAGAGCCAGCGATTCAGTAAACGCATTCACTGCCGCCTTGCTGGCGGTATAAGCTGCGAGTAGCGGAAGCGGTTTTAGGGTAACAGCAGAGGTGATATTAACGATCAACCCTGAACGCCGCTGTCTGAATTGTGGAAGTACGGCCTGGGTCATCGCGATAGTTCCAAGCGTATTTGTTTCAAACACCTCTCTCAACGCCTGCGGGGAAACACCCTCAAGCGCGTTTAACATTCCGACGCCTGCATTGTTTACCAGAACATCTATATCGCCAGCGTCTTCAATGGCATGCTCAATACTTTGCTGCTGGGTAACATCAAGACTTAAGAGCCGTAAACGATCGCTTTTAGGCAAGAGATCGCGCTGAGGGGTGCGCATTGTCGCAATCACATTCCAGTCGTGCTCAAGAAAATAACGTGCCGTCTCCAGACCAAAACCAGATGAACAGCCGGTGATCATAATCGTTTTCATGTTAACTCCGTTGTTGTTTACCTGTATAAACAATACCCCTGAATGGCTGGACGATATATAATCAAAAATCCGCCATTCTTTAGCAGGAGTCCGGAAATGAGCGATCCGCTCGCAGAAGTTATTGCCATGCTAAAGCTCAGATCGGTTTTGACAAAAACGGTGACGGGCGCAGGCCGTTGGCGAGTCAGTCGTTCAGACGAGGGGCTGTCATTCTATTGCGCAGTGCTGGAAGGTTCATGCCGCCTTGAGATTGAAAAGCACGAGCCGCTGACGCTTCACGCCGGTGATTTTATTTTGCTACCTGCGGCTTACCATTTTGCCCTCACCAGCCTTACTCCCCCTGCGGCACAAACCATTAACACCCCACCGATAGAGGTGGCAGACAGACACTTCAGGGTTGGCGATCCGCTCGCAGCACCTGAAATGCTGGCGCTGGTAGGCCACTGCGTATCTGATTCTTCCGATTCAGGCTTGTTGGTTTCGCTTCTGCCAGAGTTTGTTTGCGTGCGTGATGAAAAACGCCTGGCGCAGTTGATGGGGTTGCTGAAAGATGAAACGCAGGCGCAGCGTGCAGGGAAAGCGTTCATTTTGGCGCGGGTAACTGAATTGCTTTTTATTGAAGCTATTCGGTCTGGTAATGCTCTTATCACGCCCGGGCTGATACGCGGCCTGGAAGATCCCCGTATCGCTCAAGCTATTCGGCTGATACATCAGGATCCAGCCAGGCGGTGGACAGTCAAAGCGCTGGCCAACGGCTGCGCATTATCGCGATCGACGCTGTTTGAACGATTTACAGAAATGATTGGCATAACGCCGATGAGTTACCTTCTCGCCTGGCGAATGGCCCTGGCCAAACAGATGCTTTGCCATACCGGTATCACTATCGCAGCGGTAGCAGAGCGCATTGGCTATGGATCTGCCAGTGCATTCAGCGTGGCGTTTACCCGGTATGTAGGTACCTCACCGGGAAAATATGCGCAACATTTTGCAGCCAGGCCTGGTGATAACGATGCGAAGCCCGAGAATTATTACCGCTAAGTAACGCCCTAAAAAACAAAGCCCGGTCACCCGGGCTTTGCAATCATATTCATAATCACGCTATTTCATCAGTAGTACGCCTGCAGCGTTCGCTGGCAGAGGGCCGAGCGCACGCAGTCATCTTTGGTAAAGCGGACAACGCCAATCATCTCATCTTCTTCAAAACGTGCCAGCGCATCGCTCAGGCCGGACTGAACGCCCGACGGCAAATCGCACTGGGTGATATCACCGTTAACAATCACGGTCACGTTCTCCCCGAGGCGTGTCAAAAACATCTTCATTTGCGCAGCGGTCACGTTCTGAGCCTCGTCAAGGATCACGACCGCATTTTCAAATGTACGTCCGCGCATATAGGCGAACGGCGCGATTTCTACCTTACCAATCTCTGGCCGCAGGCAGTATTGCATAAAGGACGCTCCCAGGCGTTTGACCAGCACGTCATAGACGGGCCGGAAGTAAGGAGCGAACTTCTCCGAGATATCTCCGGGTAAGAAGCCAAGATCTTCATCGGCTTGCAGGACCGGACGAGTGACGATAATTCTGTCCACATCCTTGTGGATCAGGGCTTCCGCCGCTTTCGCTGCGCTGATCCAAGTTTTACCGCATCCTGCTTCACCTGTAGCAAAAATGAGCTGTTTACGCTCAATTGCATCGAGGTAGTGCGCCTGAGCTTCATTCCGCGCGGCAATTGGCGAGTTATCACGGCTGTCCCGCGCCATGCCAATTGATTCAACGCCACTCATCTGCACAAGCGAGGTGACCGACTCTTCTTCACGCTGTTTATGGCTGCGCGAATCTCGTCTCAGCACACGTTTAGCTTCACGACGAGCTTTGATCACTGCTTTCTGTCTTCCCATGGATAGCACCTTGAGTTGTAGGTTTACATCACACGCGCCGCTGCCGGCACGATTATGCGCACGAACGTCTGAGGTTTGGCTTCCTTGTAAGCCATGACTTGCTGATGAAAAGACGCGGCAAACCCACCCACTGTGTCATTTGCCACGTCGGTAAATTCAAGTTTTCTGATGAGGAAAGAGGAGATTTTGGCGGTGAGACGATCGCTGTCGGTGGCGTGTTGCCCGTACCGAGCCTGACGGTTTGAATTGAGTGTTTGGCCTGAGCCGGATGCTACCATTCGCGATCTCCATAGTGAATCGTTCACTGCCGGGAACTACCGCTGTTGATATAAGTAAAACAAAAATTTTCATAAAAGCAACATTATATTTACCTAAATATAACGTGCCAGCGCGCTCATACCGAGCCAGTTTCTGACATTAATATTACAAATATATAACAGGATCGCGTTCATAGAAAAAAATGATGGTTCTCCCCTGCCCCGCAGGACAGAGGAGAGCGGGCTAGGCCTCAAGCAGCGACTGAGCCAGATAGTGCGGCGTATCCTTGACGCCCGGCAGCGCAAAGAAGTAACCCCCGCCGATCGGCTTGATGTACTCCTCCAGCGCTTCGCCGTTGAGCCGCTTCTGCACCGTCAGGAACCCCTTCTCCAGATCGTGCTGGAAGCAGACAAACAGCAGGCCCATATCCAGCTGGCCGGAGTTGGTCACCCCCAACGAGTAGCTGTAGCCGCGACGCATCATCAGATTCACCTCGGTTTCTGGCGTACGCGGGTTGGCAAGACGTATATGGCTGTCGAGAGCAATGACCTCACCCTCTGGATCGCGACTATAGTCCGGCACGTCATGCTCATGTTTCATGCCCAGCGGTGCCCCGCTATGCTTGTCCCGGCCAAAGATAGTCTGCTGCTCCTTGAGCGGCGTGCGGTCCCAAAACTCAACGTGGAACTGGATGATGCGTACCGCCTGATAGCTGCCGCCCACCGTCCAGGCCGGTTCCTGCTGGTCGGGCGTGACCCAGACCACGCTCTGCATCAGCTTACTGTTTCCACTGTCCGGGTTGCCGGTGCCGTCTTTAAAGCCCAGCAGGTTGATCGGCGTCTCTTTGCCTTTACTACGCGCCGCGTGATCGGAGATAAACCCTTCCCGCTTCCAGCGGATGCTAAGCAGATCCGGCGTGTACTTAATGATATCGCGCAGGGCGTGGATCACCGTATCCCCGGTGTTAGCGCAGATCTGCAAGAGCAGATCGCCATGGCACAGGGCAGCGTCCAGGGAGTCGTTGGGGAAGCGCGTCATCTTCTCCAGTTTGGCAGGACGCTGCGGGCCCAGGCCAAAACGCTCATCAAATAGCGATGCCCCTACCGAGACGGTGATGGTCAGGTTATCTGGCGCAATAAAGCCGCCAAGAATACCGGAGTCCATTGGCGGTAGACGTGGGTTCGGCGTTTGTGGCGCGGGACCGCCGGTAGTTAAAAACGCAATCCGCTGGGTCAGGAGACGAAACAGCCGCTCCAGTTCAGATTTGTCGCTGGCCAGCACGTCAAACGCCACCAGCATCATTGAGGCCTGCTGCGGTGTCAGGATCCCTGCCTGATGCTCGCCATAGAACGGCTGGGTCTCCATCCGCGCATCCGGCGACAGGGTGCCCGGCGCGCTTGTCGGTTTGGCCGCGTGGGCAACCGGACAGCCGCCCGCCAGCGCCAGCGCGCCACCTAGCGCGCCCATACTTTTTAGTAAACGACGGCGTGAAGGCTCGCTCACGCCGTCTACATCATGCTCTGTCATGCTTAATCCAGTCCGAGTACGCCGCGCAGCTGGGCCAGATCTTCCGCCAGGGTGGTGATCGGTCCTTTCAGCGCCGTGCGATCGGCGTCGGTCAGTTTGTCATAGGTTTCGAAGCCATCTTTGGTGCGATATTTCGCGAGAATGGTATCGACCTTCTTAAAGTTGGCGTCTACCTTCGCCAGCAGATCGGCGTTGCCTTTCTGCAGCTGCGGACGCAGTAGATCGACAATTTTCTGTGCGCCGTCGACGTTCGCCTGGAAGTCCCACAGATCGGTGTGGCTGTAGCGATCCTCTTCACCGCTAATTTTACTGGCCGCAACCTCTTCAATCAGCCCTGCCGCACCACCCACCACTTTTGACGGCGGGAAGGCCAGCTCGCTGATGCGTTTTTGCAGCTCCAGCACGTCGCTGTTGAGCTGCTCCGCATACTGCTCCATGCCTTTAGTGGAATTATCACCAAACAGCGCTTTTTCGAGGCGGTGGAAACCGGTGAATTTCGGATCGGCGGCTTTTTGCTCGTAGTCATCTTCACGGGCATCAATGCTGCCGTCGAGGTCAGAAAAGAGCTCGGCGATAGGCTCAATACGCTCGTAGTGCTGACGCGTCGGGGCATAGAGCGCTTTCGCTTTCTCGATATCGCCCGCCTTCACCGCATCGGTAAAGGCTTTGGTCTTCGCCACCAGCCCCGTCATCTCCTGGGTCACGTAAGCTTTATACGCGGTAATAGCTCCGCCCAGGCTCAGCAGTGCGTCACCTTTAGCCGCATCCGCCGTAGAGGCACCTTTGACGATCAGTTTGCCCTTTGGATTGGTCAACAGGCCGCAGGTCATCTCATATTCACCCGGCTGGAGAGTAGCGGTCAGCTTCTGGCTAAAGCCCGGCGCGATGTTCTCCCGCTCCTCAACTACCATGACGCCCTTCAGGATCTCCCACTCCAGCGCTTTCTGGCTGTGGTTGAGGATAATGAACTGTGTCTTGCCCGCGTTGACCGTGAGGTTCATCGGTTCACACTGTTTATCCGTTACCGTAACCTTCACCTGAGGAACATCCGCCGCCTGGGCGTTAAACGCGCAGGCGAGCAGCGCGGCAATACCAACCTGTAAAGCACTACGACGAAAATGCGTTGCCATGACCTTTCCCTTTAAAAGTATGTTGTAACTATTATTGTCACGCTGAGTAAACATCAGGAAGCCCCGGGCGACATCTGCGCCCCTGGGCGCGGCGGCAGCATAAACAGCACCAGCGCCGGAATAAGATAGGCAAACCAGACCACCACCTCACTGACGCTGGGGGCTTCCTGGTAGCCAAAAATACCCTCCAGCAACGTGCCAAACAGCGTATGGGTGCTCAGGGTGTTGCTGAGATCGAAGGCCACCTGTTGGAAATGGTTCCACAGGCCCGCCTCGTGGAAGGCGCGGATCGCCCCCGCGGCCAGCCCGGCGGCCACCAGCAGGATAAACAGGCTGGTCCATTTGAAAAACGCGGCCATGTTAAGGCGAATACCGCCCCAGTAGATAAGGAAGCCGATGACCACCGCCGTCGCCAGCCCGGTGAGGGCCCCCACAGGAGGCCAGATACCCACATCCTGCTGAAACGCCGCCAGCAGGAAGAAGACCGACTCCAGCCCTTCCCGCGCCACAGCAAAGAAGACCATCATAATCAGTGCCCAGCCGTGATGATTGCCCTGCTTCAGGGCGTTATCAACGGCCTGCTCAAGCTGCACCTTGACGTTGCGCGACACTTTGCGCATCCAGAAAACCATCCATGTCAGGATCACCACGGCGATGACCGCGACGATGCCCTCAAACAGCTCCTGCTCTTTCTGAGGAAACTCGCCGGTGGTTTCATTGATGATGATACCGAGCGCGAGGCAGAGCGCGGCGGCGAGAAAAACGCCGATCCACATCACACCTATCCAGCGGCCGCGTTGGGTACGCTTGAGGTAGCTGGCGATGAGGCTAACGATCAGCGCCGCTTCGAGTCCTTCGCGTAACATAATGAGAAATGGCACAAACATGCGGTAAACCTTTGAATGTTAATCAGCGTCAAATGATGCAAAGAAAAGTAAATTTCAATGATAGTGATTATCATTACGGCAGCAAGAAACACAAGTAATTTCTGCGCGGAAGTTTCTCAGAATGTTACGCAGAACAGGCCGCGTACTGGACGGTGAACCAAAGGTTGGAAAATTGTAAATAAGAAGTGAGAAAACGCACCGGAAAGCGGCTCCGGTGCGTGTATAACGGTTAGTTTGCTACGCGTGGTTCCGGCTTGGTGTGGTAGTGCGCATCCGCCTCGGCAAAGCGCGCCTGCATGCTTGCGGACGGCGCTTTGTCCAGCAGGCTGAAGAGCACAATACCGATGCTGCCGAAGATAAAGCCCGGAATGATCTCATACAGGCCCAGCAGCTCAAAGTGCTTCCAGACGATAACGGTTACCGCCCCGATGATCATCCCCGCCAGCGCACCGTTACGGGTCATGCGCGACCACAGCACCGAGAAGAGCACCACCGGACCAAAGGCGGCACCAAAACCAGCCCAGGCATAGCTCACCAGACCCAGCACGCGGTTTTCCGGGTTAGCCGCCAGGGCAATAGCCACCAGCGCGACCACCAGCACCATGACACGTCCGACCCACACCAGCTCCGTCTGGCTTGCGTGTTTACGCAGAAACGCCTTGTAGAGATCTTCAGTGATGGCGCTGGAGCAGACCAGCAGCTGGCAGCTCAGGGTCGACATCACCGCTGCCAAAATAGCAGAGAGCAGCACACCGGCAACCCATGGGTTAAACAGCACCTGCGCCAGTTCGATGAACACGCGCTCGGCGTTCTGGTTTACCGCCCCAGCCTGCCCTGGGTTGTTGCTGTAGTAAGCGATACCAAAGAAGCCTACGGCGACCGCACCGGCCAGGCAGAGGATCATCCAGGTCATGCTGATCCGGCGAGCGTGAACGATGGTGTGGTGGGAGTCCGCCGCCATAAAGCGCGCCAGAATATGCGGCTGGCCAAAGTAGCCCAGGCCCCAGCCCAGCAGCGAGACGATAGCCACGAAGTTCAGCCCTTTGAGCATGTCGACGTTTTCAATGCTCTTCTGCTTAATGACCATCAGCGACTCATCGAAGCCGCCCACGGAGACCATCACCATGACCGGAGTGAGGATCAGGGCGAAGATCATCAGGCTGGCCTGCACGGTGTCGGTCCAGCTTACGGCCAGGAAGCCGCCCACGAAGGTATAGATGATGGTTGCTGCCGCACCGGCCCACAGCGCCGTTTCGTAGCTCATGCCAAAGGTGCTTTCAAACAGACGCGCCCCTGCCACGATGCCAGAGGCACAGTAGATGGTGAAGAAGAGCAGAATAACCAGCGCAGAGATGATGCGCAGCACGCGGCTACGATCTTCAAAGCGGCCGGTGAAGTAGTCCGGCAGCGTCAGGGCATTGTTGTTCACCTCGGTGTGCACGCGCAGGCGGCCCGCCACCAGCTTCCAGTTGATCCATGCCCCCAGCGTCAGGCCAATAGCGATCCAGCTTTCAGAGATACCAGAGATAAAAATTGCCCCAGGCAGGCCCATCAGCAGCCAGCCGCTCATATCGGACGCGCCCGCAGAGAGGGCAGTTACCATCGGCCCCAGGCTGCGCCCGCCGAGAATATAGTCGTCAAAGTTTTTTGTCGATCGCCAGGCGACAAAGCCAATCAAAATCATGCCAAAGATGTAAATAAGAAACGTCACCAGCATCGGTGTGCTCATTGCCATTCAAAAGTCTCCAGATCTCTTCGTCAGCAAACGTCATATCTGCTGCGCTGACCTTTTCCGGAACGGGGAAAAAGTCTCGTTGTTGTGTTGGGCGACCGTATCCTGCCGGAAGCGATTTCTAACCACAATCGATTTAACATGGCATTCACATGAATTACATCCCCGTTACGATACCATTTTCTAATAGGTTGCACTCGCTCACGCTTTGCAAGGTAACACCGTGCAAAAGTGTTAAGCACCGCATGGTTCCTGGCTTTTCAGCATGCTAGCGCTGATTCTGAGAGCAGGATCTCTTTTAACAATCCATTCATTTTTCAGCTTGCTGGCCGCGTCACAATTAACATGGTTGCACAAAGTTGCAACATGGTAGATATTCCTCGCTAACGAGTTGAGTAACGATAATATTGAGGAGTAGATGCATGGGTAGCACCACGATGGGGGTTAAGCTTGATGATGCCACGCGTGAACGTATTAAGCAGGCCGCGACGCAGATCGATCGCACGCCGCACTGGCTGATTAAGCAGGCCATCTTTAACTATCTTGAGCGCGTTGAGAGCGGTGACGCGCTGCCGGAGCTACCGGGCCAGACCAACGGTACAGAGAGCGAGCACGCCGAGGCCAGCGTACCGAAAGACGAGCCGCATCAGCCCTTCCTGGAATTTGCCGAGCAGATCCTGCCTCAGTCAGTGAGCCGCGCGGCCATCACCGCCGCCTGGCGTCGTGCGGAAACCGACGCCGTCCCGATGCTGCTGGAGCAGGCGCGCCTGCCAGAGCCGGTGGGCGAGCGGGCGCAAAAGCTGGCCTACCGCCTGGCGGAAAAGCTGCGTAACCAGAAAACCGCCACCGGCCGTGCAGGGATGGTGCAGAGCCTGCTTCAGGAGTTCTCCCTCTCCTCCCAGGAGGGTGTCGCCCTGATGTGTCTGGCCGAAGCGCTGCTGCGTATTCCGGACAAGGCCACCCGTGACGCGTTGATCCGTGACAAAATCAGCAATGGCAACTGGCAGTCGCACATCGGACGCAGCCCCTCGCTGTTTGTTAACGCCGCGACCTGGGGCCTGCTGTTTACCGGCCGCCTGGTGTCTACCCATAATGAAGCCAGCCTCTCGCGCTCGCTGAACCGTATCATCGGCAAGAGCGGCGAGCCGCTGATCCGTAAAGGCGTCGACATGGCGATGCGCCTGATGGGCGAACAGTTTGTTACCGGTGAAACCATTGCCGAAGCGCTGGCGAACGCGCGCAAGCTGGAGGAGAAAGGGTTCCGCTACTCTTACGATATGCTGGGCGAGGCGGCGCTGACCGCTACGGATGCACAGGCCTATATGGTCTCCTATCAGCAGGCGATCCACGCCATTGGTAAAGCCTCCAACGGCCGCGGCATCTATGAGGGTCCGGGGATCTCCATCAAGCTGTCGGCGCTGCATCCGCGCTACAGTCGGGCGCAGTATGACCGGGTGATGAGCGAGCTCTATCCGCGCCTGAAGTCCTTAACCCTGCTGGCGCGCCAGTACGATATCGGGATCAACATCGACGCCGAAGAGGCGGACCGGCTGGAGATCTCTCTCGATCTGCTGGAAAAACTCTGCTTCGATCCGGATCTGGCGGGTTGGAACGGCATCGGCTTCGTGATCCAGGCCTATATGAAGCGCTGCCCGTTTGTCATTGACTACCTGACCGATCTCGCCTCCCGCAGCCGTCGCCGCCTGATGATCCGTCTGGTGAAAGGTGCCTACTGGGACAGCGAAATCAAACGCGCCCAGGTTGAGGGGCTTGAGGGCTACCCGGTCTATACCCGCAAGGTCTATACCGACGTCTCCTATATCGCCTGTGCGAAAAAGCTGCTCAGCGTACCGAATCTGATCTACCCGCAGTTTGCGACCCACAACGCCCACACCCTGGCCGCCATCTACCAGCTTGCCGGGGAGAACTACTATCCGGGCCAGTATGAGTTCCAGTGCCTGCACGGCATGGGCGAACCGCTCTATGAGCAGGTGGTGGGCAATATTGCCGACGGCAAGCTGAACCGCCCCTGCCGTATCTACGCTCCGGTCGGCACCCATGAGACGCTGCTGGCCTACCTGGTCCGCCGCCTGTTGGAGAACGGCGCGAATACCTCCTTTGTTAACCGCATCGCCGACACCACCCTGCCTCTTGACGAGCTGGTGGCCGATCCGGTGAGCGCCGTTGAAAAGCTGGCGGCCCAGGAGGGTCAGATTGGCCTGCCGCATCCGAAGATCCCTCTGCCGGTGGATCTCTATGGCGACGGTCGGGTGAATGCCGCCGGGCTGGATCTGGCGAACGAGCACCGTCT
The DNA here is from genome assembly GCF_037152055.1 of Pseudescherichia sp. AS216. NCBI lineage: Bacteria > Pseudomonadati > Pseudomonadota > Gammaproteobacteria > Enterobacterales > Enterobacteriaceae > Pseudescherichia > Pseudescherichia sp. AS216. Next base: position 685,623 of record NZ_JBBCMV010000001.1, on the reverse strand, counting down.
GGCGTCGCTCTCCTCTGCCCTACTCAACAGCGCGCTGCACACCTGGCAGGCCGGGCCGCTGCTGGAGCAACCGGTTGAGGACGGCGAGAGGGTTGCCGTGATCAACCCAGCCGAGCCGAAAGATATTGTCGGCTACGCACGGGAAGCGACCTCTGCGGAGGTGGAGCAGGCGCTGGAGAGCGCGGTAAATACCGGACCTATCTGGTTTGCCACCCCGCCCCAGGAGCGCGCCGCTATCCTGGAACGTGCTGCCATGCTGATGGAGGATCAGACCCAGCAGCTGATCGGCATCCTGGTGCGCGAGGCGGGTAAAACCTTCAGCAACGCCATTGCCGAGGTACGCGAAGCCGTTGATTTCCTGCGCTACTACGCGGGCCAGGTGCGGGACGATTTCGACAATGAGACCCATCGCCCGCTGGGCCCGGTGGTCTGTATCAGCCCGTGGAACTTCCCGCTGGCTATCTTTACCGGACAGGTTGCAGCAGCCCTGGCGGCGGGTAACAGCGTGCTGGCGAAGCCGGCGGAGCAAACGCCGCTGATTGCTGCCCAGAGCGTAGCCCTGCTGCGGGAAGCGGGCGTTCCTGCTGGCGTGGTTCAGCTTCTGCCAGGCCGGGGCGAAACCGTTGGCGCGCAGCTGACCGCCGACAACCGCGTGCGCGGCGTGATGTTTACCGGCTCGACCGAGGTCGCGACCCTGCTACAGCGCAGCATTGCTCCGCGCCTCGACGCACAGGGTCGTCCCACCCCGCTGATCGCCGAAACCGGCGGTATGAATGCCATGATCGTTGACTCCTCGGCGCTGACCGAGCAGGTCGTGGTCGATGTGATGGCCTCAGCGTTTGATAGCGCGGGCCAGCGCTGCTCGGCCCTGCGTCTGCTCTGCCTGCAGGAGGATATTGCTGACCACACGCTGAAAATGCTGCGTGGTGCGATGGCAGAGAGCCGAATGGGCAACCCTGGCCGTCTGTCGACGGATATCGGTCCGGTGATCGACGCCGAGGCAAAAAATGCTATCGAACGCCATATCCAGGCGATGCGGGCCAAAGGCCGTCCGGTGTTCCAGGCGGTGCGCGAAAACAGCGAGGATGCGAAAGAGTGGCAGACCGGCACCTTCGTTGCGCCAACCCTGATCGAGCTGGACAGCATTGACGAGCTGAAAAAAGAGGTCTTCGGTCCGGTGCTGCACGTGGTGCGCTTCAGCCGCAGCCAGCTGGATGAGACGATCCGCCAGATCAACGCCTCCGGCTACGGTCTGACCCTCGGGGTGCATACCCGTATCGACGAAACCATTGCTCAGGTTACCGGCAACGCCTACGTGGGTAACCTCTACGTCAACCGCAACATGGTGGGCGCGGTAGTGGGTGTCCAGCCGTTTGGCGGAGAGGGGCTCTCGGGCACCGGGCCTAAAGCGGGCGGGCCGCTCTATCTCTACCGCCTGCTGGCAAGCCGACCGCAAAATGCGCTGGGTGTGACCCTGGCACGCCATGACGCGGTGCGCCCAGTTGATGCCCGACTGCGCAGCGTGCTGGCTCAGCCGCTGGAGGCGTTAAGCGCCTGGGCTACCAGCCGTCCTGAACTGGTTGAACTCTGCCAGCAGTTTGGCGAGCAGGCGCAGAGCGGTACCCAGCGCCTGCTGCCTGGCCCTACCGGTGAGCGCAACACCTGGACGCTGCTGCCGCGTGATAGCGTGCTCTGCATGGCGGATAACGAGCAGGATGCGCTGGTACAGCTGGCTGCGGTGCTGGCGGTGGGCAGCAAGGTGCTGTGGCCGGAGGATGGACTGCATCGCGATCTGGCGAAGCAGCTGCCGCCTGCGGTGGCAGCGCGCATCGCCTTCGCCAAGCCAGATGCGCTGCTGGCTCAGGCGTTTGACGCGGTGATCTACCACGGTGATTCCGACCAGCTGCGGGCAATCTGCGAGCAGGTTGCCGCCCGCGACGGCGCGATTATCTCGGTGCAGGGCTTTGCGCGGGGCGAAACGGCGATCGTGCTGGAGCGTCTCTACCTGGAGCGCTCCCTGAGCGTCAATACCGCCGCTGCCGGAGGCAACGCCAGCCTGATGACAATCGGGTAATAGTGTAATATTCCCCGGTGGCGCTACGCTTACCGGGGATACAGTGTAACCGTGGGCCGGATAAGCACAGCGTATCCGGCTTTTTCATTTGGAGGCAAAATGAAACCTTTATTTATTGCAGGCGTGGCTTTGCTGTTAAGCACCGGCGCGCTGGCGGACGAGTGTGACAATGCCAGCACCCAGTCCGATCTAAACAGCTGTACCGCGCAGCAGTATCAGGCAGCGGATAAAAAGCTCAATGAGACGTATCAGGCCGCCCTGCAGCGGGCCGCCGCCCCCCAGCGCGAGCTGTTGAAGAAGGCACAGCAGACGTGGATTAGCGTGCGCGACGCCGACTGCGCGCTGATCGCTTCGGGTACCGAAGGGGGAAGCGTGCAGCCAATGGTCCATAACCAGTGCCTGCATGATAAAACCGCCGAGCGCGAAGCCTTTTTGGCCTCGCTGATGCAGTGCGAAGAGGGCGATCTCAGCTGCCCGCTGCCGCCTGCGAACTGACCGCATCACGCTACTCTTCGTTTAACGACGCCGTCGCCGACGGCGCTTTTTTTCTGCTGAGCTTAAGCTCGCTCACCAGCACCCCAAGCACGATTAGCGCCCCACCGAACAGCGCCAGCAGCGGCAGACGTTCCCCTGCCAGACGTCCAAAAATACCTGCCCACACCGGTTCGCCGGTATAGATCACCGTTGCCCGGGTTGGGGATACGCTGCGCTGGGCCCAGTTCATAGTGACCTGAATAATCGCGCTGAAGATACCCAGCCCGGCGGCCACCAGCAGCAGCGCAGGAGAGAACGACGGCACGGACTCGCCCGCCGGACCTGTGGCGGCAAAGGCTACCACCGAGGCGGTAGCTAGCTGAATGACGGTCACCCGCCGGATATCCACCTTGCCCGCCCAGGCGCTGATGAGAATAATTTCAGCGGCAATGGCGACCGCGCTGACCAGGGTGATCCACTCCCCCTCCCCCATCGCCAGCATGTTACCCTCCGGCCCCGCCAGCAAGACCAGCCCGCCAAAGGCCAGGGTAATGCCCACGCAGGACATCAGGCCCGGCAGCCTGCCGAGGCAAAGCCACTGCAACAGCGGCACCAGTGGCACATACATTGCCGTAATAAAAGCGGACTTGCTGCTGGAGATGGTTTGCAGTCCCCAGGTTTGCAGGCCATAGCCGAAGGCGATAGAGACACCGATGGCCACCCCGGCCTTAATCTCAAGCCAGGTTATGCCGCGCAGCACCTTAAGGGAGAGCAGCGCAACCGCAATAGCCGCCGTGGCAAAGCGCAGGCCGACAAAAAAGAGCGGACCGCTCAAGGTCACGGCGTACTGAACGGCCAAAAACGTGCCGCCCCAGAACATCGTGATGAGGATCAGGAGTGCCTCTTGCGGCTTAACAGAGAATTTATAGCGAGAGAAAAACGGGGTCATTTTACCACCAGCCCAGGACGAAGCCCTGTAGTGTGCGATGGTAGAGGAGTCAGTTCAACGATTTGGCAGAAAAAAGGCATAAAAAAACCGCCGGGCGAACCCGACGGCGGGACAAACGTAAGAGGTCATACTATTAACTTATCTTACGCTGCGATGGTACTGGCATCTAGCGGTTATTGCCGCCGCCTTGGCCGCCACCACCATGGCTACTTTTGCCCCCTTTTTTGCCAGCTTCGGATGCGCGCTCAGGGTCGTTTTTGAAGTTACCCCCGCTGTGCTGGCCACCTTTACGACCTGCTTCTGATGCTTTTTCACGATCTTCTGCGAAGTTACCAGAACCACCACGATGTTCTGCCATTTCTGACCTCCAGAATCAATACATTAGACATCATACTGCATTCAGTAAAAGACAATTCTTTCACCTGACGGCGTATAAAAAGTAGATATTTCGTCGCCGCGTAGAAATAAGCCTAGTGCAAACGGCATCGACGGCCAGCAGACAGTAATATTCTGCAACAGGATATCAGGCAAAAGTAGGGTTTCTGCGGCTTTCAATTCATAAGCCTTTCTTATATCTTGCGAAATGAAGCTGACCAAAAATGTGTCAATTTGCTACAGCCTGTTAGCTCGCTGGCATCGGCGGGCTCTGCGCCCGCCGCTCATTACTCAAGCTCAAGGATTAGTGATTATTTTTCAACACTTTAATCGTGTATCTGCCGTCTGCCTTGCGATACGCGCCGTGAATATCAGTCTCAAAACCAGGATAGTGTGAGCCGATCTCGCATAGCATCTGAATAAACTCCAGCACCGGACGGTTATCTTCCGTTAGCATCTCACCTGGCATAACCAGCGGTACCCCCGGCGGATAGGGCAGGATCATATTGGCATTGACGCGACCAATCATCTCATCGATGTAGACCTCCTCAATGTCACCGTTTATCTCTTTCTGCCACGCGGCCCACGGGTTCATCACCATTTTTGGTAAGGTCTCAAAGGCGCGATACATCAGCTCAGGCAGGTTATGCTTACTGATCACCTCGTGCATACCCTGGGCCAGCTCCTGAATACGCATCTCCTTATAGAATTCAGGATCAAGGGCATAGAGCGCAGGCATCATCTCTTTAATACGCTTGTTACTGTCGTACTCGCGCTTGAAGTCTGTCAGGGCACGCAGCAGGCTCAACGCCTTGGTTTCATCAATCCCGATGCTGAACAGGAATAGCAGATTGTAGGGGCCGGTCTTCTCAACAACGATGCCATGATAGTCGAGGTATTTCGAGACGATCCATGCTGGAATACCGCGCTCCGTCATTTCGCCCTGCTTATTCATCCCCGGCGTTAACAGCGTCACCTTCACCGGATCCAGATGCATATGGTCGTCATCGATATTCCTGAAGCCGTGCCAGGTCTCCTCCCCTTTCAGCGGCCAGCACTCGGTGGTGCTGATATCCTCAGGCTGCCAGACATCAAAGAACCAACCGTCGCTCTCGGCGCTAAGCTTTTTGATCTCCTGACGGAAGGAGATAGCGCGATCGATAGCGTCCTGCACCAGCCGTTTACCCGCGCTCCCCTCCATCATCGCCGCCGCGGTCTCAATGGAGGCGACGATACCGTAGTGAGGCGACGTGGAGGTGTGCATCATAAAGGATTCGTTAAACGTCTCCTCGTTAAAGTCGCCCTTAATATGGATCATGGACGCCTGGGAAAATGCCGCCAGCAGCTTATGGGTCGACTGCGTTTCATAGATCACCTTACCCTCTGTGCGCTCGCCGCTCATGCCGCACAGCCCTTTGTAGATAGGGTTGAAATTGGTATAGGGCACCCAGGCAGAATCAAAGTGGATCGAGTTCACCTCCAGGTTTTGCTTGATATAGTCGGTGTCATACAGCAGGCCGTCGTAGGTAGAGTTGGTGATCACCGCGTGCACCGGCCAGCTCGCTCCCGGCGTAGCGTTAACCTTCTGCTGGATCGCCCTGTGTGAAAACTCGCTCTGCGGAATGCCCCCTAAAATGCCGAAGGCGTTACGGGTAGGCCGCAGGTAGATCGGCGTGACGTCGCTCATCATCAGCAGATGCGTCAGGGATTTATGGCAGTTACGATCGATCAGCACCGTGCTTTTCACCGGCGCAGCGTACATGCCGACAATTTTATTGGCCGTAGAGGTGCCGTTGGTCACCATATAGCTACGTTCGGCGTTGAAGGTACGGGCGATATACTCCTCTGCTTCCTTGTGAGGACCAGAGTGATCCAGCAGCGAGCCTAGCTCCGTCACCGATACCGAGATGTCCGACTTCATGGTGTTGGCACCAAAGAAGTCGTAAAACAGGCTACCCACCGGGCTCTTCTGAAACGCGGTTCCCGACATATGGCCGGGCGTACAGAAGGTATATTTCCCAGCGTTCACATAGTTAAAAAGTGCCTTCGTCAGCGGCGGCAGAATTTTGTCGTAATAAGCTTCCGTTACCTGCTGGATTTTATTGGCAATATCGCAGGCAACGTCGAGGGCGTACTCAAAGAAGTGAATATTAGCTTCTAAGTCACGCAGCGTCAGATCGAGCGCGCTGTTCTTATTGGCAAACATATAGATCGGGAGCCGATCGTTAAGCGCGCCGATCTGCTGGGTCAGACTGAGATTATAGCTATCCCAATCAATCACCACGCCACAGATTTTGGCGTTATTGTTAATGAGCCCCAGCAGATCGTCAGTATTCTCGGGATAGAGAATACGGAAATCCATGGCACTTAAGCGCTGGCCCAGCTCCTGCAGTGCGGTCTCTTTAAAAATAACGCCAGGGTGATTCATTATTGCTATGGTCTTCATCTTAATATCCTTATTTATTTATCAGTGTGTGTTTGTCTTGCTTATCAATAAAAATTCCCCAGAACGACCAGCCCGCAAAGGTGGTAAGTGCGCCGAGCATCATCGCCTCTTCGCCAGATGCGTAGAGGGCATAGAAGCTGTAGACAGTGCCAATCACGGCGGTACAGGTATTGATGCGGAACTGGGACTTGGTGACCCCGGCCAGGCGCTGCATGGGAATAAGCGCTGCCATTGAGAGCACATAGGGGATGAGGTTGGTTATAACGGCCAGATTAACCAAACTGTTAAACTGTTTATTCAGGGATGGGCTAATGGTCATTAGCGCCAGCAGGGTCTGGATAATGCCGAGAACGATCATGCCAACCACGGGTGCGTCGGCTTTCGTGACGCGGGAGAAAATCCGCGGGAAATAGCCGATATCCGCCGATGATTTAAAAACGCGGCCCACGGTAAACTGCCACCCCAACAGGGAACCAATACAGGCCAGGGTCATCAGCAACATCACGACTTTACCCACGAAGGGGGTAAACATGCTGGCGTAAGCGAGGCCAAAAGGCGCTGTGGAGTTCAGCAGGTCGGCATTAGGCACAATGCCGGAGATAACATTAGTCGACAGGATATAAACGACGGCACAGGCCAGGGTTCCGCCGAACACGGCAATAGGGACATTCTTTTGCGGGTTCTCAACCGCGTCCATGTTGGCGCAGGCTGACTCCAGACCGAGAAATGCCCACAGCGTCATGGAAATAGAGGTAGAGACCGCAGAGAAGAAGCTGCTGTGGTTAGGGTTCCAGGCGCTGATATAGAGCGAGGGCTTGAACCAGAACCAGCCAAAAATGCTCAGGCCGACTACCGGGATAATCACGCCCCAGACGGTCACGGAGCCAATACGCCCGGTGATTTTTGCCCCGCCAAAGTTACAGATGGTGGTCACCCATATCACGCCGATGGTCGCCACGCACGCGCCCACCGGCGAGAGGACGACGCCGAGAAGATCGCTGCCGTAACCCACTGCGGAAATAGCGATGGCAATATTGGCAATTAACAGGCTAATAGCATAGGTATAGTTGGAAATAAAGTTTCCTGACTTACCAAATGCATATTCTGCGTAGCCCCCCATGCCGCCGCTCTTTTGACTAAACAGGCCACACTTAGAGAAAGCGAAGGCCAGCGCCAGCGAGCCTAATGCCGTGACCAACCATGACAGAATAGATATTGTCCCGACCTCGGCTAATTTCGTCGGCAGCATAATAATCCCTGAGCCCATCATATTAACCGCAGTTAATACGGTGAGCTGGAGTACACCCATTTTATTTCCAGGCTGACTCATAACACCCTCTTACAGATATAAAAATAGATTGCCAGTAATGGTTAATTACTGTCCTGTTGATAAAGCGTCTGTTCTATTACGCGGAATAGTTAACGGCACGGCGGAGTTTATTTTTCGCCAGCGAGTGCCTCTGTTAGTGCGTATCCTTCTGCTTGGCATAACGGCTTGGCCAGATCTGTGCAGGCTCTACGCCAATGGCGTCGGCAATGATGCGCTCTGCTTTCGGATAGGCTCGTGAGAGCACGTTTTTTAAGGTGTCCGGTTTGAGACCGGCCTGGATCGACAGTTCACGTATCGAGTACCCGCGCTTGTGAAGCGCGGCGACAATGTCGATACGACACCAGTCCATCTGCGTGGCTTCAACTTTACTCATAATTCATCTAACCTCTTCTTCAACCCTATGGGATAATCCCGAACGCTAATCACCTGGTGATAACGTGGTAGTATCATTGATCTCTTTTGAGATGAATAAAAGCGTTATCTGAAGAATTTGTGATTCTAAACTCGTTTTGTGATCTCTATGAAGATCAGACTACCTACACCGTCGCGGATGGACTAAAAATGGAAGGCGAAGAGACAATTTCATACCGTACAGCCGGGCAGGAGACGCTGGCGGACAGGCTAAGGCTACTGATTGGTAACCGCAGTACCCGGGCGGCGGCCGAAGAGTGGCAGCTTCCCTACTCCACGCTAAATAACTACATCAGCCGGGGAACCGACCCTTCGTTTAACGTGGCAATAAAAATTGCTGAGCGGGAGAACGTCTCTCTGGAGTGGCTGGCCTACGGCGGCAGCGAGCGTAACCCACGCGAGCTTAAAGAGACCGAGGCGAAATGGCATACCACGCCTAAGCCGGTAGACGATCCGCTGCAGTTTGCCTGGTCAATGGTCTACTCGTCGCTGGATGACAGCGAACGTGAGGCGCTGCTGCGCGTTATTCATAAAGAGGGTGTGCAGGGGATAATGAACCATGCCGAAGTATTTGGTCCGCTGGCCCGACATATCGCCTCACTCTCTACCAGCGAAAAAGCCCGGTTTATGCAGGAAGCGATGGCCATTATCAGTAAGATTAAGCGCGACGCCTGAACAGGGCGTTTGTTAGCGGTTCACGTAACCCCAATTAAGATCAACATGATCTCATTTTAGAGAAAAACACTTGCTTTTGCTGGCTGCCTGGTCGTAGATTGTTGTGAAAACGATTGTTGTGAAAACAGCGATACACAAGGAGCGGCTATGAGCGAAGAGAGAGCAGTGTTTGAGCAAGCGTTAACGGGTGAGCGGGAAGTACGTCGCGAGAAGCTGGCGCAGCTACGCGAAGAGGGGATCGCTTTCCCAAACGATTTTCGCCGGAACAGAACCGCTGACGCGCTTTATGCGCGCTATGCAGAGTGTGATACCGCGACGCTACAGGCCGAAAATGTTCAGGTCGCTATTGCCGGGCGCGTCATGTCACGCCGCATTATGGGCAAAGCAGCCTTCCTGGTTTTACAGGACTGCGGCGGTAAGATCCAAATCTATGCCGCCCAATCCTCTCTGGGGGAGGTGCAGTATCAGCAGCACATCAGACGCTGCGATCTGGGCGATATCATCGGCGTTGAGGGCACGCTGTTTAAAACCCAGACCGGCGAGCTCACCCTGCACGCCAGCCGGATCGCCCCTCTAACCAAAGCGCTACGGCCGCTCCCCGATAAGTTTCATGGCCTGGCGGATCGCGAGATGCGCTATCGCCAGCGCTACGTGGACCTGATCGTCAACGATAGCACGCGACGCACCTTTGTTACGCGTTCACACATTCTCAGCGCCATTCGCGCCTTCATGCAGGCCCGTGGCTTTCTGGAGGTAGAGACGCCAATGATGCAGGCCATTCCCGGCGGCGCATCAGCAAGGCCGTTTATGACCCACCATAATGCCCTTGACCAGCAGATGTATCTGCGTATTTCGCCAGAGCTCTATCTTAAAAGGCTGGTGGTTGGCGGCTTCGAGAGAGTATTCGAAATCAACCGCAATTTTCGCAACGAAGGCATCTCCGTCCGTCATAACCCTGAGTTCACTATGATGGAGATGTACGAGGCCTATGCCGACTACAACGACCTGATTACCTTTACCGAATCGCTCTTCCGGCACGTTGCCCAGACGGTGCTGGGCAAAACGACCGTTCAGTACGGCGACTGGACGTTTGATTTTGGCCGCTCCTTTGACCGCCTGACCATGACAGAGGCGATCCTCCGCCACGGGGAGGGCATTGTCGCTGAGGATTTAGCAACCCCAGGGTCGGCGCTGCGTCTTGCCGAGCGCCTGGATATTAAGATTGAGGCGGGCTGGGGGTATGGCCGTATTATTACCGAACTCTTCGATGCGGTTGCCGAAAAGCACCTTATCCAGCCTACGTTCATTACCGAGTATCCGGCAGAGGTCTCGCCGCTGGCGCGCAGAAACGACGCCAATCCGGACATCACCGATCGCTTTGAGTTTTTCATTGGCGGCAGAGAGATTGGCAACGGCTTCTCTGAGCTTAATGATGCCGAAGATCAGGCCGAGCGCTTTAGAGAGCAGGTGATGGCGAAAGAGGCCGGGGATGACGAAGCGATGTTTTATGATGAGGACTACGTGACGGCGCTTGAGTACGGGTTACCCCCTACCGCCGGGTTAGGTATTGGTATCGATCGCATGGTGATGCTGTTTACTAATGCTCCCTCTATTCGCGATGTGATCCTTTTCCCGGCGTTGCGTCCGGTTAAACAGCCATGAATCAGCAAAAATACGCCTTACAGGAGGAGTGAATTGTGCAGCATTATTATCCACTACAATGTCAATACCGGCTGCCTGTGTACCCTTAATGAAAAAGGAGAGTTTACGCTTGCTACCACGTTAACGGGTTGCAAAGTATTATCTGGCGATCTCCTGAACAGTAATATGGAGTGTTATGGCCAGACGACAGTGTTTAATGTCACAGCAAACCTCTCACTGGATATCGATATTAAATATCGCACCCGCTCAGAAGCGCACGCGGTAAATTTGTTACAGAAAATGACATAATAAATTACCCGTTTTCTCTGCCTTCCGGGATTAGTTTGCCCCTGTGGCATGCTAATCCCGCTGTAAAATAAGCGCGATCCGATTTGCACTCTCAGCCTGACGGCATATCTTTAACTATACCCTGATGGCAACCGAGGAGTGAAAAGATGGCAAAGGTTCTGGTTCTTTATTATTCCATGTACGGGCACATTGAAACCCTGGCGCACGCCGTGGCTGAAGGCGCAGGAAAGGTGGAAGGCGTTGAGGTAGTGATTAAGCGCGTACCAGAAACGATGCCGCAGGAGCTGTTTGAGAAATCAGGCGGTAAGGCACAGTCCGCCCCGGTCGCTACCCCGCAGGAGCTGGCTGAGTACGACGCCATTATCGTGGGTACGCCGACGCGTTTCGGCAACATGTCTGGGCAGATGCGCACCTTCTTTGATCAGACGGGCGGCCTGTGGGCGTCCGGTGCCCTCTATGGCAAGGTTGCCAGCGTATTCAGCTCCACCGGTACGGGTGGCGGGCAGGAGCACACAATCACCTCGACATGGACTACGCTTGCACATCATGGGATGGTGATTGTGCCGATTGGCTATGGCACAAAAGAGCTGTTCGATATCTCTGAAGTTCGCGGCGGTACGCCATACGGCGCGACGACCATTGCGGGTGGCGACGGTTCCCGCCAGCCCAGCGAGGAAGAGCTGGCTATTGCCCGCTATCAGGGCGAATACGTGGCCGGCCTGGCCGTTAAGTTAAAAGGTTAACCCTAACAGGAGAAGTAAGATGCCAAATCAGGAAGCAAAAGCTCATCACGTCGGCGAATGGGCAAGTATCCGTAATACTTCGCCAGAAATTGCCGAAGCCATTTTTGAAGTTGCCAACTACGACGAGAAGCTGGCAGAAAAGATCTGGGAAGAGGGAAATGACGAAGTGCTGATTCGTGCCTTCAAGAAAACCGATGCAGATTCACTGTTCTGGGGTGAACAAACCATCGAGCGTAAAAACGTTTAACTCCCTCGCCTCCCCCGCCTGTGCGGGGGAGTGTTAGTCATGTCTTACCAGCCTAATGCCGCTCTGATTTCTCGCCGATAGCGCGTATCAATCTGTTCCGGTACCTGTTGAATATAGCTTTTGGCATGTTCCCCCTCCTCTCCCGTCAGGCCCCGCAGATAAGCGATCGCCGCTTCCGGCGTGGGGACTTTGCCCTCAATGTCATCAATGCGTGCCGGCAGTGCCGTCCAAATAATTGCCTCGATGCCGCGCCCGCGGGCCCAGTCGGCGAGCAGCCCTGTGGTCTGAGAAGAGAGCGTTAACGACCCTACGCCGTCCACCCGCTCCTCGGGGATCCCCTCCCGCTCGCGAAGCGCCTGACACGCTTCGTGAAGAGAGTGGGTTGCCAACGTTGCCCAGAGCACCGGGACAGGCGTAGCGTTAATGCAGATGGCGGTAGCCAGTTCACCGCCGTCGCTGACGCGCGTAAACTCTATGGGCAGCTCAGGACCATCAGCGTGCCACTCACTTGCCACTGGCAGAGCGCCAGACTTCCAGACCAGCGATCCCCACCCCAGACAAACAATTTTCATCGGTATTACTCCTGTATATGCTTACACCCCACACTAAAGCTTTAACTATGAATATGATAAAGCGCAACCCGGCAGCGACGTATTTTGCTTTACCTTGGCTGGCAAGCCTTCTATAGTAACGCCTGTATATATAACCAGGCTTCGAGGGTAGATGTGTGTTTGTTGAATTAGTGTATGACAAGCGAAACGTGGCCGGGCTGCCGGGCGCCCGTGAAATTATCCTGGACGAGCTAACGCGTCGGGTTCACCGCATCTTCCCGGACGCCGAGGTACGCGTCAAACCCATGCAGGCCAATGGGCTAAACAGCGACGCCAGTAAAAGCGACAGAGAGAAATTGAACCGCATGCTGGAAGAGATGTTTGACGAAGCCGATATGTGGCTAGTCGCAGAATAAAAACCGCTTCGGCGGTTTTTTTATATATGCCATACTTATCCGCACCACGCTGATTTAAATATTCACCAACCAAATAACATTAACTCAACTTATTAATCAGACACCATATATCATTTTAAAAATGAGAAAGGACCCGAGATGAAAAAAGCAGTTCTGAGCTGTGCTCTTTTTATTTCTTTTACCACCAGCGCTGCCAGCTTCGACTGCACAAAAGCCAGATCAGCAGATGAAAAGGCAATTTGCACTAACCTGATGCTCAACGACAAAGATGTAGAAATGACAACGACATACCGACTCCTGCGCGGCCTGTTTGCCATGGGTACACAGGGTGATATGCAGGATGCCCAGCAGGCGTGGCTTAACCATCGACGGCAGTGTGGCGGCAATATTACCTGTTTAACTAACGCCTATAATAGCCGTTTACAGCAGCTCAACGCGATGTACCTCACTATTAACAAGCCCCTCTAGCGATCCTTTCAGTTAATAGCTGCCAAAAAAGTAACATTATTAAAAAGTGCTGGCACATTGTTACGCGTTGAAATTAATTAGCAAGACTATGGGATGCCATATCCCTGTATTATCGCTGGCGCAAGGAAATGCAGCGCAGCCTGGCTGTGCTTTACCGAAAAAATCTTTTAACAAAAGGTATTACGATGAAAAAGTTAGCCATGATGCTGGGTGTCTGTACATTACTGGTCTGCGGCGCGGCCAGCGCTGCGAACGGTCAGGTTGCGGCAAATGCCAAAACCGCCTGCCAGGATAACCCAACCCAGTGCACTCAGGCAAAATCAACCGCTAAAGCCACTGCACAAAAACAGGCCCAGGCGGCGAAAGATGCCTGCGCTAACAATCAGGCCGCTTGCGATAACGCGAAAGCTGACGTCAAAAATGCGGCTAAACGCTAAGCCCCTCTCTACGCGGCGGATTTTATCTGCCGCGCTTTCTCACTGATTTAACGGCTATTAACTATGTCCGAAACAGAATCATCGACCCTAACCGAAGCTATGCTGCTGAACGACGCTATTGCTGAAGCGCTTGAGCGTGCAGGGCTCTGGCGTCGGGCCGCCACCCGCTGGCTGCATATTTTTGATTGCGTTGAGACTGACCGTGCGCGGGAGCGGATTGCCCTGCGCCGTGAAGCCTGCCTGCGAATGGCAAGCAGTAGCGCAGGCAGTGAAGGCGGCCAAAAATGCCATAAGCGCCTCCGCATGCTGCTGGCGACAAAATAGCAGCCTGCATGTACCTCCTCTCCGGCTTCATGCCTTTCATGCTATAGACCGTGATCCTTTTCTCCTTTTAAGAAATTACCTGCGCAAACCGTAGACAGTTTTACAACTCGGCTTTATCGTTAACATGAATAATAAATCATTATTGAATAAATATTCAATGTGGAGAAAACGATGAACGCTACCTTTGTTAAATCCGTACTGCTCGCTTCTATGATCGCCGCTTCCGGTTCGCTGTTTGCTGCTGATAACGGACTGATTGCTATCATTACCCCTTCCCACGACAACCCCTTCTTTAAAGCAGAGGCCGATGGCGCGGCGGCGAAAGCCAAAGAGCTAGGTTACACCACCCTTGTCGCCTCGCATGACGATGATGTAAACAAACAAAACCAGCTGATCGAGACCGCCATCGCCCGTAAGGCGAAAGCGATTATTCTCGATAATGCCGGCGCAGATGCCACCGTCGGGCCGCTGGAGAAAGCCAAGGCCGCAGGCGTTCCGACCTTCCTGATCGATCGCGAGATTAACAAAACCGGCATCGCCGTGGCGCAGATCGTCTCTAACAACTACCAGGGCGCGCAGCTGGGTGCCGAGAAGTTTGCCAAGCTGCTGGCTGGCAAAGGTACCTATGTAGAGCTGCTGGGTCGCCAGTCGGACACCAACGCCAGCGTCCGCTCTCAGGGGTATCACGACATTCTGGACGACTACCCAGACATGAAGATGGTGGCACAGCAGACCGCCAACTGGAGCCAGACCGAAGCCTTTAACCGTATGGAAGCCATTCTGCAGACGAATCCAGACATCGTTGGTGTGATCTCTGGCAACGACACCATGGCATTAGGTGCCGAGGCCGCACTGAAGGCCGCCGGTAAGACCAATGTTATCGTCGTTGGCTTCGACGGCAGCGACTATACCCGCGACTCCATTGTTAACAAAGGCAATATCAAAGCCACCGTTTTGCAGCCGGGCTGGGAGCAGGCGCAGATGGCCGTTGAACAGGCGGACTACTTCCTGAAAAACGGCAAAGCGCAGAAAGACGAAAAACAGCTGATGGATTGCGTCCTGATCGATGAGTCAAACGCTAAAAAACTCAACATGTTCAAACTCAGCGAGTAAGGCGGAGGCGCTATGGGCGTAAAACAATGGGGTGTCGCGCTGATAGGGTGCACCACCCTGTTGCTGACGGCCTGCACGGTGGTGGATCTGGATGAAAACGGCAAGCCAATCATGCCTGTCGATCCAAATGCGAAACAGAATTTCGACAATCTGACCCCGCAGCAGATCGCGCAACAGACCTGGCAATCCCGTGTTATGGATGCCGCTAACCAACATGCGCTGGATGCCAGCGCGTTTGCCAGCCAGCTGAAAGCCGCCAGCGGCGCACCCAGGAGCGTTTTTGTTCGCCTGACTAGCCAGGTGACCGCCGTCGATATCAGCAACGCGCGCGAGCAGAAGCTGACGTTCACGGTCGACAACCAGCCGCTGACGATCCAGCTTGGGCCGGTGATGCGTGGCAACGCCATTCGCGATGCCACCGGCTTTAAGTTTGAAGACTTTACTAACCAGGTTCAGTTCGCCCAGCTCTCTCGCGCCTATAACCGCGAGGCCGCGAAGCATCTGCCGAAAATCGACGCCAGCTGGAACGGTAAGCCTGCAACCGTGCTGTTTGCCGTCACGCTGGCCAACGGCAAAGCCCAGGATGCTGCCGCTCTGGATGTCAAACAGGAGGCCCCATAATGAGCGTTACTCCGGTGGATGACATTATCCTGCGCACCCGCGGTATCTCGATGCTCTTTCCCGGCACCGTGGCGCTGGATAACATTGATTACAACGTCTGGCGCGGCAAGGTTAACGTCATTATTGGCGAGAACGGGGCCGGTAAATCGACGCTGATGAAGATCCTGGCCGGTGTCCAGCAGCCCAGCCTTGGCGAGATCCTGCTGAACGGCGAGCCGGTGCACTTCCCAAGCACTCGCGCAGCGGCGGCCCACGGGATCGGCATGGTGCATCAGGAGCTAAATCTGTTTGAAAACCTTAACGTGGCCGAGAATATTTTTCTTGGCCGCGAACTGCAAAAAGGCGTTGCCCCCATCAATGAAGGCGAGCAGGAGCGTCGCGCCGCCGAGCTGTTGCTGCGCCTTGACCAGCCCATCTCCCCGCGTGAGCTGGTCGGTAACCTCAAGGTCGGCCAGCAGCAGCTGATAGAGATCGCCAAAGCGCTGGCGGAGGATGCGGATATTCTGATCCTCGACGAACCCACCTCGGCGCTGAGTAAAACCGAAGTGGAGATCCTGTTTCGTGTGATCCGCGAGCTGACTCGCCAGGGGGTGACGATCATTTACATTTCGCACCGCCTGGAGGAGCTGATGGCCATCGGCGACGTCATTACTATCCTGCGCGACGGCAAGTTCCAGGCGGAAGCGAAGGTAAAAGATATCGACGTGCCGTGGATCGTCCGCGAGATGCTCGGTAGCGATCCGGTGAGTAACTTTCTCGAACCGGGACGCACCTTTGGGCCGCCGCTGCTGGAGGCTGAGCACATTACCTGCGTTAACGCCGCGGGCAACACGGTGGTTAACGACGTTAGCTTTAAGGTCCATGCCGGAGAGATCGTTGGTATTTACGGCCTGATGGGGGCCGGACGCACCGAGCTGTTCGAGTGCCTGCTGGGCACCGAGCGCAACTACTTCGGCAAGCTCTGGCTCGACAGCAAGCCGGTGCCCCAGCGTCTGGCGACCGCCGATCGCATCCGGATGGGCATGAGCCTGGTGCCGGAAGACCGCAAGCGGACCGGGATCTTCCCTATTTCCTCAGTGGCAAGCAACCTGACCATCGCCAGCCTGTGGCGACGCCTGCAGCGTGGGCTCACCATTGCCAGCAAAGAGGAGGATGCCGTCGTGGCAGGCACCATCGGCGATCTGTCGATCAAGGTCTCCTCCCCGCAGGTAGAGATCCAGGCCCTGAGCGGCGGCAACCAGCAGAAGGTGGTGATTGGCCGCTCGCTGCTGACCAATCCCAGGGTGCTGTTTCTTGATGAGCCGACGCGGGGCATTGACGTCGGCGCGAAAGCGGATGTGTTTCGCATGATGGTCCAGCTCTCGCAGCAGGGTATCGCGGTGGTCTTCTCCACCTCGGATTTAAAAGAAATTATGGCGGTTTCCGACCGTATTCTGGTGATGTCCGGCGGCAAACTCACCGCCGATATCGTTCGCGATCGGGCCGAAGAATCAGCGCTGGTCACAGCAAGTGCTCAGGGGTTTTAAGATGAAAACAGTCCAGTCGGCTACGTTAACACCGCGCGGCGCGGCCTCGCTGTCCCGCGAAAATATCCTGCTTATTCTGCTGAAGCTACGTACCTTTATCGCCCTTTTTCTTATTGTCGGCTTCTTTACGGTGATGGTGCCGGGATTCCTGTCGGCAGGCAGCATGGTGATCATGATCAAGCATATCGCTATCAACGCCTTCCTGGCGCTCGGGATCACCTTTGTGATTATCACCGCCGGGATCGACCTCTCTATCGGCGCGACGCTGGGCCTATGCGGGATGATTGCCGGGTGGATGATCACTAAAGGCATCGTGCTGCCGATGTTTGGTATTGCCATCTTCCCCAGCGTCTGGGTGATCGTACCCGTGGTGCTGCTGATCGGCGCCCTGATCGGCGCGGCCAACGGCTGGATCATCACCCGCTACAACGTCGCGCCCTTTATCTGTACCCTTGGCACAATGTACGTCCTGCGCGGGGCGGCAATGTTGACCTCCGATGGACAGACCTTCCCCGGTCTGTCCGGAAACCCGCTGCTGGGCAATACCGGCTTTGATGAGATCGGAGCCGGAACGCTGTTCGGCATTCCGTGGGCGATCTGGATGATGATCGTGCTGGCGCTGATTATCGCCTACGTTGCACGCCGTCTGCCCTTTGGTCGCCACGTCTATGCCATTGGCGATAACGAGCGCGCCGCCGAGCTCTCCGGCGTCAAGGTCAAGCAGGTTAAGATCCTGGTCTATATGCTCTCCGGCCTGTGTGCGGCGATTGCCGGGATCGTGGTCTCCGCGCAGCTGGTGGCCAGCCATCCGGCTAACGGCACCGCCTTTGAGATGAACGCTATCGCGGCGGTGGTGCTTGGCGGAACCTCGCTGGCAGGCGGGCGCGGCACCATTCTCGGCACGCTGATCGGCGCTTTCGTGATCGGTTTCCTTGCCGATGGGCTGGTCATGATGGGCGTCAGCGAGTTCTGGCAGATGGTGATTAAAGGCATCGTGATTATCGTGGCGGTTATCATCGACCAGATGCAAAACCGCATGCAGCAGAAGGCCGCGGTGGTGGCGCAGAAAGCGGTAATGGAAGGGAAGTAGCCCCTGCACCTCTTCCCGGGCGTGTCTGCCCGGGAGAGGCGGATTACTTCTTCATCAGGCTGCGAGCGGTGGCGAAGTCAGTAATTAACACATCGATATAGTTTCCCTCCAGCGCGCCGCGAATGGCGTTGCTTTTTTCCAGGCCACCCGCCAGGGCGATCACGTGCTGGCAGGCGCGCATCTGCGCCAGCTCCATGCCAATAACCGGATCCTCCTCCTGGCTCAGCACCGGGTTACCGGCGGCATCGTAGTAGTGGAGGCAGATATCCCCCACCGCCCCGCGCTCTGCCAGCAGCGTCAGCATCTCTTCGTTGTAGTAGTTACCGGAATTTTTTAGCAGCTGAGACGGCTCAAGCTCGCCAATGCCGACGATGGCGACATCCACCTCGTCAAATTTGGCTACCGCCGCCGCCACGTCCGGGCTGTTAACCAGCCGGGCGCGCTCCTCCACCGAGTGTTCAATGCTCTGAGAGGGCAGCAGCCACGCCGGACAGCCGAGGTGCGCCGCCAGCTGCTGGGTGAGGATCGTCGCCTGCACGTTGCCGTTGGGGCCAACGCCGCCCAGCAGTTGGATCACCCCTGCCGCCCGGATATTCTGCGGGTGCATCTCGTCCACCATGCAACGAATGGTACTGCTCCAGGAGGAGATACCCACCAGATCCTCCGGCCGCAGGCGCGTTTCAACATAGTGCGCCGCCGCGCTGCCGATGGCGTGTTTGAGCTGCCCGTTGCTGGCGTTCTCGCCGATATCCACCACGATGGCCTGGCGAATGCCAAAGCGCTCCTCAATCGCCTTCTCCAGTTCGACAAAAATATTGGTCGGTTGGACAACGGTGATCTTAACCAGGCCCTCTTTCTGGCAGCGCGTCAGCGCGCGTGAGACAAAAGATTGTGACAGGTGCAGCAGCGAGGCAATTTCAGACTGCTTTTTGTTTTCGCTGTAATAGAGCGTGGCGATCTTCACCAGCAAGCGTTGTTCATCCTGCTTCGACATAGCGTTCCCCTTGATTTTCTGTCTGTTATTTTTATGCATACCTGAATAGATAACAAGCACGCCTTGCTTTCGCTTGCTGAACCAACTGTGATCGTTTTCTCCTTTCTCAGAAAATAGGCTATGCGCGTGGTGACAAAGGGAAAAGTAGCGCATATCTTACTCTAATGAATAATAAATCATAAATGAATATATATTCAAGTCGATGACTGGAGAGAGAGCAATGTCCCGAATTCCGCAGAACCTGACCATGGGCGTTATTATTGGTAACCGGGGATTCTTCCCCAGCTATCTGGTGGCCGAAGCGCGCGAGCAGGCCACCGCGCTCTTTGCCCGCCTGGGCATTAACACCATTATGCTGGATGAGACGCAGACCGAGCTGGGCGGGGTTGAAACCCGCCAGGATGCGAAGATCTGCGCCGAGCTGTTTCGCGCCCACCGGGATGACATTCACGGTGTGGTGGTGCTGCTGCCTAACTTTGGTGATGAGAAGGCGGTGGCGGAGACCCTGCGTCTTTCGGGCCTCAACGTGCCGGTGCTGATCCAGGCCGAAGAGGACAACCTCGATAAAATGGGGCTCGCCACCCGCCGGGACAGCTTCTGCGGCAAGATCTCCCTTTGCAACAACATGCGCCAGTACGGCATCCCTTTTACGTTAACTACTCAGCACGTCTGTGCCCTCAGCGGCGAGGTGTTTGAAAAAGATCTCCGTCGCTTCGAGCAGATTTGCCGCGTGGTGAGCAGCATGCGCGGCGTGCGCGTTGGGGCCATCGGCGCGCGCCCGGCGGGGTTCAACACCGTGCGCTACAGCGAGAAGCTGCTTGAGCGGCTGGGCATCGCCGTAGAGACGCTGGATCTTTCCGAGGTCTTTACCCGGGTTAAGCAGCTGCGCGATGACGATATCCGCGTCGATGAGAAGCGCCGCCTGCTGCTCGACAACGCCGACGCCAGCGGCATCCCGGCAGATAAAATTGTTACTATGGCGAAGCTGTTTGTGGTGATCAGCGAGTGGGTGATTGCTAATGATATCGATACTACCGCTATCCAGTGCTGGACCTCGCTACAGGAGAACCTGGGCATCAACGTCTGCTCGATCATGAGCATTATGTCCGGACAGCTGATGCCCAGCGCCTGCGAGGTGGATGTGATGGGGGCGCTGTCGATGTACGCCCTCGCCAGCAGCAACATGAGCCCCGCCTCAATTGCCGACTGGAACAACAACTTTGGCGACGATCGCGACAAATGCGTCCTGTTCCACTGCGGTAACTTCGCCGCGGCCAGCCTTGAGGATCCGCATATGGGCACCGCCGACATCATCGGTACCACCGTTGGGAAGGAGAACACCTGCGGGGCGGTGCATGGTCGGCTGAAGAGTGGCAATCTGACCTACTTCCGCCTGAGCACGGACGATCTCACCGGCGAGATCAAAGCCTACGTCGGCGAGGGCCAGTCGGTGGACGATCCGCTGGATACCGTCGGCTGCCGGGCAGTGATTCAGGTTCCGCACCTGGAGAACCTGCTGGCGTGGATCTGCCGCAACGGTTTCGAGCATCACGTCGCCATGAACCACTCCGCCAGCGCCGAGATTCTGCAGGAGGCCTTCACCCGCTACCTTGGGGTCAGCACCTATCTGCACCGTTAGGAGTCAGGGTTATGCCGGGCGCTTGCCCGGCATAAAACGTTAATCCTCATTTTTCATCTTCATCTTCATCTCCAAACCACGGGTCGATAGGATCCTCGTAATGAGTCCACCGCTGCGGGCCTTCGGCCATCTCCCGATCCGTCAGCAGGGCCGCATTCAGCTGCGCCCGCAGCCGCGCCTCGTCCATCTCCATGCCGATAAACACCAGCTCCTGGCGGGCATCGCCGACGCCCTCAAGCCAGTTAGCCATAATAAACTGCAACGACTCCTCGTCTTGCGGCCAGCGCTCCCGGGGTATGCTTGTCCACCAGCTGCCAGCCAACCCCTGACGCGCTACGCCTCCCGCATGCGACCATGAGCCAGCAAACTCTGGTCGGCTAGCCAGCCAGAAGTAGCCTTTCGAGCGCACTACGCCCGTGAGTTCGTTTTCCATAACCTGTGCGAAGCGGGCCGGGTGAAAAGGCCGGCGGGCGCGATAGGCAAAGCTGGTGATACCATACTCTTCCGTCTCCGGGGTATGCTCCCCGCGTAGCTCTTTGAGCCAGCCCGGTGACTGGGCGGCTTTGGCGAAATCAAACAGGCCGGTGTTCAATACCTCGCTGAGTGGCACCTGACCGAACTGCGCCCTCACTACTTTCGCTCCCGGGTTGAGGGAGCGCAGAATAGCCAGCAGCCTACGCTGCTGCTCGTCGCCGATCAGATCGATCTTGTTAATCACCAGCACATCGCAAAACTCCACCTGCTCGATCAGCAGATCTACCACGCTACGGGTATCGTCCTCTCCTAATGACTCTCCCCGCGAGTGGATGCTCTCCTCAGAGCCGTAGTCATTGAGAAAGTTAAAGGCATCAATAACGGTAACCATGGTGTCGAGGCGGGCGACGTCCGCGAGGCTTCGCCCCTCATCGTCGGCAAAAGTAAAGGTTTCCGCCACCGGCAGCGGCTCAGCGATACCGGTGGACTCGATCACCAGCTGGTCAAACCGCCCTTCTCGTGCCAGCCGGTTCACCTCAATCAGCAGATCTTCCCGCAGCGTGCAGCAGATACAGCCGTTACTCATCTCTACCAGTTTCTCATCGGTGCGCGACAGCTCGGCTCCTCCGCCTCTGACCAACGCGGCATCGATATTGACCTCCGACATATCATTAACGATAACAGCGACGCGCCTGCTCTCCCGGTTGTTCAGGATATGGTTAAGCAGCGTGGTTTTCCCTGCGCCCAAAAAACCGGACAGTACGGTGACCGGTAATCTTTTTACTTCGCCTGTTGTTATCCGTGCTTCTGCCATTTTACTCACCCTTCGTTATTTTGTTGATGTTATAACATAACAATTCAGGGTGGAAAAGAGGATATTAAATTGACATCAATTGTATTTAGATCAATATTTACATCCATGTAACGAGACGGTTAGCTTGCTGTTTCTAAACCGAACGCTGACTGAACATAGTGACGATATGGAACACGATAAAATCGAGGCCTGTGGCGTTCCGCCGCAGAGCGAAGCACCTGTAACAGTGGATCAGTTCCTCTGTTTCGCCCTCTATTCCGCTTCTCTGGCCATGACCAAGCTCTACCAGTCGCGGCTGAAACCTCTGGGGCTGACCTACCCGCAGTATTTAGTTCTGCTGGCGCTATGGGAAAAGGATAACGTGATGGTTTCTGAGATTGGTGCGCGCGTGCAGCTCGACTCCGGTACCCTCAGCCAACTGCTGAAGCGGCTTGAAGAGTCGGGGTTGATTAGCAGACGGCGTGACGTGGGCCGCGATGAGCGCAAGGTACTGATCTCGCTCACCGGGCAGGGAGAGGCGTTAAAGGTTCGCGCCGCCGGCGTTCCGGCAGACATGATTTCCGTGATGGATACGCCAATTGAAGAGCTGTCCGATCTAACGGTTAGGGTAGCCGCACTGCGGCAGAAATTGATTAACGCTATCCCTTAAGGGCCGGTCGGAGTAAACGCTTTGGAAAACTTACAGCTTGAGAGCAGTGACGATATTCACGCGCTGATAGGACAGATGGCGTCACGGATGCTGAACACCGGTAAGCCGCTGGAGGCGCAAAACATGATGGCGTTTCTGCAGGAACAGTCACAGCAGATCGCTGACGGCATGCGTAAGCAGGACTACGTTATGGCCATGCGCGCAATCGCCGACAGGGTACGATGATCCCTGCGGCGGACTTCCTGTGGAAGTGAGTGCGGATTGAAGTAACGTCAGACTATCAGTGGATCATCTTACTGCTGGGAGGATATTCACTGCCTGCCTGAACGCTGCCGTACTCCGAGGATTGCGCCATAAGGCTGCTTTGCACTTCAACGACGGCGTTGGTACACGCCTGCTTTCTGAACGCCATTTTCTCTGAAATGGCCATAAGCTGAAGTTTTTCCATCAGGCTGTATGGCGTTATGGGATCGCCTTCGCTCAAAAGAGCAAGAATGGCTTCTCCCAGCACAATATCAGTCAATCTTTTATCATTAAATCTATTCATATCTGTGCCAGTTGCTTCTTTTGCCGGAAATCTAAAACGGTACGACGCTAAACAATCTAGCCCGCAATGTACAGGGGGTTTCATCTATAACACCCTGATTTCATCATCGTACACCCCACAGCGATCGTGCGGCTTTCGTTATGGCGATACCGTGAAACAGATATGCGGGTAAAAAAGGTATCCTCGACAGTGTAGCCTCCCTCCCCGTTTCTGCCAGCCTTAAGAATCATTCTCAGGTAAAGACTGCCCTCGCCAGGGCAGTCACCGCGTCATGCTCCGACCCGCAGGCCCTATCACCCGGGCGGCCTTTAACTGGCTGGAAGAGCTGGCCAGGCGATCTCAGGAGCCGTAGCAATATCCACAGCTTTGACTGCCCTTTTATAGGCCATCCATGCGGAGAGCTTTTCTCTGTCCACCGCGCTGATTTCATCCAGTAACAGCTCTGTTCGCCAGTCGGCGGTCATATCATCTGCCTGTTTTAACAGTGCTTGCCGATACAGTTCCGCCTGCTCAATACGCTGTGCGTCAGTGGGCGGCGGTAAGTCGAGCCAGGCAGGCTTACCGTTATTCAACCCAATAATTTTATCGTTTGGTACAGGAAAGAGCGCATCGTGTTCACTCTCCGTAATGTCGATGCCGTCTGACGGCCAGAGATTGGCCGCAATAAAAATGTCTTTATCCGACAGTGGAAAAAATCCGCCCGCTGACGGGCTATATAAATAATTCATACTTAGTACCCCACCGCAATATAATCAACGTTGTATCCGCCGCTTCCGTCCTGCCAGGCGCGGAACCCTGTGGTTGTCTTGGTGGTTGCCACAGTAGCCACAGCCGCTGGTTCAGTTTTGGTTGTCAGATTGCCGTAATTTCGATCGCTCCATGTCATTACCACAATGTATCCATTAGTGGTGAACGCACGCGGTAGCGTTACGTTGGTTTCAGTCGTGCCGACGCTATAACCAAAGGTTCCGCGCTGAACGATTAGGCCACCGGGCGTTTTTGACCAGTTAGTGCCTTCCTGGAGACCAAGGTATGAGAGAAGCCCCGCCACTGACTTACCGCTAAGATTGGTCAGCGTGGCGTCCGCGGACTGGAAATCTTTCCCAAGGCCGCTCACCAGCTTGGCGATGAAACCTGCCATGTCGCCGTCGTCCAGCACGTTCTGCCCGGTTTTATTAGTGACGTACTGCGCCAGAGCGGCCGAAATAAAGCTGGCCTGGCGAATCGCTTTATTCACCTGGGCGCTGGAGGCTTTGCCAGATTGAAAACCGGTAAACAGCGTCGGGAGCGATGCCCACTCTGCCTGCGCCGTTACGTTAGCACCTGCCCCTGTTGCGAAGGGCTTGAAGTCATTTGTTGCCATTAGAGTTTTACTCCCCATGCGCCGCTATCAAAGCCGACGATATAGTCGTTATCCATGTCGAAGCCGAAAAATGTCGGGCCAACGGATGGAGTGAGAATGGATGGTGTCAAAATATCGCCAGCCCAGACGCCGGCGGCCTTTACGGTTAAATATCCCTGTTTGATGGCGGCAATAAGCTCCAGCGAGACGTTTGCTATATCGCTCTCTGGAAAAACCCATACCGCGATGGTCATATCCTGGTTATCAACAATCTGCATACGCAGCCCGGAGCCAGCGGTGGCCGCATCAAGAATGGCGGGCAGTGTGTCGTTCTGCCCACTCCAGCTGTTGATGGCAATTTTGGCCTTCAGGATGATGCGGTAGGTCTCATCGCTAAGGGTGGTGTAGCCCGCGTCGGGATCGAAGGGGCCCTGCCATACGCCCTGCTCATACCCTAAGCCATCGGTATCCCAGCAGAAGTAGACCCCGGATATCGGCTCGCTAACCTGCCGCGACCTGCCGATCCACAGCCCCAAAATATCGAGCTGTGCGCCGGTCGCCTGATCTATGTCAAACGCCTCAATCAGGCCTTCAACCGCAGCTGACGTGTCAATCAGCGGCCGCGTACTGAGGTCGATATGGTTTACAAACCGAGGTCGGGTGGCGTGATAGTTGGTGATGAGTTCGGTGTATTTACTCATGACACCACCGTTATCGCGATATTGGCCGTGCTACAGGAGGCCGATTCGTTATAGGCAATGGCAATGTTGGTTGCCGCCGCGCTGGTGGGCGATCTGCCAATCCGCAGCGAATTGATGTCGTAAAATCGGCTGCTCCCCCCGCTGACGACGCCGAGGTTAGCTGGTGAGTAGACGCGGCTCAGCAGCACGTCATCGCCAATGCTCAGGCTGTTAACGTAGTCGGCGATAGCCTGTTTAATCTGCTCCCCTACCTGGGTGGTATAGCCCGGAAAGACACTTAGCGTTATTGCGGCGTAAATGGGCACGTTGGTTGAACGCGAGAAGCGAATAACGTGCGGGTTGCCGTAGAGATCGGCAACGGTAACGGAAGTCGACCCAAACGTGCTGACGCCCTGCCCTTTTTTGCCGCGCAGGGTCTGAGCGATCGCCGTCACGTCTCCTCCGTCAACGATCGCCGACAGAGAGTGTGCCGGTAGCCCGTTGCCATCCGTCACGCCCGTATCGTTTTCATACAGCTTATGGCGAGTTACCCCGGCCACGTTAGCAATCGCCCCCTCCAGCGCCTCGAAGGGAGTAATGGATGAAATGGCCACGCTCTGCGCCTGGCGGATGCGGATCTGCACGTCCCGCTCTGCCTCTACGCCCGGCGTGGCCGACATGGCGTTCGATACCGCCACCCAGCCCAGGGTGGGAGTAGCGATGCGGGTAATGCTGCCCGCTAGCGCCTCGACAGCCCCGGCGGTTGCACAGGTGGCGGTGACGGTGACGGCTCCGCCGCTGCCAATGGTTACGCTGGCGGGTAGAGACCAGGCAACGCCCCGGGTATCCTTTACGGAACCGTGAGTAATGGTGGTTCCCGTCTGACCCGTGAGCGTAACGTCCACCGTCGAGTGGGTAGCCGCCTTACGCACGATCCCATTGATTTTAACGTTACGCGTCAGGGCATCGCTCATGGCGGTGGCTGGTGAGAAAGAGTTATAGACCTGAATAGCCGTGTTGTTGGCATCGTGTACCGCCAGCGCAACGAGCGCCACCATCTGCCCATCTTTGCTGTCCGGTGCCAGGTAAGCATCCGTACCGTAAATCTGCTGAAAGTAGCCAGTAATGCCAGCGAGAATTGCCTGATAATCAGGCGCGCTGATCCCCTGGCCAGTTACCCTTGCGGATAACCCCAGCGTGTCGAGATTAAGTGCCATTATGCCTCGCTTGTGACGGTAGTGATCCCGTAGCGGGTGTCAATTGTCGCGGTGAATATCACGCGGCGGGATGAGGTGTTGAGGGTGGTATCGAACGCCTGAATGGCGTTTACGCCCTGGGTTTCCAGAATGCGCTGGCGAATGGCCAGGCTGTAGACGTCCGGGCTCTGCTTGCCCAGCACGGACTGGATCCACGGCGTTCCCTCGGTGGCATCAAGAAACCACTGCCCATACCAGAGCATAAAGCGGGTTTTAACCGCCTGGGCCACCGTTTCCGGTGAATCAACGAGCCAGCTGTCGTCACCGTTGCCGAAGGTGTAGTCACCGTCAGCCTCTTCCTGTCGGTACTGCATTAGTTAGGTCCTCCCGTATTGCCGCCGCCGGTCTGCACCCCGCTGTGGGTGTGCGTCATCAGGCTTTTCCCTCCCGCCTTCACATCGTTAGATACCGTGACCGGGCCCAGCAGCGTTGCCGTACCGCCTGCGGCCCCCATTCCCTGGGAGAGGCTACCGTTGATTGTCACATTGCCGTTAAGGGTGATCGTAGGCGAGGTCACGACGGTGCCCCCCTGCGCGGTAGCGGTAAGCTTCCCGGGCGTGGTGAGGGTGATGTCATGACCCGCCGCCACCTCAACGAACGCCGCGCCATCGTCGGTGCGCAGCTGTGCGGCGCGGGTGCTGATATTGCCGATCTTTTGCGCCTGCGACATCGGGCCAACAAAGCAGATCGCATCAGAAAGATCGTGCATGCGATCGTCCACCGGCTCCTGTACGCCGCCGCTCTGCCACCAGAAATCGATGCAGCGATCGTTAAAAATCAGCTCGCACTCATCGCCAGGTCTGACCGGAAAAGTCAGGGTACAGCCGCCGCCGCGGGGAAACGCTACCGGCACGTCCACCAGCAGAGGATAGTTTTGCGTTGTCCGCTTGCCGTCGATGTCGATATGCACATAGCGAATTGCTGGCTGCACTACCGCGGTGACGGCGTCAGGATTAAAAGAGTGAATAATGCCTGGCATGGCGACGCGGAGCTGGTTTTTGAGGCTCTCCCGCTCGGATTTAAAGACGTCGGAGAGGTCGCCGCTGCGGGTCTGATCTGATATGGACATAGGATAGGCTCCAGAAAGCAAAAACCCGCCGGATGGCGGGCTGTTTATCACAGGTAAGCGCTACTCTAAGCGCTCTCTTGCGGTGTTTTTTTCGCAGCCGGATCCGCTACGCCAGGCGGCCTGCAGACCATCTCCATGTACCACTGCTGGCCTCGGGTATCGCCGGTATAGATAATCTCGCGCACGCTGTAGACGCCGTTCGACACAGCGGGGAGAGGTATGCGCTGCTCAAGCTGCACCAACCCTAACAGACGGATGTTGGGGTTAATCAGCACCTTTACCTTTATGCCATCGTCAATCGCCGTCGGGGAGCCAATCAGCCCGGTAGCGCTGCTCAGCAGGATAGCCTCATGCACGTACTCATGTTCGGCAACCATCTGCCGCTTGCCATCCACGAATTGCCATGTGGCGTTGCACTGGGCAGCCAGGTTATCCATCAGGTGCCGAGTCATGCCAAACAGCACCCGACCACGGGGATAGACCGTATCGGGCATTTTTGGCGTCAGCCCCTCTGTGATACCCTCGAGGGAAAAATCTCTCATTAACAGCCGGTTGAAATCCGCAGGCGTGTAGCCCGCTGACAGTGTCTGCGCGCTAGTGGTAGTGATAAACGCTTTGATACTGTCCGCTGCCTTAATCTGGACCCAGGTGGCGAGCTTATCCTCCTCCCTTCCGGTCTGCGTTGAGTCGATTTGACCGCTAAAGATCATACCGTAGTTGCGGCCGTCGCTCTGCTCTACCGCTGTTGGGTCAACCTCGCGCACTTTACCCACGCTGCTGGCCGCTACGTCCGGGGCGATGCCGTCGTAGCCAGCAATAAGCCGAAGGTGAGTAAATTCCTTCCGGGCGATCCGGCTTACCGTTGGCGCCGACAGGTTAAAAATTTTTATCTCTGCCGACCGGGACGCGCTGCTGGTGTTGTACCAGCTGATGGTGAAATAAACTTTAAACTCGCTAAAGTCGATCCACCTCCCTTTGTCGTCCTTGAGCTGCAGTTCGAAGTGACGCATCCAGTTCTGTGCCATGCTGCTTACTCCGTGATAACCAGTAGGTGGCTGCTGCTGCCCAGATCGGTTTGCGTGGGATAGTCCTGACCGTTGGCATCACAGACAACGATCAGCTTAACGCCGGGCTGTAGCCAGGCATACTGCGCCAGCAGATCCACCCCGGTGACCAGAGGCAGGCCGGAAACTAACGCTTCTCCCCTCTCATCCTGCAGATCCATAATCCAGCAACTGCCCCGCCAGATGATACGCACCTGCCAGGCCGTGCCAGCAAGGGTGATGCTGAACTGCTGGTTATCTGCGGTAAGGGGGATCTCTTCAATTGTCATCATTGTCCTCCCGACGTTAACGCAATGCCGCCTGCCGGTTTCGTGGTTTTGGTGCCGGTATTGCGCACCTCGGCGGTATTGACGCCCATCTTCATCTCACTTTTCTCTGCCACGTAGACCTCTTTGGTCTGGACGAGAATGACCTCTTTCAGCGTCAGTTCAGCAAAGAGGACGTTTTCGCTCTCGCTTTCCGTAGTCACGCTCAGCGTAGCGATCAGCATATTGTTGTACTGTCGCTTTCCGGTGGTGACGCTGAAGGGTATTCGACGTGCCTGCAGATCCAGCAGCTGCTGGTAGGTCTCCTGTGGGCTCAGCCCTAACAGACTGGTGGCAGTAAGGCTGCCGGCAAAGTCCAGCAGCGTGCCGCCGCCGGCAAAACCAACTTTCATCTTCAGCTCTGCCGGATCTTTGTAGGCGTGATCGGCAATTACCGCACCATCCTCAATAGGATGCTCGGTAATCGTCAGCGTATCGGTGTGAATTTCAGAGGTGACGACGCTGGGAATAATCACGCCGATTTGTCGCGTATGCTGGTGAAACAGCGTGGAAAGATAATCCATTAGCCCACCTTTACCTGGTTGACGCGCATAAACTGGGCGTTGGCGGAGTGCTGGCGAAGCTCTACCTGGGCCCCGATCTCCTGCGCGTTGTTGCCATAGATGTGGTAGCTGTTGTGCTGATCAAGCTGCGGTCCTGCCACGTTCGACGCGACGGTTGTGTTCCGTTCCCGCTCGATCAGATCGCGAGAATAGATACTCTGGCTATTCTCCGGGTGGAGAACGTTGACAGTGTCACCCCAACTCAGATTTTTGAAGTATTTACCGACGTTTCGAGGATCAACGCGTAAATGCTCTTTAATCCAATCAGCAACTTCGTTCGCACTCTTTGTGACCCAAGGCAGCGCATCAGGCTTATCGTTACCCTGCTTAAACAGGCTTTTACCGATTTCAACGGCATCGGACCAGCGGTTTTCACCCACGGCTTTCAGCAGTTCGGCGAGCATTTTAAGCATCTGGTTGAACTCACCCAGCTGCGCAATGGCATTGCTGAAGTCCCACTTCAGTGACCACGTGCCCAGATCAATGTTAAGCAGCCCGGCGACGGCGTGTACGAGACTGCTGATGGCGGTTTTAAAATCGCTGATAAGCGCTATCGCATTATCAATCATGGGCTGCCATTCACCCCAGTTGATAAAGCTCTGACCGCCTTCGGTCCATTTTTTATAGTCGTCCCACAGCAGCGCAATGGCCGCCGCCAGGGCGAGGATAAGCCCGACAGGAGAGAGCAGAAACGCGCTGTTCAGCGCGCTGAGGGCAAGGGCCAGCCCGCTCAGCAGCGTAATGAGATCCTGGGTCTGCCCATCAAGCGCCCCCCACCACTCAGCAAGATCTAATGCGCCCTCGAGGATCCCCAGCAACAGCGGTATGAGGGTATCACCCAGCGCCACGATCCCGTCGACAATCCCGAGCAGCGCCTGCTCAATACGCGGATAGTTATCGAGAATGAAGTGACTCAGGGTGTCGAGCCAGCCCGCCATCCCCCCGGCAAGGCGGGAGCCGATTTTCTCCTGCACCATGTCAACCACGGCGCTGACTTCCCGGAGGGAGGTCATGAACCGATTCGCGTCTGCGGCAGCGTCATCAGCGTTAAAGCCGATGGTCTTCGCCATGACGCTATGCTGCGTTGAGAAGCTGCCCGCCCCGCCGCGCATCGCCGCCAGGGTATCATCACTGATACCCAACGTTTTTGCGCTCTGGCTGGCGAGGGGCAGCGGCATCGCGCTGAGCTTCTGGCCCACTTCGGTAAAGATAACCGCCGTATCCCGTGGGTGACCAGACGCATCGCGCACCTGAATATCGAGCTGGCTGAGGAAACGCTCTGCGCCAGGCGCCTGCTGCACAAAGCGTGACAGGTTCTCAAGCGAGCCGCGTGCGTCATCGACGTTGCCGCCTACCTGCGATACCCCATAGCCGATGGACTCGATCCCCTCTACGCTAGCCCCCGTGCGCTGGGAGAGGGCATAGAGATGATCCAGCCCGGTTGCGGTGGTGAGCGTAAAATCGTAGATCGACAGCGCGGCATCTTTTACCGCCAGCCCTAGCTTAAGCGCGCCCTCTGCCGCCCCGGCCAGCATGGCCCCCAGGTTTTGCCCGCCGCCCTCCCCGGACGGCACGCCGAGAGAGCCGAGGAGGGCCACAATCATATTAGGATTCATTACTCTCTCTCCATTTCTCAATGCGATAGTGGTTATCCGCTTTGACGGCCAGATGGTCATTCATCAGCGCGACGTCACACAGATCGATCGATCCATCTTTCAACGCGCTGTAGGGAATTAACCCGGCGTCAACCGGGTCAAGAAGATATGAAAGCCCATCCGGCAGGCTATTGAGCGTCAGGCTTGATGCGGGCCCGGCGTCGCGCTGGTAGGGAGTGCGGGCAAAAAATTTCCCAGCGAGTCGGCGACCACCCGCGCCACCAGCTGGAGCATGGTAAAGAGGTCGATATCGTCAAACATCAGCTCGCCGCCGGTAAACACCGCCGTCCAGCTCTTGCCGTTCTGGCGCGCAACGACGCCAAGGCAGGGATGGATAATGGCACTGGTATCCTCTTCGCTCAGCGAGGAGAGCGCATCGGCAAGGCGCGGCAGCACCTTTTCAAACACCGGTGCCAGCGCATCCACCTGTGCACCGTCCATTTTTCCCTCAGCGGGCAGCAGCGCGCGCAGGCTGCCCACATCTGTCATCATGCCAGCCAGCACCGGCAGCAGTTTACGGGTAACCTTCAACTGATCGAAGACGGTGAGTTTTGCCACGCGATACGCGTGGCCTTTGATTTCAAACTCCATCGATTAAAACTCCCCAAGCAGCTGATCGATTTTGCCGCAGTTAAACTCCCACTTCACCACGCCAATATCTTTGCTATTGGACACGTCCGGCTGTTTCGAGAACGCCACGCTGCGGGCCGTCACCGTTTCGCCGCTGGCCTTATTGCGGATCACGATGACGTTTTTGCCCCAGGCCGCCGTGGAGAGGCTTTGGGCGTTATACATCAGCGACAGCTTTCTATTAACCGGGGAGGTTTTCAGCAGGCTGACGGCAATGGTGCCGCTCTTATTGGCATGCAGGCTGTGCATCACTTCGCCATCCAGACCCACGGTCATGGTGTTTTTTGATTCACCCATCGACACAACGATCCCCTCGTCGGCGTTAGCTGAGCCGTAGCCGAAATCGATTTCGCCGGTAGGTCCAACGAGAGAGGCGGTAACATCCATAAAAGAGTAAGTAGCCATTGAATTTTTCCTTATCGAACAACGTTAATTTGCACATCGGCGTAGTGCACGGCACCCGCCAGTTTGCACGCAACCTGAATGAGTGGCGCTTTGCGCGCCTCGCGATCGGCCTGTGCCTGTTCGGCCAGCGGCTGGGCGTACACGTAATAGCCTTTGGTCAGCGTCTCCCCGGACGCCAGCTGGCCGACCGGGCCGCCGCTCCAGATGCCCGGTGCAACCAAACCGTTGGTCACCGCCTGATCCATCGACTGTTCGACATTGGCGAGCAGGCGCGTTACGCCCGCATCGGTCTGGGGTACTTTGCTGGTGCTGGTGTAGAGCATGTTGAACAGGTTGGTCTGGACATAGTTCTGCATCCAGTCCAGCCCGTGGCGTTCATCAAAGAAGTCGCCGTTGGCCATCACGCCCTGCTGCAGAATGGCCGTGTCGTTCTGGTAGTAGACGAAGACGTTGCAGTTTTTGGCGTCCAGCGCCGCCGCCTGGTTCACGGTCAGCGCCTCATAGGTAACGCCCGGCTCCTGCTTGAACTTCAGGGTGATGGTGGTGTTGCTGCCGTTGAAGTTAACGGTAAACGCCCGGCTAAAGGCCGAGAGCGCCGCATAATTGCTGCTGGCAGAGAACTGTACAAAGGTACGGGCATACTTCGCCGCTTTCAGCCGTGAAGCGAGATCGGCAGTCGACGCAGCATCGAGGGTTTGCGGGTCGCTAACGGTGATCGCCAGAATACGGCTCAGACTGGCGGACTCAATCGCTGATGCGACAGCCAGCCACTCGGCGTCGTCGATAGCCTCACTGTCTGCCACACCCAGGCCGTACCAGTTGGTATACTGCAGCACGGCGTTAACGGCCTCGGTGAGCGTCTCCGTCTCTCCGCTCTCGGTGGTGGCAAGGGTTTTCGCCCAGCGGCCGACGTAGACCTCCTGGGGGGTCGGCGACTGCGAGAAGTAGACGGTCGCCGCCTGATATTCCGGGCTGTCCAGGCCAAAATCTTTGCCGATATCCTCAGCCGAGGCGTAGAGGCGGATACGCTCGCTGACCGGGATGATCGTCGAGGAGCCGAGGATCAGCAGCGCACCAAAGTTGCGACCAGCGGCCGCGCGCGGCGACATGATCACGTCGACGTTAACAACGTTAGATACAGGTAATCCCTGTGGCATAATTTACTCTCCGAAGTAGTGTGTAGATGCAGATTTAAGTGTCCGGATGTTGTAGGTCCGGGTGTTTTTGCGGGAGAGCGTTACGCTAAGGTCGTAACACCGCACCCGCTGATTATCGATAAGCTCAGGCAGGCTCTTAATGGCACCGGCATCAACCAGCGACAGCCCGGACAGGTTCAGTTCGGCATTGTTCTGCTCGATAAACATTCCGGCGCGAAAGTTTGCGGAGGTGGTGGCGCTAAGCGGGCCATAGAAGCTGCAGCTCACCGCGATCTCTTCCCATGTCCACTGCTCAGACTGTTCGTCTGAAACCTGGACATCAGACTGGCTTAAGGGCCGCGGTACGGCAGCGATGCTGAATTCACACCAGGTCGTGCCGTCGGGTTGGGCGGGTGGCTGCGGCGCATTCCAGAGCGGCAGAACCTGCTCGGCTGGCAGACCGGCAACGCCGCTTATCCACCGGCCAATCTCTTGCTCTAAGGCTTCGTCATACGCAGGGCCGTCTCCCACCGGTGTCAGGTAGCCACGCGTGGTGCTGTCATTACTCAAAGTAAGTTCCTCACTTCTGGCTGGTTTGCCGTTGAATTTCGATATCTCTGATATCGGCTTTATCCCGGTTGCACTGGCCTAACGCGGCAAGCAGAGAGAGGTTCAGATCGAGGCTCTGGCCCCAGCGCAATCTACCGGGTGGGATGATGGGCTGAGGCGTTTCAGCGGTCAGGCTTGCCGGGAGCGGCGGTGCGGGTACCCAGGCGGGTTGCGTAGTGCCGCAGCCGACTATCTGCATCAGCAGGAATAGCGCGCTGAGCACACTCATCGTTCGCCATAGCCGAGTGGACATCACGCGCCGCGTTTTGGACGTCCAGGGTAATCTGGTTTTTCGCATGCTGATTGGCCTCGGTGACGGTGTTGATAAGCGCTACGGTACGCTGGAGATGGGTGACTACCGCAGCGGCGCTGCTTGCAAGGCGTTCGGCGTTATCGGCCCGATTTTTCTCCCTGGCATACTGGCCGCTGTAATAAACAATGGCGAAGAGTGCCGCAGCCAGCAGCGCTAACGCTGCGCCAGAGAACAGGACGACAAAGCGGCTCATGGCACCCCCTCCAGACAGAGCGCCTGCTCATTGCTGCGACGCGTTTTCAACCCCGCCAGCGGCACGCCGTCGGCATAGATCCAGCGCGTAAACTGCGCGCAGGCCTCGGACACGCTCTCCTGACGCAGCAGCCTGAACAGCGTGGAACGCTGCATTGCGCCGCAGCCAACGTTAAAGGTGAGAGAGGTAACGGCGGAGAAGGTGTTATCGCTCAGGCGCTTTCCAGCGGCCCAGGCATTGACGCACCGCTCTGCCGCCAGGATGTTTTTCTCCCAGTCAGCGGCAATCTGCGCATCTGTTTTCTGCACACCAGCGCTGACGTTATGGGTGTTGCCGATGCCGTCAGTGAGTACGCCTGCCGGACAGAGATAGGGATCCCGGCGGCAGGACTCGGCGTTACCGATCAGCCTCAATCCACGCTCATTGGTTCGGACATGCCCGGCGTTGAGCACCATCGTGATAATCATCCCGACAGAGCAAACAATACCGGCCGCACCGCCTGCTTTTTTAATCAGCTGGGTCATGGCCTATCCTCCTCATTGCTTCGGTAATCACTTCGGCCGTTGCCGGTCGCTCATGGGCTGGTCTGGTTGTCATCTCGCTAAGATAGGCTGCCAACAGCCGGGTACGTTTCTGTTCCTCTGCCAGTCGATTACGCTCGTCGCGCCGCTTCGCGTAATACGTTTTAATCGTGAACCAGGCCGAGATCGCTGCCCCGACGATAAAAACGTAATCCTGCAAAGAGAGAAGCGAAAAAACACCGAGCATCGACGACCACCAATAAGGCAGGTGGTGACCATCTGTAGGGTTCATACGCTGTATTTCCACGCCCGCATAAAAGAGGGCGTTGTAGGGGTAAGAGAGGGGTCAGGCCCGCGGGCTCTGTTGATAACGAGATCGTCTGATAGTGATCCCCAGGGCCTGAAATAAAAAAACCCGCACGATGGCGGGTTATTTTAGGCGGAGACGAGAGAGGCATCTGCCTTAATTATGCTGTCGCTGTTTGTCGCAGCGGGTAAAACTTCACAAGCTTATCTGAATTCAACCAACACCCGCGCAACTTTGCAAACGAAATCTTTGCGGATTTTTATCAAATTGAATGCACATAGGAGAATAGAGCATAAATTCAGCGACTTGCAGATAGACATCAATGCGATTTTCGCAGGTGCGCAGGCTCCATTCAGGGTGTTTTGCCTGCAGCTGGCGAGCCATCTCTTTTTTACTCAGCCGGTGACGATAGCGATCGTTAATCACTTTAAACAGGCCGTCGTGGCCGCCACGCACCAGCACCTCGGCGATAACGTTATCTATTATTAACCCTTCGCTATCCGTACAGAACGCCAGGCTGGATTTATGCTTGCCGCTCAGCAGATCGAGAAAATAGGTTTTTAGCTCCTGCTCATCCATGCCGGAGGCTTTTAAATGTGATAATACCTGCTGAATAGCTGTTTTAGATATTTTTGTCGAGGCCAGCAGAGCATTAAACATATTGCCGGTCCGACCGTGGCCAATAACAGACCAACGCCCCCACATACGCAGCTTGCCCTGGATCCAGACCGATTCCAGAGTTAACAGGCGCGCTGACTCAGCGGTTTTTCCGGTGGTATTTGGATAGATCATCGTAATATCTCCTCTTGCAGATGTGCGGTATACAAAACACGCCCGGTGCGGTACGGCGCGGGCGTGTCAGAATTAACCAAGGGGATAAGATGTCGCGGGATAAATATGCCCTGCGGGCAAAGTGATAATAAAAAGCGCAACATACATTATCCTTATTAGCGCCGCAGTTGCTCAGAAATAGCGCGTCGGGGTGTTCACGCCCGCCGCGGTTTACATCTCAGGATCGTCTTCCAGTTCCACGGTATAGCCAGCCATTTTTACCAGCTCGATCAGCGCCTTAAGTGAGGCGACGTGCTCGTCGTCGTAGATGACTCTGGCTGACGTGATCTTACCGTTTTTGCAGGTGAACAGTACGCGGCCGTCCTCAGGAAGATATCTTCCGGCCTCCGTCTTATCGAGCATGTTCACCTCCAGGTAATAATACTGTACAAATCTACAGTAGTTATACCCTCACCTCCCAATAAGTGCAAACTTTTAGATAAAAGAAATAAAAAAACGTCCTCTATTTTCCCTTGGTATCCATGGAGTTAACAAAAAATAAGCAGTGCTGGTTATTTTATTGGCAGGCGGGCGATGAGCGATGGTGGAAGAGGCGTGCTGTTACCGGGCAGAGGGAGATCCCCTGCCCGGTGAAGATTTAGGCTCTGGCGTTTTTATCTGAGAGAGCGTAAAAACGCGGATCGACGTTAATAAGCGTGAAGTGCGTCACGGGCATATCGTCGTGGCGGTGAATTTCCACCAGGTTGGACTGCAGCAGCGCAAACACCCGCTTCTGTAGCTGCGGCAGCGTGATGGTTATTTCACCGTGCTCCCTGACAATGGCGGCGAGTATCGCCTGATACGACAGCGTTCGGCCCAGCATAATGGCCACCAGCGCCTGCGCCGACAGCGTAGTTTTTGCCGTCTCAGCTTCTGGCTCTACCACCCTCCTGGCAGGCGCAGGACATTTTTTAGGCGTAGCTGAAATGCGCGGCTGCACCACCTGTACCCGGTGCGGCGCGGGTACAAACACGGAGCGACTGCAGGCCCGGGCCCCGGCGTTCATCCGCCAGAGGATGGTTTCAGTCCAGTCGCAGCCGTCATCAGCATACGCTGAATTAGGGGTTAAGATTGTTTCGGTCATGGGTCTTTCCTCGGTCTGTTTAGCGCTGGTCAGGCGCATTTAAAATTTCTCACTGCTGTAAAGCTCGGAATACTTCCGCGGTGGCCTGCGCGGCCGTTCTGCGTCCAACCGCAGGCGCGTTTTCTCCTTGGCAATATGCCGATCGATAGGCACAAAGTGGCCATGGGTAAACTGTTGATAGATAATGGTTCCGGCAGCGGCAAAGCGGCATTTGCCAAGGATAATCTCGGCCACGCCTGCGGCTGGTGTTTCTGGGTTGTAGACTTCATCCCGATAAAGAAAAAGAATGCTGTCCGCGTCCTGCTCAATTGCGCCAGAATCCCGCAGATCGGACATCACGGGCCGCCGCTGTGCCGCCGGGCGGGAGTCCACCGCGCGCGATAGCTGGCTTAACGCGAACGTGGGCGTATGCAGGCGCATCGCCATGGTTTTCAGGTTGCGGGAGATATGGGCCACGGCAAGATCGTTGCGTTCCGCCTGTGGTTTTTTTATAAGTCCAAGGTAATCCACCACAATGGTGGCCAGCTGCGGATAGCGCCGCTTATGGGTTTCCGCAATGGCTCTGATCTGCTCAATGGTCAGATCCGTCGCGTCTACTATCCAGATATCCCGGCTCGCCAGCCTGCTGATTGCTGCCGTCAAACCAGCCCACTCGTTGTCATGCATCTCTTTTGGATTGCGTAAACGAGAGACCGGCATCGCCTGCGACCCCGCCAGAGCACGCTCGGCGATCTGCAGTGCGGCCATCTCCATGCTGAAGATCAACGCCCCGCCGCCGGCTGCGGTGACGCCCTCGACGATTTTAAGCGCCAGCTCGGTTTTCCCCATGCCGGGACGCCCGGCCACCACGATCAGGTCCTGCGGGTTAATCCCTCCCATGGCATCGTCCAGTGCGCTAATACCGGTCAGCAAATTAGACGATGAAGCGCTGCCATCCAGACGTTTGAGCAGCGTATCCTGGTAACGCGGCAGGAGATCGGCGATATGCAGAGGCAGGACGTTCCCGGTATCAGCGGTCATATCCAGCAGCTGGGCGACGGCTTTATCGATGAACAGATCCCGTTGCGCCTGGTTGACGGCAGTGCGGATAGCCTCGGCGCTCTCCTGTAGCAGGCGGGCTACCTTGCGGCTGCGCCACGCTTTGACCATTTTTCCCGCATACCCCTTCAGGTTCGGAACCGTGGCGGGAAGCCGGGCTATCTCTGATAAATCGGCCAGGCTGGTGCCGCCCAGCGCTTCGCTGATAAACAGTATGTCGATCAGTCCGCTGCCCAGCGCCTGCTTTTTGATTTCACGAAAGGTACGGCGATAAAAGAGCGTGCAGAAGGCCTCCTCCGGGGTGCCCGCCAGCACGTCAAACGCATCTGGCGTCGCACCGCCGTTAAGCAGCCCCGCCAGCACGCAGGCTTCCAGCTCTTGCGGCGTCATAACGCCCCCTCACGCGTTTTGCGCAGCGTTTCAGGCTTCATCAGGTAGTCAAAGCTGGCGTGCCAGCCGGTGCCGTTTTCGCCACCAAAATAGAAATCCGAGGCGGTATTGCGGAATTTTTCAAAATAGCCCAGAAACGCGCCGGTACTTTTACTCATCATGTGGGTAGCCAGGCGGTTAATCATGCTGCGGCGATCGGCATCGAGCGTAGCGACAGGCAGCAGATCGGCAAAAATGTCGTTATAGCCCTCAATCACCGCCTTAGGATCAATGATCGGATCAAAAGAGTGACTGGTTCTGGTGCCGTCACCTGATACAGGGGGTGTGCTTTCTGCTGGCATAGCGCTCGTTTGTGCCGATACAGGGGGTGTGTTTTTTGACGACACAGGGGCATCAAGGTTTAGGGTATAGACATTCGATGCGTTCCCTTTGCCATTGTTGGTCCCGATGCGGTTAACCTTCGCCAGCAGTCCCAGCGCGATTAACGCGCCGACGTGCTCGCGAACCGCGCTTCTGCTGCATTCACAGTGATCGGCTATGTGGCGGTAAGATGGCCAGCATTCACCGCTATCGTTAGCGTTATCGGCTAATTTAATCAGGACCAGCTTACGCAGCGGGTTGCCTGTTTTGATCGCCATTGCTCTGGCCATAAGCGTCATGCTCATAATCACAGCCTCTGAGCAGTAGCCATTAACGGGTATTCAGCGTGCATTACGATATCTCCTCTGTACCAATGAAGTGCCAGTTGGGCAAAAACAGGTCATGAGGAGCTATTCTTTGCACTACCCCTCGCCAATAATATTAGTTATGCTAATATTATTGGTCAATAACGTTGACCTTAGAACTTCATTAATTTTGCGAATAATATGCACTCATGAGAAAGAAAACCCTTGATGCAGCTGAGGCTGACGCAGCCAAACGTCTTCGTGACATTTGGAACGAGAAGAAAGTGACTTTGCGCCTGACGCAAGAGAGGGCCGCAGAGGCGCTTGGCTTTAGCACGCAGGCGTCAATAAGCCACTACCTCAACGGAACGACGCCGCTTAACACCGATGCGACGCTGAAGTTTGCTGCGCTACTGGGGGTCAAGCCGGAAGAGATCCGTCCGGATCTGGCAGAAGCCATGAACTACGTGAGAAAGTCAGGGGAGTATGTTGAGGACCGCACCGGGCCAGGCTGGACGCTGCTGGGCGCTGAGCACACGGAGCTGGTTAACCTGTACGACAGGCTGCCGCAAAGTGAAAAAGAGAGGCATTTGGCTGATTTAAAAGAAAAAGTAGCTGGCTTCGACAGGCTGTTTAAAGAGCTGCTGGCGACCCGGAAACAGTAATCTGACCTCCCTGCCGCCTGTTCCGGCGCTGAGATTTATTTGCTCTTATTAATCAACAGAATACAACAAATATTGCCATTGTTAATATATTAGCGTTGACTTATAATATTATCAATACTAATATTCATCATATCAACCCTGCACTCACCCTGCGGCAGTTGCTCAGATAACACGTTCTGACAGCCTGGAAAGACAGGCAACAGTGAGGCGTAAAAAAGTTGCCGCATTGCCTCTCCGCTGACTGATTAACGGCTACTCAAGCGCATTTTACGCGTAAGGGCGACAAGACGCTGAGTGCGGCAATAAATTGTAAACAGCACAAATCCCCGGCTATTAAACACGTTCCGGCAAGCATAAAGAGCAAGAATAACAGCAACAAGTGTCCACCCGCTTCCGCTTCCGCTTCCGGTCAGCAAATGATGCAGCCCCTGCAAAACCGCCAGCCCTAGCAGGATGAGGTACAGTGATAAGAACCCCGTCATTCCGGCAGTAAAGCCCTTGGCCAGAAGCACGCATGTACGTATTAGCGCAACTATCATTACCAGCGACGGCGCAAAAAAACTCAGCGCATGTAGCGGCGGTGATAAACCAGGCAGAGCATGCAGAAAGGGCAGCAAGTTTAAGGCAAAGGCCACCAGGAAAAGTGGAAATAGCGTTGCCACCGTGTAGGGGTTCTGCCGGGGAAGTTCACTAGGCGGGCGCGAAAAATAACGCTCCAGCGCGGGTGTGGTATGGTTCAGTAAACTGGCATCATGACGCGCGATAGCGCTTTCGATCTCTCGTCCATGCTGTAGAAGATCGTAAAAGATGCTGCCCGCTACCCATGGTAATAATCGCATTAGTATTTAATCCCTCAGGGCAAATGTCGTTTCGCCATTATAAAACACGCCTCCCGCCACGCGATGCGGTCAGGAGGAGCATTTCTGGTGAAGCCTGCGGTGGCTTAAATACTCAGCCCATTCAGCCTGTTCATTACCTCGTCCGACAGGATCAACTGCTCGCTGGCCAGATTCTCCTGCAAATGCTGCGGCGATGACGTACCGGGGATTAACAGAATGTTGGGTGACCGTTTCAGTAGCCAGGCGAGTGCAACCTGCATCGGCGTTGCCTGTAACTCGCTGGCGATGTCATTGAGTTGTTCCGACTGTAACGGCGAGAAACCGCCGAGCGGGAAGAACGGAACGTAGGCAATGCCCTGGGCGGCTAACTCATCGATAAGCGCATCGTCCTGCCGGTTGGCAAGGTTGTACATGTTCTGAACGCAGACAATCGGCGTCATTTTTTGTGCATCAACGACCTGTTTGGCAGTAACATGGCTGAGACCAATATGCTGGATCAGCCCGCGCTCCTTCAGTTTGATCAACGTTTCCAGCTCTCTCTCCAGCGACCCCTCCTCCGGATGATGCACGTTGAACATGCTGCGCAGATTGACCACCGGTATCACGTCCAGCCCCAGGTTATGTAAGTTATCTTCTACCGCCTGGGTCAGCTCTTCCGGGCTGAATGCTGGAAGCCATCCGCCCTTTTCATCACGCCGTGCGCCCACTTTCGTCACGATGCACAGATCGTCAGGATAAGGATGTAGCGCTTTTTTAATCAGCCGGTTGGTTTCATGTGGGCCGTAAAAATCGCTGGTATCAATGTGATTAACGCCAGAGGCAACGGCGTCACGCAGAACCTCAATCGCCCGCGCTTCATCTTTAACCGGCCCAAAAACACCCGGCCCTGCCAACTGCATGGCACCATAGCCCAGGCGGTTTACTTCGCGGTCGCCCAGGCGGTAACGCATAATGGGTTTTGACATGGTGATCTCCTGTGTGAGTGTGCCTTGATTGTACGACCAAACCTTCTGTGCGACTATTCGGGCAAATGAAAACGTACCCCTACCCCAAATTACTTTTAGCAACAGTCTGTGGATTGGGCTGCATCTTTGCCTGCTTCGCATGGCGAGCCACGGTTGATGAAAGCACCTTTCTGGCCAAGAAAACGCTCTACACGCTGGCTGCAATGACGTTTATAGTGGGTTCCGCACTCTTTTTTAGCATCAAAAAATGGGGGAAAGGCCCGCCATTTTACGGCATCAAAAATAACCTCAAGGTCTTTGCCGGATCGCTACTAATGGCGATTTTTTTTAGCTATATCCTGGTTATTACGGTGGTCTGGTTGATACCGGGGACAATAACGACTTACTCGGCTCCCTATGTGTTTTCAGGGAGCGGCCGTCATAGCTGTAGTGGCGCTGACGTTGACGATCCGGATCTAAATAGACGCATTAAAGTGTGCGAACCCGTAGGCAATTACTTTGGTAGAGGAACCATGGTCGTCACTAAGCGTAGTAATGCTTTAGGTATGACCGTGATTTATGCCGCGACAAAATCGTGAACCGACACGAATTAGATTAACCGAGCGGCAATTTAGTGTTTAACTCATAGATCGGTACCTGCTTACGGCGTCTTGCGATCGGCGCTATAGGCCACGGCTTTCATCGCGTGCAGCGCCTCCAGACGGGCGTTGAGTGCTGCTTCAATATTGTCATAGGCGGTGCTGCCTAAGGGTAGACGCAGGGGTGGGCTGTCCAGATCAGCCGCGGCAATCATCGCCGTCACGCATTTCTCCGCATCGCCTTTGATGACAAACTCACCAGAGAGGAGTGCCTCCCGCATTTTCCCCGCCGCCGTATCCCGGTACTCAGGCAAAGCATCAGCCACATCCAGCCCGGTGCCAAACTGGGTTGCCGTAGGCCCCGGCTCTACCAACAAAAAGTCGATGCCAAACGCGGCAACTTCCTGGCGAACCGCTTCGACAAAGCCCTCAATTCCCCATTTACTGGCGTGATACAAACTGAAGTTGGGATAGGCAATTTGGCCACCTTCCGAAGAGACCTGCACGATGCGCCCGCCTCCCTGCTGGCGCAAAAAGGAGATTGCCGCACGAATCAGCTGAATTGAGCCCATAAGATTGGTGGTTAACTGCCGGTCAATTTGCCCATCGCTCAGCTCTTCCGCTGCGCCAAACAGCCCGTAAGCCGCATTACTGACCACAATATCAATCTGCCCCGCCTGAGCAAACGCAGCGTCAACAGCGGGCCTGATGGTGGACGTCATGCTGAGATCGAGCACCACTACCTGCAAACGATCGCCGTACTGCGTGCGTATATCATCTAATGCAGCCTCACGGCGAACGGTTGCCACTACCCTGTCGCCACGGGCCAGTAATTTTTCACTCATCAAACGCCCCAGG
Source organism: Pseudescherichia sp. AS216 (assembly GCF_037152055.1). Taxonomy (NCBI): domain Bacteria; kingdom Pseudomonadati; phylum Pseudomonadota; class Gammaproteobacteria; order Enterobacterales; family Enterobacteriaceae; genus Pseudescherichia; species Pseudescherichia sp. AS216. The sequence goes on along the minus strand of NZ_JBBCMV010000001.1, from coordinate 642,325 downwards.
CCGCTGGACGCACCGGTAATTAGCCAGGTTTTCATGATTGTCTTCTCCGTTTAGTGAACCGACGTTCATCATAAACCCAATGATTGGTGGCATAATCTCCACAAACTGGCATGGGATAGTGGGAAATATTCAACAATGAAACGCCCTTCCTGGAACGAACTGCAGGCCGTAAAAACCATTGCCGAGCAGCGTAGCTTTCGTCGCGCCGCTGAGGTGCTCGGGCTTAAACGTTCATCGCTCAGCCATACCATCAAAGGGCTGGAGGCTACGCTTGGCGTACGCCTTTTCCATCGAACAACACGGAGCGTGGCGCTAACCGAAGCAGGTGAAATGCTCATTGCACGCCTGACGCCGCTGCTGGCAGAGATGGATGAGCTGCTTAATGACGTGACGGCGAGCGGTCATCAACCCTATGGCACTCTGCGTATCAGCGCCAGCGATGCCGCGATCCGCCTTCTACTGGAAAAGGTATTGCCGACGTTTATTCAGCAGAAGCCGGGGATTGAAATTGACTTAGTCGCACAGGGTCAGCTGGTGGATATTGTCGCGCTAGGGTTTGATGCGGGCATTCGGCTGATTGAAGATGTACCCAAAGACATGGTCGCCATTCCCCTGAGCGGCCCCCTGCGCTTTGTCACCGTGGCATCGCCCGATTACCTGGCATGGCGGCCGAAAATCCAACATCCTCAGGATATGATGCAGCACATCTGTTTGCGGCAGCGCTTGCCTGGCGGCAAACGCTATCACTGGGAATATCAGCAGCATGAGCAGCAGCTTGCGCTGGATGTCCCGGGCAGTCTGACTCTCGACAGCAGCGCGCTCATGGTAGAGGCTGCGGTCGCCGGATTAGGCATAGCCTATGTGCCAGAGCTCTATGCGCAGCCGTGGCTGGCTAGCCAGCAACTGGTGACGCTACTGGACGACTGGGCAATTGCATCGCAAGGAATTGCGCTCTACTTTCCGCAAAATCGTCATATGCCCGTTGCGTTACGGCTGTTTGTCGATGCGGTAAAAGCAGCGCCGCGCGTCTGAAGGAAGGGAGACGCCCAAAGAAAAAAGCCCCGCGATATTGCTATCGCAGGGCTGTTCCGCATTTGGCGGAAGCGCAGAGATTCGAACTCTGGAACCCTTTCGGGTCGCCGGTTTTCAAGACCGGTGCCTTCAACCGCTCGGCCACACTTCCGGAATGAGGCGCACTATAAACACCTCGATGCGTCGTGTAAACCCCTGTGATATCTGTTTGCCTGAAAAACAAGCAATATGCTGCTAATCGGCTGAAAGAACAGCATATTGACCATTAAATCAGCACAATACTCAGTGTTTGGTGATGTAGAGATCTTTTGTATAGACGTAACCGAGGTTGCTGGGATCGAACCCACCTACCCATGGTTTTACCAAACGCGCTCTGACATAGTGGTAAACCGGGATCGCCGGCACGTCCTGGGCCAGAATCGCTTCCGCCTGCTGATAGTCCTTGCCGCGCTCGTTAGCGTCCTTCGCCTTTGCCGCGCTGTGCATCAGCTCATCATAGGCCGGATTGCTGTAGAGAGTGGTATTCTCGCTGTCACCGGTGCGGAACGTATTCAGGAAGGTCGCCGCATCGTCGTAGTCTGCTATCCACGCATAGCGCACGGCGTCGAAGTTGCCGGTGTGCATGGTATCAAGCATGGTTTTCCACTCCTGGTTTTGCAGCTTCGCCGTCACGCCAAGATTTTTCTGCCACATCGAGCTGGCGGCAATGGCGATGCGCTGGTGAGTTTCCATGGTGTTATAGAGCAGGTTAAAGGTGAGCGGATGCGCCGCGTCGAACCCGGCCTCGGCCAGCAGCTTTTTCGCCTCGGCAATGCGTTTATCTCGCGGCCAGGCGGCGTAGTCCGGCGAGGCGATCTTCACGCCGCCAATCTCCGGCTGGCTGATGACCCATGCCGGGCGCTGCCCCTGCCCCATCACCTTGTCGGCAATGATATCTTTATCCAGCGCCATATTCAGCGCCCGGCGTACCCGCGCATCGTTAAAAGGCGGCTTAGTGGTATTGAACTGGTAGTAGTACGTCGCCAGCTGCGGCGTGATATGCACTTCTGCGCCCAGGGTTTTCTTCAGTTGGGCAAACTGGTTTACCGGAATGGTGTTGGTCATATCGATTTCACCCGCCTTATAGCGGTTGACGTCGGCAGTCTCAGAGCTGATAGGCAGATAAGTGACGGTGTTAATCACGGTGTGCTTATCGTCCCAGTAGCGCGGATTGCGCACCGCAACAATCTTCTCGTTCACCACCCAGTCGGTGATTTTGTACGGCCCGCTGCCGACAAAGTGCTCCGGCTTGGTCCACTTATCGGCAAAGCGACCAATCAGTACCTTATCAACCGGCACCAGCGACGGGTGTGCCAGCATGGGCAGGAACGACGCCGTGGGCTGGTTGAGGGTAACCTGCAGCGTGGTATCGTCCAGCGCCTTCACGCCTAGCGTATCCGGGGCCTTTTTACCCTGCGTAATATCCGCTGCGTTAACGATATGCATATTGCCTGGATAGGTGGCGTACGGGGAGCCGGTAGCTGGATCCACCAGACGCTGCCAGCTCCAGACCACGTCCTGAGCGGTGATGGCCGTCCCGTCCGACCAGGTGATACCCGCACGCAGGTGGAAGGTCCAGACGGTGTTATCCTGATTCTCCCACTTCTCTGCTAATCGTGGCTGTGCGCTGCCATCTTTTCCGATCGCGATCAGCCCCTCGAATAAGTCGCTGATAATATCGAATTCGACGTTGCTTTCTACCTTATGCGGATCGAGGGAGGCCGGCTCGCTGCCGTTATTGCGCACCAGCGTTTGCTGCTCCGCCAGCGTTTGCTGCTCCGCCAGCGTGGTTCCAGCTGGAACCTGAGCTGCCAGGGCAGCGGTACTTATGCTTATAATGCCCGTTGCCAGTAGCGAGAGGGCAAAACGGGGACCTGTCTGTGGTTTCATATCATGCCTTAATTGTGTACTGATTAACGTTATCCCTGACACTCTTAGCGCTCGTCTGACAAGAAGGCAATACTTTTCAGGCACCTATAAGAGGTTGATCTGTTTAGTTCCGGCGAAAATGCGATCGCACTTCCAAAAGTGAAATTTAAAGCAGCCTCTGCTGAGGGTAAGTTATTGTTGTTTGGGTAAAGATGGGTAAAACCGCTTTAAGCTACCGTTCTGTTTACCTATCCTTCATCCTTAATTACATCTGTCATAAGAGAGTGACTCATGGATCGTATTGTTAGCGCTTCACGCGGGCGTACATCGCTGCTCAGCACGCACAAAGTGCTGCGAAACACCTATTTTATGCTCAGCCTGACGCTGGCGTTCTCCGCGATTACCGCGACCGCCAGTACGGTGTTGGGCCTGCCGTCACCGGGGCTGATCCTGACCCTGGTAGGCATGTACGGCTTAATGTTCCTGACCTATAAGCTGGCGGATAAGCCTGCCGGCATTCTGGCCGCCTTTGCCTTTACCGGTTTCCTGGGTTACATCCTCGGGCCGATGCTTAACGCCTACCTCTCGGCGGGCATGGGCGATTTGATTGGTCTGGCGCTGGGCGGTACCGCCCTGACCTTCTTCTGCTGTTCGGCCTACGTGCTCACCACCCGCAAGGATATGTCTTTCCTCGGCGGAATGCTGATGGCGGGCATCGTGGTGGTGCTGATCGGGATGGTTGCCAACATTTTCCTGCAGCTGCCGGCCCTGCATCTGGCGATTAGCGCGGTGTTTATCCTGATCTCTACCGGCGCAATCCTGTATGAAACCAGCAACATTATTCACGGCGGCGAAACCAACTACATTCGCGCCACCGTCAGCCTCTACGTCTCGCTGTACAACATCTTTGTCAGCCTGCTGAGCATCCTGGGCTTCTCCAGCCGGGACTAACCGCTTAAGCATCACGTCAAGGCCCCGCTTATGCGGGGCTTTGTTTTTTGCTACACTGCAGCGGTTTTTAGCTGACCCGTGAATAATTATGTTGAGCTTTGAAGGTAAAGAGATAGAGACCGATAACGACGGCTATCTGAAAGAGAGCAGCCAGTGGAGCGAAGGTCTGGCAGAAGTGATTGCGGCGCAGGAGTCTATTACCCTCTCGCCTGAGCATTGGGAAGTGGTGCGCTTCGTGCGCGACTTTTATCTGGAATTTAACACCTCACCGGCGATCCGCATGCTGGTAAAGGCGATGGCAAACAAGTTTGGCGAGGAGAAAGGCAACAGCCGTTACCTCTACCGCCTCTTTCCGAAAGGCCCGGCCAAACAGGCCACCAAGATTGCTGGCCTGCCTAAACCGGTGAAGTGCATCTAGTAGCGGATACCAAAGTTGGTCCACTCTCGGGTGGGCTGATGCGGCTCGGTTAAGACGTTGTCGACCCGAGCGCTGCGCGGCCCCCCTGCTTTCAGCCACTCAATCAGCTCGGCTAACTTCTCTTCGTCACCGCAGGCAAGAACCTCAACGCTGCCGTCATCCATGTTGCGCGCGTAGCCGGTCAAGCCAAGGCGATGCGCCTCGCGCTGCGTACTGTAGCGAAACCCAACCCCCTGCACGCTGCCGTGAACCCAGCATTTAATGCAGGCGGACGCTTTTTCATTAGTTCTGTTCTCGTCAGTCATGGTGCCCCTCCTTCTCTGATTCACTAAGGGTAGCGTATGCCGCCGCCACTATCAGACTTTTCCCTACATACCGCTTCGCTTCTGTATACCAGACTAAAAGTATTAACTCTCATTGCCTGTCTGTCTTGCCAGTACCTTGATGGTACTGGCATTTTTTTATCTTCCCATCTGCCGAATTGCTTTTCCTGCGCTAACCCAGGAAAATGGCGGCCATTTTCTTCATAAAGACGATCAAATTTATTATGAGCGTACGTTTAGTGTTAGCCAAAGGGCGCGAGAAGTCTCTGCTGCGCCGTCATCCCTGGGTCTTCTCCGGTGCGGTTGCCCGCATGGAAGGCAAAGCCAACCTCGGTGAAACCGTTGATATCGTTGACCATCAGGGAAAATGGTTAGCTCGCGGCGCGTACTCCCCTGCTTCGCAGATCCGCGCCCGCGTCTGGACGTTCGATAAAAACGAAAGCGTAGATATCGCCTTCTTTAGCCGCCGCCTGGCGCAGGCCCAGCAGTGGCGCGACTGGTTGGCGAAGCGTGATGGTCTGGATAGCTATCGCCTGATCGCCGGTGAGTCTGACGGTATGCCCGGCATTACCATCGACCGCTTCGGCAACTTCCTGGTGCTGCAGCTACTGAGCGCAGGCGCAGAGTATCAGCGCCCGGCGCTGGTGGCGGCCCTGCAGGAGCGCTACCCCGAGTGCGCCATTTACGACCGCAGCGACGTGGCGGTACGTAAGAAAGAGGGGCTAGAGTTGACTCAGGGCCCGGTGAGCGGTGAGCTGCCGCCGCCGTTGCTGCCGATCGAAGAGCACGGCATGAAGCTGCTGGTGGATATCCAGGCCGGACACAAAACCGGTTACTACCTTGACCAGCGCGACAGCCGACTGGCGACCCGCCAGTACGTAGCGGATAAGCGCGTGCTGAACTGCTTCTCCTACACGGGTGGCTTTGCGGTCTCTGCGCTAATGGGCGGCTGTGCCCAGGTGGTGAGCGTCGATACCTCCCAGGAGGCGCTGGACGTGGCCCGGCAAAACGTAGAACTCAACAAGCTCGACCTGAGCAAAGCAGAATTTGTGCGCGATGACGTTTTCAAGCTGCTGCGTAAGTATCGTGACAACGGCGAGAAGTTTGACGTTATCGTGATGGATCCGCCGAAGTTCGTTGAGAACAAAAGCCAGCTGATGGGTGCGTGCCGTGGCTATAAGGATATCAACATGCTGGCGATCCAGCTGCTGAATCCCGGCGGCGTGCTGCTGACCTTCTCCTGTTCCGGCCTGATGACCACCGATTTATTTCAGAAAATCATCGCTGATGCCGCAATAGATGCGGGTCGTGATGTACAATTTATAGAGCAGTTCCGTCAGGCCGCAGATCACCCGGTGATCGCTCCCTACCCGGAAGGACTGTATCTTAAAGGGTTTGCCTGTCGCGTCATGTAGCTTGAGTTCTGGAAACTTATCCCCATATCGGGGATAAGTACTGTTTCCTGGAGGTGACTATGATTGCCAGCAAATACGGCATTGGCCAGCAGGTGCGCCACTCTCTGCTGGGATTTTTGGGCGTAGTGGTGGATATCGATCCGCAATACTCTCTTGATGAACCCTCAGCTGACGAGCTGGCCGTTAACCCGGATCTGCGTGTCGCCCCGTGGTATCACGTGGTGATGGAAGATGATGACGGACAGCCGGTGCACACTTACCTGGCCGAAGCTCAGCTCAGCGGCGAAGTGCAGGATGAACATCCGGAACAACCCTCTATGGATGAGCTCGCACGCTCCATCCGTAAGCAGCTCCAGGCGCCCCGGCTGCGCAACTGACAGGACCCCGCCAGCGCGGGGTCTTTTTTTAGCGGGTAAGCCCCAGGCGTGGAATTTCAATCGCCGGGCAGCGATCCATCACCACGTTTAACCCCGCCTCGCGAGCCAGCACCGCTGCCTGCTCGTTGATCACGCCCAGCTGTAACCACAGGGTTTTCGCCCCGATGGCAATCGCCTCCTGCGCCACGCCCCAGGCCGCCTCCGACTGGCGGAACACGTCCACCATATCGACCTTCTCAGGGATTTCCGCCAGCGTCGCGTAGCCCTGTTGACCCAGCAGCGTCTTTCCCGCCACCTTCGGCGAGACCGGGATGACATGGTAGCCCTGATCGAGCAGGTATTTCATGACCCGGTAGCTAGGACGGTCAGGTTTGTCGCTTGCGCCTACCAGCGCAATGGTGTGGGTTGATTTCAGAATGCCAGCAATATCGGTCTCTTTCATAATCATCTCCAGGCTATTTTCTCAAGTGTATGCCAAACCCGGCTCCCCGACCATCTATCCCATACCTCTGCATGAGGGTAATCAGAAGCATAACTCTATATGTTACTAAACATACCGTTAGACATGTTCAGACACGATTTTAACCCTTAAAAACAGCGGAGATTTTATGAGAGCCGGCTTTGCCACCGCACTGATTGTCTGCTTAATGCCGGTTACCGCTTTCGCAACGACCCTGCGCCTGGCAACGGAGATCGATCTCCTGATCCTTGACGGCAAAAAGGTTTCCAGCTCCCTGCTGCGTGGTGCGGGCAGTATTGAACTGGAGAACGGCCCGCATCAGCTGGTATTTCGGGTGGAGAAAAGTATCCGCATGACCAATCGCGAGCAGCGGATGTGGATCTCTCCGCCACTGATCGTCAGTTTTAATACCCGCGATATCAATCTCGTCAACGTGACGCTGCCCCGACTGGAGACGCAGAGAGAATCAGAGATGTTTGATGCCTCGCCGCAGATTTCGCTGCTGGATGGTCACGCGGTCGCTATCCCTGCCATGATAGATATTCTGCCGATAACCGAGACGTCAGAGGGGATCGACTATGAGCGTGATACCGAACGCTATAACAAACAGGGACAGCACGCCTCGCTATCCCAGTTCGCCACGCAAATGGCGGATGACAGAACGTTGCTCTCCAGCGTATCGGAGTTGGACGTCCCGCCGTCGCAGGATCTGACCGAGCAGCGGTTAAAGTACTGGTATCAACAGGCCGATAAGCAAACCCGCAGCCGCTTTATGGAGTGGGTGAAACAGCAGCCTCCCTCCTGAGGGTGCGTTAAATCACATTCCCTTTTCCAGTCGCGCTTTTTTTACGCCTTTCTCTTGCAGCATCAAACGCTTCCAGTAATCTGTAGCAAATTTAATAATGGAATCGGATTATGGAACTGACGACACGTACGCTTCCGGCACGAAAACACATTGCGCTAGTGGCTCACGATCACTGCAAGACCATGCTGATGAACTGGGTAGAGCGCCATCACGCGCTACTGGCCCAGCATGAGCTGTATGCCACCGGCACCACAGGCAACCTGATCCAGCGCGCCACCGGCCTGCCGGTAAACGCAATGCTGAGCGGGCCGATGGGCGGCGATCAGCAGGTAGGGGCGTTAATCTCTGAAAGCAAAATCGACGTGCTGATCTTCTTCTGGGATCCGCTCAACGCCGTGCCACACGATCCGGACGTCAAGGCCCTGCTACGCCTGGCAACGGTGTGGAATATCCCGGTCGCCACCAACGTCTCTACCGCCGACTTTATTATTGAGTCAGCGCACTTCGGCGACAGCTTTGATATTCAGATCCCGGACTATCAGCGCTACCTCGCCGATCGTCTTAAATAATGCATCGCCGGGTGGCGCTTACGCTTACCAGGCCTACGCGTTTTGTAGGCCCGTGCAAGCGCAGCGCCGCCGGGCAAAATCACGGTTTGCGAACGACCGTCACACCCAGCTGCTTTAAATCCTCTACAAACGGCGACGGTGCCTCTTTGCTAAACAGCAGCCAGACGCGCTTGCGGGCGCGGGTCATGGCCACGTACAGCAGACGACGCTCCTCGGCGTCCGGATAATCCTCCGGCGCAGGCAGCAGCGCCTGCTCCATCACCGACTCCCGCGCCGGGGCCGGAAAGCCCTCTTTGCCCTCCTGCAGCCCCAACACAATGACATAGTCCGCCTGCTGTCCTTTGCTGGCGTGGATGGTCATAAAGTCCAGCGTCAGCTGCGGCCAGCGAGTTGCGGCCTTCTCCAGCACGGCGGGCTTGAGATAGTGATAGCGCGCCAGCAGCAGGATCCGCTCGTCCGGCTTCGCGTAGCCGCTGAGCTTATCCAGCAGGGCATCGAGCCGATCCTCAGCCAGCAGCGTCACGGCGTTCTTCTCGCCTGCCGCCAGGCTGTTAAGCGGCTTTCTGAGCTGGTGCGGGTTCTGCTGGATAAAGCGGTTGGCCACGTCGCCAATACGATGGGTAAAGCGATAGGTGGTATCCAGCACGCAGCTTTCCCCCTCGCCAAAATAGTGATGAAACGCGGTGGTCAGAGAGAGCTGCGCCCCGCTAAAGCGGTAGATCGCCTGCCAGTCATCGCCGACGGCAAAGAGCGTAGTGTTTGAGTTCTGCTTGCGCAGCGCCGCCAGCAGCGCCGCACGCTGGGGAGAGATGTCCTGGAACTCATCCACCAGAATATGCTTCCACGGGCTGATAAAGCGCCCTTTCTCCAGAATATTGATTGCCTGGTGGATTAAACCAGAGAAGTCGACGGCATTTTCCGCCTTCAGCGCCGTTTTCCACGCCTTGAGCAGCGGGGCCATCAGCTTCACCCGCTTTGAAAACAGGTTACGCACCTCTTCTGGCGCAGAGGCGATCATCTCGGCCTGCGCGCCGCCGTGCATGCGCATCAGACTCACCCAGCGGTCGAGCCGACCGGCAAGGCGGCGCTGTAGGGCTTTATCGTCCCAGAAATTCCCTTCCGGTATCTCCCACTCCAGCTCCTCTTCCAGCCACAGCCGCCAGCCCTTCGCCTGGGCTTTTTTCTCACTGCACTGCTGCTGCCAGGCCTCGATAAACAGCGCCTGCCGGGCGTCGGTATCGTTCTCCAGCGCGCTGATGGTGGGAACCTTTTTACTGCCGTGCTGAATAATGGCGAGCGCCAGAGCGTGGAAGGTCTGGGCAGCGATCTCATCGGTATTGAGCCGCTCGCGAATACGCGCGTCCATCTCCTGGGCCGCTTTCCGGCCAAAGGCCAGAAGCAGGATCTGATCCGCTGCCGCTTCACCGCGCATCAGCAGCCAGCCCGCGCGGGCCACCAGCACCGATGTCTTGCCGCTGCCCGCTCCGGCCAGCACCAGCAGCGACTGCTCGCCATTCACCACCGCTTCTGCCTGGGCTGGGTTAAGCGGGGAGGATTCAACGCTGGCAAAGAAAGGCGCGTACTGCACCAGCATTTTGCGGGTGTACTCGCGATTATGTGCTGCCCGGCTGGCTTCAACGTCTACCAGCCAGCGCTGGCATTGCTGCCACGCTTCGCGGCAGTTATCGAACTCATCAAGACGGGCCTGCGGCAGCGGCAGCGCCGCAAAGGCGTGACGGATCCGATCCTGCAGGCCCGTGGTCTGCTGGCGGGTGAGCCACCTGTTGGCCTTCATGCCGCTGGAGAGGGTCTCTACCGTCTCCTGCAGCACCCCTGCGGCCACCTCGCTCATTTGGCTGCTCCATGCCTGCCAGTGGGCGTTGAGATGTTGATAGAACTGCTGGGTTTGCGCCCACTCGGTACCGTGCAGGCGCACCACTTTGGCATCGGATAGCACGAACTCCAGCTCGCCCCAGACCAGCCCGCGCTTGCAGACAATCGCCAAAAGTTGATTATAGGGAATAAGATACTCATGGCGATCGCCGGAAACTTTCACGCCCGCGTGGAGCATGACCGCCCGGTCATAGGGGTGCTGGGCCAGACGTTTTCCGAGTGAAGTCGCTTTCAGTTCCATGATGTGCCGTTTCTCTGGTCATAACGTTGCCCGTCAGTGTACCCGTCAGAGAATTTACGCTCCAGCGTAAAAAGACGTTACACTTAGCAAGCCTTTTCCTATGGCAAATAACTTTGAGGATGTATGCGTACTGTACTGAATATTCTTAACTTCTTTCTGGGCGGCTTCATGACGACGCTGGCCTGGATCCTGGCAACGATGATGAGCGTTGTCTTTGTCATCACGTTGCCGCTGACCCGCTCATGCTGGGAGATCGCGAAGCTGTCGCTGGTGCCGTATGGCAACGAGGCGATCCATGTGGATGAGCTCGATCCCTCCCGCCGTAACGTCATAATGAACACCGGCGGCACGCTGCTGAATATTATCTGGCTGGTGCTGTTCGGCTGGTGGCTATGCATAATGCATATCCTCGCGGGTATCACCCAGTGCCTGACCATCATCTGTATTCCGGTGGGTATCGCCAACTTTAAAATCGCAGCCATTGCTCTGTGGCCGGTTGGACGGCGGGTCGTGTCGGTGGAAACGGCGCAGGCCGCCCGCGAAGCCAACGCCCGGGCCCGTTTCTAATCTGAAGGACGCGTCACTCATGCTAAGCCCCCTGCTTCGCCGTTACACATGGAACAGTGCCTGGCTCTATAACGTCAGGATTTTTATCGCCCTGAGCGGTACGGTTGCCCTGCCCTGGTGGTTGGGCGAGGTGAAGCTCACCATCCCGCTGACCCTGGGCGTGGTAGCCGCCGCGCTGGCGGATTTAGATGACCGCCTTACCGGGCGGCTGCGCAACCTGGTTATCACCCTGGTCTCGTTCTTTATTGCCTCGGCCTCGGTGGAGCTACTCTTTCCCTGGCCGTGGCTGTTTGCCCTCGGGCTTATCGTCTCTACCTGCGGGTTTATCCTGCTGGGCGGTCTCGGTCAGCGCTACGCCACCATCGCCTTTGGTGCGCTGCTGATTGCCATCTATACCATGCTGGGTATCTCGCTTTTCGACCAGTGGTACCAGCAGCCGCTGCTGCTGCTGGCGGGCGCGGTGTGGTTTAGCCTGCTGACGCTAGTGGGGCACCTGGTGTTTCCGGTGCGCCCGCTGCAGGACAACCTCTCACGCTGCTATGCGCAGCTGGCGAACTACCTGGAGCAGAAATCACGCCTCTTCGACCCCGACTATGATGATGAGAGTGAAAGTGAAGCGCCGCTCTACGATCTGGCCCAGGCTAACGGCCAGTTGGTCACTACCCTCAACCAGACCAAGGCCTCGCTGCTGACAAGGCTACGGGGAGATCGTGGCCAGCGCGGTACCCGACGCACGCTGCACTACTATTTTGTTGCCCAGGATATTCACGAGCGCGCCAGCTCGTCGCATATCCAGTACCACGCCCTGCGCGAGCGCTTTCGCCACAGCTCCCTGATGTTTCGCTTTCAGCGGATGCTCTCTATGCAGGCCCAGGCCTGCGCCCGACTCTCACGGGCTATTCTGCTGCGCGAACCCTATCAGCACGATCCTCAGTTTGAGCGTGCCTTTGCCCATCTTGACACGGCCCTTGAGCACGCCCGCGCCCTGGGCACCTCTATGGACTATATTGAGTCGCTGGGCTTTGTGCGCGATAACCTGCGGGCTATCGACGCTCAGCTGGCGACGATAGAGTCTGAGCAGGCGCTGATGCAGCAGCCGCAGAGTACCGAGAATGAGCTTGCCGATGACAGCCTGACCGGGCTGGACGATATCTGGCAGCGCCTGAAGCGCAACCTGACGCCAGAGTCGGCCCTGTTTCGCCATGCGGTAAGAATGTCGGTGGTGCTCTGCCTGGGCTATGCCTTTATACAGGTCACCGGGCTCCAGCATGGCTACTGGATCCTGCTGACCAGCCTGTTTGTCTGCCAGCCAAACTATAACGCCACCCGCCACCGCTTAACGCTGCGTATCATTGGCACGCTGGTGGGCGTGGCGGTGGGTCTACCGATACTGCTTTTTGTCCCGTCGCTGGAGGGGCAGCTGGTGCTGATCGTCATTGCCGGGGTGCTCTTTTTTGCCTTTCGCAACGTGCAGTATGCTCATGCCACGATGTTTATCACCCTGCTGGTGCTGCTCTGCTTCAACCTGCTCGGGGAGGGTTTTGAGGTGGCGATCCCGCGTATTATCGATACGCTGATCGGCTGCGCCATCGCCTGGGCAGCGGTGAGCTTTATCTGGCCGGACTGGCGTTTTCGTAACCTCCCACGCGTGCTGGAGCGGGCGCTTGACGCTAACTGCCGCTATCTGGATGCCATTCTGGAGCAGTATCATCAGGGACGCGATAACCGACTGGCATATCGCATTGCCCGGCGCTACGCCCACAATGGCGATGCAGAGTTCGCATCAGTGGTCTCAAACATGTCCACCGAGCCGAACGCCACGCCGCAGACGCGCGACGTCGCGTTCCGCCTGCTCTGCCTGAACCACACCTTTACTAGCTACATCTCTACGCTGGGGGCACACCGGGAACAGCTCCAGCAGCCGGAGATACTGCAACTGCTGGATGATGCCGTCTGCTATGTCGATGATGCCCTGCACCACCAGCCTGCTGATGAGGTGCGGGTTGGGCAGCAGCTTGCGGCACTCTCAGAGCGAATTCGCCAGCTTGAACCCGATCCTAAAAGCAAGGCCCCGCTGGTTCTGCAGCAGGTAGGCCTGCTAATTGGGCTGCTGCCGGAGATCTGCCAGCTGCAGCATCAGGTTCCCCGCTGATTTACACGGCTCTCTGCCTCCAGCTCTTTATACCAGACGGTCAGCTCCCGGCGTATTTCTGCCGGGAGCGCGGCCTCATGCAGGCCAGCGATGGCCCCTTCCAGCGCAAACAGCACCCGGATACTCAGCAGCGGGCTGCGCTCCTTTAACCTGAGCCAGCATGCCTTCGCTCCCAGCAGCTTCAGGCTGTGTTCATCCTTAACGCCCGCTTCCCACAGCAGCGTCTCCAGCTGAAAATTCAGGTTGGGCAGATCTCTGAGCCGCTTTTGCGCATACCTTGCGACCTTTTCGCGCCGCGCTGCCGCCAGAGAGTAGTTGCCCAGCGTGAGCAGCGTTTCGCGATCCTGCCACAGGCTATCATCGACCCGGTAGTAGTTAAGCAGCACCGGCCTGCCCCGCTTCACAAAGGTCAGGAACGGGGCCTGCGTGTTGACACAGTAGGAGGCACTCTCTTCACAAGCACGCAGGTAGAGCGCCCCTTCGGCAACCATGGCAAAGACGGTATCTTCTATGGCGAGGCTGTAACCACCAAACAGTGCGCGGTGGCGAATATGTCCCAGCGACGAAAGATATTCCCGAGATTGATAGATCCTTTGATACGATACGTTTTTCATACTTATCCCTTTGAAATCAAGGCGTAATATATCTTCTGTTTATTAAGCCATCCGTTAAAAAGGAACATAGGGAAGTTACCCGGCATCAGCAAGATGATTTTTTCTCTCACCGCACGATCGGGTCATATTTGCGAGACGCTTTCAGAAAATGAGGTTGATCTTTAAACGCGCCGGAGGTACTGTATAGATATACAGTAACTCTCAGGGTTGGATGACTATGTACGCTTCAGGCTTTGCTAACCGCTCATCTCAATATACTTCTTTTGCAGGCAACCGCACGCAGGTTAATGCACCTGCTGCGGCCACCGGCCTCATCAGTGAGGTAGTCTACCGTGAAGACCAGCCGATGATGACGCAGCTGCTGCTGCTGCCTCTGCTACAGCAGCTTAGCCAGCAGTCTCGCTGGCAGCTCTGGCTGACGCCGCAGCAGAAGTTGAGCCGGGCGTGGGTACGGTCCGCAGGTCTGCCTTTAAGCAAACTGATGCACATCAGCCAGCTCTCCCCAGAGAGTACGTTAGATTCCATGATTAAAGCATTACAGACGGGGAACTACAGCGTGGTGATTGGCTGGCATGCGCAGGAGCTGTCGGCAGATGAGCATCGCCGCCTCGTTGATGCAGCCCAGGAAGGGAATGCAATGGGGTTTATTATGCGACCGGTTCGCTTCGACCCTCAGGCTTCAGGACAGTCATCGGGCCTAAAAATTCACTCGAATTTGTTTCATTAAGTAAATTTAAGATAATTCCTGGGATCTTTTTTGCGCCGGTTCCAGGCTATTGGTCATTAAGCTAAATTCGCTCGCGAAGCCTGTCTGGCGGGGCAACCACGATATTTTGACGGCGATTTTATCGTCATAAATGTTAAATATTGTGTCTACAACTCTTTTTTTTTCATATGCCTGACGGAGTTCACACTTGTAAGTTTCCAACTACGTTGTAGACTTTACATCGCCAGGGGTGCTCGGCATAAGCCGAAGATATCGGTAGAGTTAATATTGAGCAATGCCCCCGGTGAAGGATTTAACCGTGTTTTCTCTGGCGAGAAGTTCATGGCGATTTTTGGATGATAACGAGGCGCAAAAATGAAAAAGACAGCTATCGCGATTGCAGTGGCACTGGCTGGCTTCGCTACCGTAGCGCAGGCCGCTCCGAAAGATAATACCTGGTACACTGGTGCTAAACTGGGCTGGTCCCAGTACCACGACAACGGTTTCATTGACAACAATGGCCCGACCCGTGAAGACCAGCTCGGCGCTGGCGCATACGGCGGCTATCAGGTTAACCCGTACGTTGGTTTTGAGCTGGGTTACGACTGGTTAGGTCGTGAGCCGTACAAAGGCGACAACGTAAACGGTGCTTTCAAATCTCAGGGCGTTCAGCTGACCGCTAAACTGGGCTACCCAATCACTGACGACGTTGATATCTACACTCGTCTGGGTGGTATGGTATGGCGTGCAGATGCTAAAGCTCAGGTTCCTGGCGTTGCTGGTGCGAACTTCAAAGACCACGATACCGGTGTTTCCCCAGTATTCGCTGGTGGCGTAGAGTGGGCAATGACCCGTGACATCGCTACCCGTCTGGAATACCAGTGGGTTAACAACATTGGCGATGCTAAAACTCTGGGCACCCGTCAAGACAACGGTATGCTGAGCGTAGGTGTTTCCTACCGCTTCGGCCAGCAGGAAGACGTAGCTCCGGTTGTTGCACCGGCTCCGGCTCCGGCTCCGCAGGTTTCTACCAAGCACTTCACTCTGAAGTCTGACGTACTGTTCAACTTCAACAAAGCGACTCTGAAACCAGAAGGCCAGCAGGCTCTGGATCAGATGTACAGCCAGCTGAGCAACCTGGATCCGAAAGACGGTTCCGTTGTTGTTCTGGGCTTCACCGACCGTATCGGTTCTGACGCCTACAACCAGGGTCTGTCCGAGAAACGTGCTCAGTCTGTTGTTGACTACCTGATCTCTAAAGGTATCCCGTCCAACAAGATCTCCGCACGTGGTATGGGCGAGTCTAACCCGGTTACTGGCAACACCTGTGACAACGTGAAAGCACGTCCGGCACTGATCGACTGCCTGGCTCCGGATCGTCGCGTAGAGATCGAAGTTAAAGGTATCAAAGACGTTGTAACTCAGCCGCAGGCTTAAGTTTACGTCTTATAAAAAAACCCCGCTCTGCGGGGTTTTTTATTGCCTGCTCTCTGCTGATGGGCTGAGGTTATGCGTTACTCTTTGCCCAGCAGCGCCTGCAGATCCTGCTTCAGGGTACTCATTTTGCTAGCATACTTCTCTTTATGCTCGGCGTCTTCAATCAGCTGCACAATCGTCTCTGACAGCGTTTTTCCCCGCCGCTGGGCAAGACCGGCCAGACGTTGCCAGACCATAAATTCCAGATCGATTGATTTTTTACGCGTGTGCTGGTGCTCGGCGTTGAAGTGTCGTTTTCGCCGGGCGCGGATGGTCTGCTTCATGCGGTTCATTAATGCGGCATTCATATGCTGCGCAATCCAGTCGTTAACACGAACCGGTTCGTATTCAAGCTTCAGCAACAGATCGACGGCCTCTTTAGCCGCACTGGTTTCTAAATAGCGCGTGATGAGTTCACCTTCACGGTGCTTTTTCACCAGGTACTTCCATTTCCAGCCGCTTTCGAGATTTTCCAGTTGTTGATATTTCATTGCGATCTCAGTGTTACCGTGTAACTTAGTTCAGAATATCAGTTTTTTGCCAATCTGCTGAAAAGAAATCACATCCTGTGAGCTAAGCGGTGCCCGGATAGCGGTAAAAGCATCTATTCCGCGTGTGCTGAATTGCCGCTTACGCTATAATTTCGCCCTTTACAGCTGATGATAAAACCTCGACTTTGACCATAACTAAACTAGCCTGGCAAGACCTTGTTCCTGATACCGATAGCTATCAGGAGGTGTTTACACCGTCTGACGTTGACCTTGAGTCTGAGCTTTCTCTTGGTGACACGCAACCTCGTTTGCAATACGCGCTGGAGCAGTTGCTGCATCCGTCTGCCTCTTCACGCTTCTTACTGGCCAAAGCGCCGGAAGAGCCGGAGTATCTGTCCCTGATCGCCGCCGCTGCCCGTGAGCTTCAGCCCGCAACGTCGTCGGTTGTTGGCGTCGAGTATAGCGTCGCTGGCCGCACGGTAAGCGTTAAGCCTGCCGCCAGTGCAGAGGCAAACTTTGCCGGCCAGAGTGAAGTGGTGGTTGCCGATTGGGTAGAAGCTGAGCAGCTCTTTGGCTGCCTGCGCCAGTTCAATAATGAGATCACCCTTGAGCCAGGGCTGGTACACCAGGCCAACGGCGGCGTACTGGTGGTGTCGCTGCGTACCCTGCTGAGTCAGCCCCTGCTCTGGATGCGCCTGAAATCCATCGTGACTCGCCAGCGTTTCGACTGGGTCTCCTTTGACGAGTCGCGTCCCCTACCCGTTAGCGTTCCCGCAATGCCGCTGACGCTGAAGGTTATTCTGGTCGGCGAGCGCGAGTCGCTGGCAGATTTCCAGGAGATGGAGCCGGATCTGGCCGCCCAGTCTATCTACAGCGAGTATGAAGAGACGATCCAGATCACCGATCTGGACGCGCTTGCTACCTGGCGTCAGTGGGTCATTCTTAACGCCGAGCAGGCCGGACTTCCCACCCCGGCAGAGGATGCCTGGCCGATATTTATCCGTGCCGCGGTACGCTACACCGACGATCAGGAGACGCTGCCGCTCAGCCCGCTGTGGCTGGCGCGCCAGCTGCGCGAGGTCTCTGCCTTTACCGAGGGAAGCACCTTCGACGCGGAGCAGCTGCAAACCATGCTGAGCCAGCGCGAGTGGCGTGAAGGCTATCTGCCGGAGCGTATGCTGGATGAGATCCTGCTGGAGCAGATCCTGATTGAGACCGAAGGCGATCGCGTGGGGCAGATTAACGCCCTGTCGGTGGTTGAGTTTCCTGGTCACCCTCGCCCCTATGGCGAACCGTCACGCATTAGCTGCGTGGTACACATCGGCGACGGCGAGTTTCATGACATTGAGCGGAAAGCCGAGCTGGGGGGCAACATCCATGCGAAGGGCATGATGATCATGCAATCCTTCCTGATGGCCGAGCTGGAGCTGGAGCAGCAGATGCCGTTCACGGCGTCGTTGACCTTCGAGCAATCCTACAGTGAAGTAGACGGCGACAGCGCCTCAATGGCCGAGCTTTGCGCCCTAATTAGCGCCCTGGCCGATGTCCCGCTGCATCAGCATATCGCTATCACCGGCTCGGTGGATCAGTTTGGACGGGCACAGCCGGTAGGCGGTCTGAACGAGAAGATCGAAGGCTTTTTCGCCATTTGCCAGCACCGGGGTCTGACCGGCAAGCAGGGCGTGATCATCCCGGCGGCCAATGTCCGTCACCTTTGCCTGCATCAGGAGCTGCTGGACGCGGTCCAGGCAGAACAATTTTTCATCTGGGCCATTGATGATGTAACCGATGCACTACCCTTACTGACAGACCTGGTCTGGGATGGCGAAGGGCAAACCACGCTGGTCCAGACTATTCAGGAACGTATTACGCAGGCGACGCAGCAGGAAGCGCGTCATCGCTATCCGTGGCCGCTACGCTGGGTCGGCTGGTTTACGCCTAACTGATCGGAGTTGTTCAGCGTACACGTGTTAGCTATCCTGCGTGCTTCACTAAAATAAGGCTTACTGAGAACATGGTAGATAAACGCAAATCCTCTTATACGAAAGAAGACCTTCTTGCCTCTGGTCGTGGTGAACTGTTTGGCGAAAATGGCCCGCCGTTACCAGCAGGAAACATGCTGATGATGGATCGTGTGATCACAATGAGCGAGACGGGCGGTAATTTCGATAAAGGCTACGTTGAAGCAGAGCTGGATATCAAACCGGATCTGTGGTTCTTCGGTTGCCACTTCATCGGCGATCCAGTAATGCCTGGCTGCCTGGGCCTTGATGCCATGTGGCAGCTGGTTGGTTTTTACCTCGGCTGGCTCGGCGGCGAAGGTAAAGGCCGTGCCCTCGGCGTAGGCGAAGTGAAACTGGCTGGCCAGATTTTACCTACTGCCGCTAAAGTTACCTACCGCATTCACTTCAAGCGCGTGATCAACCGTAAGCTGATCATGGGTATCGCGGACGGTGAAGTGCTGGTTGACGGTCGTCAGATCTACACCGCAACCGATCTGAAAGTGGGTCTGTTCAAGGACACCTCTGCATTCTGATCCCCCTGACAGGCGAAACCTCCGCCAGGCGGAGGTTTCATTTAAAGAGACAGAATCAGGCGATAACTACCCTATCCTCCATGGCTTCTCGCCAGCCTCCAAGCCAGTATGATCTCTGATTCAGCGTCTGGTAAGGACACAACTCTTTTGAGCGTCCGGCAATGCCGGCCTGGTAACCACGTTGATGTGCCCGTTCCAGGCGATCTCGTTTTTGTCTCTTCATGCCTCGTTTCCCTCATTATTTATGTCTGGTGGAAAAGAAAACAGTGGCTACTAAATGTGCAACCACGTCTAAGAAATAGCGCGATAGACGCAGACAGTCAATGCACAAAATTCATACCAATGTCATAAATGTGAGATATGCGAGAGTTCATTTGTACAAAAAGTGTGAGCAGGCACAGGTTTTATCCCGCTTAGAAGGCGAAAAAAAACCACGCTACCGGGAAAGACAGCGTGGATTTTTTAGGATTAATTGCAGACTGAGGTACAAATTAGGGTAAGCGATTTATCTCCCGGGCCATGTTGCTGGCCTGCTGCGCCCACGCTTCGCCCAGCACTTTTACCATCGCGTCATAGCCATCCTGAGGCTGCGTCATCTCCACATGGAAAGGACGCTTGATCAGCGTGCCCTGGTGATTAAGCAGCCACTCGCCGCTGACAATCACGTGCCCATCATAACGGCCATGAAAACCGGTCACGGTAACGTTAAGGGTATCTTGATCGCTGCCCATCGGCTGAGAGGCGACCACCCAGCCTGGGAGATTGCGGCTAAGGTTCGCCACCAGCGAAGTACGCAGCTGCTGGTCGAGCGGGCTGGCCCACAGGTTGTTGTTAGCGATGACGTACTGCACGTCGCTGGTCTGGTAGACCACGCCGTTACCCGCGAGATAGTCCGGAACCGACACCTGCTCCACCCACAGCTGACGCTGTGCCTGCCCAGGGTTGGTTGCCATCATGCTCTGCGACGCGGCGGCCTGCGACAGCTGAGCGTTTGATAGCTGATTGTTCGGCAACTGATAGTAGCGTGGCTCCTCGCTACCGCTACTGCAGGCGCTGAGCAACAGCACCGCAATGACCATTATCCCTTTTCTCACTGTTTAACCCCCTTCGGCTCAGGATCTTTTTTGCCCTTCGCCTCAAAGACCAGGGCGTTGCTCTTCTGGTTAAGCGTTTGCAGCACCGGCTGCAGCTCGCGCAGAACCTGATCCAGGCGCTGCATATCCGCCACCATCTTGTTATAGGCTGCCGATCCCGGCTGGAAGCCCTGCATGCTACGGTTCAGCTCGCGCAGCGTTTTCTGCATATCCTGCGGCAGCTGCTGTACCGACTGGCTGGCTGTCAGCTTGTTCAGATTATCCAGCGTGGTTTGCAGACGGCGCATGGTGCGCTGGCTCTCGGCAAGCGTGCCGGTAGCCTGCTCAAGCATCGGATTCAGCGGCAGGTTGTTGATCTTATCCAGCATGTCCATCAGGCGCTGCTGGATCTGCGCCAGACCGCTGCTGACCGTCGGAATAATGCTGTAGCCGCCAAACTCACGGATGCCGGTGATCGGCGGCGGTTTCGAGACGAAATCCATATCTACGTAGAGCGCGCCAGTCACCAGGTTACCGGTTTTCAACGAGCCGCGCAGTCCCTGCTTAAGCAGCTCAGGCAGATTCGTCAGGATATCCGGACTTTCCCCCATCTGGCTGGCGATCCGCTCTGGCTCAATACGGATCAGCACCGGAATACGGTAGTCCTCGTTCAATGCCTGACGCAGGCCCGGCATAAAAAACGGTACCTTGCTGACGGTCCCAAGACGCATGCCGCGGAACTCTACCGGTGCGCCTGGTTGCAGACCGCGAATGGAATCTTTAAAGAACAGCAGGAAATCTTTGTGCTCGGTGTAGAGCGACTCCTGAATGCTGCGCTGGTTATCATAGAGATCGAACTCGGCCTTCTCGGCTACCGGCTGGCCTAAGTCGATGCCGTCGGGCACGTCAAAGCTGACGCCGCCGCCAAACAGAGTGGTCAGCGCCCCCATCTCGACGCGCATGCCTGCCGAGGTGAGATCGACAGCGATACCGCTATCCTTCCAGAAGCGGACGTTGCTGGTCACCAGACGGTCGTTAGGCGCGTTAATAAACAGCTGATAGCTCATGGTGCGCTTCTGCGGGTCGAACACGCTGGTCTCTACCGAGCCGACGCGATAGCCGCGGAAAAGTACCGGATCGCCAGGGGTAAGCTGACCCGCTTTTTTACTGTCGAGCACCACGCGGATGCCTTTTGCATCCGGCGGTGCCAGCGGCGGCGAGTCCAGCAGCTGGTAATCGTCACGCACGCCGCCTTTGGATCCCGGCTTAAGTTCAATATAGGCCCCGGAGAGCAGCGTACCCAGCCCGCTGATCCCCTCCCTGCCGACCTGCGGCTTCACCACCCAGAACACCGTATCGCCGTGCAACAGCTTTTGCATATTGGCATTCAGCCGCGCCTTGATCTCAACGTGGGTCAGATCGTCGGTCAGCGTTGCGGACTCCACCACGCCGACGTCAATGCTGCGGCTTTTGATGGTGGTTTTACCCGCTTCAATGCCTTCAGCATTGGTGGTGATCAGCGTCACCTCCGGCCCCTGATGGCTATAGTGATAGAAGAGGATCCATGCCCCGATCAGCGCCGTGACAATTGGGAAGATCCACACCGGTGACCAGTTCTTCACCTTCTGCACTTTGGCTTCCCCACCTTTGGTCTCCATGTTTTACGACTCCTCCTGGCTTGATTCTGGCTCGCGATCCCACGACAGGCGTGGGTCGAAGGTCATGGCCGCAAACATCGTCATGATGACAACCAGCGCAAACATCAGCGCGCCCATTGCGGGGTAAATATTCATTAATCCGCCCATACGTACCAGGGCAGAGAGTACGGCAATGACGAAGACGTCTATCATCGACCAGCGGCCAACAAATTCAACGACTTCGTAGATGAGGTGCATACGCTCGCTGTCGCGTCGGCCGTGCCCTTTCGCATCCCAGCAGAGCCAGGCGATGGCGATCATCTTCAGGGTTGGCACCATGATACTGGCGATAAAAATCACCAGCGCCACTGGATAGGAGCCTTCGCTCCAGAGCAGGATCACCCCGGCCAGAATGGTCGAGGGCATTTTATCCCCCAGCAGATCGGTGATCATGATGGGCAAAATATTGGCTGGCAGATAGAGCAGGATGGAGGTGACCAGCAGCGCCATCGTTAGCTGAAGGCTGTTTCTGCGCCGGGCGTGGCCATGGCTGTGGCAACGGGGGCACACCGTCTGATCTACGGGCAGTACCGCCGTGCAGCAGGCGCAGGAGCGCAGCCCCTGACGAATCCCCGGCACGCCGACGTGCAGCGGCTGAGCCAGGGCCGGCGGGGGAGCAATGTCGTCCCACAGCCAGCGTTTATCGACGCACTGAAAGGCGCGCAGATGCAGAATGCAGAACAGACACCAGGGGATGAAGCTGCTACCGACGCCGATATCGCCATAGGCCATCAGCTTCACGAAGCTGACCAGCACCCCGGCGAGGAAGATCTCGGCCATCCCCCAGTTTTTGAGCATGAAAAAGATGCGGGCCAGCCTGCGCTTCAGGCGATCCGGCAGCGGAACCTGGTTCACCAGCAGAATGACGGTGACCAGGCAGAACGCGGGCACGAACTGCACAAAGAGCAAGAAGAAGGTGCCAAGGCTGGCGTAGTCTTCATTGAACATGACGCGCGGGATCTCCATCAGCGTCACTTCACTGGTGACCCCTGCCACCTTCATGTTAACGAAGGGGAACAGGTTAGCCAGTACCAGCATAAACAGCGCCATCACCGAGTAGGCCAGCGGGCGCTGCCGGGGTGCATCCCAGCGGGTGGTCAACGTATGGCCGCAGCGCGGACAGGCTGCCTTGTGCCCGTGTGCGAGCGGTGGCAGCACCACCAGCAGGTCGCACTGCGAACACAAAATGTGCCGGGCGTCATGATGTTGTTCGCACATGCGCACTCCCTGAATTACGTTGCGTTTTTAAGCGCCTCAAGATGCTCCCACCGCTCAAAGGCCTCTTCCAGCGCCTTCTCTGCGGCAGCCATCTCGTCTAACACCTTTTGTGTCTGCTCGTGAGGCTGGCTGAAAAAGGCCCCGTCGGCAACCTGTGCCTGCAACGCAGTAAGATTCGCCTCCAGCTCTTCAAGCCGTTGAGGAAGCTGTTCAAGTTCCCGCTGCAGGTTATAGCTTAGTTTGCTCCCGCCGCGTTTGACAGTATCCCCTTTTGCTACCGGGGTGTCGGTCACTTTTTTAGTAACAGACTGTTTTTGCGCCTGTGAAGCGGCCTGCTGACCACGTGCATCCTGGTAGCCACCCACGTAGCGACCAATCCGACCCTGGCCTTCGAAGATCCAGCACTCGGTCACGGTGTTATCGACAAACTGACGGTCGTGGCTCACCAGCAGAACCGTGCCCTGGTAACCATCGATCAGCTCTTCCAGCAGCTCCAGCGTCTCAACATCGAGGTCGTTGGTCGGTTCATCGAGGATCAGCAGGTTGCTGGGCTTGAGGAACAGGCGCGCCAGCAGGAGACGGTTACGTTCCCCACCGGAGAGCGCCCGAACCGGGGTCATAGCGCGTTTCGGGTGGAACAGGAAGTCCTGCAGGTAGCCCAGCACGTGGCGCGGCTTACCGTTGACCATCACCTCCTGCTTGCCTTCGGCGAGGTTATCCATCACCGTCCGATCCGGATCCAGCTCAGCACGGTGCTGGTCAAAATAGGCCACTTCCAGCTTGGTACCGATATGAATACGTCCGCTGTCAGCCTGTAACTGGCCGAGCATCAGCTTCAGCAGGGTGGTTTTCCCGCAGCCGTTCGGGCCAATCAGGGCAATTTTATCCCCGCGCTGTACCTGAGCAGAGAAATCGGTAACCAGCTTTTTGCTGTCCACGGCGTAGTGAACGTTCTCCATCTCAATAACGATTTTACCGGAGCGGGAAGCCTCTTCAACCTGCATCTTCGCGCTGCCCATCACCTCACGGCGTTCGCTACGCTCGCGACGCATCGCCTTCAGAGCCCGGACGCGTCCTTCGTTACGCGTACGGCGCGCTTTGATGCCCTGGCGGATCCACACCTCTTCCTGGGCCAGCTTGCGGTCAAATTCGGCGTTTTGCAGCTCTTCGACCCGCAGTGCCTCCTCTTTCTCCAGCAGGTACTGATCGTAGTTGCCTGGATAGGTCACCAGCTTGCCGCGATCGAGATCGACAATGCGCGTCGCCATATTGCGGATAAACGAACGGTCATGGGAGATGAAGATAATCGTGCCGTTGAAGGTTTTCAGGAACCCTTCCAGCCAGTCGATGGTTTCAATATCCAGGTGGTTAGTCGGTTCGTCCAGCAGCAGCACGCGCGGGTTGCTCACCAGCGCACGTCCCAGCGCCGCCTTACGCAGCCAGCCGCCGGAGAGCGAGGCCAGCGCCATATCGGCCTCCAGACCCAGCTGGGCCAGCACCTCGTTGATACGGTTCTCCATCTGCCAGAGGCCGTAGTGATCCAGCAGCTCCTGCAGGCGCGCCATCTCGTTGAGGTTCTTCTCGCTTGGATCGGTCATCACCAGATGGGAGATCTCATGGTACCCCTTGAGATACTCCGCCTGCTCTGAGATACCCTCGGCAACAAAATCGTAAACGCTGCCAGCGACGTTACGCGGCGGATCCTGCTGCAGACGTGCCACAACCAGATCCTGCTCATAGACGATGCGGCCATCGTCCAGACCCTGTTCGCGATTGAGGATCTTCATCAGGGTAGATTTCCCCGCGCCGTTACGTCCGACCAGGCAGACGCGCTCGTTGTCTTCGATGTGAAGCTCGGCGTTGTCCAGAAGCGGCGCGTCGCTGAACGACAGCCAGGCACCGTGCATACTAATTAATGACATCTTGTTCTATTCCTCTCAGGCTGCGGTAATCAGCCAGCAGTTATGGATCTGACGGTTGCGGGCGAAATCCTGCGACTGTGTTTTTTGGGTAATGTCTTGTGCTTTCAGCCCCAGTTCAGCCAACCCGTCGTGATCCATGCGGAAACCGCGTTTATTGTTTGAGAACATAATCGTGCCGCCTTTACGCAGCATCCGTTTTAAGTCTTTCATCAAGCTCAGGTGATCGCGCTGGACATCAAACGCCTCTTCCATTCGCTTGGAGTTAGAGAAGGTCGGCGGATCGATAAAGATCAGATCGAACTGCTCGTCGGTTTCCCGCAGCCAGCCCATCACGTCGGCCTGCATCAGGCGATGCTGACGACCGGTGAGGCCGTTCAGGCGCAGGTTGCGCTCGGCCCACTCCAGGTAGGTGCGCGACATGTCGACGGTGGTGGTCGACGCCGCGCCGCCCAGCCCCGCATGCACGCTGGCGCTGCCGGTATAGGAGAAGAGGTTGAGGAAATCTTTGCCTTTGCTCATCTGGCCGAGCATCCGGCGGGCGATACGGTGATCGAGGAACAGGCCGGTATCCAGGTAGTCGGTCAGGTTAACCCACAGGCGGGCGTTGTATTCGCTCACCTCCATGAATTCGCCCTTCTCGTTCATCTTCTGGTACTGGTTCTTGCCTTTCTGCCGCTCGCGGGTTTTCAGCACCAGCTTGTTAGGCGCAATGCCCAGCACCGTGATGGTGGCGGCGATGACATCCAGCAGGCGCTGACGGGCCTTCTGCGCATCAACGGTTTTCGGCGGAGCGTACTCCTGCACTACTACCCAATCGGCGTAGCGATCTACCGCCACGTTATAGTCCGGTAGGTCAGCATCGTAGAGGCGATAGCACTCGATCCCCTCCTGGCGCGCCCACTTCTCCAGCTTTTTGACGTTTTTGCGCAGGCGGTTGGCGTAATCTTCCGCCATGCCGCTGCCTTTAATATCACCAAAGTTTTCTGCGATAGAGTAGTTTTTCTGTACGCAGTCCAGCGGGCCGTTTTTGGCTTTAAACTGGCGGTCGGCGCGCAGCTGGAGGCAGTTGAGCAGCTCCGGCGAGGCGCTGAACAGGGAGACGTTCCAGCCGCCAAAGTTGTTTTTCAGGGTGCGGCCCAGCAGGCTATGCAGGGCGATCAGCGCCGGCTCGCTCTCCAGACGCTCACCGTACGGCGGGTTACTCAGCACGGTCCCGTGCGGCCCTTCCGGCTGCGGGTTGGTCAGCTGGGCAACGTCTTTGACGTTAAAATCGATCAGCTCGCCGACGCCTGCGCGACGGGCGTTGCTGCGGGCAATATCAATAACCCGGGCATCGCTGTCGGAGCCGTAGAAGCGTGAGCCGTAGTCCGCCAGCCCCTGACGGGCGCGGGTCTGGGCCTCGGCTTTCACCTCTTTCCACAGCGCTTCATCGTGCTGCGCCCAGCCGCTAAAGCCCCAGTGCCCGCGATGCAGGCCCGGTGCGCGATCGGTGGCGAGCATCGCCGCCTCAATCAGCAAGGTACCGGAGCCGCAGAGCGGATCGAGCAGTGGCGTACCCGGCTGCCAGCCGGAGCGCATCACTACTGCCGCCGCCAGGGTCTCTTTCATGGGGGCCAGCCCGGCCCGGTCGCGATAGCCGCGCAGGTGCAGGCCGTCGCCGCTGAGATCGAGGGCGATATGCGCCGTCTCTTTATTCAGCCAGACGTTAATGCGCATATCCGGCTGCTCGCGATCGACGTTCGGGCGTTCCATATTCTTACGCGTGAAGCTGTCGACGATGGCGTCTTTTACCCGCATAGCACCGTACTGGCTGTTGCGGATCTCTTCATTCACCCCGCTAAAGTGCACGGCGAAGGTCGCGCCAGGATTGAAAATCTCCGTCCAGTCAATCGCCTGCACGCCCATATAGAGATCGAGGTCGCTGTAGACCTTGCACTCGTTCAGCGGCAGCATAATGCGCGAAGCCAGACGACTCCACATCAGGCTCTGGTAAATGAGCCGGGTGTCCCCCTCAAAATGGACACCGCCCTGAACCACCTGGACGTGCTGCGCCCCGAGGTTTTCCAGTTCAGTTTTTAACAGCTCTTCCAGCCCACGGGCCGTACTGGCAAACAGAGAATTCATATCGTCACTTTTACTCTAATAAAATTGTTGCGCATTATAGCCAATATAAGTGGGATGTCATAAAGTTGAGACCCTATTTTCACACCCATGGAGGGCGCAGTGGCTACCCTGTCGCGGCTTTTTATACATCCGGTCAAATCGATGCGCGGAATTGGCCTCACGCACGCTCTGGCCGACATCAGCGGTCTGGCCTTTGACCGCATCTTTATGCTTACTGAACCCGACGGTACCTTTATTACCGCTCGTCAGTCTCCACAGCTGGTGCGTTTTATCCCGTCGCCGCTGCATGACGGTCTCCATCTCACCGCCCCCGACGGCAGCAGCGCGCTGGTCCGCTTTGCCGATTTCATCAGCGATGCCCAGCCGACGGAGGTATGGGGCAACCATTTTACCGCATTAATTGCCCCGGCGGCGATTAACCAGTGGCTGAGCGGCTTTTTTAATCGCGAGGTGCAGCTGCGCTGGGTAGGACAAGAGCCCACCCGCCGGGTGAAGCGCTTTGAGAGCGTGCCGCTCTCCTTTGCTGACGGCTTCCCCTATCTGCTCACCAACGAGGCCTCGCTGCGCGATCTACAAAACCGCTGCCCGGCCAGCATTCAGATGGAGCAGTTTCGTCCGAACCTGGTGGTGACCGGGGCGCAGGCGTGGGAAGAGGATAGCTGGAAAACCGTGCGCATCGGCGAGGTGATCTTTGACGTCGTTAAACCCTGTAGCCGCTGCGTATTTACCACCATCAGCCCCGAGCGTGGGCAGAAGCACCCGGCCGGAGAACCGCTGCACACCCTGCAACAGTTCCGCACCGCCGTTGATAATGGCGATGTCGAT
The DNA here is from genome assembly GCF_037152055.1 of Pseudescherichia sp. AS216. Taxonomy (NCBI): domain Bacteria; kingdom Pseudomonadati; phylum Pseudomonadota; class Gammaproteobacteria; order Enterobacterales; family Enterobacteriaceae; genus Pseudescherichia; species Pseudescherichia sp. AS216. The sequence continues at coordinate 614,532 of NZ_JBBCMV010000001.1, read as the reverse complement.
TTCGGTCAAAATCTGATCGCCCGTAACAGCGGCGTGATCCGCGTCGGTGACGAGGTGAGCGTGCTGGCGAGCGGTCCGGCGAGAGTGTACGGTGCCGGGGAGCCGGTTGAAACGCTGGAGATTGAGAAGCAGGCTGCGTCAACGGTGACCATTGGTTGGCAGGGAGAGACCTTTACGGGCAATAACCAGCAGGTGCTGCTTGAGCAGCTGGAGAGTCAGGGGATCCGCGTGCCCTACTCCTGCCGGGCTGGGATCTGCGGCTCCTGCCGCGTACGTCTGATAGAGGGGGAAGTCAGCGCCCTGAAGCAGTCCGCCATTGGCGACGACGGCACCATCCTGAGCTGCAGCTGTATTCCCAAAACGCCGCTGGTGCTGGCGCCTTAAACCGCCTGCTCCAGGCTATACATCTGGGGCAGCGGTCGCATCCGATCGTTCATCACTTTGATCGCGTCGCCAAGCTGCATCGTACGCCCGGCAATCACCACGCCGGGCTGGGCCAGCAGGCAGAGCGTGGCGTTATCACCCGGCTCAACCACCAGCAAATTGACCTGCTCTGCGGTATCGCTGAGCCAGACGCTGGCGGCTTCGCCCAGATCGGGCTGCCAGCTGTCGCCGTAGGAGTGGAAGTGCCAGCTTTTTGGCATCTGCGGCTTGAGAAAACGGATCGCCACCAGCGCATTCAGCACCAGCTCGGCCCGCTGCTCCCGGGAGAGATCAAACTCGCGGCAGCGCTCCTCAAAGGAGAAGTAGAGTGCGGCATCATCCACACAGAAACCAGAGGGTGCGAACGCGTCCGGCGTCAGCATCCGACGGGCGTAACGGGAGCGAAACAGCATCCCATTGGCAAGATCGAGCATCATCCGGTCGTGCTCTTCGTCGTAATACCAGCGCCAGTTATCGTCAGGTTTAATTCGCATAGTCCTCTCCGCTTCCCCTTAAGCATCCTGCTGCGTTTGTATCCGTTGCTACCGCTTCGCTTACCACAAAATGTCAATAGTGAGAACGTTTAAATTAACAACAACCGGGGGAATATAAAACAACCAGGGCGGGAAATAAAGCCCTGGTTAACATTTAGACGCAAAGGATTAGATATGGGTAACGATCTCTTTAATCAGCGGCGGGCCTTTAAATATAAAGCCGGAATAGATCTGCACCAGCGTCGCACCGGCCGCTATTTTCTCCCGGGCGGCGATAACGGAGTCGATTCCGCCGACGCCGATAATTGGCAGCTGACCCTTCAGCTCCTGGGCAAGAAGGCGAATAATTTCGGTGCTTTTCAGCTGCAATGGCCGGCCGCTTAAGCCTCCGGTCTCATCACAGTGCTTCATTCCCTGTACCAGCCCCCTATCGAGCGTGGTATTGGTGGCGATAACGCCATCGATATTATGGCGAACCAGGCTGTCAGCCACCTGAATTAACTCTTCAACCGAGAGATCGGGAGCAATTTTCACCGCCACAGGGACATATTTATGATGAATATTCTGCAGCTCGCGCTGCTTATTTTTGATGGCGGAGAGCAGATCGTCCAGCGCCTCACCGTATTGCAGCGAGCGCAGGCCTGGGGTGTTTGGCGAGGAGATATTAATCGCAATATAGCCCGCGTAGGGATAGACTTTATCCATACAGATCAGATAGTCATCTTTCCCCTGCTCTACCAGCGTATCTTTATTCTTGCCGATATTAATGCCCAGCACGCCGTCAAAATGGGCTTTTTTGACGTTCTCTACCAGGTTATCTACGCCAAGGTTATTGAAGCCCATGCGGTTAATTAACCCCTCGGCCTCGACCAGACGGAAGATACGCGGCTTATCGTTACCCGGCTGAGGGCGCGGCGTCACGGTGCCGATCTCAATCGCGCCAAAGCCCATTGCGCCCAGCGCATCGATGCACTCGCCGTTTTTATCCAGACCCGCTGCCAGGCCGAGCGGATTCTTAAAGGTCAGCCCCATACAGGAGACCGGTTTTTGCGGCACGTTCTGGCGTACCAGTGCGGCTAACGGTGTGCCGGAAATCCGGCGTAATTGCTGAAACGTCAATTCATGAGCGCGCTCAGGGTCGAGCTGGAAAAGGGCTTTACGAACGAAGGGGTAGTACATGAACTCTCCTGGATTCCGGTGTGCAAACCGGGGGCGTATTATCTGCGATTGCGAAGCGAAAGGGAATTGACCTGAGGCAAATAATTCGGATAAAACGCAAACGTTTTCCTTTCTGCTCCCACTTTATCTAGTTTTTAGCTATCTAGTCTCGAATAAATTATTTAGGGAATAACCCGCTCGGTGCCACACTCCTGAAAATTGTTATCAATGTTAGATAAAAGCAAACAATTAGTTATAAGGAGCAAGCATGCGCGTTATTACCCTGGCCGGAAGTCCACGCTTTCCCTCTCGTTCCAGCGCATTACTGGACTATGCCCGCGAAAAGCTCACCGCCCTGGATGTGGAAGTTTGTCACTGGCACCTTCATAACTTTGACGCTGAAGATCTGCTCTACGCCCGGTTTGATAGCCCGGCGCTCAACGCCCTGACCGAACAACTTAAGGACGCTGACGGACTGATCGTGGCGACACCTGTCTATAAAGCCTCCTTTTCCGGCGCGCTTAAAACCTTACTCGATCTTCTTCCTGAACGTGCCCTGGCTGGCAAGGTGGTGTTACCGCTGGCCACGGGAGGTACGGTTGCCCATATGCTGGCAGTGGATTACGCCCTGAAACCGGTGCTCAACGCCCTCAAGGCGCAGGAGATTTTACATGGTGTCTTTGCTGATGATTCGCAGGTCATCGACTATCAGCATACCCCCCATTTCACGCCGAATTTACATCACCGTCTTGATGAGGCGCTGGAAACCTTCTGGCAGGCTCTGCACCGCCGCGATGTTCAGGCGCCTGCATTTAGCCAACCGCAAGGAGTGGCCCATGTTTAAAATTCTGTCCCGCATCGGGCTGGCTGGCGTGCTGACACTCTCATCGCTGAGTCATGCCGCGGAAACCTCTCCGGAAAGTCTGCGCATCGGCTATCAAAAAGGGAGCGTCAGCATGGTGCTGGCAAAAAGCCATCAGCTTTTAGAAAAACGTTTCCCTACTACAACATTTTCCTGGGTCGAATTCCCGGCGGGGCCGCAGATGCTCGAGGCGCTGAACATCGGCAGTATCGATCTCGGCAGCACCGGCGATATCCCGCCTATCTTTGCCCAGGCTGCGGGCGCGGATCTGGTCTACGTAGGCGTAGAGCCTGCCAAGCCTAAGGCTGAGGTGATCCTGGTGGCTGAAAACAGCGCCATTAAACGCGTCGCCGATCTGAAAGGTCACAAGGTCGCGTTTCAGAAAGGCTCCAGCTCGCACAATCTGCTGCTGCGCGCGTTACAGGAGGCCGGGCTTACGTTCAAAGATATTCAACCTGTCTATCTGACACCTGCCGATGCTCGCGCGGCATTCCAACAGAAAAACGTGGACGCCTGGGCAATCTGGGATCCGTACTACTCCGCCGCCTTGCTGCAGGGCGGTGTACGGGTGCTGAAGGATGGCACAACGCTGAAGCAGACCGGCTCGTTCTATCTGGCCGCCCGCCCCTATGCCGAAAAGAACGGAGCGTTTATTCAGAGCGTACTCGATACATTCTCCCAGGCGGATGCCCTGACGCAGAGCCAGCGGCCTGAGAGCATCGCTCTGCTGGCGAAAACAATGGGTTTACCTGAGCCGGTGATCGCCACCTATCTTGACCACCGTCCGCCGACCACGATTGCTCCGGTCAATGACCACGTCGCGGCGCTGCAGCAACAAACTGCCGATCTCTTTTATCAAAATCGCCTCGTTCCAAAACAGGTGAACATTCGCGACCGTATCTGGCAACCCGCAGACACTAAAGGAACTAAATCATGAGCCTGAATCTTTTCTGGTTTTTACCTACCCACGGTGATGGGCATTATCTTGGCACAGAAGAGGGTTCCCGCCCGGTCGATCATGGCTATTTGCAGCAGATTGCCCAGGCCGCGGACCGAATCGGCTTTAGCGGTGTGCTGATCCCTACCGGGCGCTCCTGCGAAGACGCATGGCTGGTTGCCGCTTCCCTGATCCCCGTGACACAGCGGCTAAAGTTTCTCGTTGCGCTGCGCCCGAGCGTGGTCTCGCCTACCGTGGCCGCCCGCCAGGCTGCGACGCTGGACAGGCTCTCTAATGGCCGCGCCCTCTTTAACCTGGTGACCGGCAGCGATCCGCAGGAGCTGGCAGGCGACGGTGTATTCCTCGATCACACTGAGCGCTACGAGGCTTCCGCCGAGTTTACCCGCGTCTGGCGTCGTCTGCTGGAGGGCGACACCGTGACGTTTGAAGGCAAACATATTCATGTCCGGGACGCGAAACTCTACTTTCCGCCGGTACAGCAGCCGCGCCCTCCCCTCTACTTTGGCGGGTCGTCGGACGTGGCACAGGATCTGGCGGCTGAGCAGGTTGATCTCTATTTGACCTGGGGCGAACCGCCGGCGCTGGTTAAGGAGAAGATTGCTCAGGTGCGTGCCAAAGCGGCCGCGCAGGGTCGGACGGTGCGCTTTGGTATTCGTCTGCACGTGATTGTGCGCGAAACCAATGAAGAGGCGTGGCAGGCGGCTGACCGTCTGATCGCGCATCTGGATGATGACACTATCGCCAAAGCGCAGGCCGCCTTTGCCAAAACCGACTCCGTCGGGCAGCACCGGATGGCCTCCCTGCATAACGGCAAGCGTGAGAATCTGGAGATCAGCCCGAACCTGTGGGCAGGGGTGGGACTGGTGCGCGGCGGCGCAGGGACCGCCCTGGTGGGTGATGGCCCAACCGTGGCGGCGCGGATTAACGAGTATGCCGGACTCGGTATCGACAGCTTTATCCTCTCCGGCTATCCGCATCTGGAAGAGGCCTATAAAGTCGGCGAGCTGCTATTCCCGCACCTGGATGTTGCTATCCCGGAGGTGCCGCAGCCGCGCCCGCTGCCGCTTCAGGGCGAAGCGGTGGCCAACACCTTTATCCCGCAAAAAGCGGCGCAAAGCTAAGGAGTCACGATGTCCGCCACCTCACAAAAATGGCTGCTGCGTGCTGCCCCCTGGTTTTTACCCGTCGGCATCGTGGCGATATGGCAACTGGCGTCGTCAACAGGCTGGCTGTCGAGCCGCATTCTGCCCTCTCCTGAGGGGGTTGTAGAGGCTTTCTGGTCGCTGAGCGTTAGCGGCGAGCTGTGGCAGCACCTGGCAATTAGCTCCTGGCGCGCAGTGATTGGCTTTTCGATTGGCGGAAGTATTGGTCTGACGCTGGGGCTTATCAGCGGCCTCTCCCGCTGGGGCGAGCGACTGCTGGATACCTCTATTCAGATGCTGCGCAACGTGCCGCATCTGGCACTGATCCCACTGGTGATTTTGTGGTTTGGTATTGATGAGAGCGCAAAAATTTTCCTGGTGGCGCTGGGCACGCTGTTCCCAATCTACATCAATACCTGGCACGGCATTCGTAATATTGACCGCGGGCTGGTAGAGATGGCGCGCAGCTACGGCTTATCCGGTTTCGCCCTGTTTGTCCATGTGATCCTGCCGGGCGCTCTCCCTTCCATTATGGTGGGCGTGCGCTTTGCACTGGGATTGATGTGGCTGACGCTGATTGTCGCTGAAACGATTTCGGCCAACTCCGGCATTGGCTATCTGGCTATGAATGCCCGTGAGTTTCTGCAAACGGACGTGGTAGTGGTGGCCATCATTCTTTATGCCCTGCTCGGCAAGCTTGCCGACGTCAGCGCCCAGGGGCTGGAACGCGTCTGGCTGCGCTGGAATCCAGCCTATACCCCTCAGGAGGCGAAAGCATGAATACTGCCCGGCTTAATCAAGGTACGCCGTTGCTACTGAACGGCATTATCAAACGCTATGGCGATAACACCGTTCTCAACGAGCTGGATCTGCATATTCCTGCGGGGCAATTTGTGGCCATTGTGGGTCGCAGCGGCGGCGGGAAAAGTACGTTGCTGCGCCTTTTGGCCGGGCTGGAGGCACCCGACGGCGGCGAAATCCTGGCGGGGACGACGCCGCTGGCCACGATTCAGGACGACACGCGGATGATGTTTCAGGACGCGCGCCTGCTGCCGTGGAAAACAGTGGTCGATAACGTTGGCCTGGGGCTGAAGGGGAGCTGGCGCGAGCGTGCCCGTCAGGCGCTGGCCGCCGTCGGTCTGGAAAACCGCGGGGGTGAGTGGCCAGCGGCACTCTCCGGGGGGCAAAAACAGCGCGTGGCGCTTGCCAGGGCCCTGATCCACCGCCCCGGCCTCCTGCTGCTGGATGAGCCGCTCGGCGCGCTCGATGCTCTGACCCGTATCGACATGCAGGCGCTAATCGAATCCCTGTGGCAGGAGCATGGCTTTACGGTGCTTCTGGTAACGCATGATGTGAGCGAAGCCGTCGCCATGGCCGACCGCGTCCTGTTAATAGAAGAGGGGAAAATTGGTCTGGATCTATCCGTGGATATCCCGCGACCTCGCCGCGTTGGTTCAGCACGCCTGGCAGAGCTGGAGGCGGAGGTACTGGATCGGGTGATGCAGCGCGGGGTGAGCGAACGGACATTGATAACCGCCCATGCCTGATGCTCTCTCCCACCGGGAGAGAGCGAAACCGTCAGCCCGATGGCCACCTGCCACCGGGCTTTTTTACATCAGGCCAGCGCCTTGGCAATCTTCTCGTAGAGATCGCCAGAGAGGTTTTCCAGCCCTTTCAATTGCTCCAGCGCGGCACGCATCTGGGTCTGACGCCCTTCATCGTAGCGTTTCAGGCGGATCAGCGGCTCAATCAGACGCGACGCCACCTGTGGGTTACGGCTGTTAAGCTCGGTCAGCATCTCAACCATGAAACGGTAGCCGCTGCCGTCTTCAGCATGGAACGCCGCCGGGTTGCTGCCAGCGAATGCACCAATCAGCGAGCGCACGCGGTTCGGGTTGCTGAGCGTAAAGGAGCGGTGGTTAAGCAGGCCGCGCACCGTCTCCAGCACGTTGCTGGCCGGGCTGGTGGCTTGCAGGATAAACCACTTGTCCATCACCAGACCGTCCTGATGCCACTTATCATCGTACTCCTGCATCAGCGCGTCACGGCACGGCAGCTGCGCCGCGACGGCGGCAGAGAGCGCCGCCAGCGCGTCGGTCATGTTGTCCGCGGTGTGATACTGCTGAGTAACCAGGGCATCGCCCAGCTTCGCGTCGGCAAACGCCAGATAGCGCAGGCAGGTGTTGCGCAGCGAACGCTTGCCGATATCCGCATGTTCAACCCGGTAAGCATCGAGCTTATGCGCGTTGTAGACCGCGAGGAACTCGTCGGAAAGCTCGGTCGCCAGGGTGCGGGTCAGCGCCTCGCGGACGGCAACGATCGCCACCGGATCGATGATGTCGAACAGCTCGGCCATTTCGCCTGCGCCAGGCAGGGTCAGGATCTCTGCCGCCAGCGCCGGATCGATATCGGCATCCAGCAGGATCGCCCGGAAGGCATCGGCCACGTGCAGCGGCAGCGACAGCGGCTGACCCTGCTGGTGGCGGGCGACGTTCAGCTTGATGTAGGTCGTCAGCAGGCTCTGGGCCGCATCCCAGCGGGAGAAGTCGTTGCGCGCATGGCGCATCAGGAACGTCAGCTGCTGATCGCTCCACTTATACTCCAGCTTCACCGGCGCGGAGAACTCGCGCAGCAGAGACGGCACCGGCTGGAAGTAGACCTTATCAAAGACAAAGGTCTGCTCCTCCTGAGTGACGTTGAGCACGTTGTGTACCGGATGTCCCTCTTTTTGCAGCGGGATAACCTGGCCCTCGTTGTCGTACAGCTCAATATCAAACGGAATGTGCAGGGGCAGCTTCTCTTCCTGATCCGGCGTCGGCGGCGTGCGCTGGCTGATGGTCAGGGTGTACTGCTCGGTCTCTGGGTTGTAGTCGTCGCGCACGCTCACAATCGGCGTACCAGACTGGCTGTACCAGCGACGGAAATGAGAGAGGTCGACGTTGGAGGCGTCTTCCATCGCCTGCACGAAATCGTCGCAGGTGGCGGCACTGCCGTCGTGGCGCTCAAAGTAGAGCTGCATCCCGCGCTGGAAGTTCTCTTCCCCCAGCAGGGTATGCAGCATGCGGATCACCTCTGATCCCTTCTCATACACCGTCAGGGTATAGAAGTTGTTCATCTCGATGACTTTGTCCGGACGGATCGGGTGCGCCATCGGGCTGGCATCTTCCGCAAACTGCAGGCCACGCATGGTGCGCACGTTGCTGATGCGGTTCACCGCGCGGGAGCCGAGATCGGAGCTGAACTCCTGATCGCGGAACACGGTCAGCCCCTCTTTCAGGCTCAGCTGGAACCAGTCGCGGCAGGTCACGCGGTTGCCGGTCCAGTTATGGAAGTACTCGTGGCCAATCACGCGCTCAATATCGAGGTAGTCTTTATCGGTAGCGGTGTCGGTGCGGGCCAGCACGTATTTGGAGTTAAAGACGTTGAGGCCTTTGTTCTCCATCGCCCCCATGTTGAAGAAATCCACTGCGACGATCATATAGATGTCGAGGTCGTACTCAAGACCAAAGCGCTCTTCATCCCACTTCATGGAATTTTGCAGGGAGGTCATCGCCCACGGGGCGCGGTCAAGGTTACCGCGATCGACAAACAGCTCCAGCGCCACTTCGCGGCCGGAGCGGGTGGTATAGGTATCGCGCAGCACGTCGAAATCACCGGCCACCAGCGCAAACAGGTAGCAGGGTTTCGGGAACGGATCCTGCCACTGTACCCAGTGACGACCGTTCTCCAGCTCGCCCTCACCTACGCGGTTACCGTTGGAGAGCAGGAACGGGTATTTGCTTTTATCGGCGATGATTTTAGTGGTAAAGCGCGCCAGCACATCCGGACGGTCAAGGTACCAGGTAATATGGCGGAAGCCTTCGGCTTCACACTGGGTGCAGAGCGCTTCGCCTGACTGGTAGAGCCCTTCCAGCGCGGTATTGGTGGCCGGGCTAATCTCGTTGACGATGCGCAGGGTAAACCGATCCGGCAGGTTATTGATCACTAGCGCGTTCTCAGCGATCTGGTAATCAGACCACGGCTGCCCGTCTACGTGGAGAGAGACGAGAGTCAAATCTTCGCCGTTAAGACGTAAAGGCTCGGCCGTTGCGCCATGGCGAGAGACGCTGCTCTCAGCCGTAACGACGGTTTTAACAGCATCAAGATCGAAAGTCAGGTCAATATCGCTAATCAGGTAATCTGGCGCACGGTAGTCGTGGCGGTATTTGGCTTGGGGCTGTTGAGTCATAAAAAACCTTTAGCATCTCATTAGGGTAACGACTCAGTCTATTCCTGTTGCCTCATTCGCGCTACGCGGAAACGCACTCTTTTCAAGGCAAAAAGCCCTGTTTGCTACATTTTGATAACAGAGGCACAAATTGCCCTCGTACATCTTACGCGGTTGTGTTGTGATCCAGGTTCATTAAACCGATAATCAAGGTATACTCCTGCGTCTTTATCTGCTTTGGCTTTGATGGATACGCTCCAGTGAGAGGATGCTACGGCGCACCATGACACAACTCGCGAACCCTATTCTGCGAACGCTGCTTGATACCGATGCCTATAAGCTGCATATGCAGCAGGCGGTTTTTCATCAATATCATGATGTCCACGTGTCGGCTGAGTTTCGCTGCCGGGGCGATGACCTGCTGGGTATCTATGCGGATGCCATTCGCGAGCAGGTCGATGCCATGCAGCATCTGCGCCTGCAGGATGATGAATACCAGTGGCTCTCCAGCCTGCCCTTCTTCCGTGCCGACTATCTCGACTGGCTGCGGACGTTCCGCTATGACCCAAGCCAGGTTGTTATTACCAATGACCAGGGCAAGCTCTCTATTCGCCTCGCCGGCCCATGGCGCGAGGTGATCATGTGGGAAGTGCCGCTGCTGGCGGTCATCAGCGAGGTGGTGCACCGCTACCGCTCGCCGGATGCGGGCGTCAGTGAAGCGCTGGCAACCCTCGAAGAGAAGCTGGCGAATTTCTCGCAGATGACCGCCGGACTGGATATGTCCCGCTTCCGTCTGATGGACTTCGGCACCCGCCGCCGCTTCTCCCGCGACGTGCAGCAGGCTATCGTTGAGCGCCTGCAGCAGGAGCCGTGGTTTGTCGGCACCAGCAACTACGATCTTGCTCGCCGCCTGACCTTAACCCCGATGGGGACGCAGGCACACGAGTGGTTCCAGGCCCACCAGCAGATCAGTCCTGAGCTGGCCACCAGCCAGCGCGCCGCCCTTGCCGCCTGGCTAACCGAATACCCCGATCAGCTGGGCATTGCCCTGACCGACTGCATTACTATGGACGCCTTCCTGCGCGACTTTGGCCCAGAGTTTGCCTCCCGCTACCAGGGCCTGCGCCACGACTCGGGCGATCCGGTTGAGTGGGGTGAAAAAGCGATTGCCCACTATCAAAAGCTGGGGATCGATCCGCTCAGTAAGGTGCTGGTGTTCTCGGACAACCTCGACCTGAAAAAAGCGCTGGATCTCTACCGCCACTTCTCCGCGCGGGTGAATCTGAGCTTTGGCATCGGCACGCGCCTGACCTGCGACATTCCGCAGGTGAAGCCGCTGAACATCGTTATTAAGCTCGTTGAGTGTAACGGCAAACCGGTGGCAAAACTCTCTGACAGCCCGGGTAAAACCATCTGTCACGATAAAGCCTTTGTCCGGGCGCTGCGTGAGGCGTTCGATCTGCCGCAGGTGAAAAAAGCCAGCTAATCCACGCAGGGAGCCGCTTCGGCTCCCTTTTCTTTATTAATTTCTTATTTCTTCCCTTCTTACTGTTAATTCTGCTTGTCTGATGGCGCACGCCAGGTAACATAGGCAAACCCCCTCTTTGGGTGGAAAACGTATTTTTCGGACAATTAACAGAGAGAATATTATGAGCGTTGTGCCTGTAGCCGACGTACTCCAGGGCCGCGTCGCCGTTGACCAAGAAGTCACCGTGCGCGGATGGGTACGTACCCGCCGAGATTCAAAAGCTGGCATCTCCTTCCTGGCCGTCTATGACGGTTCCTGCTTTGATCCTGTACAGGCCGTTATTAATAATTCTCTGCCCAATTACAATGATGAAGTCCTGCATCTGACCACCGGCTGCTCCGTGGTGGTGACCGGCAAGGTTGTTGCCTCTCCGGGCCAGGGCCAGAGCTTTGAGATCCAGGCAAGCCACGTTGAAGTGACCGGCTGGGTCGAGGATCCGGATACCTACCCGATGGCGGCCAAGCGCCACAGCATCGAGTACCTGCGTGAAGTGGCGCACCTGCGTCCGCGCACCAACCTGATCGGCGCGGTGGCTCGCGTACGCCACACCCTGGCGCAGGCGCTGCACCGCTTCTTTGATGAGCAGGGCTTCTTCTGGGTCTCGACCCCGCTGATCACCGCCTCCGATACCGAAGGTGCTGGCGAGATGTTCCGCGTCTCTACGCTGGATCTGGAAAACCTGCCGCGCAACGACCAGGGCAAAGTCGATTTCGACAAAGACTTCTTTGGCAAAGAGTCCTTCCTGACCGTTTCCGGCCAGCTGAACGGCGAAACCTACGCCTGCGCCCTGTCAAAAATTTACACCTTTGGCCCGACCTTCCGTGCAGAGAACTCCAACACCAGCCGTCACCTGGCTGAGTTCTGGATGCTGGAGCCGGAGATCGCCTTCGCCGATCTGGAAGATAACGCCGCGCTGGCGGAAGCGATGCTGAAGTATGCCTTTAAAGCAGTGCTGACCGAACGTGCAGACGACATGAAGTTCTTTGCCGAGCGCGTAGATAAAGATGCGGTGACGCGTCTGGAGCGTTTTATCGAGGCGGACTTCGCGCAGGTAGACTACACCGACGCAGTTACTATTCTGGAAAACTGCGGCAAGCAGTTTGAGAACCCGGTCTACTGGGGTGTGGATCTCTCCTCCGAGCACGAGCGCTATCTGGCTGAAGAGCACTTCAAAGCGCCAGTGGTCGTGAAAAACTACCCGAAAGAGATCAAAGCGTTCTATATGCGTCTCAACGACGACGGCAAAACCGTTGCGGCCATGGACGTCCTGGCACCGGGCATCGGTGAAATCATCGGTGGCTCCCAGCGTGAAGAGCGTCTGGACGTGCTGGATGCGCGTATGGCTGAGATGGGCCTCAATAAAGAGGACTACTGGTGGTATCGCGATCTGCGTCGCTACGGCACCGTACCGCATGCCGGTTTCGGCCTCGGCTTTGAACGCCTGATTGCCTACGTGACCGGCGTTCAGAACGTTCGCGATGTGATTCCGTTCCCACGCACGCCGCGTAACGCTACGTTCTAATCCTCTCAGGGCCAGCCTATGCTGGCCCTTCTTCTCTTCCCCTTGTCAACTTTTGTTAACAAATCGTGAGTTATTCCCCTAATCAACCCTTCCCCCGTTAGCGTCTGTAAGCGTATTTTTCAGAAATAATTTTGTACAAAAATCATACTGACTAAAACTTGCACAAAAAATTCTCTTTTGGCTTTAGCACATTTGGATAAAACACGCACAGCTATCCAGATGTCTAAACGCAGAGATGAGAAAATGTCTCACTCACCCCTTTTCTGAATAAGTTAATCCTATATCACTATTAAACATAAGTAATTCATATATATAGGAATGGATCCGCTGTTTTTATCAGCAACTCTATTGGAAACATGAAGTGGTTCACAAAGTTCCCTAAAATACACAAATTATTACACATTATTTCTTTTTGTTACCTCTTTAAGACATTTGTAGCACTTTCAAGGTAGCGAAACGGTTTTATGAATGGAAAGATGCTCTCAGACACAAAAAGACACCAAACTCTCAGCAATAGTTCCGTAAATATTTATTGACGGAATTCATTGACGGCAGTGGCAGGTGTTATAAAAAACCTAATGAGGGTAATAAATAATGATGAAGCGCAATATTCTGGCAGTGGTTATCCCTGCTCTGCTGGTAGCCGGTGCAGCAAACGCTGCAGAAATCTATAACAAAGCCGGTAACAAATTAGACCTGTACGGTAAAGTTGTAGGTGAGCATGACTTCGTAACCTCTGGTGATGACACCGGCAGCAACGACAGCACCTATGCTCAGATTGGCTTCAAAGGCGAAACTCAGATCAACGACCAGCTGACCGGTTACGGCCAGTGGGAATACCGTGCACTGGCAAGCGGCGAAGAGAGCGGCGGCCAGTCCCAGCGTACTCGTCTGGCATTTGCCGGCCTGAAAATTGCTGACGCAGGCTCCATCGACTACGGCCGTAACTACGGTATCGCGTACGACGTTGACGCTTACACCGATATGGCACCGTCCTTCTCCGGTATGACCTGGGCGAACTACGCTGACAACTTCATGACCGGCCGTACCTCTGGCGTTGCGACTTACCGTAACTCCAACTTCTTCGGTCTGGCTGATGGCCTGAACTTCGGCCTGCAGTACCAGGGTAAAAACGACCGTGCTAACCCGCTGACCTCTAACGGCGACGGCGTAGGTTACTCTCTGGGTTATGACTTCGCAGAAGGCTTCAGTGTAATCGGTGCTTACTCCAACGCTGACCGTACTAACAACCAGGAAGGCCTGAACCTGCGTAACGCCGCTGGCGACATCACTCGTGGCAGCGCCCGCGGTAGCCGTGCGGAAACCTGGGGTGTGGGTGTGAAATATGACGCCAACAACATCTACCTGGCGACCACCTACGCTGAAACCCGCAACACTACCCGTGAAGCGGACGGCACCTTTGCTAACAAAACGCAGAACTTCGAAGCCATCGCTCAGTACCAGTTCGACTTCGGTCTGCGTCCGTCCCTGGCCTACGTGCAGTCTCGCGGTAAAGACCTGGCAGCAACTACCGACGGCGCGTTCGGCGGCGGCAGCGAAGACCTGCAGAAGTTTGTTGAAATTGGTGCTACTTACTACTTCAACAAAAACTTCAACATCTGGGTTGACTACCAGCTGAACCTGATCGACGACAGCGACTACAGCCGCAACGTTGGCATCGTCAACGGCAAAGACGACCAGGTTGCTGTAGCGGTAACTTACCAGTTCTAATTGCACGACCTCCTCGTTATATGCTGATAAAAACAGGGCTACGGCCCTGTTTTTTTATGCCTGAAAAGCCCGTCAACGCTGCTTGCGGTCACACTCTGTTTCTTTTTGTCGCAAACGGTTGGCAATTGATAAATCTCCCGTTACCCTGATACGCAACGCCCTTCTGTCATCAAAATGGAACCTCGTCATGTTTGAGAATATTACTGCAGCCCCTGCTGACCCTATTCTGGGGTTAGCCGATCTGTTTCGTGCCGACCAACGTCCGACAAAAATTAACCTTGGCATCGGCGTCTATAAAGATGAAACCGGTAAAACGCCGGTGCTGACCAGCGTGAAGAAAGCCGAGCAGTATCTGCTGGAGAACGAGACGACGAAGAACTATCTCGGCATCGACGGGATCCCGGAGTTTGGCCGCTGCACTCAGGAGTTGCTGTTTGGCAAAGGCAATGCGGTCATTAACGACAAGCGCGCCCGTACGGCGCAGACCCCGGGCGGCACCGGCGCGCTGCGCGTAGCGGCAGACTTCCTGGCGAAAAACACCGACGCTAAGCGCATCTGGGTGAGCAACCCAAGCTGGCCGAACCATAAAGGCGTGTTTAATGCAGCCGGGCTGGAGGTGCGCGAATATGCTTACTATGACGCGGCTAACCATACGCTGGACTTTGACGGCCTGCTGGCTAGCCTCAACGACGCCCAGGCGGGTGACGTAGTGCTGTTCCACGGCTGCTGCCACAACCCAACCGGCATCGATCCAACCCTGGATCAGTGGCAGACCCTGGCGCAGCTCTCCGTTGAGAAGGGCTGGCTGCCGCTGTTTGACTTCGCCTATCAGGGCTTTGCCCGTGGTCTGGAGGAGGATGCTGAAGGACTGCGCGCCTTTGCCGCGCTGCATAAGGAGCTGATCGTTGCCAGCTCCTATTCGAAAAACTTTGGTCTGTATAACGAGCGCGTCGGGGCCTGCACCCTGGTGACTGCCGATGCGGACACAGCCGATCGCGCCTTCAGCCAGCTGAAGTCCGTGATCCGAGCCAACTACTCCAACCCGCCTGCGCACGGTGCATCTGTCGTCGCCACCATTCTCAGCAATGACGCCCTGCGCGCCATCTGGGAGCAAGAGCTGACCGATATGCGCCAGCGCATTCAGCGCATGCGTCTGCTGTTTGTTAATACGCTACAGGAGAAAGGGGCTAACCGTGACTTCAGCTTTATCATTAAGCAGAACGGCATGTTCTCGTTCAGCGGCCTGACCAAAGAGCAGGTTCAGCGTCTGCGCGAAGAGTTTGGCGTCTATGCGGTGGCATCCGGTCGCGTTAACGTGGCGGGCATGACCCCGGACAATATGGCTCCGCTGTGTGAAGCTATCGTCGCCGTGCTGTAAGCGTAGCGCAAAAAAAAAGGGTCGCCGAAGCGACCCTTTTTTATGGGACGAACTACCAGATCGGCTGCTCGTCCTGCAAAAACGGGTTGTGCAGTCGCTCTTCGCCCAGGGTCGACATCGGCCCGTGACCGGGAATAAAGGTCACGTCGTCGCCCAGGGGCAGCAGCTTGCGCTTGATAGAGTCGATCAGCTGACCGTGATCGCCGCGCGGAAAATCGCTGCGCCCTACCCCGCCCTTGAAGATCACATCCCCAGAGACCAGCAGGCGCGACTGTGCATCAAAGAAGACAATGTGGCCAGGCGTATGGCCCGGGCAGTGCAGCACCGCCAGCGTTACATTGCCGACGCTCACGCTCTCGCCCTCATCCAGCCAGCGGTCGGGCGTCAGAGGCTGACACTCCTCCAGGCCAAACATACGGCTTTGGGCAGGAAGCCCCGTCAGCCAGAACTCATCCTCTTTTTCCGGGCCGACAATAGGCACACCGTAGTGTTGCGCCAGCTCGGCGGCGGCTCCCACGTGATCGAGATGACCGTGGGTGAGCAAAATCTGCGTCAGCGTAACGTCAGAGGCGGCAACCACCTCTTTGATACGCTCGGCATCACCACCGGGATCCACCAGCGCGGCCTGACGCGTCTCCTCACACCAGATCAGAGAACAGTTCTGGGAAAACGCGGTAACCGGAATAAGACGATAGTTCATACTGCTCCTTTTCATTAAGCCCTGTTACCAGTGCCGAACCGGCCCGGTATCAATATGTACAAAGTTGCTGCGCGGGTAATATCCTACACCACCTGCTCCCATAGATAACGCAGCTTTGCGAATATTGCTTAATGCGAGGCCTTCAATATGGAAATCCATTGCCTGGCCTTTAGTGTGGTAGCTGTGCTTGGCGACGCCGCTGCTGTGGGCGCGAAGCTCATTGTTGGTATCGACAGAGCGATAGCCAGAGATAAGCTGAACCGGTTTACGCGTGCCGAGCAGGCCCTGCAGGCGGTAGATCTGGTCGAAAAGCTTAGGGTCAATGGACGTCACTTTATTGGCGCGATAGTCGCGGAAAAAGTGGTTAAGTTTAGCTAATTCATCCTGAATATAGCCCTTGCCGTCAAAAAACTCGGTTTTGATTGACTCTCCGGTATGTAAATTACTGAGGGTCAGGATCCGTGGGCGTGGCGTAGAGAGGGTAGCGAACGCAGGCGTTGGCAGGATGGCTGCACCGAGTGCAATGCCACCTAACGCCAGCAGTTTGCGGCGATTAGCGTCAAATTTATCCATGATAATCAGGTCTACAGGTAAAAAGGTTGCTTAATTAATGCACTTCTGGCGCGTGAAAAAGCAACTTACCGGGCAAAAATTCTTACGTCAAGGAAGGTCAAGCGTGGTAAAGACGGGCCGCGTAGCCTGGAGAGCCCGTTTTTACCAGTGATTTGGGGAATGGATTAATCTGAACTACTTCATTTATTTGATTAATTGTTCCGCCTTCGGCAAAACGTCAGCGCTTGAACGGGCGGTCAGATCGTAATTGTAAATATCT
The DNA here is from genome assembly GCF_037152055.1 of Pseudescherichia sp. AS216. NCBI lineage: Bacteria > Pseudomonadati > Pseudomonadota > Gammaproteobacteria > Enterobacterales > Enterobacteriaceae > Pseudescherichia > Pseudescherichia sp. AS216. The sequence continues at coordinate 597,597 of NZ_JBBCMV010000001.1, read as the reverse complement.
GTACGATACTGGGTACGCCCGTCGCTGCCGACGAAGGCGGTCAGGTAGTAGAGGTTCACCGGAATATTCTGGCGAATATTCACGTAGCGCGTGTTTCCTTCCTGCAGTGCGTCAGAGATGCGCGTATCGTTCCAGCCTGCGTCCTGCAGCAGCATGCTGGCCAGCTCGGAGGATTTATTCACGCGAACGCAGCCGGAGCTGAGCGCACGCTCGTTCTTCTGGAACAGAGTATGGTTCGGCGTATCATGCAGGTAGATAGCATCCGAGCTGGGCATATTGAACTTGTAGCGGCCCAGGGAGTTATGCGCGCCCGGAGCCTGCTGGAAGCGGAATGGCAGATTAGACGGCGTGATGGTGCCCCAGTCGACCCGCCACGGATCGATCGTCTCTTTGCTGTTCCAGCCGCGCAGCACAACATAGTTATGTCGCTCCAGATAGCCGGGATCGTTCCACACCTTCGGCAGAATGTCCTTGCGCGCCAGGGTCGGCGGGACGTTCCACGGCGGATTGACCACCACGTTATTGAGCGCGCTGCTCATCATCGGCGTTTTACGGTCGGGACGACCGACGATCACCCGCGAGGCCAGCACCTCGTTACCCTGCTGATAATAGACCAGCGAGTAAGCCGGAATGTTAACCATAATGCCGGTAGAGATCGTGCCCGGCAGCAGGCGCAGACGCTGAATGTTAAGAGCCAACACCCCTGCGCGCTGGGCGGGGGTCACATTAAGCCAGTCGCGGGTGGACTGACCGATAGAGCCATCGCTCCCCAGCCCCTGCCAGGTCTGGAAACGTTTCACCGCCGCCACCAGCTCGGGATCGTAGGTGCCGCCGCGCGCAGACTTCGCCTTTTTAGGTTTATCCCCCGGCAGAACGATGTTCTCGGCGTTATCCAGCATCCCCGTGCGGGAGAGGATCTCGCGCAGGGCGGGAATATCGTTGCTCCACTGTCCCGGACGCAGCGTGGCGGTGCTCTTTAGCGTCGGCCACGGCTGAGTATCACTCACTAGCTTCAGCAGCGACGTGTGCATCAAAGAGTACTGGTCATGCTGCGGTGCAAGGCTGGCAACAAAGGGGGTCAGATGGCCGTTATCCAGCGCCATCTGCCACTGGTTAATCACCGTCAGCGGCGGCGTCGCCAGCTGATAGGGTTTGGCGCTATAGAGCCAGCTATTGCCCTTAACGGGAATACCAGCGATGAAGTGCAGGTAGCCCAGCATGGCATCAGAAAGCACCACGTCCCGGGCCTGACCGGTTACAGCAGGATCGGTCAGCAGCTCTACCCATTTCGTGAACTGGGGCTGGAAACCGGCGATTGCCACCTCGGCCAGCTGTTGCTGAAACGCTTTAACCGCCTCGCGATCGTCCCACATGGCTTTTTGCTCGCGGGCGGCATAGAGCGCAACGAGCTGGTTCATATAGACCGGGGTATAGCCTGCCGGCAGCTGAGCCTGGATTTCAGCACGGGTTTTGGCCATCAGGCCAGCATCGGCCAGCGCCTCTACGCCCGCCAGCACCGCGGTAGCGTGGGACTGCACCAGCGGCTCGGCCAGCGCCGTAGGCTGTACGCCCATGCTGGCAGAGCTGTCGGTTGGAATAACTTCTGGCTCATCGGCCATAGCGTTAAACAGCGGAGCAAACGTGAGGGCCACGCACAAACTCAACGCGGATACCCGACGACTCTCTTTTTTCTTCAGCAACATCCCTTGCCCCCTGTTTAAAAACGAATCGATTAATCCGTCTGGTTCTATGAGTATATAAAGACAAAAATACATTTGCCCGGCAAAATGTAAAGAAGATTAAAGATTGATCTGGTGCTGGTTGGGCCAGCAGGCAATAAAAAAGGGCGGCTATGCTGCCGCCCTTTTGCTCGATTAACCGTCAGGTTACGCTGGCATCCGCCGTGCCGGGCAGCGGCTCAGGCAGCTGCGGGGCAAAGCCGCGCAGGCCCACCACGTGCACGTGCTCTTGATTGTTGAACACCTTACGCACCAGCTTATAGGTGGTACCTTTCTCCGGACTGATGTTTTCAGGCGCAGCGATAATCAGCTGCATCTCCAGCCGCTCGCACAGCTCAAACAGCGTGGCGATAGAGCGGGCATCAAGACGGGCGGCCTCATCGAGGAACAGCAGGCGGCATGGAGAGATATCTTTCCCACGCAGACGACGGGCTTCGTCTTCCCAGCTCTGCACCACCATCACCAGAATCGACATCCCGGTACCGATCGCCTCCCCGGTAGAGAGCGCGCCGGACTCGGCACGCAGCCAGCCGTCGGATCCACGGTTAACCTCGACCTCCATCTCCAGATAGTTACGGTAGTCGAGCAGCTCTTCACCGATGGTCTGCGGCGTACGCTGGCCCATATCAATCTGCGGGTTCAGGCGCTGATAGAGTTTCGCCAGCGCTTCCGAGAAGGTCAGACGGTTGCTGTTAAAGAGATCCTGATGCTGTTCGTGCTGCTCGGAGAGCACGTCCAGCAGCGTAGCGTGGGTCTCCCGCACGTTCACGTTCAGACGTACGCTGTTCACCTGACCAAAGGAGACGCTCTGTAGCCCCTGGTTGAGCTGGCGGATACGGTTCTGCTCGCGCTGGATGGTTTTACGAATGATGTTTGCCGCACTGCGGGAGCTGATCGCCAGCTTCTGCTCGCGGGAGGTCAGCTCTTCCGTCAGACGGCCCAGCTCGATCTCCATCTGCTCAATCGCTTCAACCGGATCGTCGGTGCGAATAATATCCTGACGGATACGCTCGCGCAGATGCTGGTAGACTGCGACAAAGAACTGGATCTTACGCTCGGGGCGCTTCGGATCTTCGGACATGCGCAGCACGTCGCGCAGGTGTTCGTTATCCGCCACCGCCAGACGCAGCGCACCCAGCGCCTTATCCGACATCGAGCGCAGCTCATCGGCAGAGAGATAGGCCAGCTCGCGACGGTGCAGACGACGCTCAACGCCGTTATCTTTCACCATCCGCATCACCGCGCACCAGCCCGCTTTGGCCGTCACCACCTGCTCGCGCTTCTCGTAGTAGTCACGCTCAAGCCGCTTGAGCTTGCGGGTCAGGTTATCCATCTCCGCTTCGCAGAAGGTCAGGGCTTTCTCGAGCTGGTTGCGACGCGCGCGGTTGCCGGAGAGCTGGGCATAAAGCTCATCCCGACGAATGCGCGCCCGCTCTTCCGAGCCGCTGTCTGCCCGCACGCCAATCTCCTGCAGCTCTTTATGCAGATCGTTCAGCAGCTCTTTTTTGGTGTCATAAGAGCTTTTCAGCGATGCCTGCACTTGGCCGTACTGGCTAAGCTGGGCGGCGTGGCTGCGCATCGCCTCACGGGCGCGGGCGCGTTCGCTCTCCGCCTGCTCCAGACGCTGGCGCAGCTTCTCGTTAAGATCGCTGTTGCCGGTGAGCATCGCGGCGGAATCGCTATAGCTAAAGTGGGCGCGGCGCTGCACCACCTCGGTGAGGGCAAACGCCTGCTGGCGCGCTTCACGCTGCACCTGCTGCGAGTAAGCATAGTCCTCTTTTAGCTGTTCAAACTGCTCCGGGTCGCTCTGCAGCACCGAGACCACCGGCTCCAGCTTCGCCAGCTGGTTACCGAACTGCTGGATAAAGCGTGCCGCTTCCTGGGCTTCGTCAAGGCGCTCGCGGATCTCATCCACGCGGTCGGCCAGGGTATCGTCGCTCAGCAGGTTGATGCGCGGCAGCAGGCGGTTAAGGGCGCTGACGCCCTCCTTGGCCTGATCGTACTGGGCACGGCTCTGCTGGTTGTCGCTCTCGTGAGCGCTGATGGCGCGCTCAAGCTCGCCCCGACGACTGGTCAGGGTACGGATCTCGGCTTCCGGATCGTCCTCAAAGGCGACTGCCAGATGGCTACCGATAAAGCGGCTGAAGGCCTGATGCAGACGCTGGGTCTTCTGGACATCAAACGACAGCGTGGCGAAGCGCTCTGCCAGGGTTTCACGCTCGGCGTGCAGGCTCTCAATACGGCTTTCGCGGGCGGCACGACCAAACAGCGGCAGCGACGGAAAGCGAGAGTAGCGCCACTGGCGATCGGCGACCTTGACGATCACCGCTTTTTCCAGCTCGTCGGCAGCAAAGACGCTGTCGTCAAAGGACTGCGGATCCCCTTCAATCAGGTAGAGATCTTCCGGGCAGTCGGTTAATCCTTCCAGCTGCTCGGCGATCAGAGAGAGATCCGGCACCACGATAGCGTGACGGGATGGGCCATACAGCGCCGAGTAGTACGGCGCATCGTCAAGGCTGACATCATCGTAGATTTCAGAGAGCAGCACGCCGCCGAAACGTTCCGCCAGAGCGTTGAGACGGGCATCTTCTGCCCCGCCCGGCTGGCTCAGACGCTCGATCTCGTCGTCTACCGCCTGCTTGCGGGCACCGATTTCGTCACGCTCAACAATGGCTTCGCGCTCGCGCTCCAGCAGCTGTTGCAGGAACTCGGTTACGTCCTGGCTTGATTCAAACTCTTGCCCGCTCTGCTCGCAGAGCTGGTTGAGGCTGTTCTGCGCGGCCAGCCAGACCGGGGCACGCTTCAGCAGGCGCTGAATACGTGCCTGCAGCTGCTCCAGCTCCTGACGCAGGGCCATGCGCTGCTCACCGGCGTTGGCAACGGTCTCAGAGAGGGCGGCAATCTGCGCCTCCAGCTGCTGGTGCAGGGCCTCCAGCTCATCGGCGTCGACGCGCTTGTTGTGACGCTTGCAGAACTCGGCCAGCAGACGCTCGGCCTCCTGCTGCTCGCGCAGGCGCTGCTCCAGCTCGTTAAGACGCATCCGCAGCGGCTGCACCTGGTCTGCCAGGTGGCGCTGGTTAACGGCGTCACGCAGCAGCTCCCGGGCGACGCTCCAGGCCTCGCTGCGCGCGAGCGGACCGTTAATGGCCGCCACCAGCTGATACGCCTGCTCAAACTGGCTGTGCGCGGTCTGGGCCACGCTCATCTTCTGCTCCAGCGAGAGCAGCTTCTCAGTGGCTTCCTGCTCTTTGGCCTGGAAGGTCTCCTGCCACTGCTGGGCGCTCTCCGGCGTCAGATCCGGAATGTGGCACAGGGCCTGAGCGCGCTCCAGCGCGGCCAGCGCCTGGTTATACTGGATGGCACGCGTCTGCTGCACGTCGAGCGCCTGCTGATAGTTGGCAAGCTGGCTCTTCAGCTCATCCACCTCCAGCTCGGCGGCTTCCGCCCGGGCCTCGTTCTCTTCATGGCGGTCGGCGGCTTCTGCCACCACCTCGTTCTGCTCCTCCAGACGGATTTGCAGTTCGTCGAGATCCGCTTCATAGCGCTCAATTTTTTCCTGCTGACGCAGCGCGGTTTGCACCAGGTTCAGGTGGTCGCTGGCGGCCTGGTGATCCGCTTCGAGATCGCCCTCCGCCCCAGTGTGCTCATGCAGCTCCCGCGCCATCTCAACGTGTTTATACTGCTCGGCAGCCAGCTGCGACCGGGAGGTAAAGAGATCCCGACGGAAGGCCAGGGCCTGATCGAGATGCACCCGACGCTCGTTGGCGTGGCGCATGTAGTCCGAGGCCACGTAGTTGGTGGCTTCGCTGATCAGGTGCTTGAAGAGATCCCTGTCCGACTGGGTGACGCGGATCGCCTCCAGGGTCATACGGTTCTCCCGCAGCGCGGCTTCCATATCCTGGAATGCCTTCCGTACCCCGCCGTTTTCCGGCAGCAGGTAGTCACGCAGCGAGCGGGTAATGGCGCTGGAGATCCCGCCGTAGAGCGAGGCCTCAATCAGACGGTAGAACTTGCTGCGATCCGAGGCGGAGCGCAGGCGACGCGCCACGATGCCCAGATCGAACATCAGGGCGTGGTAATCGATAATTGAGTTGAACTGCTTGAACTGAACGCCTTCGATCTCGTCCAGCTTCTCTTTCAGCTCGGTCAGGCTCAGCACCCGCGCCTGGCGCTCGTTGAGCGTCTCGGTCAGCAGCTGAGTCGGTTGAATGCTGGTCGGCAGGCCCTGAATCGCAAAGGGTTTAATATCGACTTTGCGATCGCGCCCGGCGACCTGCTGCAGGCGTACGCCTACCACCACGCGCTGGTTGCGCGAGTTGATCACGTCCAGCACCGAGTAACAGACGCCCGCCTTCAGCTTGCCGTGCAGACCCTTATCGCGCGAGCCGCTGGTGGCCCCTGCTTCGGTGGTGTTACGGAAGTGCAGCAGGGTTAAATCCGGGATCAGCGCCGTGACAAACGCCGCCATGGTGGTGGATTTACCGGCCCCGTTACCGCCTGACAGCGTCGTAACCAGCTCGTCAAGGTCAAAGGTGCGGGCAAAAAAGCCGTTCCAGTTTATCAGCGTTAGCGAGCGAAATTTACCGCGATCGATCATGACTCTTCCTCCGCACTGTCCGGCTGGTTCTCATCTTGCTCATCATTGAGCTGCAGGTTGTTCTCTATCGGCATGGCCTCGCCGTCGCGGATCATGCGCAGCTGTGCTTCACGCAGATCGTCGCCGCCGCGCACGTCAGCGCCGAAGCGGAACACCGACTCGGTGATGCGGAATTTGCTGCTGTCGTTCCCCATAAACCAGACCATGCCCAGGCGGCGCAGACGGTTCAGAGAGGAGCGCACCTTCTCCTGTAATTTCTGGCGATCGACGTCAGAGCCGGTGGAGCGGTTGTTAACCAGCTTCAGCAGCTTGCTCTCATCTGCCAGCGCCAGCAGCTCGTCGTAGAGCTCCTGCTGGGTAAAGATGCCCTCGTTGGCCAGGCGCTCCGGGCTAAGATAGAGGTAGCAGAGGATCTTGCCGACCATCATATCCAGCTCTGAAAGCACCGAGCGCGGGATCAGCGTCGTGGAGCGCGGGCGCAGGTAGAAAAACCCTTCTGGCGCGCGGATCAGCTCCACGTTATAGCGGGCGTAAAACTCCTCCAGATACTCCTGGAAGTCCATCAAAAATGCGTGATTGTCCAGCTCATCAAGACCAATGTGGCGACCGGCGCGCAGCTGACTGTCCAGCGCCGGGAACAACGGGTTAGCCAACGCCTGCGCCAGCTTGACTGGCATCACTTGTTCAATATTTGTCAATGACATGCGCCTGTACCCTGGCTCCGTAATCATTAATTGGCTGCCATTTTGCTGGCAACCCGGTGAAATCGCCCTGCGCTACGCCGAGGCGTACCGCCTGATCAACCACAATTCGCGCAACGTCAAAGTGACGCGCCCGCGGATATTGCGCCAGATATTCGCGCACTACGAGACCGAGATCCAGTGGCACTTCTCTGGTTTTATATACCGCCAGCTGCGCTTCAATCATGGCGGCAAGCTGCTCGCGAATTTCGTTAAACTCTTCAAATTCGAGATCCGGTGGCAGTTCGCCGGTGACCTCTTCATCGCGCAGCGTCATCTCTTCGTCGCGCATATCCAGCAGACGATCGGCGCTGGCGTAGGTCAGTGCCCATGGGGCATCGAAGTAAGACTGCACCGACTGGCGCAGGCGCTGGGCAAAGACGCGGTTTTTATCCATATCGATGGCGGTACGGATAAACTTATGCACATGGCGGTCGTAGCCGATCCACAGATCGATTGCCTGCTGACCCCAGCTGATGATGCGGTCCAGCTTGCTTTGCAGATCGAACACCAACCGGTCGACGAACTCGAGATCGTTATGGGCAAGGGTCGCATCCTGGATGCGCAGCAGGTTGGCCTGCAGCTTATCCCCCGCCGCCTCCAGCGTATCCTGCAGCTCACGCAGGGTACCTGAGGTTTCCGACAGCAGAAGCTCACAGCTGGAGATCGCCGCCCGCCAGTCTTTGTTCAGCAGCTGGGCGATGTCATCTTTCACCAGCTGCTGCTGCTCGTCCATAATCCGCTGGGTCAAATCAATGCTGTCGAAAATCTCCGCAACGGAGTACTTGAGCGGGGCATAGACGTGACGATGCCAGTGGAACTCGTCTCCGCCTTCCGCCGCCGCGTCAGCCGCGCGTTTCAGTTCGCTGGCAACAATAGAGAGCTGCATCGAGAGGCGCAGCGTAGAGAACTCGCGCTGACGGATGTAGTAGTCCGTGATGCCGATCCCCAGAGGCGTCAAACGGTAGATGGCGTTCCCCTCGGCCTGCTCGCTGGTAAAGCGGTTCAGCAGGCGCTGGCGCACCATATCGTTGATGGCGTTATTGGCGCGCACGCCGATGGTTTCGCTGGTCTGCTCAAACGCCTCGCTGACGTGACGAAACGCGTCAATCAGCTCCCCTTCGCTCATCTCGCCATCGAGTCGCTCGCCGTTGAGGGTGGCGACAGCCAGCAAAAAGGAGAGTCTGTCCACCGGCAGCGCGATCGAGAAATCATTTTTTCTGGCCCAGGCAACCAGTTCGGGGACTGTCTGGGAAAATTCACTCATCGTTAATCCTTGTATCTACCTGCGGCTTCTGCGCGGTAACGTGTATATAGCGGCCCAGGCTCAGGTAGGGCTCCTGACGGCAGTAACGCGTCTCCAGCTCCACGAGTGCAGCAAAACAGTCATGCTGTTTTTGCTTATCGCGCAGATAATCGTGAAAAACTCTGATACCGGTTTTACCGGTGATCTGCCAGCCCATCTCTTCGAGCCAGCCGTAAACCTGCTGCGGATCGCGCGGAAAGTCCGGTGAAAGCGTCCGCCGTTTCTTTTTGTACATGCCCTGCTGCACATAGCCAAAATTGCCGACCAGCACGTTCCGCATCAGCAGGCCGTTGGCATTGTAAAACATCAGCGACAGCGCGCCGCCGTGACGCAGCGCCGACCAGAGGGTTTGCAGTACGGCAACCGGCTCGGCGACCCACTCCAGCACGGCATGGAACAATATCAGATCGACCGGCGATTCCAAGTGCTGGGCAATGTCCTGAGCGGCGCAGTGGATAAAATGCATGTTGTCGATCACACCTTCCGCCTCCGCCGCCGCGCTGGCCCGGGCAACCATCTCACCCGACAGATCGCACAGGGTGACGTGATGACCGAGCTTCGCCAGCCGGATGGCCGTCTGCCCCTCTCCGCCACCAGCATCGAGAATACGCAGCGGCCGTGGGCCAAAGGTCGCCAGCAGCGCGTCAAGATCCTGCCACAGGATCGCCTGACGTAGCTGCCCTTTCGTCGTGCCATAGATATTGCGGGAAAACTTCTCCGCGATGTCATCGAAATTGCGATCCTGCATCTGCTACTCCGCGATCCTGGCAAAACCGCTATTTTGTCACAGCCACGTTAAGAAGGAACCTATCTGGTGTAAGATCCACAGAATAACCTGCTGTATGGTCAAAAAGGAAACGGAAGCCATGCTTTTTACGCTGAAGAAATACATTGGTGGGATGCTGCTGCCCCTGCCGCTGCTGCTTTTGCTGATGGGGATTGGCCTGGCGCTGGTCTGGTTTACCCGCTATCAGAAGTCAGGTAAGGCGCTGATGAGCGCGGGCTGGCTGGTGCTGGTGCTGATCAGCCTCCAGCCGGTGGCGGACGGTATGCTCAGGCCGATAGAGCAGACCTACCCGACCTGGCGCGGCACCCAGCAGGTGAAGTACATCGTGGTGCTCGGCGGGGGCTACACCTGGAACGATTCGTGGGCACCGAGCTCGAACCTTATCAACAACAGCCTGCCGCGTCTGACCGAGGCGGTACGCCTGTGGCGGCAAAATCCAGGCGCCAAAATGATCTTCACTGGGGCACCGGCGGTCACCAACCCGGTCAGCACCGCCGAGGCCGGGGCGCGGGTGGCTGAAACGCTGGGCATCCCGCGTAGCGACATTATGACACTCGACAGTGCCAAAGATACCGAAGAGGAGGCCGCCGCGGTGAAGCAGGCTATCGGTGAGACGCCGTTTCTGCTGGTGACCTCGGCGTCGCATCTGCCCAGGGCGATGATCTTTTTCCGCCACGCAGGCTTACATCCCCTGCCCGCACCGGCTAACCAGCTGGCGATCGACTCACCGCTTAACCCCTGGGAGCGCATTATCCCCTCCCCGGTGTGGCTGATGCACAGCGACCGGGTCGGCTATGAGACGCTGGGGCGCGTCTGGCAGTGGCTTAAGGGTTCGTCAGGCGATCCACGGCACGAGTGATTTTGAGGCGAGGTCAAAATTGGCGCGATTGAAATGGCCGGTGTTCACCAGCTGCGCCACCTCGTCCCACAGCGTGTAGAGCCAGCGCCGCCAGATAAACGACTCGGAAACCGGGGCATGCTGGAGATAGTGCCACAGCAGCCCTTCTGCCAGCGCGCTGTCGGAGAGGCGAAACAGCTCGTACTCCCGCGGCGCCCAAAGCATGACGCCTGGCCCTACCATCGCCACCAGCTGATCGGTGCGGGCATCTTTTAACATGCTGCGCAGGTTCAAATTGCCGTGCACAAGTACGCAGTTGTCGTTAAAGCCTTCAAAGAGTTTGGGCAGGCACTCCCGGGTGCGGAACAGGATCCGTTTATCCTGCATTGTCAGGCCAGTGTTTTTAAACTGATTGAGGGTGTTCCACAGCACCTCAACCCGCTGGCGATACCATGAGGGCCAGATGTTCTCCTGGGTGCTGTCCACCACGCCGACACAGCCGTGGCTATCCTGCCGATGCCAGGCGAGCAGCGCCTCAACGATCTGATCTTTCAGTTGCTCCCAGCGCTCCGGCGTGCGGGCCGGAGCCTCAACCGGTACGCCGCGCAGCCGCTCGATCAGCAGCACGTCCGGGCCGGGGTGCTCGTCATGGGTCATCACCCCGTAGACCACCGGCATGCGAACCGTACCGCTGCGGGCCAGCATCGACATCTTCCACGCCAGCTGCCGCGCCAGACCCGGCGTGGTAAAGCTTCTCGCCAGCAAGGGCATGGGGTGGCCGTGGCTGTCGTACAGTGACCACAGCGCGGTGTCCGCCTTCTCGTTAACACACTCCACGCGGCTGAGTTTTTCCCCCAGCAGGTGGCTCAGTTCGGCACGTAGTTGTTCCATTCACGTTTCCCCCTTACGAATACCCTTACTTTTTATAATGGGCTTCCGTCACAGAGATGTCATCCTGATAAGATCAAAACAGCGGTAGAAAGTGTAGAAATTCCCCTCCGGGCGGAGGGGAGAGAGGAACTAGCGGAGTTCAGCGCGCACGCGGGCGAGATCTTCTGCGGTATCCACGCCGGTGCCGGGGATGGCCTGCGCCACATCAACGTGAATCTTTTCCCCGTTCCAGAGCACACGCAGCTGTTCCAGCATCTCGATCTGCTCCAGCTGGCTTGGCTGCCAGGTGACGTAGCGGCGGATAAACCCGGCCCGGTAGCCGTAGATACCGATATGGCGCAGGAAGTTATCGCCGATAGCCTCGCGCGACTGGGCGAAGCGGTCGCGATCCCAGGGAATGGTCGCCCGGGAGAAGTACAGCGCGTAGCCCTCGCTGTCCATCACCACTTTAACCGCGTTAGGGTTAAACGCCTCTTCCGCGCTGTGGATCGGCACAGCCAACGTCGCCATCCCAACCTGGCGCTGGGCCAGATTCTCCGCCACCTGGCGAATAATCGCCGGTGGGATCATCGGCTCGTCGCCCTGGACATTAACGATGACCGTGTCATCGCTAAAGCCGCACGTCTCCACCACCTCTGCCAGCCGCTCGGTGCCCGACTGGTGATCGGCGCGGGTCATGCACACTTCGCCCCCGGCCGCTTCGACGGCCAGCGCCACGTCAGGATGATCGGTAGCAACAATAATTCGCGCCGCCCCGGACTCGCGCGCCCGCTCCAGTACGTGCACGACCATCGGCTTGCCGTTGATATCCACCAGCGGCTTACCCGGCAGGCGGGTTGAAGCATAACGCGCAGGAATGATAACAACGAAACTCATGGACGGCTCTCTTCGGCTGCGAGCGGGCGAGCTTCGTTTTCCAGCAGTACCGGAATACCTTCCCGCACCGGGAAAGCGAGGCTGTCGACTTTACAGATCAGCTCTTGTTTATCCTGGCTGTAGTAGAGCTTACCGTTGCAGACCGGGCAGGCAATGATTTCGAGTAGACGGTGATCCATAGTTCCTCCTGAGGGACCGAAAGTGGTATGCCTTAAATGTTATCATATTCCCCTAATCCACAGCGGCAATTTCCCATTCGCCTTGCCTGTGGGTAAAGAGCCCGTCCGGGAGGCGTTTGCAGACCACCTGCCGCGCGCCCTGCCAGCGGGCAAAATCCTCAATGGCCGTTGTGAGGCCGCTCTCCAGCCTGCGGCCCGGCTTGATGTCCGGCTCCAGATAAAGGGCGATAATTTCTAGCACGCCCGTTTTACGGTGCATCTTGGCATCCATCCGCCCGACCAGCTGCCCGCAGTGCAGCAGCGGCAGGACAAAATAGCCATACTGCCGTTTCGGTGCCGGGGTGTAGCACTCCAGCCGGTAGGTAAAGTTAAAGAGCTGCTCGGCGCGCTTGCGATCCCACACCACCGGATCGAAAGGCGAGAGTACCGCGCTGTGGGTAGCGTTCAGCCTGCCCGCCTGCGCCAGCTCAAGCTCGGACAGCAGGTCGGTATGCACAAACGCCTCCCCCAGAGTTTCAACCTCTACGCGCACCACCTTCTGCTCAGCCTGCCAGCGCGCCATCAGCGCGGGCAGTGCCGGCTGGCGCAGACGATAGTAGTCCGCCAGCCAGGCGGGGCGAAAAAGACCTAAGCTGCGGGCGCTCTTCTCCAGCATCCGATCCTCCGCCACCGCCTGGGAGAGAAGATCCCGCTCGTCATCCCAGTGGGGCATCACGCGGTGGGTCAGATCGTAGACGCGCTGAAAGTTGCGCCGCTCAACCACCATCACCTTACCGGCGGTAAACAGCCCCTCAAGGTGTCGCTTATGCGGCTTCCACTCCCACCAGCCGCTGCTGCCTTTGCGCGGATGAGCGAAATCCGCCGAGCGCACCGGGCCATTCTCAAGGATATGGGCAATAAGCTGCTCAATTTCAGCCGCGTGCTCATCCATCCAGGCCGCGCGGTATTTCCAGCCCATATTTTCCGGGGCCAGCATGCGGTGGCGTACCAGGGCAAAATCCTCACGCGGCAGAAAGCAGGCCTCGTGCGCCCAGTACTCCATCAGCTCCCCCCGGCGCAGCGCCTCATCGAGCCATGACGGCGAGTAGTCGCCGAGGCGGCTAAACAGTACGAGGTATGGGCTACGGGCCACGATATTAATGGTGTCGATTTGCAGAAGCGACATCTGCTGAATGGTAGACAGAATATCGGCAGGCCTGGCGCGGCGGCGCGGCTTTTTCAGCAGGCCCTGGGCGGCAAGATGGAGATGACGGGCGGCGGTAAGCGAGAGTTGCGGCACAGACATACGGGTTCCCGTGGTTAACAGGGCGCTGTCGGCACTGTGCCGCTAGCGCACCAGAGTGAGCAGATCCTGTAGCAGGCGTTCCGGTTTGTCGCCCTCCAGACGGGCGTCAACCGGCAGATACCACCAGCTCTCGTCGGCAAAGGCGCGGCACTTGACCGCGTCCTTCTCGGTCATTATCAGCGTTTGGCCGGGTTGAATAAACCCGCTCACCTGTGAATAGCTGAGCGCCTGATGATCGGCCAGCGCAACGGTGTTCTCTACCGCTGCGCCGCAGTCGGCCAGAGTCTGGAAAAAGCGCGGCGGATGACCAATCCCGGCCATAGCGACCACGGCGGGAAGTTCAGCAACCGGACGGCGCTCGCCGCTCTTGAGGTTCACGGCAAGACCCGGCTGCAGGCGCATCGGGATCTCTTCCGCCCGCGCCTCACCGCCGTTGGTTATCACCGCATCGACGGAGCGCAGACGGGAGGCCCGCTCGCGCATCGGTCCGGCAGGCAGCCACCAGCCGTTGCCAAATCGGCGTACGCCGTCGATCACCACGATCTCTTTATCGCGGGCGAGACGGTAGTGCTGGAGTCCGTCGTCGGTCACAATAAGCTGGAGATCGTGCGCGTCCAGCAGGGCTTTCACCGCGTCGCTGCGCACCGGGGAGACCGCTACCGGTGCACCGGTACGCTGATAGATCAGCACCGGCTCGTCGCCCGCCTGCTCCGTGGTTGTCTGTGGGTCCAGCACCAGCGGATAGCTATCCGCCTTGCCGCCGTAGCCGCGAGAGACCACGCCAACCCGCACGCCGCGCTGCCGCAGCTGCTCAACCAGCCAGATCACCACCGGCGTTTTGCCGTTGCCGCCCGCCGTGAGATTACCCACGACCACCACCGGCACCGGTGCGCGCCAGGCTTTTTTAATGCCCAGCCGGTAGCAGAGACGAATTGCCCCGCTCACCAGGCCATAGAGCCAGGAGAGCGGCAGCAGCAGCAGCCACAGCGGTGATTCGCCTGACCAGATGCGGGCTATCATGCGCCAAACTGCATCTTATGCAGCTGGGCATAAACACCCTGCTGAGCCAGCAGTTCATCATGGCTACCGCGCTCAACGATGCGACCATCTTCAACGACCACGATCTCGTCCGCCTTCTCAATGGTAGAGAGACGGTGAGCGATCACCAGCGAGGTACGGTTTTTCTGCAGCTCGTCCAGCGCGGCCTGGATAGCGCGTTCAGACTCGGTATCCAGCGCTGAGGTGGCCTCGTCGAGGATCAGGATCGGGCTGTCGCGCAGCAGGGCACGGGCGATAGCGATACGCTGGCGCTGGCCGCCGGAGAGCAGCACGCCGTTCTCGCCGATAATGGTATCGAGACCGTTATCCATCTTACTAATAAAGTCCATGGCATAGGCCATACGGGCAGCGGTCTCGATCTGCTCCCGGCTGTACTCTTCCGTGCGCGCATAGGCGATGTTATTCGCCACCGTGTCGTTAAACAGATGCACGTTCTGCGATACCAGTGCCACCTGATTACGCAGGGAGTGCAGCTTGTATTCGCGCAGATCGTGGCCGTCCAGCAGGATCTCGCCGCTGTCGGTGTCATAGAAGCGGGTGATCAGGCTGGCAAGGGTTGATTTACCCGAGCCTGAACGCCCCACCAGCGCCACGGTTTTGCCTGCGGCGATGTTCAGGTTGATGTCACGCAGCGCTGGGGTTTCACGCCCAGGATAGGTAAAGGTGACGTTGCGGAACTCCAGGTTGCCTTCGGCACGCTCAATGTCGCGCTTGCCTTCGTCTTTCTCCTGCTCGCTGTCGAGAATGGCAAACAGCGTCTGACAGGCAGCCATGCCGCGCTGGAACTGGGCATTAACGTTGGTCAGCGACTTCAGCGGACGCATCAGGGCAATCATCGAGGAGAAGACCACGGTGATGGTCCCGGCGGTCAGGGTCTCCATCACGCTGGGGAAGCTCGCCGCATAGAGCACAAAGGCCAGCGCCAGAGAGGCGATCAGCTGAATGATCGGATCGGAGATCGAGGAGGCGGAGACCAGCTTCATCCCCTGCAGGCGCATCTTGTTGCTCACCTTGTCAAAGCGCTCGGTTTCGACCTGCTGGCCGCCAAACATCAGCACCTCTTTGTGGCCCTTGAGCATCTGCTCTGCGCTGGTGGTCACCTGCCCCATCGTATTCTGCATGTTCTTGCTGATGTTACGAAAACGCTTCGATACCACACGAATGGCAATCGAGACAATTGGGGCCAGCACGATCAGGATCACCGACAGCTGCCAGCTGTAGTAGAACATCATGATAAACAGGCCAATAATTGACGCCCCTTCACGCACGACGGTAATCAGCGCGTTAGATGAGGAGGAGGCAACCTGCTCAGAGTCATAGGTGATACGGGAGAGCAGCGTCCCGGTGGACTGTTTGTCAAAGAAGGCGACGGGCATGCCCATCATGTGGCTGAACAGGCGCCGGCGCATGCCCATCACCACTTTGCCGGAAACCCATGAGATACAGTAGCTAGAGATGTAGCTGGTGATCCCACGCAGGATCATCAGCCCAATGATCACCAGCGGCATCCACAGCAGCACGGAGCGGTCCGTTTTACCAAAACCTTCATCGAGCAACGGTTTCAGAAGCGATAGCATAAAGGTATCGCTGGCTGCGTTAAGGATCAGTGCGACCCCCGCCACGAACAGACCCGCTTTGAAAGGTGCAATCATTGGCCAGAGGCGGCGGAACGTTTGCCACGTAGAGAGATCTTTGTCGTTATGCATTCAAAAAACCAGCACTTGTTGAAATAGCCGCATATTCTACCCGTTATCTGCAGGGACGCCAAACCGCTGATGATACCAGCGGGGGAAAAGTTGTTCGCGCAGGCTGAGGATCTTCCAGCCTTTGGTAGAAAAGTAGATGCTCGTTTGCCCCGCATGCGGCGTGTCGTACCAGCGGTAGCCCTGCTGCCGGTAGCGGCGAATCACTTTTGCTGAGGGGAGTCGCCAGGCGTTATAGCGCGAGGCGGAGGCCAGCGCCGCCTCGCCGTTGACCCGTTGAATAAGCGGCAGCGACGAAGAGGTGCTGCTCCCGTGGTGTGGAACCTGGATAAATGTAGCCTGTAGATGCTGCCAGTAGCGGCTCAGCATGCGCTGCTCGGCAGGGGCTTCAATATCGCCGGTAAGCAGGATGCTCTGTTGACCATCATCGACCTTAACGACGCAGGAGCCGTTGTTTCCTTTCGCCACCTCCCCCGCCAGCGGCCAGTGTGCGGTAAAGTTAAGACCCTGCCACTGCCAGCGCTGGCCGCGAAAACAGGGCAGATGTCCGCCCCACCCCAGCGGACTGCGCACGGTCATCTCCGGCCACGCTTTTTGCAGCGTCTCCAGCCCGCCCCGGTGATCGAGGTGCTCATGGCTGAGGATAACGCCATCAGGTTTAAGATGATGCCAGCGTAGCCACGGAACGATCAGCTGCTGGGCACTGTCCCCGCCCGGCCACGCCAGTCCGGTGTCATAGAGCATGGCGCGCTGATTGCGGACAATGACCATCGCCAGCCCCTGCCCTACGTCCAGCATGTGTACGGCCCACTCATCGCTGCGGGCAGCGCGGTTGCGCGGCAGCGCCAGCAGCACAACAATCGTCAGGCCAAGGAACGGCGCTTTGGTGTAGATGCGTAGCCGCCAAAGCGCTATCGCCACCCACGGGAGCCAGACCAGTCCCTGCCAGCGCTGGTCAATGTCATACCAGCCGTCAGGCAGCTGGCGTAAAAACCAAAACAGCAACGCCAGGGTTCTGTCCGCCAGCAGCCAGCTGCCGCTCTCGACGATCGCGGGGCCGCTCAGATGCAGCAGCATGCCAGTGAGGATCAGCGGCACGGTGACAAAGGTCACCAGCGGTACGGCAATGAGATTGGCAACGATTGAGGTCAGGCTGATGCCATGAAAAATGGCTACCTGAATGGGCAGGAGGAGGATCATCATGCCCAATTGCAAATGCAGCAGGCTCAGGACGCTGCGCACGATACGCCCTCCTGGCAGGGGCGGCAGCGGCAGCGGCAGCCACTGATACCAGAAGATCAGCGCGGCGACGGCAAACGCGGAGAGCCACAGGCTCTGGGAGAGAATAGCTACGGGATCGATAAACAGGATCGCGGCTACGCAGCAGAGCCAGACCTGCCAGGGCGACCACTGTCGACCCGAGAGGCGTAGCGCGCCCCAGACGACGAGAGACACCGCCGTACGCAGGGCTGGCGGCTGCATACCGGTAAGCCAGGCATAGTAAACCGCGCAGGCAAGACCAAACAGCAGCGGCAGCCGCCAGCCGATCCTGTTGCCAGGCAAGAAAAACTGTAGGCCGCGCATTAGCAGCCAGCCCAAAGACGCCGCCAGAGCAATATGCAAACCGGAGATGGCCATCAGGTGTGCGGTGCCGGTCTGGCGCATCAGGGCTTTAACATCGGCACTTAGCGCGGCGCGCTCCCCCATGCCTAGCCCCAGCATGACCGGTCGCCACGTGTAAAGTGCCAGCGTCTCGCTCAGAGAGGCGAGATAGCGGGCGCGCAGGTCGCAGCGAAGATCGATCGGCGTGGCATGAATAAACCGCCCGCTTACCGGCTGATGCTGGGCTATAGCATAGCGCTGGGTATCGAAGCCGCCATCGTTAAGCTGTCCGTGTACGGCACGCACTTTCAGCGTCATCTCCCAGCGCTGTCCGGCACAGCCTGGCTGAGGCAGATACTGCCCGTACAGTCTAATCCCTGGCGCAGGGAAGAGCCGCCTGCCGTCCAGCTGCTCGATAATGCCCCGATGGGCGGTCATACCGTCGGTGGCGACAATCTTTACCACCGCCCGCTGGGTTGCCCCCGGCAGCGATTTTGCTGGCCAGACGGCCTCCTGTGCGGCCAGCACTCCCCAGGCAAAAAAGAGCAGCCATAGCGCCAGCCAACGGACTCGCGGCCAGCCTCCCATCAGGCAGCCAGCAACAATGATAGCCACGACTCCACTGATTTCTGGCAGGGCTGGAAGCCATAGCAGGGGCAAAACGGCAGTAATCAGACAAAATGCAACGGCGGGCAGACTCATAGCCACCTCCTTGTGCCGCGAGTATGCAGGCATCGGGCGGCGCTGTCGGCTATGGCTTTTCGGTTTTACGAGGCAGCTTCAGAAGCGATAGAAAAATCGCGAACGACAGAAATGAAAAAAGCACCCGCAGGTGCTCTCTTCAGAGAAGTACGTTTTCGCCGGTACGGCGTAAAACCTACTCTTCGTAAATGTTGGCGCGGTCGCGCAGTTCTTTACCCGGCTTAAAGTGTGGGACATATTTGCCTTCCAGATCCACTTTATCACCTGTTTTTGGGTTACGCCCGGTGCGTGGTGCCCGATAGTGCAGAGAGAAACTGCCGAAACCGCGGATCTCAATGCGCTCGCCCTGGGCCAGGGTCGAGGCCATATGCTCCAGCATCTCTTTCACAGCGTCTTCTACAGACTTAGCCGGAATGTGAGATTGTTGGCTTGCAAGTCTTTCGATCAATTCTGACTTGGTCATGATTCCTCCGGTTTCCTTAATCAGGAATATTTACTAACAGCAGATTAGACAAGGGCGGCCGTAGCCGCCCTTTGTTATTGATTACAGGACTAATCTTGTAATCTGTCAAGCTACCCGAGGGTAACTTATTCGCCTTTCGCTGCTTTGAACGCTTCAGCCATAGCGTTAGAGAAGTTGCCTTCTTCCTGTTTGTTGTTAACAGTAGCGATTGCATCTTTCTCGTCAGCTTCGTCTTTAGCACGAACAGACAGGCTGATGGCGCGGTTCTTACGATCAACACCGGTGAACTTAGCTTCAACTTCGTCGCCAACGCTCAGAACCAGAGTTGCGTCTTCAACGCGGTCACGGGACGCTTCAGAAGCGCGCAGGTAGCCTTCAACACCGTCGGCCAGCTCTACGGTTGCGCCTTTCGCGTCAACTGCAGTCACTTTACCGGTTACGATTGCGCCTTTCTTGTTCAGGGCAACGTAGTTGTTGAACGGATCTTCTGCCAGCTGCTTAACGCCCAGGGAGATACGCTCACGCTCTGCGTCAACCTGCAGAACAACCGCTGCGATTTCGTCGCCTTTTTTGTATTCACGAACTGCTTCTTCGCCTGTAACGTTCCAGGAGATGTCAGACAGGTGAACCAGGCCGTCGATGCCGCCGTCCAGGCCGATGAAGATACCGAAGTCAGTGATAGACTTGATTTTACCTTCAACACGGTCGCCCTTGTTGTGGGTTTCCGCGAACTGCTGCCACGGGTTGTTTTTGCACTGTTTCAGGCCCAGGGAGATACGACGACGTTCTTCGTCGATATCCAGAACCATTACTTCCACTACGTCGCCAACGTTAACAACTTTAGACGGGTGGATGTTTTTGTTGGTCCAGTCCATTTCGGAAACGTGCACCAGGCCTTCAACGCCCTCTTCGATTTCAACGAAGCAGCCGTAGTCGGTCAGGTTGGTT
Source organism: Pseudescherichia sp. AS216 (assembly GCF_037152055.1). Classification (NCBI taxonomy): domain Bacteria; kingdom Pseudomonadati; phylum Pseudomonadota; class Gammaproteobacteria; order Enterobacterales; family Enterobacteriaceae; genus Pseudescherichia; species Pseudescherichia sp. AS216. The sequence goes on along the minus strand of NZ_JBBCMV010000001.1, from coordinate 577,882 downwards.
ACGCGACCGGTCAGCTTGGTGCCTTCCGGGTAACGTTTAGCGATAGCAACCCACGGATCTTCGCCCAGCTGTTTCAGGCCGAGGGATACACGGGTACGCTCGCGGTCGAACTTCAGCACTTTAACAGTGATTTCGTCGCCAACGTTCACGATTTCGCTTGGGTGCTTAACGCGTTTCCATGCCATATCAGTGATGTGCAGCAGGCCGTCAACGCCGCCCAGATCAACGAATGCACCGTAGTCAGTGAGGTTCTTAACGATACCTTTAACTTCCATGCCTTCCTGCAGGTTTTCCAGCAGCTGATCGCGCTCTGCGCTGTTTTCAGACTCGATAACCGCACGACGGGAAACAACAACGTTGTTGCGTTTCTGGTCAAGCTTGATCACTTTGAACTCAAGCTCTTTGCCTTCCAGGTGCAGCGTATCGCGTACCGGACGCACGTCTACCAGAGAACCTGGCAGGAACGCACGAATACCGTTCAGCTCAACAGTGAAGCCACCTTTAACTTTGCCGTTGATAACACCAACTACAGTCTCAGCGTCTTCGTAAGCTTTTTCCAGCGTGATCCAAGCTTCGTGACGCTTAGCTTTCTCACGGGACAGCAGAGTTTCACCGAAGCCGTCTTCTACTGCATCCAGTGCAACGTCAACTTCGTCACCAACCTGGATTTCCAGCTCGCCCTGGGCGTTTTTGAACTGCTCTGCCGGAATGGCAGACTCAGATTTCAGACCGGCGTCAACCAGTACGATATCTTTGTCGATAGCAACAACAACACCACGAACGATGGAACCCGGACGGGTTTCGATTGTTTTTAAGGATTCTTCAAAGAGTTGAGCAAAAGATTCAGTCATGTTTAATCTTCAGGTTAATATAACGTCCACCTGGCTCCATGCCGGATGGGGTTGTTTCACATACCCGCTGTCACTCCGTTGCAGCGGGGGTACTACATAATCTTGCTACTACATAATTTTACTACTACATAATCGTGCTACTACAAATTCGGTCGCTTTAAGCGAGAGCCAACTTTTGGCGCGCGTATTGTAACGCTTTTTCAATCACTTGCTCAATGCTTAAACTGGTAGAATCCAGGACTAATGCATCGGCAGCGGGGACCAGCGGCGCTACGGGGCGATTACGATCGCGATCGTCGCGTTCTTTGATCTCGGCCAAAAGGCGTTCAAAGTTAACACTAAAGCCCTTCTCCTGCAACTGCAGCATGCGGCGATGCGCGCGCTCTTCCGAGGAGGCGTCGAGGAAAATCTTCACCGGCGCGTCGGGGAATACCACCGTACCCATGTCGCGACCGTCGGCAATCAGGCCGGGCAGCTCACGGAACCCACGCTGGCGACGCAGCAGTGCCTCACGTACGCGAGGAAACGCGGCCACCTGGGATGCAGCATTCGCCACTTCCTGGGTGCGGATCTCACCGCTCACGTCTTCGCCCTCAAGGATCACCTCTAGCTGGCCGTTAGTGGATACAAAGCGTACGTCGAGATGTGCAGCCAGCGGGACCAGCACCTCTTCCGAGGTAACGTCAACGTGATGATGCAGCGCAGCCAGCGCCAGCACGCGATAGATCGCACCCGAGTCGAGAAGATGCCACTGCAGCGCTTCCGCCATCGCCTGGCACAGAGTCCCTTTGCCCGCACCGCTTGGCCCATCAATGGTGATTACCGGGGCAGTTGCCGCCATCTTTTGCTCCTTATTAAAGGCTTACCATGAACGTAAACGCCGCGCATTATACGCGCCAACGTACGCAACTGTTATCTTTGCGTGTAAATAACGGAATTAATGAGACAGAGTGTAGAAGAAATGGGCAGGGATGAGTGTGAGAAAGCGTAAGGAAATGCCGCATCGCAGGATGCGGCAGAGATAATCATGCGAAGGTGCTAATACGCGCCAGCTGGTCGAAATAGTCCGGGAAGGTTTTCGCCGTACACTTCGGGTCAAGGATCGTCACCGGCGTTGCCGACAGGGCCACCAGAGAGAAGCACATCGCCATCCGGTGATCGTTATAGGTGGCAATGGACGCCTCCTGCAACACCGCAGGCGGCGTGACGCGGATATAATCCTCGCCCTCTTCCACCTCTGCCCCCACCTTGCGCAGTTCGGTCGCCATGGCAAACAGGCGATCGGTCTCTTTTACCCGCCAGTTATAGATGTTGCGCAGGGTCGTCGTCCCGCTGGCAAACAGCGCGGTAGTAGCAATCGTCATCGCCGCATCCGGAATATGGTTCATATCCAAATCAATCGCTTTCAGCTCACCGCGGGTGCAGGCGATGTAATCCTCGCCCCAGGTCACAGTCGCGCCCATCTTCTCCAGCACGTCGGCAAAGCGAATATCGCCCTGCACGCTGTTGCGCCCGATGCCGGTCACCTTCACCGTGCCGCCTTTAATGGCCGCCGCTGCCAGGAAATAGGAGGCAGACGAGGCATCGCCCTCTACCAGATAGTGACCCGGAGAGCGGTACTGCTGCCCGCCGCGCACCACAAAGCGCTGGTACTGCTGGTTCTCGACCTCGACGCCAAAGGTCTTCATCAGATGCAGCGTGATATCAATGTAGGGTTTTGAAACCAGATCGCCTTTAATAGCGATCTCCGTGTCTTTTGATGCCAGCGGCGCGGTCATCAGCAGCGCGGTAAGGAACTGGCTGGAGACGCTGCCGTCTACCGCCACCTGACCGCCGGTAAAGCCGCCGCGCAGGCGCAGCGGGGGGTAGTTCTCTTGCTCAAGATAGTCGATTTGAGCTCCGCCCTGACGCAGCGCATCCACCAGATGGCCAATCGGGCGCTCTTTCATGCGCGGTTCGCCAGTCAGCACAACGTTGCTGCTGCCGAGACACAGGGCAGCCGCTAGCGGACGCATCGCGGTACCGGCATTGCCGAGAAACAGCTCAACCTCTTCAGCAGACCGTAGCGCGCCGCCGTTGCCGGTGACTTCACAGCGGGTACGATCGCCAGAGAGCGTGTAATGAACGCCTAACGCTTTCAGCGCATTGAGCATATGGCGCACGTCATCGCTGTCCAGCAGGTTAGTGAGGACGGTGGTGCCGTGTGCCAGCGCTGCCAGCAGCAGAGCGCGGTTCGAGACACTCTTAGAACCAGGCAGATTAATGGTGCCATCTACGCGCGCAATAGGTTGTAACGTCAGGGATTCCATGAAACTAAACTCTCAACTCAACATAATAAAAACCCCGCAGCAGGCGTGCGGGGGTGAAAAAAGCGCTATTAACCGTGGCGACGTTCGAAGTCGACCATGAAATCGGTCAGGGCTTTGACGCCCGCCAGCGGCATAGCGTTGTAGATAGAGGCACGCATTCCGCCGACGACGCGGTGGCCTTTCAGGGCATGCAGACCGGCGGCGAAGGACTCCTCCAGGAAGAGGTTGTCGAGCGTGCTGTCCGCCAGCTGGAATGGCACGTTCATGCGCGAACGGTTCGCGACCGCCACGTCGTTACGGTAGAAGTCGCTGCCGTCGATAACGCCGTAGAGCAGCTCAGCTTTCTGCTGGTTGATGGCATTCATGGCCGCGACGCCGCCGTTTTGCTTCAGCCACTTGAATACCAGGCCAGAGAGGTACCAGGCAAAGGTCGGTGGGGTGTTGAACATAGAGTCGTTTTCGTTCAGCACGCTGTAATCGAGAATTGACGGGCAGGATTTGTGGGCTTTACCCAACAGATCGTCGCGCACGATCACCAGCGTCAGGCCTGCCGGACCGATGTTTTTCTGCGCACCGGCGTAAATAACGCCGTAGCGGCTAACGTCAAGCGGCGCGGAAAGAATAGTCGAAGAGAGATCGGCAGTTACCACGACGTTATCGCCAAACTCAGGCTCTTCATGGATAGCGATGCCGTCGATGGTCTCGTTCGGGCAGTAGTGCAGGTAGGCCGCATCGTTAGAGAGCTGCCAGTCACGCATTGGCTTCACCGCGCGCAGTCCGTCAACGGTCGTTTTGGCATCAATCACGTTCGGCGTACAGTATTTATGCGCCTCTTTTACCGCGCTGGCGGCCCAGTAACCGGCATCAACGTAATCCGCCGTGGTTTTATCACCCAGCAGGTTCAATGGAATGCCCGCGAACTGACCGCGACCGCCACCGTGGCAGAACAGAACCTTATAGTTCTCAGGGATGCTTAACAGATCGCGAAAATCCTGCTCCGCCTCTTCTGCGCACTGGATAAATGGCTTACCGCGGTGGCTAATCTCCATGACCGACGTGCCAAGACCCTGCCAATCGCAGAGCTCCTGCTGAGCCTGTTTAAGCACCTCTGTCGGCAACATCGCCGGACCAGAACTAAAATTAAAGACCTGTGTCATTTCCTCTCACCACGCTGAAAGCAATAAGTTATTCCTGTGACATCGGTTGTACCATTGCACGTCACCCGCCGCAACGGGTATTCCGACGGCGGGAAGAAATGTGCGCTCAGTCACATAGCAGATTATTTTGTGCTGTTCTGCGACGGTGGCGAAAAACCCTGTCAGGTAATGCGAATTGCCCGGCTGGCCTTCGTCCATTCTGGACTTTTGCAGCGCGGACAGGGTTGTTTATCTCCTGCCTGCATCGCAATCACCTCGCTGCATTTTACGCAGGCGTAGTCGCCCGCCTCTGGCGCGACCATAAAGCGTGGTACCAGCCCCGCCGGCATCAGCGATAGCCCAGGGCGCACGTCCTCATCGCGATAGTAGTAGGTACTGATCTGCCCGTTGGTTTCCAGGATGGCCAGCCGAATCTGCCCCAGTTGCTCTACACCGCTCACCCGCAGCTCCATATAGAACTCGACCTCGGTCAGGTTAGCCGCTCTAAGCTTGTCCCACGCCAGCTCGCCCTCTTCAACAATAATAATCGGCTTACCTTCCAGCAGATCCTCAAGCCGTTCACTGTGAGCCATGAGCCACATGACAAGCCGGTAGAACAGCGCCAGCGAGATAAACACCACCAGCACCGGCAGCATCGGCACGTCGTCATAGAAGGCAACGTCCCCTGCCGCCGAGCCGAGGGTCAGAATGATCAATACCTCAAAGAGCGACATCTGGCGCACGCCGCGCCGTCCGGCAATCTTCAGGAACAGAAAAACGAGGATAAAGGTATAGAGACTTCGCAGCGCGACCTCACCTAAAAAGTCGAGCGGCGCCTTGTCCAGCATCATACGATGCAAATCGAATGCTTTCATTTTCTTTTGCCTAAACAGGACGTTAGTTTCTACAAGCATAGCTCGCGCTTTTATTTTCGTCCTCTGGCGCAGGAAGATAGCGCCGTTCACCTAAAACCCGTATCATTGCGCGCTTTCCGTACGAATAAAGTGACGCTCATGACGCAAACATTTATCCCCGGCAAAGATGCCGCTCTGGAAGACTCCATCGCCCGCTTCCAGCAGAAACTGCTCGATCTTGGCTTCGATATCGAAGAGGCCTCCTGGCTGAACCCGGTGCCAAACGTCTGGTCCGTGCATATCCGCGATAAAGCCTGCGCCCTCTGCTTTACCAACGGTAAAGGCGCAACCAAAAAAGCCGCGCTGGCCTCCGCCCTTGGCGAGTATTTCGAGCGTCTCTCTACTAACTACTTCTTTGCCGACTTCTGGCTGGGCGATGAGATCGCTAATGGCCCGTTTGTGCACTATCCGAACGAGAAGTGGTTCCCACTGCCGGAAGACGACTCGCTGCCGGAAGGTATTCTCGACGCCCGCCTGCGTGCGTTCTACGATCCGGAAGGCGAGCTGGCCGCCGGCATGCTGATTGACCTGCAGTCAGGCAACGAAGAACGCGGCATCTGCGGTCTGCCGTTTACCCGTCAGTCAGATCAGCAGACGGTCTATATTCCGATGAATATCGTCGGCAACCTGTACGTCTCTAACGGCATGTCCGCCGGTAACACCCGCAACGAAGCCCGCGTACAGGGTCTGTCGGAAGTGTTTGAGCGCCACATCAAGAACCGCATTATTGCGGAAAGCATCAGCCTGCCGGAGATCCCGCAGGAGGTGCTGGCTCGCTATCCAGGCGTGGTAGAGTCTATTGCTACCCTGGAAGCTGAAGGTTTCCCTATCTTTGCCTACGACGCCTCGCTGGGCGGCAAATACCCGGTGATCTGCGTGGTACTGTTTAACCCGGCTAACGGCACCTGCTTCGCCTCTTTCGGCGCACACCCGGACTTTGGCGTGGCGCTGGAGCGTACCGTAACCGAGCTGCTGCAGGGCCGTGGCCTGAAGGATCTCGACGTCTTCACCCCGCCGACCTTTGATGATGAAGAGGTCGCCGAGCATGCCAACCTGGAGACCCACTTTATCGACTCCAGCGGTCTGATCTCCTGGGATATGTTCAAGCAGGACGCCGACTATCCGTTCGTGGACTGGAGCTTCTCTGGCACCACCGAAGAGGAGTTCGCGACCCTGATGGCCATCTTCCGTGAGGAGGATAAAGAGGTCTACATCGCTGACTACGAGCATCTGAGCGTCTACGCCTGCCGTATTATCGTGCCGGGCATGTCCGACATCTATCCGGCAGAGGATCTCTGGCTGGCGAACAACAGCATGGGGAGCCACCTGCGCGAAACCATTCTTGCCCTGCCGGGCAGCGAGTGGGAGAAAGAGGCGTACCTCGATCTGATCGCCCAGCTGGACGACGAGGGTCACGATGACTTTACCCGCGTGCGTGAGCTGTTAGGCATTGCTACCGGGAAAGACAACGGCTGGTACACGCTGCGCATTGGCGAGCTGAAGGCGATGCTGGCGCTAGCGGGGGGCGATCTTGAGCAGGCCCTGATCTGGACCGAATGGACAATGGAGTTTAATGCCTCCGTCTTTTCCCCGGCGCGAGCAAACTACTACCGCTGCCTGCAGACCCTTCTGCTGCTGGCTCAGGAAGAAGAGCGCCAGCCGCTGCAGTACCTCAACGCCTTTGTCCGCATGTATGGCGCGGACGCGGTGGAAGCAGCCAGTGCAGCGATGAGCGGTGAAGCGCCGTTCTACGGTCTACAGGCGGCAGACGGTACGCTGGAAGCGTTCCCGGCTCACCGCTCCCTGCTGGCAGCCTACGAGAAGCTGCAGCGGGCGAAACAGGCTTTCTGGCCAAAAGAAGCGTAAATAACACCATAAGCTGTAGGCGTATTGCGACAGCCAGGCTATATTACGGGGCAATTTCATTGCCCCGTTTTTTATATATTTTTGCAAAGAATTATAAATGTAATAATTAGGTTACTCATAAGTAATATTCTTTATTGAAACTCAGGCGTATTGTTACTTTTTGGCAGAATTACTCCATTGTAATTAACGCGCCAGCGACGAGTCCAAAAAAAGATTCAAAACATTTTATAATTTTTAAACTTTATTTATTTTATAAAAATCAATTAGTTACGCATAAAAAAACCTAAAACCACAACATCAAAAGGCCTATAAGACGGGTGAGATATGATCCATATCAAGTTCTCTCCTATAATGCTTTGTTAGTATCTCATTGCCAACTTAATGAAGAGAGAGTTAGTGTGAAAGCTGACAACCCTTTTGATTTGATACTTCCCCCTGCGATGGCAAAAGTTGCCGAAGAGGCGGGTGTCTATAAAGCCACAAAGCGTCCGATGACGACGTTCTTCCTGGCGATTACCGCCGGGGTGTTCATCTCCATCGCCTTTGTTTTCTATATTACCTCCACCACCGGCACCGCCGCGATGCCGTACGGTGTTGCTAAACTGATTGGCGGTATCTGCTTCTCACTGGGCCTGATTTTGTGCGTTATCTGCGGTGCAGATCTCTTTACCTCGACGGTACTTATCGTGGTGGCAAAGGCCAGCGGCAAAATCACCTGGGGCCAGCTGGCTCGCAACTGGATCAACGTTTACGTTGGCAACCTGGTCGGCTGTCTGCTCTTTGTGCTGCTGATGTGGCTCTCGGGTGAGTACATGACCGCTAACGGCGGCTGGGGACTCAACGTCCTGCAAACCGCTGACCATAAAATGCACCATACTTTTATTGAAGCCGTCGCACTCGGCATCCTGGCAAACCTGATGGTCTGTCTGGCCGTATGGATGAGCTACTCAGGCCGCAGCCTGATGGACAAAGCCATGATTATGGTCCTGCCGGTTGCCATGTTTGTTGCCAGCGGCTTTGAGCACAGCATCGCAAACATGTTCCTGATCCCACTGGGTATCGTGATTCGTGATTTTGCTTCGCCGGAGTTCTGGACCGCAGTCGGTTCATCTCCAGCCAATTTTTCTCATCTGACCGTGATGAACTTCATCACTGATAATCTGATCCCCGTAACGATCGGGAACATTATCGGTGGGGGTTTACTGGTTGGGTTGACATACTGGGTCATTTACCTGCGTGGCGATAACCATCATTGATGGCTGTTCCAGGCAGTAAATAAAAAATCCACTTAAGAAGGTAGGTGTTACATGTCCGAGCTTAATGAAAAGTTAGCAACAGCATGGGAAGGTTTCGTTGAAGGTGACTGGCAGAAAGCGGTCAACGTCCGTGACTTTATCCAGAAAAACTACGCTCCTTACGAGGGCGACGAATCTTTCCTGGCCGGTGCCACTGAAGCTACCACCACGCTGTGGGACAAAGTAATGGAAGGCGTCAAACTGGAGAACCGCACCCATGCGCCAGTTGACTTCGACACCTCCGTTGCGTCCACCATCACCTCTCACGACGCCGGCTACATCAACAAGGCGCTGGAGAAAATTGTTGGTCTGCAAACTGAAGCGCCGCTGAAACGTGCGATTATCCCGTTCGGTGGTATCAAAATGGTTGAAGGTTCCTGCAAAGCGTACAACCGCGAGCTGGACCCAATGCTGAAAAAGATCTTCACTGAATATCGCAAGACCCACAACCAGGGCGTTTTTGATGTCTACACCAAAGACATCCTGAACTGCCGTAAGTCTGGCGTGCTGACCGGTCTGCCGGACGCCTACGGCCGTGGCCGTATCATCGGTGACTACCGTCGCGTTGCGCTGTACGGTATCGACTTCCTGATGAAAGACAAATACGCTCAGTTCCTCTCTCTGCAAGATAAACTGGAAAACGGCGAAGATCTGGAAGCGACTATCCGTCTGCGTGAAGAGATCTCCGAACAGTATCGCGCACTGGGCCAGATCAAAGAGATGGCAGCGAAATATGGCTGCGATATCTCCGGTCCGGCAACTACTGCTCAGGAAGCGGTTCAGTGGACCTACTTCGGCTACCTGGCCGCGGTGAAATCCCAGAACGGTGCAGCCATGTCCTTTGGCCGTGTCTCTACCTTCCTTGACGTTTACATCGAACGCGACCTGAAAGCCGGTAAAATCACCGAGCAGGACGCGCAGGAGATGATCGACCACCTGGTCATGAAACTGCGTATGGTTCGCTTCCTGCGTACCCCTGAGTACGATGAGCTGTTCTCCGGTGACCCGATCTGGGCAACCGAATCCATCGCCGGTATGGGCGTTGATGGCCGTACGCTGGTCACTAAAAACAGCTTCCGCTTCCTGAACACCCTGTACACCATGGGGCCGTCTCCGGAGCCGAACATCACCGTACTGTGGTCTGAAAAACTGCCGCTGGGCTTCAAAAAATACGCAGCGAAGGTCTCTATCGACACCTCTTCTCTGCAGTATGAAAACGATGACCTGATGCGTCCTGACTTCAACAACGACGATTACGCTATCGCTTGCTGCGTAAGCCCGATGGTTGTTGGTAAGCAAATGCAGTTCTTCGGCGCGCGTGCTAACCTGGCGAAAACTATGCTGTACGCGATCAACGGCGGCGTTGATGAAAAACTGAAAATGCAGGTGGGTCCGAAATCTGCACCGATCAAAGGCGATGTCCTGAACTTCGACGAAGTCATGGAGCGCATGGATCACTTCATGGACTGGCTGGCTAAGCAGTACGTGACTGCCCTGAACATCATCCACTACATGCACGACAAGTACAGCTACGAAGCTTCTCTGATGGCGCTGCACGACCGTGACGTTGTTCGCACCATGGCATGTGGTATCGCAGGTCTGTCCGTTGCGGCTGACTCCCTGTCCGCTATCAAATATGCGAAAGTTAAACCGATTCGTGACGAAGACGGTCTGGCGACTGACTTTGCAATCGAAGGTGAATACCCGCAGTTTGGTAACAACGATTCACGCGTTGATGACCTGGCGGTTGACCTGGTTGAACGTTTCATGAAGAAAATTCAGAAACTGACTACCTACCGCAACGCTATCCCGACCCAGTCCGTTCTGACCATCACCTCTAACGTCGTGTATGGTAAGAAAACCGGTAACACCCCGGACGGTCGTCGTGCTGGCGCGCCGTTTGGCCCAGGTGCTAACCCGATGCACGGTCGCGATCAGAAAGGTGCCGTTGCCTCTCTGACCTCCGTTGCTAAACTGCCGTTTGCCTACGCTAAAGATGGTATCTCTTATACCTTCTCTATCGTTCCGAACGCGCTGGGTAAAGACGATGAAGTGCGTAAAACCAACCTGGCAGGCCTGATGGATGGTTACTTCCATCACGAGTCTTCCATTGAAGGCGGTCAGCACCTCAACGTGAACGTCATGAACCGTGAAATGCTGCTTGATGCAATGGAGCACCCGGAAAAATATCCGCAGCTGACCATCCGTGTTTCCGGTTACGCGGTACGTTTTAACTCCCTGACCAAAGAACAGCAGCAGGACGTTATCACCCGTACCTTCACGCAAACCATGTAATGGTTGACTGAAAAAGCGTACAATAAAGGCTCCACAATCGTGGGGCCTTTTTAGTAAACGCGCCCTCTCCTTCGAGCCTGCTTTGCCAACTGTCCTGCTTACGGGCAGCTGGCAAAACAGACTTAAACATAGCGGAAAGCTGTGCAAATACAGGCCCGGGACGGGCCATATCCGGAGAACCTCGCAATGTCAGTTATCGGTCGCATTCACTCCTTTGAATCCTGTGGCACAGTTGATGGCCCGGGGATCCGCTTTATCACCTTCTTTCAGGGCTGCCTGATGCGCTGCCTCTACTGCCATAACCGTGATACATGGGACACCCATGGCGGCAAAGAGGTTACCGTTGACGAGCTGATGAAAGAGGTCGTGACCTATCGCCACTTTATGAACGCTTCCGGCGGCGGCGTAACGGCCTCCGGCGGTGAGGCTATCCTTCAGGCCGAGTTTGTGCGCGACTGGTTCCGCGCCTGCCATCAGGAAGGCATTCACACCTGTCTGGATACCAACGGCTTTGTTCGCCGCTACGATCCGGTGATCGACGAGCTACTGGAAGTCACCGACCTGGTGATGCTCGATCTCAAACAGATGAACGATGAGATCCACCAGAATCTGGTTGGCGTCTCTAACCACCGCACGCTGGAGTTCGCCCAGTATCTGTCGAAGAAGAACATTAAGGTCTGGATACGCTATGTGGTAGTGCCGGGCTGGTCAGACGATGACGACTCTGCGCATCGCCTGGGTGAGTTCACCCGCGATATGGGCAACGTTGAGAAGATTGAGCTGCTGCCCTATCACGAGCTGGGTAAGCACAAATGGGTCGCGATGGGCGAAGAGTACAAGCTTGATGGTATCCATCCACCGAAGAAAGAGACCATGGATCGCGTGAAAGGTATCCTGGAGCAGTACGGTCACAAGGTAATGTATTAATAAAAAGCCCGGTCTGAGCCGGGCTTTTTATTACCTATTTGAATACGCCGTTTATCACCGACGTGACGATGGCTGTGCTGAGAGCAATCAGGACCAAATCGTCACCGACGATGCGCCACTCGTGACCCGGGTAGGATGGCAACTGCCCAAGCATTGAAGCCGGAACGGCTTTTTTCGCAATCCCAGGCGGCAGCGGTTTGCCCCGCGCCAGGTTTTTAGCAATACCCGGCGGCAGTGATTGATAGCCTGTCAGGCCATAATCGAGCGCCAGGGCGCGAGCGCGGTCATAGCTCACATTCATAGAGAGAGTATCGCCGCCCTTATTACCCGACTGGTTGTGCTTTGCATGATCGTTATCTTGTTTGCTACCGTGATTACCCGAATTACCATGACCGTTGCCGTTACCGGGATTAGCCATGGCAGGTGCCGATGCAAAAGATAAAGATAACATTACCGCCAGTGCGGTAACGCTAAAACAGCGCTTTGACATAGTTTTTGCCTTTTCTCTATCAGACCCGGACAGGTTATCGTACGCCTCTCTCCGGCTCAATGGGGCAAGTCTCATTTCAGTATCAAGCGTGTGCCACAGGCGTCGGATGCTGGCCTGCTTTGCGCAGCAGCATCATCAGGTAGATAAATGACACGCTGGCGATCATCACAAACAGCAGGTTGTCAGAGTAGCTCTGCATCAGCATTGAGGTCAGGGTCGGCCCCAGCAGACTGCCGACGGTGTAGCTAAGCAGCAAAGCCTGGTTCATCGCCACCAGCTGGTGTGGCTCAACCTTCTCACAGGCCCACGCCATCGCCACCGGGTAGAGCGTAAAGCCTGCCGCGCCCAACACAAACAGCGCCGGTGCCATCGCGGCGTTGCCCAGCATCGCCAGACAGCCGACGATCACCACAAACACCTGCACGCGCAGAACCAGCAGGCGACCAAAGCGATCCGCCAGCTTGCCCACCGGCCACTGGCCGAAAATACCGGCGCTAATCAGCACCGCCATCCAGAAACCAATTCCGGCATCGCTCACCCCGTGATGGTTCAGCCACAGCGGCATCAGGCCATACAGCGAGCCAAGAATAATGCCGGAGATAACGCAGCCGTTGATGCCCAGACGCGCCTGACGCAGGCGCAGCATCGGCCACATCGATGTCGCCTCCTGATGCTCGCTATGTTCGTTCACAATGCGGGTGAAGAGCAGCGGCAGGATCGCAGCCAGGATCAGGCCGGTAACCCACGGCATAACCTGCATCAGCCCGGTTGGCAGCTTGCTTACCATCAGCTGGCCCAGCACCGTACCTACGTAGTAGATCATCATATAGGCAGCCAGCAGGCGACCCCGATTGCGGGAGGTGCCGCTGCACATCAGGCCGCTCTCAACCACTACCCAGATCATTGCACAGCCGACGCCAGCGACGAAGCGCCATACCATCCAGCTCCAGAAGCCCACCATCAGACCCATTCCCACGCAGCCCGTAGCAAAAATCAGCGAGGCGATGTAGTAGCTGCGGTTAAAACCGAAGCGTTTGATCAGGCGACCGCAGAGCAGCGTGCCCACCAGGTTACCGGTAAAAAAGGCGGAGCCAACCATACCTACCTGCCACGTCGGCAAGTTTTCATGGGCGAGCCAAAGCGGCACGAGCGTGTTTAGCGTCGCGATCGACAGGGTCAACAACAACAGGCCACAGAGCAACAATAGCACCGGGCGGGTATAGATAGGCATGGATATAAACCGTGAGGAAGTTCTGATTTCGAGCGCATCATGCCACCGGCAAAAACATTGTCAATCGGCCTGGATAGCCGCAGCAGGCCCTTTTGCGACGATCGATTTGAAATACTGATTATCAGAAATGAAACGCAGCGGGATAAAATCATTAATCACATGATTATATTATAAATAACGAAATATCCCGGGCCTGCGTTTAGTAGAAAAATTTCATGGTTGAAGACGCCTCTTTTTTGCGGCTTCCTTATCTTTAACCCGCAACCGCCATTCCTACAGTCATGTGCAGACCATAAAATACGCCGCGACCAATCAGCTCCCCGGCCAGCAGCAGTATAAATGCCACCGAGAGCAGCGGCACCGCGGGGACTTTTCCAGCCATCTGAGGTACGATCCAGCAGCAGAGAGCCGCCGCCAGCACCACGGTACGCCAGGCCATCAGCGAGCCGTAGTCAGGTACCAGGGCAGACGCCTGCTGCACCGCACTATGGATCGTCGCCAGCTCTGCGCCCTGCATAATCGACACGATTGCGCTTGCGATTAAGGCCAGCACGGAAACCACAGGCAGCAGGCGCATCGCCCAGCCATCGATCGCGGCAATACGCAAAAGCAGATAGCCCAGCAACGGTCCTCCCATCAGCAGGGTCAGGAAGAAGCTCAGCGGTGTCCAGATGCCGTACCAGGTCGGCACCGTATCGATGCTGTTATAGACACGCACCATCATCCAGACAAAAACGATGCCCAGAAGGACAGTGACCACCAGCCAGAGCGTGCGTAACCCTGGTTTCAACCTTTTCAGCACTGCCAGCAGCCAGCCGATCCCACCGACCGCAAAAAAGATCGAACCGGTGGCGATTTCGTTGCTTAAGGGAGACGCACCTACCCGGTTAAGGGAGTTAAAGGCGCGCAGCGGCGAACCAAGGTGGAGCACCGAGGCGATGAAACCCACGCCCATCAGCACCCACAGCCACAGCATACCGGTAGTAACCCGCTGCTGCGCCTCGGGGGTAAGCCCTCCCTTCAGCAGGGCAAATGCCAGAACGATAAAACCGCCCACCACGCACTGCCCAAAGACCGTAAAGATCATCAACGGCCACTCATGCCATCCGCTTCCCATCTCACACCTCCTCCGGGTTCGCCAGATAGCCCGTGGTGTCCCCGATCGGGCGGCAGTTGGCGTTGGGTTTAATAACGATGTTGGGTTTCGTGAAGTGTGCGCCCGGCAGAGGGGCAACGGCGGCCAGTTCACCGTGCTGCTTACGCAGCGTCTCGATAGGGCCGAAATCGAGCGCGCGCAGCGGGCAGGACTCAACGCAGATCGGTTTTTTCCCCTCAGCCACCCGGTCGTGACAGCCATCGCATTTGGTCATATGCCCCTTACTGGCATTGTACTGCGGTGCGCCGTAGGGACAGGCCATATGGCAGTAACGGCAGCCGATGCAGACCTCTTCGTTGACGACGACAAAACCATCTTCTCGTTTGTGCATCGCCCCGGTCGGACATACCTTGGTACAGGCGGGATCTTCGCAGTGGTTGCATGCGATAGAGAGATAGTAGGCGAAGACATTCTGTTGCCAGACGCCGTTATCCTCTTGCCAGCTGCCGCCCGCGTACTCATAGATGCGGCGGAAGCTGACCTCCGGGGTTAAATCTTTATAGTCTTTACAGGCCAGTTCGCAGGTTTTGCATCCGGTGCAGCGGCTTGTATCAATAAAAAATCCATACTGGATTGCCATCAGTCACTCCTTAAACCTTTTCGACCTGAACGAGATTGGTATGGGACGGATTCCCCTTCGCCAGCGGAGAGGGGCGTTGGGTAGTCAGCACGTTAATGCATCCGCCGCGATCTACCCCCTGGCCATCCGGGTCGTACCAGGCTCCCTCACCTAAGGCAACAACGCCGGGCATCATGCGTGGCGTCACCTTCGCCTCAATATGCACCTCGCCACGACCGTTAAAGATGCGCACCTTGTCTCCGTTGCTAATTTGTCGTTTTTGCGCATCGATGGGGTTGATCCACATCTCCTGGCGGCAGGCGGCCTTCAACACATCAACGTCGCCGTAGGTTGAGTGAACGCGGGATTTATAGTGAAAGCCGGTGAGCTGGAGCGGATATTTTTTTATTAGAGGATCGTCATAGCTTTCAAACCCTGGCGTAAAGATGGGCAGCGGATCGAGAACGTCGCCTTCCAGCAGATCCCATGTCGCCGCTATCTCTGCTAAGGCCTCAGAGTAGATCTCAATTTTACCGGAGGGGGTAGCGAGCGGATTGGCCTGCGGATCTTCGCGAAACGCCCGGTAGGCGACGTGATGCCCGTCAGGATCGCGTTTTTTAAAGATCCCCTGCTGGCGAAACGCCTCGAAGGTGGGCAGCTCAGGTATAGCTTTTCGCGACGCTTCATAGAGGTAACGCAGCCACCCCTCCTGAGTGCGCCCCTCGGTAAACTGTTGTTCCACGCCCATCCGTTTTGCCAGCTGCGAGGTCATCTCATAGATTGTCTTGCAGTCAAAGCGCGGCTTGATCGCCTGCTCGGTGAAGATGACGTAGGCCATGTTGCCGCAGGAGGCATCCAGCGCGAAGTCCATCTGCTCCGATGCAGTACAGTCCGGCAGCAAAATATCGGCATATTTTGCTGAAGAGGTCATATGGCAGTCGATAACAACGATCATCTCGCACTTTTTATCATCCTGTAGGATCTGATGGGTGCGGTTAATGTCTGAATGCTGGTTAACCAGGCAGTTACCTGCATAGTTCCAGATCATTTTGATCGGCACATCGAGCTTGTCCTTTCCACGAACCCCGTCGCGCAGAGCAGTCATTTCCGGACCGCGCTCTATGGCATCCGTCCACATGAACATGGAGATACTTGTCGCGACCGGGTTCTCCAGGGTCGGCATACGCTCAAAGGGGAGCTCATAGGAGCCTTCACGCGCGCCGCTGTTGCCGCCGTGGATGCCCACATTGCCGGTGAGAATGGCCAGCATCGAGATAGCCCGGGTCGTTATTTCACCATTAGCACGACGCTGCGGCCCCCAGCCCTGACTAATGTAGGCGGGTTTAGCGCTGGCAATTTCACGGGCTAGCTTGATGATACGATCGGCGGGAATACCGGTGATCGGCGCGGCCCACGCTGGCGTTTTCGCGATCCCGTCCCTCCCCTGGCCGAGAATATAGGCTTTATAGTGACCGTTTTTTGGCGCGCTGGCGGGAAGGGTTGTTTCATCGTAGCCGATGCAGTACCGATCGAGAAAAGGTTGATCGATCAGATTTTCAGTGATCAATACCCACGCCAGGCCGTTGACTAGCGCGGCATCCGTGCCCGGCTTAATAGGGATCCACTCATCCTCACGTCCTGCGCCCGTATCGGTATAGCGTGGATCGATGATGATCATTCGTGCGTTTGACTTCTCGCGGGCCTGCTCAAGATAGTAGGTTACGCCGCCGCCGCTCATCCGCGTTTCGCCTGGATTATTGCCAAACAGCACCACCAGCTTGCTGTTCTCAATATCTGACGGGCTATTGCCATCGGCCCAGCCGCCGTAGGTGTAGTTCAGGCCCGCCGCAATTTGCGCCGAGGAGTAGTCCCCGTAGTGATTCAGGTAGCCGCCACAGCAGTTCATCAGGCGTGCAATCAGAGTTTTTCCCGGTGGCCACGAGCGCGTCATGGTCCCACCGAGGGTGCCGGTGCCGTAGTTCAGGTAGATAGATTCATTGCCGTAATCTTTAATAAGGCGTTTCATATTGTCGGCGACGATGTCGAAGGCTTCATCCCAGCTAATGCGTTCGAACTTACCCTCGCCGCGCAGGCCAACGCGCTTCATCGGGTACTTCAGGCGATCCGGGTTATAGACGCGGCGGCGCATAGAGCGACCGCGCAGGCAAGCACGAACCTGGTGCAATCCTTCATAGTTGTCGTCACCGGTATTATCGGTCTCAACATATTTGATCACGCCGTCGACAACGTGCATACGCAATGGGCATCGGCTGCCGCAGTTGACGGTACAGGCGCTCCAGATAATTTTTTCATTACTCGGACTGAGTCTTTCAGCGGCATTCGCTATACGGGTGAAAGGAGCGGTGAAGGTAGTGCTGGCAAGCGCCAGGCCGCCTAATGCCGTGGTTTTGACTAAACTGCGCCGGCTTACCTCTGCTGCCAGTACTGCATCGGAGATCTTCTTTTTCATAGGGACTCACTTTGCTGCCTGTAGTAAAAAAAAGAAAAGTGCCGTTATGTAGTTTTTTATAGAGAAAATTTTGGTGATGCCAGTAATAAGCTCTGACCTTCATATGAAGGCAGTATTACCCCGAAAGAGGTATGAATTGTTGCTTGATGTCAAAAATGCATAAAAAAAGCGCCCGTAGGCGCTTTTTTAGGAGGGAGTGTGACTTGAGTTAACCGATGTACTCCAGACCTTTCATGTACGGACGCAGCACCGCTGGGATCTCGATGCGGCCATCAGCCTGCTGGTAGTTCTCCAGCACAGCGACCAGCGTACGCCCTACTGCCAGACCAGAGCCGTTCAGGGTATGCACCAGACGGGTTTTCTTGTCGGCTTTGCTACGGCAGCGAGCCTGCATGCGGCGCGCCTGGAAATCCCACATGTTAGAGCAGGAGGAGATTTCACGGTAGGTATCCTGCGCCGGCAGCCACACTTCCAGATCGTAGGTTTTGCGCGAGCCGAAGCTCATGTCGCCGCTGCACAGCAGCACTTTACGGTACGGCAGGCCTAACAGCTGCAGCACCTTCTCAGCGTGGCCAGTCATCTCTTCCAGCGCGTCCATGGACTCTTCCGGACGCACGATCTGCACCATCTCAACTTTATCAAACTGGTGCATACGGATCAGGCCGCGAGTATCGCGTCCGTAGGAGCCCGCTTCTGAGCGGAAGCACGGCGTATGGGCCGTCATCTTCAGCGGCAGCGCCTCTTCTTCAAGGATCTCATCACGTACGAGGTTGGTCAGCGGCACTTCTGCCGTTGGGATCAGCGAATAGTTGCTGCTCTCCGCCTCTTCGTCCAGAGGACGGGTATGGAAGAGATCGCCACCAAATTTAGGCAGCTGGCCGGTACCGTACAGCGTGTCCTGGTTAACCAGGTACGGCACGTAGTTCTCGATATAGCCGTGCTGTTCGGTATGCAGATCGATCATGAACTGACTCAGGGCGCGGTGCAGGCGGGCAATCTGCCCCTGCATTACCACAAAGCGGGAGCCGGTCAGCTTAACCGCCGCGGCAAAGTCGAGGCCTTTAGCCATCTCGCCCAGCGTGACGTGATCGCGTACTTCAAAATCAAACTTACGTGGCTCACCCCAGCGGCTCACTTCCACGTTTTCACTGTCGTCTTTACCGAGCGGCACACAGTCGTCCGGCAGGTTCGGCAGGGTCAGCGCGATGTCACGGATCTCCGCCAGCAGCGTCTCAAGCTCGGCTTTAGCGGCATCCAGCTCTTCGCCCAGCTTGTTCACTTCCAGACGTAACGGCTCAATGTCTTCCCCACGCGCTTTCGCCTGGCCAATGGATTTCGATCGCGAGTTACGTTCCGCCTGCAGGTTTTCCGTATCGACCTGCAAAACTTTACGACGCTCTTCAAGAGCGCGCAGTTTATCTACATCCAGCTTAAAGCCCCGGCGTGCCAGTTTTTCTGCGACTGCGTCTGGCTCGGTACGCAGCAGATTGGGATCGAGCATGCTTATCCTGTGCTTATCGAATTGATATTAGAGGGAGTGGCCGCAGACGCAGCCACAAGAATTCACAAGTAACCTTACCGCAACGCCTCAATTAGCGATAGCGTTTTGTGGGGCTTTTATTGTCCTGATCGGCCAGCCAGGCGAGCTTTTCGCCAATCTTGCCCTCAAGACCTCTGCTGGTGGGATGATAATAGCGCGTTTGTGCTATTTCGGACGGGAAGTACTCTTCGCCAGCGGCATAGGCGTTGGGCTCGTCATGGGCATAGCGATACTGCTGGCCGTAGCCCATCTCTTTCATCAGCTTGGTTGGTGCATTGCGTAGATGGTCGGGTACGTCATAGTCCGGCTTGTCGCGGGCATCGGCCATTGCCGCTTTAAAGGCGGTATAGACGGCGTTGCTTTTTGGCGCGCAGGCAAGGTAGACAATCGCCTGAGCGATGGCGCGTTCCCCTTCTGCTGGCCCGACGCGGGTAAAGCAGTCCCAGGCCGAAAGCGCAACCTGCATTGCACGGGGATCGGCGTTGCCGACATCCTCCGAGGCGATCGCCAGGCAGCGGCGCGCGACGTAGAGCGGGTCGCCCCCGGCGGTAATAATGCGGGCATACCAGTAGAGGGCCGCATCCGGCGCGCTGCCGCGGACGGATTTGTGCAAGGCCGAAATGAGATCGTAGAAGCGATCGCCTTTATTATCGAAGCGCGCGCTGCGCTCCCCGGCAATCTCGGTGAGCAGCTCAGGCTTCAGCACCCGCTTGCCGCTCTCGTCGACCTCGGCCATGTCAGCCATCATCTCCAGCGTATTCAGAGCGCGCCGGGCATCACCGTTGACCAGTTGGGCGATGGCCAGCCGGGTTTCGTCCGGCAGGACGATATTCTGCCCGCCGTAGCCGCGCGTTTTGTCGCTGATGGCCTGATCCAGCACCTGCTCGATATCCTCAACGGAGAGAGATTTCAGCAGATAGACGCGGGCGCGGGAGAGCAGCGCTGAGTTAAGCTCGAACGAGGGGTTTTCGGTAGTGGCGCCGATAAAGGTAATAGTGCCATCTTCAATGTGCGGCAGAAAGGCATCCTGCTGGCTTTTGTTGAAGCGATGGACCTCGTCCACAAACAGAATGGTGCGACGACCGGCATTGCGGCGCTGGCGTGCACGTTCGATGGCTTCGCGGATCTCTTTCACGCCAGAGGTGACCGCCGAGATGCGCTCAACGTCAGCGTTGGCATAGTGGGCAATGACCTCAGCAAGGGTCGTCTTGCCGGTGCCGGGCGGCCCCCAGAGGATCATCGAGTGCAGCTGCCCGGCCTCGATAGCACGCGGCAGCGGCTTACCGGGCGCCAGCAGATGCTGCTGCCCGATGTACTGCGCTAAGTTTTCTGGCCGCATACGGGCGGCCAGAGGTTGAAACGCGTTGTCTGAAAAATCGAGCGACAGGTTGCTCACTCAGGCCTCTACTTGCGTTGATCGTCCACCGTTACGCCCTGCGGCGGGGTAAAGGTAAATTTAGAGGGATCCACAGCGCCATTCTGCTGAGACTGCAGCTGATACAGGCTGCGCTGATCGTCCTGCTCAACGGCGCTGAACTGGTTAATGGTGCCGTTCTGGCTCACGTTAATGGTGAACTGCTTCAGGTTACCATTCTTGCTTTTCGGCGTGAGCACGAAGTCGTTACCGGTTTGCTTGATGTTGTACTGCTGCCAGTCGCTGGTCTGGTTACGGGCAATCAGCATAAACGGCGTGTTGCTGGTTGCCGAGTTGAGGTTGGTCGCCGTCGCCTGCTCAACGAACGGGTTGTAGAACCACAGGGTTTTGCCGTCGGAGACCAGGATGCTTTCATCCGGCTGTGTCATATGCCAGTTAAACAGATTCGGGCGCTTAACCCATAAATCCCCCTGACCTTCCTGCACTGCCGCGCCGCTGCCGTCGGTCACTTTTTGTGTGAAGCTGGCATGGAAGCTGCTCACCTTATCGAGGCGGCTTTTCAGATCGCTGGCGGCGTCAGCCCAGACGCTGCTTGCCACCAGGGAAGAGAGTAATGCACAGGTCATTGCGATTTTTTTCATTGTTATTCCTTTTGCTACGTCTGCTACGTCACTCCCGATCCGGGAGAACCTCTGACACTCATTGCAGGCTAAACCGGCAAAGAGTGAAAGAGGAAAAAGCTGATTTTTGACGAATTTACCCAAATTTGCACTCTAAAGCGCTACTCAAACGGCGGTGGTGCAAGCACCTCACGGTTACCGTTGTGGCCCGCCTCGCTGACAATACCCTGGGCTTCCATCTGCTCGATGATACGCGCCGCGCGGTTATAGCCGATGCGGAACTGACGCTGAACACCAGAGATTGAGGCTTTACGCTTCTCGGTGACAAAGTTGACCGCCTGGTCGAACAGCGGATCCAGCTCTTCACCGGAATCCAGCCCACCTCCGCCGCTTTCGCTTTCGCTGTCAGAGGTGATCCCCTCGACATACTGCGGACGACCGCGCGCTTTCCAGTCCTGCACCACGGCATGAACCTCTTCGTCACGAACAAAGGCACCGTGCACGCGCACCGGCGCTGAGGAGGAGTTAGGCCCGGAGTAGAGCATATCCCCCATGCCCAGCAGCGACTCCGCGCCGCCCTGATCGAGAATGGTTCGGGAGTCAATTTTGCTGGATACGGTAAAGGCGATACGCGTCGGGATGTTGGCCTTGATAAGGCCGGTGATCACATCCACCGAAGGACGCTGAGTAGCCAGTACCAGGTGAATACCGGCAGCACGCGCCTTCTGTGCCAGACGCGCGATCAGCTCTTCAACTTTTTTACCTACCGTCATCATCAGATCGGCAAATTCGTCCACCAGCACAACGATGTACGGCAGCTTCTCCAGAACCGGATGGGTGGCGTCCATGCTATCGCCCGGCTTCCAGTACGGATCCGGGATCGGGCGACCCATGCGTGCGGCTTCCGCGATCTTCTCGTTGTAGCCTGCAAGGTTACGCACGCCGAGCGCAGACATCAGCTTGTAGCGACGCTCCATCTCGTTGACGCTCCAGCGCAAGGCGTTGGCGGCGTCCTTCATGTCGGTTACCACTTCGGTCAACAGGTGAGGAATACCCTCATAGACCGACAGCTCCAGCATTTTCGGGTCGATCATGATGAACTTCACCTCTTCCGGCGAAGCTTTGTAGAGCATGCTGAGGATCATGGCGTTGACCCCCACCGATTTACCCGAGCCAGTGGTCCCCGCGACCAGCAGGTGCGGCATTTTTGCCAGGTCGGCAATAACCGGATCGCCGGCGATATCTTTCCCCAGCACCACGGTCAGCGGCGACGGGCTCTCGCGGAACTTAACGCAGTCCAGCACCTCACGCAGATAGACGGTCTGACGTTTTTTATTCGGCAGCTCCAGGCCCACGTAAGGCTTACCGGGGATCACTTCCACCACGCGGACGGCCACCGTTGACAGGGAACGAGCCAGATCGCGGGAAAGGTTAGAGATACGGGCCGCTTTCACGCCTGGCGCAAGGTTAAGCTCGAAGCGGGTGATCACCGGACCCGGGGAATAGTTCACCACGTCAGCCTTGATGCGAAAATCGTTCAGGCGAGCCTCTACCAGGCGCGCCATCTGCTCCAGAGCAAAGGTATCTACCGGTTCCACTTCCGACGGCGGCTGGGTCAGGAGATCCAGCGACGGCAGCGGCGTCGTTGGGCGCTGGGCTGGACGGCTGTCGCCGTTACGCATCAGCAGCGGATGGATCAGGCTATCCTGTGGAGCCGACTGCGGCGCGACAGGCGCGGCGGTCGGCTGCTGCGCGGGCTGATACTGCTGCTGTGGCTGTACCGGCGCAGGCGCGACAGGTTGCTGGTAGTGCGGCTGTGGCTGCTGTACCGGCGCGGTTGCAACAGGCTGCTGATACTGCTGCTGCACAGGAGCCGACGGCTGAACAGGCTCTTCCGGCGGCAGCGTAAAGAGCGGCTCGCTCGGGCCATCGTCTACCAGCACTTTCATTGGCGAAAACTCAAAGTCGGCCAGCGAGAACGGATTTGCCGACGGCGGCTGCTCAGATGAATAGCGCTGCTGCTGCGAGGCAGCGAACTGGCGGGCCAGCTCCGCTTCGGCGGCATCGTCTTCTTCATCCTGCCATGCATTATCATGTACTGGGTCGGCGTGCACTTCGTGCTGGTACTCTTCCCCATAGCGTGAATGCTGGGACGCGGCAAACTGGCGCGCCAGTTCGTCCTGATGCAGCGTATCCGCCTCGTCATCGCCAAACGGCTCAGGCTGCTGAAGCTCGGCTTCACGCGCGGCGCGCTCCTCAGCGATACGCTGTGAAGGAAGCTTGATACCGTAAGAGGCCAGCTCGCGGCGGGTCGGCACGCGTACACGGTTCGGACGCGGCAGCTGCGGACCAATACCCTCTTTAACCTGCGGACGCGGCGCACCACCGTCGGCCAGGCCGAACGCGGGTGCCGTAGCGGCGGACGCGGCAACGGCAGTGACTGCGGCTGCTGCCTGTTTAACATCGGGCATGGCTGGCGCAAAGGTCGGCTCTGCAACCGGCGGCGGCGTCACAGGCGCGGCGGGTGACGGAACAAACGGCTCTGGCGCAGCGGGTTCGGGAACCGGCTGGTACCAGGCAGCAAGCTGCTCACGTTCGCGGGCACGTCGCTCCTCAACCTCTTCAAAATAGTAGAGTGGCGGACGGGTATGCTTAACCTCTTCCTCTGGATCTGGCTCTGGCTCTGCCACAGCAGGCTCCGGCATCGGTGCGGGCGCAGCGGCGACAGGCTCTTGCTGCCAGACGGGCTCAGGAGACCAGACCGGCTCCGGCGCAACGCTGGCGACGTGCATCTCGGGGGGATTCTGCGCCTGCATTGGCGGAACATAGTGTTGCTGCGGCTCTGCAGCGGCAGGCTGCCACTGTGTTTCAGGTGCATGCTCAGAGAAGGTCGCTGCGGCCGGGACAGGCGGCGTCTGTGTAACCGGTGGTGTAGGCATAACCGGCTGCGATGGCGCAACGTGCGCCTGGGCATCGGCGGTTGCCAGCGCGGCGGCGGCAAGCGGCTCTGCTATGCTCGGGCCATTCAGCAGCGGATCGTACTCGTCATACTGCTCGCTCTGGGTGGCCCGGTGGCCGGAGAAGAGCACGTCGTTAGGATCGGCGGCGACGCCACGGGCGCTGTACTGCACCTCTTCCTCATCATCCATGCGCCTGCCCGAGAAGAGCGCTGCATCGGTTTTACGGCCGAGCGGATTAGCAAACTTCTCTGCTACACGCTTACGGCGGGCGAGAACGCCACGCATAATGCGGGTACGGCGAGACTCGCGCCGTTGTGCAGCAGGCTCGTCGTACTCCTGTTCGTCGTCATACTCTTCGTCATCATACTCTTCGTCATTGACCCAGGTATCATCCCGGCGAGTACGGTTGCTGGCAAACGTGAGAATATTGAGCAGCACGCTGCCGATCTTCTCGGCGATGCTGACCCACGACCAGCCGGTAAACAGCGTCAGCCCGGCAGCCCAGACGCAGAGCAGCGCGATCGTGCCTCCGCTGCTGTGCAGCAGCGGCATCATGGTAGTGCTCAGCAGGCTGCCAATCACCCCGCCGGAGGCAAAGTACCAGATATCATCGGCGTTGATGGCGGCCAGCCCGCAGGAGGTCAGGATCAGCGCCAAAACGCCAATCAAACGCAGCGAGACGGCGAAGTAGTCGATATAGTCTTCATTGGCGCGGTGCCGCCAGGCAAACCAGCAGCCGCCGACGATCATCACCGGGATGGTGTAGGCCATTACGCCAAAGATGAAAAATAGCGTATCGGCAAGCCACGCGCCCGGCGCGCCACCCAAATTATGGATAGGCTCGTGCCATGCGGTTTGTGACCAGCTGGGATCGGAAGGGTTGAAGCTGAGCAGTGCGGCCATCAGCCAGACTGCAAACAGGGCGACAAGTATCAGTAACGCCTCAAGGAGCCGGCGTCCGCTGCTTAACTTGGTTAATGTGACTTCTTTGTCTTCAGTATATTCCTGGCTCAAGAAAGGCTCTCCAGGTCCTTGATGCTAAAACGGAGAACAGTGTCAGGTTGCCCTGACACTGCTGCTGTATGGATTACCAGGAGTGTAATCAAACTGCGTCGATTTTGCACCTGTTCCGTGTTAGCGGGTTTTAATCACCAGACGATTGCTCTGTTTGACCTCTTCCATTACCACGTAGGTACGCGTGTCGTTGACGCCCGGCAGACGCAGCAGGGTTTCACCCAGCAGTTTGCGGTAGGCCGACATATCCGGCACGCGGGTTTTCAACAGGTAGTCGAAATCACCGGAAACCAGATGACACTCTTGAATTTCTTCAAGTTTTTGCACTGCGGCGTTAAATTGCTCAAACACATCCGGTGCGCCGCGATTCAGAGTAATCTCAACAAATACCAGAAGTGATGCATCCAGATAATGCGGGTTCAGCAGCGCGGTATAGCCCTGAATGAAACCCTGTCTTTCCAGTCGGCGCACGCGCTCAAGGCACGGCGTCGGAGAAAGTCCCACTCGCTTTGAAAGCTCGACGTTGGAGATCCGTCCATCCTTCTGCAATTCATTCAGAATGTTACGATCGATGCGGTCGAGATCTTTGCCAGGGCGCTTTTTGCTATCTACCATTATTATTGTCTCTCTGTATTCCTTCCCTACTCCTGTCTTGACCCTGTGCACTTCACTGTTCAGAGTCTTTGCCCGTCGCTATACGTTCCGCATTATCATTATTTGCGCGGAACATAACGGGGCCTGCATTAAGAAGACGGTTGCCAGCCGCAGCCAGTAAGATTGCACAGAGTGTCTGTCCACGCCCTGTACTATTTCACTGGCCCTGTTAGGGGCATCTTTATGCGTGATATTGTCCCACGCGCGAAACGCTGCTCTTGTCTTCTTCGAATGTTTTCGCAAATGCGCAGCGGATTGTCAAAGTAAAACATCGTTTTTTAGTACAACATGCCAGATATTCATCATCGACCCTCCCTAAACCTCATGTAATCTTCTTATAACACTACCAATTTCAGTAGATTTTGTTATAGCCACAGAGAGTAAAAGGGTCTACGCCATTGGCCGCGCCTATTACACATATCGTTAACAAAACCGTCATGCTCTTTTTTTAACGCCGTAAATTCCCTACAATCCTGCTCATTGTCTGCCAACAGCAGTCTCTGCCACCAACAATGGGGATCTCATGGGCACAGCTAAACATTCTAAGCTGCTTATTCTTGGTTCTGGACCTGCCGGCTATACCGCTGCGGTCTATGCCGCACGCGCTAACCTTCAGCCGGTACTGATTACCGGTATGGAAAAAGGCGGCCAGCTGACTACCACTACCGAAGTGGAAAACTGGCCGGGCGACCCGCACGATCTGACGGGGCCGCTGCTGATGGAGCGTATGCACGAGCACGCTGCGAAGTTTGAGACCGAAATTCTGTTTGACCACATCAGCAAGGTCGATCTGCAGAACCGTCCGTTCCGCCTGACCGGCGATAGCGGCGAGTACACCTGCGATGCGCTGATCGTGGCGACCGGCGCGTCTGCCCGCTACCTGGGCCTGCCTTCTGAAGAGGCATTCAAAGGCCGCGGCGTCTCTGCCTGCGCCACCTGCGACGGTTTCTTCTACCGTAACCAGAAAGTCGCGGTTATTGGCGGCGGCAACACGGCGGTTGAGGAAGCCCTCTACCTGGCGAACATCGCCTCTGAGGTGCACCTGATCCACCGTCGCGACACCTTCCGCGCAGAGAAGATCCTCATCAAACGTCTGATGGACAAAGTAGCAAGCGGTAACATCGTGCTGCATACCCATCGTACTCTGGAAGAGGTCACCGGCGACCCGATGGGCGTTAGCGGCCTGCGCCTGCGTGATACGCAGAATGCCGACAACGTAGAGTCGTTAGAGGTTGCAGGCCTGTTTGTGGCCATCGGCCACAGCCCGAACACGGCAATTTTTGAGGGTCAGCTAGAGCTGGAAAACGGCTACATCAAGGTACAGTCCGGTATTCATGGCAATGCCACCCAGACCAGCATCCCAGGCGTGTTTGCTGCGGGTGACGTTATGGATCACATCTACCGTCAGGCGATCACCTCTGCGGGCACCGGCTGCATGGCCGCGCTTGATGCAGAGCGCTATCTCGACGGACTGGCTGAACTGTCTAAATAATCTTTACAAGTCAGTAACAAAGGTAAAAAAGGCGACTATAAGTCGCCTTTATTTTTATCCCGTTGTAACATTGCGCAGCACAAAAATCTGACAAGCCACCTGCTAAGCGCGCAATGAATAAAACCCGTCAACAAGAATTAACCCGCTGGTTAAAACAGCAAAGTATTTTCTCCCGCCGTTGGCTGCTGGCGTCACGCCTGCTGGGCCTGGCTAGCGGTCTGTTGATTGTCGCCCAGGCCTGGCTGCTGGCGCGCATTCTCAACTACCTGATCATGGAAAATATTCCGCGCGAGGCGCTGCTGCTGCCGTTTGTCCAGCTGGTGCTGGTGTTTGTCCTGCGCGCCTGGGTGGTCTGGCTGCGCGAGCGCGTCGGCTTTCACGCGGGCCTGCACATCCGGTATGAGATCCGCCGCCAGGTGCTCGACCGCCTGCAGCAGGCTGGGCCCGCCTGGATCCAGGGGCGACCGGCTGGCAGCTGGGCCACGCTGATCCTTGAGCAGATTGACGATATGCACGACTACTACGCCCGCTACCTCCCGCAGATGGCGCTGGCGGTGAGCGTGCCGCTGCTGATTGTGATTGTCATCTTCCCTTTTAACTGGGTTGCGGCACTGATCCTGCTGGCCACGGCCCCGCTGATCCCCACCTTTATGGCGATGGTAGGCATGGGTGCCGCCGATGCTAACCGTCGCAACTTCAAGGCGCTGGCCCGCCTGAGCGGCCACTTTCTCGACCGCCTGCGCGGAATGGAGACGCTGCGCGTCTTTGGCCGCGGTGCGGCAGAGACGGATAATATTCGTAAAGCCTCGGAAGATTTTCGCGGCCGCACCATGGAAGTGCTGCGTCTGGCGTTTCTCTCCTCTGGTGTACTGGAGTTCTTCACCTCGCTCTCCATTGCGCTGGTGGCGGTTTACTTTGGCTTCTCTTACCTTGGTGAGCTGAACTTCGGCCACTATGGCACCGGCGTAACGCTGTTCTCTGGTTTTCTGGCCCTGATCCTGGCCCCGGAGTTTTTCCAGCCGCTGCGCGATTTAGGCACCTTTTACCATGCGAAAGCGCAGGCCGTTGGCGCGGCGGATAGCCTGAAAACCTTCCTGGAGACGCCGCTCGCCCACCCAGAGCGTGGTGAGGCAGTGCCTGACGATAGCAACGGCATCGGCCTCTGTGCCCGCGATCTCTGGATCACCTCGCCGGAAGGTGCGGTGCTGGCCGGTCCGCTGAACTTTACCCTGCCCGCAGGCCAGCGCGTGGTGCTGGTAGGTCAGAGCGGCTCGGGTAAAAGCTCGCTTATTAATACTCTCTCCGGCTTCCTCTCCTACCGGGGATCATTGCAGATTAACGGTACCGAGCTGCGCGATCTTAACCCCGCGGCCTGGCGTCAGCGCCTGAGCTGGGTGGGACAAAACCCGCAGCTTCCGGCGGCCACGCTGCGTGAAAACGTGCTGCTGGCGCGTCCCGATGCCAGCGAAGCGGAGCTTAACGCCGCGCTGGATAGCGCCTGGGTGAGTGAATTCCTGCCGCTGTTGCCGCAGGGCATCGACACGCCGGTTGGCGATCAGGCGGCACGGCTCTCGGTCGGCCAGGCCCAGCGGGTGGCAGTGGCGCGTGCCCTGCTCAACCCTTGCCAGCTGCTGCTGCTAGATGAGCCTGCCGCCAGCCTGGATGCGCACAGCGAACAGCGTGTGATGCAGGCATTAAACGCCGCCTCCCTGCGCCAGACCACGCTGATGGTCACTCACCAGCTGGAGGGGCTTGCCGACTGGGATGCCGTCTGGGTAATGCAGGATGGGTCGATTGTCGAACAGGGTACCTTTGCCGAGCTTTCCGCCGCCAACGGGACCTTTGCCGCCCTGCTCGCTCATCGTCAGGAGGAGATTTAAATGCGCGCGCTTATCCCTTTTCTTGCGCTTTATAAGCGCCACATCTGGCTGCTGACGCTGGGCGTCGTGCTGGCAATCGTCACCCTGCTGGCGAGCATTGGCCTGATCACGCTCTCAGGCTGGTTCCTCTCCGCCTCGGCGGTCGTTGGCGTGAGCGGGCTATACAGCTTTAACTACATGCTCCCCGCCGCCGGGGTGCGCGGCGCGGCGATTACCCGTACGGCAGGACGCTACTTCGAACGGCTGGTGAGCCACGATGCGACCTTCCGCGTGCTTCAGCATCTGCGCGTCTCGACCTTCAGCAAGCTGCTGCCGCTCTCCCCCGCCGGGCTGGCGCGCTTTCGCCAGGGCGATCTGCTTAACCGCATCGTGGCGGACGTGGATACTCTGGACCATCTCTACCTGCGGGTGATCTCCCCGCTGGTGGGGGCGCTGGTGACCATTGTGGTGGTGACGATAGGCCTGAGCATTCTGGATGTCAGCCTGGCCCTGACCCTTGGCGGTATCATGCTGCTGACGCTGCTGCTGCTCCCGCCCCTGTTCTATCGCGCCGGGAAACCCACCGGCGAGAAGCTGACTACCCTGCGCGGCGAGTATCGTCAGCAGGTAACGAGCTGGCTGCAGGGCCAGGCGGAGCTGACGATTTTCGGCGCAAGCGAACGCTACCGGGCGCAGATGGAGAACACCGAGCTAAGCTGGCACGATGCCCAGCGCCGTCAGTCAGAGCTTACCGCGCTGTCGCAGGCGGTGATGCTGCTGATCAACGCCGTCGCCGTCCTCGCCATGCTGTGGCTCGCGGCGGGTGGCGTCGGGGGTGATACCCAGCCGGGGGCGCTGATTGCGCTCTTTGTCTTCTGTGCGCTGGCTGCCTTTGAGGCGCTGGCGCCGGTGACGGGGGCGTTTCAGCATCTGGGGCAGGTCATTGCCTCTGCGGTGCGGATCACGCAGATTACCCAGCATCCTCCCGAGGTGCGCTTCAGTGAAAACCAGACGCCGCCGCCTGCTCAGGTGGCGCTGACCCTGACTAACGTTAGTTTTAGCTATGCCCAGCAGCCGCAAAAGGCGCTGGACGACCTCTCATTACAGATCAACGCCGGGGAGCACGTTGCCATTCTGGGACGCACCGGCTGCGGTAAATCCACGCTTCTGCAGCTGCTGACGCGCGCCTGGGATCCTGCCGCAGGCGAGATTGCCCTTAACGGCCAGCCGCTTGCGTCCCTGAGCGAATCCGCCCTGCGGGCGGCAGTTAGCGTCGTGCCTCAGCGCGTGCATCTGTTTAGCGCCACCCTACGCGATAACCTGCTGCTGGCCTCGCCGCGGGCAACGGATGACACCCTCGCGGCGGTGCTCGCTCAGGTGGGGCTGGAGAAGCTGCTGGACGAGAGCGGGCTAAACAGCTGGCTCGGCGAAGGTGGCCGTCAACTCTCCGGCGGCGAACTGCGGCGGCTGGCGGTAGCGCGTGCGCTGCTGCATGATGCGCCGCTGCTGCTGCTGGATGAGCCTACCGAAGGGCTGGATGCGACCACCGAGCGTCAAATTCTTGATTTACTTGAGCGCGTTACCCAGGGCAAAACCGTGCTGATGGTGACCCACCGCCTGCGTGGATTATCGCGTTTCGATCGCATTATTGTGATGGACAATGGTCAAATAATTGAGCAAGGTAATCATACAGCGTTACTGGCCAAACAGGGTCGTTATTACCAGTTTAAGCAACGGCTGTAGAGGACTGACCAGGCACAGGGTGCCTGGTTCAATGGATTAACTATTGTTGCGTTGCGGAGCGTTATCGCTATGCGCCTGGCTCAGCTATCTCATCACTCGCTTGCGTTTCCCTCCCCTGAGGGCGCGCTGCGTGAACCCAATGGACTGCTGGCGCTGGGAGGCGATCTCAGTCCGGCTCGCCTGCTGATGGCCTATCAGCGAGGCATCTTCCCCTGGTTCTCTCCCGGCGATCCGATCCTCTGGTGGTCCCCCGATCCCCGGGCGGTACTGTGGCCTGCCCGCTTTCACGTCAGCCGCAGCATGAAGCGCTTTCATAAAAACTCGCCCTACCGCGTGACGCTGAACCACGATTTTAGCCGGGTGATCGACGGCTGCGCGGCCGATCGCAACGAAGGAACGTGGATCACCCCCGCAGTGGTGCTGGCCTACCTGCGTCTGCACGAGCTGGGCCATGCTCATTCAATTGAGGTCTGGGAGGGAGAGGAGCTGGTTGGCGGCATGTACGGCGTTGCTCAGGGGGCGCTGTTCTGCGGCGAATCCATGTTTAGCCGCCGGGTCAACGCCTCGAAGACCGCTCTGCTGGTGTTCTGCGCGGAGTTCTTGCGCCAGGGAGGCGAGCTGATCGACTGTCAGGTGTTGAACGAGCATACCGCCTCGCTGGGGGTGGGTGAAATGCCGCGTCGGGACTACCTTCAGCATCTGGAGCGCCTGCGTCATCAGCCGCTTTCTCCACGTTGCTGGCTGCCGCGCACCTTATTTATGCCAGCCCTATGAATGTTTTCGGCATATTTTCTTTCAGAGTGCTATAATAGCGGCGCAGAGTAGCTTCTGCCTGTTGCCCCGCCGCCGCTTGGGAATAGCTCGAATCAGGTAACGCCCATCGTTTATCTTATCGCTCCCCTTTAGGTTTGCGCGTTTTGCGCCGCTTCGCTGGCGCGAGGGTAATACGCCAAGGTTACTTTGCTGCGTTTTATCAGCACAAATCTTTACTTAACAGACGAACTTCGGCATTATCTTGCCGGTTCAAAAATTTTGGTAGTGATACCCCCGAGGACTAGATGGCCAAAGAAGACAATATTGAAATGCAGGGTACCGTACTTGATACGTTGCCTAATACCATGTTTCGCGTAGAACTGGAAAACGGTCACGTGGTAACTGCGCATATCTCCGGTAAAATGCGTAAAAACTATATCCGCATTCTGACGGGCGACAAAGTGACTGTTGAGCTGACCCCGTACGACCTGAGCAAAGGCCGCATTGTCTTCCGTAGTCGCTAATCGCATCGCTACTGTGCGGTAATTGCACAGATTATGAATAGTAAAAGGCCGGGAACTATCCCGGCCTTTTTTATTGGCATAAATGAGAGATTAATGCGCCGCTTCCGGCTTGTGCTTTTGCGCACCCTGGAAGTCGTAGAGCAGTTCGTTTTTCTCGGCGTCCAGCTCGACCGTCACCTGACCACCGTCCACCAGCGTTCCAAACAGCAGCTCGTTGGCCAGCGGTTTTTTCAGGTTGTCCTGAATCACGCGTGCCATTGGACGTGCACCCATGGCGCGATCGTAACCCTTCTCTGCCAGCCAGTCGCGTGCTTCCTGACTGACCTCCAGCGAGACGCCTTTCTGATCCAGCTGCACCTGAAGCTCGACGATAAACTTATCCACCACCTGATGAATAACCTCGGTAGAGAGGTGATCGAACCAGATAATATTGTCGAGACGGTTACGAAACTCCGGCGTAAAGATCTTTTTGATCTCTTCCATCGCATCGGTGCTGTTGTCCTGGTGGATCAGGCCGATAGATTTACGCTCGGTTTCGCGTACCCCGGCGTTGGTGGTCATCACCAGCACCACGTTACGGAAGTCCGCTTTGCGCCCGTTGTTATCGGTCAGGGTACCGTTATCCATCACCTGCAGCAGCAGGTTAAAGACGTCCGGGTGCGCCTTCTCGATCTCATCGAGCAGCAGTACCGCATGCGGATGCTTGATCACCGCGTCCGTTAACAGACCGCCCTGATCGAAACCTACGTATCCCGGAGGCGCACCAATCAGGCGGCTCACGGTATGACGCTCCATATACTCGGACATATCAAAGCGCAGCAGCTCGATACCCAGCGCTTTGGAGAGCTGAACCGTGACTTCGGTTTTACCGACCCCGGTCGGTCCGGCAAACAGGAACGAGCCTACTGGCTTGTGATCCTGACCGAGTCCGGCGCGGCTCATCTTAATGGCTTCGGTTAAGGCCTCAATGGCTTTATCCTGACCAAAGACCAGCATTTTCAGGCGCTCGCCGAGGCTCTTCAGCGTATCGCGATCGCTCTGGGAAACGCTCTTCTCAGGAATACGTGCGATGCGGGCCACCACCGTTTCGATATCCGCCACGTTGATGGTTTTTTTACGCTTGCTAACCGGCATCAGACGCGCACGCGCTCCGGCCTCGTCAATCACGTCGATAGCCTTATCCGGCAGATGGCGGTCGTTAATGTATTTCACCGCCAGCTCCACCGCCGCACGCACCGCTTTCGCGGTATAACGCACGTCGTGGTGCGCTTCATACTTCGGCTTCAGGCCGTTGATAATCTGTACCGTCTCTTCGACAGACGGCTCGGTGATATCAATTTTCTGGAAGCGACGCGCCAGAGCACGGTCTTTCTCAAAGATGTTGCTGAACTCTTGATAGGTGGTAGAGCCCATCACGCGGATCTTGCCGCTGGAGAGCAGCGGTTTGATCAGGTTTGCGGCATCAACCTGTCCACCCGACGCGGCACCCGCCCCGATAATGGTGTGGATCTCGTCGATAAACAGAATGCTGTTGCTGTCCTGTTCGAGCTGCTTCAGCAGCGCCTTGAAACGTTTCTCAAAGTCACCGCGGTACTTGGTGCCGGCCAGCAGCGAGCCAATATCCAGCGAGTAGATAGTGCAGTCGGCCATCACTTCCGGCACATCGCCCTGCACAATACGCCAGGCAAGGCCTTCGGCAATCGCCGTTTTACCGACGCCAGACTCACCCACCAGCAGCGGGTTGTTTTTGCGGCGACGGCACAGCACCTGGATAGCTCGCTCAAGCTCCCTTTCGCGACCGATCAGCGGGTCAATGCCGCCGACACGAGCAAGCTGATTGAGATTGGTGGTGAAGTTTTCCATACGTTCCTCCCCGCCTGCCTGCTCTTCGTGATTTGCCTGGCTGCCGGGATCGGAAGCCTGATTCGGTTCATCTTTCCGCGTGCCGTGGGAGATAAAGTTCACCACGTCGAGACGGCTCACCTCATGCTTACGCAGCAGATAGGCAGCCTGAGACTCCTGTTCGCTAAAGATGGCGACCAGGACGTTCGCGCCGGTCACTTCGCTGCGGCCGGAGGACTGAACGTGGAATACCGCGCGCTGCAGTACACGCTGGAAGCTGAGCGTCGGTTGCGTATCGCGCTCCTCTTCGCTGACGGGCAGCACCGGTGTGGTTTGTTCGATGAAGGCTTCGAGTTCCTGACGCAGCGCCACCAGATCGACAGAGCACGCTTCAAGCGCCTCGCGAGCCGATGGGTTGCTGAGCAGAGCCAGCAATAAGTGCTCTACGGTCATAAACTCATGTCGGTGCTCGCGCGCTCTGGCGAAAGCCATATTTAAACTGAGTTCCAGTTCCTGGTTGAGCATTGGGCACCCCCTCAATAGTTTGCCTTAATCAGGCGAGTTCCTGCGTACACAACAACGGATGTTCGTTCTCCCGGGCGTATTTGTTCACCATCTCCACCTTGGTCTCTGCTACTTCAGCAGTGAAAATGCCGCAGATGGCTTTCCCGTGATAGTGAACCGTGAGCATCAATTGCGTAGCGCGTTCTACATCATAAGAAAAGAACTTTTGTAGCACGTCAATAACAAATTCCATCGGCGTGTAATCATCGTTCATTAACATAACTTTATACATAGATGGCGGTTTTAGCCCTTCGCGCAGCTTATCCGCCGTCAATTGGTCAAAATCCAGCCAATTATTAGACTTACCCATCGTTGTTCGCTTTCATCTAAGGTTGCCATTTCCGACAGAGTGCACCCTGTCGTTGACTTGAGTCTAGATGCATTTTGAATCTACATCAGGATCCAAATAACTAACATCTATCATTGCTATTCGCGAGGCCTGTCACAAACCCAGGCAATAGCGTTAACTGCTTCAAATTTTCGAGTGAATCATCCTGCTGGACGCTGCCAAACGCTTGACGCTAACCCCGATTTATCTAAATTGTACAGGCGAGAGTTGGCGAGGTTTTGAACAAACCCAGACTCTGCCACCGGTTCATTCCATCTTACTCAAAGAAGATTAACGAAGGATGTCGAAGCATGGAAACGGGTACTGTTAAATGGTTCAACAATGCTAAAGGGTTCGGTTTTATCTGCCCTGAGGGCGGCGGCGAAGATATCTTCGCCCACTACTCTACCATCCAGATGGAGGGTTACAGAACGCTCAAGGCAGGACAAACCGTCCAGTTTGATGTACACCAGGGGCCGAAAGGCAATCATGCCAGCGTCATCGTGCCCGTTGAAGCCGTGGCGTTCGTCGAGGCCGTTGCCTGACGCCGCTTAGTTTAATTGTGTACATCCTGCACCTAAAATGCCAGCCACACGCTGGCATTTTTATCACCCTACTCCCGCGCCAGCGCCTCAACCGGATCGAGTCGGGCGGCGTTGCGCGCCGGCAGCCAGCCAAACAGCACCCCGGTAAAGGTTGAGCAGACAAACGCCGTAATCAGCGCAACCGGGGAGAAGCCGATCTCCCAGCCGGGTAAAAAGAGCTGAAGCGTAAAGGCAATGAGCATCGACAGGCAGACGCCTAATGCGCCCCCCACCAGGCAGACCAGTACTGCCTCAATCAAAAACTGTGACAGCACGTCGGTTTTACGCGCCCCCACCGCCATGCGGATGCCAATCTCCCGGGTGCGCTCGGTGACCGAAACCAGCATGATATTCATCACACCGATGCCCCCCACCAGCAGGGAGATCACCGCCACCAGCGTCAGGAAAAGCTGAAGAGTACGTGTGGTCTTTTCTGCGGTTTTCAAGATCCCATCCATGTTCCAGGTGAAGAAATCTTTTTTGCCATGACGCAGGGTAAGCAGTCGCGTCAGCTGAAGTTCAGCACGTTCGCTGCTGTAACCTTCGTTCACCCGCACGGTGATGGAGTTCAGCCAGGACTGGCCCATAATGCGTCCTGACATGGTGGAATAAGGCAGCCAGACGCGCAGGATCTTGCTGCTGCCGAACATGCTCTGCTTCTCCTGGGCTACGCCGATCACCGTCGCTGGCATGTTGCCCACCAGCACAATTTCACCCACGACTTTGGCCTTATTGGGAAAGAGCTGACGTCGGGTATTCTCGTCCAGGATCACGACCTGGGCGCGGCCGGTAAGCTGCTGATCGTTGAAGGTGGTCCCCTCGCTGAAGGTCATCCCGTAGACGTTAAAATACTGCCCGCTGACGCCGTTAGCGCTGGCGGCCACGTCGGTCCCGCCGTAGCGCAGGCGCAGGTTCTGGGATACCGCCGGGGTCGCCGAGCGAACCCAGGGCTGCTTCTGGATAGCAATCAGATCGTCATATTTCAGCGCCTGCTGGTACTGCGGATCGTCATCGCCAAAATCTTTCCCTGGATAGACGTCAATGGTGTTGGTCCCGATGGCGCGGATATCTGCCAGCACCAGCTGTTTGGCGGCATCCCCTACCACCACAATCGACACCACCGAGGCGATGCCGATAATAATCCCCAGCATGGTCAGTAGGGTGCGCATCTTATTGGCCGCCATCGCCCGCCACGCCATGGTCAATGCCTCACGAAAACCACTGCTGAACTGCTTCCAGCCGTTATCGGGCTGGACGCTGGGCTGCTGGCGGACGGCTTCCGGCTTCACCGCTGGCGGTGGATTGCGGATAATCTCGCCGTCGCGGATCTCAACGATCCGCTCAGCCTGCGCCGCCACCTGCGGATCGTGGGTGACGATAATCACCGTGTGGCCCGCATCGCGCAGCTGATGGAGGATAGCCATGACCTCCTCTCCCGAATGGCTATCCAACGCCCCGGTGGGCTCATCGGCGAGGATCACCTGCCCACCGTTCATCAGCGCCCTGGCAATACTGACGCGCTGCTGCTGGCCGCCGGAGAGCTGAGAAGGCTGATAGCTCTCCCGCTCCGCCAGCCCCAGCCGCTTCAGCAGCGCATTGGCGCGGGCCAGCCGTGCTTTGCGCTCGGTACCCGCGTAGACCGCAGGTACCTCCACGTTCTGCGCCGCCGTCAGGTGGGAGAGCAGATGGTAGCGCTGGAAGATAAAGCCGAAATGCTCCCGGCGCAGGCGGGCCAGCGCGTCACCGTCCAGCGTGGCGACGTCCACTCCCGCCACCCGGTAGCTGCCGATGGTGGGTTTATCCAGGCAGCCAAGGATATTCATCAGGGTCGATTTACCCGAGCCGGATGCGCCCACGATGGCCACCATCTCACCGGCGACGATATCCAGGGTGACACCTTTCAGCACCTCAACCATGCCTTCGCCTGAGGGGTAGCTGCGGCGAATATCTCGCAGCTCAAGCAGGGTCGTCATGGTGCGGCTCCGGCGTTATCCTGGTCGATGACGACCTCATCGCCCTCCTCCAGGCCTTTCACGACTTCAGCGTCGGTATCGTTGCGCGCCCCAAGCGTTACCTCCCGCTCGCGGGTTTCACCGTTGCGCAGCAGCGTGACCTTGTAACGGTTATCGCCAATGGGTTCACCCAGCGCCGCCAGCGGAATGGTCAGCACGTTTTTCACCGTCGAGAGTTGAATATGGACCTGAGCGGTCATCTCCAGACGCAGTACCCCTTGCGGATTCGGCACCTCAAAACGCGCATAGTAGAAGATGGCGTCGTTAACCTTCTCTGGCGTCGGCAGAATATCCTTCAGCACCCCTTCGTAACGCGTCAGCGGATCCCCCAGTACGGTGAACCACGCCTTCTGCCCCGGCTTGAGGTGAATAACGTCCGCTTCTGAAACCTGGGCTTTGACCAGCATGGTGCTCATATCCGCCAGGGTGAGAATGTTTGGCGCCTGCTGGGCGGCGATCACCGTCTGGCCTTGCAGGGTCGTAATCTGCGTCACCTCTCCCGCCATCGGGGCGATAATCCGCGTGTAGTCGAGGTTGGTTTTTGCCGTGTCGAGCGTGGCCTGGTTACGCTTGATCTGCGCTTCGATGGTACCGGTCTGCGCCTCTTTTACCGCCAGCTCAGTGGCGGCGCTGTCGAGATCCTGGCGTGATACCGCCTGGGTCCTGGCCAGCTGCTGCTGACGGGAGAGGGTGACCGCCGCCAGCCGCTTCTCCGCCTCCGCCTGACGGCGCTGGGCCCGCAGCTCCATTAGGGTTGCCTCTACTTCACGGATCTGGTTCTGCGCCTGCTCGGGATCGATCACCCCCAGCAGCTGATCCTTTTTCACCTTGTCGCCGATGTTAACCGACAGGGTTTTCAGCTGCCCGCTCACCTGGGCACCTACGTCAACCTTGCGCAAGGCATCCAGCTTGCCTGTCGCCAGCACGCTCTGCTGAAGCTCCCCAGGTCGGACGATCAGCGTCTGGTATTGCGCGATCGGCGCGTTGAGCTTCTGCCATCCCCAAACGGCAACGATCAGCAGGAGCAGCGCCAGCGCGACGTAAATCTTCCTGCGTTTTCCCTTAAGATTCATAAAAATTCCGGATAGTTAACCTGACTACACTGAAACAATTCTATATGAACCGCCTGCCGCTGAAACCCTCTCTTTTTTTGCCTCAACGTTTCAGGATTAGTCTGCCCGTCCACGCGCCAGCCACAGCACGCGGGAGAACATGCTGCGTAACAGCGGCGGAACCGCCTCTACGCCGCGCCGTCCCGCCTCCAGCGCCACCTCGATGGCCAGGTCCGGCTTGGAGGAGCGGTGAATCGCTTTAACGATCACCCGCCGCTCGTTCATGCGGATCCCCTCAGGCAGCTGGGCCACGCGGTGATAGACATCAGCGAAGCCCTGGCGGTACATGAAATGCTCCATATCAAGGGCGGGCAGCACCGTTAAATGCTCCCGCTCCAGCGCCTTGTCATTATCGAGCAGGCTGCGCACCGTGGCGGCGTATTTTTTCCCCGCCTCGTCGCCATCGACCAGCACATGCCACGCGATGCCCATCCGCCGGGCAAACTTTACCAGCGGCCTGAGGCCGGACTGAGCAAACTCAATCACCTTAATCCCTTCAGCATCGAAGTGGTGACCGCACTGACGGGCCAGTTCGCTGATGGTCCAGGTCTCGGTCTCCCCCTCTACCAGCAGCCAGCAGCGGGCAAAGAGCGACGAGGGACGGTTGGCACGAATATGAAAGGCGATGCGGCGGCCATCCTCCGCGCTTAGCCCGCCCGGCCCCAGCCGCCAGGCAGCGACCCGCGAGGCCTCGCGCACCAGCCGACAGAGGTGCTCGACGGGCGTCAGGGAGAGCAGCTCCCCGGAGTTGGTGGTGGTAATACGCTGGAGCGGCAGCAGGTTGAGCAGGTGCCAGGCCACCGAGAGCATAATCGGGTGCAAGCGTGTCTCGGGATCTTCAATTAGCAGCAGCGGGCGCGCGTCCCTGTCCAGCTGCACGGTTCCCTTGGCTTTTAACAGGGTGGCGAACAGGCCCAGCAGGATCACCCGATGGCTGCGGCCGCCGGGCCTGTCGATCATTCGGTTGATGATATCAAGATAGCGCCAGCTGCGCTGCTCATCGTGGGAGCGGCGGCGCATCAGGCGCTGGCGCGATTCACCGGTGCCCTGCTCAGCAAAATAGTGCTCCAGCAGCTGCACCATCGCCGATAGCCCCTGACGGATCTGCCCGTCGCTGAGGTTTTGCGGGCGCGAAACCAGATCGTGGGCCAGCACGTCGAGCTGACGGGCGGTGAAGTCCACCTCCGGCAAATCCGGCACGCTACCGTTGCGAATACGGCGCATAAAACGGGCATCGCGCAGGCGCAGAACCGGCATCAGCCGGACCAGGTGCTGTGCCAGGCCATCGGCTTCCGTCAGCGTCAGCGTCTGGCCCTCGGCATCCAGAAAACTGCGGCGGGTGGTGACATGACCCTCATGAGTCTGCTCTGCTTCGAGACGATAGAAAATCCGCCGATAGCCATCCGTTCCCTGAGCCATGCAGTTCGCCAGCGGGCGATAGCGACGGGCACGATAGTTACCCGGCTCGGCTTCACAAAAGGTCAGAATGATATGCAGGTGGCGCTCGCGACCCTGCATATCACCGGGGGGAAACCAGAAGTCATTGCGGGTAAACGTATACAGTTCTGTTTCCGGTGAGAGCAGAAGCGTGAGCGCATCCAGCAGGCTCGATTTTCCCCACGCATTTTCCCCTATCAGCACGTTATTGTGCTCCAGCATCAGCGACAAACGATTAATGCCGCGAAACCCTACAATCTCTACCCGCTCAAGTCGCATTTCGCCTCCCACAGAGTGTTTTTTAATCATTACATAAATTTGCGGGATGCTTAACGATATTATTCCCCCTGATACCCCTTTAGGCTTAGCTGCCCGTCAATAAAATTGCGCTAAATCAATCTCCCTTCAGATAGCATAAATATCGCTTTCACCGCCTTTCGCCGGGGCATAATCTTAAACATGTATTTAAAATATAACTTTATAGGTGTGACTATGTTTTGTGTGCAATGTGAACAAACTATCCGTACCCCGGCTGGCAACGGCTGCTCCTATGCGCAGGGTATGTGCGGTAAAACCGCAGAGACCTCTGACCTACAGGATCTCTTGATCGCAGCGCTGCAAGGCTTGTCCGCCTGGGCGCTGAAAGCCCGCGACTACGATCTGATCGATCATGAGATCGATAGCTTCTCCCCGCGCGCCTTCTTCTCCACCCTCACCAACGTGAACTTTGATTCACCGCGCATCGTCGGTTATGCCCAGGAAGCTATCGCCAAACGCGAGGCGCTGAAAGCGCTGTGCCTGAGCATCGATCCCACCGCCTCCGTTGATAACCCGATGGCGGGATTACAGCTGATCAGCGACGACCTGGGCGAGCTTCAGCGCCAGGCCGCTGTCTTTACCCCGAACAAAGACAAAGCCGAAATCGGCGACAATATTCTTGGCCTGCGCCTGCTCTGCCTCTACGGCCTGAAAGGGGCGGCAGCCTACATGGAGCATGCCCACGTGCTCGGCCAGTACGACAACGCCATCTACGCTCAGTACCATAAAATCATGGCGTGGCTGGGCACCTGGCCTGCGGATATGAATGCTCTGCTGGCGTGCGCCATGGAGATCGGCCAGATGAACTTCCAGGTGATGAGCATCCTCGATGCCGGAGAGACCAACGCCTATGGCCATCCGACCCCCACCCAGGTTAACGTCAAGGCGGTAGCCGGGAAATCTATTCTGATCTCCGGCCACGATCTGAAGGATCTGCACAACCTGTTGCAGCAGACCGAGGGCACAGGCGTGAACGTCTATACCCACGGCGAAATGCTGCCAGCGCACGGCTATCCGGAACTGCGTAAGTATAAACATCTGGTAGGTAACTACGGCAGCGGCTGGCAGAACCAGCAGGTGGAGTTTGCCCGCTTCCCTGGCCCCATCGTGATGACCTCCAACTGCATCATTGACCCGGCTCCGGGTGCCTATGACGATCGTATCTGGACCCGCAGCATCGTCGGCTGGCCGGGTGTAAGCCACCTCGAAGGTGATGATTTTGCGCCGGTGATCGCCCAGGCCCAGCAGATGGCGGGCTTCCCCTACAGCGAAATTGAACACCTGATCACCGTCGGCTTTGGCCGTCAAACCCTGCTCGGCGCGGCCGATACGCTGATCGACCTGGTGAGCAGGGAGAAGCTTCGCCATATCTTCCTGGTGGGCGGCTGCGACGGCGCACGCGGGGAGCGTAGCTACTTTACCGACTTCGCCACCAGCGTGCCGGAAGATTGCCTGATCCTCACCCTGGCCTGCGGTAAGTACCGCTTTAACAAGCTCGACTTTGGCAACATCGAAGGGCTGCCGCGCCTGGTGGATGCCGGTCAGTGCAACGACGCCTACTCGGCGATTATTCTGGCGGTGACCCTGGCAGAGAAGCTGGGCTGCGGAGTCAACGACCTGCCTCTGTCGCTGGTGCTCTCGTGGTTCGAGCAGAAAGCGATTGTGATCCTGCTGACCCTGCTCTCTCTGGGCGTCACCAATATCGTTACCGGTCCAACCGCACCGGGCTTCCTGACCCCGGATCTGCTGGCGGTGCTGAACGAGAAGTTTGGCCTGCGTTCGGTCACCACCGTTGAACAAGATATGCAGCAGCTGCTGAGCGCGTAAGGAGGAGATAATGACGATGCCAACCTCACAGTGTCCGTGGCGGATGCAGGTTCACCACATTCACCAGGAGACGCCGGATGTCTGGACGCTCTCTCTGCTGTGCCACGACTACTATCCGTACCGTGCCGGACAGTATGCTCTGGTCAGCATCGGCAACGCCGCCGATACCCTACGCGCCTATACGCTCTCCTCTACGCCGGGGGTAAGCGAGTACATTACGCTGACCGTGCGCCGTCTTGACGACGGCGTAGGCTCGCAGTGGCTGACGCAGGAGGTAAAACGCGGGGACTATATCTGGCTCTCTGACGCCCAGGGTGAGTTTACCTGTGACGATAAGCCTGGCGACCGGGTGCTACTGCTGGCGGCAGGCTGCGGCGTTACGCCGATTATGTCGATGCGCCGCTGGCTGGCGAAACACCGCCCGCAGGCCGACGTGCAGACTCTCTTCAGCGTG
Source organism: Pseudescherichia sp. AS216 (assembly GCF_037152055.1). Classification (NCBI taxonomy): domain Bacteria; kingdom Pseudomonadati; phylum Pseudomonadota; class Gammaproteobacteria; order Enterobacterales; family Enterobacteriaceae; genus Pseudescherichia; species Pseudescherichia sp. AS216. The sequence continues at coordinate 535,371 of NZ_JBBCMV010000001.1, read as the reverse complement.
CGCTCGCCGCAGGACGTCATCTTCGCCGACGAGTGGCGTGACTATCCGGTCACCCTGCTGGCCGAGCACAACGCCACTTCAGGGTTTATTCCCGGTCGGTTGACCACCGAGCTGCTGCAGAGCGTGCCGGATCTCGCCTCGCGCACCGTGATGACCTGCGGCCCTGCGCCCTACATGGCGTGGGTGGAAAACACGGTAAAATCGCTGGGCGTAACGCGTTTCTACAAAGAGCAGTTCTTTGTGCCGGTCACAGCGGCGGCCAGCAGTGGGCTGAAGATCAGCGCCTTGCAGCTGGCGCGGGAATTTTACGCGCCGGTCGGTACGACCCTGCTGGAGGCGATGGAGAGCAATAAGGTTCCGGTTAACGTGGCCTGCCGGGCAGGCGTGTGCGGCTGCTGTAAAACGAAGGTGGTCGCCGGGGAGTATGCGGTGACCAGCACCATGACGCTGACCGATACCGAGGTTGCAGAGGGCTACGTGCTGGCCTGCTCCTGCCAGCCGCAGAGTGATTTAGTGCTTGCCTGAGTAAGGTAAATGCCCGGTGGCGCTATGCTTACCGGGCCTTGCAGAATTATGAATATTTTGGTGCCACGGAGTAGCGTCCGGCGCCTAAGAAAGCCACCGCCAGCGCCGCGATAAAGAAGTAGACCATGCTCTCAATCGCCCAGGCACCGGTTTTATCCAGCTGTCCGGTAATATTCACCCCTACCATCATCCAGGCAACGATCATCGTAAAGGCCAGCACCAGCGCCGCCGGGCGGGTGAAGATGCCGAGAATAATCAGCACCGGTGCCACCACCTCCCCAACCAGCACGCCGTAGGCGATAAACCCCGGCAGCCCCTTCGCCACCAGCATGCCGCTGATGCCATCCACACCGTCAATCAGCTTGTGCAGGCCGTGAAACAGCATCAGCCCACCCACCGTCAGACGCAGTAAAAAACGGCCTGCATCTTCATGTGCACACATTCTATTAACCGCATTTAACATTGATTTAACCATTTGAAATGATTCCTGTTTTCATTACCCATTGGCAAAAATCATCTTACGTTTAGTTACCGAAAAGCCACAGCAAATAAAGGGGCAACGGCGCTTCGTTTGCGCTTTTTCATCTAAGCTTGTTACCAACATCACAAAATGGAGATGACAAGATGAAACAAACCGTCGCCGCTTATATCGCCAAAACGCTTGAGCAAGCCGGGGTAAAACGCATCTGGGGCGTTACCGGTGATTCACTGAATGGGCTGAGCGATAGCCTCAACAAGATGGGCACTATCGAATGGATGTCGACCCGTCATGAAGAGGTCGCCGCCTTTGCCGCCGGGGCAGAAGCGCAACTAACGGGCGAGCTGGCGGTATGTGCAGGCTCATGCGGGCCAGGCAACCTGCATCTGATCAACGGCCTCTTTGACTGCCATCGCAACCACGTGCCGGTGGTGGCGATTGCGGCGCATATTCCCTCCAGCGAAATTGGCAGCGGCTACTTCCAGGAGACCCACCCGCAGGAGCTGTTCCGCGAGTGCAGCCACTACTGCGAGCTGGTCTCCAGCCCGGAGCAGATCCCGCAGGTGTTAGCCATCGCCATGCGTAAGGCGATCCTCAATCGCGGCGTCTCGGTGATCGTCCTGCCCGGCGACGTGGCGCTGAAGCCCGCGCCGGAGAGCGCCAGCAGCCACTGGTATAGCGCCCCGCAGCCGGTGGTGACCCCCACCGAAACAGAGCTGCACAAGCTCGCCCAGCTGCTGCGCTACTCCAGCAATATCGCCCTGATGTGCGGCAGCGGCTGTGCCGGGGCCCATGACGAGCTGCTTGCCTTTGCCGAAAAGCTGAAAGCACCGATTATCCATGCCATGCGCGGCAAAGAGCACGTGGAGTATGACAACCCCTACGACGTGGGCATGACCGGGCTGATCGGCTTCTCATCCGGCTTCCATGCCATGATGAACGCTGACACGGTGATATTGCTCGGCACCCAGTTCCCCTACCGGGCCTTCTACCCCACCGATGCTAAAATTATCCAGATTGATATCAACCCGGCCAGCATTGGCGCGCACAGCAAAGTAGACATGGCTCTGGTGGGCGATATCAAAACCACGCTGGCTGCCCTGCTGCCGCACCTGGAGGAGAAAACCGACCGCCGCTTCCTTGATAAAGCGCTGGAAGACTACCGCGACGCCCGCAAGGGCCTGGACGACCTGGCGAAGCCCAGCAGCAAGGTCATTCACCCGCAATACCTCGCCCAGCGGATCAGCGATTTTGCTGATGACGACGCCATCTTCACCTGCGACGTGGGAACGCCAACGGTGTGGGCCGCCCGCTACCTGAAGATGAACGGCAAGCGCCGCCTGCTTGGCTCCTTCAACCACGGTTCAATGGCCAACGCCATGCCGCAGGCGCTGGGAGCGCAGGCGACGCATCCCAGCCGTCAGGTAGTGGCGATGTGCGGCGACGGCGGGTTCAGCATGCTGATGGGTGATTTTCTCTCCCTGGCGCAGATGAACCTGCCGGTAAAAATCATCGTCTTTAACAACAGCGTGCTGGGCTTCGTGGCAATGGAGATGAAGGCCGGAGGCTATCTGACGGACGGAACCGACCTGCATGAGACCAACTTCGCCCGCATCGCAGAGGCGTGCGGTATTACCGGCATCCGCGTCGAGAAGTCCGCTGACGTCGACAGCGCCCTGCAGCGTGCGTTTGCCACCGAGGGACCGGTGCTGGTGGACGTAACGGTGGCAAAAGAGGAGCTCTCTATTCCGCCGCAGATCAAGCTTGAGCAGGCCAAGGGCTTCAGCCTCTATATGCTGCGCGCCATCATCAACGGTCGCGGCGATGAGGTCGTGGAACTGGCGAAAACCAACTGGCTCAGGTAAAACAGATGGCACGATCCTGAAGATGATAAGGAAGTGCCGTGATTGATTTACGTAGTGATACCGTGACCCGACCGAGCCGCGCCATGATGAAAGCGATGATGGCCGCCCCGGTCGGGGACGACGTGTATGGTGACGATCCCACCGTTAATGAACTACAGCGCTACGCCGCCGAGCTTGCCGGCAAAGAGGCAGCGCTGTTTCTGCCTACCGGCACCCAGGCCAACCTGGTGGCGCTGCTTAGCCATTGCGAGCGCGGTGAGGAGTATATCGTGGGTCAGGGAGCACACAACTATCTCTACGAGGCTGGCGGCGCGGCGGTGCTGGGCAGTATTCAGCCTCAACCTATCGACGCCAGCCCGGACGGCTCGCTGCCGCTGGATAAGGTAGCGGCGAAGATCAAGCCGGACGATATTCACTTCGCCCGTACCCGCCTGCTGAGCTTAGAGAACACTCACAACGGCAAGGTGTTGCCGCGTGAATATCTCGCTGAGGCGTGGCACTTTACCCGTGAGAAAGGACTGGCGCTGCACGTTGACGGCGCACGCATCTTCAATGCGGTGGTGGAGTATGGCTGCCCGTTAAAAGAGATCGCCCAATACTGCGATACCTTTACCATCTGCCTCTCAAAAGGCCTCGGCACGCCGGTTGGTTCGCTGCTGGTAGGCAGCCATGAATATATCAAGCGCGCTAACCGCTGGCGCAAAATGACCGGCGGCGGCATGCGCCAGGCGGGGTTCCTGGCAGCGGCGGGCCTGTTTGCGCTGAAGAACAACGTCGAGCGTCTGAAAGAAGATCACGCTAATGCCGCATGGCTGGCGGCGCAGCTGCAGGAAATTGGCGCTGACGTTATGCGTCACGATACCAATATGCTGTTTGTCCGCGTAGGCGAGCAGAACGCCGCGGCTCTTGGCGAGTTTATGCAGGCGCGCGGCGTGCTGCTCAACGCGTCACCGATCGTCCGCATCGTTACCCATCTCGACGTCAGTCGCGCACAGCTGGAAGAGTTGGTTAACCACTGGCAGGCGTTCCTGAAACGTTAAACACCGCTTAAGATTGTGCAAGATGTAGAATATTTGACAGATAAAGTCCGAAATCGGGCTTTTATCTGTCATCTTTCCATTGCATAGCGGCGTAATTCACGGAAGAATGCGCACGAAATTCTTTTCAACACAGTGGATTGCTATGAAGGTTCTGGTCACCGGCGCAACCAGCGGTTTAGGCCGCAACGCGGTCGAGTATCTGCGTCAGAGAGGCGTGAGCGTCAGAGCAAGCGGTCGCAATGAGGCGATGGGCAAGCTGCTGCAAAAGATGGGCGCGGAGTTCGTCCAGGCCGATCTGACCGAGCTTGTCTCCTCTCAGGCAAAGGTGATGCTGGCTGGCGTCGACACGCTCTGGCACTGCTCCAGCTTTACCTCCCCCTGGGGCACGCAGGAAGCGTTCGACCTCGCCAACGTGCGAGCGACCCGCCGCCTCGGTGAGTGGGCCGTGGCATGGGGCGTGCGCAACTTTATCCACGTCTCCTCGCCGTCGCTCTATTTCGATTATCATCACCATCATGATATTGACGAGAACTTTCGCCCGGCGCGGTTTGCCAACGAGTTTGCCCGCAGCAAAGCCGCTGCGGAAGAGGTGATCCAGCTCCTGGCCCAGGCCAATCCCAACACCCGCTTTACTATTCTGCGGCCGCAGAGCCTGTTTGGCCCGCACGACAAAGTGTTTATTCCCCGGCTGGCGCAGATGATGCACCACTACCGCAGCGTGCTGCTGCCGCGCGGCGGCGATGCATTAGTGGATATGACCTACTTCGAGAACGCGGTGCATGCTATGTGGCTCGCCAGCCAGGAGACCTGTGACGCACTGCCGTCCGGGCGCGCCTATAACATTACCAACGGCGAGCGGCGTACCCTGCGCAGCATCGTCCAGCGGCTGATCGACGAGCTGGAGATCCACTGCCGTATTCGCTCGGTGCCCTACCCGATGCTGGATATCATCGCGCGCAGCATGGAGCGCTTTTGTGACAAGCGGGCTAAAGAGCCCGCCCTGACCCACTACGGCGTCTCGAAGCTGAACTTTGATTTCACCCTTGATACCCGCCGCGCCCGCGAGGAGCTGGGCTATGCCCCGCTGGTGACGCTGGATGAGGGAATACGGCGCACGGCTCTGTGGCTTAAAGATCACGGTAAACTACACCGTTAGTCGCTGTTTTTTATAGTCGTTGTCAGTCACCCTTTGCCATTTCCGCACCTTTTGCTGCTGATACCTTTATGTCTATTTATATAAACAGGAGGCATCATGAGTACATCAGCAGCACTACCCTCTCCCGCGTTACCCCAAATGAGCGATGACGGCTATATCAATGAGGTAGAGCTTTTATCGTCCGGCGGCGTTGATATTCAGGTCAACCGCTATAACAATGCCGCCGTGGGTGACTATCTGGGCCTGTTCTGGGATGGTGAGGTCGTCAGTACGCTCTGGCTTACCAAAAATAACATTGACTCGGCGTTCCCCTGGCAGGTGATTGTGCCAGCGGATTTGGTTCCAGACGGCAGCCACAGCGTCTGGTATACCTCAACCGACGCCTATCAAAATATTGCCGCCTCAGGCATCACCACGGCAATTGTTGATCGCAACCATACCGGCTCGCTGCCACCGCCGGTGTTCACCGATGCGGTAAACAATGTCATTACCTACAGCTCCGTCATGCTCAACAAGGGTACGTATGTTGAAGTGCCCGGCGATGGACTTGCATCTGGCGATCTGGTCACGCTCTACTGGGTCGGTTTTGATCAAACGGGGGTCGCCGTACCCGCCAGCGTCACCAGCGTGACGCACTCCGTCACCAGCGCAGATTTGCAGGGGTTCGAGGTACTTATCGCCCCACCATACATTATGCCGATAGGCGAAGGCAGCGTTCAGGCATGGTACTCCGTGGCCAGCCCCTCCGGTGAGAGTCAAAACTCTGACAGCGCCTCGGTGAATATTGATATGGCACCGTCAGTGCTCTACCCAGCCCCCCTCTTTCCGGCAGGCGGCGACGGCTGGCTTGACTGCGCCGAATGTAGCCAGGGTGTCGACGTTACCGTTCCGGGGAGCAGCAGCTTTGTTGCCAACAGCGTCGTTACCCTTTACTGGCAAGGTTATACTGCAAACGGAACGGCCATTGCGGCTGCCTATGACGTTATTGCTCACGTTGTGGCCTCTACTGAGATAACCACCGGTTTCACCGTCACGGTGCCATCGACCTATGTCACGCCGATAGGTATCGGCTATGCACAGGCTTGGTATCAGGTCGCCTCGCCCTCACAGCCGGGCATCTCTGAGCTGGCGCAGGTCAACGTGGATACCGAGCACTGCTCCCTGCTGCCCGCCCCCGACTTTCCGGCGGCAGAAGATGATGGCGTGATTACCGAGAGTGAGATCGACGCCGATAACGGTACGGAGATGACGGTTTCCTACCCTGGCATGGTGGCAGGCGATACGGTAACGGCGTTCTGGTTTGGCTATATCACCTCGCCTGCCTCCCCGATCCCAGGCACTGCCTGGACCGAAACCCGCACGCTTGGTGCCAGCGAGGCCCTGGCGCAGCAGGCCATATTCCATATTCCCGCCAGCTTTATGGCTCCGGTAGAGCCTGGCTATGGTGAAGGCCGCTACCAGGTGCTGTTTAGCAACGAAGGGGGGATCGCCTCCTCTACCACTACCGATGTCACAATCGCTACGGCAGCGGCAGCAGGTTTAAGGATGATATGCGGAACCGGCGCACCGCTCTACACGCCGTCAATTCCCGTTCGCCCCATGAATTCGGTAACCCTCCAGGGGCCGGCAGGCGCAGACGTAGAGCTTTCCGTTTCGGCGACCTCTGGCGCCTTGTTTAACGCTAATAGCGCCAATACGCTAACGGTTCGGCTGGATGAAACGGGGTTTGGATTTGCACAGGTCTACTCTTACGCCACCGGGAACGTGCCGATCAACGCTTATGTCATTAGCGAACCGCAGCTGAGCGCCAGAGCCAGCATGACTTTTACCTTCTGGCTCTATGGCCAGGGTGAACTGGCCTACTACGGTGTCTCTACCGGCGCAGCGGCTGATGGCAGAAGCCTCTGTAGCGTCTATCTTCGCAGCAGCGCCTTCTCTGCCGCTACCCGGGCAACGTTGACGTTGAATACGGCCAGCAGCGCCACTATTACCACCAGCGGCAGACAAACGGCCTATATTAATATTGGCGCTACCCATGCAGGCGGTTTCGATATTATCGATGCGACGGCGGAAAGTGTTTCATTCACGCTATCGCTACTGAACGTCTCGGGCGCGTATATTTCCAGCTCTGTTGTATTTAGCGCGTTCAATTAATAAGAGGCCGCCTTTTTTATTGGTGGCTTTAGCAGGTAATAAAAAAGGCTTCCCGAAGGAAGCCTTGTTAACAAAGCTAATTAATTTCCACCCGGTGGGACCACGTCAACCTCGGTACGGAACGTCTCTGAGGTTTCAACGGCAGAGCCATCGGCCGGCGCCACGGTGTACCAGAACAGCGCATAGGCATTTTCGCCAATCTGCTGCATATCTTGCAGAGTGATTTTATCTATCTCAACCGTGCCCTTCCGCGCATCAATTGCCGTCACGATGTAGGTGTACTCAATATCGGCTAATTCAAGGCTCGCCGCATTGTCGTAACCCTTCATGATCAGCGTAATGACATCGCCTGCAGTCATCGGGGAATAGGTGATGTCAACTGCAACACCATCAAGCGCGGCATTATAGTTGATGTAGCCCGGTGCAGCATCCGGGACGACCGGCGCAGGCAGCGTCGCTACGGCTTCTCCAGCATCAATAATCAGAGAGATATGGTCGGACTCTCTGGTGTTCTGATCGGGGTCGGTAACCACATAGTAGACATCGTAGGTACCATCCTCATGATTGCTGGGCGGATAGTCATTGAGCACGTCAATCTCCAGCGGCAGCATAAGCGGATCAGAAATTAGATACTCCTGCTGGTAGTCGCCCCAGTGAACCATTACAAGATCTTTAGCCTGGGCATCAGTATATTCTGGAATAACCAGAACCAGACCCGACTTAATATCATACTGGTCAATAGTGTAATTATCGTCGGAGCTGGCATTGAGTACGCGCGGGGCGGCAGGCGTGTCAAGCGCTGTTAATTTATTAGTCATATTTATTTCCTCATAGTGTTAACAGGTTTGTCTTATCGACAGGAGTAGCGTACCCGTGCAGCAGTGAGGTAATTGTTCCTTATTGAGTAACGAGGGCAGCAATGATTGCGCATTGTTAATAATTTTTTATCTGTCAAAAAAAACCCCTGCAGAGCAGGGGCTTTGATCAATTGCAATCGCCGGGACGACATGTGTCAATCGCATAGGATAGCGATCCGGTTTGGGTTCTACCACTATCAACTTGGGTAACAACGGACTTAACGTGTAGCCAGGCTGCATCTGCGCTAGTGGCGCCACCATTCACTCCCTCAACTCCCAGTAGAACGTTTGCTGGCAGCGTTATGCTAATGTCCTGGCCCACCTCGCCTGCGGTAACGGTATGAACCGGCGCGCTATAGTCCAGGGTTTGGCCATTTCGATCCCCACTAACGTAAGAGCTAACGGCAATCTGGTCGCCCGCAGCCATGCCGTTATAGTGCATAGTAATAACTGGCGTACCATCTACCGCGATATCGTAATTGACTCTACTTGTAGCCATCACTTCCGGCATAGTTAACGTAATCGGCCCGAACTCAGGGGTAACAAAGGTTGACTGCACTTTACCGGTCTGATTGCCTACCGTCGCCACAACGTTGAATGTTTCAGCCGTGTCATCGGTGTAGGCCATAGTGGCGATACCCTCATCATTGGTTGTAGCCGTTGGCGAAGAGGCGTTCATTGCGTTGGAGGAGTCTTTACTCCAGGTCACCGCCGCCCCGGAAACTGGCCGGTTGTCTTTCATAACCACCACCTGAGCAATGTTTTGCGTTTTGCCATCGGCCGGAGAGTTATCGACCTTCATCGTCACGGTAACGGTTTGCTGAAGTTCGGTAAACGACACCTGGGTAGTCCCTGTTGCTTCACCCACCGTTGCGGTGACGGTCAGGCCGCTCTCTGCAACGTTATCCGTCAGGCTCATCCTCGCCTTACCAGTTAGGTCGGTTACCGATGAGTTGGCGGTCAGTTTAGCGCTGCCGGTGGTGGTCCAGTTTACGGTAACGCCCTTCAGCGCCTGGCCGTTACCGTCTGTAACCAGCGCATTAACCACGTTGGTTGACATGCCGTCCGCCGGGGCATTGTCTGTGGCGGTGGTCACGGTGATATTATCCAGAAGCGCCTTAAAGCTTGTGGTGGCCGAGCCGGACGCATCCCCTGCCGTGGCCGTCACCGTCAGGCCACTCTCTGCGACGCTGTCCGTCAGGTTAACGCTGGCATTACCCCGGAAGTCAGTGACAGAGGAGGTTGCAGCCAGTTTTGCACTACCGGTGGTGGTCCAGTTTACGGTCACGCCTGAGAGCGCTTTACCGTTGCTGTCCGTTACCGTGGCACGAGCCACGTTCGGCGTCACGCCGTCGGCAAAAGAGTTGTCCGTGGTCATAGTGACGGCGATCGATTTCTGGATCTCAACAAACGTCGTCGTGACTGATCCTTTCGCATCTCCCGCTGTGGCGGTAACGGTCAGGCCGCTCTCCGCGACGCTGTCCGTCAGGTTAACGCTGGCATTACCATTCACGTCGGTAACAGAGGAGGTTGCCGCCAGTTTTGCACTGCCGGTGGTCGTCCAGTTCACGGTCACGCCTGAGAGCGCTTTGCCGCTGCTGTCCGTAACCGTGGCGCTAGCGACGTTTGCCGTTACCCCATCAGCCGGTGAGTTGTCCGTCGTCATGGTGACAGCGATGTTCTGCTGAATGCCCTTGAAGGCCGTTGTGGTCGATGCTTTCGCATCCCCTGCCGTGGCGGTCACCGTCAGGCCACTCTCGACAACCGTGTCCGTCAGGTTAACGCTGGCATTACCGCTGGCATCGGTTACTGAGGAGGTGGCAGCCAGTTTTGCACTACCGGTGACAGCCCAGTTCACGGTCACGCCTGAGAGGGCTTTACCGTTACCGTCCGTTACCGTGGCGCGGGCGACGTTCGGCGTCACGCCATCGGCTGGGGAGTTGTCGGTAGCCATCGCCACGGCAATGTTCTGCTGAACGCCGACAAAGGTTGTGGTGGTGGAGCCGGAAGCATCACCCGCCGTGGCGGTAACGGTCAGGCCACTCTCCACGACGCTGTCCGTCAGGCTAACGCTGGCATTGCCGCTGGCGTCAGTGACAGAGGAGGTCGCAGCCAGTTTTGCGCTGCCAGTCGTGCTCCAGTTCACGGTCACGCCTGAAACCGCTTTGCCAGTGCTGTCCGTCACCGTCGCATGGGCGACGTTCGGCGTGACGCCATCGGCCGGCGAGTTGTCCGTTGTCATGCTGACAGTGATATTATTTTTCGTTGCGGCAGCAACAAAGAGAGAATTTGTTGATTCCGTTTTACCCGAGGCGCTGGCGCTCAGCTTCACCGACTCCGCTTTGGTATCGGTAAACTCAGCGCTGGCATGGCCGCTAGCGTCGGTCACCGCGTCGCTGTGCACAATCGTTGCGCTATGATCTACGCTCCAGCTCACCGATACGCCCGACATCGCCTTACCGCTGGCATCCAGCACGGTCACCTTGCCGCTATTGGTATCGACGCCGTCCGCTTTACTGTTGTTATCGGTCATCTCGAGATTCAGTGAACTGACCGACTCGTCAAAGTTGCTCGGCACGCTGCGGGTAAGGGAGCCGGAGGTGGCGCTCACCGTAACCTGTTCGGCGGTGGTGTTGGTAATGCCGACGGTGGCGTAACCGTTGTCGTCGGTTACCCCTGAGGTGGCGCTCAGTTTACCCGTTCCGCTGACGCTCCAGGTAATTGCGACATTTTTAACGCCCGTGCCGTCTGAGGTGACCGCTTGCACCACTACGGAGTTGTTGGTCGCGCCATCGGCAGGGCTATGATCCTGAAGTGGAGTCAACTTCATATCAGCGAGGACGTCGTTATGCTCTTTCTTTTTATACTGCAGCACGATTTCGTTGTTACGATCGACCAGATCGTAGCGGCTGCCGGCCAGGCTGCGGCGAATCGCCACCTGATCGGGCGAGATCTGCGCGCCCCACGACTGGCCCAGAGCATAGCGGAAATTAAGGCTAAATTCGGTCTCATCCACTGAATCCTGGCCGCGACGATAGTCAACGCCAGCGGTCACTAACGGAATAGGGGTATAGTTAAACCCAACGGTCACCGCAGAAGGATCGTTTTGCAGCGTGTCTTTATCAAACAGGGCAACGTCATCGCCATAGTATTTTTCATACATCAGCTTGCCGCCCAGCTGTGGGTAGGCGGGCAGGTAGCCGTCAGCACGAATATCAAAGCCGTCAGCGGGCTTTTCGTTGTAATCGGCAAAGTCGCGAGAGGTGTGCCAGTCGGTCGTGCCCGCATAGGTATTAAAGCCCAGCTTCAGGAAGTCTGTCCAGGCCTCAGCACCGGCCCCGACGCGGCGGTTTTTACCCGTGAAGTCATCATCAAAGAAGACGTTTCCACCGAACATCCAGTTTTTAAGGTTAAACACCCTGACGCCCAGACCAAAGTTACCGGTGTTGCGGCCGTCCGGCGCACGATAGCCGAGCTGGGTAAAGAGGAGCTGCTGCTGGTTGTCATACAATGGCAGCAGGAAGTCCAGAGAGCTGTCGTCCCAGTTACCGTTGTCATCAACGTTCAGCTTCACCTTAGCCGTGCCGAATTGGCTCAGCCAGTCCTCGGCTGAGGAAGCCGCATAACCGGTTGCCGCCGAAGCGGCCGCCCCTTTTAAGCCATCCGTACCGGAAGAAGAGAGCGCGGAGGCCGTCGAGCTGAGCGTATCACTACCGGGTAGCGTGCCAGTATCCGTCTGCGGCTCGCTGCTGGTAGCAGAGGCCGGGGGACTACTGAGGAGAAATGAAGCTGAAACCGGAAAGGTTATCAATGAAAAAATAAATATAAACGAGAGAATAATTTTTTGCTGCCAGCTGGCGCGGTGTATCCTCGCCATCAGGCGCATTTTTTGCGCCTGAACAAGCTTTTTTGGTTTCGATTTTACTTTCATTAAAAAGTCTCTTTTCACAGTGCCAAAAAGCGTGCACAACACGAATGCTTGCACTTTTCACGTTAATTGAAATGTATGTTTACATTTAGATATTAAATGAGTAACGCATCCCCCTACTGGATAAGTGGCACCCTCTTTCAGCGCACTGAAAAGCGAAAAGAGTTAAACCATCCCAAGTTTGCGCTAATTATTTATTATATTTTATTTAAAGAAAAACGAAAAAAGTGCTCCATTTGGGACTGTCATATCACACTGATAATAAAGGTTTTTTATTGACTTAGCCGTTAATGTTGCCTGGGTTGCCTAACCACCATAAAGTGTCATGTTTAATATCTAAAAGATTTAATTTATTAACGGCATGAATTACAGGTTTTCGGAATATCCAAACAGGGAGTATAAAAATGAGCATTGCGCCTGAAAGTAATCTCACGGGTATTCTTTCCCGCCGTCCGTTTCACGCTTACCAAAGAATCATATCCGCGCTGGAAGAGAAAGGCGTCGCCTTTAGCCTGGCCTCGGGAGAGTGTGCAGGAAAAAGCATAGCCGATGAAGGTCGACTCTGGCTGGTTACCCGAGGCGTAATTACGGTGGTCAGACAATCAGACGAAAGCTGGCTGGGAACCGCCTCCGCGCCCTTTATTATGGGGATGAGCGGACTATTCTCTCAGCAGAAGGGTAGCTATACCCTGATCGCGCAAAATAGCTGCCAGGGCATAAGCGTGGAGCGGGATTTATTTTTTCAATGTATCGATCAAAATAATCTCTGGCAGGAGGTGGCACATATCCAGGACTGGCTTCTGGAGCTGCTGCTTTTCAGGGATCGCTGGGTCTCCTCTGGCGATGCGTACCTGATGGTCAGGCGGCAGCTGCTTAACCTGATGAAGCTGCCCTACGATATTCGCATTACCACCCCGGTTGAGAGCTATATTCGCAAGCATACCTGCCTGTCACGCAGCTCTGTTTTCCGCATCCTTTCGCAGCTGCGTAAGGGAAAATTTATCCTGATCAAAAAAGGAAAGCTGCTCAACGTTGCACGTCTTCCGGAGCGGTATTAGCCATGCCGGGCGAAGCTGGCTAGCCCTGACCGTACTTCTCTAGCAGCGCATTGGCAATGGCCAGGGTTTCCGCGTCGGCGACACCGTCATAGCGCGCCGGGCGGAAGTGCATCTGGAAGGCCATAATCACCCGCTTCTGCTGGGCTAACGTCATGCCCGGCACCACCTCATAGCCGTAACGGTAGAGCACATCCAGCAGAGTTGCGCTATCGACGCGTTGCGAAGGCGCGCGCCCGTTGAGGTAGAAGGTCACGCGCTGGGCGTCCGGCCAGGCACCAATCCCCTGCGCGGCCAGCTCACGCCACGGAAACAGCGGACCGGGATCGACTTTACGCTGGGGGGCGACGTCGGAGTGTGCCACGACGTTAGCTGGCAGTATGTTGTAACTATTAATGATATCCTTCGCCAGCGGGATCAGCGCGGCAATTTGATCCGGAGCAAAGGGGGTAAAGTCCTTCTCTCTGCCTATCTTCTGCCAGCCGTGGTTCTCCAGCTCAATGCCGATAGAGGTATCATTGATGCGCGTTGCGCCCCGCCAGTAGCTCACCCCGGCGTGCCACGCCAGCTGATCCTCGGGCACCAGCTGCCAGATACGCGGCTTGCCGTTGTGAACCGGCGGATGTTCGGGAATGAGGTAGTGGGCGCTGACATCTTTATCCGTCAGGGTGGTAAGAGAGGTATCGAAATCGCCCGCCGTGTAGTGGATCACCAGCACTTTTATGCGTGGGTAAGCCGCCTGAGCCCGACGCTGGGTATCCAGCTCATAGCTCACCTTCTTCACCACGCCCTTGTCACTTATCTCGCTCTTCTTGCTTGCACAACCAGTAAGCAGCAGGGCCAACACCAACAGCCAGAATCGTTGCCACGCCGGCTGCGGCATAGGGGCGGGAAATAGCCGCATCTTTACTCTCCTTTTTAACCTTCGATGCCACAAGCGATGCATAATCAAACAGCCAGGGCTATGATTGATAAAACTATACACATGTCGTTAGCTTATAAGGAAATCATTATGCGCTACTCTTTTCTATCCGTCATTGCGCCCTGTGCGCTGGTGCTCACCGCTTGCACCACTCCCGTGACGCCCGCGTTTAAGGATATCGGCACGCGCAGCGGCCCCTGCGTGGCAGGCGGTCCTGATGCCGTTGCGCAGCAGTTTTACGACTACCGCATCCAGCACCGCAGTAACGATCTGACGGCGCTGCGTCCCTACCTCAGCGACGACCTCGCCGCGATGCTGACCGCCGCCTCCCGCGACAGCCGCAATAGCGCCCTGCTGAGTGCCGATCCCTTCTCCAGCCGCGCTACACCAGCCCAAACGGCCACGGTCGCCAGCGCCTCAACGATCCCTAATACCGACGCGCGCAATATTCCTCTGCGCGTGGAGTTGACCCAGGGCAACCAGCGTTGGCTGGATGAGGTACTGATGGTGCGTCAAGGTCAGTGCTGGGCGGTAGATGACGTGCGCTATCTCGGCGGCAGCGTTCACGCCCCGGCAGGCTCTCTGCGCCAGTCAATCGAACATCGCTAATCTTCTGTACAGGCCGGACCTCCGCGATTTTGTGCTATTTTTAAGGTGGAAGATGGCCTGTAGTTAAGTTTTAACGCATAAATATTGCATAACTATTCTGTCAACGTTACTATTTGCGGCCTCAATTGCTATCAGATTGCCTCGATGAGTATTAAATTAAACGGCATTAACTGCTTCTACGGCGCACATCAGGCGCTGTTTGATATCACACTCGACTGCCCAGAGGGCGAGACGCTGGTACTGCTCGGCCCAAGCGGCGCGGGCAAGAGTTCGCTGCTGCGCGTGCTTAACCTGCTGGAGATGCCGCGCTCCGGCACCCTGAGCATTGCGGGTAACAATTTCGATTTTGCCAAAACGCCCTCTGATAAAGCGATCCGCGAGCTGCGGCAAAACGTCGGCATGGTGTTTCAGCAGTACAACCTCTGGCCGCATCTGACCGTGGTGCAGAACCTGATTGAAGCGCCCTGCCGCGTGCTGGGACTGAGCAAAGAGCAGGCCCATGCCCGCGCCGATAAGCTGCTGGAGCGCCTGCGCCTGAAACCCTACAGCGATCGCTATCCGCTGCACCTCTCCGGCGGCCAGCAGCAGCGCGTGGCCATTGCCCGAGCGCTGATGATGGAGCCGCAGGTGCTGCTGTTTGACGAGCCGACGGCCGCGCTGGATCCCGAGATTACCGCGCAGATCGTCAGCATTATTCGCGAGCTGGCGCAGACCAAAATTACCCAGGTTATTGTGACTCACGAAGTTGAAGTGGCGCGTAAAACCGCCAGCCGTGTGGTGTATATGGAAAATGGGTATATTGTCGAACAGGGCGATGCCAGCACCTTTACCGCACCGCAGACCGATGCGTTTAAAAACTACTTATCTCACTGATATTTTTTTGGGAAGTGACAATGAAAAAAGTATTGATTGCCGCGCTGCTCGCCAGCGTTAGCCTCTCTGCTACAGCAGCCCAAACCATTCGTTTCGCCACCGAAGCGAGCTACCCTCCGTTCGAATCCACCGATGCCAATAACAAAATCGTTGGCTTCGACGTCGATCTGGCGAACGCGCTGTGTAAAGAGATTGATGCGACCTGTACGTTCACTAACCAGGCGTTTGATAGCCTGATCCCAAGCCTGAAGTTCCGCCGCTTTGATGCGGTGATGGCGGGTATGGATATTACCCCCGAACGTCAGAAGCAGGTGCTGTTCACCACCCCATACTATGACAACTCGGCGCTGTTTATCGGCCAGCAGGGTAAATATGCCAACATCGATGCGCTGAAAGGCAAACGCGTTGGCGTGCAGAACGGCACCACCCATCAGAAATTCATCACCGACAAGCATCCGGAAATCACCACCGTACCGTACGACAGCTACCAGAACGCGCGTCTGGATCTGCAGAACGGCCGCATTGACGCCGTGTTCGGCGACACCGCCGTGGTGACCGAGTGGCTGAAGGCCAACGACAAGCTGGCAGCGGTCGGCGAGAAGGTGACGGATAAAGAGTATTTCGGCACGGGTCTCGGCATTGCGGTGCGTCAGGGCAATACCGAGCTGCAGCAGAAATTTAATACCGCGCTGGAAAAAGTGAAGAAGGATGGGACTTACGAGACCATCTATAAAAAATGGTTCCAGAAGTAATCCTTGATGAATGAATTTTTTCCTTTAGCAAGCGCCGCCGGGATGACCGTCGGCCTTGCCGTTTGTGCGCTGGCCATTGGCCTGGTGCTGGCCATGCTGTTTGCCGTTTGGGAGTCCGCTAAGTGGCGACCTGTTGCATGGTTGGGATCGGGGCTGGTGACTATCCTGCGCGGCCTGCCGGAAATTCTGGTGGTGCTCTTTATCTATTTTGGCTCGTCACAGCTGCTGCTGGTGCTCTCGGATGGCTTTACCCTGAATTTGGGGTTTGTGCAGATCCCGGTGCAGATGCAGATTGAAAACTTCGACGTCAGCCCGTTCCTGTGCGGGGTGATCGCCCTCTCCTTGCTGTACGCGGCGTATGCTTCTCAGACCCTACGCGGGGCGCTGAAGGCCGTGCCGCAGGGACAGTGGGAGTCCGGTCAGGCGCTGGGGCTGTCTAAAAGCGCCATCTTCTTCCGGCTGGTCATGCCGCAGATGTGGCGTCACGCCCTGCCGGGGCTGGGCAATCAGTGGCTGGTGCTGCTGAAAGATACGGCGCTGGTATCGCTTATCAGCGTTAACGATCTCATGCTGCAAACCCGCAGTATTTCGACCCGTACCCAGGAGCCGTTTACCTGGTTTCTGGTGGCGGCGGCCATCTACCTGGTGATTACGCTTCTCAGTCAGTACATTCTCAAACGCATTGACCAACGCGCGACACGTTTCGAACGGAGGCCAGGCTGATGCTTGAGTATTTACCTGAACTGATGAAGGGGCTGCACACCAGTCTGACGCTTACCGTGGCATCGATTGTGGTGGCGCTAATCCTCTCCCTGATTTTCACCATCGTTCTGACGCTGAAAACGCCGGGGCTGGTGTGGATCGTGCGCGGCTATATCACGCTCTTTACCGGTACCCCGCTGCTGGTGCAGATCTTCCTGATCTACTACGGGCCGGGTCAGTTTCCGTCGATCCAGGCCTATCCGTGGCTGTGGCACCTGCTCTCTGAGCCGTGGCTCTGTGCGCTGATCGCCCTGTCGCTGAACAGCGCCGCGTACACCACACAGCTCTTCTACGGCGCGATTCGGGCAATCCCGGAGGGGCAGTGGCAATCCTGCGGCGCGTTGGGGATGAGCAAGAAGGATACGCTGGCGATCCTGCTGCCGTATGCGTTCAAGCGCGCCCTCTCCTCCTACTCCAACGAAGTGGTGCTGGTATTCAAAAGTACCTCGCTGGCGTACACCATCACACTGATGGAGGTCATGGGCCACGGACAGCTGCTGTATGGCCGCACCTACGACGTCATGGTCTTCGGCGCGGCAGGGGTTATCTACCTGATAGTCAACGGTTTGCTGACGCTGCTGATGCGGTTAATCGAGCGGCGGGCGCTGGCGTTTGAACGACGCAGTTAAAACACAACAGAGGCGGGGCAACCCGCCTTTTTTACGCCCGAATAAATATAATTAATCAATAATATTGCATACTAATGCATTAGATGGCATTGTAATTCCATGCCGCAGACACGGTGAAAACGATAAGATTGACAGACAGGAGTTCCACAATGAAAAAGTTAATTCTGGCCGCTATTCTCGCCACCTTTGCCGCCGGTGCCAGCGCAGCAGATAAAATCAGCTTTGGCGCGTCTGCTACCTATCCGCCATTTGAGTCGCTGGATGCCAACAACCAGATCGTAGGCTTTGATATCGATTTGGCGAAAGCACTGTGCAAGCAGATGCAGGCCGACTGCACCTTCACCAACCACGCGTTTGACTCGCTGATCCCGGCCCTGAAGTTCAAGAAGTATGACGCGGTGATCTCCGGCATGGACATTACGCCAGAGCGTAGCAAACAGGTCTCCTTTACCGACCCGTACTACGCCAACTCGGCGGTGGTGATCGCCAAGAAAGACGCGTTTAAATCATTTGACGATCTGAAGGGCAAACGCATCGGCATGGAGAACGGTACGACCCACCAGAAGTACCTCCAGGATAAGCACCCGGAAGTGAAGACCGTGGCCTATGACAGCTACCAGAACGCGATCCTCGACCTGAAAAATGGCCGTATCGACGGCGTATTCGGGGATACTGCGGTAGTGAACGAGTGGCTGAAGAGTAACCCGCAGCTGGGTACCGCTACGCCGAAAGTGACCGATGCGCAGTACTTCGGGACCGGCCTGGGTATCGCGGTGCGTCCGGATAACAAAGCCCTGCTGGAAAAACTGAATGCCGCCCTGAAGGCCATCAAAGCCGACGGCACCTACCAGAAAATCAGCGATCGGTGGTTCCCGCAATAATCACGGTATAATTGCCTACGCCGGGTGGCGGCTCCGCCTTACCCGGCCTACTCGACTACTTTACTTCCCGCACCAACAACGTTAACACCTCATAATGCGCCGTATGCGGGAACATATCGAACAGTTGCACGCGTTCGATGCGGTATCCTGGCAGCGCGCGAATATCTTTCGCCATCGTTTCAGCGTTGCAGCTGGAGTAAATAATCCACTGCGGAGCCATTGCGCTCAGGTAGTCGCACAGCGGCTTACCGATGCCGCGCCTCGGCGGGTTCACCACCACCAGATCCGGCACCGCCCCCTGCCCTGTGGCGAACGCGGTGGAATCCAGCGCCTGAAAATGCACATTATGCAGACCCAGCTCTTCAGCAGACTGTTTCGCGCAGGCGATGGCCTCCGGAGCAATCTCAATTCCGGTTAGCGTCATCTCCGGCGTCGCGCAGTGCAGGCCAAAACCGCCCACGCCGCAGAAGAGATCCCACATGTGCGTCACCGGCAACGCCCGCACCCAGTCGCGAGCGGTGGCGTAGAGGCTCGCCGCTACGCTGGGGTTGGTCTGGAAGAAGCTCTGGGGGCGGATCCACAGCGGCACGCCGTTAAAGCGCTCCGCCAGCGCCCGCTGGTCGGTGAGCCATATCTCCTGCTCCCCCTCCATAATCGCCATATGCACCGGCTGGATATTTACCGAGATCACCTTCAGCTGCGGCAGTTCGGCCTGCAGCGCAGGCAGCGCGGCGCGAAGCTGGTCGAGCTTGGCCTCTGAACGCAGCACAAAGCGCAGCATCAGGCCGCCGTCGAGCTGGCTCTCGGTGAGCAGGAGGTACTTCAGCTCTCCGCGTTTGCGCGCCACGTTATAGGGCGTCAGGCCCGCCCGGGCAATAAAGGGCTTCAGGGCGGCGAAGACCGGGTAGAACGACGCCGGATAGAGCGGGCAGCCGGTGAGATCCTCCGGCGAGCCGTCGCGGTGCAGCATCCCCAGCAGCGGTTTCTCCACGCTGCCGCTCACCACCATCTTGGCTTTGTTACGGAACCCCTGCTCCGGCCCGCTGACCGGCGTGCACCACTCGGCGACGGGCAGACCGTCCAGCAGCGCATGCAGGCTCGCCGTCTTGGTGGCAAGCTGTTGCGGGACCGGCTGGTCGATCCATTGACAGGAGCGACAGCGACCGGCGTCATAAAGGGCGCACTGCATGATAGAAACCTTCTTTTTTGCGGGGCGGGGATTGTACCACCGTTACTGGAAGCGGAAAAAGCGTCTGCAGGGGGATGGGATAAACAGCAGGCCAAGCACCAGCATATCCGGCAGCTTTTGCATTACCAGCGAGCGGAGAATTTCCCGTTTCGAGCCACCGGCAATGCTGAACAGCTCCGGGTAGCCGTAACCCAGCGAGGCCGCCCACAGGTAACCTGCGGCCACCACCTGGGTCAGGAGATAGAGCCAGCGCGCCCAGTTGCGGCCTTTGATGACCGAGAAGGCGCAGAGAAATTCGAGGAACAGCAGCAGCAGGCTACCGAGAAAAATCAGCGTCAGGTTCCACGTCTGGGCGCTGCGGTGGATAAAGTCCATCGTCCCGCGTAGCCCCAGCAGGTTAAACAGCAGCAGCAGGTCGAGGCAGCGGATCGCAATAATAGCGATAGCCGCGACCTGAACCAGCGCCGGCACGTTTAGCCGCGCATGACCCTGCTGCGTTTTATTGAAAAATCCCACGGCGTAGCCTTCCCTGCGAAACGATGCCGCGACCGGCGCGGCATCAGTGACCCATGACCTCAGCAAATAGTAGTGGGATCAGCCCTGCCTTGCACGCTGGATATCGCGCGTTCGCTGCTTTTCTGCACGCGCCATCAACAGCCAGGCGATAAAACCAACAATACCCACCACGCCGAGGATAATCGACGCCAGGGCGTTGATCTCTGGATTTACCCCCATGCGTACGCTGGAGAAGACCAGCATCGGCAGCGTTGTGGCCCCCGGCCCGGAGACAAAGCTGGCGATCACCAGATCGTCCAGCGACAGGGTAAAGGCCAGCAGCCAGCCGGAGATCACCGCGGGCATGATCATCGGCAGGGTGATGATAAAGAAGACCTTCACTGGCGTAGCACCGAGATCCATCGCCGCCTCCTCAATGGAGCGATCCAGCTCGCGCAGGCGGGAGGAGATCACCACCGCCACGTAGGCGGTACAGAAGGTCACATGCGCCAGCCAGATGGTGAGCATCCCGCGATCCGCAGGCCAGCCAATGGCGTGGGCCAGGGCGACAAACAGCAGCAGCAGCGACAGGCCGGTGATCACGTCGGGCATCACCAGCGGGGCAGTGATCATAAAGGCAAAGCCATTGGCGCCGCGAAAGCGTCCGAAGCGCACCATCACTACGGCGGCGATGGTCCCGAGGATCACCGCCATCGTTGCCGCGCAGGCGGCAATGGTCAGGCTCAGCCCTACCGCGCTCATCATCGCATCGTCATGGAACAGCTCACGATACCAGCGGGTAGACCACCCGGCCCACACCGTCACCAGCTTCGAGCTGTTAAACGAGTAGACCACCAGCATCAGCATTGGCGCGTAGAGGAAGGTAAACCCGAGAACCAGGATCAGGATCCGCCACGGAGAGCGCACTACCGGTAAATTGTTCATGCGTGGTCTCCCGTCGCCTTGCTCTGATGTTTATGGAACCACATGATCGGCACGATCAGCAGCAGCAGCATGATAATGGCGACCGCCGAGGCCACCGGCCAGTCACGGTTGTTAAAGAACTCCTGCCACAGCACGCGGCCAATCATGATGCTATCCGGGCCGCCGAGCAGCTCCGGGATCACGAACTCCCCCACCGCCGGGATAAACACCAGCATCGAGCCCGCAATAATCCCGCCTTTAGTCAGGGGCACGATCACGCTAAAGAAGGTCTTCAGCGGGCGGGCACCGAGATCCAGCGAGGCTTCCACCAGCGAGTAGTCGATGCGCGTCAGGGCGGTATAGATCGGCAGCACCATAAACGGCAGATAGGCGTACACAATGCCGATATAGACCGCGAGGTTGGTGTGCAGAATGGTGAGTGGCTGATCGATGACCCCCAGCCACAGCAGGACGTTATTCAGCACGCCGTTGTTTTTTAAAATCCCCATCCAGGCATAGACGCGGATCAGGAACGAAGTCCACGACGGCAGGATCACCAGCAGCAGCAGGATGTTGCGCGTCGACGGCTTGCTGTGCGCCACCGCCCAGGCCAGCGGGTAGCCCAGCAGCAAGCAGCAGATCGTCGAGATGCCCGCCACCTGCAACGACTGCAGGTAGGCCTCAACGTAGAGCGGATCGTCCGTGAGCTGGAGAAAATTCCCCAGGTTAAGGGTGATCGAGAGCTGGCCATCGGCCCACTCCATCAGATCGGTATAGGGCGGGATCGCTCGCGCCATTTCGGCCAGGCTGATTTTAAAGACGATCAGAAACGGCAATAAAAACAGCAGCGACAGCCAGATGTAGGGCAGCGCGATCACCAGCTTGCGCCCGTGCTTCATCTGCATCCGCGCCAGCCAGAGGGTAAAGCGGGACGTTTTTTCTACGCGGGCCGGGGGTTCTAATGTGCTCATCACCGCTCCTTAAACCGTTAGCACAACGCAGCTGTCGGCATCCCAACAGAGACGGACTTCGTCGCCCCACGTCGGCTGGCCTTTGCGGTAGCGATGCTCGTTCTGCAGCTGGGCGCTGATCATCTGTCCGCTCTTCAGGCGAACGTGGTAGATAGAGAGATCGCCCAAATAGGCAATATGCACCACTTCTCCCACGGCAAAGTTGAAGCCGTCGGCAGGTGGCTCGTCGCAGAGCATGATCTTCTCCGGGCGCAGGGCCACGTAGACCGGTACGTTGTCCACCACCGACGCGTCGGCATCAACCTTCAGGGGATGCATCAGCCCCGGCGAGTCAATCACCAGACCATCCTCCTGGCGCTCCTTCAGCACGCCTTCAAAGACGTTCACCGAGCCGATAAATTCCGCGCTGTAGCGGGTGGTCGGATGCTCGTAGATCTCCTCCGGCTCGCCGATCTGCACAAACTTGCCTCGATTCATGATCGCGATACGCCCGGCCATGGTCATCGCCTCTTCCTGATCGTGGGTGACCATCACGCAGGTCACGCCCACTCGCTCAAGAATATCGACCACTTCCAGCTGCATCCGGTCGCGCAGCTTCTTGTCCAGCGCGCCCATTGGCTCGTCGAGCAGCAGCAGCTTCGGCCTCTTCGCCAGGCTGCGGGCCAGGGCCACGCGCTGACGCTGGCCGCCAGAGAGCTGGTGCGGCTTGCGCTTAGCAAACTCGCTCATGTGCACGAGGCCCAGCATCTCCGCGACCCTGCTGGCTATCTCCGCCTTCGGCAGCTTGTCCTGCTTCAGGCCGAAGGCGATGTTCTGCTCTACGGTCATGTGCGGGAAGAGCGCGTAGGACTGGAACATCATGTTGATGGGGCGCAGGTAGGGTGGCACGTGGGACAGATCGACGCCGTCGAGCATAATCTGCCCGGTGGTGGGCTGCTCGAAGCCCGCCAGCATACGCAGCAGGGTCGATTTCCCACAGCCGGACGCGCCCAGCAGAGCAAAAATCTCACCCTTGTAGATAGTCAGGTTGACGTCATCCACGGCGTGTTGACCATCAAACGATTTGGTCAGGTTACGAATTTCCAGCAGCGGCGTCAGCGCCTTACGAGGTTTCGCCTGTGGGCGGGGGGTTGCGTCATTCACGGGGTGCTCTCCGGCATACAGATAAACAGGTGCAAATGCACTAAAACGGTGCCTGATCTCCGGTGGCGCGAACGCCACCGGAGAGGGTCTTATTTACCGCTCTTCACTTTGGTCCACGCGCGGGTTCTCACGCGATCGATTTTCGGCTCCTGCACCTTCAGGGTAAAGAGCTTGGCGAAGACATCTGCCGGTGGGAAAATCGCCGGGTTATCGCGAACTTCAGCGCTGATCAGCGGCACGGAGGCCTTGTTGCCGTTAGCATAGAAGACGTGGTCGCTGATGTGGGCAATAACGTCCGGACGCATCAGGTAGTTGAGGAACTGATAGGCTTCCTCTTTGTTTTTGGCATCTTTTGGCATGGCGAAGACGTCAAAGAAGGCCAGCGCCCCCTCTTTTGGAATGATATAGGAGACGTTAACGCCGTTTTTCGCCTCTTTTGCGCGGTTCGCCGCCTGCCAGACATCCCCTGCCCAGCCAATCGCCACGCAGATATCGCCGTTGGCCAGATCGTTAATGTACTGGGAAGAGTGGAAGTAACGGATATTTGGCCGCAGCTTCAGCAGCAGATCGGTGGCCGCGCCGGTATAGTCATCTGCCTTGCTGCTGTTGGGATCTTTACCCAGATAGTTCAGCACGGTGGCGAAGATCTCTTCCGGCGCATCGAGGAAGGAGACGCCGCAGCTTTTCAGCTTCTCAAGGTTCTCCGGTTTCATAACCAGATCCCAGCTGTCCACCGGCACGTCGCCCAGTACGGCCTTCACCTTATCGACGTTATAGCCAATGCCGGTGGTTGCCCACAGGTACGGCATCGCATATTTGTTCTCAGGATCGTGCTTGGCTACCATCTTCAGCACGTCTGGATCCATGTTTTTCCAGTTCGGCAGCTTGCTCTTATCCAGCGGCTGGAACACGCCTGCGGTCAGCTGGCGCTCCAGGAAGCTGGCGGAGGGGACGACCAGATCGAAGCCGGTGCTGCCCGCCATGAGTTTGCCTTCCAGCACTTCATTGGAGTCAAACACATCGTAAACAACTTTAATACCGGTCTCTTTTTCAAAGTTTGCCACCGTATCCGGGGCAATATAGTCAGACCAGTTATAGACGTGCAGCGTCTTCTGCTCGGCTGCCAGCGTGCCGGCGGAGACCGCCATCAGCGCGCCTGCTACCAGACCGGACAACCATTTTTTATTCAGGGTGGTCATATCTCATTCCTTCTGGAAAGTTCGTGAATAGACGAACTAAATGTACGCATTAAAGATATGCAAGAATCGTGCATACTTTATCACTCTGCACAGCATCGGGTATGAGACGCCACCCGGCAGACGCTGCAAGCTTTTTAAAGCAGCGCAAGAATAACTGTAGCCAGGGTTAGAGGCTATAGGTCAGGTTAAAAACCGGGTTTTATCAATTTTTTATTCACTATTTGTCTATACGATAGCCCGATAGCGCCATCATGGCGGTGAATAAAACTGGTGGGAGGCAGAAAATGCAGAATAAAAGCGGGGAAGAATGCAGCCGCTATGGCAGCGACTGCGCTAATGACGTCAGGCTTTAGTGAAGAAAATTGCGCACCGTTTCACCGACAGCGGCCTCGTCTTCCTCGGTATTAAACAGCAGCTGCTGCGCGCAGGCTTCGAGGATCACCATGGAGACCTGCTCCTCGCTGTGACGCATAAACCAGGCAAACTGCTTCAGATTCACGCCAGGGGCGGCGAACAGCGACTGGCACACTACCAGCTTCGGCAGATTATCATCCTGAATATCGAGGAAGGCTTTGATCGTCAGCGAGCTGGCGTTAATTGCAGAGAGATCGGCCGCCAGCGCCAGCAGCGCCGTGGGCTTGACCTCTGCCATCGCTGAGAAGAGAACAATATCATCAACCAGATCGATTTTGGCGTCGTAGATGCCGTCAAAGTTTTGCATATGCGGCAGGTGTAGCGCCTGGCAGGTGTCACACTCATAAAAACTAATGCCCAGCTCGTCAAGCCAATGACGCAAGGTGTCCAGACTGGGTACGACGAGTGAATCCATAATAGGGGGTGACCTCTGTAAAAAAATTTGCGGGCATAGCTTACGCAAAAAACGCCCTGTATACCATTTATACTGCCGGAAAAGCGCCTAGCCGCCCGTTTTCAGACAAAAGCCGGGGGTGGCCTGCTGCTCGATCCAGGCGATCATCCGCCCGGCGATGTCCACCCCTGTTGCCTTCTCGATGCCCTCCAGGCCCGGCGAGGCGTTCACTTCCATCACCAGCGGCCCGCGATCGGCGCGTAGAATATCGACCCCGGCTACCTCCAGCCCCAGCGTGCGCGCCGCCAGCAGGGCGATCTCCCGCTCGCGTAGGGTGATGTTGGCCTCCGTTGCCACGCCGCCGCGGTGCAGGTTAGAGCGGAAATCCCCCTCTTTCGCCCGCCGCTCGATAGCAGCCACCACCTCATCCCCTACTACGAGACAGCGAATATCGCACCCCTTCGCCTCTTTAATATACTCCTGCACCAGGATGTGAGCATTGAGACCGCGAAAGGCATCGATCACGCTCTCTGCCGCCTGGCGCGTCTCCGCCAGCACGACGCCGATACCCTGGGTTCCCTCGACCAGCTTGACCACCAGCGGCGCGCCGCCGACCATGTCGATAAGATCGCTGGTGTCATCCGGCGAATGGGCAATGCCGGTGATCGGCAGATCGATCCCCTGGCGCGCCAGCAGCTGCAGCGAGCGCAGCTTGTCTCTGGCACGGGTGATGGCTACGGACTCGTTGAGGGGATAGCTGCCGAGCATTTCAAACTGACGCAGCGCCGCCGTGCCGTAGAAGGTAATGGCCGATCCAATGCGCGGGATCACCGCATCAAAATAGGGGAGCTGGCGGCCCTGGTAGTGGATCGAGGAGGCTGCCGGGCTGATGTTCATATAACAGGAGAGCGGATCGAGGATCTCGAGGGTGTGGCCCCGCTGTACCGCCGCGTCACGCAGCCGTTTACACGAATAGAGCGTTCCATCCCGGGACAATATGGCAATTTTCACCCTGCACCTCTCTACAATAACGGTGTCGCAGCCGCATCACTATCATACACGCAGCGAGACGCAGGATGAACGGGATTTATCGCGTCGTCCTGGTTTGGCGAAACATAGCCTTTTGGCATCGAAACGACAGGTAAAACCTTCTTTCTATTACCGGAGGTAATCGGCATCATAGCCCTGGTCGCTGTCTGGTTTAACGTTAAGGAGAGAGTATGTTTGCTGTAATCTTTGGACGCCCCGGCTGTCCCTACTGCGTACGCGCAAAAGAACTTGCAGATAAACTGAGCACCGAGCGTGACGACTTTAGCTATCGCTATGTCGATATTCATGCGGAAGGGATCACCAAAGCCGATCTGGAAAAGACCGTTGGCAAACCGGTTGAAACCGTGCCGCAGATCTTCCTCGATCAGAAGCACATCGGTGGCTGCACCGACTTTGAAGCCTATGCCAAAGCGCATCTGGGCCTCTTTGCCGAGCAGTAAGCACGCCAGGGGGCGTTAGCTGCGCCCCCGTCTTCCCAACAGGCTGCGAATAAAGAGATAGCAGAGCGCCCCCAGCGCGCACCAGAACACCGCGCTAAATAGCCACGCCATCTCCTGCCAGACTGAACGTATCGGCGTGATAAAAAACAGCATCAGCACAAAGCAGACCGTTGCCCCCAGCATCGCCCCGACTACCGGCAGCACCACGCGACGCTTTGTCGAGACAAAGCTGGCTACCGCGCCGGGAATGATAAAAAAGAGCAGCCCCAGCTCAGGATGGCCAGCTTGCTGAAATGCCCCTCTCACGTTCAATATATGTGACAGGTAGACCACAATAAAAAGCAGGAAGCAGCAAAAAGCGCCCGCCCAACCACGTTTAGACTTCAAATAATCCTCCTGACATCGTCTCTATCGAACATTTCTTCGCCCCAAAGGAACGTCCGGTTTGATAAAGCAGTGTGGCAATCCCTGCCCAAAAAGCACCCACGCGAATGCACGATTCTTAGCTAGCCGTTGTTTATCAATACGATTAAACTACCGGCCTGATCTGTTTTGCGATTATTGTTTTGTTTTGCTGCAGCGCGACCTTCAGGCCCGCTGAGTTAAGGAAAACATTAGCGTAAATCACTATTTCTTTCAACAGCTTACTAGTAAACAAGAAGTTAGCCTCCGTGAATATAAACGTCGCAGATTTGTTAAATGGGAATTACATACTGTTATTATTTGTGGTGCTGGCGTTAGGCCTGTGCCTGGGAAAATTACGGTTAGGTTCAGTACAACTCGGTAATTCCATTGGCGTTTTAGTGGTTTCGCTATTATTAGGCCAGCAGCATTTCGCCATTAACACTGACGCCCTCAATCTCGGCTTTATGCTGTTTATTTTTTGCGTCGGCGTAGAAGCCGGGCCGAACTTTTTTTCGATTTTCTTTCGCGACGGCAAAAACTACCTGATGCTGGCGCTGGTGATGGTTGCCAGCGCGCTGCTGATTGCGCTGGGGCTGGGCAAACTGTTTGGCTGGGATATTGGCCTCACCGCCGGGATGCTGGCTGGCTCGATGACCTCTACGCCGGTGCTGGTGGGCGCGGGCGATACCCTGCGCCACTCCGGGATGGCCGGTGACCAGCTAAGTTCCGCTCTCGATAACCTGAGCCTCGGCTACGCCCTGACCTACCTTATTGGCCTGGTTAGCCTGATCTTCGGCGCGCGCTATATGCCGAAGCTACAGCATCAGGATCTACAGACCAGCGCCCAGCAGATTGCCCGCGAGCGCGGCCTCGACACCGACGCTAACCGCAAAGTGTACCTTCCGGTGATCCGCGCCTACCGCGTGGGGCCGGAGCTGGTGGCCTGGGCCGACGGTAAAAACCTGCGCGAGCTGGGCATCTACCGTCAGACCGGATGCTACATCGAGCGTATTCGCCGCAACGGCATTCTGGCCACCCCGGACGGCGATGCGGTTTTACAGATGGGAGATGAGATTTCGCTGGTGGGCTACCCTGACGCCCATGCCCGTCTCGACCCTAGCTTCCGTAACGGCAAAGAGGTGTTTGACCGCGACCTGCTCGACATGCGCATCGTCACCGAAGAGATCGTGGTGAAGAACCACAACGTGGTGGGCCGCCGTCTCGCCCAGCTCAAGCTCACCGACCACGGCTGCTTTTTAAACCGGGTGATCCGCAGCCAGATCGAGATGCCAATCGACGACAGCATCGTGCTCAACAAAGGCGACGTGTTGCAGGTCAGCGGCGACGCGCGACGGGTGAAAACCATCGCCGACCGCATCGGCTTTATCTCGATCCACAGCCAGGTCACCGACCTACTGGCGTTCTGTGCCTTCTTTATCGTCGGCCTGATGATCGGCATGATAACCTTCCAGTTCAGCTCATTTAGTTTTGGCATCGGCAACGCGGCAGGTCTGCTGTTCGCCGGGATCATGCTCGGTTTCCTGCGTGCCAACCACCCGACCTTTGGCTACATCCCGCAGGGGGCGCTGAACATGGTGAAGGAGTTTGGCCTGATGGTCTTTATGGCGGGCGTTGGCCTGAGCGCCGGGAGCGGTATCGGCCACGGTCTGGGCGCGGTGGGCGGACAGATGCTGGTGGCCGGGCTGCTGGTGAGCCTGGTGCCGGTGGTGATCTGCTTCCTGTTCGGCGCGTACGTGCTGCGCATGAACCGCGCTCTGCTCTTCGGCGCGATGATGGGGGCCCGTACCTGTGCCCCGGCAATGGAGATCATCAGCGACACCGCGCGGAGCAACATCCCCGCGCTCGGCTACGCGGGCACCTACGCCATCGCCAACGTGCTGCTTACCCTGGCCGGGACGCTGATCATCATTATCTGGCCTGGCCTCGGATAACTCTGAAGATAGGCGGTTGCGCAAAAAAATTTCTGGCACTACGCGAACTTTTTATAGAAGTGCCAGTCATAACTAGTGCCACTGCTTTTCTTTGATGTCCCCATTTTGTGGAGCCCATCAACCCCGCCATCTTTGGTTCAAGGTTGATGGGTTTTTTGTTTTTTGGGGATGGCGATTCTGACTAAATGTTTACACAGGTATCTTTGTTCTGCTTTGTTAAGCAAAACGTATAGCGGCCTACTAGCGCTAAAGCGATACCCAGTACGACATTGAGCATTTGCTAAAATCTTAAGATAGCCTGATTCATAGCAATGTATGCTATAGATTGTGCTTGTCTCACTACTTGTAACTTTTGACATTCACAAATTTAACAAAGGTAAATCCAATATTTTAACATAACTTATAAATAACTTACTGATATTTGTATTTAATAAGTTCCCTATACATATTGCTAAAAAGCTCGATTAGTGCATTAATGAATCCGTACCACATTAATACTTTTAGGGCAATTAAAATGTTAAGGGATCACGATGACTTTGTTATCATTTCAAGAAGCTATATTAAATTCTAGCAGCCAAAATAAAAGACATTTGTTACTGGGAAACGGATTTAGTATAGCATGCCGCCCAAATATTTTTCTTTATGGCAAATTATTTGAACAGGCTGATTTCTCAAATCTTTCACCGTCAATTACTCAGGTATTCAAAGAGTTAAGAACTGAAGATTTTGAAAAAGTCATTTCGGTTCTCTCTGATTCAGAAGTAGCACTTAGAGCCTATACAAACGATGAAAGTTTATTAGCTACTTTAAGAAATGATGCTTCCTCCTTACGCGAATTACTAGTGCAAACTCTTGCGGTTAGCCATCCTGGCTGGCCAGGTGAACTTACGGAATCAGAATATCAGCACTGTAAATCATTTTTAGAAAACTTTAATACTACATATACGCTTAATTATGACTTATTACTTTATTGGGTTTGTATGCATATATCGGAAGGAGAGCATCCAAGTTCAGATGATGGATTTCGCAAACCTGAAGATAATTATGATGCTTCATACGTCACATGGGAACCTGATAATAATAGAAATCAAAACCTGTGGTTTTTACATGGCGCTTTGCATCTTTATGACGCTGGTTACGAAATGCGGAAATTCACATGGAGCAATACTAGTATAAGATTGATAGAGCAGATTCGAGGTGCTTTGAATAAAAATCTTTTCCCAATATTTGTTTCAGAAGGTAAAAGCTCAGAGAAGCTAGAAAAAATCAGACATAATGATTATCTAGCAAAAGCTCTACGCAGTTTTAGTAGTATAAGTGGTTGTTTATTTATATATGGTCATTCGTTAGCAGACAATGATGAACATATACTTACTAAAATTGAAACTGGAAAATTACGCCAACTCTATATTGGGATTTATGGAGATCCAGGATCTCCGTCTAATATGCAGATAATTAATAGGGCAAAACGAATGAGCCTTAATAGAAGCAAAAAAAACCTTGAGGTTTTTTTCTTTGATGCTCAAAGTGCGAACGTTTGGTCATCTTGAGAAGACAAATTTTCATTTACCTAAAAATGGATTTTAATATAAGAAACAAAGGGGTTGTTAGGGCTCCCCTTATACAATATTGCTCGCAGAATAAATTGTTCATGTTTTATACATTAATCAAATTTTTTCTCTCGGAAAAAACATTCTAAGAACTTTTAATTATTGAATATAGATCTAGATATAATATAGTATTTTCTTCTCATCGCATCTCTTTAAAAATTACCACTTGATAAAGACTGGAACCAAAACTTATCTTTCCGTTAACATGAACATCTAAGATGCTCAATTACTTTACTGATTGTATTAACATTCGCGAATGTATTAATAATATACTTTAAATGCTATTTTTAAATCCGCGCTCTTATATTTGCTTCAACCCTCAATTCTATAGGGGTATGATCCGTTAAAAATTGCACAAGGAACAGTTGTTAATGGATGTATCACTAATAGCGAATGCTGTAGTAAAAGGTGTCGTATCCCTCCCCTGTGACTTTTATTTAGGGCTTGAAAGAACATTTCAGGATCTTAATCTTTCCGATGGAGGCTACCGAATACAGAGGCGTAACTTCAATGATGATAGACGGGTTTTACTAGCTATCAGAGCGTTAATCAGAGATAGAAATACCATCATTCAAGTCGCGAAAATTATTATCAACGACGTTCTAAGCCATCTGCCAGAACCAGCACTAAAAAAGATTCACGAAGCCCTTATTGCTAGCGCAACAACCATGAGCTCACGTACTGCTCTACAAATAAGTATTTCATCTTATCTCGGTGTGAAAGTACTGAGCGGCATGATGGCAACCTTTATGACTCGACTTGCAATAAAGGGCCTAACTGGGGTTATGTTTGGGGGCATTATTACTCAAGGGGTGATAGCACGAGCATGTGATGCTTCGCGAAGATTAAGTCTTGAAAACCCTCGACTTTGGAGGATCCTCTATATACATAATTATGATATGCTCTATTTTCTGCTCGAGAAACCTTTACAACATTTTATTGCAATGGGAGAAGTTTTACGTAAAAATCCAGAAAGAGCAGAGGAACTAGTACATGCTATCGAACATATTGAAATTAATCATTAAATTCACCTCGGAACTCTTCGGCACACTCATCCTAACTGCTACTATTTTTGGTATTTTTTATACTGCTTTCCTTAATGAAGGCATAATGCGAATAATAGGTCCCCTTATCGCATTGGCCGTGGGCATTGCTGCTTATGTTGTCATTATGCTTATTGCACAAAAATTAGCCAAAAATAGTGATAGCCCAAAATCCGATTGAGTTCAGTAATATGGGCTCGGTTCTAACCCGCCCGGCGGCACTGACGTTTGCCGGGCCTACGGGCTGGAACCTCCGACATCTCCCCTGCAATCCTCGCCAAATCTTGCTACTGTTAACCGACGCCAAAACCATAACGACAGATAAGACGCTATGACCTCCTCTTCTCGCTCTGCCCTTAATCATCGCCTCTGGGCTCTATTTACCTTCTTCTTTATCCCTGGCCTGCTGATGGCCTCCTGGGCATCGCGCACCCCGGCGATCCGCGACCTTCTGTCGGTTTCTACCGCCGAGATGGGCGCGGTGCTGTTTGGCCTCTCCATCGGCTCAATGAGCGGCATTCTCTCTTCCGCGTGGCTGGTCAAACGCTTCGGCACCCGCAACGTTATTCGCGCCTGCATGGCGCTGTCGGTCTGCGGCATGATGGCGCTAAGCCTCGCCCTGTGGTTTGCCTCGCCGTTGCTGTTTGCCATCGGGCTGGCACTGTTCGGCAGCAGCCTCGGGGCAGCCGAAGTGGCAATTAATATTGAAGGCGCGGTGGTGGAGCAGAAGATGAATAAAACCGTGCTGCCTATGATGCACGGCTTCTACAGCCTCGGCACGCTGGTGGGCGCGGGTATCGGTATGACGCTCACCGCCTGGGGTGTGACCGCCACGCTGCACGTTCTGCTGGCCGGGCTGGTGGCCATCGTGCCCATTCTGATCGCCATTACTGCTATCCCCGACGGCACCGGACGCAACGATGCCAGCGATACGCAGAAAAAGCAGAAAGGGCGTCCCTTCTATCGCGATACCCAGCTGCTGCTGATTGGTGTGGTGGTACTGGCTATGGCCTTTGCCGAAGGCTCCGCCAACGACTGGCTGCCGCTGCTGATGGTGGACGGCCACGGCTTTACCCCCACCTCCGGATCGCTGATCTACACCGGCTTCACCCTCGGCATGACCGTCGGACGCTTCACCGGGGGTTGGTTTATCGATCGCTATAGCCGCGTCACGGTGGTGCGGGCCAGTGCGATTATGGGCGGGCTGGGGATCGCGCTGATCATCTTCGTCGACAGCGCGTGGGTAGCTGGCGTCTCTGTTCTGCTGTGGGGGCTGGGGGCGTCCCTTGGCTTCCCGCTGACCATCTCTGCCGCCAGCGATACCGGGCCGGACGCCGCAACCCGCGTAAGCGTGGTGGCGACAACCGGGTACCTGGCGTTTCTGGTGGGGCCGCCGCTGCTGGGCTTCCTGGGCGAGCACTACGGCCTGCGCAGCGCCATGATGGTTGTGCTGGCGTTGATGGTGGTTGCAGTGATAGTGGCCCGGGCGGTTGCGAAACCGGGCCAGGATTGCACTAACCGTTCAGAGAGCGCCCCACCGACCGGTCCTTAAGGAAGATCACCATCAATCCCAGCCAGAGCAGGCCGTTGAGCAGGTTGAAGAGGCTAAACAGCCCTTCGCCACCGCTCAGGTAAGCGTGCTTGCTCAGCTCGATACCAACGGTAAATATCGCCATCTGTAACATGCCCATGGCGGCGGATACCGTTCCTTTGCTGATATCGCTGGCAAACAGCGTCAGGCGTACCAGCCCGGCGTTAGCGAGGCCGATCCCGAACGCGTAGAGGCTCAGTCCGGCGGTCATCCACAGGTAGGCGTGAGAGGAGACCATTGTCGCCACGGCTGCCAGCAGCAGTCCGGCAACAATTGGCCAGCCGCCCATGATGATCAGCGACCGCACGCTGCGCCGCGAAGTCAGCCGGGCCAGCACGAGGTTACCCGCAATCAGCGCGCCGAAGATCGGCACCTGCAGCAGGCCGTACTCATAGCTGCTCATCCCTTCGCCGCTGATAATAATGATCGGCGACTGGGCGATCCACGCCAGCAGCGGCAGGCTGACAAAGCCCGTCGCCAGCGCACCGGCGACGAAGCGACTATTTTTCAGCACCGCTTTATAATCCCGGCCCAGCTCTTTCAGGGAGAGCTTCTCCCCAAGACGGGTAGCGGTCTCCGGCATCGCCCGTTGCAGGCCAAAGAAAGCGATGGCCGCCAGCACTGCGAAAAGCACAAACATCCCCTCCCAGGGGGCAATGTTCACCCACGCGGCTCCCACCAGCGGGCCAAGCAGAGGGGCGATTAGCGCCACGTTCGCCATCAGGGCAGTGATTTTGATGCACACCGCCTCCTCAAACGACTCCTGGATGGCGGCATAGCCCACCGCGCCGATAAAGCAGAGGCTCACGCCCTGCAAGAAGCGCAGGAGAGTGAACTGCTCAATGTTCTGCGCCAGCAGAGTTGCCAGACAGGTGACAATAAACCACACCACCCCAGTGAGCATTACCGGACGGCGGCCAATGCGGTCCGACAGCGGCCCGAGCAGCCACTGTAAAAACATCCCCCCGGCCAGATAGGCGGTCATGGAGGTCGGCACCCACTCGATGCCAGCATGATACTGCGCAACCACGGCCAGCATCCCCGGCTGGATCATGTCGTTGCCGATATAGGTTGAGAACTCGTAGAGCACCAGGCACAGGGGAAACATCAGTGCCTGGCGGCCTAAACGGCCTCTGGAAGATGAACGATTTTGCATGTAGCCTCTTTATCCTTAAGATCGCGCAGAGTGTAGTGAAAACGTCGCCCTGGCGGTAGTGAATTCTCTGTGGCAGCGCACGTTTAATACGCTTTAAATGCTTAAGGTTTGTTTAAGGTACGCGCTGCACAATGGGTGCCCTCTTTTACGGTCAACAGGAGTGACGACACCCCATGCTGGAAAATCTCAACCACACGCTTTTTTACTGGCTGAACGCCACCCCTGATTCCCCGTCCTGGCTGATTGCCTTAGCGATATATATTGCCAAGGATCTGATTACCCTGCTGCCACTGCTGGTGATGGCGCTGTGGCTCTGGGGCCCGCACGCTCGGGTGAGCGCCCAGCGCCAGCTGGTGATCAAAACGGTAATGGCGCTGGTGGTAAGCATGAGCCTCTCCTGGTTGACAGGTCATCTTTTCCCCCACGAAAGACCCTTTGCCCAGAACGCGGGCTATAATTTTTTACATCACGCGGCGAACTACTCCTACCCCAGCGATCACGGTACGGTGGCGTTTACCTTCGCGCTGGCGTTTCTGTTCTGGCATCGGCTCTGGTCTGGCTGCGCGCTGCTGGCCATCGCGTTGAGCATCGCCTGGTCACGCGTCTATTTAGGCATTCACTGGCCGCTGGATATGCTGGGCGGATTATTGATTGCCCTCAGCGGCTGCCTGGCCGCGCAGATGCTCTGGCAGGTTTGCGGGAGGGGCGTGCTGCGGGCCCTGCACCTCGTCTACCGCCGCTGTTTTGCTCTGCCTATCCGTAAAGGCTGGGTGCGTGGGTGACTTAACCTGGCCGCGCAGGTAATATTGGACGCCCTGCCCCAGGCAGGGTTTTACTAATGTGCCAAGGATAATGCGCCAGGGGATTTATGGAAACGAAACGTGACGAAAGGATCGGCCAGCTGCTGCAGGCCCTGAAGCGGAGCGACAAGCTGCATCTGAAAGAGGCAGCAACGTTGCTTGGCGTGTCTGAAATGACCATTCGTCGCGATCTGAACGCCAAAAGCGCACCGGTGGTGCTGCTGGGGGGCTACCTGGTGCTGGAGCCGCGCACCGCCAGCCACTATCTGCTGAGCGATCAGAAAACGCGTCTGGTGGAGGAGAAGCGCCTCGCTGCCCGCCATGCGGCAACGCTGGTGCAGGCCCACCAGATGGTGTTTTTCGACTGCGGCACCACGACGCCGTGGATTATCGACGCCATCAGCGACGAGCTGCCCTTCACTGCCGTCTGCTACGCCCTGAATACCTTTCTCGCGCTCCAGGAGAAGCCGCTCTGCCGGACGATTCTCTGCGGCGGAGAGTTCCACGCCAGCAACGGCATCTTCAACCCGCTCAACTTTAAAGAGACGCTAAACAATCTCTGTCCGGATCTCGCCTTCTATTCCGCGGCGGGCGTCCATCCGGAGATGGGCGCAACCTGCTTTAACCTTGAGGAACTGCCGGTAAAGCACTGGGCGATGAGCCGGGCGCAGTATCACGTGCTGGTGGTCGATCACAGCAAGTTTGGCAAAGTGCGCCCGGCCTGCATGGGCGACCTGAGCCAGTTTGATGCTATCGCCAGCGACGTCCGCCCTGACGATAGCCTCAGCGCGCTGGCAAAAGCCCAGCATATCGCCCTGCTCTACTAAGGCAGGCGGCTGGCCTACGAGAACCAGCTGCCGAACCAGCCGTGGAGTTTCATCAGCACGAAATCCCACATCCGGCTCAAGAATCCGCCCTCTTCTACCGCCTCCATGACGATCAGCGGACGCTGCTCAATGGATTTACCGTTAAGTTGGAAATCGATAGCCCCCACCACCTGGCCTTTTTTCAGCGGCGCGGTGAGCTGCGGATCGTTTAATTTCCAGGTCGCCTTCAGGTTTTTCAGCTGCCCTTTGGGAATGGTGATTGAGCCTGCCTCGCCTGCGCCAAGCTTCGCCTCGCTGCTGTCGCCAAACCAAACGCGGGTAGTGGCGAACGTGGCATCCGGCTTGATAGGGGTCACGGTTTCAAAGAAGCGGAAGCCCCAGGTGAGCAGCTTCTCTGACTCGTTAAAGCGGATACGATCGGTTTTACTGCCCAGCACGACCGAGATGAGCCGCATATCCCCCTGCGTGGCCGAGGCTACCAGGTTGTAGCCCGCCCCTTCGGTGGTGCCGGTCTTCATACCATCGACGTTGATATTGGTGCTCCACAGCAGGCGGTTACGGTTCGGCTGGCGGATCTTGTTGAAGGTAAACTCTTTCTCTTTGTGAATGGCATACTCTTCCGGCACGTCGTGGATCAGCGCCTTGCCCAGCAGAGCCATATCGCGGGCGGTGCTGAACTGCCCCGGCGCGTCGAGGCCGTGCACCGTTTTAAAGGTGGTATTGGTCAGCCCCAGCCGCTGGGCGTAGTTGTTCATCAGGCCGACAAAGGCGTCCTGGCTCCCCGCCACGAAGTCGGCAATGGCGATGCTGGCATCGTTCCCCGACTGGATGATCACCCCTTTATTGAGATCCGCGACCGAGACCTGGTCGCCAGGCTTGAGGAACATCAGCGACGAGCCGCGCAGGGCCGGGTTGCCGGTCGCCCACGCATCTTTACCCACGGTGACCATATCAGTGAGGTGAATTTTTCCCGCCTTCAGCGCCTGGCCGGTGACGTAGCTGGTCATCAGCTTGGTCAAACTGGCCGGATCCAGCTTCTCATCGGCGTTACCTTCCGCCAGCACTTTGCCGCTGGCGTAATCCATCAGGATCCATGCCCGGGCATCAACCGCAGGGGCTGCCGGGGCCGCGACCTGCTCGGCGGCAAACAGCGAGGGAGAAAAAAGAACCACAAGCGCCGAGGCCGTAGCCAGGCTGCGGAGGGAAAGAGAAAAATGCGTCATAAAGGCCACCCGAGTATCCATTCTAAAAAACCGCGTTAGCTCACCGCTACGCGCTAAACGGTGAGTAGTAACGTACAAAAGCCGTGAAGAAAACCGCCAGCTGGTAAAGTTTTTTAAAGTTTACGCAAAATCACATTCCCATGCTGCTGCGAGTGGGATTTTTTTGTTATTCGTTGCCTGAATGTTCACTTTATCTCACTATGTCAGCCATAAGGTGCTGATAACAGCGCCCGGTTGCTGACGAGAAGAAGGAGTTTTTATGATCACGCTGTGGGGCAGAAACAACTCGACTAACGTTAAAAAAGTCTTATGGACCCTGGAAGAGCTGGAGCTGCCGTATACGCAAATTCTGGCGGGCCTGGAGCACGGTCTGAACCACAGCCCGGAGTATCTGGCGCTGAATCCCAATGGGCTGGTGCCGCTGTTCCGCGACGATGAGACCGATAGCGTGCTGTGGGAGTCAAATACCATCGTGCGCTTCCTGGCAGCGCAGTATGGCCTGGGACGACTGTGGATTGAGTCACCCGCCGCCCGTGCGCAAGCAGAGAAGTGGATGGACTGGGCCAATGGCACGCTCTCCCCGGCTCACCGGGTGCTATTGATGAACCTGGTGCGCACACCGGTGGAAAAACGCGATCCGGCAGTGATTGAGGCGGGCATTGCCGCCTGCGAGCCGCTGTTTGAGATTCTGGATAACGCCCTGGCGACCTCACCCTGGCTCTCCGGCGAGGAGTTTGGCCTCGGGGATATCGCCGTTGCGCCTTTCGTCTATAGCCTGTGGAACGTAGGCCTGACGTGGACGCCACGTCCGCATATCCAGCGCTGGTATGACGCCCTTAGCGAGCGCCCCGCCTTCCGCAAAGTCGTGATGATCCCGGTAACCTAACCCGGTCTTTATTGTGCCCCTGCCGGACTCACCTTTAACAGCTCGCCGTCGGACTCGTCGGTGAGCACATAGAGGTAGCCGTCGGGGCCAACCCGCACGTCGCGGATGCGCTGGTTGCGATCGCCCAGAATGCGCCCGTCCTCGGTGACCTTATCTCCGTTCACGCTCATGACAATGACGTCCTTGTCCTTCAGCGCGCCGATAAACAGCTTGTGCTGCCACTGTGGGAAGGTCGATGCGTTATAGAACGCCATGCCGCTGACCGCCGGGGAGTTTTTCCAGTAGAACGCAGGCTGCTCGGTTCCGGCCACAATCTCCCCCTTCGCCTCGGGGATCTTCATCCCGCTGTAGTTAATGCCCCAGGTCGCCAGCGGCCAGCCGTAGTTTTTACCTCTCTGCGGGATATTAATTTCGTCGCCGCCGCGCGGGCCGTGCTCGTTCAGCCATAGCGCGTCGGTCCATGGATTCATCGCCATCCCCTGTGGGTTACGGATGCCGTAGGACCAGATCTCCTTGCGCGCGTTGGCGTTGTTGGCAAAGGGGTTATCATCTGGTACAGCGCCTTCATCGGTCAGGCGCACCACTTTCCCTTGAAGCTTATCGAGATCCTGGGCGGTAGGACGCTGATTATTTTCTCCCAGCGCAATATAGAGGTAGCCCTTGCCGTCAAAGACCAGTCGTCCGCCAAAGTGGTTGCCGGTAGAGAGCTTAGGGGTCTGGCGGAAGACCACCTTAAACGCCTCCAGCCGGGAGAGATCGTCGCTTAAGCGTCCGTAGCCCACCGCCGTCCCGGCCCGGCCGTCATTACCCGCTTCGGCATAGCTCAACCACACCCGGCGCGACTGGGCAAAATCCGGGGCCAGCACAACGTCAAACAGGCCGCCCTGCCCGTTGGCCCACACTTTCGGTACGCCAGAGAGGGGATCGGATAGTCCGCTTCCCGCCTGCCAGTGGCGCAGCTGACCGCCACGCAGGGTGATAAGCATGCCTTTATCGTCGGGCAAAAAGGCCAGCGACCAGGGGTGATCGAGTTTAGTTTGTAGCACCTCGACCGCTACCGGCACAGGCGCGGCAAAAATCGAAGCGGAGAGAAACAGCGCGGGGATAGCAATTATAACGTTGCGACGCATGGGGCACTCCTTTTAGGGTCTCTGGCATAAAGGTTAGCCAGCACGAGGCCGCATGCATCGGGTTTTACAAAAGCTTTAAATTACCTGCCTGACGCTTAAGCAGGTGAATAACCTCAGGAAAGCAGAGCGAACTCTGCTTTCCTGTAAAGGTATTTACGCTGCCCCCGTTAAGGGCGAGCGATTATTGATTAATTCGTTGCCGCAGTTTTCATTGCCGGACGCTGCGGTATGAACCAGATAAACCCAATAATAATAAGCACCAGCGCCAGTGAGGCACCGTAGCGGCTAAGCGCCAGCCCACCCTCCGCCACCGGTTTATCCATAAAATCGCCTACGACCGCGCCCAAAGGACGGGTCAAAACAAAGGCAGCCCAGAAGAGCGCAGTGCGTGAAAGTGAGGTAAAGCGGCTGGCGGCCCAGATAATAGCCAGTGCCCCAACAAACAGCAGAATACCGCCGCCATAGCCCAGCCCTTCGCTATCTGCGGTCCAGTCACCTAATGCAGTTCCCAGCGTCTGTGAAAACATAATGGTGACCCAGTAAAAACTTTCTGTTCGTACGTTGTTTACGGAGCTCACGGCAATAGTGCCGCAGCATACACGCCATATAAGAAGAGAGAGTATCAGTAACGTACTCAGCAGCAACGTTCCGCCGAGGTAACCAATTCCCAATGAGCGATCGGCAAAGTCCGCCAGCGTCGTACCCACGGTAGTGGTGGCAATGACGGTAAACCAGTAGATCCACTTATTAAAACTGTCGCGTTTAATTTGCACCATGACAGCAATGAGAAAGATAACGGCAAAAATCAACGTACCGGTAAGGTAGCCCAGATCCATTGACATGGTCACTGCATCGCCACCGGTTTCACCCAGCGTGGTTGCTGCAATCTTGGTTAACCAAAACGCCAAGGTTACCGCAGGAACTTTACTCAGAGAAGAGGATTCTGTGAATTTATATGGCATAAAAATGCACTCCGCAAAAGCCCGGGATGGGCTAACGTAGCGCTCAGGTTAGTAGAATAGTCTTAAGACGGGATTAAGATACATGTCGATTCTTAATAAATTACGCCCCGTGAATATTTACTTAGCTGAATATACGTTTAGCCGCCGGACAATGTGAAGTGGCTAGATTATTTAACCCGTGTCCCCGTTTCGTTAATGACCTTTTCACCATCCTCTTTGGTAAAAGCGCCTTTCTGGCCTTCAGGCAGAATATCCAGCACCCTTTCTGAGGGGCGACAAAGACGTGTGCCAAGCGGCGTTACGACTATCGGTCGATTAATCAGAATCGGATACTGAAGCATAAAACCGATCAACTGCTCATCAGAAAATGCCTCTTCATCAAGGCCAAGTTGCTCATAAGGCTCAACGTTGGTACGCAATAAAGCACGTACCGTTATCCCCATATCTGAAATAAGGCTAATAAGCTTATCGCGGGTCGGTGGCGTATCAAGGTAGTAAATAATAGTCGGTTCAGTACCGCTGTTACGGATCATCTCCAGCGTGTTACGTGAGGTGCCGCAGGCCGGGTTGTGATAAATGGTAATATTGCTCATATCAGTATCTCATTAAACAGTGACAGAGAGCCGCCACGCCAGCGCGGCCAGCGTGACGAACAGTACGGGCAGGGTCATCATAATGCCGGTGCGGAAGTAATACCCCCAGGCGATGGTCATATTTTTCTGCGCCAGCACGTGCAGCCACAGCAGGGTCGCCAGGCTGCCAATCGGGGTAATTTTGGGGCCTAAATCGCAGCCAATGACGTTAGCGTAAATCATTGCCTCTTTGACGATGCCGGTCGCTGCGCTCCCGTCAATCGACAGGGCGCCAATCAACACCGTCGGCATATTGTTCATCACCGAAGAGAGGAACGCCGTCAGGAAGCCGGTACCGAGCGTAGCTGTCCATAAGCCCCTGTCTGCCATCTGGCTCAGCACGGCGGAGAGTGTAGCGGTGAGTCCCGCATTGCGCAGGCCATAGACCACCAGGTACATACCCAGCGAGAAAATCACGATCTGCCAGGGCGCCCCGCGTAATACTTTTCCTGTATCGATCGCATGCCCTCTTTTCGCCACTACAAACAGCACCGCCGCGCCGGCTGCCGCTATCGCGCTGACAGGGATCCCCAGAGGCTCCAGAACAAAGAAACCGATCAGAAGAAGCACCAGCACAATCCAGCCTGTCCTGAACGTCGCCGGATCCTTTATCGCACTGGCCGGTGCCTTCAGGAGTGAAACGTCATAGGTCGCCGGAATATCTTTCCTGAAAAAGAGATGCAGCATAACCAGCGTGGCCGCAATAGCAGCCAGGTCCACGGGGATCATGACAGAGGCGTACCGGGTGAAGCCCAGACCGAAGAAATCCGCCGAGACAATATTGACCAGATTCGAGACAATCAGCGGCAGACTGGCGGTATCCGCAATAAACCCCGCGGCCATCACAAAGGCCAGCGTGGTCTCTTTGCTGAACCCTAATGCGAGCAGCATCGCAATCACAATCGGCGTCAGGATCAGCGCTGCGCCATCGTTGGCAAACAGCGCGGCGACGGTAGCGCCCAGAAGAACAATCCAGCTAAACAGCAGCCGACCGCGCCCGTTACCCCAGCGGGCAACATGCAGTGCCGCCCATTCAAAGAAACCGGACTCATCCAGCAGCAGGCTGATAACGATCACCGCAATAAATGCCGCCGTCGCGTTCCAGACGATGTTCCAGACGACAGGGATATCATCAATGTGAATGACGCCGGTCGCCAGCGCCAGCGCGGCCCCAATGCTTGCGCTCCAGCCGATACTGAGGCCTCTGGGCTGCCAGATGACCAACACCAGCGTCAGCAAAAAAAGACTCCCTGCCAAAAGCATTCCAGACTCCATTATATATGGTTAGGTATATGTTATTGATGGTGTCAGCAGGCGGTGCAGGCCGATTTGGCCAGCCAGTGACGCACATCTTCCCGCAGACAGTGCCAGGAGGTGGCGATCGTCTCCGCCGCCCACGCCGGCATGTGGGGCGACAGACGATAGTGGATCCATTTGCCTTCACGCCGGTCAAGAACCAGCTCCGCCTCGCGGAGGATCGCCATGTGCCGCGAAATTTTAGGCTGGGACTGCGCGGTAACCGCACAGAGATCGCAGACGCACAGCTCGCCACACTCCCGCAGAAGCATGACAATAGCGAGGCGTGTCTCATCCGACAATATTTTGAAAAGCTGAACAGGCTGTAGCATCGATCGCTCCCTCTCTCGCAGAATACACATATGTTAAATCATATGTGTCGGATTGGAAATACCTCGCCGCCGCCCATTCGTTGACAGAGAAGACCGCGCCTGTTTTTAAAAGAGGTATCTTTAACCAGGGAGATAAGGGGGAGTTGCCTCCCCCCGGGGATTCAGGACTCCATTGCCAGCGGTGCTTGCTCGCTGAGGTTCTGAATACATACGTTGAGGGTTTTAAGACAGCGATCAAGCGTCTCTACGTTTACAGCAATATAGTTCGGGCAGTCATGGTGCCCACTCATTAAGCAGATACCCGCAGCGGAGAGTGCTCCCTCTGCCCGGCACAGCGCTTCA
This sequence comes from Pseudescherichia sp. AS216, assembly GCF_037152055.1. Taxonomy (NCBI): domain Bacteria; kingdom Pseudomonadati; phylum Pseudomonadota; class Gammaproteobacteria; order Enterobacterales; family Enterobacteriaceae; genus Pseudescherichia; species Pseudescherichia sp. AS216. The sequence goes on along the minus strand of NZ_JBBCMV010000001.1, from coordinate 492,479 downwards.
CGTTCTCTGGCATCCGGCACGACATACGCATGTCGCTCCAGGCCGCGTATTTGTTTTGATAACTCAAAAAAGCTGTCACGCAGATAGTTGCTTTCGCTGACTGACATGTAACCCTTCGCCTTTCTGAGCTGGACGTACGCTGCAAGATCGATGCTGGCGTTTGCAAGTTTTCTCAGCAGGCTTCGTTTCTGTCTGTCAACGGTCATGCTAGATCCTCCCTTGTCGGCCTAATCACAAATTAAGCATAAGCTCATTTTTTGTGCAAAATTATGAGCTGGGTCAATATTTATCCAGCCTTTAACAATTTTTACAGTGCGACAACCTTCACAAAATCTAACCAATTGAGTTAGCAGTAGAGAGTCGCCGCAAACCCGTGTAAAATCGCCCGGTTTTTTCTTCTGTTTACTTTGTGAGCGTATGAGCATACAACAACCGCGTATTGGCTTTGTCTCCCTGGGCTGCCCGAAAAACCTGGTGGATTCCGAACGCATTCTTACCGAACTGCGCACCGAGGGTTATGATGTGGTGCCGCGTTACGACGATGCCGATATGGTGATCGTTAACACCTGCGGCTTTATCGATAGCGCCGTGCAGGAGTCGCTGGAGGCGATTGGCGAAGCCCTGAATGAGAACGGCAAGGTGATCGTCACCGGCTGTCTGGGGGCAAAAGTGGATCAGATCCGCGAAGTGCACCCGAAGGTGCTGGAGATCACCGGTCCGCACAGCTATGAGCAGGTTCTGGAGCACGTGCATCACTATGTGCCAAAACCAAAGCACAACCCGTTCCTGAGCCTGGTGCCGGAACAGGGCGTCAAGCTGACCCCGCGCCACTACGCCTACCTGAAAATTTCCGAAGGCTGCAACCACCGCTGCACCTTCTGCATTATTCCGTCCATGCGTGGCGATCTCGACAGCCGTCCGATTGGCGACGTGCTGGCCGAGGCCAAGCGTCTGGTTGACGCGGGCGTGAAAGAGCTGCTGGTGATCTCGCAGGACACCTCCGCCTACGGCGTTGACGTTAAGCACCGCACCGGCTTCTACAACGGCTCGCCGGTGAAAACCAGCATGGTCAGCCTGTGCGAAGAGCTGTCTAAGCTCGGCGTCTGGGTGCGTCTGCACTACGTCTACCCTTACCCGCACGTTGACGACGTCATCCCGCTGATGGCCGAAGGCAAGATCCTGCCGTATCTGGATATCCCGATGCAGCACGCCAGTCCGCGCATCCTCAAGTTGATGAAGCGCCCAGGCTCGGTGGATCGCCAGCTGGCCCGCATCAAGCAGTGGCGTGAAGTCTGCCCTGAGCTGACCCTGCGCTCGACCTTTATCGTCGGCTTCCCCGGTGAAACCGAGGAAGATTTCCAGATGCTGCTCGACTTCCTCGTTGAAGCCCGTCTGGACCGCGTGGGCTGCTTCAAATACAGCCCGGTGGAAGGTGCGACCGCTAACGAATTACCGGATCAGGTGCCGGAAGAGATAAAAGAAGAGCGCTGGAACCGCTTTATGCAGCTGCAGCAGCAGATCTCTGCCGAGCGTCTGCAGGAGAAGGTGGGCCGTGAGATCCTGGTGATTATCGATGAAGTCGATGAAGAAGGCGCGATTGGCCGCAGCATGGCCGATGCCCCGGAGATCGACGGCGCGGTCTACCTCAACGGCGAAACCAACGTGAAGCCGGGCGACGTTGTCCGCGTGAAGGTTGAAAACGCCGACGAATACGACCTGTGGGGTACCCGGGTTTAATCGACCCTGTGCATAACGCCTGATGGCGCTACGCTTATCAGGCCTACAAAACTCCAGGCCCGGCAAGCTTGCGCCGCCGGGCGTTCGTTCTATTAATACTCGAACTGCCGGTAGTAGCGGCGAATATCGAGACTGTGGCCGGTGTAGTGCTCAAAATGGGCCGCCAGCCGATCCACCAGCAGCGTCGACGCTACGCAAGGGGCAAGGATCCCGCGAAACGCATCATCAATCCCATCAAGGGCATAGTCACGCGGATCAATCACCACCAGATGGTCCGTGATCTTCGCTGCAAAACGCTCAACCCGCTCATCCAGCGCCCGACATTTCCCCTCCCCCTTCACCAGAAACAGCGGGACCTCTTTCTCCAGCAGCTCCAGCGTGCCGTGGAAAAACTCGGCCGAGGTGACGGATTTGGTGCGTTTCCACTGCATCTCCTCGAGAATACACATTGAGAAGAGATAGACTTCGCCCCACATCTCCGCGCCGCCAATCCACATCATATAGTCGCTGGTGTGGTATTTACGCGCGATGTCATCTGCCTGCGGATCAAACTTTATTTTCGCCTGTAACAGGTTCTCCGGTAATAACTCCAGCTGGCTGGCAAAACGGTCATAGTCTGCAAATTCACCGTTACGGTTAACCAGACGGAAAAAGAACCAGTAGAGCAGCATATACTCATATTCCACGCCGTTTTTGTGGCGCATCGGAATATGCCAGCCTGCCGCGCTGGCCAGCGGCGAGTCGCTGTTTTTGGTAATGGCAACAACGCGGATCCCCTGCGCCTTACACCATTCGGCAAGCTCTACGGACTCTTTGGTATCACCGGATTTAGAGAGCGTGACCACCACCGATTGCTTAGTTAATTTCTTATGCCCGGTATGAATTAACTCTGCGGCCTGCTCAAGGTAAACCGGCAGCGTGGTCATCTCTTTGGCAAAGGCATTAATGGCCATCATTGGTGCCAGAGAGCCCCCGACCGAGGCAAAAAATAGGGCATCATATTCCTGCTGAAATATCTCATCAGCGGCCTGCTCAGCCTGTTTACGCGCAGCAACGATCTCACGAGCACTCGTCAGGTACTCGTCCTGATTAAAACCCAACATATTTTATCTCCTGATTAATTAGATCTTACTTTTTAATACGCGGTCAAAGTCATCAAAAATACGTACCGAAAGATCGATCCCTTTGGCACACGCCGTACGCCAGGCCAGCACCTGCATCGGCACAATCAGCAGCAGCGAGGCGAGGTCGTGCTCAAGCGGGAAGTTAAGGGCCAGCGTCTGGGGATCCTGCGCCTCGCTCAGGGTTACCAGGAAGGCCTGGTTTACCGCCGGAGTCATGTAGTCCCGCAGCGCCCGCAGGCGTCTGTCTGGCGCATCCTCAATAAAAAACATCACGTGCTGGGCATTGGCTTCCAGATAGGGGCCGTGCATGTAGGCCTCCAGCTCAAAGCCGCTGGACGGCACGCGAACCGTTTCGGTGAACTTGGTCTCAAACTCTTTTGCCACGCCGGTCAACGCCCCGTAGCCGATAGCCACAAAACGTGTCCCGTTTTGCAAGGTGGCCTGATGGCGATCGAAAAACGCCTCCGTCTGGGCTATCGCCTGAGGAATGGCGGCGGCGAGCTGGCTTAGCTGATGCAGCGTAACCTGCGCCTCTTCGTCCGCAATCTGCTTTTTCGCCCGGGCGAGGGTAAGCGCAATCAGCAGCAGGTTCAGCACCGTGGCGCTGAAACCCCGGGTGACGAAACCCACCTGCTCGATGCCGGTATTGATATCCAGCACGTAATCGCTGCCCTTGCCGATGGGGCTTTGCGGATCTGAAGTCAGGGCAAATACCGGCAGCCCCGCCGCCTGAACCTTCTCCATCGCCGCCAGCGTCGAGGCACTCTTGCCGCTCTGGGATACAGCAATCACCAGATCGGTGTGCGGATCGACGGTTTCATAGTGGACAAAGTTATACGGCTCTTTGATCTCCACCCGCAGACCGTAGCGCCGCTCGAAAAGATCCCGCGCGCAGACGGCAGCGTTAAACGAGGAGCCGGTCGCCAGCAGCAGCAGGCGCTGCACCGGGCGCTCGCGGGCAAAGGCCTCAATCGCCGCCAGGCTATGCCGATGCTCGCGAAGGATCGTCTCCAGCGCCGTAGGCTCCTCTTCGATATAGGTCATCATGGTTGGTAACATAATGGTAGGTGACATAGGTTTCTCCAGTTAAAACAGGCCAATCCACGAGCCGAAAATGCCCACCAGCGCCATCCCACCGATAATAGTGAGCGGTTTTACCCTACGGCCCAGCAGCCAGTAGACGATGCCAAAGCTGATGAGCGGCAGCAGGCAGGGCATGACGTTGTTGATAATGTCCTGCACCTCGGTCTTTGCCTCTCCCGTGCCAAAGCTGATGGGGATAGTGATGTTGATCATCGAGGCGGTCATCGCCCCCACCACCATCAGCCCCATTATCGATGCGCCGTAGGTCAGGCTCTCCATCATGCCGCTCTGCTGAACGCGCTGAAGCACCCCGGTACCGAGCACGTAGCCCCAGCGGGTAAAGAACCAGCGCACCAGAATGTGCGGGACGTTAAACACCAGCAGAAAGAGGATCGGCCCGAGAATACTGCCCTGCAGCGCCAGGCTGGTGCCGATCCCCGTCGCGATCAGGCGTAGCGTCCCCCAGAAAAAGGAGTCGCCTAATCCCGCCAGCGGTCCCATCAGCGACGCCTTTACGTTATCAATCGCCCCGGCATCGATGGTTTTCTGCTGGCTGTTCTTCTCCTCCATCGCGGTGGTAATGCCCAGCAGCAGGGTGACGATGTGCGGCGTGGTGTTAAAGAACACCAGGTGACGCTTCAGGGCGATCCTGAGATCCTCTTTCTGCGGATAGAGCTTTTTCAGCACCGGAATGAGGGTGTAGACAAAGGCCAGGTTCATCTGCCGCTCGTAGTTCCAGGAGAACTCCATCTGGAAGGAGCGCCAAAAGACGCGGCGCAGATCCCGGGCGGTGATGACCTTCTCATCCTGCAGGTCAGGCAGGGTCTCTTCAGAAATCATCTTCGTCGTCATGGCTGACTCCTTGCTCTGTGGTGGCGCGAGGCGTGGTAAAGGCGGTGACGTTGACCATAATCACGGCCACAATAGCGCCGAGGATCGCAATGCCGGTGACCGGAATTTTCAGATAGGCCATCAGGACAAAGCCGAGGAAAAAGTAAGGCGCAACCTTTTTGTTGATCAGCAGCCGGGCCAGCATGGCAAAGCCCAGCGCCGGAATAATGCCCGTCGCCACGCTCAGGCCGTGCTTAATGAACTCCGGAATGGCGTCCAGCAGGGACTTGACCGCGCTGCTGCCCACCAGGAAGGAGACGGTCACCACCGTGGCCAGCATCAGCGACAGGCCAAACCCGGCGATCAGGTGCATCCGCTCTATGCCACGGGTATTGGCCTCGTCGGCATAGGCATCGGCCTTCTGGTTGAGCATGGGGATAAACATCCCGAGATAGACGTTTTTTAACACCAGCGTCAGGGTGGCGATGGGCAGTCCCAGCAGCAGCGCCGTTTCAGTCCCCGCGCCGGAGGTGATGGCGAACGCCACGCCCAGCACGCCACCGGTCACGACGTCCGGCGGAATGGATGCGCCCACGGAGAAGGAGCCGATAAAGGCCAGCTCCAGCGTCGCGCCCATGATAATGCCTGTCTGGACATCACCCAGCACCAGACCGGTTAATAAGCCGGTGACAATGGGCCGGGATATTAACGAGGTGCCCAGGGCATATTCCGACTGGGCGATAAACGCCACCAGTCCGAGTAAAAGTGCCTCTACCATAGTTAATCCTCAGGAATTACAAACATTCCGTTATGAGCTGCTTGCGATCGTTGGGGACCTGACGGATCTCAATTTCAACCCCCTGCCCCACCAGTTCATTGAGCCTGGTAATTTCGTCAGGCAGCAGATTCACCGCCTTCGAGATATTTCTGCTGCCCTCTTTGGCCTTTATTCCGCCGAGGTTGATACTTTTAATTTCCGGTATCTCGCGGGCCAGGCGCCAGGCATCCTCTATCGACTCCACGACGATAAACAGCGTATATTTGTCGGTAACGCCGCTTTTAATGGCTTCTATCGAGTCAGCGATATTCTTAATTACCAGCTTCACCGACGGCGGCTTCGCCAGCTTGATGGTGGTTTTACGCAGCTCGTCATTAGGGACGCTGTCATTGGCAATCAGAATGCAGTCTGCACCCACGTATTGTGTCCATGAGAACGCCACCTGGCCGTGCAATAAACGATGGTCTACCCGCACTAACGTAATCATCCTGTTTCCTCCCTCTTAGAAATCTTTATCCGCCTGCATTGCGCTGGAGATGGTGTAGTTACAGTATTGAATGCTCTCCCGGGAGCTTATTAACGCCTCCTCGATAAGCTTCCCGGTATCAGGCTCGTCGCTGGAAATAAGCAGATCGATCACCAGCGGCAGATTGAGGCCCGCCACCAGATGGAAACGGGGCCGCTGCAGAAAACGAACAAATTCGTTATTTACGCTGCCAGCGAAGATATCGGTAATGACCACCACTTCGTCTTCATCAGGGATCTGCTGCATTAACTCCGTGACCTGCTCGGTTAAATCCCGCTGCTCCTCAACGTAGGCGCAGAGCGTCGAAATATCCGCCTGTTTACCGAGGATCAGCTCAACAGAGTCGAGCACGCCCCGGGCAAGGGTGCCATGGCTGGCAAATATGTAGTGTCGTTTCATCCTGTCCTCGAAAATGCGTTCCACTACCGGAGGTATTGCAACCGGCGTGCCACGAAAAAGTGGCGCACGATAAAATGCGCCACGACAGGAGAGTGTGAGGGTTAAAACTCTTGATCTTGCTGAATAAATTCCGTTTCCAGCGTGAGAATATTATGGATGTAACAAAGTTCTACTGCGGGGATTTTGACACTATAACTGCTCTCAATGACACTAAAGGCCTGCTTAATATCGGCCAGCTCGCTTTCCGGACACTGCCGTCCCGAATAGCTGGCAGGAGAGGCATTACGGATCAGCCGCTCTATCAGGCAGCTAATGTGTACGTAGAGCGCCACCTTGCGGTCGTTGGGGATCTGGCAGCCAGCCAGATGCTCATAACGCAGGACAAACTGCTCCACCTGGTTGAGCACCTTGCTGGTGTCGAGAATAGTGACCGACTCAATCACCCGTCGCAGGGAGAAGTTCTTCAGCAGCAGGTTGTTGATCTCGTCGATCTGCTCAGGCGTAGCAATATCGCCAAAGATACGCATCAGCTGGCCGTGGCCGTCCCCGGCGATCAGCGAATCCAGCGAGATCCACGGCACGGCGGGCAGGTGCGGATCAAAGGTGCCGACCACGGCCAGCATCTCGTAGCGATTAAACGCCAGCGCGCTCTCCTGCCCGTTGCTGAGCGTGTCGTAGTCGCAGGCGATGACATCAATGCCCAACGTCTCCGGGATACTGGCCTTCAGCAGCGCGCAGAGATTGGTTGCCGCGCCAAGGCCGGTGACGCAGGTGGTGAGGATCACCCGGGGGCGATTGGCCTGCGGCCAGAAGATCTGATGCTCAACCGGCAGATCGCCGCTGACCTCGCGGGCGATATCCTCAATCATATCGCCGCGTAAAATCCGCTCGCCCACGTAGAGCGCCATGCTGGTGGAGACGTTATTGACAATCGCCACCGGCGTTGCGACCCGGCGCTGGAAATGGTGATGGATAGCGTTGAGCGATCCCATATCGACGAGGATGATGACGCCCGAGGCCAGGGTATTGCTCTCGATGTAGTCCATCACCTGACGGGCAATGGCCTCCGGGGTGACATCCAGCGGCATATCAAAGGATTCAAACAGGTGATTTTTTAACAGCCGATTGGCGACGTTAGCAATGCTGCTGGCAGTGGCGTAGCCGTGGGCGAGGATCACGGCGCGGGTAACGTGCGGCTGGCTGACGGCTCCGGACTGATGCAGCCATAGCACCAGCAGCAGCGCATCGATCCGCTGCGGTTCGATATCCAGCTTCTGCGCCAGCGCAGTAATGATCGCCTGGCAAAAGCGGTAGAGCAGCGGGTACTTCTGGGCGAGAAAATCGTCGAGGCTGCGGATCCGCTCCTGGCTCAGGCGAGAGGGCGTGCTCCGCGAGCGGTGCACCAGATAGTGGCTCAGGGCGTAGATGCAGTTGCCGTTAAACTGAATGTTGAACTGCTTCTCCAGGCGGTAGAACTCCTCGCGCACCTGCTGGGTGGTCAGGAGTAGCATCGGCGAGTCCGTGGCGTCGCGATTATCGAAAATAAGCCGGTCGAAAAGCCCCTCGATCGCCTCCCCCATGCGCTTGCGGGCCTCTTCCCAGTCCGCGTGGCCGCTCATCCACTGCTCGTAGAGCGCCAGCACCTGGCACTGGGCGTCGTAGATCACCCCTCGGGTGGGATCGCGGGAGCGCAGGAGCCACACCAGGCTGGTCTGCGGCTCGACAATTAAATTGTCCTCTGCCGCCAGCGGTTCGCCAGAGGCGGGGATGGCCGCGGCAATCTTCTCCGGCAGATGCTGAATGCCCACGACCAGCTCCTCGCCGCCCCGCTGCTTGGCCCACGATGCCGCCACCGTGTACTTCACGGCGTTCTTCAGCTCGCCGACGTTGCCCCGATAGACAAAGTGGTTCAGGACCTGCATCAGCCGCGGAGTTAACGCCAGACGCACCGCCAGCTTTTTCGCCTCCTGCCAGAAAAAGAGCAGGATCAGCGCCTCCTTCTCCTGCCGGGAGCGGCTTTGCAGATCGGGCAGCGTCACCAGAATGGGGATACGGCGTAAAAAGGTGGTTAAAAAGGTGCTGTGCAGCTCCTCGGTGGTGGCGAAAACCAGCCGCGTTGAAACCGGGCGGCCCTGTGCGGTCTCCCCGACCCGGTAGATCTCTTTGCGGTCGAGCCAGGTAAAGAGCTTCTCCTGCCCCTCGGCGTTGAGCCGGTGCACCTCGTCAAGGAAGAGCATACCGCCATTGGCCGCCTCAAAGGCCCCCTGGCGATCGGTCTGCGCTCCGGTAAACGCGCCTTTGGCATAGCCAAACAGGTTAGCCGCCAGCAGCTCTGGGTTGCTGGCATACTGGGCGCAGTTAAAGCTGATGAAAGGCGCATCGTCCGCCAGCAGCCCCTCGGAGATAGCAAACTCGTGCATCAGATTCGCCATATAGCTTTTGCCCGTGCCGCTGTCGCCGGTAATCAGCAGCGGCAGGCCGCCGTCCGGATAAAAGAGTGCAGTTTTAAGCTGCTCAATAGGCTTTTTTAGGCTCTCATCGTGACCGATAAGCAGCGAAAAGTGATCGGGGCGTTCCGGCTCGGGTCCGCCGTCGCCGAGCAGCTGGGCAACACTCTCATACTCATTGGCAGCGAGGGGAAAAAACTGCTGGCTGAAGGTTTTTTTATGCAGAAAGTAGACCGGGCGGGTGTTGATCTTCACCAGCACACCCTGGGCAACAAGCTGGTTCAGATAGTGGCTGGCGGTGTTTCTCTTCAGCGAAAAGCGCTGCGCCAGATAGCTGGCGGTAAACACCTCGCTCAGCTTTTCCGGATCGAAAAAGTCAGTTTGATTTGCCAAAAACGTCAGTAATTCATCGCGCATTGCTTTCCCCTTAATGCCTCGTTCTGCGGATATGATGCCCGCAAACCGAGACCGCCGGGGAAAGCAACGGCGTCGAATTTATGCTTTTGTGGGGATGCGCACAGAATGCCCGGTGACGCTTCGCTTACGCAGGCCTACAAACTCGCACCGTACCCAGCGTAGGCCGGGCAAGCGTAGCGCCGCCCGGCATTAACCTCAGCCCTTTATCTTCGGATCCAGCGCGTCCCGCAGGCCGTCGCCCAGCAGGTTAAAGGCCAGCACGGTGAGGAAGATCGCCAGGCTCGGGAAGAGCGCCACGTGCGGGGCGATAACCATATCCGCTCGCGCCTCGTTGAGCATCGCCCCCCACTCCGGGGTCGGCGGCTGCGCGCCTAAACCAAGAAACGAGAGGCTGGCAGCGGAGATAATCGAGGTGCCGATGCGCATGGTGAAGTAGACCACGATAGATGAGATGGTTCCCGGCAGAATGTGGCGGAACAGGATAGTGGCATCGCTTGCGCCAATGCTGCGCGCCGACTCGATAAAGGTCTGCTGCTTGAGCACCAGCGTGTTGCCGCGCACCAGCCGGGCAAAGGCCGGCACTGAGAAGACCGCTACGGCGATAATCACGTTAGACATGCCGCTGCCCATCACCGCCACCACCGCAATCGCCAGCAGAATGCCGGGAAAGGCAAACAGCACGTCGCAGATGCGCATGATAATGCGATCCCACCAGCCCTCGTAGTACCCCGCCAGCAGGCCGAGCACCGTGCCGATCGCAGCCCCAATCAGCACCGCCAGCACCCCAGCGGCCAGCGAGATCTGTGCCCCGACCAGCACGCGGCTAAAGATATCCCGCCCGAGCGAGTCAACGCCGAACCAGTGCACCATCGACGGCCCGTCGTTGAGCCGGTCGTAGTCGAAGTAGTTCTCGGCATCGAAGGGCACGATCCACGGCGCGAGCGCAGCGACGATAATCAGCAGCAGCACGAACAGCCCTGCGGCCATCGCCATCGGCTGACGGCGAAACCGCCGCCAGAACTCATGCCACGGGGTGCGGATACGCGCCGGCTTGATCCCCGGCATGGCATTTAATAGTGCCTGGCGACGCCAGTTTAAAAGTCGCATCCTTACTTGTACCTGATAGCCGGGTTAATGGCAGCATAGAGCATATCCACCACTAAGTTGATAAGAATAAACTCCAGCGAGAAGAGCAGCACTTCGGCCTGGATCACCGGATAGTCGCGCATCTCCACCGAGTCCACCAGCAGACGGCCAAGGCCGGGCCAGTTAAAGACTTTTTCGACCACAATCGAGCCGCCGAGCAGGAAGCCAAACTGCAGGCCCATCATGGTCACCACCGGGATCATGGCGTTGCGCAGGCCATGCTTGAGGATCACCCACTTCTCGCTCACCCCTTTGGCACGTGCGGTGCGCATGTAGTCCTCGTTGAGCACGTCAACAAAGGAGGCGCGGGTAAAGCGCGCCATCACCGCCGCCACCGCCGCGCCGAGGGTTACCGACGGCAGAACGTAGTGTCGCCAGCTATCCGCCCCCACCGTGGGCAGCCAGCCCAGCTCAACGGAGAAGACCTGCATCAGCAGCATGCCGAGGGCAAAGGCCGGAAACGAAATACCGGTCACCGCCAGCGCCATGCCGATGCGATCCGGCCAGCGGTTGCGCCAGACCGCGGCGACAATGCCCGCGGCGAGGCCGAACAGCATTGCCCAGACCATGCTGGCAATGGTGAGCCAGAAGGTGGGCATGAAACGGCTGGCGATCTCCTCTGCCACCGGACGTCGGGAGACCATCGACATGCCAAAGTCGCCCTGCAACACGTTGCTGATGTAGTGCCAGAACTGCTGCCACAGCGGCTGGTCAAGGCCCAGCTGCTGGCGCACCAGCGCCACCACCTGCGCATCGGCCTCGGGTCCGGCAATCAGCCGCGCTGGATCCCCCGGCAGCATATGCACGAACAGAAACACCAGCACGGCCACAATCAGCAGCGTGGGGATCAGGCCGAGCAGGCGTTTAAAAAAATAGTTAAGCATCTTCTACCCTGTTGCTGGCCCCCGCCGCGCTGGACGGAGGCCATGCACGACTATTTTAAGTCTGCGTCGTCAAAGCTAAAGCCGGTATCCGGCATGATATAAAAACCGCTTAGATCTTTATTGTGTGCGGAAACCAGTTTCTCTACCACCAGCGGCACCCACGGAGACTCTTTCCAGATGGTATCCTGCGCCGCCTTATAGTGCTGCGCCTTCTCCTCGTTGCTGGTGGTCTTCAGCGCGGCGGCGAGATCCTTATCAACCTGCGGATTGCTGTAGAACGCGGTGTTGAACAGGGTTGGCGGCCAGTTCTGCGAGGCGAACAGCGGCGACAGCGCCCAGTCCGCTTCGCCGGTCGACGCCGACCAGCCGGTGTAGAACATCCTCACGCCGCTCTCTTTCTGCCCCTTGCCCTCAACTTCGGCGGCACGCTGCCCGGCATCCATCGCCGTGACCTGCGCTTTGATGCCAACCTGGGCCAGCTGCTGCTGGGTAAACTGCAGCACCTTCTGGGCGGTACTGTGGTTATGGGAAGACCATAGCGTGGTGGTGAACCCGTTCGGGTAGCCCGCCTCTTTCAGCAGCGCCCGCGCCTTGGCCGGATCGTAGGGCCACGGCTGGTAGCTCTGGGCGTAGGCAATAGACGGCGGCACGATGCCGGTGGCCGGAGTGGCGTAGCCAGCAAAGGCGACCTTCACCAGCGCCTGGCGGTTGATGGCGTAGTTGATCGCCTCGCGCACCTTCGGATTATCAAACGGCTTCTGCGTTACGTTGAGGCTGATGTAGCGCTGCATGATTGACGGGCTGGCGACCAGCTCCAGCCTGGGGTTCTTCTTCAGTACGGCGGCCTGCTCGTAGGGGATCGGGAAGGCAAACTGCGCCTCGCCGGTCTGAAGCATCGCCGCGCGGGTATTGTTGTCCACCACCGGACGCCAGGTGATGGTATCCAGCTTCGGCAGCCCCTGCTGCCAGTAGCCAGCAAACTTCTTCACCTTCACAAAGTCAGTCTGGTTCCAGGTCTCCAGCGCGTACGGGCCGGTGCCCACCGGGTGGAAGCCAATCTCTTTGCCATACTTTTTCAGCGCGGCGGGAGAGATCATCGCCGTGGCCGGATGGGCGAGAATATTAATAAACGCCGAGAAGGGCTGCGTGAGGGTGATCTTCACCGTCGTGGGATCCACCGCCTCGGTTTTAGCGATATTTTTGTAGAGGTTATAGCGCTTTAGCCCGCTCTCTTTATTGCTGGCGCGGTCGAGGTTGGCCTTTACCGCCTCGGCGTTAAAGTCGGTGCCGTCCTGGAACTTGACGCCGCTGCGCAGCTTAATGGTATAAACCAGCCCGTCGTCAGAGACGGTGTAGCTCTCGGCAAGGACGTTTTGCAGCTTCATGTCTTTATCAAGACCAAACAGCCCCTGATAGAACGACTTCGCTACCGCCTGGGAGAGCGTGTCGTTTGCGTCATAGGGATCGAGCGTGGTGAAGTTCGACCCGACGGCCACCACCACGTCTTTGGCAGCGAAGGCGGGTGCCACGGCGAGCGCGGCGGCAACGCCTAGCGCCAGTCGCCATTTACGCGCAACAAATTGTGTCATCTTATTCTCCTGAAGTTCCCTGCCTGTTAACGATTAAAAACGAGATTGCGTGCTGCCGGGCGTCGAGCGGGCAACATAGTGGCCAGGCCCGACGCAGTGCAGCTCCACGCGGTGTGGATCCTCACCCGGCTTATAGATATTGCTGGGCATATCGTCAGAGAGCAGCACGCGCTGCGCCCGAGGATGCCCCGGCTCGGCCACCGGCACGGCGGCCATCAGCTTGCGCGTATAGGGGTGCTGCGGGTTTTCAAACACCGCCCGCCGGGGACCGATCTCCACGATCTGTCCAAGGTACATCACCGCTACCCGATGGCTGATACGCTCCACCACTGCCATATCGTGGGAGATAAACAGAAAGGCGATGCCCATCTCCCGCTGCAAATCGAGTAGCAGATTAATAATCTGCGCCTGGATTGAGACGTCCAGGGCGGAAACCGCCTCGTCGGCGACCACCACTTTGGGATCGAGAGCCAGCGCGCGGGCGATGCTGATGCGCTGCCGCTGGCCGCCGGAAAACTCATGGGGATAGCGCCAGGCGTGCTCGGGCTTGAGCCCCACCCGCTCCAGCAGCCAGGCCACCCGGCGCTGGGCATCTTCCACCCCCATCAGCCGATGCACGCGCAGCGGCTCCATAATCGAGTAACCCACCGTCTGGCGCGGATCGAGAGAGGCGTAGGGATCCTGGAAGATAAACTGGATATCCCGACGCAGCGGCTGCAGCTTGCTGTCCGGCAGGGTATCGATCCGCTTGCCCTCAAACAGGATAGACCCGCCCTGGGATTCCACCAGCCGCAGCAGCGCCCGGCCGGTGGTGGATTTTCCGCTGCCGGACTCCCCTACCAGCGCCAGCGTCTCGCCAGGCCAAAGGTCGAAGCTAACATGCTCTACGGCGCGTACCTCGCGGGTGACGCGGTTGAGAATACCGCTACGCAGACCGAAGCGGGTCACCAGGTCGCGCACCTGGAGGATCGGCTCGCCGTCAACCACCGTATCCTGCTCAATTTCAGCCTCGTGCTGGTCCGGATGCTCCTTGCTTACCAGCGGCAGGCGGCGAGGCAGATCGCTGCCGTTCATCGCCCCCAGTTTCGGCACGGCCGCCAGCAGCGCTTTGGTGTAGGCGTGCTGCGGGCTGTGGAACACGGTCTCCACGGGACCGGTCTCGACCGCCTCACCCTGGTACATCACCAGCACCCGGTCGGCGATATCCGCCACCACGCCCATATCGTGGGTGATAAAGATCACCCCCATTGCCATCTCTTTTTGCAGCACGTTAATGAGCTGTAGAATCTGCGCCTGAATTGTCACGTCCAGGGCAGTGGTCGGCTCGTCGGCGATCAGCACCGCAGGACGGCAGGAGAGCGCCATGGCGATCATCACCCGCTGGCGCATGCCGCCGGAGAGCTGGTGCGGGTAGCGGGCGAGGATCGCGTCGGCCTCCGGAATGCGCACCTGCTCCAGCATCCGTTTCGCCTCGGTGAGCGCCGCTTCGCGCCCCAGCTTCTGATGCAGGCGGATCGATTCGGCGATCTGCTCCCCCACGGTAAACACCGGGTTGAGAGAGGTCATCGGCTCCTGGAAAATCATCGCGATATCGGCCCCGCGCACGCCGCGCATCTGCGCCTGGCTTAAGGCGTTGAGATCCACTATCTGGCGATTGCGCCGCTGGAGCCGCATCCCATCGCACTGCACGCTGGCTCCGCTCTGCTGCTCCAGCAGACGCAGCAGCGCCAGGGCGGTGACCGATTTGCCCGAGCCGGACTCCCCGACGATCGCCAGCGTCTCGCCGCGTTGCAGGCTGAACGACAGATCGCGCACCGCCTGCGTCACCTGGCCTTCGTTTTCGAAACGAATGTTCAGGTTGCTGACCTCCAGCACGGGGCTATTTTCAGTTTGCTGAATTTGCGGCTTAGTCATTATCTTTTGCTCGGCTGGCAGCTTTTTCTATAAATATCATTATCGTCGCCGCAGTTTCATACGAATTTTGACTATAGAAAGTCGAAACGATGATGTAAAGCGCGCGCGCGGCAATGGCACATAATGGGTACATACAGTCTGGCCCGGTTTTCTGCCATAATGGCGCATTGATTTCCCAGATTGCCCTCCCAGGAGTGAACTCATGGACCATACCGCCGGGCTGATCCCGCTTGACGCGGCGCTCGCTCAGATGCTGTCGCACATTACCCCCCTCACCGACTACGAAACGCTGCCCCTGCACGCCAGCTTTGGCCGGGTGACGGCGCGAGAGATTGTCTCCCCGCTTAACGTCCCGGGCTTCGATAACGCCGCGATGGATGGCTACGCCGTGCGTCTTGATGCGCTACGGGCTGGCGTGCCGCAGCCGGTGGCGGGCAAAGCCTTTGCCGGGCAGCCGTTCCACGGCGAGTGGCCTGCGGGGAGCTGCATCCGCATTATGACCGGTGCGCCCATTCCGCCGGGCTGCGATGCGGTGGTGATGCAGGAGGAGACCGAACAGAGCGACGCCGGGGTGCTGTTTACCGGTGACGTGCGTCCTGGACAGCACATTCGCCGCGCCGGGGAGGATATTACCCAGGGTGCCGTGGTCTATGCGCCGGGCACCACTCTGACGGTGGCGGAGCTGCCGGTGCTGGCCTCCCTCGGCATTCCCGAGGTTGAGGTCGTGCGCAAAGTGCGGGTGGCCCTCTTCTCCACCGGCGATGAGCTTCAA
Source organism: Pseudescherichia sp. AS216 (assembly GCF_037152055.1). Lineage (NCBI taxonomy): Bacteria > Pseudomonadati > Pseudomonadota > Gammaproteobacteria > Enterobacterales > Enterobacteriaceae > Pseudescherichia > Pseudescherichia sp. AS216. The sequence continues at coordinate 476,832 of NZ_JBBCMV010000001.1, read as the reverse complement.
CTGCCGGGTCAGCCGCTGGGCGATGGCCAGATCTACGACACTAACCGGCTGGCAGTGCACATCATGCTGGAGCAGCTCGGCTGCGAGGTGATCAACCTCGGCATCATTCCGGACGACCCCGCCCGGCTGCGCGAGGCGTTTATTGCCGCTGACCAGCAGGCCGACGTGGTGATCAGCTCCGGCGGCGTCTCGGTGGGCGAAGCGGACTACACCAAAACCCTGCTGGAAGAGCTGGGGGAGATCGCCTTCTGGAAGCTGGCGATTAAGCCAGGCAAGCCGTTTGCCTTCGGCAAGCTCCGCCGCGCCTGGTTCTGCGGCCTGCCGGGTAACCCGGTCTCGGCGGCGCTCACCTTCTACCAGCTGGTTCAGCCCCTGCTGGCCCGCCTGAGCGGCAAGCCTGGCAGCCCCCTGCCGCCGCGCCTGCGGGTCCGGGCCGCTACCCGGCTGAAGAAAACGCCGGGGCGTCTCGACTTCCAGCGCGGTATCGTTGAGCGCGACGCCGAGGGGAATTTACAGGTGAGCACGACCGGTCACCAGGGTTCCCACATCTTCAGCTCCTTTAGCCAGGGCAACTGCTTTATCGTGCTGGAGCGCGAGCGCGGCAGCGTCGAGCCAGGGGAGTGGGTAGAGATCGAGCCGTTTAACCATCTGTTTGGGGGGCTGTGATGGCCGTCGAGCTGAGCGATAGCGAGATGCTGCGCTACAACCGGCAGATTGTCCTGCGCGGCTTCGATTTTGACGGGCAGGAGGCGCTGAAAGCCTCCCGCGTGCTGGTGGTGGGCCTGGGCGGACTCGGCTGCGCCGCTGCCCAGTACCTGACGGCGGCGGGCATCGGTCACCTGACGCTGCTGGACTTCGACACCGTGTCGCTGTCGAATTTGCAGCGCCAGACCCTGCATAGCGACGCAACCATTGGTCAGCCGAAGGTCGTCTCGGCGCGGGCGTCGCTGGCGCGGATCAATCCGCTGGTGAGCTTCACCACGCTCAATGCGCAATTAGAAGGCGAGGCGCTGCACGCCCAGATTGCCGCCCACGATCTGGTTCTGGACTGCACCGATAACGTCGAGATCCGCAACCAGCTTAATGCTGGCTGCTTCAAGACCAGGGTGCCGCTGGTGTCCGGGGCCGCGATCCGCATGGAGGGGCAGATTAGCGTCTTTACCTGGCAGGAGGGAGAGCCATGCTACCGCTGCCTGAGCCGCCTGTTTGGCGATACGGCGCTGACCTGCGTTGAGGCGGGGGTGATGGCGCCGCTGGTCGGGGTCATTGGCGCACTGCAGGCGATGGAGGCGATCAAGGTGCTGACGAGGTTTGGCCAGAGCGCCGCCGGGAAAATTGTCCTGTACGACGCCATGACCTGTCAGTTCCGCGAGATGAAGTTAATGCGCAACCCGCAGTGCGAGGTGTGTGGCGGATAACGGTTAAATACCTGTCCGGCCAAACGCCGTCTGCCACTCCTGCTCAAACTTAACGATGGCCGCCTCTACCGCAGGGGCAGCGATAAACTGCTCCGCCACGTCCAGCGGCAGGGTAATCGCCTCGCAGCCCGCCAGCAGGCAATCCAGCGCCTGGCGCGGGGTCTTGAAGCTCGCCGCCAGCACCTTTGATCCCGGCGCGTGCAGGGTCAGCAGACGCTGTAGATCCGTCACCGTTTGAATACCGTCTCCGCCCTGAGCATCCACGCGGTTAACATAGGGTGCCACATACTCGGCTCCGGCCAGCGCGCTCAGCAGGCCCTGTCCCGCGCCGTACACCGCCGTCCCCAGCGTCGGGATCCCCTCGGCTTTCAGCAGCTTGATCGCCGCCAGCCCTTCCGCGCTTACCGGCACCTTCACCACGATATCGGCGATGATAGCGCGCAGTTTATGCGCCTCGGCCACCATCTCTTCGGCGTTGTTCGCTAATACCTGGGCAAAGAGCCGCCCTTTTCCACCCAGGGCATCATGCAGGGCCGGCAGCAGCGCCACCAGCGGCAGGTTGCCTTTCGCCACGATGCTCGGGTTGGTAGTGACCCCGGCCAGCGGGAAGCTGCGGGCCAGCCGTTTTACTGCCGCCACATCGGCGGTGTCCAGGTACAGTTCCATATGAACTCCTCAAAGTGAGAGATTAAGCATGGTTTAGAACTTAACTAATTCAACCTGCCAATATGTTGACCCGCGTCAAAATAACTTTCATTCGAAAGTAATTTAATCTGCATATGAAACATGAGGGCAGGTTATGATTTTCAATATTCAGCGCTACTCTACCCACGACGGCCCCGGCATTCGCACCGTCGTCTTCCTGAAAGGCTGCTCGCTGGCCTGTCGCTGGTGCCAAAACCCGGAGAGCCGCGCCCAGACGCGGGAGGTACTTTTTGATGCCCGCCTCTGTCTTGCCGGATGCGATCTCTGCCAGCAGGTCGCACCGGGCATAATTGACCGGGCGCTCAATGGCCTGCTGATCCATCGGGAAAAGCTCAGTGAGGCGCATCTTGCTGCGCTGGAAAGCTGCTGCCCCACCCAGGCCCTGACCGTCTGCGGCGAAAACCAACCGGTAGAGGAGATTATGGCCATCGTGCTGCGGGATAAACCCTTTTACCAGCGCAGCGGGGGCGGGATCACGCTTTCCGGTGGCGAACCCTTTATGCAGCCGGCGCTCAGTGCCGCGCTGCTGAAGTCCAGCGTTGAGCACGGCATTCACACGGCGGTTGAAACCTGCCTGCACGTGCCCTGGCGCTACATCGAACCTTCCCTGCCCTATACCGATCTCTTTCTTGCCGATCTCAAGCACGTCGACAGCAGGGTGTTTAAGACCTGGACCGACGGCTCGGCCAGGCGCGTGCTGGAGAACCTAAAACGGCTGGCGGCGCGGGGTAAGCAGCTGATTATCCGTGTGCCGCTGATCCCCGGCTTTAACGCTGATGAGGCCTCCATCGCGGCGATTACCCGCTTTGCCGCCCACGAGCTTAACGTCGAGGAGATCCACTTTCTGCCCTATCACACGCTGGGCATCAACAAATATCACCTGCTGAATCAGCCCTATACCGCGCCCGATAAGCCGCTCGACGCGCCGGGCCTGCTGGCCTTCGCCGAAGCGTCCGCCCGCGAGTATGGCCTGACCGCAACCCTACGAGGATAATGCCATGACCGAATTACGTCTTGATACGCTGACCCGCCGCATTCAGGCGCATAAAGATGCGCTGGTGCACATTGTTAAGCCCCCGGTCTGTACCGAGCGCGCCCGGCACTATACCGAGGCCTACCGGCAGCATCTCGATAAGCCCATTGCGGTGCGCCGAGCGCTGGCCCTCTCCCACCATCTTGCCGAGCGCACCATCTGGATTAAGCATGATGAGCTGATTATCGGCAACCAGGCAAGCGAGCTCCGCGCCGCGCCTATCTTCCCGGAATACACCGTCTCGTGGATCGAAAAGGAGATTGACGGCCTGGCCGATCGCCCTGGCGCGGGCTTTGCGGTGAGCGAAGAGAACAAGCGCGTGCTGCATGAGATCTGCCCGTGGTGGCGCGGCCAGACGGTACAGGATCGCTGCTACGGCATGTTTACCGATGAGCAGAAAGCCCTGCTGGCGACCGGTATTATCAAGGCCGAGGGCAATATGACCTCCGGCGATGCACACCTGGCGGTCAACTATCCGCTGCTGCTGGAGAAAGGGCTGGACGGTCTGCGCGCAAAGGTAGCCGAGCGTCGGTCGCGCATCAATCTCACCGTGCTGGAGGATCTGCACGGGGAGCAGTTCCTGAAGGCGATAGAGATAGTCCTGCATGCGGTCAGCGACCATATCAGCCGCTTTGCCGCCCTCGCCCGTGAGATGGCCAACGCCGAGCCGCGCGTCAGCCGCCGGGATGAGCTGCTGCAAATAGCCGAGAACTGCGACATCATCGCCCATCGTCCACCGGAAACCTACTGGCAGGCGTTACAGCTCTGCTACTTCATCCAGCTGATTTTGCAGATCGAATCCAACGGCCATTCGGTTTCGTTTGGCCGCATGGATCAGTATCTCTATCCTTACTACCGCCGCGACGTCGAGCTGAATCAGACCCTCTCCCGGGAACAGGCCATCGAGCTGCTGCACGGCTGCTGGCTGAAGCTGCTGGAGGTGAACAAGATCCGCTCCGGATCGCATTCGAAGGCGTCAGCCGGGAGCCCGCTGTATCAGAACGTGACCATCGGCGGCCAGAAATGGGTAGACGGTAAAGCGCTGGATGCGGTCAACCCGCTCTCGTATGCCATTCTTGAATCCTGTGGACGCCTGCGCTCGACTCAGCCCAACCTGAGCGTGCGCTACCACGCCGGAATGAGCAACGATTTCCTCGACGCCTGCGTACAGGTGATCCGCTGCGGTTTCGGCATGCCCGCCTTTAATAACGATGAAATTGTTATTCCTGAGTTTATTAAGCTGGGGATTACGCCGGAGGATGCCTGGGACTACGCGGCGATTGGCTGTATCGAAACCGCCGTGGGCGGCAAGTGGGGCTACCGCTGCACCGGGATGAGCTTTATCAACTTCGCCCGGGTGATGCTCGCCGCGCTGGAGGGAGGACGCGACGCCACCAGCGGCAAGGTGTTCCTGCCTCAGGAGAAGGCGCTATCGAAAGGTAACTTCGCCGACTTCAGCGAGGTCATGGCAGCCTGGGACGCGCAGATCCGCTACTACACCCGCAAATCCATTGAGATCGAATACGTGGTGGACACTATGCTGGAGGAGAACGTCCACGACATTCTCTGCTCGGCGCTGGTGGACGACTGCATTGAGCGGGCAAAGAGCATTAAACAGGGCGGCGCGAAGTACGACTGGGTATCGGGATTACAGGTAGGGATCGCCAACCTCGGCAACAGCCTGGCGGCAGTGAAAAAGCTGGTCTTTGACCAGGGCGTTATCGGCCAGCAGCAGCTCGCCGAGGCGCTGGCGGATGACTTTGATGGGCTGACCCACGAACAGCTGCGCCAGCGCTTAATCAACGGCGCACCAAAGTACGGCAACGACGATGACAGCGTCGATCTGCTGCTGAATCGCGCCTACGAAACCTATATTAACGAGCTGAAGCAGTATCACAATCCACGCTACGGACGCGGCCCCATCGGCGGCAACTACTACGCGGGCACCTCGTCCATCTCGGCTAACGTGCCGTTTGGCGCGGCAACGATGGCGACGCCAGACGGACGCAAAGCCATGACCCCGCTGGCGGAGGGAGCGAGCCCGGCATCCGGGACGGATCGGTTCGGCCCCACGGCGGTGATCAACTCCGTCGGCAAGTTGCCGGTGGGATCGATTCTCGGCGGCGTGCTGCTTAACCAGAAGCTCAACCCAACCACGCTGGAAAACGACAGCGATCGGCAGAAGCTGATGATGCTGCTGCGCACCTTCTTCGAGGTGCATAAAGGGTGGCATATTCAGTACAACATCGTCTCCCGCGAGACGCTGCTGGCGGCGAAAGCGCACCCTGATCGGTATCGTGATCTGGTGGTGCGCGTGGCGGGCTACTCGGCATTCTTTACCGCCCTGTCGCCGGATGCGCAGGATGATATTATCGCCCGTACCGAGCACACGTTGTAACCAGCAACGCCCGGCGGCGCAAGCTTGCCGGGCCTACTGTCAACTTTCATATGAAATTAAATGTGTGCATTTGCTCACATCATTACTAGAATGCTCCTGAATGTTTTTACCCTGGGAGCATAACGTATGACCGTAAAAGTTATCGTCACTGATATGGACGGAACTTTCCTTGATGATGCCAAAGCCTACGACCGCAGCCGTTTCCTCAGCCAGTTCCGTGAGCTTCAGGCGCGCGGCATTGAGTTTGTGGTCGCCAGCGGCAACCAGTTCTACCAGCTCATCTCCTTCTTTCCGGAAATCAAAGACGACATCTCTTTCGTCGCCGAAAACGGCGCGCTGGTCTACGAGCATGGCAAAGAGATCTTCCATGGCGAGCTGACCCGCCACGAGTACCAGATCGTGCTGGGCGAGCTGCTCAAGAGCGAAGGCCTGAACTTTGTCGCCTGCGGTCTGGAGAGCGCCTACGTCAGCAAAAACGCGCCGCCGGAGTTTGTTGAGCTGATGTCGCACCACTATCACCGTCTGAAGCAGGTGGATGATTATCGCGAGATCGACGACAAGATGTTTAAGTTCTCCCTCAACCTGCCGGACAGCGAGATCCCGCAGCTGGTGGACGCCCTGCACGTCTCCCTCGACGGCATAATGAAACCGGTCACCAGCGGCTTCGGCTTTGTGGATCTGATCATTCCCGGCCTGCACAAGGCCAACGGTATTACTCGCCTGCTCAAGCGCTGGCAGCTTTCGCCCAGCGACTGCGTCACCATCGGCGACAGCGGCAACGATGCTGAGATGCTGCGCATGGCGAAATTCTCTTTTGCGATGGGCAACGCTGGCGAGGCCATTAAAGCGATTGCCAACTTCCAGACCGACAATAACAACCAGCAGGGCGCGCTGAACGTGATCCAGGCTGTGCTCGACGCCACCCCACCCTTTAACGCCTAAGCTCCTCTACGCCAGCACGCTCGCGGCTGGCGTTAGCCTCTTCTCTCTTTTGTGCAGCCCATCATCTTTTTAAACTTGCATTAACTTTTTTTTAACTTAAATTAGCATATGTAAGTTAATTACTTTCGAATGAAAGACACGAGAGGGTTATATGACTGAAATGTATGCAAGCGAAACGCTGCCTGCCGACCACAAGGCGGCGATTCGTCAGGTAAAACAGGCCCTGCGAGCGCAGATTGGTGACGTGCAGGCTGTCTTTAACCGCCTTGAGGAGCGCATTGCCGCTCAGGTAGCCGAGATCAACGCCCTGAAAGCGAAAGGCGAAACGGTCTGGCCGGTGATCCCTTTTGAAGATGTGAAGAACGGTCATGTTAGCGAGGCGCAGCGTGCGGCGATCAAGCGCCGGGGCTGTGCGGTGATTAAGGGCCACTTCCCGCGCGAGCAGGCGATGGGCTGGGATCAATCTATGCTGGCCTACCTTGATCAGAACCGTTTCGACGACGTCTATAGAGGGCCGGGGGATAGCTTCTTTGGTACGCTTGAGGCCTCACGCCCGGAGATCTATCCCATCTACTGGTCGCAGGCGCAGATGCAGGCCCGCCAGAGCAGCGAGATGGTGCAGGTGCAGTCCCTGCTAAACCGCCTCTGGACCTTTGAGAGCGACGGCAAGCAGTGGTTCGATCCGGATGTTAGCGTGATCTATCCGGACCGCATTCGTCGTCGTCCACCGGGTACGACCTCAAAAGGGCTGGGCGCGCATACCGATTCCGGGGCGCTGGAGCGTTGGCTGCTGCCCGCCTACCAGCAGGTTTTCGCCTCGGTGTTTAATGGCGATATCGACAGCTACGATCCGTGGCACGCTGCGCACCGTACCGAAGTGGAAGAGTACACCGTGGATAACACCACCAAGTGTTCGGTGTTCCGCACCTTCCAGGGCTGGACGGCGCTGTCGGATATGCTGCCGGGCCAGGGTTTGCTGCACGTGGTACCGATCCCCGAGGCGATGGCCTATGTTCTGCTGCGCCCGCTGCTGGACGACGTGCCGGAGGATGAGCTGTGCGGCGTTGCGCCTGGGCGTGTGCTGCCTGTCTCTGAGAAGTGGCACCCGCTGCTGATCGAGGCGCTAACCAGCATTCCGGCGCTGGAGGCCGGGGACTCGGTGTGGTGGCACTGTGACGTTATCCACTCTGTGGCACCGGTAGAGAACCAGCAGGGCTGGGGCAATGTGATGTATATTCCCGCCGCGCCGCTGTGCGAGAAGAACCTCGCCTATGCCCAGAAGGTCAAGGTGGCATTAGAGAACGGCGCGTCGCCGGGGGACTTCCCGCGTGAGGATTATGAAGCGACGTGGGAGAACCGCTTTACGGTGGCGGATTTAAACGAGCACGGCAAGCGCGCGTTGGGCATGGCTTAGCTCCTGTACGCTACGGCGGTACGACGCTGTCCCGGTCGTATCCGCCTTTACGCAGAGGTTTCATGGCTTTTCATGCGTTGTTTATCCCTTCAAGGATGCGCAATAACAATCCTTTCCCCTCTTCTGGTGCAAAAGAATTTATGTAGCGCGCCCTGAACTCAGACTCGATTGTTTTTTCATCGTAGGCAAGAAAAGCTAATACCTCTTTTTTTAAATCAGCCCGGTCATTCGCTGCCAGCTCGCTGGTATAAATATCAATAGCATCATCTATAGATTCAGCGCCGGTAATATAATCAAAATCCTGATTGAGCGTGCCTTCGATCAGGATATCGAGATTGGTCGTTAAAAGCATAAGTTATACCTCTGGGAAGGTAGCTTTCCATACGTAGAACAATAGTCTGAATCAGTTTGATGGCTTAAACGTCGTAAAGTCCTTCCTCCTCGATGGTGGTACGGCGCTGGCCCGGCCGTATCCGCCGTACCGATTCCCGCACCACCAGCGTGCCGTTAATCAATAGCGATCCAGTCGCCGCCTGTGGGCGAATAAGCCGTTGCTGTAAAAGCTGTACTGCTTCAACCCCCAGCTCGTCACGGGGGACATGCACCGCCGTCAGCGGCACATCCTGTATTGCAGCCAGATTAAAGGCATCAATACTCATTACCGATACATCCTGCGGCACGCGCAGGCCCCGGCGCTGTAGTGCCCGCACGGTTCCCTCCGCCATAAAATCCCCCCCTACCAGGAAGGCCGTCGGGGTGTTTTTATGTGCCGGATTATCCAGCCACTCCGCAACCCGTATCTCAGCCTCGTTAGCGCTAAAGCGAGGAACAGTAATAAGATCCCGTTGGTTATGAAACTTCAGGTTTCGCCGCTGCCAGGCCTCTTTGATCCCAGCCAGGCGCAGATCCATTGTGTAGCGGCGCAGGCAGAGAACGTTCACCACCTTGCAATGGCCAAGATCAAACAGATAATCAGCCGCAAATTCACCTATTGCACGGTGGTCTGGTGCCACGGTTGGCAGACGCATCCGCCTGTCACGGCAGTTGATTAACACGCAGGGTTTGGCTAAATCCGCTGCCAGCTCATGAATATGCGGATCGTCAATGCCCAGCAGAATTGCCGCCTGGGTCTCCGGGGTATTCATTCGCGTAATAAAGGCATTGGCATCACTGCCCAGCTCCTCTAACGCGCAGTAGCGTAGCCTGACCTCATGCGCGCTGACCGCTTTGCTAATGCTCTGGATCACCCGGTAATAAAAAATATCGGAGCGCTCATCGAACGCGCGCTGTGGAGCGAAAATAACCAGGTTGTTGAGCAGTAGTCGGCCCGCCGCCATTCCCTCCATAACGCCCAGCTCACGGGCGCAGGCCAGTACGGCATGGCGTGCTGCTTCACTGGTGTTCGCCTTCCCGGCTAATACCCTCGACACGGTACTGGTCGACAGGTTAGTTCGGCACGCGATTTCACTGATTTTGAGCTTTTTATCCATTTTGTGATCTGGCTCCGTTTGCCTCATGAGAAAATTTTCATGAGTTTAAAACCTGATGAACAGCCGTTACGCTCCAATAGTGCCGCATAATTCTGCACATTGATGAGAATCCTTGCACAAAATCTGCTATGGCTCTCCGTTTTTCTCTCCTAACGTAAACCTGTCGTACAACTTCCATACTAGTTGTATACAAAATCCAGGCAAAAAATAGACATTCTCAGACGGGCCATTTCGGTATAACACCCCTCATGGCGCGTCATAACGTCCCTACAGAACGTGTGCGGAGAAACAGATGAGCCAGGGAATTAACAACAATGATGGGGTGGTAACAAAGCGCCACCGGGTAATCAAAAAACTACGCTGGTGGATGCTGATCCTGTTCTTGCTCGGCGTCACCGTGAACTATATCACCCGCAATTCGCTGGGCATTATCGCCCCAGAACTGAAAGATAGCCTCGGCGTTACCACCGAACAGTATTCGTGGATCGTCGGCGCATTCCAGCTAGCCTATACCCTCTTCCAGCCCCTCTGCGGCTGGCTGATTGACGTTATTGGCCTCAAGCTGGGCTTTATGATCTGTGCCACCCTGTGGGCAATCGCCTGTATCGCCCACGCCGGGGCGGGTAACTGGCTCCATCTGGCAATACTGCGTTTCTTTATGGGCGGCGCGGAAGCGGCGGCAACCCCGGCAAATGCCAAAACCATTGGCGAATGGTTTCCAAAATCAGAGCGGCCTATCGCTGCCGGTTGGGCTGGCGTTGGCTTTTCAATCGGCGCGATGCTGGCCCCACCCATTATCTATTTTGCCCACGCCTCTTTCGGCTGGCAGGGGGCGTTTATGTTTACCGGGGTGCTGGCCCTGCTGTGGGTCGTGCTGTGGTGGATCTTCTACAACAGCCCGGAAAAACACCCGAATCTGGATCGCGAGGAGCTGGCCTGGATCAAGCGGGATAATGAACCTCCAGCCATCAGGCTCCCTTTTTTAACCGCCCTGAAAACCGTGTCAAAAAACAGGCGTTTTTATGGTATTGCCATCCCGGCCTTTATGGCAGAGCCAGCCTGGGCGGTCATGAGCTTCTGGGTGCCGCTCTATCTGGCGAAAGAGCATGGAATGGATCTTAAGCAGATCGCTATGTTCGCCTGGCTACCGTTTCTCGCCGCCGATCTCGGCAGCATCGCCAGCGGCTACCTGACCAAACTCTACACCCGCTGGTTTGGCTGCGTGCGCATTAACGCTATCGTTGCCAGCTCGGTCACCGGCGCGTTCCTGATGATTTCGCTGGCTATCGTCACCCTGACCCGCGATCCCTACATCATCATTGGCCTGATCTCGATAGGTGGCTTCGGCCATCAGATCATCTCCTGCATGCTCAGCGCGCTGGTGGTGGAGTCGTTCGATAAGGGGCAGATGGCCACCGTTAACGGTATGCGCGGCTCCGCCGCTTGGATCGCCAGCTTTCTCTTCTCCCTGCTTATCGGGGTGACCGCCGACAAGATCGGCTTCAACCCGCTGTTCGTTGCGATGGGCTTTTTTGACCTGATTGGTGCCCTTTTCCTCGTCACCTTTATTGCTGAACGTCGCGCAAAGCGCACCTGAGAGTGGATATAAATTATGAAGACGCTTAAAAACTGGGTTTTTAACACGCAGTCGGCCCATCACGTGGAACTGACCATCGACGGCCAGCACACGCTGTGCCTCTACGTTCTGGAAGAGGATCTGTTCCGCGTGCTGGTTAAACGCAAAGGCGAGCTGGCGCTGGACCGCACCTGGAGTATCGCCCCGGGGCAGGACGTGCCGTGGGAAGGCCGCTCCCGCGACGATCTGAGCGGTTTCACCCTCCCCGCGTGGACGCTGGAGCAGCGAGACGAGCAGTTAACTATCGCCAGCGAACAGCTGCGCGTGACCGTTCACCAGCCGCTGTGGTTGGAGTGGCACTACCGTAACGCGGAAGGCGAGTGGCAGGCGCTGGTCAGCGACCGGCCGACCAGCGCCTATCTGCTGAACGCTCACGGCGACGGCGTGGCCCACTATCAAAGCCGCCGTAAAGATGAGCGCGTCTATGGCCTTGGCGAAAAAGCGGGCACTCTGCAACGCACCGGCAAGCGCTATGAAATGCGCAACCTTGATGCTATGGGCTACAACGCGGTGAGTACCGACCCGCTGTACAAGCACGTTCCGTTTACCCTCACCCGCCGCGACGATATCAGCTATGGCCTGTTTTATGACAATCTGAGCAGCTGCTGGCTCGATCTCGGTAACGAAATTGATAACTACCACACGCCCTATCGCCGTTGGCAGGCCGAGGCGGGCGATATTGATTACTACCTGTTTACTGGAAAACGGGCGCTCGACGTGACCAAAGCGTTTGTGCGCCTGACCGGCAAAACCCTGTTTGGACCAAAATGGAGCCTGGGCTACAGCGGTTCGACCATGCACTACACCGATGCGCCGGACGCGCAGCAACAGCTGATGAACTTTATCCGTCTCTGTAACGAGCACGCTATTCCATGTGACTCGTTCCAGCTATCGTCCGGCTACACCTCAATTAACGGCAAACGCTACGTTTTTAACTGGAACTACGACAAGGTGCCGCAGCCGAAGGCGATGAGCCAGGCGTTTCACGATGCCGGGCTAAAGCTTGCCGCCAACATTAAGCCGTGCCTGCTTCAGGATCATCCCCGCTATAGCGAGGTCGCCGAGCGCGGCCTGTTTATTCGCGATTCCGAAGCCGATGCCCCAGAGCGTTCGAGCTTTTGGGATGACGAAGGCTCGCACCTCGACTTCACTAATCCGCAAACCGTTGCCTGGTGGCAGGAGGGGGTAACCTGCCAGCTGCTGGAAATGGGTATTGACTCAACGTGGAACGACAATAACGAGTTCGAGGTCTGGGACGGCGAAGCGCGCTGCCACGGCTTTGGCCGGGAAATTGCGATCAAGCATATTCGCCCGGTAATGCCACTGCTGATGATGCGCGCCTCGCTGGAGGCGCAGCAGCGCTTTGCCCCGCATAAGCGCCCGTATCTTATCTCCCGCTCTGGCTGCGCCGGGATGCAGCGCTATGTGCAAACCTGGAGCGGGGACAATCGCACCAGCTGGGAGACGCTGCGCTATAACACGCGGATGGGGCTGGGGATGAGCCTGTCGGGGTTATATAACGTCGGCCACGACGTGGGCGGTTTCTCTGGGGATAAGCCAGATGCAGAGCTGTTTGTCCGCTGGGTACAAAACGGCGTGATGCATCCGCGCTTTACTATCCATTCGTGGAATGATGACCATACGGTGAATGAACCGTGGATGTATTCAGGGGTGACGCCAGCCATTCGCAGCGCTATCGAACTGCGTTATCGTCTGCTGCCCTATCTCTATACCCTGCTGTGGCAGGCACATGCTGACGATGAGCCGATGCTGCGCCCGACTTTCCTCGATCACGAGCATGACGAACAGACCTTCGAGGAGTGTGACGATTTTCTGCTGGGACGCGATCTTCTGGTTGCCAGTGTGGTAGAGCCTGGCGCGCGCGAACGCCGTGTCTGGCTACCGGCAAATGAATACGGCTGGTACGATTTCTATACCCACGAATGGTTTTCCGGCGGTCAGTGGATCGTTCGCGACGCGCCGCTGGAGAAGTTACCCCTCCTGGTACGAGCCGGGGCAGGCCTGCCGCTCAGCGAGCGCATCACCCACGTGAGCGCCGAAAAAGATAACGCACGTGAGCTGAAGCTGTTTCCGCTGAAAGGCGTTGGCAGTACTTGCGGCCTGCTGTTTGAAGATGATGGTGAGAGCTGGGGCTACCAGAGTGGCAATGCGCTGTGGATAGAGTGGCAGATGGTGTGCGATGCGGCAACGATTAACCTGAAGGTCAAGGCGCATGGGGACTACCGTCCGACATGGAAAGTGCTAAAGGTGTCACTACCGGCAGGAGAAAAACGTAGGCTGCTGGTGAATGGTGTTGAAGGGGATGCGTGGATGATCTGAACAATGCCGGGCGGCGGCTCCGCCTTGCCCGGCCTACAAAACATGGCTCGTAGGCCCGGTAAGCGCCAGCGCCACCGGGCATTCTCATAGCCCAATTTCCCTAAGTATTTCGCGTTACAGGAAGGCGGCAAACCTGTAAATCCCCGGGAGCTTACATAGGTAAGTGACCGGGGTGAGCAGGTGCAGCCAACACACCTGTAGCGTGAAAGACGACGGGAAATTAATCTATGCCTTTACTACGCAGATAGTCTTCGTAGTTCCCGCTGAAGTCTACGACGCGTTCAGGGGTGATCTCAATCACGCGGGTCGCCAGGGAGCTCACGAACTCACGATCGTGGGAGACGAAGACCAGCGTGCCCGGATACATCTCCAGCGCCATGTTCAGCGACTCGATCGATTCCATGTCCAGGTGGTTGGTCGGTTCATCCATTACGAGAATGTTCGGCTTCTGCATCATCAGCTTGCCAAAGAGCATACGCCCCTTCTCGCCCCCGGAGAGCACCTTCGCTGGCTTCTTGATATCGTCCTGGCTAAAGAGCAGACGACCCAGGAAGCTGCGCACCACCTGCTCATCGTCCCCCTCCTGCTTCCACTGGCTCATCCAGTCGAAGACGGTGAGATCGTTATCAAAGTCGGCGGCGTGATCCTGCGCGTAGTAGCCAATTTTGGCGTTTTCTGACCACTTCACGGTGCCGCTATCCGGCTGCAGATCGCCCACCAGCGTTTTCAGCAGGGTGGTTTTACCCACGCCGTTGGCACCGAGAATAGCAATCTTCTCGCCCACTTCCAGCAGCAGGTTGAAATTCTTAAACAGCGGGCCGTTATCGAAGCCTTTGGTGAGGGCTTCCACTTCCAGCGCATTACGGAACAGCTTCTTATCCTGCTCAAAACGAATGAACGGGTTCTGACGGCTGGAGGCTTTTACCTCATCCAGCTTGATCTTATCGATCTGACGCGCACGGGAGGTCGCCTGACGAGACTTCGAGGCGTTGGCGCTAAAGCGGCTGACGAAGGATTGCAGGTCAGCGATCTGCGCTTTCTTCTTGGCGTTGTCGGCCAGCAGGCGTTCACGCGCCTGGGTCGCCGCGGTCATGTACTCGTCGTAGTTGCCCGCATAAACGCGCAGCTCGCCGTAGTCCAGATCCGCCATATGGGTGCAGACCATGTTCAGGAAGTGACGGTCATGCGAGATGATGATCATGGTGCTGTTACGCTCGTTCAGCACCTGCTCCAGCCAGCGAATGGTATCGATATCCAGGTTGTTGGTCGGTTCATCGAGCAGGAGAATGTCCGGATCGGAGAACAGCGCCTGGGCCAGCAGCACACGCAGCTTCCAGCCGGGAGCCACTTCGCTCATCGGGCCGTAGTGCTGCTCTACCGGAATACCGACGCCGAGCAGCAGCTCGCCCGCACGGGACTCGGCGGAGTAGCCGTCCATCTCGCCGTACAGCACTTCGAGATCGGCCACTTTATAGCCATCCTCTTCGCTCATCTCGGCCAGGCCGTAGATGCGATCGCGCTCCTGCTTCACTTCCCATAGCTCGCCGTGACCCATGATCACCGTGTCGAGCACGCTGAACTCTTCAAAGGCGAACTGATCCTGACGCAGCTTACCGATACGCTCGTTCGGATCGAGAGAGACGTTGCCCAGCGTCGGCTCAAGGTCGCCGCCGAGGATCTTCATAAAGGTGGATTTTCCGCTACCGTTCGCCCCAATCAGGCCGTAACGATTGCCGCCGCCAAACTTGACGGAGATATTTTCAAACAGCGGCTTACTGCCAAACTGCATGGTGACGTTGCTGGTAACTAACACGGTGTTATCCTGAAAATGTGTGACAAACTCTGCATTATGCCACAATTCCGAATCGAAATCGCGCAGGTGTGAACAGTTGCTACAATAGGGTGAGAGAAAAAAATGTGATTTCGTACACATCTCAATTCCATGCGCGTGGGAATGCACATATAATGCGCTCCCATCCTTTTGAGCATTCTTAACTAAACGGCCTGTGGCACAGAAACCTCGCATACCATGAATATGAAATTAACAACAATTTTAGCGGCGGCTTTCGCTGTAGTAGGGTTTTGCAAATCCGCGTCTGCTGTAACCTATCCGCTGCCGACTGATGGTAGCCGTCTGATTGGCCAGAACCAGGTCATCACCCTGCCAGAGAACAACAGCCAGCCGCTGGAGTACTACGCGGCCCAGTACCAGATGGGGCTGTCTAACCTGATGGAAGCTAACCCAGGTATTGACCCCTATCTGCCGAAGGGCGGTAGCGTGATGAACATTCCTCAGCAGCTGATCCTGCCGGACACCGTGCATGAAGGCATTGTGATCAACAGCGCCGAGATGCGCCTCTACTACTACCCGAAAGGCACCAACACCGTGATCGTACTGCCGATCGGTATCGGTCAGCTGGGTAAAGACACCCCGATCAACTGGACTACCAAGGTTGAGCGCAAGAAAGCCGGCCCGACCTGGACGCCAACGGCGAAGATGCACCAGGAGTACATTGCCGCCGGTAACCCGCTGCCAGCCGTGGTGCCTGCCGGTCCGGATAACCCGATGGGCCTCTATGCCCTGTACATTGGCCGCCTGTATGCTATTCACGGCACCAACGCTAACTTCGGCATCGGCCTGCGCGTGAGCCACGGCTGCGTGCGTCTGCGTAACGACGACATCAAGTTCCTGTTCCAGAACGTGCCGGTCGGTACCCGCGTACAGTTTATCGATGAGCCGGTAAAAGCGACCACTGAGCCAGACGGTAGCCGCTATATCGAGGTTCACAACCCGCTCTCTACCACCGAAGCGCAGTTTGACGGCAAAGAGATTGTGCCGATCGCGCTGACCAAGAGCGTGCAGAGCATCACCAGCCAGCCGGACGCCGACCAGAGCGTCGTTGAGCAGGCGATTCAGAACCGTTCCGGGATGCCGGTTCGTCTGAACTAAGATTTTCAGCAGTCAGTAAAAAGCCCGGCAATCGCCGGGCTTTTTTATTTTGCGTTTATTGTTGTGCCAGCTGGTTACGGCGATATTCCCCCTGCCGCTCCAGCATCCAGCCTGGATACTCACGCGGCAGCGCGCTGACCGCATCCAGCTGTTTCAATTCCTCTTCGCTCAGGCGGATCTCCGTCGCGGCAATGTTATCCGCCAGCTGATCCGGACGTTTAGCGCCGATAATCACGCTGCTGACCACCGGCTGATGCAGCAGCCACGCCAGGGCGATCTGCGCTACCGACACGCCTTTGCTGTCGGCAATGTTACGCATCACGTCTACGCAGTCGAAGGCGCGCTCTTTCTCTACCGGCGGGAAGTCAAATTCTAGTCGGCGCCCGCCCGCTTCTCCGCTGCCGCTGCGGTCATACTTGCCGCTCAGCAGGCCACCCGCCAGCGGGCTCCAGACCATCAGCCCCACGCCTTCGCTTTGCAGCATTGGCACCAGCTCACGCTCAAGGTCGCGCCCGGCGATGGTGTAGTAAGCCTGTAGCGAGGCGAAACGGGCCAGCCCCAGGCGCTCGGAGATGCCCAGCGCCTTCATAATCTGCCACGCCGCCCAGTTGGAGACGCCGATATAGCGGACATGGCCGTGCTGAACCAGGTTATCAAGGGCGTAGAGCGTCTCTTCAATGGGCGTGGCCGGATCGAAGCCGTGCAGCTGGTAGAGGTCGATATGATCCAGCTGGAGTCGGCGCAGGCTCTCTTTGACGCTGCCGATAATATGGTAGCGGGAGCTACCGCGCGAGTTGACTCCGCCGGTGCCGGTTTCACCGAACACCTTGGTCGCCACCACCACGTCTTCGCGAGGGATCTTGAGGTTTTTCAGCGCCTGGCCGGTGATCTCTTCCGAACGCCCTTCCGAGTAAACGTTGGCGGTATCGATAAAGTTGATGCCCGCCGCGAGGGCGTCGCCCACCAGCCGCTCAGCGTCGTTCTGCCGCAGCTGACCAATCTTGCCCCACATGCCGCCTTCGCCGCCGAAGGTCATGGTGCCCAGGCACAGCTCGGAGACAAAGAGACCGGTATTGCCAAGTTTTTGATAACGCATAGAACGCTCCTTTGGGTGTCGATGAGTGTTCAGTAGTTATACTCCGATGCGCCGGATCGCGAATGTGAGGATCCTGCGCGTTTCTTGCCCAATCCTCTGAACTTTATCCTCGCGTCGCTTCACCAAAGACCGGATAGTCCGGCAGCTGCACGGTCTGGTACGGCTCCCAGCCGCCTCCCAGCGCCTTGTAGAGCGCCACCAGGTCGAGGCTACTCTGCACCCGCGCCTGGGCACGCTGCTGCTCGGCCTGCGCCAGCTGGCGCTGGGCATCAAGTACGTCAATGAAGGTGGCGATCCCCTGGCGGTAGCTGTCGCTGGCGAGATCGAACGCGCTCTGCAACGCCTCAATGGTTTTGCTCAGCCCGGCTTCGCGCTGCTGATCGGTGCGGTAGCTGACCAGCGCGTTCTCTACATCGCCCAGCGCGCTCAGCACCGTCTGGCGATAGTTGAGCGCCACTGCGCCCTGCTGCGCTCGCGCCAGCTTGACGCTGGAGACCAGCCTTCCGCCCTGGAAGATGGGAATCGACACCTGCGGCCCGAAACTGTAGAAGTGGCTGCTCCAGTCGGTTAGCCAGTCGGTTTCGCTGTTGCGCAGGCCAAACTGGCCGCTCAGGGTCAGGCTCGGGAAGAGCTGAGCCACCGAGACGCCGATCTGCGCGGTGGCCGCGTGCAGGTTGGCCTCGGCTTCACGCACGTCCGGTCGACGGCGGGCCAGCGTTGAAGGAATGCCGGTCTGGATAATATCCGGCAGCTTCGGCAGGGGCTGCACCGACCGTAGCTCTGCATTCAGCGCACCGGGTGGCTTGCCGATCAGAATGGCCAGGGCGTTCATCGCCTGCTGCTCCTGGGCCTGGTACTGTGGCAGCTGCGCCTCCAGGCTGCCGAGCTGTGCACGGGCGTTCTCTACGTCCAGCTGCGGCGACAGACCGCCACGCTGGCGACTCTCGGTCAGGCTAAGCGTCTCCTTTGCGGTGTCGATCTGGGTATTCATGGTGGCAAGGATACTCTGCGCCCCGCGCAGCTGGAGCCACGCGCGCGCCACTTCCGCCTCCAGTGACACCAGCGCGTCGTTACGCTGTTCGATAGCCGCCTGCTGCTGAGCGTTGGCCGCCTCGACCTGGCGGCGCACCTTGCCCCACAGATCCAGCTCCCACTGGGCGTCGAAGCTGCCCTGGTAGAGATTCACCGGCTGGGTGAGCACCCCAAGGGCGTTGTTTATCTCGGGATCGACGTCCTGCAGCTGACCATAAACATCGTGGGATTTCAGCTCGCCCTCCAGCCCCAGCTGCTGCCGGGTGGCCTGAAGGTTGCCGTTTACCGCTGGCAGGAAGGCCCCGCCCGCCTGGTTGATCTGCTCGCGTGCGCCAGCAATGCGCAGCACGGTCTGCTGCAGGGAGAGGTTGCCGGCGATCGCCCGCTCGATCAGACTGTTGAGCTGCGGCGAGTTAAAGGTGGTCCACCAGCGTGGATTTACCGCCTGGCTGGAGGTTTGCGACGGCACGGTTTTATCCCCGGCGTCGTTCCAGTGACTTACCGCAGGCGGAACGGGTTGCTGGTAGTCCGGCCCCACGGCGCAGCCCGCCAGCAGCAGGGTGAGTAACGACAGCGTCGGGGTATGTATCCTGTGCATGTTAATGTGCTCCTGCGCTGCCTTCGCTCTTGATCGGCGAAAGCAGAAGACAAAACGGAATCAGTAAAAACGCCACGGCGCTGAGGATGGTAAAGACATCAACGTAGGCGAGAAAGCGCGACTGCTCAATCATGGTTCGATACATCTGCCCGGTTGCCAGCCCGAGCGGATCTCCCGGCAGCGTTGTGAAGTTGCGGATCGCCTCGGCGGTCTCGCGCACCGCCAGCTGGAACTGCTCGCTAAAGGGGGTGGTATGGGCGCTTAAATAGGCGCTGTGCACCTGGGCACGTTCGGTAATGGCGGCGGTTGAGAGCGAAATTCCGATCGATCCGGCGACGTTACGGAACATGGTAAACAGCGCGGCGGCGTCGGCGTTGAGCTGGCGCGGAATGGTGACAAAGGCGATGGTGGTAAGCGGCACAAACAGAAAGCCGAGACCAATCGACTGCGCGCTGCGGAACAGCACCAGGGTTTCAAAATCAACGTCCGGGGTCAGATTGCGTGACCAGAAGAAGGCCACCGCCAGGCAGGTAAAGCCGAAGGCGATGATCCACCGGGTCTGCACCACCGGCATCAGCTTCAGCACCAGCGGGATGGTGAGTACGATCAGCACCGCCCCCGGCGAGAGCACCAGCCCGGACCAGGTCGCGGTGTAGCCGAGATCCTGCTGCGCCAGCTGGGGGATCACCACCGAGCTGCCGTAGAGGATCATTGCCATCCCTGCCATCAGCAGGCTGGAGACGGCAAAGTTTTTATCTTTCATGCAGTGCAGATCCACCACCGGCTTTTTAGCGTACATCAGCCAGTAGATGGCCCCGATAATGCCAATCAGGGTCAGCACGGCAAAGGTGCGGATAAAACCCGAGGCGAACCAGTCGTCGTCTTCGCCACGGTCCAGCATCACCTGCAAGCAGCCCAGACCCAGGGCAATCAGGCCGATGCCGGTCCAGTCGATGGTCAGCTTCTCTTCCGATTTGCGCTCCCAGGGCGGATCTTCCAGCAGCTGGTAGATCGCCAGCACGGTGACGATCCCCACCGGGATGTTGATGAAGAAGACCCAGCGCCAGGAGTAGTTGTCGGTGATCCAGCCCCCGAGGGTCGGGCCGAGCACCGGGGCAACGATGATCGCAATTGACGACAGGCCAAAGGCCTTGCCGCGATCCTCCGGCTTAAAGTAGTCCAGCAGCACCGACTGCTGGGTCGGCTGTAGCCCCCCGCCGAAGAAGCCCTGCAGGATGCGGAACAGGATAATCTCCCACAGCTCGGTGGCGATACCGCACAGGAACGAGCAGACGGTGAACATCACGATGCAGATGAGGAAGAAGCGCTTGCGGCCAAAGACGCGGCTCAGGAAGGCCGAGATCGGCAGCACGATGCCGTTCGCCACCAGGTAGCTGGTGAGTACCCAGGTGGATTCGCTGTAGCTCGCCGACAGCGAGCCGGCAACATGGGGCAGCGCCACGTTGATGATGGTGGTATCGAGGATCTCCATAAACACCGCGAGGGTGACGACAATCGCCACCGCCCACGGGTTACTGGCAGGACGCCAGCTCTCATGGCTGTGATCGGTCATTCCAGCGTCACCTTCGGCTCCACGGAGAGGCCCAGCGGCAGCGGCGGCTGGTTCGCGTCAAGGCCCTTATCAATGACGATCTTCACCGGCACGCGCTGGACGATCTTCACGAAGTTACCGGTGGCGTTTTCCGACGGGAAGGCGGAGAAGCGCGAGCCGCTCCCCTGCTGGATACTGTCGATATGCCCCTCCAGCTCAAGATCCGGGTAGGCATCAACGCCGATAGTGACTTTATTACCGGGGCGCATCCGCTCCAGCTGCGACTCTTTGAAGTTCGCCACCACCCAAATATCAGGCGAGACCAGCGAGAAGAGCGCCGTGCCCGCCTGCACCAGGGTGCCGGTCTGCACGTTACGTTTGGTGACGAAGCCATCAAAGGGGGCGCGCACTTCGGTATAGGAGAGGTTAAGGTTCGCCGTCTCCAGCTGGGCGCGGGCCTGCTCAACCTGCTGCTCACGCGCTTCGACGTTGGTCTCCTGCTGGCGGATCTGCAGGTTAATCTGGCTTGCTACCTCAAGCTGGGCATTGGCGCTGGCCAGCTGGGCCTGAGCGCTGCGCAGCTGGGCGTTGGCGCTGTCGATATTTTGTTGGGTGGTCGCCCGCGGGTCGACACCGCGCTGGCGACGATAGGCGGCTTCGGCGTTGGCTAAGTCAGCCTTGGCCTTAAGCACCTGCGCCTGCGCTTCATCACGCTGAGAGGGATACTGCACCTTTGAGAGCGCCAGCTGGGCCTGAGCCTGATGAAGCTGGGCGGTAGCCAGCCCAAGCTGAGCCTGAGCCTGATCGCGCTGGGCGGTGGCGTCCCGGGGATCGATCAGCACCAGCAGATCGCCCTTCTTCACGCGCTGGTTATCCTTAACCCGCAGCTCGGTGACGTAGCCCGCCACCTTGGGCGCGACGGTAACCGCATCGCCTTCGGTAAAGGCGTCGTCGGTGGTCTCCTGGTTGCGGGTCATTAACCACCACACCAGCGCGACGATCACCATCACCACAACGACTACCCCCAGTATAATAAGCGGCTTCTTACCGGGCCGCTTACGTTCCTTGTTTTGAGTATCGTTTTGAGTATCGTTTTGATCTTTCCGATCGGAATTGTTCTCTTCCTGAGCTGCGTCAGGATTCTTTTCGTTATCAGCCATAGCGTTGCAACTGTCCTGTCGATGAACGGCGCGACACGTGCGCCGTTATCTAAAGTTAGGAGGTTGCTATACATTTGCCAGGAAAAACTGACAAATTCGCATTAACTGATAATAAGTAACCCATACCCCACCAGCGCGGCCCAGATCAGCAGCGGAATAGAGTAGAGATGGAAGCGCCACCAGATGCGGCGATTGTTGGCCATGCGCAGGGCGATCAGGTTCGCCAGCGAGCCGGGCAGCAGGCCGAAACCGCCGACGTTGACTGCCCAGGCCAGCAGCTGAGTGGGCGGGACGTAGTTCAACAGCAGAATGGTCGCCGGCACGTTGCTGATGACCTGCGACAGGCCGATAGCCGTGAGCCACAGGGCGGGCTGAGAGAGGTGCTCTACGCCGTTGAGCGATCCCTGGAGAGCGGGAAGCTGCACCAGCAGGTGGACGTCGATAAACATCGCCATAAATACCAGCAGCAGCGTCCAGTCCACGCTCTTCAGCACCTTAAAGGCCACGACCGCAAAGCCTGCGGCGACGATCAGAGCACCCCAGCCCTCATGCTTTAGCTCCAGCGAGATGAGGAACACTACATACAGCGCCAGGCAGGTCCAGAGCAGGCGCGGCTGCCATGACGGGGCCTGGCTGCCGCTGTGGTAGTTCAGGGCTTTATTAGGGAAAAAGAGCCAGCAGAGCAGCAGCAGGGTCGCCATCATGACCAGCGCCAGCAGCGCCATCTGCCCGGTAAAGGCAGCAAATGAGAGGCCGGATCGCCCCCACAGCAGAATATTTTGCGGATTACCGATAGGGGTTAGCAGCGACCCGGCGTTTACCGCCAGCGCTTCAAAGATGATTAGCCGGTTAACCGGGATTTCGCACAGCTTTCTGAGCGTCAGCGTGAGCGGCACAACTATAAACAGCGCCACGTCGTTGGTCAGGAAGGTGGAAAGCAGCGCGGCCGCCAGGGCCATAAACATGGCCAGCCGCCGCTCGGTGGCGAAGCGCCGGACCATTCGACGCCCCACGACGTCAAAGTAGCCGCTCTGCTCCACCCCTTTGGTAAGCATCATCAGTCCGCTTAGCGTCAGAATGGTGTGCCAGTCGATCGCCCTGGGCCACGCGGCCGGATGAAAGGGAACGAAAAAGCTCAGGGTAATGCCGATCAGGATCAGCAGCTGGAAAAAGCGATCGCGCGCCAGCGCGCGCACGAACGGCAGGGTCATTCCGCAGGATGCTCCTGCTGAAGGGTAAAGAGGCGAAAGCGTTCCAGCGTCTCCTCGCTAACGTGGTGCTCCATGCCTTCGGCGTCACGGCGCGCGGTCTCCGGGCTTACGCCCAGCACGAGAAGAAAGCTCTCGACGATCTGGTGCCGCTCCCGGCTCTCCTGAGCCAGCTTCTCCCCCTCCGGAGTCAGGAATACGCCGCGCCAGGGGATCTGCTCGATCAGCCCTACCGTTGCCAGACGTTTAAGCATTTTTGCCACCGTCGGCTGGGACACCCCCAGTCGGGCAGCCATATCCACCTGACGGGCTTCCCCTACCTCGCGGATCAGATCGGAGATCAGTTCCACATAGTCATCAATCAGCTCCCGCCGGTGCGCTTCCCGCACCTGTCGAAAGCCCTCAACGTGCTCCTCGACATTCACCAGCTGCGTCACTTTTTTTGTTGTTGTCTTGCCTACGCGACGGCTCATTGGACTTCCTCATGGGTAACGCGATAAATGCATCATATACGGTTGCGCTCAGTGTAAACCATAAGTAGACCAGCACAAAAAATTTGGCTAATAGCCGTAGCTATACAATATAGCCTGTGCTATATCTGTATGTAATGCAGACAACCTTCGTAGATTGAACGTCACGATATCATGCAGGAGGAGGTTGATATGAACGAACTCAAGAGGTGCCTAACCGTGTTTACCCACTCGCCATTCCAGGTCCGGCTGCAGTTGCTCAACATGCTGTGCGATATGTTTAACGGCAAACCGCAGCAGGACGATAAAAAATCCCATTAATGCGGCGTCGCGGTACGCCGCTTCATTTTTCTGTCACATTCTCTCGCCATACTGTCTCTCTGTCATAGAAAACCTTACTATTTGCTGATTTTGCAACCATCCTCGCAAAAGATTGCCCCGTAATCTGTTGATCTTCGTCTGCTCTCGCTCTATCTTCTCGCAGCCCTGCACAAATGCGGCTCGCGGATGCGGAACTCTTCCTCTTCTCCACGCCCTCTCCAGCAGGTTTTGACCCTCTACGCCAGGGTGAGCACATGGCGTTTTGTGATACAGCTATATGAATTTAACTATAAAAGAAACGCTTGCTGCCCGTAGCCAGGCTCTTAGCCCGTGGACGGGTTTCTATTTTCTTCAGTCGTTACTGATTAACTACGCGCTTGGCTACCCCTTTAGCCTGCTCTATACCACGGCGTTCGCCTGCCTGCTGCTGCTGCTGTGGCGTCATGCACCGCGTGCGCAGAAGGCAATCGTCGCGGTCTTCTCTCTGCTTGCCGCCTCCTACTACCCGTTTGGCCAGGCCTACGGCGCACCCAACTTCAATACCCTGCTGGCGCTGCACTCCACTAACATGGAGGAGTCCACGGAGATCCTGACCATTTTCCCGTGGTACAACTACGTGATTGGCCTGTTTATCTTTGGCCTTGGGGTGATGGCTATCCGGCGTAAGCAGAGCGAACGCGCCACCTGGGGAAAATGGGATCATCTTGGCGTCGCCTTCTGTCTGGCGACCGTCTTTGTCGCCCCGGTGCAGAACCTGGCGTATGGTGGCGTCTTTAATCTGAAAGATACCGGCTACCCGGTGTTTCGCTTTGTGAAGGACGTGGTGGTTAACAATCAGGAAGTGCTGGATGAGCAGAGCCGAATGGCACAGCTGGCCGGGATGAAAGACAGCTGGAACGTGATGGGCGTTAAGCCGAAGTATCACACCTATGTGGTGGTGATCGGCGAGAGCGTGCGCCGCGATGCAGTGGGCGCATTCGGCGGCCACTGGCAGAACACCCCCTTCGCCAGCAGCGTCAACGGCACCTTTTTTACCGACTACGTAGCAGCCAGCGGCTCGACGCAAAAATCGTTAGGCCTGACCCTGAACCGGGTAATGGACAACAAGCCCCAGTATCAGGATAACTTTGTTACCCTGGCCAACCGGGCGGGCTTCCAGACCTGGTGGTTCTCTAATCAGGGGCAAATTGGCGAGTATGATACCGCCATCGCCAGCATTGCCAAACGCGCCGACGAGGTGCAGTTCTTAAAAAGCGGTGACTTCGAGGCCGATAAGAACACCCGCGACGAGGCGCTGCTGAAGATGACCGAGCAGGTGTTAAGCACCGCCCGTAGCCAGCCGCAGCTGATCGTCCTGCACCTGATGGGCTCACACCCACAGGCCTGCGATCGCACCGGCGGCAAGTACACGGACTTTGTGCAGTCGAAGGAGACCTCGTGCTACCTCTACTCGATTACGCAAACCGATACCCTGCTCAGCAAGCTTTACGACCAGCTGCGTAACAGCGGCAGCACCTTCTCGATGGTCTACTTCTCCGATCACGGTCTGGCCTTTAAGGAGCGTGGCAAAGAGGTGCAGTATCTGGCCCATGATGATAAGTTCCAGCAGAACTTCCAGGTGCCGTTTATGGTGATCTCCAGCGACGATACCCGCCACCGGCTGATCAAAGCCCGCCGCTCGGCCAACGACTTCCTCAGCTTCTTTTCGCAGTGGACCGGCATCACGGCCAAAGAGATCGCCACCCGCTACCGCTTTGTCTCTAACGATAAAGCCGGGCCAACCTGGGTGACCAACTTCAAGCTGCAAAAGGTGGATTACAACCATCTGGGCACGGACCTGTTTGAGACCCGTTCCCGGTAAGGGATACCCACGCCCGGCGGCGCTCCGCTTGCCGGGCCTACGGCTTTTGCCGGGATCAATAAACTGCACCCATAAAAAAACGGCCCCTGAGGGCCGTTTTTGTGTCTAGACTATCACCGGGGTGATTAGAAGCGGTAACCCACGCCTGCGATCCAGGTGCCAACGTCAACGCTACGGATGCGGCTCTGCTCGTAGGAAACGTCGATAGCAACGTCTTCGATCGGGTTGAACTGCATGCCCGCACCGTAAGAGAAGCCGTAGTCGCTGCTGTCAGAATGGTTTACAACATCCTGAGACTGCTGGAATTTACCGTAGCCAACACCCACTACACCGTACACGCTTGCCCAGTCGTTCAGACGGAAAGCCGGACCAGCAGTTACGCCGTAGTACTGGGCTTTGTTGTACACGTTGCTTTCGGTACGATCTTTTTCAGTGTAGGTAAAGGAACCGATGTAACCCAGCGGAGTGTCGTTTTCGTAGCGATACTTCAGGTTGAAACCGTTAGCTTTGTTCGCCACGCCCTGCATGTCGCTCTGAGCATAACCGCCGGTAACAGTAGAGGTTGCCGCTACAGCGGAACCTGCGGATACAGCCAGAACAACTGCCAGTGCTGAAAGACATGCAATTTTTTTCATAACCACCTCAAATGTGCTTCAAGTAAGTCCTAAGTATTAAATATAACAAAAAAAAGTGAGAAACTCTTTGCGCATCACGCTGTCTAACCGGCCTTTTGATGTAACAGAACGTTTCCTCTTGCTCGTATCTCTTTCAAAAAAAAGCCTTTTTTCCGCTAATGCCGCTATTATGCCGCCATAAAAGCGACATATTCATCCAGATTATTCCTAAAGATACGGTGATTAATCCAGCAACTTGTCGCCATTGTACTGCTTTCGTGACATTTATTTTCAACGGCGTCTCAACCGCTGACATCTATTTCCATTACACTGCCCTCTCTACTCGGTTTGACATAAATTGACAGGAGAAAGGATGCCTGCTTTACCCCGGAAGTTGCCCACCTGGTTACCTATATTCATACTACTTGTCGCAATGGCGTCGATTCAGAGCGGTGCCTCGCTGGCAAAATCGCTCTTTCCGCTGGTCGGCGCGCCCGGCGTGACTGCCCTGCGTCTGGCGCTTGGGACAATTATCCTCGTGATTGTCTTCCGGCCGTGGCGGCTGCGTTTTACGCCCGAGCAGCGTAAGCCGCTGCTATTTTATGGGCTGTCGCTGGGAGCGATGAACTATCTCTTCTATCTCTCTATCCAGACGGTGCCGCTGGGTATTGCGGTGGCGCTGGAGTTTACCGGCCCGCTGGCGGTCGCGCTGTTCTCCTCCCGGCGTCCGATAGACTTTATCTGGGTAGTGCTGGCCGTGCTGGGGCTGTGGTTCCTTTTGCCGTTGGGGCAGGATGTCTCCCATGTCGACCTGACCGGGGCAGCCTGTGCGCTTGGCGCAGGTGCCTGCTGGGCTATCTACATTCTCTGCGGCCAGCGCGCCGGAGAGGATCATGGCCCGGCCACCGTGGCGCTGGGCTCTCTGATCGCTGCCGTGGTGTTTGTGCCTCTCGGCGCGATTCAGGCAGGC
The DNA here is from genome assembly GCF_037152055.1 of Pseudescherichia sp. AS216. NCBI lineage: Bacteria > Pseudomonadati > Pseudomonadota > Gammaproteobacteria > Enterobacterales > Enterobacteriaceae > Pseudescherichia > Pseudescherichia sp. AS216. Next base: position 449,624 of record NZ_JBBCMV010000001.1, on the reverse strand, counting down.
GATGCGCTCTGGCACTGGTCGATCCTGCCGCTGGGCCTGGGCGTGGCCATTCTCTCTACCGCCCTGCCCTACTCGCTGGAGATGATGGCCCTGACGCGCCTGCCCACCCGAACTTTCGGTACTCTTATGAGTATGGAGCCTGCGATGGCGGCGGTATCCGGGATGATCTTCCTGAGCGAAACGCTGACCCTTGTGCAGTGGCTGGCCCTGTCGGCCATTATTGCCGCGTCCATTGGCTCTACGCTCACCCTGCGCCGTGAGAGTAAAATTAAAGAAGTTGATATTGGTTGATTATTTATCTGCACGGCGTTGCGTCGTGCAGAATATCATTTCCTGCCTCGCTTATTTTGCTAATTAATATTCATTTACATTCTCAATGTCTGCCGTAAAATTAAGAATCATCTCCCGCAAGCAATATAACATACTGATAATTAAACGATTAATTTTGATCCCTCTTTATTTCTATCGAACCGATAGGTATATACTCGTCAGCAGAGCCGAAAACCGGTGCTATACTTAGCTCCAGTAATTACCTGGGAACACACATCAAGAGGATATGAGATTATGAGTACCGCTAAACTGGTAAAAACGAAATCATCCGATCTGCTTTATACTCGCAACGATGTAGCGGATAACGATAAAAAAGCGACTATTGAGCTGCTGAATCGCCAGGTGACCCAGTTCATTGACCTGTCTCTGATCACTAAACAGGCCCACTGGAATATGCGCGGCGCTAACTTTATTGGCGTGCACGAGATGCTGGACGGCTTCCGCACTACGTTGACCGATCATCTGGACACCATCGCCGAGCGTGCGGTTCAGTTAGGTGGCGTTGCACTGGGTACTACCCAGGTTGTTAACAGCAAGACCCCGCTGAAAAGCTACCCGCTGGATATTCACAGCGTTCAGGACCACCTGAAAGAGCTGGCCGATCGCTATGCCATTGTTGCTAACGACGTGCGTAAATCTATCGAAGAAGCGAAAGACGAAGATACCGCTGACATCCTGACCGCGGCATCCCGCGACCTGGATAAATTCCTGTGGTTTATCGAATCGAACATCGAATAAAGCATACGTTTTATTTATGACCCTCTCCCCTCCGGGAGAGGGTTTTGCACTTCTCTGGTGCAACCCCTCTGTTCTGCCGCGCTCTGCCCCCTCTACAAAGTAAATCACTTGTAATAATTACCTCACACAATCGTTAATCAAGGGTTGTTTTATCGCCGCTTTCTGCGCTTAATAGCAGCATATTGTGCAACATGCCAGCAACGCACCAGCATGGAGCCCCAACATGGTGCATTACGGCTGACAGAGCATAATTTTTGTACAGCGATAGAATATATCGTCTTTACAAAACAATGGGTTGTAAACCTGGCACGATTTTTTCATACTGCGTACGTTCTCTCAGGGGATCGCCCCGTGGATATAAAAGGAAATGTTATGAAGTCTGTGTTTAAAGTTTCCCTTGCTGCACTTACCCTGGCTTTTGCGGTCTCTTCCCACGCCGCCGATAAACTGGTGGTCGCGACCGATACCGCGTTTGTTCCGTTCGAATTTAAACAGGGCGATAAATACGTTGGTTTTGACGTGGACCTGTGGGCTGCCGTAGCGAAAGAGCTGAAGCTGGATTACACCCTTAAGCCGATGGACTTCAGCGGCATTATCCCGGCGCTGCAAACCAAAAACGTTGACCTGGCGCTGGCTGGGATCACCATTACCGACGAGCGTAAAAAAGCGGTCGACTTCTCTGACGGCTACTACAAGAGTGGTCTGCTGGTAATGGTCAAAGCCAATAACAACGATGTTAAAAGCGTAAAAGACCTCGACGGTAAAGTGGTTGCGGTGAAGAGCGGTACCGGCTCCGTTGACTATGCGAAAGCCAATATCAAAACCAAAGATCTGCGCCAGTTCCCGAACATCGACAACGCCTATATGGAGCTGGGCACTAACCGCGCTGACGCGGTACTGCACGATACGCCGAACATTCTCTACTTCATTCAGACCGCTGGCAAAGGCCAGTTCAAAGCGGTTGGCGACTCTCTGGAAGCGCAGCAGTACGGTATCGCCTTCCCGAAAGGCAGCGACCTGCGTGAGAAAGTGAACGGCGCGCTGAAAACCCTGAAAGAGAACGGCACCTATAACGAAATCTATAAAAAATGGTTCGGTACTGAACCTAAATAATTTTGCCTGAATTCAGGCTTGTAACGCCCGGTGGCGCTCGCGCTTACCGGGCCTACATTTTTAGTTTTTCACCACGGTATACAGGAATTCATCATGCAGTTTGACTGGAGTGCCATCTGGCCTGCCATTCCCATTTTGTTTGAAGGCGTCAAAATGACCCTGTGGATCTCGGTCCTCGGTCTGGCGGGCGGTTTACTTATCGGCCTTGCAGCCGGTTTCGCCCGCAGCTTCGGCGGCTGGATAGCAAACCACATTGCACTGGTATTTATCGAGATCATTCGCGGGACGCCTATCGTCGTTCAGGTGATGTTTATCTACTTCGCCCTGCCGATGGCCTTCAACGATCTGCGCATCGACCCATTCAGCGCCGCCGTTGTCACCATCATGATCAACTCCGGGGCCTACATCGCTGAAATTACCCGCGGCGCGGTGCTCTCGATCCACAAAGGCTTCAGCGAAGCGGGCCTGGCGCTGGGGCTCTCTAAGCGCGAAACCATTCGCCGGGTGATCCTGCCCCTGGCGCTGCGCCGTATGCTGCCGCCGCTGGGTAACCAGTGGATCATCAGCATTAAAGATACCTCGCTGTTTATTGTTATCGGCGTGGCCGAACTGACTCGCCAGGGCCAGGAGATTATTGCCGGTAACTTCCGTGCACTGGAGATCTGGAGCGCCGTGGCGGTGTTCTATCTCATCATTACTCTGGTACTGAGCTTTATTTTGCGTCGTCTTGAAAGAAGGATGAAAATCCTGTGATTGAATTTAAAAACGTCTCCAAGCACTTTGGTAAAACCCAGGTGCTGCACAACATCGACCTGAACATCACCCAGGGCGAAGTGGTGGTTATCATTGGCCCTTCCGGCTCCGGTAAGTCGACGCTGCTGCGCTGCATCAACAAGCTGGAAGAGATCACCAGCGGCGATCTGATCGTCGACGGTCTGAAGGTCAACGATCCGAAAGTCGACGAGCGCCTGATTCGTCAGGAAGCGGGCATGGTGTTCCAGCAGTTCTACCTCTTCCCGCACCTGACGGCGCTGGAAAACGTGATGTTTGGCCCGGTGCGCGTGCGTGGGGCAAGTAAAAGCGAGGCGGAGACGCTGGCGAATGCGCTGCTGGCGAAGGTTGGTCTGGCTGAGCGTGCGCACCACTATCCGTCTGAACTCTCCGGCGGCCAGCAGCAGCGCGTGGCGATTGCCCGTGCGCTGGCGGTGAAGCCGAAGATGATGCTGTTTGATGAGCCGACCTCTGCCCTTGACCCTGAGCTGCGCCACGAGGTGCTGAAGGTGATGCAGGACCTGGCCGAAGAGGGCATGACGATGGTGATCGTGACCCACGAGATCGGCTTTGCAGAGAAGGTTGCCTCGCGGCTGATCTTTATTGATAAGGGCCGCATTGCCGAAGACGGCAACCCGCAGGCGCTGATCGAAAACCCGCCCAGCCCGCGTCTGCAAGAGTTCCTCCAGCACGTCTCCTGAGTTATCAACGCTCTCCTTTCGGGGAGCGTTTTTTTTCTTCTCCCCGGATTCTTCCCATTTCCAGACGCAGCGCTGGCAGCATCTATACTTATCTTTTTGCACTATTTTCTCAGGAGAGAGACCGTGCCTTGGTTACTGCTGCTGCTTAGCCTGTTCATCATGCCGCTCCATGCGGCGAGCATCCCTGGCGTCACTTCCACATCCGCAGCGCCTGCTACCAGCGAGACAGCACCTGCCGCCGAGCCGGATCTGGAGCAGAAGAAAGCCGCCTACGGCGCGCTGGCGGACGTGCTGGAGAACACCAGCTCCCGGGAAGAGCTGATCGGCCAATTGCGTAAGGTTGCCGCCACGCCGCCACCGGAGCCGGTACCGACCATCGTTCCACCGGAAGAGGTCGGCGAAGAGAAGACGGTGCTGGAGAACGTCCAGGACGTTGGCCGACACTACGGTCAGGCGCTGTCGTCGCGCTTTGCCCAGCTCTACCGCAACATTACCGGCTCGCCGCACAAGACCTTCAACCCCCAGACGTTTATCAACGCCGCCGGGCACTTCCTGCTGCTTGCCGGGCTGGTCTTTGTCTTCTACTGGCTGGTGCGCCTCTGCGCCTTCCCGCTCTACCGCAGGATGGGCAAATGGGGACGCCGTAAGAATCATGACAGGGCCAACTGGTTACAGCTGCCCGCGATGATCGTCGGGGCATTTATTATCGACCTGCTGCTGCTTACGCTCACCCTCTTTGTCGGCCAGCTGCTGAGCGATAACCTCAACGGCGGCAACCGCACCATTGCCTTTCAGCAGAGCCTGTTTCTCAACGCCTTTGCGCTTATTGAGTTCTTCAAAGCGATCCTGCGCCTGATCTTCTGCCCGCACATCCCCGATCTGCGGCCTTTCTCGATGAAAAACGAGGCGGCGAAGTATTGGCACCTGCGCCTGAGCGCGCTGAGCAGCCTGATTGGCTATGGGCTGCTGGTAGCCGTGCCGATTATCTCGAACCAGGTTAACGTCCAGTTTGGCGCACTGGCCAACGTGCTGATCATGCTCTGTATCACCACCTGGGCGCTCTATCTTATTTTTCACAACAAGATGCAGATCCAGGAGCACCTTACCCAGCTTGCCGACCGCTCGCTGGCCTTCTTTAGCCTGTTTATTCGCGCCTTTGCACTGATCTGGCACTGGCTGGCCTGCGCCTATTTCGTGGTGCTGTTCTTCTTTTCGCTGTTCGATCCGGGCAACAGCCTGAAGTTTATGATGGGCGCGACGGTGCGTAGCCTGGCGATTATCGGCATTGTGGCCTTTGTTTCCGGCATGCTGTCGCGCTGGATTGCCAAGCGGATCACCCTCTCCGCTCAGGTGCAGCGTAACTACCCTGAACTGCAGAAACGGGTCAACGGTTGGCTGTCGACGGCGCTAAAGGTGGCGCGTTTTCTTACCGTGATTGTTGCTATCATGCTGCTGCTCAGCGCGTGGGGCCTGTTCGATTTCTGGAACTGGCTGCACTATGGGGCGGGAGAGAAAACCGTTGATATTCTGATCCGTATCGCGCTGATCCTCTTCTTCTCAGCGGTGGGCTGGACGGTGCTGGCGAGCCTGATCGAAAACCGGCTCTCCTCTGATATTCACGGTCGGCCGCTGCCCAGCGCCCGTACTCGCACCCTGCTCACCCTGTTCCGCAACGCGCTGGCGGTGGTGATCAGCACCATTACGGTGATGATTGTGCTCTCCGAGATCGGGGTGAACATCGCCCCGCTGCTGGCCGGGGCCGGGGCACTGGGTCTGGCTATCTCCTTCGGGGCACAAACCCTGGTAAAAGATATTATCACCGGGATCTTTATTCAGTTTGAGAACGGGATGAACACCGGGGATCTGGTCACCATCGGGCCGCTAACCGGCACGGTAGAGCGAATGTCGATCCGCTCCGTCGGGGTGCGTCAGGATACCGGGGCCTACCACATCATTCCGTGGTCGTCGATTACTACCTTTGCCAACTTTGTCCGGGGGATTGGTTCGATAGTGGCGAACTACGATGTCGATCGCCATGAGGATGCAGAGAAAGCCAATAACGCGCTGAAGGCAGCGGTGGGTGAGCTGATGGAGCAGGAGGAGATCCGCAAGCTGATCATTGGCGAGCCGACCTTCGTGGGCATTGTGGGTCTGACCAACACCGCCTTCACGCTGCGGGTGACCTTTACCACCCAGCCGCTGAAGCAGTGGACGGTGCGCTTTGCTCTCGACAGCATGGTGAAAAAGCACTTTGACCTTGCCGATGTGCGCCCGCCGGTGCAGACCTACCAGATGCTGGCTAACCCAGCGGCCGCGCAGCCGGGGGCCGCAGAGCCAGGGGGCGGACAGGCCCTGCCCCCTGCGCAACCTACGCTTTAAATCGCGTCTGTGCCCAGCGGCGACGCTGGGCCTCATCTAAAAAGGTCCAGGCAATGAAGCGGCTCTGCTTCTGCCCCTGGGCCATCTCTTTTTTTACTACCTTCACCGCGCCGGCAGCGGTCAGAGCGCGATAGAGCGGAGGCAGGTTCTCGCCGCGTGACACCAGCGAGGTGAACCACAGCACCTGACGGCCAAAGGCCTGACTCTCGGCAATCATCTTGCTGATAAACGCCACTTCCCCACCCTCGCACCACAGCTCCTGCTGCTGACCGCCAAAGTTAAGCCCGCTCGCCTCGCTCTGGCCAAGGTTGCGCCGCTTGCGGTCGTTGCCCGCCTGCGCCGCTGCCGCCGAGTCATGGAACGGTGGGTTGCACATCGTGGCATCGTACTGTTCGTTCTTGTGGATCATGCCGTTGAGAATGGCGGCCGGATCTTTCTGCCGACGCAGGCGTACCGCACGGGTCAGACCCGGATTGCCAGTCACAATAGCCTGGGCGCTGGCAAAGGCCGCATCACCTACCTCGGTGCCGGTAAAGCGCCAGCCGTATTCGTGGTGGCCAATCAGCGGATAGATGCAGTTTGCACCGGTGCCGATATCCAGCACGCTCGTCTGGCGTGGGATCGCACCGTCGACGCTGGTTTCGGCCAGCAGATCCGCCAGATGGTGGATATAATCCGCGCGCCCCGGCACCGGCGGGCAGAGAAAACCGTCAGGAATATCCCAGTGCTTCACGCCATAGAAGTGCGCCAGCAGCGCTTTGTTTAACGCCTTGACGGCCTCGGGATCGGCGAAATTCACCGTCGGCTCACCCGCAGGCGTCGCGATAATAAACCCGCGCAGGTTGGGTTCGTCGATACAAAGGGCGTCGAGATCGTAGCGGCTGCGGTGACGGTTACGCGGGTGTAACCCCGGCTTCTGGGCATTCATGGCATTCTCCTGTAATAAGCGGCGTAAGATACCCCCTGAAGCCAGCGCGGTAAACAGCCATTCATGCAAAAAAGCGCAGCATGTTGCCGAAATTTTTGCCCGTAAGCCTCTCTTCGCCACGCCTAAACTTAAGCTGCGGTTCCCCTATTAGAGGATGTCATATGAAAAAATATCTGGCACTGGCTGCCGCCCTGGCGTTTTCCGCCATGACGGTCAGCGCCTTTGCCGCACCACAGCAGCTAATGAGAGACGATACCGGGACGTTGCGCCCGGCGGGCACGGTCTCTGCCCACGGCGCGCTAAGCCTGGACGATCTCCAGGACGAACTGGCGCAAAAAGCCCGCGAGCAAGGCGCAAAAGGGTTTGTGATTGACTCTGCTGGCGGTGAAAATCAGATGTACGGCACGGCAACCATCTACAAATGAGTTACCTTCACCTCGCCCCGAAAAGCCACTATGACTTTTACGGGGCGTTGCGCTGAACGGCTGTCAGCGTTCGTTAGCCGCCAGCAGCAGGGTATTGAGCAGCACGTTTGCCCCGCGCTCTGCCCACTGCGGAGTGATATTTTCCGCCTCATTATGGCTGATGCCCTTTTCACAGGGGATAAAGATCATCGCGGTAGGTGCCACGCGGTTAACGTAGCAGGCGTCGTGACCAGCACCGGAGACCATCCGACGCTGGGAGTAGCCCAGCTCGCGGGTAGCCTGCTCGATGCGCGTGATGCAGTGCTTATCAAAGTCCACCGGGGCGTAATCAAAGATGCGCTCCCAGGCGACGTCGATACTGCGGGCCAGCAGCCCGTTCAGCGCCTCGATCAGCGCCGCCTCCATTGCCACCAGCGCAGCAGTCTCTGGATGGCGAAACTCCACGGTGCAGAAGACCGCTGACGGTACGACGTTGCGCGAGTTAGGTGTCGCCTGCACGCTGCCTACGGTGGCGCGCCCGTCCGGCGCAAAGCGGCGGCCAATGGCCTCAACCGCCAGGGTCAGCTCGGCAAAGGCACACAGGGCGTCGCGACGCAGATCCATTGGCGTGGTGCCCGCGTGGGCAGCAAAGCCGGTCAGGTTGATCTCGTACCAGCGCTGACCCATGGCAGCATGAACCACGCCGATATCCGTCTCCTCTGCCTCGAGCAGCGGCCCCTGCTCAATATGCAGCTCATAGCAGGCATGCAGCGGAATAGCCGCCGCCGGACGCTGGCCCTGATAGCCGATAGCCGCCAGCGCCTGGCCCACGCTGATGCCGTCGCGATCCTCCCGCGCCAGGGCATAGGCTTCGCTGAATACGCCCGTCCAGACGCCGGAGGCCAGCATCGCTGGGGCAAAACGCGCCCCCTCTTCGTTGGTCCAGTTCACCAGAATGAGGTCGCGCTCGGTAGTGATACCGCGATCGTTAAGGGTGCGCAACGCCTCCAGCCCGGCGAGCACGCCGTAGATACCGTCGTAGTTGCCGCCCAGCGGCTGGGAGTCGCCGTGTGAGCCGGTGAGCACCGGGGCCAGATGGGGATTGCTGCCCGTCCGGCGCATAAACATATTCCCCAGCCGGTCAACTTCACAGCTAAAACCCGCTTCACGCGCCCAGGTGGCGAGCAGGTCGCGCCCGCGCCGATCTTCATCGCTCAGCGCCAGCCGGGTCACCCCGCCCCCCGCCGTTGCGCCAAGCGTGGCAAACTCGTTGAGGGTCTGCCACAGACGCGCGCTATCAACCTGTAGAGGAGAGGCCATCACGCCTCCTTGTCTTTGACGCGATAGCGGAAATCGCAGCACGGCGCGCCGGACATAATGGTCTGGGTGCGGGTTAGCTCAACGTCCGGCGCGTAGCCAACGATAAACTTGTCATCCCTGGCACAGGAGAGCAGGTGGCCGATCTCGCCGAGCCCCATCTCGTGGTACATCTCGGCGTAGCGGCAGCGCGTCACGTCATAGTCGTAGCGCTGGCCGTCGTCCTCAATCACCCGCACGTCGAGGGCGTTATCCTTCTCCCAGAGATATTGCAGATCGACAAAGCTGCGCAGATCCGCTTTTTTCGGCTCCGCAGCGGCAAAGTTCTGCCCGGCCTGGATGGCCGCCTGCTCGATGGCTTCGCCAATCACCGCCTGGGCGCGGGCTTTACCCACCTCACGCACCAGGATCTCATAGATAGGTTTAATTATTTCAGCTTCAATTTTACGGCGGGCGAGAATGCCCAGCTCTTGTTTTTGCTCACAGCTCATCATTGCCTCACAAATTACTTCGCGCTACCGCCCAGCACGGTCTGGGGTTCCCACTTACCGTTCACCACTTTGTAGACGGTAAAGGATGGATTTTTCAGGTTGCCCTGCTCGTCAAAGGCAATATTGCCGGTCACGCCGGTATAGTTAATGGCGCGCAACGCAGGCAGATAGTCCCCGGCGTCAACGGAGTCGGCTTTCTGCATCGCAGCAATCAGCACCCGGGTGGCGTCGTAGGCAAACGGCGCATGAAGTTCGATATGGGTATGGTATTTAGACTGGTAGGCCTGCTCGAACGCTTTCCCGCCCTGCATCTGATCCACCGGCAGACCCGGCTCCAGGGCCACGACGCCTTCGCCCTCTTTCTGCGCCAGGCTCAGGAAGGTCTGGCTAACGAAGCCGCCCGCACCCATCAGCGTGGCCTTCATGCCCAGCTGCTTGAGACGACGCGCCAGCGGAGCCGCCTGGCTATCCACGCCGCCGAAGAAGACCAGGTCAGCATTTTTGCTACGGATGGCGGTCAGCACGGCGTTGAAATCCACGGTCTTCTCATCAACGTACTGGCGGTCAACCGGCTTGATGCCCTGCGCTTCCAGCGACTTGATAAACTCGTCGGCCAGGCCCTGACCGAAGGCAGTACGATCGTCGATCACCGCGATGCGCTTCGCCTTCAGCGTCTGCACGGCATATTTTGCCGCGTAGTCGCCGCCGTCATCGTCGTGGCCCATCACGCGGAAGCTGGTGTCAAAACCCTGCTGGGTATAGGCGTGACCGGTGGCGACCGGAGCAACCTGAGCGATGCCCGCATCGTGATAGATACGCGCCGCCGGAATACTGGTCCCGGTGTTCCAGTGACCGACAACCCCTGCCACTTCGCTGTCGACCAGGCGCTGAGCCACAGCGACGGCGGTACGCGGATCGGACTGGTCGTCCTCGGATTGCAACTTAAAGGTCACCGCTTTGCCGCCAATCGTCGGGTGGGTTTTATTCACGTCGTCGATGGCAAGTTGCGCGCCGTTCTCCAGATCCTTGCCGATACGCGCCGACGGGCCGGTCAGCGGGCCAGCCAGACCGATAATCACGGTGTCATCGGCCTGGGCCGGATTTACCGCTGCTCCGCCGAGGGCGGCGAGTGCGATCGTGGCGCTTAGCACTTTATATCGCATGGTTTTACGCTGATTAGTTTTCATTATTGTTTCCCTGATGTTGGTGGTGTTTTAAACGGCAACTTCGCCTAAATAAATTTCCTGAATTCGGTTATCGGCCAGCAGTGCAGCAGAGTCGCCGTGATGGGCGACAGAGCCGCTGTCCATCACCCACGCGCGGTGTGTGACCTCCAGCGCCAGCCGGGCGTTCTGCTCAATAAGCAGCAGCGTGACGCCGGCATCACGCAGGGCGGCAATCTCTTTAAAAATGGTTTCGACCATGATCGGGGCCAGCCCCATCGACGGCTCGTCAAGGATCAGCAGGCGCGGCTGGCTGAGCAGCGCCCGGCCGAGGGCCAGCAGCTGCTGTTCGCCGCCGGAGAGCAGCCCGGCCAGCTGATCTTTGCGCTCACCGAGGCGGGGGAAACGCGCATAGAGCTGGGCCATCTCCTGCTTCACCGCCTGGCGTCCCTTGCGCTGCCAGGCCCCCATGAGCAGGTTCTCCTCTACCGTCATACGGGTGAAGATGCCCCGTCCCTCGGGCACAAGAACAATCCCGTCGCGGAGCAGATCCTGCGGGGCGCGGCGGTGAATCGATTTGCCGCGCCAGAAGATCTCCCCGCCGTAGGGTTGCAGCCCGGCGATGGCCCGCACGGTGGAGCTTTTGCCCGCGCCGTTGGCGCCCAGCAGCGTGCCCTGCTCACCTTCGTTGAGGCTAAATTCGATCCCGCGAACGGCCTGGATGCCGCCGTAGTGCACGGAGAGGTTGCGCACCTGCAAAACAGGTTCAGACATGGGCGTTTCCTCCCAGATAGGCGCGGATCACTTCCGGATGGCGACGAATGGCCTCCGGTTCTCCTTCGGCAATCACTTTGCCGTAGTCCAACACGCTGATGCGGTCGCAGAGGCTCATAATCAGCTTCACGTCATGCTCAATAATTAAAATGGTTTTGCCATCGTCACGAATACGGCGCAGCAGCTCGCCGAGGGCGACTTTCTCCGCCGCGTTCATGCCTGCCGCCGGCTCGTCGAGGGCCAGCAGCTTAGGGTCGGTTGCCAGCGCGCGGGCAATCTCAAGACGACGCTGATGGCCATAGGCGAGATCGCAGGCGCGGTAGTGGGCAAACTGGGCAATGCCGGTATACTCCAGCCAGTACCAGGCCTGGCGCTCGGTCTCGGCCTCCTCCTCCCTCGCCCGCTTATGCCGGGTAATGGCGGCCCACAGACCGTTGCGGGTGCGGACGTGGCGACCGATCATCACGTTCTCCAGCACGCTCATGTCGTTAAACAGGCGCAGGTTCTGGAAGGTGCGGGCGATGCCCGCCTGGGTCACTTTCTCAATCGCCTTTGGCGAGTAAGGCGCATCGGCCAGGCTAAACTCGCCGCTGTCAGCGGTATAAAGACCGGTGATCAGGTTGAAGCAGGTGGTTTTGCCCGCGCCGTTGGGGCCAATCAGGCCGTAGATCTCCCCCGCCTTCACCGACAGGCTGACGTCGTTGACCGCCACCAGGCCGCCGAAGCGTTTGTTCAGATTACGGATCGTTAACAAGCTCATGCTTTTACCCCCGCGTGTTTAGCGGGCCAGACGCCCCCCGGACGGAAAATCATCACCAGCACCAGCGCCAGGCCGTAGAAGAGCTGACGCAGGATCTCCGGATCCACCAGCACGGTACCGAACAGCGCCTCCTGCACCGGCACGGCCTGGCTGCGCAGCAGCTCCGGCAGCGCCGAGAGCATCACTGCGCCGAGGATCACGCCCGGCACGTGGCCGATGCCCCCCAGCACCACCATCGCCAGCACGACGATGGACTCCTGCAACGTAAAGGATTCCGGGGAGACGAAGCCCTGGAATGAAGCAAACATCACCCCGGCGACGCCGCCAAAAGAAGCGCCCATTGCGAAGGCCAGCAGCTTAAAGTTGCGCACGTTGATGCCCATCGCCCGCGCCACGTCCTCATCCTCGCGGATGGCGTGCCAGGCCCGCCCTACCCTGGAGCGTTGCAGACGGATACAGATAAAGACGATCGCCACAATCAGCGCGGCAAACAGGTAGTACCAGAGATAGAGCGCGGGAATTTTCACCCCCAGCAGGTGGTAGACGCCGCGGAATTGCAGGCCAAACAGGCTCAGGGAGTCGATACCCGAGATGCCCTTCGCGCCGTTGGTAATATTGACCGGGCGATCGAGGTTGCGCATCAGGATGCGGATAATCTCCCCGAAGCCGAGAGTCACAATCGCCAGATAGTCCCCGCGCAGGCGCAGGGTCGGCGCGCCGAGCAGGATGCCGCAGATCCCGGCAATGAAGGCCGCCAGCGGGATTAGTACCCCGTAGGAGACGTGCAGCCCATCGCTAAAGTAGCCCTGCAATACCGGGAAGGCATCGAGCAGGTGCGGGGAAGCGAGCAGCGCCGCAAGGTAGGCCCCGACAGCGTAGAAGGCGATAAAACCCATATCCAGCAGACCGGTAAAGCCGACCACAATATTCAGTCCCAGGGCGAGCATGATGTAGAGCAGGGTAAAGTCGATCACCCGCACCCAGTAGTTGCCACCGGCGGCAGAGGCCAGCCACGGCGCAAGCAGCAGTCCGGCCACCAGCAGAATAATGCCAAGGTTAAGACGCGGTGCGCTGCGTTCGGAGGTTAAAATAGTCATAGGATCCTCAGGCACGCTGTGCAACCCGCTCGCCTAACAGGCCAGCGGGACGGAAAACCAACACCAGGATCAGCACGATAAACGCCAGAATGTCCTGATAGTTACTGCTGAACGCGCCGCCGGTGAGATCGCCCAGGTAGCCAGCGCCCAGCGCCTCGATCAGCCCGAGCAGGATCCCACCCAGCATGGCACCGCGAATGTTGCCGATACCTCCCAGCACCGCGGCGGTAAAAGCTTTGATGCCCGGCAGGAAGCCCATAGAGAAGCTGGCACTGCCGTAGTTGCTGGCCATCATTACCCCCGCCAGGGCGGCAAACGCGCCGCCGATAGCGAAGGTCAGGGTGATAATCCGGTTGGGTGAGACGCCCATCAGGCTGGCAACCTGCGGGTTTTCCGCGACGGCGCGCATCCCGCGCCCCAGACGGCTGTACTCCACCAGCAGCCACAGGCCAAACATGACCAGAAAGGTGACGGCCAGAGTCACTATACCGGTCACGGTGATAATCGCGGGCGGATGCTCGGCGCTGCCCGCAGTGATCGCAATGGGATCCATAGGCAGGATCTGCGGAAACATCAGCGGGTTACGGCTCCAGATCAGCATGGCGACGGTTTGCAGCAGCACTGAGATGCCGATCCCGCTGATCAGCGGGGCCAGCCGGGGCGCGTTGCGCAGGCGACGATAGGCAAAACGCTCTACCGCCATCGCCAGCAGCGCGCAGACCACCATCGCCGCCAGCAGGGCAAGGGTGAGCTGCACCAGCAGGTTCATGCCGGGAAACCACTGGGAGAGAAGAGTGATCCCTGAAAGGGTGGTAAGCGCGCCGACCATTAAGATGTCGCCGTGGGCAAAGTTGATGATGCGCAGAATGCCATACACCATGGTATAGCCGAGGGCAATCAGGCCATAGATGCTGCCCAGCATCATACCGTTGATCAATTGCTGAATTAGTGTGTCCACAATACGTGCCTGCTGAGAATTTTTTCAGCGTAAGCATCCAACAATTGAATTTAATTTTGAAATACGGATATATTCTTTCTTATTATAAAAGCGTATTTCATTAACTTACTGATATTCAATTATAAAATAAAAACGTTTTTTAGGAATCAGACAGGGTTTGCTTCAACATATGAAAAAAACAGAAGAGTCAGGTGAAAGCGGGCTGGCGGACGATCCGCCCCTGCGTGCGGTACGGGCGTTTGAGGCCATCGCCCGGCTGGGCAGCGTCTCCGCCGCCGCGGAGGAGCTGAACGTCTCTCCCTCGGCGGTCAGCCACCAGCTCAAGGTGCTGGAAAGCTTTCTCCAGCTTCCGCTGACCCATCGTCAGGGACGCCATCTGGTCCTCAGCAGCGAGGGGCGCGAGTATTACCGCTCGATACGCGCCGCCTTTAGCGTGCTGCGCCAGGCCACCGGTCAGCTGTTTGAGCAGGGCCGCTCGCGTCAGGTGACGATCAGCCTGATCCCGCTCTTCGGCATGGGCTGGTTTATTCCCCGCCTGCCGCGCTTTATCCAGGCCCACGCCCAGATGGAGATCAACGTGGTCTACGCCAACCATCGCAACTATCTGAGCGACGCTTCGGATATGTCGATCCGCTTTGGTACCGGGCAGTGGGTGGGCTACCGCAGCGAGAAGCTGATCTCCGGGCGCATGATCCCGGTATGCAGCCGGGAGTTTATTCGTCTGCATGGCTACATCGAGACGCCTACGCAGCTGGCGCAGATGCCGCTCCTGCACGACGAAGAGCGCGCCACCTGGACGCAGTGGTTTAGCGAGCAGCAGGTGAAGCGGGTGCGCCGGGACGGGGCGATGTTTGAAGATGGGCTGCTGACCCTGGCCGCCGTGCAGGCCGGTCTGGGCTGCGCCCTGATGCGTGAGCCGATGATCCTGCCCTATCTGCAAACCGGCGAGCTGGTGAAGATCTTCGACCTGCCCATTGACGACGGTCGCGACTACTACCTCTGCGTGCGCCAGGACGTGGAGATGACCCACGAGGGTAAGCTGCTCCAGCAGTGGCTGCGTGAGGAAGCCGGGAGATAGTCTAAACTTAAGTCATACTTCTCACTAAGGAGAGCGCTATGGCTTCAGGTTGGGCAAACGACGGTGCTGTTCAGGACCAGATCGACAGCACCATTGACGATGCGGTCGCCCGCGCGCGCCGCGAACTGCCGAAGGGTGAGAGCCTGCACGAGTGTGATGAGTGTGGCGCAACTATTCCCGAAGCGCGCCGCAAAGCGATCCCAGGCGTACGCCTGTGCGTGGCGTGCCAGCAGAAGAAAGATTTGAAAAATGCCTCGTTTTCAGGATATAACCGTAGGGGTTCGAAAGACAGCCAGCTTCGTTGACCACAGAACAGGGGTTAGCCCAGGGCAAGCGGTTGCTATCCGCATCACAAAAAACAGGGAAAGAAGTGGCATTTCGTGCCGCTAACGCAGCGGCACGGCGACGGTTCGCTTTCACTTGAATAATTCTTGTTAAAAATCATTCGTTTTCAATATATTAACGATCGTTCAAAATTTTAGATGAAGGTCGTCAATTCTATTCGATTTAATCTCTCGCAAAAAAACGTGATACTCATCACATCGACGGAACATCGTCCCCCATACAGAATAAACTGCGAGAATCGAACCGTGAAAACCATTAAATATGCTGTTGCTGCTCTGGCCCTGACTACCCTCTCCTTCGGCGCATTCGCTGCCCAGCCGGTGACCGCTGAGCAGGCGCAGAGCATGCACAAAATGGGCGTTGTGACTGCGCAGGGCGCGACTACGCTGGATGGCCTGGAAGCACAGCTGGCTGAGAAAGCCGCTGCCGCAGGCGCAAAAGGCTATAGCATCACCTCTGCTAACGCCTACAACAAAATGAGCGGTACTGCGGTTATCTATCAGTAATCGCCTTACCGTGTCTGCCCCGCTGGCTCATCATCGGCGGGTTGTATTACCCCTCATTATTACTGCATTGACCCTGTTTGTTGTTACCCTTGTTGCCCGTCCGGTTTGGACGGGCTTTTTTTTGCCCGCGGTTTATTAAAAAGCGCTCGCTACCCGTGCCAGACCCTCTTCCAGGGTTTCTACTTGCCCCGTTCCCACAAAACAGCAGGCGATCTGACGCTTCAGCGATTCCGGCACCGGCTCGCTGCCGACCAGGCAGCGCTCTGTCCAGCGGGCGGTCACCTCGGGATCTTTGCTGGCGGGCAGCACAGGCTGGAGCGCCGTTTCATCTTGCCGCTCGCTTAAGACGCGCGTGCCCTGGGCATCAATCAGCGTGAGCTGTGGGCAGCGCTGGGGATTGGCATACACCTCCCCCTCCGTGCCGTGCATCAGCAGCCCGCGCCCGCCGATATCGCCAAAGAACTTCGCTACCCGCGTGACGTATTCAGGATGGGAGACGCTGGAGAGGCGCAGCGCGGCGTCCTCAGCAAAGGGCGTTGCCAGCTTGGCCAGGGTGTGGGCGCTGTTACGCACTCCCATGCGCCAGCGCATATCCAGCTGTTTCTCCAGCGGCGGACAGAGCGCGCTAACGGGCACGTACACCGGGTTACGCCCCTCCAGCTTCGCCTGCGCCTGCCCGGCGGTCAGGGTCGGCTCAATACCCAGCAGGGTAAAAATGGTTTCCGAGATCACGCGATCGCGATCCTCGCTCACGCCGTGAACCAGCACCGGAAAACCCAGCCGCTGTAGCAGCATCGCCAGCAGCGGGGTCAGGTTCGCCTGCCTGCGCGCGCCGTTATAGCTGGGAATGACGATGGGCATCGGCTTCGCCACCGGCGGCGTCAGGCGCATGGTCTGGGCCTGCATCGCCTCGTAGAAGCCCAGCATCTCCGCCTCGCCCTCACCTTTAATGCGCAGGGCGATCAGGATCCCGCCCATCTCCAGATCCGCTACTTCGCCGTTCAACATGTGGGTGTATAACGCGCGTGCGGTATCAAAATCCAGATCGCGGGCGTGATTTTTACCGCGCCCAACCTCTTTGATGATGTGGCGGAAATCCATAGCTAACTCCTTGCGTCATAGGTGATGGTCAGCGTCGCCGACGACGATTCTGTTTTGGTTTACTTTTTACTATAACGTCAGGCACGTCCGGTTGGGAAATAGGAAAAACAGGCAGGGCGTCGAGCAGCCGTTTTCCATAGCCTTTCGAGAGCAGCCGCCGGTCGTAGATCACCACTTCGCCCCGGCAGCTGTGGCTACGGATCAGCCGTCCCACCTGCTGGATCAGGTTAAAGGAGGCGCTCGGCAGACTCTGCACCTCAAACGGGTAGCGGTTGAGGCTCTTCAGCCACTCACCTTCGGTGATCACTACCGGGCTGTCGATAGGCGGAAAGGCGATCTTGTGGATGTGTACCTGGGTCAGGTAGTCCCCTTTCAGATCCAGCCCCTCGGCAAACGACTGGAGCCCGACCAGCACGCTGCGCCCGCCCTCGTCGATGCGCTTGCGGTGTAGCTCCACCAGCCGGTAGCGGGGCTGATCCCCCTGCACCAGCAGCATCAGGCGCAGATCGGTGACAAAGGTCAGAAAGAGCTGCATAGCGCGATTGCTGGCAAACAGTACCAGCATGCCGGGGTGCACTTTTTTCTCAACCTGCTCGCGGAAGTAGGCCGCCATTTCGGCGATGTGCTTCTCTTCATGCTCCATCAGCGGCTCGTAGCGCATCTGCGGGATCACAAGCTGGCCCTGCTCAATGTGGTTAAAGGGCGAGTCGAGGGTCACAAAGCGATCCCCGGCCTTCTCTTTCAGGCCGCTCATCTCCTGCAAACGGGAGAAGCTGTTCAGGGAGCGTAAGGTGGCCGAGGTCACGACGATATGCGGCACGCTGCGCCACAGCAGCTTCTCCAGCTGGTCGCTGACGCGAATACCGACGCAGTGGAAAAAGAGGTGCATCTGCCCCTCAACCAGCTCACGTGTGGCCCACTTGGTCACCGGCGCGCCCGACGCCTGGGCCATCGAGGCCAGTCGCCACAGCTTGCTCTGGCTCTCGAACATACCCAGGGCGCGGTTCATCTGTAAAATGACCCGGTGCAGGCGGACGATATCGTGCTGGCCGGTCTTTTCGCTGAGATCGTTTAAGAACAGCTCTGCCAGCCCACGCAACATCTCGGTCAGCTTCGCCAGCCGCAGGCAGATCTCCATCACTTCGTCAGGCAGCTCGCCCATGGCAAAGCGATGCTCTGCCTCGGTGCCGGCAGGCATGTAGAGCCCGAGGATAGAATTCAGCGAGGCGATAAGCTCATACAGCTCTTCGCAGTGGGCGTTGAGCCGCTCCGGCAGCGCCAGCGGCGGCGTGGTCTTCGGACGAAACTGCTCCATGCAGGTCGCCACCAGCTTGGTAAAGAGATCGAGCTGGAGTCGATACCAGGGGGCGGTGATCTCGGCGCTCATCTCCAGCGCGTCGCGGGCGACGTCCGGCAGATGATGGCCCTCGTCCAGCACCAGCAGCAGGTTTTTCGGCTCCGGCAGCACCGCTTCGGACTCCATCGCCGCCATGACTAAGGCGTGGTTGGCCACCACGACTTCGACCTCCTGCACCTCCCGGCGGGCGACAAAAAACGGACACTCGCGGTAGTAGTGGCAGTTGCGGTTCAGGCAGCTGGCTTTGTCGGTGCTGAGCCGCCGCCACAGGTTATCTTCAATGTTCTGATCGGTGTGATCGCGCAGGCCGTCCCAGCGGTAGCTGTCGAGATCGGCCTTGAGTTTGGCGCAGCGCTGCTGCTCCTCTTTGCTGTTCGGCGTCAGCTCGTCGTCGAGAAAGGCCAGCAGATCCTGCTGGGTAGCCTCGCTGCTGGCAAGGGCCGTCAGATTGCGCGGACAGACGTAGCGCCCGCGGCCAAAGGCGGCGGTAAAGCGCAGATCGGGGATGATCTTCTTCAGCAGAGGCAGATCTTTACTGAAGATCTGATCCTGTAACGCCACGTTGGCGGTGCTGATCACCAGCGTCTTCTGCTCTTCGCGAGCGATGGCGATGCCGGGAATAAGATAGGAGAGCGTTTTGCCGACGCCGGTGGGCGCCTCAATGGCCAGATGCCGCCCCTCTTCCCCAGCTAGGGTTTTGGCGACGTCAGCAATCATCTGCCGCTGCGGTGCGCGCGGAATAAAGTCGGGGATCTGTTGCTGTAGCGCCTTATACCAGGCGGCAATCTGCGCTTTCAGCGCGGCGGAAAGAGCCATCGGGAGACCTGAAATACTGTATAAACAGCCACTATTGTCTCACGATCGCCGGTCTGCGGCAAAAGAAAAGCCCGGCTTTGCGGCCGGGCTTCAGGATTATTACTGCGATGCCGCGGGTTTACGCGGACGGCGACGGCGCGCCTGCTCCCCGGCGGGTTTCGCATCGCCGCTGCGGCGCGGCTGGCTTGATTTCGGCGCACCACCTTCGCTGCGACCTTCGCTGCGTCCTTCATTACGGCGCGGCTGCTGCTGACCACGACCGCCGCCCTGTCCGCGTCCACCGCCGCCGCCGCCACGCTGCTGGCGACCGTTTTGGATCGGCTCGGCTTTGATAGAGGCGTCCGGCTCATAGCCCGGCAGGGCAATGCGTGGGATCTCTTTTTTCAGCAGGCGCTCGATGTCACGCAGCAGCTTGTGCTCATCGACGCAGACCAGCGACAGCGCTTCACCGGTAGCCGCGGCACGGCCGGTACGACCGATGCGGTGCACATAGTCTTCCGGCACGTTCGGCAACTCGTAGTTAACCACGTGCGGCAGCTCTTCAATATCCAGACCACGAGCCGCAATATCGGTTGCCACCAGCACGCGGATGTCGCCGGATTTGAAATCGTCCAGCGCGCGAGTACGTGCACCCTGGCTCTTGTTACCGTGGATCGCGGCGCTGCGAATACCGTCTTTATTCAGCTGCTCTGCGAGGTGGTTGGCACCGTGCTTGGTGCGGGTGAAGACCAGCACCTGCTGCCAGTTACCCTCGCCGATCATCTGCGACAGCAGCTCGCGCTTGCGTTTCTTATCAACAAAGTGCACATGCTGAGTGACCTGCTCGGAAGCGGTGTTGCGACGCGCCACTTCGATCTCCAGCGGGTTATGCAGCAGCTTCTCCGCCAGGGTTTTGATCTCATCCGAGAAGGTCGCAGAGAAGAGCAGGTTCTGGCGCTTGGCCGGCAGCTTCGCCAGCACGCGGCGAATATCGTGGATAAAGCCCATGTCGAGCATGCGGTCAGCTTCGTCCAGCACCAGGATCTCAATGCCGTCGAGCTTAACGGCGTTCTGGTGCTCCAGATCCAGCAGACGGCCTGGGGTAGCGACCAGCACATCAACGCCGCCGCGCAGCTTCATCATCTGTGGGTTAATACTCACGCCACCGAAAACCACCAGCGAACGCACGTTGAGGTACTGACTGTACTCCCGCACGTTCTCACCCACCTGGGCCGCCAGCTCGCGGGTTGGGGTGAGGATCAGCGCCCGCACCGGGCGACGGCCTTTGGCATGGGGTTCGCTGGAAATAAGACGCTGCAACAGTGGCAGGGTAAAGCCAGCGGTTTTACCAGTACCGGTCTGGGCGCTGGCCATCAGGTCGCGCCCCTGCAGCACGGCGGGGATCGCCTGCTGCTGGATAGGGGTAGGTTCGCGGTAGCCCTGCTCGGCAACGGCGCGCAGGATCTCAGGGTCTAAACCCAGTGCTTCAAAAGACATAACAACTCCGAACCGCCCCGACCGTTTCAGGTGTAGTTTTCAGGGAGATAGGTAACGAAACAGATGACAAAAACCACAGTGTCATGAAGGGGCGCAGTGTAGCAGCTTTTGTGATGCGGCGCATAAAATATCCCGTGTCCATTCATTAACAAAATAATTCTCCGGCTGCATAGACATGCTCAAAAAACCGACATAATATTAATCAATCGATTGATTAATTTTTTGCGACGCTATGAATACTATCCCGACCACAACGAAAGGTGAGAACGCGAAGCGTCAGCTTATTGCCGCCGCCCTTGCCCAGTTTGGCGAATACGGTCTGCACGCCACGACCCGCGATATCGCCGCGCAGGCTGGACAGAACATCGCGGCAATCCCCTACTACTTCGGGTCGAAAGAGGATCTCTATCTCGCCTGCGCCGACTGGATCGCCGACTTTATTGGCAGCCAGTTTCAGCCGATGGTGGAGGCCGCCGCCGCGCTGCTTAGCGCCCCGGTGCCGGATCGGGATGCTATTCGCCAGCTGATCCTTAACGCCTGCGGCAATATGATCCAGCTCCTGACCCAGGACGATACGCTGAGCCTGAGCAAGTTTATCTCGCGGGAACAGCTCTCCCCCACCGCGGCCTATCAGCGGGTTCACGATCGCGTCATTGCGCCTATGCACACCCATCTGACCGAGCTTATCGCCGCCTATACCGGCCGCGATCCCGCTGATACCCAGACCATTTTGCATACTCATGCCCTGCTGGGGCAGGTGCTCGCCTTCCGTCTGGGTCGGGAGACCATTTTGCTCCGCACCGGCTGGACACAGTTTGATGAGAGTAGCGTCGCGCAGATTAATGAGGTTATCGCCTGCCATCTTGATCTGATCCTGGTTGGCCTTACGCAAAGGAGCCTGAAGCCATGAAAAAACCCGTCATCGCCCTGCTGGCGGTGGTTGTTGTCATCGCTGCCGCCGTCGGCGGCTGGCTGTGGTATCAAAGCCAGCAGGAGCGCGGTTTGACCCTCTACGGCAATGTCGATATCCGCACGGTCAATATGAGCTTTCGCGTGGGCGGTCGCCTCGCGTCCCTTGCCGTTGACGAAGGGGATGCGATTAAAGCTGGTCAGGTATTGGGAACGCTGGATAAAGCGCCCTATGAAAATGCGCTGATGCAGGCCAAAGCGAGCGTCGCCGTTGCCCAGGCGCAGTACGACCTGATGCAGGCGGGCTATCGCGACGAGGAGATCGCCCAGACCGAGGCGGCGGTGCGACAGGCCAAAGCCGCCTACGACTACGCACAGAATTTCTATGCCCGC
Source organism: Pseudescherichia sp. AS216 (assembly GCF_037152055.1). NCBI lineage: Bacteria > Pseudomonadati > Pseudomonadota > Gammaproteobacteria > Enterobacterales > Enterobacteriaceae > Pseudescherichia > Pseudescherichia sp. AS216. Next base: position 427,719 of record NZ_JBBCMV010000001.1, on the reverse strand, counting down.
CAGCAGGGGCTATGGAAAAGCCGCACCATCTCCGCCAACGATCTGGAAAACGCTCGTTCGTCCCGGGATCAGGCCCGGGCGACGCTGAAATCTGCCGAGGACAAGCTGAGCCAGTACCGCACCGGCAATCGCCCGCAGGATATCGCTCAGGCGAAGGCCAGCCTGGAACAGGCCCAGGCCCAGCTGGCACAGGCCGAACTGGATCTGCATGATACCACCCTGGTCGCGCCTGCTGACGGCACGCTGATGACGCGCGCCGTGGAGCCTGGCAGCATGCTCAATGCGGGTAGCACCGTGCTGACCCTGTCGCTCACCCGCCCGGTATGGGTGCGTGCCTATATTGATGAACCTAACCTGGGCCGGGCTAAACCCGGCAGCGAACTGCTGCTCTATACCGACGGCCGCCCGGACAGGCCATATCACGGCAAGGTAGGTTTCGTCTCCCCCACCGCCGAATTCACGCCGAAAACCGTGGAAACGCCGGATCTGCGCACCGATCTGGTCTATCGCCTGCGCATTATTGTGACCGACGCCGATGACGCCCTGCGCCAGGGGATGCCAATCACCGTTCGGTTTAACGATGGGCAGCGCAATGAGTGACACGGCGATCCAGCTTAATGGCCTGGTAAAACGCTTTGCCGGCATGGAGAAGCCCGCCGTCGCGCCCCTGACCTGTACCATCCAGAGCGGGTACGTCACCGGGCTGGTTGGTCCCGACGGGGCGGGTAAAACCACGCTGATGCGTATGCTTGCCGGGCTGCTCAAGCCCGACGCGGGGAGCGCCCGCGTGCTGGGTCTCGATCCCATTCACGACGATCGCGCCCTGCACGCCTCGCTGGGCTATATGCCGCAGAAGTTCGGCCTGTATGAGGATCTGACGGTAATGGAGAACCTGACCCTGTATGCCGATCTGCGCAGCGTGGTGGGTGAGACGCGGCAGAAAACCTTTGCCCGGCTGCTGGAATTTACCGCCCTCGGTCCCTTTACTAACCGGCTGGCGGGCAAGCTCTCCGGCGGGATGAAGCAGAAGCTGGGCCTGGCCTGCACCCTGGTGGGCGAACCGAAAGTGCTGCTGCTGGATGAACCCGGCGTCGGCGTGGATCCGATTTCCCGCCGCGAGCTGTGGCAGATGGTGCACGAGCTGGCGGGCGAAGGGATGCTGATCCTCTGGAGTACCTCCTATCTTGATGAAGCCGAGCAGTGCCGCGACGTGCTGCTGCTCAACGAAGGGGAGCTGCTGTATCAGGGCCAGCCCACCACGCTGACCCAGAGCATGGCCGGGCGCAGCTTTCTGCTGCACAGCCCGCAGGAGTCCAACCGCAGGCTGCTGCGGCGGGTGCTGAGGCTGCCCCAGGCGAGCGACGGCATGATCCAGGGTCGCTCGGTGCGCCTGATCCTCAAGAAAGAGGCCAGCGCAGAGGATATTCGCCGCGCGGAGGGGATGCCGGAGATTGAGATAGCCGAAACCACGCCGCGCTTTGAAGATGCGTTTATCGACCTGCTTGGCGGGGCGGGAACCCAGGAGTCACCGCTCGGGGCGATCCTGCATACCGTGGAGGGATCGCCGGAGGAGACGGTGATTGAGGCAAAATCGCTGACCAAAAAATTTGGGGATTTTGCGGCGACGGATAACGTCGATTTTGCCGTGAAGCGCGGCGAGATCTTCGGCCTGCTGGGACCAAACGGTGCAGGCAAATCCACCACCTTTAAGATGATGTGCGGCCTGCTGGTTCCCACCGCCGGTAAGGCGCTGGTGCTGGGCATGGATCTCAAGGTCAGCTCTGGCAAAGCCCGCCAGCGGCTGGGCTATATGGCGCAGAAGTTCTCTCTCTACGGCAACCTCACCGTGGAGCAGAACCTGCGCTTCTTCTCCGGGGTCTACGGCCTGCGCGGGCGGGCGCAGAACGAGAAGATCGCCCGCATGAGCGAGGCGTTTAGCCTGACCAGCATCGCCTCCCACGCCACCGACGCCCTGCCGCTGGGCTTCAAGCAGCGGCTGGCGCTGGCCTGCTCGCTGATGCACGAGCCGGACATCCTGTTTCTTGACGAGCCGACTTCCGGCGTCGATCCCCTTACCCGCCGCGAGTTCTGGCTGCATATCAACAGCATGGTAGAGAAAGGTGTTACCGTGATGGTGACCACCCACTTTATGGATGAGGCAGAGTATTGCGACCGCATCGGGCTGGTCTATCGCGGGAAGCTGATCGCCCATGGCACGCCGGACGATCTGAAAGCCCAGGCCGCAGACGCTGAACAGGCGGACCCGACCATGGAGCAGGCGTTTATTCGGCTGATCAACCGCTGGGATAAGGAGCATACCGATGAGCGCTAGCGCAGTGTCATGGCGGCGGGTACGCGCCCTGTGCGTTAAAGAGACGCGGCAGATCGTCCGCGACCCCAGCAGCTGGCTGATTGCAGTGCTGATCCCGCTCCTGCTGCTGTTTATTTTCGGCTACGGCATTAATCTCGACTCCAGCCGTCTGCGGGTTGGGATCCTGCTGGAGCAGCGCAGCGAAGAGGCGCTGGACTTCGCTCACGCCATGACCGGCTCACCCTATATTGATGCCACTATCAGCGACAGCCGTCAGGAATTAATTGCCAAAATGCAGGCCGGACGCATACGCGGCATGGTGGTGATCCCGGTGGATTTCGCCGCCAACATGGCACGCCCTGGCGTTGATGCTCCCATTCAGGTGATTACCGACGGCAGCGAGCCGAACACCGCCAACTTCGTGCAGGGCTACACGGAGGGGATCTGGCAGCTGTGGCAGATGCAGCGGGCGGAAGATCGGGGCGAAACGTTTGAGCCGCTGATCGACGTCCAGACCCGCTACTGGTTTAACCCCGCCGCCATCAGCCAGCACTTTATTATCCCTGGCGCGGTGACCATCATTATGACGGTGATCGGGGCCATCCTGACCTCGCTGGTGATCGCCCGCGAATGGGAGCGTGGCACCATGGAGGCCCTGCTCTCGACGGAGGTGACCCGCGTAGAGCTGCTGCTCTGCAAGCTGATCCCCTACTACTTCCTCGGCATGCTGGCGATGCTGCTCTGCATGCTGGTCTCGGTGTTTATCCTCGGCGTGCCCTACCGGGGCTCGCTGATCCTGCTGTTTTTTATCAGCAGCCTGTTTTTGCTCAGCACGCTGGGGATGGGGCTGCTTATCTCCACCGTGACCCGCAACCAGTTTAACGCCGCGCAGGTGGCGCTCAACGCCGCGTTTCTGCCGTCGATTATGCTGTCGGGCTTTATCTTTCAGATCGACAGCATGCCGGCGGTGATCCGCGCGGTAACGTGGATTATTCCGGCGCGCTATTTCGTCAGCACCCTACAAAGCCTGTTTCTGGCTGGCAATATCCCGGTGGTGCTGATTGTAAATACGCTGTTTTTGCTGGCGTCGGCGGTGATGTTTATCGGCCTGACATGGCTGAAAACCAAACGGCGACTGGATTAAGGAGCACATATGTTTCACCGCTTATGGACGCTGATTCGCAAAGAGCTGCAATCCCTGCTGCGGGAGCCGCAGACGCGGGCGATCCTGATTGTTCCGGTGCTGATCCAGGTGCTGCTGTTCCCCTTTGCCGCTACTCTTGAGGTGACCAACGCCACCATCGCCATCTACAGCGAAGATAGCGGCAGGCATTCGGTGGAGCTGACCCAGCGCTTTGCCCGCGCCAAAGCCTTTACCCACGTTCTGCTGCTACACAGCCCGCAGGCGATCCGGCCCACCCTCGATACGCAAAAGGCGCTGCTGCTGGTACGCTTCCCGGCAGACTTCTCACGCAATCTCGATACCTTCCAGCCTGCGCCGATGCAGCTGCTGCTCGACGGGCGTAACTCCAACAGCGCGCAGATTGCCGCTAACTATCTTCAGCAGGTGGTCAAAGAGTATCAGCAGGAGCTGATGGCGGGAAAAGTGAAGCCCAACAACAGCGAGCTGGTGGTGCGTAACTGGTATAACCCCAACCTCGACTATAAATGGTTCGTGGTACCGTCGCTGATCGCCATGATCACCACCATCGGCGTGATGATTGTCACCTCGCTGTCGGTGGCCCGCGAGCGGGAGCAGGGAACGCTGGATCAGCTGCTGGTTTCCCCCCTCGCCACCTGGCAGATTTTTGTCGGCAAGGCGGTCCCGGCTCTGATCGTCGCCACCTTCCAGGCCAGCATCGTGCTGGGGATAGGCATCTGGGCCTACCAGATCCCCTTCGCCGGATCGCTGATGCTCTTCTATTTCACGATGCTGATCTACGGCCTGTCGCTGGTGGGCTTTGGCCTGCTGATCTCCGCGCTATGCGCAACGCAGCAGCAGGCATTTATCGGCGTGTTTGTCTTTATGATGCCGGCGATCCTGCTCTCCGGCTACGTGTCGCCGGTGGAGAATATGCCGGTCTGGCTGCAGCATTTGACGTGGGTGAACCCGATTCGCCACTTCACCGATATCACCAAGCAGATCTATCTGAAGGATGCGAGTCTGGATATTGTCTGGGGAAGCCTGTGGCCGCTGCTGGTTATCGCGGCCACAACGGGATCAGTGGCCTACGCGATGTTCAGGCGGAACGTTGCGTAGCTTCTTATCTTTGGTCAGCAGGGAGAGCACCGCTGGCCCGGCAAGGATCGCCAGCCCTACCGGCGCGAGCAGCAGATCGTTGTGCAGCACGCGGGAGAGCAGCCACAGCGCAATGATGGAGGTACCGAAATACCAGGAGGTGGTCAGCTCCTCAAGAAAATCGCCTACTTCACGCCAGCGCCCGTCATGATGACGTTGCAGAGCCAGCATCAGCAGCACCGTGACGCCGTAAACCACGCATAGGCTCAAGCCGACGCGCACCAGCGCCCCGCTCATCCAGCCCATTACCAGCGCCGCCACGACGATGAAATGCGACACAATCTGCCAGCAACCGAGGCCGGTTGCCACACGAATACGCTGTTGCCACTTCATGGATTTACTCCTGAAGAATTTTATCTGTAATTGAGAGTACCGGACTTTACGGAAAAATCCGTAAGGCCGCATCTTTTTGTGACAGATACTACACTTTATTTCCAACAGGACAGCGTCACTGGCGGGATACAAGATGACAGAACAGAATCAGCCATTCTCTTTAAAAGTACTTACGATTAACACGCACAAGGGTTTCACCGCGTTTAACAAACGCTTTATTTTACCAGAGCTACGCGACGCGGTTCGTACCGTCGGCGCAGATATCGTCTGTCTGCAAGAGGTGATGGGCGCGCACGAGGTGCATCCGCTGCATGTGGAAAACTGGCCCGATACCACCCACTATGAATTTTTGGCCGATACGATGTGGAGCGACTTCGCTTACGGTCGTAACGCCGTCTATCCTGAAGGGCATCATGGCAACGCCGTGCTCTCCCGCTATCCGATAGTGCACTATGAGAACCGCGACGTCTCTGTGGATGGCAGCGAGAAACGCGGCCTGCTCTACTGCCGCATTGTGCCGCCGCAGCACAACCGCCCGATTCACGTTATCTGCGTCCACCTGGGCTTACGTGAGGCCCACCGCCAGGCCCAGCTCACGATGCTGGCCGAATGGGTAAACTCCTTCCCTGAAGGGGAGCCGGTGCTGGTGGCGGGCGACTTTAACGACTGGCGGGTGAAAGCCAACCACCCGCTGAAAAAACAGGCCGGGCTGGAGGAGATCTTCACCCGGGCGAAGGGCCGCCCGGCGCGTACGTTTCCGGTCAGCCTGCCGCTGCTGCGTCTTGACCGTATCTACGTTAAAAACGCTAACGCCAGCGCCCCAGAGGCACTGCCGCTGCGTAACTGGCGTCATTTGTCTGACCATGCCCCACTGAGCGCGGAGATTCACTTATGAAATGCGGATGGCGAGAAGGAAACCGCATCCAGCTGCTGGAGAACGGTGACGAATACTACCCAGCTGTGTTCAAAGCAATCGACAATGCACAGCGTAAGGTGATCCTGGAAACCTTTATCTGGTTCGAAGATGACGTGGGCCGCAAGCTGCACGCGGTGCTGCTGCGTGCTGCCCAGCGTGGAGTCAATATTGAGGTGCTGCTGGATGGCTACGGCTCGCCCGATCTCAGCGATGAGTTCGTCGGCCAGCTCACCGCCGCTGGCGTGGTGTTCCGCTACTACGATCCGCGCCCGCCGCTGTTAGGGATGCGCACCAACGTGTTCCGCCGGATGCACCGTAAGATTGTGGTGATCGACAGTATCGTGGCGTTTGTCGGCGGCATTAACTACTCTGCCGAACATATGAGCGACTACGGCCCTGAGGCCAAGCAGGACTACGCCGTGCGGGTTGAAGGCCCGGTGGTCGAAGATATTCTTCAGTTCGAACTGGAGAACCTGCCGGAGCACGCCCAAACCCGCCGCTGGTGGCAGCAGCGCCGTCGTCACCAGGCACCGGATAACCGCAAGCCCGGTGAGGCGCAGGCGCTGTTTGTCTGGCGCGATAATGACGATCATCGGGACGACATTGAGCGCCACTACCTCAAAATGCTGGCCAATGCCAAACGCGAAGTGATCATTGCCAACGCCTACTTCTTCCCCGGCTACCGTCTGCTGCATGCGATGCGCAATGCGGCCCGTCGTGGCGTAACGGTAAAGCTGATCGTCCAGGGCGAGCCGGATATGCCCATTGTTACCGTGGGTGCGCGCCTGCTCTACAACTACCTGGTGAAGGGCGGCGTGCAGGTGTATGAGTACCGTCGCCGTCCGCTGCACGGCAAGGTGGCGGTGATGGACGATCACTGGGCCACCGTGGGCTCCAGCAACCTCGATCCCCTCAGCCTGTCGCTTAACCTGGAGGCCAACCTGATTATTCATGACCGTGCCTTTAACCAGACCCTGCGCGACAACCTGAACGGCATTTTGCAGCACGACTGCGTGCGGGTTGATGAAACCATGGTGCCAAAACGCACCTGGTGGAACCTGGCTAAAAGCGTGGTGGTGTTCCACTTCCTGCGAAAATTCCCGGCCATGGTGGGTTGGCTGCCGGCGCATACGCCTAAGCTTTCGCTGGTAAAGCCGCCGGTTCAACCGGAGATGGAGACGCAGGATCGCGTCGATACGGAAAGCAGAGAGGTTAATCCCTGATGAGCAAATCACATCCGCGCTGGCGGCTGGCGAAAAAAATCCTGACCTGGGTCTTCTTTATTGCCGTGACGGTGCTGCTGGTGGTCTATGCCCGTACGGTGGACTGGGGCGACGTGTGGAACGTTATTCGCAACTATAACCGCACGCCGCTGCTGATCTCCGTCGCGCTGGTGGTGGTGAGTTACCTGCTCTACGGCTGCTATGACCTGCTGGCTCGCGCCTACTGCGGACACAAGCTGGCGGCGCGCCAGGTGATGCTGGTGTCGTTTGTCTGCTACGCCTTTAACCTGACCCTTAGCACCTGGGTGGGCGGCATTGGCATGCGCTATCGCCTCTACTCTCGCCTCGGCCTGCCCAGCAGCACTATCACCCGCATCTTCTCGCTAAGCATTACCACCAACTGGCTGGGCTACATTCTGCTGGGCGGGATCATCTTCTCCTTTGGCATCGTTCAGCTGCCCTCGCACTGGTACATCGACGAGGGCACGCTGCGTATCGTTGGCGTCGTGCTGCTGCTGATGATCGCCGCTTACCTCTGGTTCTGCGCCTTTGCCAAACGTCGGCATATGACGGTGAAGGGCCAGAAGCTGGTGCTGCCGTCGTTTAAATTTGCTATTGCACAGATGGTGATCTCCAGCGCTAACTGGATGGCGATGGGCGCGATTATCTGGCTGCTGCTGGGCCAGGAGGTGAACTACTTCTTCGTGCTGGGCGTGCTGCTGGTGAGTAGTATTGCAGGGGTCATTATCCATATCCCGGCGGGGATTGGCGTGCTGGAGGCAGTGTTTATCGCGCTGCTGGCGGGGGAGCACGTCTCGCACGGCAAGATCATCGCCGCCCTGCTTGCCTATCGCATGCTCTACTACTTCCTGCCGCTGATGCTGGCGCTGGTGTGCTATCTGGTGCTGGAGAGCCGGGCGAAAAAGCTGCGGGCGAAGAACGAAGAGGCGATGCAGAAGTAACAAGAGAAGAGATTGTAGCCGGGTGAACGTAGCGCCACCCGGCGTTTTACTTACCGACGGTTGCCAAAAATCCGCAGCAGCATCAGGAACAGGTTGATAAAGTCCAGATAGAGCGTTAGCGCACCGAGGATGGCATATTTACGCAGGTTGCCACTGTCGCTCACGTCGATCTGCTCGCCGATACGCTTAAGTTTCTGCGTGTCATAGGCCGTCAGACCCACGAAGACAATCACCCCGATGTAGGTCACTATCCACATCAGCGTTTCGCTCTTCAGCCAGAAGTTGACCAGCGAGGCCAGCACAATACCAATCAGCGCCATAAACAGCATATTGCCGAAGCCGCTCAGATCACGCCTGGTGGTGTAACCGTAGAGGCTCATGGCACCGAACATGCCGCCGGTCACCACAAAGGTGCTGGCGATGGATGAGTAGGTGTAGACCACAAAGATACTGGCAAGGGTCAGGCCGGTCAGCGCCGAATAGAGCATAAACAGCGTGGTGGCCATCGCCGCGCTAAGCTTGTGCACCAGCCCGGAGAGGACAAACACCAGCGCCAGCTGAGCGATGATCAGGCCAAAGAAGGTGATTTTGCTGGAGAAGACAAACATCATCACCGCGGGGGTGTTGGCCGCGAACCAGGCGATAAACGCCGTCAGGAACAGCCCGCAGGTCATCCAGCCGTAGACCTGGGCCATGTAGGTTTGTAGCCCGCTGCGGGTCTGGACAATTGAATCGGATCGTGGGAATCGGTCCATGATTAACTCCTGTTAAGTGAACACGCTTCTAAGGGTAACACATCCGGGAAAAAGCGACTTACCAGCGCTTCGCTGCCTGCTGGTCGCTCTCCCGCGCCTCGACCCAGCGATCGCCCTCTTCCGTTGCCTCTCGCTTCCAGAAGGGGGCGCGGGTCTTCAGGTAGTCCATAATATACTCCCCGGCGGCAAAAGCACTCCCGCGATGAACGCTGGTGACGCCGACGAAGACAATCTCATCTCCCGGCCACAGCTCGCCAATGCGGTGCACCACCGTGACGCGGCCCAGCGGCCAACGATCCCGGGCCTGCTGAACAATATCCGCCAGCGTTTTTTCAGTCATGCCAGGGTAGTGCTCCAGGGTCAGGGCGTGCACGCTATCGCCGAGATTGTGGTTACGCACCTTGCCGGTGAACGTCACCACCGCCCCGTCTTCATCGCGTTCCGCCAGCCAGGAATACTCCTCGCCAACGCTAAAGGAAGCATGGCCTACGCGAATGCGCGTTTCGCTCATCTTAGCCTCCGGTTACCGGCGGGAAGAGCGCGACTTCATCGCCGCTCACCACCGGATGGTCAAAGCTCACCAGGGTCTGGTTGACCGCGGCCAGCAGACGCCCCTCTTCCAATGCCAGCGCCCAGCGATCGCCCCGGGCGGCCAGCGCCTGACGCAGGGCTTCAACGCTTTGAAACTCGCTCTCCAGCGTCAGACTATCGCAGCCCACCAGCTCCCGTACCTGGGCAAAAAAGAGCACTTTAATCATCGTTATCCGCCCTGAAATCACCGGATTTGCCACCGCTCTTCGCCAGCAGACGAACCGGGCCAATCACCATATCTTTCTGTACCGCTTTGCACATGTCATAAATGGTCAGCGCCGCCACCGAGGCCGCCGTCAGCGCCTCCATTTCGACGCCGGTTTTCCCGGTCAGACGACATAGAGTGGTAATGCGCACCCGGCTCTGCTCCGGCTGCGCCTCGAGATTCACCTCGACCTTGCTGAGCATCAGCGGATGGCACAGGGGGATCAGCTCCCAGGTACGCTTCGCCGCCTGGATACCGGCAATACGCGCGGTGGCAAAGACGTCGCCCTTGTGGTGACTGCCGTCGATAATCATCGCCAGCGTCTCAGGGAGCATAGTAACAAAGGCTTCCGCCTGCGCTTCTCGCACGGTCTCTGCTTTTGCCGAGACGTCAACCATGTGCGCTTCGCCCGCGGCGTTAATGTGGGTCAGTTGAGACATAGTCTATTTCTTTAAATGAGGGTGGAAATTGCACGGGCGGGTGCGCGCATCGATCTGCGGCGCGATGATATTCTCCCATGCGGTTCGGCAGGCTTTGGTCGAGCCGGGCATCGCAAAAATCAGCGTGTTATTGGCGATGCCGGCCACCGCGCGGGACTGCAGCGTGGCGGTGCCGATCTCTTCAAAAGAGAGCATGCGGAACACCTCGCCAAAGCCTTCAATTTCACGATCGAAAAGCGGCAGCAGCGCCTCTGGGGTCTGGTCACCGGCGGTAAAGCCCGTGCCGCCGTTGATCACAATAACCTGCACCTCGTCGCTGGCGATCCACGCCGAAACCTGAGCCCGAATGGCGTAGCGGTTCTCTTTGACGATGGCTTTCGCCACCACCAGATGCCCCGCGTCATGGGCCGCGTCGCGCAGGAAGTGGCCGGAGGTATCCTCCTCTTCGCCGCGACGGCTGGAAACGGTCAGCACGGCAATGCGTGCCGGGATAAACTCTGCGCTGGCCTGACTCATAAACTGCCTCCTTGTAAGGTCTATCCGCCGATATAGGAAAGGTTTTGCGTGATACCGGTATTGCCCTGATGCAGGAAGTGGGTCTGCTTCTTGTGCGTTAGCGCAGCGGCGATGCGTGCCTCCAGCTCCGCCTGCTGGGTATCTTCCGCCAGCAGATCGCGCAGGCTCACGCCACCGTCGCCAAACAGGCAGAGATGCAGCTTGCCCACCGACGAGACGCGCAGACGATTACAGCTGGCGCAGAAGTCTTTCTCGTAGGGCATGATCAGGCCGATCTCCCCGGTGTAGTCCGGATGGCAAAAGACCTGCGCCGGGCCGTCGCTGCGGCCGCGCAGCTTCTGGATCCAGCCGCGACGCAGCAGCTCATCGCGCAATACCATGCCAGAGAGGTGGTGCTTGCGGAACAGGTCGCTCCCCTCGCCGGTCTCCATCAGCTCAATAAAGCGTAGCTGGATGGGACGGGTCTGGATCCACGCCAGGAAGGTATCAAGCTGATGGTGGTTAACGTCGCGCATCAGCACGGTATTGACCTTGACCTTCTCGAAGCCCGCCTCGAAAGCGGCATCGATACCCTGCATCACCTGGTGGAACTTATCCTGCCCGGTGATGGCGTGAAACTGGCGGGCATCGAGGCTGTCAATGCTGACGTTGATCGCGGTCAGCCCGGCGTCGCGCCAGCTGGCCACGTCCCGCGCCAGGCGGTAGCCGTTAGTGGTCACCGCCAGCTGGCGGATGGCGGCATTCTCCCGCACCGCCGCAATGATCTCGGTAAAGTCGCGGCGCAGCGAGGGTTCCCCGCCGGTCAGCCGCACCTTCTCGGTGCCGAGCGCAGAAAAGGCGCGGGTCACCCGCCGAATTTCATCGAGGGTCAGAAAGCTTTTGTTGGTTACCCCGCCCGGCTTGTAGCCATCGGGCAGGCAGTAGGTGCAACGAAAATTGCACACGTCGGTAATAGACAGACGCAGGTAATAGAACTTACGCGCGAATGCATCGGTAAGCTGTGAGGCCATGTACACCTTTCCAAATACGGGAGATGCAGTCATTTCTTCCTGCACCCTGGTGGCAATTGCCACGGCCAAAGCATCATATCCGGGGACGTAGACGCAGAGGCTAGAGTGTGTGTTTGTAACGCTATAAGTAGCGATAGTAGCGCGATAACGTGATTTTCGCCATCCCCGCCTATCGCTATATAAATTACTATATAGCGCCATGATCGTGCATTTTCGTTACAGAATACGTGAAAATCAGCCTCTTGCCTTGATATGCATCATTTTCACCCGCTTGGGGCATCGTCTTTTAGTGGTATTTACGTTAACGTAGCGCAGTTTTTTAGCCATTAAGGAAGAGTTATGCGTAGTCGTACGCTTGCGGATCTTGACCGGGTCGTTGCCCTTGGCGGCGGACACGGGTTAGGACGCGTTATGTCCTCGCTGGGGTCGCTGGGTTCAAGGCTGACGGGGATCGTCACCACCACTGATAACGGCGGGTCAACCGGGCGTATTCGTCGCGCCGAGGGCGGCATCGCCTGGGGCGATATGCGTAACTGTTTGAACCAGTTAATTACCGAGCAGAGTGTCGCTTCGGCGATGTTTGAGTACCGTTTTACCGGCAATGGCGAGCTTTCCGGGCATAACCTTGGAAATCTGATGCTAAAGGCGCTGGATCACCTTAGCGTCCGGCCTATGGAGGCGATCAATTTAATTCGTAACCTGCTTAAGGTCGATGCGTTTCTGATCCCCATGTCGGAGCAGCCGGTAGATCTGATGGCTATCGACAGCGAGGGGCACACGGTCTACGGCGAGGTGAACGTCGACGGGCTGACAACGCCGATTCAGGAGCTGATGCTCTTCCCTTCCGTGCCCGCTACCCGCGAAGCGATAGAGGCCATTGCCGAAGCGGATCTGATCCTGATTGGCCCGGGCAGCTTTTACACCAGCCTGATGCCGCTGGTGCTGCTTGGCGATCTGGCCCAGGCGCTGCGCCGCACGCCTGCCCCGGTGGTCTATATCGACAATCTTGGTAGAGAGCAGAGCGCCGAGGCGGCGCGGATGGATCTGTGCGCCAAGCTGTCCTTGCTGGAGCAGCGCGTTGGCAAGCGGATTGTGGATGCGGTGGTGGTCGGGCCCGAGGCAGAGACAGCGGCACTCAGCGATCGCCTTGTGGTACAGGAGGTACTAGAGGCCAGCGATGTTCCCCATCATCACGATCGCCATCTGCTACGCGTCGCGCTGGAGCAGGCCGTCCAGCGGCTGGGCTGATGTTTACCCCTTCCAGACTTTTCTGAAGATCTTAAGGTTGCCTTAACTCTCTTCTGGGAGCATACGTAGCATACTCTTTTCAGGAAGTTATGTATGCGTATGTTCCCGTTCTACAGGCCAGCCTTAGGGCGCATGACCTTTATCATCCTGTTCTCATTTTATATCGCCGTTGCGCTGAACCTTGCCTTTTATCATCAGGCCTGGACGCTGCTGGCGGTGCACTCGCCGTGGTCGCTGGCGGTATTTTTATCGATGCCGATCGTGACCTTTTGCGTGATCAACATCCTGACCACCCTGGCCTCGTTTATCTGGCTGGATCGGCTGCTGATCTGCCTGTTTGTTGTGCTCTGCGCAGCAACCCAGTTCTTTATCTGGACCTACGGCGTGATTATCGACCGGACGATGATTGCCAACATTCTTGATACCACCCCCGCAGAGAGCTTTGCGTTGATCACGCCGCAGCTGCTGCTGACGGTAGGCATCTCCGGGGTGCTGATGGCCATACTGGCCTGCTGGCTGCGGATCAAAAAATCCCCTTCAGGCTGGCGTAGCGTGCTGATCCGCGGCGCGAATATTCTCGTGTCGGTCGCCGTGGTGCTGGTGATAGCGCTCTTTTTCTATAAGGATTACGCCTCGCTGTTTCGTAACAACCGTGAGCTGGTGAAATCCCTTGGGCCCTCTAACAGCATTACCGCCGCTTACTCCTACTATAAGCACCACCGCATGGATAACCTGCCGCTGGTGAAGCTCGGAGAAGATGCCACGCGGGTGCCGCAGATGCATCAGGGCACGAAGAAGAATTTAACCATTCTGGTGGTGGGCGAAACCTCACGGGCAGAAGATTTCTCCCTCTCCGGCTACGGGCGTGAAACAAATCCACGGCTTAAGCAGGATAACGTGGTCTATTTCCCCCAGACCAGCTCCTGCGGTACGGTGACGGCGGTCTCCGTTCCCTGCATGTTCTCCGGGATGGCGCGCAAAAACTACGATGAGCAGCTTGCTCACCACCGGGAAGGGCTATTAGATATCATCCAGCGCGCGGGTGTTCAGGTGCTGTGGAACGAAAACGACGGCGGCTGTAAAGGGGCCTGCGATCGGGTTTCTCATCAGGACGTTACCCAGCTCAACCTGGCCGACCTCTGCAAGGCGGGGGAATGTCATGACGATATTCTGTTCCACGGTCTGGAGCAATACATCGATAAGTTACAGGGCGACGGGCTGATTGTGCTGCATACCATCGGCAGCCACGGCCCGACCTATTACGATCGCTATCCGCCGCAGTTCAAAAAATTTACCCCGACCTGCGATACCAACGAAATCCAGACCTGTTCGCAACAACAGCTTAAAAATACATATGATAATACGGTACTGTATGTCGACTATGTCGTCGATAAAGCAATAAAGTTGTTGCAGGCACAGCAGGATAAGTTTACCACCAGCCTGGTCTATCTCTCCGATCACGGCGAGTCCTTAGGCGAAAATGGCGTCTATCTGCATGGCCTGCCTTACGCCATTGCGCCGGAGTCACAGAAACATGTGCCGATGCTGATCTGGCTATCGCCCGATTTCAAGCAGCGCTACCGGGTAAGTGAGTCGTGCCTGCAAAAACGTGCTGCCAGCGAATCTTTTTCGCAGGACAATCTGTTTTCAACCATGCTGGGCATTACGGGCGTGCAAACCCACGTATACCAGCCAGCCGATGATATTCTGGCCGCCTGCAGGGAGTCATAGTGTATGAAAATATTAATCGTAGAGGATGATACCCTGCTGTTGCAGGGGCTGATGCTGGCCATGCAGTCAGAGGGCTACGCCTGCGACGGCGTGAGCACCAGCCGGGAGGCCATGCTCAGCCTGGCGTCTGGGCACTATAGCCTGATTGTCCTCGACCTCGGGTTACCGGATGAAGATGGCCTGCATCTGTTGCAGCGGCTGCGGCGGGAGAAGGTCTCTCTGCCGGTGCTGATCCTGACCGCCCGCGATACGGTGGAGGATCGCATCTCCGGGCTGGACGCTGGCGCAGATGACTATCTGATTAAGCCTTTTGCGCTGGAGGAGCTTAACGCCCGTATCCGCGCGCTGCTGCGTCGCCATAATAACCAGGGCGACAGTGAAGTTGTCGTGGATGATCTGCGCCTGAACGTCAATACCCGTCAGGTGTGGCTGGCCGGGCACTCGATGGATCTGACCCCAAAAGAGTATGCCCTGCTGTCACGTCTGATGCTCAAGGCGGGCTGCCCGGTACATCGGGAGATCCTCTACAATGACATCTACAACTGGGATAACGAGCCGGCCACCAACACCCTTGAGGTACATATCCATAACCTGAGGGATAAGATTGGTAAAGATCGCATCCGCACGGTGCGTGGTTTTGGCTATCAGCTGATTAAGATGGAGCAGACAACCTAACCCTATGCCAGAGAAGATAAAAAAGAGGCTCTCCCCTGTCCGCTGGACCCTGCGCGGACGCCTGCTGCTGACCATTGGCTCGATCCTGGTGCTGTTTCAGCTCATCAGCGTCTTCTGGCTATGGCATGAGAGCAAAGAGCAGATCCAGCTGCTGGTGGAGAGCGCTATCTACAAGCACAACAACCATGCGCATATTGAGCGCGAGGTGCATGAGGCGGTTGCTAGCCTGCTGGTACCGAGCCTGTTTATTATCGGCATGGCCCTGCTCATCTGCATGCAGGCGGTAAAGCTGATCACCCGTCCGCTGCGCGATCTGCAGCGGGAGCTGGAGATCCGTACCTCTGATAACCTGCAGCCGATTGTGCTCAACAATCCCTCGGCGGAGGTAGAGGCGGTCAGTTCGGCCATTAACCAGCTGGTGGCGCGCCTGAACCTGACGCTCGATCGCGAGCGGCTCTTCACTGCCGACGTGGCCCACGAGCTGCGCACCCCGCTGGCGGGACTGCGTCTGCACCTGGAGCTGCTGGCAAAAAGCCACCCCTCCGTTGATGTCAGCCGCCTGATCTTACGTATTGACCAGATGACGGAGAGCGTCTCCCAGCTGCTGCAGCTGGCGCGCATGGCGCAGTCGTTCTCGGCGGGCAGCTACCAGCAGGTGATGCTCATCCGCGACGTCATGCTGCCTCTGCAGGATGAGCTACAGACGATGCTGGGCACTCACCAGCAGACGCTGGCGCTGCCCGAGGATCAGGAAGACATGGCGGTACGCGGAGACGCCGTTCAACTTCGGGTGCTGCTCAGGAACCTGGTGGAGAATGCGCACCGCTACAGCCCGGAGAAGAGCGTGATTACCCTCAAACTTGAGCAGACGCCTGCGCCGGTGCTGGCGGTGGAAGATGAAGGCCCCGGCGTGGACGAGGCGAAAAGCAAAGAGCTCAGCAAAGCCTTTGTGCGGATGGACAGCCGCTACGGCGGGATCGGACTGGGGCTGAGCATCGTCAGCCGCATCGCCCAGCTGCACGATGGGCAGTTCTACCTGCATAACCGCACGTCCAGGCCCGGCGTACGGGCCTGGGTGCAGTTTCCGCCTGTTGTTTAGGCAGGCAGATCAGGAGGCGGCAATAAAGAGATCGCGAAGCTGATGGAGGCGATCGCGCAGCTGCGCCGCCTCTTCAAACTCCAGGTTCTGCGCGTGCTGTAGCATCTGCGCCTCCAGTTCGTGGATTTTCTGTTGCAGCGCCTTCGGCGTCAGCGCCAGCTCTGACTCGTCCACCACCACCGGCGAACGGGACTTACCGCGTCCTTTGGCTTTGGTCTTGGCAATGTTCTCGCCCAGCGCCAGAATATCGACCACCTTCTTATTCAGGCCCTGCGGCGTAATGCCATGCTCTTCGTTGTACTCCTGCTGCTTCGCCCGACGCCGCTCGGTTTCACTGATGGCCCTCGCCATTGACGGCGTGATTTTATCCCCATAGAGGATAGCCTTGCCGTTCACGTTACGCGCCGCACGGCCAATGGTCTGGATCAGCGAGCGCTCCGAACGCAGGAAGCCCTCTTTATCGGCGTCAAGGATCGCCACCAGCGACACCTCCGGCATGTCCAGCCCCTCGCGCAGCAGGTTGATGCCCACCAGCACGTTGAACTCGCCCAGACGCAGGTCGCGGATGATCTCCATACGCTCAACGGTGTCGATATCCGAGTGCAGATAGCGCACCTTCTCGCCGTGCTCCTCCAGATACTCGGTAAGATCCTCGGCCATGCGCTTGGTCAGCGTGGTGACCAGTACGCGCTCGTTAATGGCGACGCGCTTGCGGATCTCCGACAGCAGATCGTCCACCTGGGTACCCACCGGGCGGACTTCGATAATCGGGTCAAGCAGGCCAGTGGGGCGCACC
Organism: Pseudescherichia sp. AS216; assembly: GCF_037152055.1. Classification (NCBI taxonomy): domain Bacteria; kingdom Pseudomonadati; phylum Pseudomonadota; class Gammaproteobacteria; order Enterobacterales; family Enterobacteriaceae; genus Pseudescherichia; species Pseudescherichia sp. AS216. The sequence goes on along the minus strand of NZ_JBBCMV010000001.1, from coordinate 410,609 downwards.
ACCTGATCGACAATCTCTTCCCCGGATTTCTCCAGCTCGTAGTTGCCCGGCGTCGCTGAGACATAGATGGTCTGCGGGGCTAACCCTTCGAACTCTTCAAACTTCATCGGACGGTTATCCAGTGCCGACGGCAGGCGGAAACCATACTCTACCAGCGTCTCTTTACGCGCCCGGTCGCCGCGGTACATGCCGCCAATCTGCGGAATGGTGACGTGGGACTCGTCAATCACCAGCAGGCCGTCGGCAGGCAGGTAGTCAAACAGCGTCGGCGGTGCTTCGCCCGGCCCGCGCCCGGAGAGGTAGCGGGAGTAGTTCTCGATGCCCGAGCAGTAGCCCAGCTCGTTCATCATCTCAAGATCGAACTGGGTGCGCTGGGTAATGCGCTGCTCTTCCAGCAGCTTATTGTTGGCCAGCAGCGTCTTACGCCGGTCCGCCAGCTCGACCTTGATATCTTCCATCGCCTGCACGATGCGTTCGCGCGGGGTCACGTAGTGGGTCTTCGGATAGACGGTGTAGCGCTGAATAGTGGACTCAACGTGGCCGGTCAGCGGATCGAACAGCGACAGGCGCTCAACCTCCTCGTCAAACAGCTCAACGCGCAGCGCCACGTCGTCTGACTCCGCCGGGAAGATATCGATCACCTCGCCGCGCACGCGGAAGGTGCCGCGCTGGAAGGCCTGATCGTTACGCGTATATTGCAGCTCCGACAGGCGGCGCAAAATATCGCGCTGGTTGATGATCATGCCAATGGTCAGGTGCAGCATCATCTTGAGGTAGAGATCGGGGTCGCCGAGGCCGTAGATAGCCGACACCGAGGCCACCACCACGACGTCACGGCGCTCCAGCAGCGCTTTGGTTGCCGAGAGACGCATCTGCTCGATGTGCTCGTTTACCGAGGCATCCTTCTCGATAAAGGTGTCGGAGCTCGGCACGTAGGCTTCGGGCTGATAGTAGTCGTAGTAGGAGACGAAGTACTCCACGGCGTTGTCCGGGAAAAACTCCTTCATTTCGCCATACAGCTGTGCCGCCAGGGTTTTGTTCGGCGCAAGCACCATCGTCGGCCGCTGTAGATCGGCGATCACGTTGGCAACGGTAAACGTCTTCCCTGAACCGGTTACCCCGAGCAGGGTCTGGTGCGCCAGTCCGTCCTCCAGCCCCTCTTTCAGGCGGCGGATGGCTTCTGGCTGATCGCCAGAGGGACGAAAAGCGGAATTCAGTTTGAATGGTTTACTCATGAATGGCTACCTGATGAAGGAATGAGCGGGCAGGTGAGTAATTTTACTCGCGGCGGCGGATTTTGCCAATAAATTATACTGGATGAAAACCCAGTGGCAGATAGGAATATCTGTGTTAGATAAGGCAATTTCAAGTGCCGTAAGGAAAATTTGCGTCTGGCGCAGAATTAAAAACTAAAAAAAATATCTTATCCCCAGAACTTTTTGCGATTTAACATTTGTCAAGTCGGGTGGTGAAAGTTTTGTGTCAGTGGATGACACTTTTCTTACACGCATTGCTTTTATTTAACGTATTGATTTTATAATAATTATCTAAAAAGCCGCGTTTCGCATCAATTCATGCCTAAGCCGCGTGCTCTCTCGCTTTGCACGCGTTTTCTAACTCTAATGCACAAGGTTATCCACAGGAATAGTGGATAACTGTCGCCAGCCCGTACCCCCTGTGACTCAGCGAAAATCGCATTTTGCGAAACGGCACGCAGGTAAAAAAATTTTCCCACCATTTTTTATCGCATTCCGACGCGACTGCACCACCAAAAATCAGATCCGCCTGCATCTAGCACTAACAGCGTGCAGATGCAATCAGGCAGAGCGGTGGAAAAGAGGAATTTAGCGTTTTTTCGTCATCCTGCTCCGAAAAACAGAGCATAACACGCTTCTGGCAAGGCTTTTGCAACATATCATTTACAGACCAGGTCCGGGAGAGGAACCGATGTTGAGCTTACGAGCAGTGAATCATTATTACGGCGATCGGCATACGCTTTGGAATGTCGATCTCGATCTTATCCCGGGCACCTGCACCTGCGTAATGGGGCTGCCAGGAATGGGGAAAACCACGTTGGTCAACTGCATCTCTGGCTATCTGCCTGTGGAGAGCGGCAGCATGACCTGGCAGGAGGTCGGGGCGGCCCCGCTGAACCTGTTGCAGGTAAAAATGGAGGATCGTCCGGCGATGGGCATTGCCTGCGTACCGCAGGAAAAGCGGATCTTTTCCCAGCTTACGGTGGAGGAGAATTTACAGATCGCCTGGCTGGCGGTCGGCGAGCCAGGTAGCGCGGTGACACGGGATATCTACGATCTCTTTCCCGAACTGTATGCCCTGCGCCAGGTTAAGAGCGCCGGGCTATCAGAGGATAACCAGCATCAGCTGGCGCTGGCCCGGGCGCTGGTGACCCGTCCGCGCCTGCTGATCCTGGATGAGCCAACCCGCGGGCTGGGTCAGGCCTTTGTCCATAAGCTGGGTAACCTGCTGGTGCGCCTGAACCAGGAGTTCGGCATGACTATCCTGCTGGCGGAGCAGCACCTGACATTTGTACGCCGCGTCGCTGACCACTTCTATCTTCTGCATCAGGGTCGCAACGTGGCCCAGGGAAGCGTTACACAGCTGGACGATCCGCTGCTTTCCCAGTGGATGACGCCGAACCTAACGCACTGAGATCGAGCCAGTGGCCGATGTCACTCTCAGGCGCGGCGTTCTCCAGCCACGGGATCTCCCCGAGGAACGGCGCGGGCAGCATGCGCTTAAGCGTTGCCAGATACTCAGTGTGGCGTTGTCCTGGCGGCACCACGTCGTTAGCAACCCAGCCCGCCAGCCGCAGCCCGGCCTGCTGCACCGCCTGGGCGGTCAGTACCGCATGGTTGATGCAGCCAAGCTTAACGCCCACCACTAAGATCACCGGCAGCTGCTCCTGAGTAGCCCAGTCGGCAAAGGTCAGGGTTTCTGAGAGCGGCGTAAACCATCCCCCGGCCCCCTCTACCAGCACCCACTCCGCCTGCGCCTCCAGCATGCGCAGCCCTGCCGAGAGCGTTTCGGCCTCAATAGGCTGTCCAAGGGCGGCGCTGACGATGTGCGGCGACGTGGGCTCAGCAAAGGTATACGGGTTCACGGCCTCGTAGCGCAGGGCCAGGGTACTGTTGTGCTGCAGGGCCAGCGCGTCGCTGTTACGCAGCCCCTCTGGCGTCATCTCACTGCCCGAGGCGACCGGTTTGTAGCCTGCGGTTTGCCATCCTGCCTGGGCGGCGGCCTGCAACAGCGCACAGCTGGCTACCGTTTTCCCTACTTCCGTATCCGTGCCGGTAACAAAGTAACGTTCAGTCACGTTCAATAACTCCCCAAAAAAGTGAATAGGTCAGCAGGCACCTGCCCTGCTGCTGCGGCCACGCCAGCTGCAGGCGCTGAAGCTGACCGCGGGTCAGGGGCGTGTTATGCCTGCCAGCGTGCAGGTGCGTCGCGCCGATGCCCTTTAGCGAGCGCATGGCCGCCAGGGCATCGTCAAAGTCCAGCGTGACAGGCTCAATGCCCCACTGGCCGCGCCAGGCGCTAACGGTTTCCGCCAGCGTCTCTTCTGCTAAAAATCGATTTGCGTGAAGTCGGCTGTCTACCGCTTGCCAGGCCTGGTGCAGCTCCGGCAGCGATCCGCTCGCCAGGGTGGTAAAGGCCACCGCCCCGCCGGGGCGCACGACGCGATGCAGCGCCTTCAGCGCCTGGCCTAAATCGTTGCACCACTGCACAGCAAGGTTGCTCCAGGCGAGATCGAACCGGGCGTCGGCCAGAGGCAGCGCCTCAATATCCGCTGCAACATAGTGCTGCGCGGCCTGCTGACTCTGCGCCTGCCTGAGCATCGGCAGGGAGAGATCGAGGGCGGTGACTTCAGCCCCCGCGTCCCGCCAGTAGCGGCTCATGCTGCCCGGCCCACAGCCCGCGTCCAGCACGCTTGCAGGCCTGCGTTCACCCAGCCTCGCCAGCAGCAGATCCGCGCTCTGGCGCTGCAGCTGAGCATGACTGTCGTAGCTCTGTGCCGCCCGGCCAAAGGCCGCCGCTACCGCACGCTTATTCACCAGACTCATGCAGGACCTCCAGCAGACGATCGATGTCCTCGGGCTGATGGGCCGCCGTCAGGGTCAGACGCAGGCGCGCCGTGCCTGCGGGGACGGTGGGAGGACGAATAGCGGTCACCCAGCACCCTTTCTGTCGCAGGCGCTCCGCCAGGCTCAGCGCCCGGCTGTTATCGCCAACGATCAGCGGCTGGATGGCGCTTTGGGAATGGGTGATGCGCCCCGGCAGCGCCGCTGCGCCATGGCGAAAGCGCTGAATGAGCCCGGCGAGCGCCGCCCGGCGTTGGTCGCCCTCCTCTCCCCGGATCACGCTCAGCGCGGCGCTGAGGGCCACGGCCTGAGCGGGAGGCATAGAGGTGCTGTAGATCAGATGGCGAGCAAACTGTTCGAAGTAGGTGGCAACCGCCTCGCTGCACAGCACCGCCGCGCCGCTGACGCCGAAGCCTTTGCCAAAGGTGACCACCAGCAGCTCGGGCTTCACCTCCTGCTGCTGGCAGCTACCGCGCCCTTCGTGACCGGTGACGGCGATGCCGTGGGCATCATCTACCAGCAGCCAGGCCCCGGCGCGGCGTACCTGCTCGGCAATAGCGGCCAGCGGCGCGCTGTCGCCATCCATACTGAAGACGCCTTCGGTCACCGCCAGCTGCTGGCCGTCACAGGGTTTATCCAGCAGCGCGGCGAGCTGGCTGACGTCGTTATGAGCAAAGCGCCGCAGCTGAGCCGGACTGAAGCTGGCGGCTTCCAGCAGAGAGGCGTGGCTGAGCTTATCCGCCACGATACGATCCTCTTTGCCGGTCAGGGCGGCAATCACCGCCTGGTTGGCGGCAAAGCCGGAGATAAACAGCAGCGCCCGAGGGTAGCCCAGCCACTCCGCCAGCTCGCTCTCCAGAGCATAATGCGCCCGGGTATAGCCGCTGACGTGCCCGGAGCCACCGCTGCCCACGCCGTACTGCTCCGCTCCCTGCTGCCAGGCACGCACGATAGCCGGGTGCTGGCTTAAGCCAAGATAATCATTGCTGGAGAAGTTGCAGTAGCGGCTGTCGCCCACCGTCAGCCAGCGCCCCGCGCCCTGCTCGACCACCCGGCGCGTACGCAGGGCGTCGGCGGCCCGCCGGGTCGCTAACGCGGTATCGATGCGCTGCTGCCAGCTCATAGTGCCGCCGCGTTGTAGAACTGGTCGGTGTCGGCGTTAAAGATCTGCTGCTCCAGCTTTTGCTGCTGCTCGTTATCGCCGGTCATCACGTCAGTCTGCTGCGGGTTCAGCCCAAGCTTGCGGAACAGCTGAACGTCTTTGTCCTCTTCCGGGTTCGGGGTGGTAAGCAGCTTGCAGCCGTAGAAAATGGAGTTGGCCCCGGCCATAAAGCACATCGCCTGGGTCTGCTCGTTCATCTGCTCGCGACCGGCGGAGAGGCGCACAAAGGAGGTCGGCATCATGATGCGCGCCACCGCGATGGTGCGAATAAAGTCGAAGGCGTCGACGTCGTCGTTATCCGCCAGCGGAGTGCCCTTGACCTTCACCAGCATGTTGATCGGCACGCTCTCCGGCGGCGTCGGCAGGTTAGCCAGCTGCAGCAGCAGGCCTGCGCGATCCTTGACCGTTTCACCCAGGCCGACGATGCCGCCCGAGCAGACCTTGATCCCCGCGTCGCGTACCTTATCGAGGGTGTCGAGACGCTCCTGATAGGTACGGGTGGTAATGATGTTGCCGTAGAACTCCGGGGAGGTGTCGAGGTTGTGGTTGTAGTAGTCCAGCCCCGCCGACGCCAGCCGCTGGGCCTGAGTTTCGTCAAGGGTGCCGAGGGTCATGCAGGCTTCGAGGCCCATCGCTTTGACGCCCTGCACCATCTGCTCCAGGTAAGGCATATCGCGCTCGTGCGGGTTCTTCCACGCTGCGCCCATACAGAAGCGGGTCGACCCGGCGTTTTTAGCCTTGCGGGCCGAGTCCAGCACCTGCTCCACCTCCATCAGGCGCTCCGTCTCCAGTCCAGTTTTGTAGCGCGAACTTTGCGGGCAGTATTTGCAATCTTCCGGACAGGCCCCGGTTTTGATCGACAGCAGGGTGCTGACCTGAACCTGGCGAGGGTCGAAGTGCTGACGATGAATGGTCTGCGCTTCAAACAGCAGGTCGAGCAGCGGTTTGTCAAACAGCTCGGTAACTTGCGACAGTGTCCAGCGTGCGTGGTGAGCCATGGGGCTTCTCCAAAAGGTGAAATGAGTTCATGTTTGGGTTATGATCGTAAACCTAAATCTTTTTAATTTGGTTTACAAGTCGATTATGACCCAGGACGATCTCGCCTTTGACCGCCGCCATATCTGGCACCCCTATACCTCCATGACCTCCCCGCTGCCGGTCTATCCCGTGCAGTCTGCGCAGGGGTGCGAGCTTCAGCTTGCTTCCGGCGAGCAGCTGGTGGACGGCATGTCTTCGTGGTGGGCGGCCATCCACGGCTATAACCACCCGCACCTCAACGCAGCGATGAAAACGCAGATCGAGGCGATGTCGCACGTGATGTTTGGCGGCATTACCCATGCCCCGGCGGTGTCGCTCTGCCGTAAGCTGGTGGCAATGACACCCGAGGCGCTGGAGTGCGTCTTCCTGGCCGACTCTGGCTCGGTAGCGGTAGAGGTCTCAATGAAGATGGCCCTGCAATACTGGCAGGCGAAGGGGGAGCCGCGCCGTCGCTTCCTGACCTTCCGTCGCGGCTATCATGGCGATACCTTTGGTGCGATGTCGGCCTGCGATCCGGATAACTCTATGCACAGCCTGTGGGCAGGCTACCTGCCGGACAACCTCTTTGCCCCCGCGCCGGAGAGCCGCTTCGACGGCGAGTGGGACGAGCGGGATATCGTGGGCTTTGCCCGCCTGATGGCCGCCCATCGCCATGAGATTGCCGCCGTTATCCTCGAGCCGATTGTGCAGGGCGCGGGCGGGATGCGCCTCTACCATCCAGAGGTGCTTAAGCGCATCCGCCGGATGTGCGACCGGGAGGGGATCCTGCTGATCGCCGATGAGATCGCCACCGGCTTTGGCCGTACCGGCAAACTCTTTGCCTGCGAGCATGCGGACATTACTCCGGATATTCTTTGCCTCGGCAAAGCGCTGACCGGCGGAACGATGACCCTGTCGGCGACGCTCACCACCCGCGAGGTGGCTGAAACCATTAGCAACGGCGAAGCAGGCTGCTTTATGCACGGCCCGACCTTTATGGGTAATCCGCTGGCCTGCGCAGTGGCGAACGCCAGCCTTGAGCTGCTGGCGCGCGGCGAGTGGCAGGTGCAGGTTGCCACCATCGAGGCGCAGCTGAAACGCGAGCTGGCTCCGGCGAGAGCCGCAGAGACGGTGGCCGACGTGCGGGTGCTGGGAGCTATTGGCGTAATCGAAACCCACCAGCCGGTGAACATGGCCGCTCTGCAGCGCTTTTTTGTCGAGCAGGGGGTGTGGATCCGCCCCTTTGGCAAGCTGATCTACCTGATGCCGCCCTATGTTATCTCACCGGAACAGCTCAGTAAGCTAACGGACGCGGTGCTGGCGGCGGTGGCTCATCCCGCACATTTTGCGCCCTGAGAACGCACGGGCTATTCTAGCCTTAGGGTTGACCACTCACAGAGGAACGACAATGAGACTTATCAGCCAGGACATTCGCGAGGGCGAAAAACTACATAATCGCCATGTTTTTAACGGCATGGGCTACGAAGGCGACAATATTTCGCCGCATCTGGCATGGGACGAGGTGCCGCCGGGCTGCAAAAGCTTTGCCGTCACCTGCTACGATCCCGACGCGCCTACCGGCTCCGGCTGGTGGCACTGGGTGGTGGTCAATCTGCCTGCCGATACCCGCGTGCTGCCGCAGGGATCCGGCTCGTCGCTGGTTCCACTGCCCGAGGGCGCGCTGGAAACCCGCACCGACTACGGTAAGGCCGGATACGGCGGCGCGGCACCGCCGAAGGGCAGAACCCACCGCTATATCTTCACCGTTCACGCCCTGGACGTAGAGAAGCTGGACGTCGATGCCGATGCCAGCGGGGCGATGGTTGGATTTAATATCCACTTCCACTCTCTCGATCGTGCATCGATCACCGCCCTTTATAGCTAATCAACACGATATTGAAGCCGATTCACACAATCGGCTTCCCGTTTCGCTCAACTTAGTATAAAAAAGCAGGCTTGATAGCAACTTATTTAACTATTACGTCTGGAGTACCTCTTGAACACATTTTCGGTTTCCCGTCTGACGCTGGCCCTGGCTTTTGGCGTGACGCTGACTGCCTGCAGCTCAACGCCGCCGGATCAGCGTCCTTCCACGCAGGCCGCCCCCGGTAACGCAGCGCGTCCGGTGCTGTCTGCTAACGAAGCGCAGAACTTTGTCCCAGCTCACTACTTCTCATCGATGGATCAGAACGCGGCCCCGTGGAGCCCGTCCGCTATTCGTCTGCCTGCACAGCCGACCTTCGTTGTTGGCCCGGCGGGCACCGCGGGCGTGACGCACACCTCTATCCAGGCGGCGGTTGATGCAGCCATCAACAAGCACACCAGCGAGCGCCAGTATATTGCCGTTCTGCCGGGTGAGTATGAAGGCACCGTATTTGTTCCCGCTGCACCGGGCAGCCTGACGATTTACGGTACCGGCGACAAAGCCGCCGAGGTGAAGATTGGCCTGGCCGTGGATTCCGAAATTGATGGCAACAGCTGGCGTCGTCTGGTTAACCCAGGCGGGAAATATATGCCGGGTAAACCGGCGTGGTATATGTTTGATACCTGCCAGCGTAAAGGCAGCGCCAGCGTAGGCGTGATGTGTTCAGCGGTCTTCTGGTCGCAGAATAACGGTCTGCAGCTGCAGAACCTGACCATCGAGAACAACCTTGGCGACAGCGTTGATGCCGGTAACCACCAGGCCGTGGCCCTGCGCAGCGATGGCGATAAGGTACAGATCAACAACGTCAACATTCTGGGTCGCCAGAACACCTTCTTCGTGACCAACAGCAGCGTGGATAACACCCTGCGTAACGATCGCCAGACCCGTACCCTGGTCACCAACAGCTACGTTGAGGGCGATGTGGATATCGTTGCTGGCCGTGGCGCGGTGGTCTTTGATAACACCGATTTCCGCGTAGTGAACTCCCGCACCCAGCAGGAAGCCTACGTCTTTGCCCCGGCTACGCTCTCTAATATCTTCTACGGCTTCCTGGCTACCAACAGCCGCTTTACCGCGGCCGGTGACGGCGTAGCCCAGCTCGGCCGCTCGATGGACGTTGATCAGGCGACCAACGGCCAGGTGGTGATCCGCGACAGCGTGATCAACGAAGGCTTCAACATGGCCAAACCCTGGGGCGATGCCGCCGTGTCTAAACGTCCGTTCTCCGGCAACACCGGCGCGGTGGACGATAAAGGCAACGTCACACGTAACCTGAACGACGCCAGCTTTAACCGCATGTGGGAGTTCAACAACCGCGGCGTAGGTAGCCAGGTTGTCGAAGCACCGAAGCAGTAACCCGCCTTAACGCCCGGCGGCGCAACGCTTGCCGGGCCTACTCAGTCTGAACGTAACCTCTCCCATTTCTATCCTTTTAGGTATTGCACGTCGTGTAACACCGATCTAGAATATTACACGTCATGTAACAGGGATAGGATCATGATCAAGTCATTCAAACACAAAGGCCTGAAACAACTTTTTGAAAAGGGGATTGTTTCTGGAATTCCAGCACAGGATGCTGAACGAATTAATGACCGCCTGCAGGCTATCGACACGGCCAACGAGATTGGCGAGCTGAACCGTCAGATCTATAAGCTGCACCCGTTGAAAGGGGAGCGCGAGGGCTACTGGTCAATTACAGTGCGAGCAAACTGGCGCATCACATTTCAATTTATTAACGGGGATGCGTATATTTTGAATTATGAGGATTATCACTAATGAGACAGTTTAAAATTTCCCATCCGGGCGAAATTATCGCTAGAGAGTTAGAGGAACTGGGCATTAGTGGTCGTCGGTTTGCGCTTAATATCGGTGTAACTCCCGCTACGGTATCGCGCTTTCTGGCTGGCAAAACCGCCATAACGCCTTCGCTGGCAATTCGTATTGCTGCCGCGCTAGGCAGTACACCTGAATTTTGGCTGCGCCTGCAGAGTGCTTACGATCTTCGCCAGCTCGAAAATCAGATCGATACATCCCGTATTGTCCTGTATGGCGACAGAAATGAGAAGTCGCCCGGCGGTGCAACGCTTGCCGGGCCGACCAAACCGCAATAGCGTCATTCGTGTAGGCCGGGCAAACGCAGTGCCGCCCGGCGTTACGGTGCTAACCCGTTAGTGTGCGTGCACCACCACCCACATCGGCCCCTGCCCGACGGCATAACGGCCCTTCTCTTCCAGCAGACCCTGCGCGCCCTGAATCGCATACAGCGCGATATGGTGCGACTTCTGCCCTGCGGCAATCAGGTACTTACCGCTGTGGTCGATGTTGAAGCCGCGCGGCTGGGTTTCGGTCGGCTGGTAGCCTTCTACGGCCAGCACGCTACCATCTTCCGAGACGCTAAAGATCGTCACGATGCTGGCGGTACGGTCGCAGGCGTAGAGGTGACGTCCGTCCGGCGTAATGTGAATATCCGCCGCCCAGCGGGTATCAGCGAAGTCGGCAGGCATCATATCCAGAGTCTGCACGCACTCGATCTGACCGTGGGCATTGCTAAGCTGCCACACGTCTACCGAGCCGTTGAGTTCGTTAACGCAGTAGGCGTACTGCTGGTTCGGGTGGAACGCCATATGGCGCGGACCGGCCCCTTCAACGGTGGTCACTTCAGCCGGGGTCTGCGCGGTAAGCTGGCCGTTATCGCCAAGGGTAAACAGGCAGATACGATCCTGCTTCAGTGCCGGTACCCACAGGGTGGCGTTATCCGGGGAGATATTGGCCGAGTGGCACCCGTCCAGACCCTCCACCAGGGCAGTAATTTCGCCCGGCAGGCCGTCATTCAGCGGGGTAACGCTGACGCTGCCCGCGTTGTAGGAGGCGGTAAAGAGAAAGCGGCCTTGGCGATCGGTGGAGATATGCGTCGGGCTACCGGACAGCGGCGCTTCTGCGGTAAAGGTCAGCGCGCCATCTTCCGGTGCGATGCGGTAGGCCAGCACGCGAAACTCCGGACGCACGCCAACATAGAGAAAGCGCTTGTCTGGGCTAACCACCATCGGCTGCACCTGGCCCGGCACGTCAACGACCTGCACCAGGGTCAGCGTACCTTCGTCATTCAGACGCCAGACGTGGATCTGCTGGCTCTCGGGGCTGGCGGTATAAACGGTTTGCTGCATAATTTCTCCTTGATCGCAAAAGCAGTGAAGTAGATAACCACGATAGTCTTTTTTAGCGCTGAATGCTCTATTTCTGCCCGACGTTTTGCCAGGCCGTCATGCCGGTGTACCATGCGTAACGAGTTGAATTTCATTCTCTACCTGGAACCCGACATGACCTCGCGAGTTATAGCCCTGGATTTAGACGGCACGCTGCTGACCCCCACAAAGACCCTGCTCCCCTCTTCGCTTCAGGCGCTGGCGCGCGCCAGGGATGCGGGCTTCACGCCACTGATTGTGACCGGCCGACACCATGTTGCCATTCATCCTTTTTATCAGGCACTGGCCCTCGATACACCTGCAATTTGCTGTAACGGCACCTATTTGTATGATTATCAGGCAAAAAAGGTGCTTGAGTCCGATCCGCTCCCCGTGGTTCAGGCGCTGCAACTCATTGATATGCTCAATGAGCATAAGGTTCACGCCCTGATGTATGTTGATGATGCCATGGTGTACGAGACGCCTACCGGACACGTGCTGCGCACCATGAACTGGGCGCAGTCCCTGCCGCCGGAGCAGCGCCCGGTCTTTACCCAGGTCGGTTCGCTGGCGCAGACCGCCCGCGAGGTGAACGCGGTCTGGAAGTTTGCCCTTACCGATGAGGACAGCGCCAAACTTAACGCCTTCGCCCTTGAGGTTGAACAGCAGCTTGGCCTGGAGTGTGAGCGTTCATGGCACGATCAGATCGATATTGCCCGCCAGGGCAACAGCAAAGGCAAGCGCCTGGCTCAGTGGGTTGCTTCTCAGGGGCTGTCAATGCAGGACGTGGTGGCCTTTGGCGATAACTTCAACGATATCAGCATGCTGCAGGCGGCGGGCATGGGTGTAGCGATGGGTAATGCGGCAGACGAGGTGAAAGCCCACGCCAACGTGGTGATTGGCGATAACACCACCGATACCATCGCCGAGTTTATCTATACCCACCTGCTGTGATCAGGTGGTGATCGAGACGCTCTTGATCTGCGCGTAGAGCCACAGGCCAGGCTTGATGCCTAGCTCATCCCTGGCCCATGGGCTGATGCGCGCCCAGAGCGTGCGGCTGCCCACCTCCAGCTGAACCTCAACCTGGCCCTGGTCGTCATAGCACTGGGCCACCTTCGCCCGCAGGATATTACGGATGCTGCTGTTGACCGGCGGCTGCAACACCAGCGACACGTCCGAGGCCTGGATGCGAATACGCAGCGCCGTCTGTAATGGGCTATCGAGCTTGTTGACCCACAGGTGCTGATCTCCCAGCGCCAGCGCGGTCATGGCATAGTGCGGATGGTGCTCCAGCACGCTGACCTTCAGCACGCTGCTCTGCTGCTCTGGCGGCAGCCACGGGTTCATCACCCGGCTACCCCAAATATCCTCGAGGTTGCCAAAGGCTTTTACCTCTCCCGCCTCGAGCACCATCACCTTATCGGCAAGATGCAGGATCTCATCCAGCGAGTGACTCACGTAGAGCATCGGGATATTAATCTCCCGCGCCAGCCGTTGCAGGTAGGGCAGCAGCTCGCGCTTGCGGGGGATATCCAGCGAGGCCAGCGGCTCGTCGAGCAGCAGCAGCTCGGGGGCGGTAAGCAGCGCCCGGCCAATCGCCACCCGCTGTTTCTCCCCGCCGGAGAGGCTCCCCGGCAGCCTGTCGAGCAGCGGCTCGATGCCCAGCAGGGTCACCAGCCGGTCAAACTGTCCGGCCATGCTTTTCGCCATGCCGTAGCGCAGGTTGCCGAGCACCTTATAGTGGGGAAAGAGACGCGCATCCTGGAAGACGTAGCCGATCCGGCGCTTCTCTGGCGGCAGGCAGATGTTTTTTTCGGTATCGTTCAGCACCCGCTCATTGAGTACGATGCGCCCCTGCTGCGGGCGCGTCAGGCCGCCGACAGCGTTAATCAGCGAGGTTTTCCCCGCCCCGGAGACGCCAAAGATGGCGGTGATACCGCTGGCGGGCAAATTCGCCTCAACGCGCAGCCGGTGCGTGCCCAGCGTCTGGGTAAAATCGAGTTCCAACATGATCTATCTCCCCGTCCGCTCGCGGCTAAGCCGCGCCAGCCACTCGGACACCAGCAGCGAAATCAGCGCCAGCACGATAGAGATCAGGCAGAGCCGCGCCGCCGCGCTTTCGCCGCCGGGGGTCTGGATCAAGGTGTACATCGCCGATGGAATAGTGCGCGTTTCGCCGGGGATGTTAGAGACAAAGGTGATGGTTGCACCAAACTCGCCGAGGGAGCGGGCAAAAGCCAGCACCGTCCCGACAATAATACCCGGCAGGGTGAGCGGCAGGGTGATGGTCATAAAGACCCGCCAGCGCCCGGCCCCAAGGGTACGCGCCGCCTGCTCCAGCTTGAGATCGACCCCCTCAAGTGCCAGGCGAATAGCCCGCACCATCAGCGGGAACGACATTACCGCCGCTGCCAGCACCGCGCCACGCCAGCTAAAGGCAAAGGTCAGGCCGAACCAGTCGTAGAGCCACTCGCCGATAAAACCCCGGCGACCCATCGCCACCAGCAGCAGGTAACCCACCACTACCGGAGGCAGCACGAGCGGCAGGTGCAGCAGACTATCGAGCAGGGCTTTGCCTGGAAACGTACAGCGGACCAGCAGCCAGGCAAAGAAGATCCCAAAGGGCAAGCTGAAGAAAACAGCCAGGGAGGAGACTTTCAGGCTCAGCAACACCGCCTGCCATTCGGGATCGGTCAATATCATTCGTGCGTCGTAAATCCGTAACGTTTAAAGATTTCAGAAGCCTGCGGGCCTTTCAGATAGTCATAAAACGCGCTTACCGTGGCGTTTTTATGCCCGTCGATGATAGCCAGCGGGTATTCCACCTTTTTATGTGAATCTTCCGGGAAGGTGCCGACCACCTTCACGCCCTTGCTGGCCACTGCATCAGAGCCGTAGACAATGCCCAGCGGGGCTTCGTTGCGCTCTACCAGCGCCAGTGCGCCACGCACGTCCTCTGCCGGAGCGAGCTTCGGCGACAGCGTATCCCAGGCACCCAGCTTCTGTAACGCCTCTTTGGCGTAGATGCCTGCCGGAACGTGCTCTGGATCGCCTACCGCCAGACGGCCCCCGTTCAGCAGGCGGGTCCAGTTGGTTTTATCGTTAATTGCGATCTCACCCTGGGCGTTGGCTTTTGGGGCGACCACCACCAGACTGTTACCGAGCAGCGTTTCACGGCTGGCGGTATCAATCGCTTTCTTCTCTACCGCGTAATCCATCCACTTCTGATCGGCAGAGATAAAGAGATCGGCAGGCGCACCGGCCTCAATCTGGCGCGCCAGCGTTGAGGAGGAGGCAAACGAAGAGACGACCTTAACTTTTTTCTCTTTCGTATAGGCGGTAGCGATATCCTGCATCGCATTGGTCAGCGACGCGGCAGCAAATACCGTGATTTTTCCCTCGTCCGCCAGAGCATGCCCTGCCAGCGTGAGCGTTAATGTTGCGCCTGCTAACAAGCGTAATCCCGAACGTGCCATATCTGACTCCTGTGAATATCGTTATATACTTCACAATATAACGATAACCCTCGGGTTTTTACAGGGATAATTTGTACCGCTTAAGCGGTAACCCCGGTATAAAACAGATATCGGCAACGGATAAAAAAGCTTGAATAGCAAAACGCCCGCGGCTGCGGGCGTTTTTAAGAAACTAACGGGACTCTCTGGACCGATCTTTGTGACCAATGCCGGAAAAAATGTTGAACACTTCGCCGAGGCCGTAGATTGCCCCCAGAATGATGGCCATCACCACGGGTACCATGATCACCGCGAATGCCAGACTTTTCAGTAACTCTAACATGGTCTACTCCAGATATAGTGAAGTTATCATTCTAACCTGGTGGCGCGGAATTACACGTCCCTTTTGTGCGATGCCCATTGCGCCGGTGCGCATTTACGGCACAATACCCCTTTTGCAAGGATTGACTATGCAGGCTGAAATCCTCCTTACCCTCCGGCTCCAGCAGCGGCTGTTTGCCGATCCCCGACGCATTGCTCTCCTCAAACAGATAGAACAGACCGGCTCCATAAGCCAGGGCGCAAAGAACGCTGGCATCAGCTATAAAAGCGCCTGGGACGCCATCAACGAGATGAACCAGCTCAGCGAGCAGCCGCTGGTTGACCGCGCAACCGGCGGTAAAGGCGGCGGCGGCGCACAGCTGACACGCTACGGCCAGCGGCTGATCCAGCTTTACGAGCTGCTGGCGCAGATCCAGCAGAAAGCCTTTGACGTGCTCAGTGATGACGATGCCCTCCCCCTTAACAGCCTGCTGGCGGCCATCTCCCGCTTCTCATTGCAGACCAGTGCCCGTAATCAATGGTTCGGCACGGTCACCGGCCGGGATAATTCTCACGTCCAGCAGCACGTCGACGTTCTGCTGGCGGATGGCACGACCCGGCTGAAGGTTGCCCTGACCGCCCGCAGCGGCGAGCGTCTTGGGCTGGACGAAGGCAAAGAGGTGCTGGTGCTGTTAAAAGCGCCGTGGGTGAACATCACCCAGGAGAGCGCCGCTGCCGCCGGGGCCGATAACCAGCTGCCGGGACGCATCAGCCACGTTGAACACGGCGAGGCGCACAGTGAAGTGCTGATGACCCTGCCGGACGGGCAGACGCTGTGTGCTACCGTCGCGCGGGAGCAGGCGGACCAACTGGTGGTAGAGAGCGACGCGATCGCCTACTTCAGCGCTGACCGGGTTATCGTCGCCACACTCTGCTAAGCCGCTGGCATTGACAATCCCGTCGGCAGCACGTATCTCTGTGCACTACTGCTGCAAAAAATGGGATACGTCATGTCGTTATTGCATATTTCGCAAGGCACGTTTCGTCTTAGCGATACACGCACGCTCGCTATCAGCGACCTTACCCTGCGCGCTGGAGAGAGCTGGGCCTTTGTCGGCACCAACGGCAGCGGCAAATCGGCCCTCGCCAGAGCGCTGGCCGGTGAGCTTACCCTGCTAAAAGGCACGCGCGAAAGCACCTTCGCCCGCGTCACCCGTCTCTCATTTGAGCAGCTGCAGAAGCTGGTCAGCGACGAGTGGCAGCGGAACAACACCGATCTGCTCAGCCCTGGCGAAGAGGATACCGGCCGCACTACGGCGCAGATTATCCAGGATGAGGTCAAGGATCCGGCACGCTGCGCCGATCTGGCCGCCCGCTTCGGCATTAGCGCTCTGCTCGATCGCCGCTTCAAATATCTCTCTACCGGCGAGACGCGTAAGACCCTGCTGTGCCAGGCGCTGATGACCGATCCCGAGCTATTGATTTTGGACGAGCCTTTTGACGGGCTGGACGTTGCCTCTCGCGCCCAGCTGGCGGATCTGCTGGGTCAGCTCAGTGCCCAGGGCATCACCCTCGTGCTGGTGCTTAACCGCTTCGACGAGATCCCAGATTTTGTCGCTAACGCCGGAGTGCTGGTGGATTGCACGCTGAGCGAAACCGGCGCGAAGCAGACCCTGCTGGAGCAGGCCCTGATTGCCCAGCTGGCGCACAGCGAGACGCTGGCAGGTGTAGCTTTGCCGCCGCCGGATGCGCCCCCCGCCCACCATCTGCTGGCCGCGGATAGCCCGCGCATTGTGCTTAACGATGGCGTGGTCTCCTACAACGATCGACCCATCATTAACCATCTGAGCTGGACCGTGAACCCCGGCGAACACTGGCAGATCGTTGGCCCCAACGGGGCGGGAAAATCGACCCTGCTTAACCTGATCACCGGCGATCATCCGCAGGGTTACAGCAACGACCTGACCCTGTTTGGCATACGCCGGGGCAGCGGGGAGACCATCTGGGATATCAAAAAGCATATCGGCTACGTCAGCAGCAGCCTGCATCTGGAGTACCGGGTCAGCACCACGGTGCGTAACGTGATCCTCTCCGGCTACTTTGACTCGATTGGTATCTACCAGGCGGTGTCGGATAAACAGCAGAAGCTGGTTCAGGAGTGGTTAGATATTTTAGGCATCGATGCCCGCACCGCCGACGCCCCTTTCCATAGTCTTTCCTGGGGACAGCAGCGGCTGGCGTTGATCGTCCGGGCGCTGGTCAAACATCCTACCCTGCTGATCCTCGATGAACCTTTGCAGGGGCTCGATCCGCTTAACCGCCAGCTGATCCGCCGCTTTGTTGACGTGCTGATAGGCCAGGGCGAAACCCAGCTGCTGTTCGTCTCCCATCACGCCCAGGACGCTCCCGCCTGTATTACCCACCGGCTGCACTTTGTACCCGAGGGTGATAACTATACCTACCTGATTGACCAGCCGGCTTAGACCGTTTGGCTGGCATTTTTCAGACCAGGCGCATGATCGCGCTTTAATTGCTTGATTTTAAAAAGTATTTAAAGCGCCATTTCCGTTGCGTGCTTTTAGTGTAAGCGATTCCACTACTTTCGTTCATGTCACACTTTTTACATCTCTGTTATGCTATCGTTATTAGATAACATATGGTTAATGGAGCCAAACATGCGAGTTCTGGTTACAGGTGGTAGCGGTTACATCGGCAGTCATACCTGCGTACAGCTGCTACAAAACGGTCACGACGTCGTTATTCTCGACAACCTCTGCAACAGTAAGCAAAGTGTCCTGCCGGTCATCGCCCGCCTGGGCGGTAAAGAGGCCACCTTTATCGAGGGCGATATCCGCAACGAAGCGCTGCTGGCCGATGTGCTTCGCGAGCAGGCTATCGATACGGTGATCCATTTTGCTGGCCTGAAGGCGGTAGGCGAATCCGTCGCGAAGCCGCTGGAGTACTACGATAACAACGTCAACGGTACCCTGCGCCTGGTGGCTGCCATGCGTGCAGCTAACGTCAAAAACCTTATCTTTAGCTCCTCGGCTACTGTCTACGGCGATCAGCCGAAGATCCCTTACGTTGAGAGCTTCCCCACCGGTACGCCGCAAAGCCCCTACGGCAAAAGCAAGCTGATGGTGGAGCAGATCCTTACTGACCTGCAAAAAGCCGACCCGGAGTGGAGCATTGCCCTTCTGCGCTACTTCAACCCGGTTGGCGCGCATCCGTCGGGTGATATGGGCGAAGATCCGCAGGGTATTCCAAATAACCTGATGCCCTACATCGCTCAGGTGGCGGTAGGTCGTCGCGAGTCGCTGGCTATCTTCGGCAACGACTACCCAACCGAAGACGGCACCGGCGTACGCGACTACATCCACGTGATGGACCTGGCCGACGGTCACGTAGCCGCCATGCAGACGCTGGCCGGTAAAGCTGGCGTGCATATCTATAACCTGGGCGCAGGCGTGGGCAGCAGCGTGCTGGACGTGGTTAACGCTTTCAGCAAAGCCTGCGGCAAACCTATTACCTATCACTTTGCCCCGCGCCGCGAAGGCGATCTGCCTGCCTACTGGGCCGACGCCAGCCGCGCCGATAAAGAGCTGAACTGGCGCGTTACCCGCTCTCTTGATGAGATGGCGCAGGACACCTGGCGCTGGCAGTCCCGTCACCCGCAGGGCTATGCGGATTAAGGAGGATCCTATGACACAGTTTAACCCGGTCGATCACCCCCATCGTCGCTACAATCCGCTGACCGGTCAGTGGATCCTGGTCTCCCCCCACCGCGCCAAGCGTCCGTGGCAGGGCGCGCAGGAGACACCGTCCCAGCAGACGCTGCCCGCGCACGATCCGGACTGCTTCCTTTGCCCTGGCAATACTCGGGTAACCGGCGATAAAAACCCGGACTACAGTGGCACCTTCGTGTTCACCAACGACTTTGCCGCCCTGATGAGCGACACGCCGGATGCGCCTGAGAGCGACGATCCGCTGATGCGCTGCCAAAGCGCCCGCGGCGTTAGCCGGGTGATCTGCTTCTCGCCGGATCATAGCAAAACCCTGCCGGAGCTGAGCCTCCCGGCGCTGGAAGAGGTCGTCCAGACCTGGCAGGCGCAGACCGCCGAGCTGGGTGAGACCTACCCCTGGGTGCAGGTGTTTGAGAATAAAGGCGCGGCGATGGGCTGCTCTAACCCCCATCCGCACGGTCAGGTCTGGGCCAACAGCTTCCTGCCCAACGAAATTGAGCGTGAGGACCGCCTGCAGCGGGACTATTTTGCCGCCAACGGCGCACCGATGCTGCTGGACTATGTGAAGCGCGAGCTGGCCGACGGCAGCCGCACCGTGGTCGAGACCGAACACTGGCTGGCGGTGGTGCCCTACTGGGCAGCGTGGCCGTTCGAGACGCTGCTGCTGCCGAAAGCCCCGGTGCTGCGCATTACCGATCTCAGCGACGACCAGCGCAGCGACCTCGCCCTGGCCCTGAAAAAGTTAACCAGCCGCTATGACAACCTGTTCCAGTGCTCCTTCCCCTACTCCATGGGCTGGCACGGGGCACCGTTTAACGGCGAAGAGAATTCACACTGGCAGCTGCACGCCCACTTCTATCCGCCTCTGCTGCGCTCCGCGACGGTGCGCAAGTTTATGGTCGGCTACGAGATGCTGGCGGAGACCCAGCGCGATCTGACGGCGGAACAGGCCGCCGAGCGCCTGCGGGCGGTCAGTGATATCCATTTTCGCGAATCAGGAGTTTAACCATGAGTCTGAAAGAAAAAACACAATCTCTGTTTGCTGAGAAATTCGGCTACCCTGCCACGCATACGTTTCAGGCTCCGGGCCGCGTCAACCTGATCGGCGAACATACCGACTACAACGACGGCTTCGTACTGCCGTGCGCCATCGACTACCAGACAGCGATCAGCGCCGCGCCGCGTACGGATCGCACCGTACGCGTTATCGCCGCTGACTACGACAACCAGACTGACGAGTTCTCTCTCGATGCACCGATCCTCGCTCACGATAGCCAACAGTGGTCGAACTACGTGCGTGGCGTGGTGAAACACCTGCTCAACCGCGATAAGAGCTTTGGCGGCGCAGATCTGGTGATCAGCGGCAACGTACCGCAGGGCGCGGGATTGAGCTCATCGGCCTCGCTGGAGGTTGCCGTGGGTACGGTCTTCCAGCAGCTTTATCACCTGCCGCTGGACGGAGCGCAGATTGCCCTCAACGGCCAGGAGGCAGAGAACCAATTCGTGGGCTGCAACTGCGGCATCATGGATCAGCTGATCTCTGCCCTCGGCAAAAAAGATCATGCTCTGCTGCTCGACTGTCGCACGCTGGGTACCCGCGCGGTCTCCATGCCGCAGGGCGTGGCGGTGATCATCATCAACAGCAACTTCAAACGCACCCTGGTTGGCAGCGAGTACAACACCCGCCGCGAGCAGTGTGAAACCGGCGCACGCTTCTTCCAGCAGCCTGCCCTGCGCGACGTCTCCCTGGAGCAGTTCAACGCCGTGGCCGCCGAGCTGGATCCGCTTGTCGCCAAACGCGTACGCCACGTGCTGACTGAAAACCAGCGCACCCTGGAAGCGGCCGACGCGCTGGAAAAAGGCGATCTGCAGCGAATGGGCGAGCTGATGGCGGCCTCCCATGCCTCTATGCGCGATGATTTCGAGATCACCGTGCCGCAGATCGATACCCTGGTTGAGATTGTTAAGCAGACCATTGGCGACAAAGGCGGCGTGCGCATGACCGGCGGCGGCTTCGGCGGCTGCATCGTGGCGCTGGTGCCGGAAGCGCTGGTTTCCCAGGTTCAGGACGCGGTGGCGGCACAGTATGAAGCCAAAACCGGCATCAAAGAGACCTTCTACGTCTGCAAAGCATCAGAGGGGGCCGGACAGTGCTAAACGAAACCCCTGCGCTGGCCCCGGACGGGCTGGCATACCGCTTAATCACCCTGCGTAACAGCGCGGGGATGGTGGTTACCCTGATGGACTGGGGCGCGACCCTGCTCTCTGCCCGTGTGCCGATGCCCGACGGCTCGGTGCGTGAAACGCTGCTGGGCTGCAATACGCCCCAGCGCTACGTGGAGCAGACCGCCTATCTGGGCGCATCGGTAGGCCGCTACGCCAACCGCATCGCCAAAAGCCGCTTCACCCTTGACGGTCAGAGCTACTCGCTGCTGCCGAGCCAGGGCGAAAACCAGCTTCACGGCGGGCCAGAAGGCTTTGATAAGCGCCGCTGGCGCATCGTGCGTAAGAATGACAGCGAAGCGCTGCTGAGCCTGACCTCCCCCGACGGCGACCAGGGCTATCCTGGCAACCTGAATGCCAGCGCCCTCTTCCGCCTGACGGAGGATAACCGCATTGCGATTGAGTACCGCGCCACAGTGGATAAACCCTGCCCGGTAAACCTGACCAATCACGCTTACTTCAACCTTAACGGCGTGCAGTCGGACGTGCGCGACCACCAGCTGCAGCTGCTGGCCGATGCGTACCTGCCCGTGGATGAGACCGGTATTCCTTACCAGGAGCTGAAAGCGGTTGAAGGTACCAGCTTCGACTTCCGCCAGCCGAAAACCATCGCGGATGATTTTTTACAGGATGAAAATCAGCGGAAGGTGAAGGGTTACGATCACGCTTTCCTGCTCCAGGCGAAGGGCGATCTCAGCCAGCCCGCGGCGCACCTCTGGTCGGCGGATAAGAAGCTGCAGATGAGCGTCTATACCACCGCGCCAGCGCTGCAGTTCTACTCCGGCAACTATCTGGAAGGCACCCCAGCCCGCGAGCAGGGCGAGTACAGCGCGTATCAGGGGCTTGCTCTGGAGAGCGAATTCCTGCCGGATAGCCCGAACCACCCGGAGTATCCGCAGCCTGATGTCACCCTGCACCCCGGCGCGGAGTACGTGAGCGTTACCGAATATCAGTTTATTCCGCAGTAACCGTACAGCCCCGTTTTAACGGGGCTTTTTTTGCGCATCCTGCTGAAATAAGCACCGTTTACCGACAAAATCCTAACCCCGATTTCACAAGCACCTTACACTGCGCCACTATTTTCGCTATGGTAATGGTTATGCGTTGCTGCTGGCGTCGCCTCGGCAATATAATGAGAATTGTTATCATTCAATCAGGTTTATTAAGGAGAGAGTATGGCTGTTACTAAGCTCGTTCTGGTTCGTCATGGCGAAAGCCAGTGGAACAACGAAAACCGCTTCACCGGCTGGTACGATGTTGACCTGTCCGAGAAAGGCGTGAGCGAAGCAAAATCAGCAGGTAAGCTGCTGAAAGAAGAAGGCTTCAGCTTTGATTTTGCCTACACTTCCGTGCTGAAACGCGCCATCCACACCCTGTGGAACGTCCTTGATGAACTCGATCAGGCCTGGCTGCCGGTAGAGAAATCCTGGAAATTGAACGAGCGTCACTACGGTGCGCTGCAGGGCCTGAACAAAGCGGAAACCGCTGAGAAGTACGGTGACGAGCAGGTTAAGCAGTGGCGTCGCGGCTTCGCGGTGACTCCGCCGGCGCTGACCAAAGACGACGAGCGCTTCCCGGGTCACGATCCGCGTTACGCATCCCTGACCGAGCAGGAGCTGCCGCTGACCGAGAGCCTGGCGCTGACCATCGATCGCGTGATCCCTTACTGGAATGAAACCATTCTGCCGCGCCTGAAAAGCGGCGAGCGCGTGATCATTGCCGCTCACGGTAACTCCCTGCGTGCGCTGGTGAAGTACCTGGACGACATGGGTGAAGATGAGATCCTTGAGCTGAACATCCCGACTGGCGTGCCGCTGGTGTATGAGTTTGACGAAAACTTCAAGCCGATCAAACACTACTATCTGGGCAACGCTGACGAAATCGCTGCAAAAGCGGCGGCGGTAGCAAACCAGGGTAAAGCGAAGTAATGCAAGATTGCCCGGCGGCATAGTGCTGCCGGGCATGATTATCAACCGCGACGCGCTTTCACCGCGTTGGCCAGCTGACGCAGAATAGCGTCGGTATCTTCCCAGCCGATACAGGCATCCGTCACGCTCTTGCCATAGACCAGCGGCTCACCGCTCTCCAGGCTCTGGTTGCCTTCAACCAGATGGCTCTCAATCATCACGCCAATCACCGCTTTCTCGCCGCCAGCAATCTGCTGACAGACATCTTCACCCACGGTCATCTGCTTCTTGAACTGCTTGCTGGAGTTAGCGTGGCTGAAGTCAATCATCACCTGCGGTGCCAGGCCGGCTTTTTCCAGCCCCTGCTTCACGTCGGCAACGTGCTTCGCGCTGTAGTTCGGCTCTTTACCGCCGCGCAGAATGATATGGCAGTCGCCGTTGCCGCTGGTATTCACAATCGCCGAGTGGCCCCACTTAGTGACGGAGAGGAAGCAGTGCGGCGCACCGGCAGCGTTAATCGCGTCAATCGCTACCTTGATGGTGCCATCGGTACCGTTTTTGAAGCCCACCGGGCAGGATAGCCCGGACGCCAGCTCGCGATGCACCTGAGATTCGGTAGTGCGTGCGCCAATTGCCCCCCAGCTCATCAGATCGGCAAGGTACTGCGGGGTGATCATATCGAGGAACTCCCCCGCCGCAGGCAGGCCGCTGTCGTTAATCTCCAGCAGCAGCTTGCGAGCAATGCGCAGACCGTCATTGATCTGGAAGCTGTTATCCATGTGCGGATCGTTAATCAGCCCTTTCCAACCCACGGTGGTGCGCGGCTTTTCAAAATAGACGCGCATCACGATCTCAAGCTCGCCCTTCAGCTCTTCACGCAGCGTCAACAGGCGGGCGGCATACTCTTTGGCTGCGGCAGGGTCATGAATAGAGCATGGCCCGATCACCACCAGCAGGCGGTCGTCGCTGCCTTTGAGGATCTTATGGATAGCCTTACGGGCGTGTGAAACCGTATTGGCTGCGGTCTCCGTCGCCGGGAATTTCTCCAGTAGCGCGACAGGGGGTAACAGTTCGTTAATCTCTTTAATGCGTAAATCGTCGTTCTGATAATTCATGATCGTTCCAGCGTTTGCCATACTTATGTCAGAGAGTGCAATCCCTCCAATCTAACGGCTCAGCCAGGAAGTGTAAACGGGCTTTTACACTCAGTACGGAATATTCCTGAAAAGTGATAAAAAAGGGCTAGCCGCTAGCGAACGCCGGCAACGTGGCTAAACTTTTTACCTGTAACCACTTTGTTTTTATTTTTTATCCAGATTCCACTCTACCTTTTCAGGAAGAATTGGCATCTTTCACTACTGAGCGAATATTCCGTTTCGCATCTGCACTGTTGGATATCGCTATCCAATGTAATGACGAGAACAGGAGCACGATTATGAAAATGAATAAACTGGCCACAATTTTACTGACCACTACCCTGACTCTGGCTAGCGGCGCAGCACTTGCAGCATCCAACAGCAACGGTGCAGCTAACGCTGCCGCAGACGCCGGGGCCGTAGCACCGGGCGCAAAAGAGAATCTGCAGCCTAATAACGTAAATAATAACGATATCAATACCGGCAACACCAATGCCGCGACCGGCTCTACCGGCACTAATACTACCGGCACAACCGGCACCACCTCTACCGGCGGTATGCTGCACTCCAACGGCGGAGCGTCAACCAGCGCTGACGGCCAGCATATGGATAAAGACGACATCCATAAAAACAGCATGTGTAAAGACGGTCGCTGCCCGGACGTGAATAAAAAAGTCGAAACGGGTGATGGTATGAACAACGACGTTGATACTAAAACCGACGGCACTTCACAGTAATTACCCTGATGTGACGATAAGGAGAGCTAAGGCTCTCCTTATTTTTTTGTGGCGAGGAAATAAAAATCTGCAATGATGTAAGTCGCTGAGAATATATAAAATGGAATAAAACTCATGGCGCATCACCACTCACACGCTTCCCCTTCTGAACACCATGATGGCAACGCTCGTCGTTTGCTGTTGGCCTTTAGCGTTACCGCTCTGTTTATGGTGGTCGAGGTTATTGGCGGCCTTGTCTCCGGTTCGCTGGCGCTGCTGGCAGACGCAGGTCATATGCTTACCGATGCAGCTGCCCTGCTCTTTGCTCTGCTGGCCGTGCGCTTTGCCCGTCGTCCCCCGAGTGACCAACGCACCTTCGGCTGGCTGCGGCTCACTACCCTGGCGGCGTTCGTTAATGCCCTGGCGCTGGTCGTCATCACCGTTATGATTGTCTGGGAAGCGATTGTGCGCTTCTACCATCCGCAGCCGGTGGCGGGCTTCACGATGCTGGGCATTGCCATAGCGGGACTCGTCGCTAACATCGTCTCTTTCTGGATCCTGCATCGCGGCAGTGAAGAGAAAAACCTGAACGTGCGGGCCGCCGCGCTCCATGTTTTAGGCGATCTGCTCGGCTCGGTCGGGGCGATTGTGGCTGCGCTGGTGATCCTGTGGACAGGCTGGACGCCGGTCGACCCGATACTTTCGGTGCTGGTCTCTTGCCTGGTGCTGCGCAGCGCCTGGACGCTGCTTAAAGAGAGCGTAAATGAACTGCTGGAGAGCGCACCGGTATCGCTGGATATTGCCGCTCTGCGCCGCCATCTGCGCCGTGATATCCCGGAAGTGCGTGACGTGCACCATGTGCACGTCTGGACGGTAGGAGAGAAGTCGGTGATGACCCTGCACGTGCAGGTGATCCCCCCGCACGATCATGATGCGCTCCTGGAACACATCCAGCACTTTCTGATCCATCACTATGAGATTTCACACGTGACGATCCAGATGGAGTACCGTCCCTGCAGCGGACCGGAGTGCGATCTCAATACCCTGCCCTCCGGTCACGCCCATCATCATCACCACTAGCCGACCAGCGCGCGTGAGCCTCGTTCCCGCGCGCTGTTAATCCACATCCGGCTACCGTTTAGCGCAATAAAGGTCAGGATCAGATACTCCAGCGACATGGCGTAGACCCCCTGCAGGGCAAAGATCACCACGCTAATCACGTTTACCACAACCCACAATAGCCAGTTCTCAACGTATTTGCGGGTCATCAGCACCATTGCCACGATCGACAGCACCATCAGGCAGGCGTCCCAGAACGGGAAGGCATCGGGTTGCAGCTCAGGCATCGCCACGTTTAAACCCAGCGCCTGCATAATCGAGACCGCAATACGGGTCAGGAAGGTAAACACCGGATCGATAAACAGGGTCATCAGGCCAATCGCCAGGGCGCAGACAACCAGCCAGACAATCGCCTTGCCGCGCGGCAGCCAGCGGATTTGCAGCACGGCCTCGTTCTGCGTCGTTTGCCGCGACCAGGCATACCAGCCATAGATGTTGGCCGCAAAGAAGAAGAGCTGTAACAGCAGGCTAGCGTAGAGCTGGATCTGGAAAAAAATCACCGCAAACAGCGTCACGTTGATTAAGCCAAAGGCATAGTTACTGATCTTCTCAAGGCTGGCGAGCCAGATACACAGCAGTCCGGCAAGGGTACCCACCGCTTCGATCCACGAGAGATCGTAACCGCCTGCCCCCAGCGGTATGTGAACCAAGATATTCTGCGTACTAAAAAAATCCATTTCTGCCCCGCATATTGAAAAGTGAAATTGTCTTAACAATCATAGCCGTTATCGCACGGTACGTAATTAACGCAGCGTTGCAGCAAAATCCAGCATGCGATTCAGCGGCAGCAGTGCCCCTTCACGCAGTTTTGCATCGACATGGATCTCGTGTAGCGCGCCGCCCTTCTCCAGCCCCTCAGCGATAGCCTGAAGGCCGTTCATGGCCATCCACGGACAGTGTGCACAGCTGCGACAGGTTGCACCCTCACCGGCGGTAGGCGCTTCCAGCAGCTCTTTCCCCGGAACAGCCTGCTGCATTTTGTAAAAGATACCGCGATCGGTGGCGACAATAAGCTGCGGATGCGGCAGCGTTTTGGCCGCGTTGATCAGCTGGCTGGTTGAGCCCACGGCGTCAGCCATATCCACTACCGCCTGCGGTGACTCAGGGTGAACCAGAACAGCCGCGTCAGGATAGAGCGCTTTCATGCGCGCCAGCGCCTGGGTTTTAAACTCGTCGTGGACGATGCACGCCCCCTGCCAGCAGAGGATATCGGCCCCGGTCTGTTTCTGCACGTAGCTGCCGAGATGGCGATCTGGCGCCCAGATGATCTTCTCGCCAAGGCTATCCAGATGCTCAATCAGCTCGACGGCGATGCTGGATGTCACGACCCAGTCCGCGCGCGCCTTAACCGCAGCGGAGGTATTGGCGTAGACCACGACGGTGCGGTCCGGGTGCGCATCGCAGAAGGCGCTGAACGCTTCAATGGGGCAGCCAAGATCGAGAGAGCACTCGGCATCGAGCGTGGGCATCAGAATGGTTTTTTCCGGGCTGAGGATTTTAGCGGTCTCGCCCATAAAGCGAACCCCAGCCACCAGCAGCGTGGAGGCAGGATGCTTCGCCCCAAAGCGCGCCATCTCCAGGGAATCAGAGATACAGCCGCCGGTCTCCTCGGCAAGCTGCTGGATCTCTGGATCGGTATAGTAGTGGGCAACCATAACCGCATCGCGCTCCTTCAGTAGCCTTTTGATCTTTTCGCGATAAAACGCTTTTTCGTCGAGGCTCAGCGGGCGCGGCTTAGGCGGGAAGGGGTAAATCGTAGCTTCAGGATCGAACATTACGCTCATCATGCTTTCTCGTTTTGCTGACTTAACAATAATACCCTGACCTACGCTGTCTGACGGAGGATGAGGCATTTGTGTTTTATATACTAAACAAGATAGCGGATTGCCAGGGAAAAGTCACATCAATTAGGCGCAATGCTAAACCCTCCAGTGATAAAAACCCCCAGCCCCAAAGACCGCACTAAATGTAGGTAAATAAGTAGAGCTAATCGGCATGATGGACAGAGCGAAGGGTTTTAGCAGAGGATGGAGACAATCAGGATGAGTAAACGTAAAGATATAGTTGATGGAGCGCGTGCCGCAGAGTTAACTGCTGGATTAATATATACGGAAGTTTTAGGCTGGATAGACCTAGGCCACGCCCGTGGTGTAGATATTCGTGACTTACTAAGAAATATTCGGCAGGGGGAAGCATCAGGAAAGGCATTCTATGAGGTAAGATATTCCCAAGGTATGACTTCCCCATACGGTTTTTTCCGTTCTGGGAAGATGGTAACCTGGCGAATCAAACATGGACGGCCTGACTGGGAGCAAAAAAGTATAGCGTTAGCTATGATGATGACGGTAGCAAGAAAATTCGAATTTTTTCAAGGCGTTTTTCCCAATAACTGGGTAACTGATAGTAGCTACAGCGGCGAAGATTTGGTGTCTGACTTGCTGGGATTCTATCGCATGGTATCTATTCAAAACCCCTTCAGCATGCTTCGCCCGCTCAGCAAAGCTGAGGCACTGAAACGCTGGGATTACTATGGCAAAATTGGCTCATGGAAAAATGAGACGTTTCAGCCTCTGCTGTTTCCCGATCCTGACAAATCCCCTCATTCCCGCCCACGTAAAGGGCTGCTTCCGCCGTTTATGCGTACTATTTCTCCTTATCATGATTTTCAATCAGGTAATGTGATCCTGCCGCAACATGGCAAGACCTTTGCAATTTTAGGTGCCAGTAACGGTAGAGAAGGACTATGAAGAAAATTTTAACAGGGTTGGCCGTTGTTGTTCTCATAGGCATCATCGCGCTTACTGTCGCCTGGCCTTATGTGAAAATGGAGTTTGCTAGCTCTGCACAATACACCGAACTCGATAGGCAAGAGTATGAGTATTATACACCTGCATTATTGAAACAAATGCCCCGTATTTCAGATGATTATGAGTTTCGCTATGCGAATATCAGCGGGCCCCAGGCTTTTGTCTATAGCATAGAGTTCAAAGGTGTTACTGATGCGAGCAAAATCCGTGGTTACTTAAGTCAGGCTGGATATCAGCTACAAAGATCCTGTGATATCGAAGCTGAATGTTGGATATCAAGCCACTCTAAGCAAGATATTGTGACGTTGAATCAATCACTCCCTCTTCAGGTAGTGGGGGTTGATATCTACCGTCGGCCTAACAAAGAGTAATGGTGCATTTGATCTTGTTAAGCACACGAAAATTTATTAAAGCCACTGCCATAGCTGTCTTCGTGGGCGTCATCGTGCTCACTATTGTCTGGCCTTACGTAAAAATGGAGTTTGCCAGCTCTGCGCATTACACCGAGCAAGACATACGCGAGTATGAATACTTCACGCCGGATCTATTGAAAAACATGCCCAGGCTCACAACCGATTACAGATTCGAATATGGCAATGTTACAGGCCCAGAAGCGCATATTTTTACGGTTCATATCTATGGTACAACTGACAGTAGCAAAATCCGGGACTACCTAAAAGCTCAGGGGTATGAGCCACAAAACGTTTGTGACGTTGAGGCGGAATGCTGGCGAAGCCATAAGAACAGCGATGTAGTTACAATTGCTAAGTTCATGTCACCAAAAGAGGTTTTTGTACAGCTGTCACAGAGCCCATACAATGAGCCGCTGGCAGATGACCGGTGATAATACATCGTAGGCCGGGTAAGCGTAGCGCCACCCGGCAGTATGTCGCTGTGTCGGGCGGCGCTGTGCTTGCCCGACCTACAAAAACAGTGCTGTGAAAATGGCATATCGCAGATAGCAAAAAAGCGCCTTTAGGGCGCTTTTTTACATTGGTGGGTCGTGCAGGATGACTCACTACGTTCGACCCGAACCTGCCGCAGGCTCGAATCTTTCGAAAACGGCAGATAGCAAAAAAGCGCCTTTAGGGCGCTTTTTTGCATTGGTGGGTCGTGCAGGATTCGAACCTGCGACCAATTGATTAAAAGTCAACTGCTCTACCAACTGAGCTAACGACCCCTTTTGGGGAACTCTCTTCGAAGTGGTGGGTCGTGCAGGATTCGAACCTGCGACCAATTGATTAAAAGTCAACTGCTCTACCAACTGAGCTAACGACCCATTCGGGTGCTGACTTCGAAGATTATTTTACTCGGTACCACCAGAAAGTGGTGGGTCGTGCAGGGCTCGAACCTGCGACCAATTGATTAAAAGTCAACTGCTCTACCAACTGAGCTAACGACCCGAGTGGTGGGTGATGACGGGCTCGAACCGCCGACCCCCTCCGTGTAAAGGAGATGCTCTACCAACTGAGCTAATCACCCACTCTTTACTGCTGAAACGGCTTTAAGTGGTGGGTCGTGCAGGATTCGAACCTGCGACCAATTGATTAAAAGTCAACTGCTCTACCAACTGAGCTAACGACCCACTATTTTACCGCTTTTGCGCTGCTTTCGGGCTGTGCGATATCCCGTGGCAACGGCGGCATATATTACTGATTTATGAAGTTGGCGCAACTAAAATTTCGAGCGAGATCACTTAACTGCTTATGATTCACCCGACAAGACCAGAAATAGAGCGATATCTGGTCATGCCGCATTCATTACATCGCACTGAGCTTTTTCTGCGCCTGTTTTGCACCGTCGGTGCCAGGATATTTGCTTACAACCTGCTGATAAACCGCTTTGGCTTTAGCAGTATCCCCTTTCTCCTGCATGATCACCCCGACCTTAAACATCGCGTCTGGTGCCTTGGGAGATTTCGGATAGTTTTTGACAACGGAGGCAAAATAGAATGCCGCATCGTCTTTTTTACCCTTGTTGTAGTTCAACTGACCCAGCCAGTAGTTCGCATTAGGAACGTAGGTGGAGTCCGGGTAATTTTTAACAAAGCTGCTAAACGCGGCGATAGCGTCGTCCTGGCGGGATTTATCCTGCACCAGTGCGATGGCTGCGTTGTAGTCGGTATTCGCATCACCGCTCTGTACCGGCGCGCTGGGGGCCGCTGCTGCCCCTGCTGCGGGCGCTGGTGCAGGTGTAGCGGTAGCCGCCCCACCCTGATCGCCTGCCGCTGGCTGCGCTGCTGCTGCACCGCCGCTGCCCAGGCTATCAATCTGCAGGAGGATCTGTTTCTGGCGTTCAACCACCTGATTCAGCTGATACTGGCTCTCCTGGATCTGACCACGTAGAGAGTCGATATCCGACTGGTTGTCAGAGAGCTGCTGCTGAAGCTGGGTTAAAAGCTGGCTGTGAGCGTTAGAGATGCGCTCAAGTTGGGTGACCCGGTCTTCAACCGAGCCTGAGCCGACACTACTGATTGGCGCTTGCGCAAAAGCGGCCCAGGGGGCCGCTATGCCAACCAGTAACGACAGACTCAACAGATGATGTCTGAAGTTACTGCTCATGCAATTCTCTTAGTAAACCAGTACGGCGCGACGGTTTTTAGCGTAAGCTGATTCGTCGTGACCCAGTACTGCAGGTTTCTCTTTACCGTAAGAAACGATGGAGATCTGGTCAGCAGAAACGCCTTTACCCTGCAGGTACATTTTAACGGCGCTAGCACGACGTTCACCCAGGGAGATGTTGTACTCAGGAGTACCACGTTCGTCAGCGTGACCTTCTACGGTGACTTTGTAGGACGGGTTGCTACGCAGGAAGTTAGCGTGCGCATCCAGCATCGCAGCGAAGTCAGAACGGATATCGTACTTGTCCAGATCGAAGTAAACGATGTTGTTCTGCTGCAGCTGCTGCATCTGCAGGCGTGCCTGCTCTTCGGAAGAGGCGTTGCCGCTGCCGTTTGCGTCCATACCAGTGCCGGCACCCAGCATGCCTTCGCCGCTCTGGTCGTTGCTTGCGTTCTTGTTAGAAGAACACGCTGCGATTGCCATAACAGGCAGAGCCAGCATCAGCCCTTTCAGCACTTTGTTCAGTTGCATTTCTTTGATTCCTTTAGTAATCACTTAATTATTATTACAGATACGGAGACCAGGCAGGGAATTTGACCTGTCCATCAGTCGCCGGAAGACGCGCTTTGAAACGCCCATCTGTAGAAACCAGATTCAGCACGGATCCCATCCCCTGAGAAGAGCTGTAGATTACCATAGTGCCGTTAGGTGCCAGACTTGGCGTTTCATCCAGGAACGTTGACGACAAGACTTGTACGCCACCCGCTGCCAGATCTTGTTTGGCAATGTGCTGCTGCCCACCGTTGGAGCTGACCATTACCATAAACTTGCCGTCGCTGCTGACGTCAGCATCCTGGTTCTGAGAACCTTCCCAGGAGATACGCTGCGGAGCACCGCCGTTTACATTCACTTTATACACCTGCGGACGACCTGCCTGGTCAGAGGTAAAGGCCAGGTTCTGGCTATCCGGGAACCAGGTCGGCTCGGTGTTGTTGCTACGTCCGTCGGTGACCTGACGGATCTGGCCAGAGCCGATATCCATCACGTAGAGGTTCAGGCTACCGGTTTTCGACAGTGCGAACGCCAGTTTAGACCCGTCCGGAGAGAATGCCGGTGCACCGTTGTGACGCGGGAACGAAGCCACCTGACGTACGGCGCGGTTAGCCAGCGTCTGGATCACCAGTGCAGAACGACCGCTCTCAAAGGTTACGTAGGCCAGCTTGCTGCCATCCGGAGACCAGGCCGGTGACATCAACGGCTGCGGTGAACGGTGAACCACGAACTGGTTATAGCCGTCGTAGTCAGAGACGCGCAGTTCGTATGGGAACTGGCCGCCGTTGGTCTGAACCACGTAAGCGATACGCGTACGGAACGCGCCTTTAATACCGGTCAGCTTCTCGAATACTTCATCACTGGCAGTATGACCCGCATAGCGCAGCCACTGCTTGTTTACCTTATAGGAGTTCTGAGCCAGCACGGTACCCGGCGCGCCGCCGGTATCCACCAGCTGATACGCCACGGTATAGCCACCGTCCGGGTTAGGCGTAACCTGACCAACAACCACGGCATCGATACCCAGCGCAGACCAGGCTGCAGGCTGAACTTCCTGAGCGCTGCCCGGCTGCTGCGGCAGACGAGAGCGATCCAGCGGGTTGAACTTGCCGCTGTTGCGCAGGTCAGCGCCGACAATGCCGCCGATATCTTCAGGCGCAGCGCCAGGCCCCGCCCACTGGAAAGGAACAACGCCAATCGGGCGCGCTGAATCCACGCCCTGGGTAATCTCAATGCGCACTTCCGCGTGCAGCACGGCCGCCCACAGCACTAAAAAACCAAACACTACACGTAATGCCTGCTTCATCTCATCTCCCTTATCCGGGCGGTAAACCCGCGATAATTTAGCAGAATGTTAACAAACTAAATATCCAAAATGACCACAGCCCAGTGGAAACAGTAGTACCCTTTCCACCTTTACGTGGGGAAAGTGTAACCTAAGGTTTAAAGTCCAGTGGAGCATTTTTAAACACTTCGTAAACGGCCTGGCTCGGCGGTTTCGGGATCTTGGCCTGACGTGCTGCCGCTAATGCAGCCTGACAGAGCGCAGGATCGCCACCTTCAGACTGAATATCCAACAGCAAACCGTCCGGGGCCAGTTTTATGCGCAGCGTACAGGTTTTCCCTGCATACGACGATGCGTCATAGAACTTAGTCTCGATCGCTGATTTGATCATCCCGGCGTAGTTGCTGATATCCGCACCCGACGCGCCATTGTTTTTAGTACTACCACTTCCTGCCGGGGCTGCGTTATTTCCTTTCGCGCCGCCGCCGGTTTTCGGCGCATTCTTACCTGAACTCAGGTCACCGAACAGATCGTCAACGTCTGACGCAGCGGCTTTCTCCGCAGCGGCAGCTTTCTTCGCCGCAGCCGCTTTGGCTGCCGCAGCTTTATCGGCAGCGGCTTTTTCTGCGGCGGCTTTCTTCTCAGCGGCGGCTTTTTCTGCCGCGGCGGCTTTCGCAGCGGCGGCCTTCTCGGCGGCAGCGGCCGCTTTCGCTTCAGCGGCCTTTTCAGCAGCAGCCTTCTTCTCAGCGGCGGCTTTTTCTGCCGCTGCTGCTTTCGCAGCGGCAGCCTTCTCGGCAGCAGCGGCCGCTTTTTCAGCTGCAGCTTTCTCCGCTGCCTGCTTAGCGGCCTCGGCTTCGGCTTTCTTCTCGGCGTCCTGCTGCGCTTTCTTCGCCGCTTCGGCTTCGGCTTTCTTCTGGGCGTCCGCTGCGGCTTTCTTCGCCGCGTCTGCCGCTACTTTTGCCTCGGCTACGGCTTTGGCTTTCGCATCCGCTGCGGCTTTTTGTGCCGCCTCTTCTGCTGCCTTCGCCTGAGCATCAGCCTGCGCTTTCGCATCAGCCGCCGCCTTCGCCGCGGCTTCTTCAGCCTGCTTCTGTTTCTCCTGCGCCTGCTTCGCCGCCTCTTCAGCCTGTTTCTGCTGCTGGGCCTGCTCGCGGGCCTGCTCCTGCGCCTGCAAACGCTCTTTTTCCAGCTGCTTCAGACGCTCCTGCTCGGCGGCCTGCTTTTCACGCAGCTCTTCCGCCTGCTGTTGCGCCTGTTTTTCACGCTGCTCTTCTGCACGCTTCGCGCTTGCCTGCTGTTGCTGCTGACGGTTGTACTGCTGCACTACCGCGCCGGGATCGACCATAACGGCGTCAATGGACGAGCCACCGCCGCCGCCTGCAGAGGCATCTATATGCTCATCAAACGAGCTCCAGATCAGCGCTGCAAACAGAATGACGTGCAGCACCGCTGAAATAATGATTGCTCGTTTAAGCTTGTCGTTTTGTTCGGTTGCCTTTGACACTCTCGGTTCCCAAAAACTGTCTGCCTGCTCAGCAGCGGATTAGATAGGCTGGGTCATTAAGCCAACCGACTTCACGCCCGCGCTATGGAGCAGATTCAGCGCTTTAATTATTTCATCGTAAGGCACTTCTTTCGCGCCACCGATTAAGAAGACCGTTTTCGGATTGGATTGCAGGCGGCGTTGCGCTTCAGCAATCACCTGCTCCGGCGGTAGCTGATCCATGCGATCTTTTTCCACTACCACGCTGTATTGACCCACGCCGGAAACTTCAATGATAACCGGCGGATCGTCATTAGAGCTGACGGTTTGCGACTCGGTCGCATCCGGCAGATCAACCTCTACACTCTGCGTAATGATGGGTGCCGTCGCCATAAAGATCAGCAGCAGCACCAGCAGTACGTCGAGCAAGGGTACGATATTGATCTCGGACTTTAGCTCACGACGACCCCGACCGCGTGTTCTGGCCATGGCTTACCCCTTATTGCTCTCGGTGCTGGTAAACGCCTGACGATGCAGAATTGCGGTGAACTCTTCCATAAAGTTGTCGTAGTTCAGCTCAAGCTTATTAACGCGCTGGTTCAGACGGTTATAGGCCATGACCGCAGGAATCGCGGCAAACAGGCCGATAGCAGTCGCAATCAGCGCTTCCGCGATCCCCGGTGCAACCATCTGCAGAGTTGCCTGCTTCACCGCGCCCAGCGCGATAAAGGCGTGCATGATCCCCCACACCGTGCCGAACAGACCGATATACGGGCTGATAGAACCGACGGTGCCGAGGAACGGAATATGCGTCTCCAGCGTTTCTAGCTCGCGGTTCATGGAGATACGCATCGCACGGGCTGCACCCTCTACGATCGCCTCCGGCGCATGATTGTTCGCCCTGTGCAGGCGGGCAAACTCTTTAAATCCGCTGTAGAAAATTTGCTCTGAGCCAGACAGGTTTTCACGGCGTCCCTGACTCTCCTGATAGAGGCGGGAAAGCTCAATACCGGACCAGAATTTGTCCTCGAATCCTTCGGATTCACGGGTAGCAGCGTTAAGAATACGCGTTCGCTGAATAATGATTGCCCAGGATGCGATAGAAAAACCAATCAAAATCAACATGATAAGTTTGACCAGAAGGCTTGCCTTCAGGAACAAATCAAGGATGTTCATGTCAGTCACTGCTTAAACTCCGCGACAATAGACTTGGGAAGCGCACGAGGCTTCATTAAGAGTGGATCAACGCAGACAATCAGTACCTCAGCTTCGTTCAGCACATTATTCTCTGCATTGACGATCCGCTGCGTGAAGACCAGAGAGGTTCCACGCATTGATGTAATTTCCGTTTGGACTTCGAGCATGTCGTCGAGTCTGGCGGGTGCAAAATACTCCAGCGTTATCTTGCGCACTACGAATGCTACACGCTCTGCCAACAAAACCTGCTGGCTAAAGTGGTGATGCCGCAGCATCTCCGTGCGTGCTCTCTCGTAAAAAGCGACGTAGCTGGCATGGTAAACCACACCACCGGCATCGGTGTCTTCATAGTAGACTCGAACCGGCCACTTAAATAACGTTGTATTCACTTTACATCCCGGTAATGCAATATAAGTAGAGCGTTCAAACGCTGCTACTATACGCGGGGGAAGGGTGGTTTGGAATGGGTTAGAGTAAACGCAGCGTAAAAATTTATGGGCTTATGCAAGCCCATATCGTTAACGGACATTTCTTATTCAAAAGAAGAAAAAGAAGAGCCCTGCGGCGAGGACAATATCGGCGATGAGCGGGCAGAAGATCCCTTGCCAGTGAACGGCTTTCGGACGAAACCCTACCCCGTGGATCACGCCTGCACAGACGGCCCACATCAGCAGCAGACCGTGCCAGACGGTCAGGTCGCTGGTCTTTGCCGCAAAGCGGCTGGG
Organism: Pseudescherichia sp. AS216; assembly: GCF_037152055.1. NCBI lineage: Bacteria > Pseudomonadati > Pseudomonadota > Gammaproteobacteria > Enterobacterales > Enterobacteriaceae > Pseudescherichia > Pseudescherichia sp. AS216. Next base: position 373,991 of record NZ_JBBCMV010000001.1, on the reverse strand, counting down.
ATCCCAGAACATGCACCCTGCCAGTACCAGCGCCATCACCAGTGAAAGGGCCCTGAGCGGGCCCTTATCCATTACCGCATACAGTTTTGCGATAAGACTTACCATCAGGCTTTTTCTTTACCTGCCTGAGTCGCTTCAACGTGCTCTAGCGCCAGGGCGGTAATCACGCCAAATGCACAGGCAAGAAGCGTTCCTAAAATCCATGCGAAATACCACATTGTATGCTCCTTACTTAGTACAGAGAGTGCGTGTTGCTTTCAATATGCTCTTTGGTAATGCGACCGAACATCTTCCAGTAGCACCACGTGGAGTAGAGCAGAATAATCGGAACGAACACCGCAGCAACCCAGGTCATCAGGTTCAGCGTCATCTGGCTCGACGTTGCATCCCACATGGTCAGGCTAGCGTTCATTACCGTGCTGGACGGCATGATGAACGGGAACATCGCAATACCGGCGGTCAGAATGATGCAGGCCAGCGTCAGGGACGAGAAGAAGAACGCCCATGCCGATCTGTTCAGACGACCCGCAACAAAGGTAAACAGCGGTAGCACAACGCCCAGCGCCGGGATCAACCACAGGATCGGGGTGGTGTTGAAGTTCACCAGCCAGGCTCCCGCCTCACGTGCTACCTGCTTGGTCAGCGGGTTAGACGCCGCGTGATGATCGATAGCCGAGGTGACCACATAGCCATCGATACCGAACATCACCCAAACGCCTGCCAGCGCGAAGCAGACCATAGTCACCAGCGCCGCCACCTGAGTCGTTGTCCGTGAACGGACATACACTTCGCCCGCCGTACGCATCTGCAGGTAGGTTGCACCCTGCGTCAGGATCATCGCCACGCTCACCACGCCAGCCAGCAGACCAAACGGGTTCAGCAGCTGGAAGAAGTTGCCGGTATAGAAGAGGCGCATGTACTCATCCATATGGAAAGGTACGCCCTGCAGCAGGTTACCGAAGGCCACACCAATCACCAGCGGCGGTACAAAGCTGCCGATAAAGATGCCCCAGTCCCACATGTTGCGCCAGCGCGGATCTTCAATCTTCGAGCGGTAGTCGAAACCCACCGGACGGAAGAACAGCGAGGCCAGCACCAGGATCATTGCCACATAGAAGCCAGAGAAGGCAGCGGCGTAGACCATCGGCCAGGCAGCAAACAGCGCGCCGCCGGCGGTGATCAGCCACACCTGGTTACCGTCCCAGTGCGGCGCAATAGAGTTGATCATAATACGGCGTTCGGTGTCGTTACGACCCAGGAAGCGGGTTAACATCCCCACGCCCATGTCCCAGCCGTCGGTGACTGCAAAGCCAATCAGCAAAATGCCAACCAGCAGCCACCAGATAAAACGTAATACTTCATAATCGATCATTTGACGACTCCTGTCTTAGCGTGCCGGCTGAGAAGCAACGGTGGACTGCCCATACTGGGTATCGGTCTCAACGTTAGCCTGCTCGTAGTGGTAACGACCCGTTTTCAGGCTGCTCGGCCCAAGGCGAGCAAACTTAAACATCAGGAAGACTTCCGCCACCATAAACAGGGTGTAGAGGCCGCAGATAAGGATCATAGAGAACAGCAGGTCACCTACTGTCAGCGAGGAGTTAGCAACGGCGGTTGGCAGCACCTCACCGATCGCCCATGGCTGACGGCCATACTCTGCAACAAACCAGCCGGTCTCGATAGCGATCCACGGCAGCGGAATACCGTACAGCGCAGCGCGCAGCAGCCAGGATTTGCTGCCGATACGGTTACGGCAAACGGTCCAGAAGGAGACAGCGAAGATGAGCAGCATCAGCACGCCACAGGCAACCATGATACGGAAGGCAAAGTAGAGCGGCGCAACGCGCGGGATGGAGTCCTGCGTAGCCTGCTTGATCTGATCTTCGGTCGCATCGGTGACCTTAGGCGTATAGCGTTTCAGCAGCATGCCGTAGCCGAGGTCTTTCTTCATGCTGTTGAACTGGTCGCGCACGTTTTGATCGGTGGAGCCAGCACGCAACTCTTCCAGCAGCTGGTACGCTTTCATCCCGTTACGGATACGCTCTTCATGCTGCACCATCAGATCTTTCAGACCGATAACCGGTGTATCAACCGAGCGCGTGGCGATAATCCCCAACGCATACGGGATCTGGATAGCAAAATTGTTCTCTTGCTTATCCTGATCTGGCACACCAAACAGGGTAAATGCTGCCGGTGCTGGCTGGGTCTCCCACTCGGCTTCAATAGCAGCCAGTTTGGTTTTCTGCACGTCGCCCATCTCATAGCCGGACTCATCGCCCAGAACAATAACAGAGAGCACGGCAGCCATACCGAAGCTGGCAGCAATCGCAAAGGAGCGCTTGGCGAACGCCATATCGCGGCCGCGCAGCAGGTAGTAGGAGCTAATGCCAAGGATAAACATTGCGCCGCAGGTGTAGCCCGCTGCCACGGTGTGAACGAACTTCACCTGAGCAACCGGGTTCAGCACCAGTTCAGAGAAGCTCACCATCTCCATACGCATGGTTTCAAAGTTGAAATCCGACGCGATCGGGTTCTGCATCCAGCCGTTTGCTACGAGGATCCACAGAGCCGAGAGGTTAGAGCCCAGCGCAACCAGCCAGGTCACCGCCATATGCTGCACTTTGCCCAGGCGATCCCAGCCAAAGAAGAACAGGCCAACAAAGGTGGACTCAAGGAAGAACGCCATCAGGCCTTCAATGGCCAGAGGGGCACCAAAGATATCGCCTACGTAGTGAGAGTAATAGGACCAGTTAGTCCCGAACTGGAACTCCATGGTCAGACCGGTGGCCACGCCCAGCGCAAAGTTGATACCAAACAACTTGCCCCAGAACTTGGTCATATCTTTATAGATTTGTTTGCCGGACAGAACGTAGACCGTTTCCATGATTGCCAGTAAAAACGCCATACCAAGCGTTAACGGAACAAACAGGAAGTGGTACATCGCGGTTAAGGCAAACTGCAAGCGTGACAGTTCGACTATATCTAACATCATGACTCCTTGCGCATCGCATGAAGACTTCGAGAGCAAACCCCGTTAGAGAGGGTCCACACACATGCCCCAATACAAAATTATCTATTGCTTTTCACTGGGACTGGTGCGCATGAGAGCAGACAGCCGCAAAGAAAAGTTACAGACAGGTTAATAAAATCCCAAATTGATCTCGCGATATATTACGCCGCAAATCCCTTACAATAAATAGGTTTTTAATAAACCTTTTTTATGTTTTTCGACGGGGATCAATTTATCGCCAGTTTACAACTTTCGGACCATTTTGATCAGCGACAATTTAACGCTTTTAAGAAATTTTTTCCACGCTTTAAATATTGATCTAAATCAATTTTTGCCGCAATTGTTAATAATGTGTCTCTGCGGTTCGTATGGTAAAAAACATGTTAAAAATATGTTCCAAAACAAGCATTGTGGTTAAAAAACAGTGTCTCGCCACCGGAAAAACGTGTCCACAATCACGTATTAATAATGCGATATCTTAATGTATACCATTTAATTATATTTCCATCCTGTCTTTATTGAATATTTAAACAGACACAGTCAACTGCGGCTATATTTTAGAACAGGCTCACATTTCATCATAACGGTTAATTCGCTAAAACCTCGTATAAATATTAGAGTCATGGCAGGAAGCAATGATAACCAATTGATTTTGTTATATTTTTAAAGGATAAAAAGATAAATCACTCTTTTAAAGAAAGAGCTATTGAAAATAGATCAATTGCCTCCATCCCCCCCTCCCCTCACACTCCTCACTATTCTATACCTTTGTACTTTCAAGTCTGACTGACACAAATGTTAGCAATAAATTAATTGAGGATGCCCCATGAAAAAAGCAACGCTCGTTATTGGCGTAATTGGTGCCGACTGCCATGCGGTTGGCAACAAGGTTCTGGATCGCGTTTTTACCACCCATGACTTTCGGGTGATCAACCTCGGCGTGATGGTCAGTCAGGATGAGTACATTGATGCCGCGATCGAAACCGGGGCCGATGCCATTGTTGTCTCCTCTATTTACGGTCACGGCGATATTGACTGTCTCGGCTTACGTGAACGCTGCATCGAGCGTGGGGTTGGTGAGATTTTACTTTATGTCGGGGGCAACCTCGTGGTCGGCAAACATGATTTTGCTGAAATAGAGCACAAATTTATAGACATGGGCTTTGACCGTGTTTTTTCTCCGAGTCACGATTTGGAAGACGTTTGTGAATTAATTGCCACCGACATTAACAATAAATTAACTAATTGCCCTCCACAGCCAGAAGAGGTTGTGTGATGCGTACGGTATCCGTTGATATTGGTTCAACCTGGACCAAGGCTGCTCTTTTTGAAATAAGCGGTAATAACGCCCTCAGACTTCTTAATCAGGCGGTCACACCTACCACTACCCGACATCTTGCCGACGGTTTTTTTGCCAACCTCAACCAGCTGCTGGAGGTCAAGGATGCCAGACCGCTGCTGAGACGCGGCGACGTTACGCTTAAATACTCCTCTTCGGCTAAAGGTGGACTGGCCGTCGCCGCAATGGGTTTAGTGCCCTCTATTACCCTTGAAGCAGCGAAGGTGACTGCCCATTCAGCCGGGGCTAAAATCACCGACTATTACTCCTACAAGCTGACACCACAGGATATACGCCAGCTTGAGACCGCCTCGCCCGATATTCTGCTGTTCGCCGGAGGAACAGATGGCGGAGAGACGCGCTATGGCCTGCACAATGCACGGCTGCTCGCTGCGTCCGGACTGGAGTGCGCGATTGTCTACGCCGGCAATCGTGATATTCAATTTGAAGTTGAACAACTACTGGCTCATAAGCAGCTCACCGTGGTGGATAACATTCTGCCCGAGCTGGATTCACCTAATCCCCTCCCCGCCCGTCAGGCGATCTGTGACATTTTCCTCTCTCACATCGTGAAAGGAAAAGGGCTGGATGTCATCGTTGACGAGACAGGCGAAGCCCCTATGCCTACGCCGTGGACGGTGTTTGAGCTGGTTAAGTTGATGAGCCAGCATGATGATGCCTGGCAGTCGTTCATGCTGATTGATATGGGCGGCGCAACCACTGACGTCTACTCCGCCTGCACCAATACCCTCCCTCCGGATACCGTTCTACACGGCCTGCCTGAGCCCTTTATCAAACGCACCGTTGAGGGCGATTTAGGAATGCGGGTCTCTGCTGCGGTAGTGGGCGAAAGTGCCAGAGCACTTATCGATACGCTTTTTGCCTCGCAGCCCGACTTGCACACCGCGTTCTATCGCTATCTCGACAAACTTGTTGCCTGCCCCGGCTCCCTGCCTGCAGGCCCTGAAGAGCAGCGCTTCGATACCTTGCTGGCCGGGCTCTGCGTAGCCTATGCCAGTGAACGCCATGCGGGAACAAAAAAAGCGGTAGCTACCTGCGTGGGGACAGTCGATCTGCAAACCGGGCGCGATCTAACTCCCGTACGCAAAGTTGTCGGCTCCGGCGGCTGGCTATCGCGCGCAGCGTCATTTGATATTCACCGCTGGCTTAAATATCGCGATCTTGATGCTCGCGGCAACCGGATCCTGCTGCCCGCGCAGTTTGATTACTACCGTGATGAAAAAGGCCTGATCCCCCTGCTGGCTAATGCCGCAAGACTCTATCCCCAGGCGGCTGCGCTCGCCAGCATTCACTGTTTAACCCCAAACCCAAGGTAGCAACGAATGGAACTCAGCAATAAAAAGATAACCCATGACGATTTTATGTCTGAGCGGCAAGGCGTTCTGGACACCTGGCCTACCGGGAAAGACGTTACCCATTTTGAAGATGGCGTAAAGTACCAGCAGACCATCCCGGAGGCCAAAAACTTCGCCCGTGCGCTGCGCATAGCGGATGAGGAGGGCATTACTCTCAGCCAGCCTCGTGCCGGCGTGGCGCTGCTGGACGAGCATATTGCGCTGCTTAAAGTACTTGAGCAGGAGTGCGATCTGCTGCCCACCACCATTGATGCCTACACCCGCCTGAACCGCTACGAAGAGGCCGCGGTGGGCATTCAAAAATCGATCGAAGCAGGCACCTCAAAACTTAATGGTTTACCGGTCGTTAACCACGGCGTTGCTGCCTGCCGTCGCTTGACCGAATCGTTGCAGAAACCGCTCCAGGTGAGGCACGGGACCCCTGATGCCCGGCTGCTGGCTGAGATCTCCATCGCTAGCGGGTTTACCAGCTATGAAGGGGGCGGCATCTCCTACAACATTCCCTACGCAAAACGCGTCACGCTCGAAAAATCCCTGCGCGACTGGCAGTACTGCGATCGCCTGATTGGCCTGTATGAAGAGCATGGCATCCGCATTAACCGCGAACCTTTTGGCCCCCTGACCGGCACGCTGATCCCGCCGTTTATGTCGCACGCGGTTGCCATCATTGAAGGCTTACTGGCACTGGAGCAGGGTGTGCGCTCCATTACGGTTGGCTATGGCCAGGTGGGCAGCCTTACGCAGGACGTTGCCGCCATTAAAGCGCTGCGCGAACTCTCTCATGACTATTTCCGCCAGCAAGGCTATGAAGATTATGAGCTCAGTACCGTCTTCCATCAGTGGATGGGCGGCTTCCCGGAGGATGAAGCAAAAGCGTTTTCCGTGATCGCCTGGGGCGCTGCCGTCGCCGGCATGGCGGGCGCAACCAAAGTCATTACCAAAAGCCCACATGAAGCCTTCGGCATTCCTACCGCTGCCGCTAATGCCCAGGGGCTTAAGGCATCGCGCCAGATGCTTAACATGGTTCGCGATCAGCCCTTCCCAGCCTGTCATGCCGTCGATCTTGAGGTTGAACTCATCAAACGCGAAGTGCGTGCCGTACTGGACCACGTCTTTGCTCTCGGTAAAGGGGATATCGCCCGCGGTACGGTGCTGGCCTTTGAAGCTGGCGTACTGGACATCCCTTTCGCTCCGGCAGCCTGTAACGCAGGCAAGATGACGCCGGTACGCGACAACGCTGGCGCTATCCGCATCTTAGAGGCCGGTGCCGTTCCGCTACCGGATGACATCCTGGCTATGCATCACGACTTTGTTGCCGCGCGCGCCAGCGTTGAACGCCGCCCCGCCTCATTCCAGATGGTGGTTGACGATATCAATGCCGTATCCCACAGCAAGTTAATAGGAAGACCAGAATGAAAATTAAACAGGCAATTTTTACCGCAGGTTACTCCTCCTTCTACTTTGACGATCAGCAGGCCATTAAAGACGGCGCAGGCCATGACGGCTTTATCTATACCGGTCAACCGGTAACGCCGGGCTTTACCTCAGTGCGCCAGGCCGGTGAGTGTGTCTGCGTGCAGCTGATCCTGGAGAACGGGGCCGTTGCCGTGGGAGACTGTGCGGCGGTGCAGTACTCTGGAGCCGGTGGGCGCGACCCGCTCTTCCTGGCAGCAACCTTTATTCCGTGGCTCAACGATCATATTAAGCCGCTACTGGAGGGCCGCGACGTACAGGCTTTCCTGCCCAATGCCCGCTTTTTTGACACACTGCGCATCGAGGGTAAACCGCTGCATACCGCCGTACGCTATGGCCTCTCGCAGGCACTGCTGGACGCTGCCGCGCTAGCAACGGGCCGACTCAAAGCAGAGGTTATCGCCGACGAATGGCAGCTGCCGACGATTGCCGAGCCGATCCCGCTGTTTGGCCAGAGCGGAGATGACCGCTACATCGCCGTCGATAAAATGATCCTCAAGGGCGTTAACGTCCTGCCCCATGCGCTGATTAACAACGTTGAAGAGAAGCTAGGCCATGACGGTGAGAAGCTGCGCGAATATGTGCGCTGGTTGGCAAACCGTGTGATGACGTTACGCACCAGTCCGCGTTACCACCCTACGCTACACATTGATGTCTACGGCACTATCGGCCTTATCTTCAGCCAGGATCCACAGCGCTGTGCGCACTATATCGCCAGCCTGGAGAAAGAGACGCAGGGTCTGCCGCTCTATATTGAGGGGCCGGTTGATGCAGGTAACAAAGCCGATCAGATCTTTCTCCTGACGGCAATCACACGCGAGCTGACGAAGCTCGGCTCTGGGGTCAAAATCGTTGCCGACGAGTGGTGTAACACCTATCAGGATATCGTCGACTTTACCGACGCTGGCAGCTGTCACATGGTGCAAATCAAGACGCCCGATCTGGGCAGTATCCACAACATTGTTGATGCGGTGCTCTACTGCAACAAGCATGGCATGGAGGCCTACCAGGGCGGCACCTGTAATGAAACAGAGGTGAGCGCCAGAACCTGCGTGCATGTCGCCCTCGCCGCCCGCCCCATGCGCATGCTAGTCAAACCCGGCATGGGATTTGACGAGGGTCTTAATATTGTCTTTAACGAAATGCAGCGCACCCTTGCGCTCCTGCAGGCAAGGGGATAAGCGATGGCTAAGACCTTTAAGATCCTGTCGCCGACCGCCATCCTCGGCTACGGCTTTCCAGAAGAGAGCTTTTTAAGCGCGCTGGCTGAATCCCCGGATCTGATCGCCGTGGATGCAGGTTCGTCCGATCCGGGCCCGCACTATCTCGGCGCGGGAAAGCCTTTTACCGATCGCGCCGGAGTGAAGCGTGACCTGCGCTATATGATCTCAGCCGGGGTTAAACAGGGCATCCCGGTGGTTATCGGCACGGCGGGCGGCTCGGGTGCAGCTCCCCATCTCGCGTGGTGTCGTGAGATCGTGCTAGAGATTGCCCGTGAAGAGCAGCTCTCATTCACTCTGGCAACTATCCCCGCCGATGTCGACAAGCAGATCGTTCATCAGGCGCTGGATGCGGGCAACATCACGGCCCTCGACTTTGTGCCGCCGTTAACCCATCAGGATATTGATGACAGCACCTCTATTGTCGCGCAGATGGGCATAGAGCCTTTCCAGCGGGCGCTGGCAGCCGGGGCACAGGTAGTATTAGGCGGACGCGCTTACGATCCTGCCTGTTTTGCGGCTCTGCCCATCATGCAGGGCTTTGACGAGGGGCTGGCGCTGCACTGCGGGAAGATCCTTGAATGCGCCGCGATTGCCGCTACGCCAGGTTCGGGATCGGACTGCGCTATGGGGATCCTCGACGACAAGGGCTTCACCCTGAAAGTGTTTAACCCCAAGCGGAAGTTTACCGAAACCTCTGCGGCAGCCCATACGCTGTATGAAAAGTCTGACCCCTATTTTCTGCCGGGTCCTGGCGGCGTGCTTAATTTGCAGGCCTGCACTTTTAAAGCGGTCAATGAGCGAGAGGTCTACGTCAGCGGCTCCCGCCACGAGACCACGCCCTACCGGCTAAAACTGGAGGGCGCCCGGCGGGTGGGCTCCCGCTGCCTGACCATTGCGGGGGTCCGCGATCCCATTATGATCGCCGGGATTGAAACCATCCTGGAAGAGGTTAAGTCCAGCGTCGTCAGCAATCTGAGCCTTAATGCGCAAGAGATCCGTATTACCTTCCATCTCTATGGCAAAAATGGCGTGATGGGCGAGCATGAGCCGGTACCGCAGGCCGCACACGAGCTGGGGATCGTTCTCGACGTGGTAGCCCCGGACCAGCAGCTTGCTAACAGCGTCTGCTCGCTGGTGCGCTCAACGCTGCTGCACTATGGCTACGAAGGCAGGATAGCTACGGCGGGTAACCTGGCATTCCCCTTTTCGCCCTCGGATGTCCCTTGCGGGCCGGTCTATGAGTTCTCTGTCTACCACCTTATTGAGGCCAGCGAGGCGCTGCAGTTCCCCTTCGTCCTTGAGCAGATCACGCCGGAAGGAGTAGTGGCATGAAACAGTCCATTCGTTCGTTGGCCTTAGTTATTCGCTCTAAAAACGCCGGACCCTATGAGCTGGTGCTGGATATTCTCTTCAAACAGCAAAGCGACTATCTGGCGGTGAAAGCCTCGGGGCAGTTTACCGCGCAGCTGATTGCAGATCTGTACAACCTTGATCAACGGCAGATCCCCCGCCTTATCTGGTTCGATCCGGCGAACGCTGTCAAAGCCATTTTACCGAGAAGTACCGTTTCAGGTAACAGAGGAGACAACGACGTATATGGCGCTCAGCAGCACGCGCCGTTATTAAACATCGTTTTAGATATTTAACAGAAATAACAATAACTCTCCACGGGTACGCCGCTGCGTACCCCTTTCTAAAACTTGCTGGTCATTAGAAAAAATTGAAAACCTAATCTTCGCGCTACCAGCGCCTCAATCCGATGGAGTGACAATGAAGTCGAAAAGCTTAACCACGATGATTATCGCGGGTCTGGTACTGGGTATTATTGCCGGATTTTTTGTTAATATGGTTGCCTCACCTGCGACGGCTAAAGCCTACTCACAGGACATATCTATCCTAACCGCGATATTTCTGCGCTTAATAAAAATGATTATTGCGCCGTTAATTATCTCTACGCTGGTCGTTGGGATAGCAAAAATGGGCGATGCAACAACGCTAGGGCGAATTTTTTCCAAGACCCTGTTTCTGTTTATCTGCGCCTCGCTAATCTCCATTGCTTTAGGCCTGATTATTGTCAATATTTTCCAGCCCGGTGTCGGAATTAACTTTGTTGCCCATGATGCTGCCGGCGTCGCTGCGCTAAAGGCTGAACCGTTTACTTTTAAGGTCTTTATTTCGCACGCTATTCCCACCAGTATCGTTGACGCCATGGCACGCAACGAAGTGCTGCAGATCGTTGTCTTCTCTATTTTCTTAGGCTGCGGGCTGGCGGCTATAGGCGATAAGGGTGCTCCCATCGTCCATGTACTGGACTCGCTGGTTGAGGTAATGCTCAAAATTACCGGCTACGTTATGCTCTTCGCCCCCTTTACGGTGTTTGCCGCTATCTCCGCCATGATCGCAGAGCGCGGGCTGAGCGTGCTGGTTAGCGCCGGTATCTTTATGGGCGAGTTTTATATGACGCTCGCGCTGCTATGGGTGATTTTAATCGGCGCTTCTTTCGCCATTATTGGTCCCTGCGTTATCCGCTTAACCCGGGGGATCTCCGAGCCTGCCCTGCTGGCATTTACCACCTCCAGTTCAGAAGCAGCCTTTCCCGGCACGCTGAAGGCGCTGGAAAAGTTTGGCGTCTCGCCAAAAATTGCCAGCTTTGTCCTGCCGATTGGCTACTCATTTAACCTCGTCGGCTCGATGGCGTACTGCTCCTTCGCCACCATCTTTATCGCCCAGGCGTGCAATATTCACCTTGGCATGGGGGAGCAGATCACCATGCTGCTTATCCTGATGCTGACATCTAAAGGCATGGCCGGGGTGCCGCGCGCCTCGCTGGTGGTTATCGCCGCTACCCTCAATCAGTTCAATATTCCTGAAGCCGGGTTAATTCTACTGATGGGTGTCGATCCCTTCCTTGATATGGGCCGCTCCGCCACCAACGTAATGAGCAACGCCATGGGTGCTGCCCTTGTTAGCCGCTGGGAGGGTGAACACTTTGGCGAAGGATGCCGTGGAAAAGCGTCCCAGCCTGCAGAGACATTAAGGAGCGAAAATGTTTAATAACATCTTAAAAAGTGTGTTAGCGACGCTACTGCTATTAAGCGTGGCTGCTTCAGCTAACTCCGTTGATTATAATGTGCTGATCAAGCAGGCGCACCAGCAGTACAAAACAGCAAATGAAGGAAAAGTAGCTGATTATATTCCAGCACTTGCTGCCTATAGTCCCGATAATTTTGCCATTGCCATCGTGACCGCTGATGGCAAAGTTTACGCTACCGGTGATAGCGATAAAACCTTCCCGCTTGAGTCAATTAGTAAAGTATTTACCCTTGCGTTAGTCATGGAACAGCGCGGAAGCGATGAGGTACTGGCAAAGCTTGGTGCTAATGCTACGGGATTACCCTTTAACTCTGCCCTGGCAGTAGAGTTGAATCCTGGCGAACCGCAAAACCCACTGGTCAACGCAGGCGCAATCAGCACCGTTAGCCTGGTTAAAGCAGAGAATAAAACCGAACGCTGGCACAGGATCCTCAATAATCTTAGTGCTTATGCCGATGCCAACCTGACAGTCAACGAGCCAGTATTTGCTTCAGAAATGGCAACTAATCAACACAACCAGGCGCTGGCTCAACTGATGTTGTCCTATGACGTTTTTTATGGCGATCCCCGCGAGGCGGTAGAGATTTATACCCGTGAGTGTTCGGTTGACGTTAACGTTATTCAATTGGCAAAAATGGGGGCGGTTCTTGCAAACCAGGGTAGATCGCCTTTTAACGGCAAACAGCTACTCAACGCGAAATATGTCCCTCAGGTGCTGGCAGAAATGGCTATTGCTGGCTTATACGATGGCAGCGGTAAATGGCTTTATACAGCGGGCATACCGGCTAAAAGCGGTGTCAGTGGAGGAATGGTTGCCGTGGTGCCGGGGAAATTCGCCATTGCCGTTTATTCGCCGCCTCTTGATAGAGCAGGCAATAGCGTTCGTGGACAAAAAGTTATCCGCCATATTGCCGATGCAACGCGGGCTAGCCTGTTTACCCATATGCAATAAATACTACCGCGCGCCAGCGCGGTCTAATCCTCTCTATACATGAGAACTAAAAATGGCTAAACCTTTTATCTGGCAAGAACCTTTTCCACATGATAAGGATCCAACCGAGTATTATCTTTTTAGCGACCAGTATGTGTCGGTCAACGAAGCAGATAATAAAACCCTTATTAGCGTAGAGCCGCAGGGATTAACGCTGCTGGCGAAGCAGGCTTTTTATGAGGCCTCTTTTTTCTTACGCAGCGCGCATATTAAGCAGGTTGCGTCGATCCTGCACGATCCGGAAGCCAGCGACAACGATCGCTACGTTGCCCTGCAACTCCTGCGCAATGCCGAGGTTTCGGCCAAAGGGGTTCTGCCTAACTGCCAGGATACCGGCACTGCGACCATCGTGGCCGAAAAGGGGCAGTCGATCTGGACCGGCAACAACGATGCTGAGGCGTTAAGCCAGGGGATCTATGAAACTTTTCAGGAAAATAGCCTACGCTACTCACAAAACGCCCCGCTGGATATGTACAGCGAGGTGAATACCGGTACTAACCTTCCTGCGCAGATTGATATCGCAGCAACCTCAGGGGAGGAGTATAAATTTCTGTTTATTAATAAGGGCGGCGGCTCTGCTAACAAGACAGCGCTGTTTCAGGAGACCCGGTCTATTCTTGATCCAGAAAAGCTTATTCCCTTCTTAGTAGCCAAAATGCAGGCTCTCGGCACCGCCGCCTGTCCGCCATACCATATTGCCTTCGTCGTGGGTGGCACCTCTGCCGACCAGGCCTTGAAAGTTGCTAAACTGGCATCAACAAAGTATTACGATACGCTGCCCACCAGCGGCAACGAGCTTGGGCAGGCTTTTCGCGATCTGCACCTGGAGTCAACGCTGCTTAACGCCAGCCGTGAGCTGGGCATCGGTGCGCAGTTTGGCGGTAAATATTTTGCCCACGACATCCGGGTCATTCGTCTGCCACGTCACGGTGGCTCGTGCCCGATTGCGCTAGCCCTCTCCTGCTCCGCCGACCGTAATATCAAAGCTAAAATTAATCGTCATGGGATCTGGCTGGAGAAGCTGGAGCGCGATCCGGGACGATTTATCCCTGAGAAGCTACGCGTTCCTCACCACACCAACGAAATCAGAATTGATTTGAACCGGCCGCTAAATGAAGTCATGACCGAGCTGTCGCGCCATCCGGTGGGCACACGCGTTTCCCTGAGCGGGCCTCTGATTGTCGCCCGGGATATCGCCCACGCCAGGCTAAAAGCCCGGCTTGATGCAGGTGTGGCCCTGCCGGAGTATATGAAGAACTATATTGTTTACTACGCTGGCCCCGCTAAAACGCCGGAGGGCGGCACGGCAGGATCTCTGGGGCCAACAACCGGTGGCCGGATGGACAGTTATGTCGATGCCTTTCAGACCGCAGGCGGAAGCCTGGTGATGCTATCGAAAGGTAATCGCAGCCAGCAGGTTACCGACGCCTGCGCCAGACACGGTGGATTTAATCTGGGTAGCATCGGTGGCGCAGCGGCGCTGCTGGCGCAGGAGTATGTCAAGAGTTTACGCTGCGTGGAGTATGGCGAACTGGGCATGGAGGCGGTATGGATGATGGAGGTACAAAATATGCCTGCTTTTATCCTGGTGGATGACAAAGGTAACAACTTTTATCAGCAGTTTGAACAGCATCACTGCTGCCACCACTGCCCGTCACAGAGTCTGAAGTAGCGCATGCCGCTCGACCGCTGACTGTTTGAGCAACCAGTCGCGGAAGAGTGGCATTCCGCCTGACTCCACGCCGTCGTCCCGCCAGGTCAAAATAAAGCGGTTGCCGGTACGCATGGGCACGTCGCAGGGAATAACCATGCTGCCGTTATCAAGATCGTGCTGGACGGAAAAGCGCGGCAGCAACGCGACGCCCAGCCGCGAGTGAACGGCCGCAATCAGCATCGAGATAAGATCAAAACGCGGCCCCTGCTTTACTCTGGGGCTGCTGATACCGGAGAGGGCGAACCACTCGACCCAGCTCTCAATACGCGTGCTCTGATGCAGCAGCGTAAAGTTATCAAGCAGGCGCTCGACCGTTATCTTTCTCCCGGCGTAACCCGGTAACGTTCTGCTGCAAACCGGCAGCAGCGCCTCCTCAAAGAGAGAGTCGACCCGCGCCAGGGGGGCGCAGAAATCTTCCCGCATGATGACCGCATCATAGTTTCTGTTAAGAAAATCACCTACGCTTGCCAGCGAGTTAATATTTATGACGACGTCGGGATAGCTTTTATTAAATTCTCCAAGCTTTGGAATAAGCCAGTGGGTGCTTAACGTTGGATTAACCGCCAGCTCTATGACCCGTGAGGTTGGCTGCCAGGTCATAATAGCATGCGTGTCACGCTCGAATTTATTTAATGTATCCCGCACCATGTCGAGATAATATCTCCCTGCGTCATTGAGGAAAATACGCTTTTTAGCATGGCTGAACAGCTCGGTATTAAGAAATGCCTCCAGCGCTGCCATCTGGCGAAATACCGCACTCTGCGTCAACGCCAGCTCTTCTGCCGCACGGGTATAGCTCTCATGTCGCGCTACGGCCTCGAACGTAATCAATAGCTCTGTTTTCGGTAACTTCCCTCGCATACCCCCTCCCTGCTGCTTTTGAGCGATATCCTACCACTCCTTATCATTACGCCCGAACTGTTAGCAAAAATATTCGCCATATCGTGATCGCTATCGATTATTTCTTCGGACATATTTGAGAAAGATATAATATTTTAAAAAACATTTATGCCAACAATAAAAAAGGCCACCTTGCGGTGGCCAACCATGTCGAGATTTTTTTATTTACTTAATAATAGATTTCAGCGCTTCGCCAATATCAGCCAGGCTACGCACGGTTTTCACCCCTGCGGCTTCCAGCGCGGCAAATTTCTCGTCTGCTGTGCCTTTACCACCGGCGATGATCGCCCCTGCGTGACCCATACGCTTGCCTTTTGGCGCGGTCACGCCGGCAATGTAGCCGACAACCGGTTTGGTCACATGATCTTTGATATAAGCAGCTGCTTCTTCTTCTGCACTACCACCGATCTCACCGATCATAACAATCGCTTCGGTCTGCGGGTCAGCTTCGAACAGCTTCAGAATATCGATAAAGTTAGAGCCAGGGATCGGGTCACCGCCGATACCAACGCAGGTAGACTGGCCGAAGCCGTAGTCAGTGGTCTGCTTAACCGCTTCATAGGTCAGCGTACCGGAGCGGGAAACGATGCCCACTTTACCCGGCTGGTGGATGTGGCCCGGCATGATGCCGATTTTGCACTCGCCTGGGGTGATCACACCCGGGCAGTTTGGACCGATCATCCGCACGCCTGCTTCATCCAGCTTCACTTTTACCGTCAGCATATCCAGAGTCGGGATACCTTCGGTAATGGTGATGATGAGCTTAATGCCTGCATCGATGGCTTCCAGAATCGAGTCTTTACAGAATGGAGCCGGAACATAGATCACAGTGGCGGTTGCGCCAGTGGCTTCAACGGCTTCACGCACGGTGTTGAACACCGGCAGACCGAGGTGCGTGGTGCCGCCCTTGCCTGGGGTTACGCCGCCAACCATCTGCGTACCATAGGCGATAGCCTGCTCTGAGTGGAAGGTCCCCTGGCTACCGGTGAAGCCCTGGCAGATTACCTTTGTATTTTTGTCGATCAGAATGGACATTATTTCCCCTCCACTGCGGCAACAACCTGCTGTGCTGCGTCCGTCAGACTTTTCGCTGCGATAATGTTCAGGCCGCTGTCAGCCAGTTTTTGTGCGCCCAGTTCAGCGTTGTTCCCTTCCAGACGAACCACGACCGGAACGTTAACGCCTACCTCTTCCACCGCACCAATGATACCGTCGGCAATCAGGTCGCAGCGCACGATACCGCCGAAAATGTTAACCAGTACGGCTTTCACTTTATCGTCGGAGAGAATGATTTTGAACGCTTCTGTGACGCGCTCTTTGGTTGCGCCGCCGCCCACGTCAAGGAAGTTAGCCGGTTCGCCGCCGTGCAGCTTAACGATATCCATGGTGCCCATTGCCAGGCCCGCACCGTTAACCATGCAGCCGATGTTGCCGTCGAGGGCAACATAGTTCAGCTCCCACTGTGCCGCCTGTGATTCACGGGCGTCTTCCTGAGAGTGGTCGCGCATCTGGCGCAGATCCGGCTGGCGGAACAGCGCGTTGCCGTCAGCGCCCAGTTTGCCGTCGAGGCAGATCAGGTCGCCCTGCTTGGTGATCACCAGCGGGTTGATCTCGATCAGCGCGAGGTCGCGCTCAAGGAAGATGGTCGCCAGACCCATGAAGATTTTGGTGAACTGCTGAACCTGCTTACCTTCCAGGCCCAGTTTAAATGCCAGCTCGCGTCCCTGGTACGGCATTGGGCCGGCCAGCGGATCGAGAGCGACTTTGTGGATCAGGTGCGGCGTCTCTTCCGCCACTTTTTCAATTTCCACGCCACCTTCGGTAGAGGCCATGAACACTACGCGACGAGAGCTGCGGTCAACAACCGCGCCCAGATAGAGCTCTTTATCGATATCGGTCGCAGCTTCTACCAGGATCTGGTTAACCGGCTGGCCGTTGGCATCCGTTTGGTAGGTCACCAGACGCTTGCCCAGCCAGTGCTCAGCAAACGCACGGATCTCTTCTTTGCTGTGAACGACTTTAACGCCGCCCGCTTTACCGCGGCCACCGGCGTGTACCTGGCACTTGACTACCCACGGGCCGCTGCCGATTTTAGAGGCGGCTTCTTCTGCTTCGCGTGGCGTATTGCAGGCATAGCCTACCGGCGCGGGTAAACCGTAGCGGGCAAACAGCTGTTTTGCCTGGTATTCATGTAAGTTCATCTGTTCCGTCCATTTTTCAGGTAATCGTCAGGTCATGATTTTATCGGCCCGGCGAACTATGCGCCGCCGGGCAAGCGTGCGAAAACTACACGTCCAGCAGCAGACGGGTCGGATCTTCCAGCAGCTCTTTGATGGCCACGAGGAAGCCTACCGATTCACGGCCATCAATCAGACGGTGATCGTAGGAGAGCGCCAGGTACATCATCGGCAGGATCTCTACTTTGCCATCCACCGCCATCGGGCGATCTTTGATTGCGTGCATGCCAAGAATGGCGCTCTGCGGCGGGTTGATAATCGGCGTAGACATCAGCGAGCCGAAGACGCCGCCGTTGGTGATGGTGAAGTTACCGCCGGTCAGATCTTCAACGGTCAGCTTGCCGTCACGGCCTTTGACCGCCAGCTCTTTGATGCGCTTCTCGATGTCGGCCATGCCCAGCGCATCGACGTCACGCAGCACCGGGGTCACCAGGCCACGCGGGGTGGAGACCGCCATGCTGACGTCGAAGTAGTTGTGGTAGACCACATCTTCGCCATCGATAGAGGCGTTCACTTCCGGATAGCGTTTCAGCGCTTCAACAACGGCTTTCACGTAGAAAGACATAAAGCCCAGACGGATACCGTGACGCTTCTCGAAGGCGTCGCCGTACTGCTTGCGCAGATCCATGATTGGCTTCATGTTCACTTCGTTGAAGGTGGTCAGCATCGCGGTGGAGTTTTTTGCCTCCAGCAGACGCTCGGCCACGCGCTTGCGCAGACGGGTCATCGGCACGCGTTTTTCGGAACGGTTGCCCGCTACCGGGGTAACAGAAGGGGCGGCAGCGGCAGTAGCCGGTGCTTTCTCTTCGGTTGCGGTTGCCGTTGACGATTTCGCCAGATGCTTCTCAACGTCTTCACGGGTCAGACGGCCGCCGACGCCGGTGCCTTTAATGGCGTTGGCATCAAGGGTGTGCTCTGCCAGCAGACGACGGATCGCCGGGCTTAACGCCTCGTTGTTCTGCTCTTCGAGAGACGCCTGCTGACGCTGAGCCGGAGTCGACTCTTTGCTTTCAGATTTCGCGCTGCTCTCTTTACCGTTGCTGTTGCCTTCACGCAGGCGGCCAAGGATCTGGCGAGAGGTCACCGTGGTGCCCTCCTCTTCCAACACGGCATCCAGGATGCCGTCCGCTGACGCCGGTACTTCCAGTACCACTTTATCAGTTTCGATCTCTACCAGAACTTCATCACGTTGGACGCTATCGCCCGGTTTTTTATGCCAGGTGGCCACGGTCGCATCGGCTACGGACTCAGGCAGGTCAGGAACAAGAATATCTACGCTACTCATTATTTATCCTTTAATTAATCGACGTTCAGCGCGTCGTTGACCAGATCTTGCTGCTGCTTCTGGTGAACGGACATATAGCCTACTGCTGGAGAGGCAGAGGCCGGGCGACCTGCATAACGCAGAGCGGACCCAAACGGAATCACTTCACGGAAATGATGCTGGCTACAGTACCATGCGCCCTGGTTCAGCGGCTCTTCCTGGCACCAGACAAAATCATGTACGTGGGCATAAGGTTTTAACGCTTCCTGCACCGACTGATGCGGGAACGGATACAGCTGTTCAATACGCACAATGGCGACGTCTTTCTGGTCGTTCTTACGGCGCTGCTCAAGCAGGTCGTAATAAACCTTACCAGAACAGAGGACAACACGCTTAACGCCTTGCGGATCAAGATCGTCAACCTCACCGATGGCCGGCATGAAGGTGCCGTTTGCCAGCTCGTCGAGCGTCGATACTGCCAGCGGATGGCGCAGCAGAGACTTCGGCGACATCACCACCAGCGGACGGCGCATACCGCGCAGCGCCTGACGGCGGATCATGTGGTAAACCTGCGCCGGCGTGGACGGCACGCAAACCTGCATGTTCTGCTCAGCGCAGAGTTGCAGATAGCGCTCCAGACGTGCAGAGGAGTGCTCCGGACCCTGGCCTTCGTAGCCGTGCGGCAGCAGCATTACCAGACCGCACATACGGCCCCACTTCTGCTCGCCGGAGGAGATGAACTGGTCGATCACCACCTGCGCACCGTTAGCGAAGTCACCAAACTGCGCTTCCCAGATGGTCAGGGTGCGCGGCTCGGCGGTGGCATAGCCATATTCGAACGCCAGTACCGCCTCTTCAGAGAGCACGGAGTCCCAGACGCGGAAGGTGCCCTGCGAATTGTGAACGTGGTGCAGCGGCGTGTAGGTAGAGCCGTTAGCCTGGTTATGGATCACCGCATGACGGTGGAAGAAGGTGCCACGACCGCTGTCTTCCCCAGACAGACGTACCGCAATCCCTTCGTCTACCAGCGTAGCGTAGGCCAGGTTTTCCGCGCCGCCCCAGTCAAAGAGCTTCTCGCCTGCGGCCATCGCCTGGCGGTCACCGTAGATTTTCGCTACGCGCGACTGCATTTCGATAGCGTCTGGTACGGTACTGATACGCTTCGCCAGCTCCTGGACGCGCTTCATCTCTACCTTGTTCGGGTAGCTCTCGTCCCACTCGTGGTTCAGGTACGGTGACCAGGTAAAGGAGTGCATGTTCATTGGACGCCACTCTTTTACTACGCACTCACCGGCATCGAGCATGTCGCGGTAGAGGTTGACCATCTCGGTGGCATCTTCCAGAGAGGCGACCTTCTCCTGCTCCAGGCGGTCAGCGTAGATTTTACGCGGCGTCGGGTGCTTTTTGATCTTCTGGTACATCAGCGGCTGGGTTGCGCTTGGCTCGTCGGCTTCGTTGTGGCCGTGACGGCGGTAGCATACCAGGTCAATAAAGACGTCGCGCTTAAAGGTGTTACGGAAATCCAGCGCGAGGCGGGTAACAAAGGCCACTGCTTCCGGATCGTCAGCGTTAACGTGGAAGATCGGTGCCTGCACCATTTTACCGATATCGGTGCAGTATGGCGTAGAGCGCGCATCAAGCGGGTTAGAGGTGGTAAAGCCTACCTGGTTGTTGATGACGATACGCACCGTGCCGCCCACTTCGTAGCCGCGGGCTTTGGACATGTTCAGCGTTTCCTGCACTACGCCCTGTCCGGCTACCGCCGCATCGCCGTGAATGGTGATTGGCAGGACTTTGCTGCTGCTTGGCTCATCAAGGCGGTCGATACGTGCACGCACGGAGCCCATTACTACCGGGCTAACGATCTCCAGATGCGACGGGTTAAACGCCAGCGCCAGGTGAACCAAACCGCCCTCGGTTTCGATATCGGACGAGAAGCCCATGTGGTACTTCACGTCGCCGGTGCCAAGGTGCTCTTTATGCTTGCCTGCAAACTCGTCGAACAGATCCTGAGTCTTTTTACCCAACACGTTAATCAGAACGTTGAGACGACCACGGTGTGCCATACCCAGCACCACTTCACGGGTGCCGCTCTTACCGGCGTGGCGGATCATCTCTTTCAGCATCGGGACAAGGGCATCACCGCCCTCCAGCGAGAAGCGTTTCGCCCCTGGGAATTTCGCCCCCAGATAGCGCTCCATCCCCTCGGCTGCCGTCAGCTCGCTGAGAAAACGTTTTTTCTCTTCAGCGCTAAAGGCCGCGCGGCCCGCTACGGACTCAATGCGCTGCTGGATCCAACGCTTCTCGTCGGTGCTGGTAATGTGCATATACTCAGCGCCGATAGAGCCGCAGTAGGTCTGCTTCAGGGCGTCGATCAGTTCGCCCAGCGGCATCGTGTCTTTGCCAAAGGCAAAGGAGCCGATGTTAAAGCTCTGCTGCAGATCCGCTTCGGTCAGGTCGTGATAAGCCGGATCGAGATCGGCAACGCGCTCCTGTTGCCACAGTCCCAGCGGATCGAGGTTCGCCTGCTGGTGACCGCGGAAGCGGTAGGCGTTGATGAGCTGCAGGACTTTTACCTGCTTAACGTTGGTATCAGGGTCGGAAAGTGAGGAGGTGTAACGTGAGGCATCCTTCGCCAGACGACGAAAATAATCACGTGTTTTGGAATGAAATTGATCCGGTTTAACGCCGGTACCAGGCAGCTCCTGGAACATGGAACGCCAGTTTGCGTCTACCGAATCAGGATCGGTTAAGAAGTCTTCATAGAGCTGTTCTATCCAGCTCTGGTTAGACCCAGAGAGGTAAGAAGAGTCCAGCCAGGCTTTCATTGCGCCGTTCTGCATCGTGATCCCTTAAGCATTTGTATGCTTACTTCGCCGTGGATAACTACAACGTACACCGTATAGCGCACGTACCGGGGTTCACAAGCGAGCTCTCTGGCCCGCTAAGGAACCTTTAAAAACTGTCTGTCAGGCAGTTTTTAAAGATCTCCTGCATGTTATTTGCCTGCTGCCGTAGCGACAGCAGGCAAAACGACTTACTTATGCACTGCGCTGTAAAAGCATCGACTTAATATGGCCGATAGCGCGCGTTGGGTTCAGCCCCTTCGGACACACGCTGACGCAGTTCATGATGCTATGACAGCGGAATACGCTGAAAGCATCGCTCAGCCCGTCGAGACGGCTCTCGGTTTCGGTATCGCGGCTGTCGATCAGGAAACGATACGCTGCCAGCAGGCCGGCTGGGCCGATGAACTTGTCCGGGTTCCACCAGAATGACGGACAGGAGGTGGAACAGCAGGCGCAAAGAATGCACTCATAGAGCCCATCGAGTTTCTCACGCTGCTCAGGAGCCTGTAAGTGCTCGCGAGCGGGTGGATTTTGCCCATTATTCAATAAGTAAGGCTTAATCTTCTCATATTGTGCATAGAATTGCCCCATGTCTACCACCAGATCGCGTACAACCGGTAATCCAGGCAGCGGACGGATAACAATTTTTTTGGTGCCGTTGCCCAGCGCCGAGATCGGTGTGATGCAGGCCAGACCGTTTTTGCCGTTCATGTTCAAGCCGTCGGAGCCGCAAACCCCTTCACGACAGGAGCGGCGGAACGCCAGGGTCGGATCCTTCTCTTTCAGCTGGATTAACGCATCCAGCAGCATCATATCCCGACCCTCTTCCCCTTCCAGGGTGTAGTCCTGCATACGCGGCGCGGCGTCGACATCCGGGTTATAACGATAGATTGAAAATTCGATTCTCATTTTCCGGTCTCCGCTTAGTAAGTACGAATCTTCGGCGGGAACGCCGGACGCAGTTTAGGCTCCATGTTCACGCTGCGGCGCGTCATGGATTCCGATTCAGGGAGATACAGAGAGTGGCAGAGCCAGTTCTCGTCGTCGCGGTCCGGGAAGTCGAAGCGGCTATGTGCCCCACGGCTCTCGGTACGGAAGTTAGCCGACACCGCCGTAGCAAAGGCGGTCTCCATCAGGTTATCCAGCTCCAGACACTCGACGCGCTGGGTGTTGAACTCGCTGGAGGTGTCGTCCAGGCGGGCGTTTTTCAGGCGCTCGCGGATGGCCTTCAGCTGCTCCAGACCCTTCGCCATCGCATCGCCTTCGCGGAATACCGAGAAGTTGTGCTGCATGCACTCCTGCAATGCTTTACGGATCGCCACCGGATCTTCACCATCGCGGTTGTTGTTCCAGCGGTTCAGGCGCGCCAGCGAGGCGTCAATTTCGTCGTCGGTCGCATCACGCAGTGCGCCCTGCTCGGCAATAGACTCCTGCAGATGCAGACCTACCGCACGACCAAAGACCACCAGGTCCAGCAGCGAGTTACCGCCGAGGCGGTTAGCACCGTGTACCGATACGCAGGCGATCTCACCCACCGCAAACAGACCCGGGATGACTACGTCTTCGCCCTGGGCGTTTACGGTCAGCGCCTGGCCGGTCACTTTGGTTGGGATACCGCCCATCATATAGTGACAGGTCGGGATAACCGGGATCGGCTCTTTCACCGGATCGACGTGGGCAAAGGTACGGGAGAGCTCAAGGATGCCCGGCAGGCGGGACTCAAGAACCTCTTTACCGAGGTGGTCAAGCTTGAGCTTGGCATGTGGACCCCACGGACCGTCGCAGCCGCGGCCTTCACGGATCTCGATCATGATAGAGCGTGCTACCACGTCGCGGCCCGCCAGATCTTTGGCGTTCGGCGCGTAACGCTCCATAAAGCGTTCGCCGTGCTTGTTCAGCAGATAGCCGCCTTCACCGCGGCAGCCCTCGGTGACCAGAACGCCCGCACCGGCGATACCGGTTGGGTGGAACTGCCACATCTCCATATCCTGCACCGGCACGCCTGCGCGGAGCGCCATACCGACACCGTCACCGGTGTTGATGTGAGCGTTGGTGGTGGACTGGTAGATACGGCCTGCGCCGCCGGTGGCCAGCACCGTTGCACGCGCTTTGAAGTAAACCACTTCCCCAGTTTCGATGCACAGGGCGGTACAGCCGACCACCGCGCCATCTGCGTTTTTCACCAGATCCAGCGCATACCACTCAGAGAAAATGGTGGTCTTGTTTTTCAGGTTCTGCTGATAAAGGGTATGCAGCAGGGCGTGGCCGGTACGGTCCGCCGCCGCCGCGGTACGTGCCGCCTGCTCGCCACCGAAATCTTTCGACTGGCCGCCAAACGGACGCTGATAAATGGTGCCATTCTCCAGTCGGGAGAACGGCAGGCCCATATGATCCAGCTCCAGAATCGCTTCCGGGCCGGTTTTACACATATATTCAATGGCGTCCTGGTCACCGATATAGTCGGAACCTTTCACCGTGTCATACATGTGCCATTCCCAGTTGTCTTCATGGGTATTGCCCAGCGCCACGGTGATACCGCCCTGCGCAGAGACCGTATGGGAACGGGTTGGGAAAACTTTAGACAGCAGCGCACAGCTCTGGCCGCTTTGGGAAATTTGCAGCGCCGCGCGCATACCTGCGCCACCGGCACCAATTACAACCGCATCAAATT
Organism: Pseudescherichia sp. AS216; assembly: GCF_037152055.1. Classification (NCBI taxonomy): domain Bacteria; kingdom Pseudomonadati; phylum Pseudomonadota; class Gammaproteobacteria; order Enterobacterales; family Enterobacteriaceae; genus Pseudescherichia; species Pseudescherichia sp. AS216. The sequence continues at coordinate 349,851 of NZ_JBBCMV010000001.1, read as the reverse complement.
CTCTGACTGGCAGTTTCATTACACACCCCACACCACAACGAATCCATAAATAACGTATACCAGCAGCGCCACAACGGTGAGCAGCTGTAAACCAAGGCGCAGCGCCGTGGATTTTACGTAGTCAGTAAACACCTGCCACATGCCAATCCAGGTGTGGATCAACGTGGAAACGAGCGCCAGCAAGGTGAACACTTTGGTAAAGGCGGAGGAGAAAAAGCCCGTCCAGGCTTCATAGGTGACATCGCCAGTGATGGCGAAAAAACCAACCATATAGATGATGTACAGCGTCAGAACGATAGCGGTAGCGCGGACCAAAATGAAGTCATGTACGCCGTTGCGTCCTAATGCGGAGGCGTTGCTTACCATACGAGGACTCCTGCGAGAATTGAAAGCACGACAGTAATTGCGATAGCAATATAGGCAGAACGTTGACCTGCTGCGAACGTCTCTTCCAGATAGCCGACATCCATCAGCATGTGGCGGATACCGCCCACGGCGTGATAGGCCAGTGCGGTGAGAATGCCCCACATGATGAACTTAACGAAAAAGCTATCCATGATGGCAGAGGCGTGCTGGAAGCCCTCTTGTGAGGAGAGTGACAGGCCCAGCAGCCACAGCAGAATGCCGATCGCCACGAAGGTGATGACGCCGGACACGCGGTGGAGGATGGACGCTATAGCCGTAACAGGGAACCGGATCGTTGTGAGATCCAGATTGACAGGTCTTTGTTTCTTAGCATTTTTTATCATGAATAACGCCCACATGCTGTTCTTATAGTTTCCTTCCTCCGGTCTGCAGGCGGGTCAGACAGCGTCCATTTGTATAACTGCTCGTCATGCAAAATTTCATGCTTTCGTAGGCTAAACGACGCATTACAACGCTGGTGGCTCGGGACGGCAGGGTATTCCGGAGACCTGGCGGCAGTATAGGATGTTCACAAAATCATTACAATTAACCTACATACACTTTGTCGGGTTTTATGCTGAACAGTGAGCTCCATCACGATACCAACATATTTTTAATTTTTAACCATGAGATTTGACAAAACTTAAACATTATTGTTACAAACGTCAGCGGAAAAGTCATATAATTCGTAAAAGTTATGGGGTCTCTCTTTCACCTGAGAATTAGTTATGTAACAGTGAGAAGGATTGACCGCCGTTATCAGGACAGTTATTAGTGATAGATAGGTTTGACAAATTCGGACTGTTAAAAAGGCTGATTTGCTGATTTTTCACGGTATTTTAATGTTTGCCTGCTAGCGCTCATCGCTCTGTACCCTGCTTACTCCGCTCAACAGAGACACGCGCCAAATAACAAAGTGGTAACATTGATTTTCTGTATGAATGCAAATTCGGCTTCTTCCCAACAGTCTTAAGCATAAGGCGCTAAGGAGACCGTAAATGGCTGATAAGAAAGCTACCCTAACCTACAATGGTGGCGATGCTATTGAACTGGATGTGCTACAGGGCACGCTCGGTCAGGACGTCATTGATGTCCGCACGCTCGGCTCGAAAGGAGTTTTTACTTTTGACCCGGGTTTCACCTCTACCGCATCCTGCGAATCTAAAATCACCTTTATCGACGGTGACGAAGGCATTCTGCTCCATCGCGGTTTCCCCATTGACCAGCTGGCAACCGAATCAAACTACCTGGAAGTGTGCTACATCCTGCTGAAGGGTGAGAAGCCAACTCAGGCCGAGTTTGACGAGTTCAAAACCACCGTCACGCGTCACACTATGATCCACGAGCAGATCACCCGTCTGTTCCACGGCTTCCGTCGCGACTCTCACCCGATGGCGGTGCTGTGCGGCGTGACTGGCGCGCTGGCGGCCTTCTATCACGACTCGCTGGATGTCAATAATCCGCGCCACCGTGAGATCGCCGCCTTCCGTCTGCTGTCCAAGATGCCAACCGTAGCGGCAATGTGTTACAAGTATTCCATCGGACAGCCTTTTGTTTATCCGCGCAACGATCTCTCCTACGCGGGCAACTTCCTGAACATGATGTTCTCTACGCCGTGTGAGAAGTATGAGGTCAATCCGGTGCTGGAACGCGCCATGGACCGCATCCTGATCCTGCACGCCGATCACGAGCAGAACGCCTCGACCTCTACGGTACGTACCGCGGGCTCCTCGGGTGCTAACCCGTTTGCCTGTATCGCGGCCGGTATCGCCTCCCTGTGGGGACCGGCACACGGCGGCGCGAACGAAGCGGCGCTGAAGATGCTGGAAGAGATCAGCACCGTTGAGCACATTCCGGAATTCGTACGTCGTGCCAAAGATAAAAACGACTCTTTCCGCCTGATGGGCTTCGGTCATCGTGTTTATAAAAACTATGACCCGCGCGCCACCGTGATGCGTGAAACCTGTCATGAAGTGCTGAAAGAGCTGGGCACCAAAGACGATCTGCTGCAGGTGGCGATGGAGCTTGAGCACATTGCGCTCAACGATCCGTACTTCATTGAGAAGAAACTCTACCCGAACGTGGACTTCTACTCCGGCATCATCCTGAAAGCGATGGGTATTCCGTCATCCATGTTTACCGTTATCTTCGCGATGGCGCGTACCGTTGGCTGGATCGCCCACTGGAACGAAATGCACGACGACGGCATCAAAATCGCCCGTCCGCGTCAGCTCTATACCGGCTACGAACAGCGCGATTTCAAATCCGATCTGCAGAACCGCTAATCTGCTCTTCTGCTCTGCCCGGCGGCGCTACGCTGCCGGGCCTTTTATTTTTGGCATCCCGGACACCAATAAAACGGCCGCGACGACAGGGTCGTCTTCTCGATCGTTCCCCCGCAGCGACTGCACGCCTTTCCCGCCCGATGAAATACGTTAAAACGAAAAAGTGCCCCATGGTGACGCTTCTCATTGACCTTGCCGCGCGTGCGGTAAGAGAGACGCGGTACGTCCAGCAGCGCGGCGGCCAGCGCATCCAGCTGTGTCTCACTGAGATCGGCGGCGCGATGGGTGGGAGCAAGCTCGGTCGCCCAGAGAATCTCGACCCGCAGATAGTTACCCAGCCCGGCTAAAAATGCCTGATCCAGCAGCAGCCCCGAAAACTGACGACGGCGAAAACGCGGCGAGATAAGCCGCTCTCTGACCGTCGCCGCATCCAGATCGGGATCGAGCACGTCCGGCCCCACGCGCAGTAAAAATGGGTGGGCGGCCAGCTGCTCAGGGGTGAGCATCTCGATATCCGAGGCGCTGTAGAGCAAAATAGCCTTATCGGCGGCAGCCAGCTTGACCCGCAGGATCCGATTGGTCTGCGGCTCCTCACCCGCCTTTACGACTCGCCAGACGCCATAGAGCTGGTTATGGCTGTAGAGGGTCATGCCGCCGGAGAAGTGCGTCAGCAGCGCTTTACCGCGCGTTTCGATACGATCGACGTGCTGCCCGGCAAGCTCTGCCTCCCAGGGCTTCAGATGTTCATAGGCAAACCAGGCTTCGGTGAGCGGCTTGCCCTGAATGGCTTTCTCAAGACTGTCCGCCGCCCGGCGGATCTCGGGGCCTTCCGGCATAGCTTCTCCTTACTCAATTAACTGGCGGTGACAGCAATATTGCTGGCGGCAAAGGCCTCGCGCAGGCGTTGAGCAAACAGCAAGGCATGTTCGCCGTCGCCATGCAGGCATACCGTCTGAGCGTTAACGCGAGTCCACTGGCCCTGAATGCTCTTTACCCGTCCGGCCTGCACCATCTCTAAGGTTTGCGTCAGGGCCTGCGCTTCGTCGCCGATCAGCGCCCCTGGCTGCGAGCGCGGCACCAGCGAGCCGTCGCTCATATACCCCCGGTCGGCAAAGACCTCTTCCCGGGTGGGCAAACCAGCGCGCTCCCCGGCGCGGATCAGCTCGCTGCCCGCCAGCCCAACCAGAATCAAAGCGGGATCGCAGGCGTGCACCGCTCGGGCAATCGCCTCGGCGAGAGCCGGATCCTTCGCCGCCTGGTTGTAGAGCATGCCGTGCGGCTTAACGTGCCGCATCCTGCCGCCTTCAGCGTGAACGATAGCCGCCAGCGCGCCGACCTGATAGAGCGTTTGCGCATAGACGGTCTCGGGCGGCAGATCCATCGCCGTACGGCCAAAGTTCTGCCGATCGGGAAAGCTGGGATGCGCCCCTACCGCCACGCCGTTTTTTAGCGCCTCGCGCACGCAGGCCAGCATGGTTTGCGCATCGCCCGCGTGAAAACCACAGGCGATGTTGGCCGAAGAGACAAGCTGTAACAGGGCGCTGTCGCTGGCGCTTCCCTCTCCGAGATCGGCGTTAAGATCAATCTTGAGCACGTAGCCCCCGCGCTAGCTGGTCGAGGAACAGCCGCTGCTCGCGGCGGGCGCGGAGCGCATCTTCCAGAGTGCAAGGAACAAGGTGGATAGGATCGCCAAGACGGATCTGTCCCAGGTGATACATATCCGCCTCGATAATGCAGGCGATGCGCGGGTAGCCGCCGGTGGTCTGAGCGTCATTCATCAGCACGATAGGCTGGCCGTTATGCGGCACCTGAATCACACCGGGAACCAGCCCGTGAGAGAGCAGCTCCCGCGCTTCACGGCGCTTGAGCTGCGGCCCCTGAAGACGGTAGCCCATGCGGTTACTCTGCGGGCTAAGCTGCCACGGCAGCCGCCACAGGGCCTCCTGCGAGGCAGTATCGAATGACTGGTACTCTGGCCCCGGCAGGGCACGAATGCGGTTGCCCCACAGGAGCTGCTTGACCCCCTGCGGGCCAGAGAAATGGCGCTCGCAGGCGCGGATCGGCAGCCGATCGCCATCCTGCAACAGCCGTCCAGCAAAGCCGCCGATACCGACCTTCAGGTCGGTGCTGTAGGAGCCCATCACCTCGGGCACGTCAAAACCGCCCGCTACCGCCAGGTAGCTGCGCATCCCATGCCGGGGACGCTTAAGCACCAGCCGCTGTCCGGCGCGGGCCTGATGCCGCCAGCCGGTCCACACGGCCTGGCCGTCCAGCGTCGCGTCACAGCCTGCTCCGGTAAGGGCAAACCAGCCGTCATGGGCAAACTCAAATTCGCACTGGCCGAGCGCCATCTCCAGCGCCGCATCGTCAGGCGCATTGCCTACCAGCGCATTGGCAATTTCCAGCGCGGGTGCATCCAGCGCGCCGCAGTAGCTGATGCCGGACTGGCGCAGCCCCTTGCGTTTGCCACCCTGTACCGAGGTGTACATCCCGGCACGAATTACCGTCAGCATACGCCCTCCTTCTGTGGGACAAAGCGCACCCGGTCGCCGGGGCGCAAAAGCACAGGATCGTTGTTATCAGGGTTGAACAGCGCCAGCGACGTATGGCCGATAAGCTGCCACCCTCCCGGAGTCGCCAGCGGGTAGATGCCGGTCTGCTCGCCGCCGATGCCTACCGATCCGGCAGGTACTGAGAGACGTGGCTCCGCCCGGCGCGGGGTATGCAGCCTTTCCGGCAGCCCGCCCAGATAGGGAAAGCCGGGCTGGAAGCCAAGGAACCAGACCACATAGTCAACGGAGGCATGCAGCTCAACCACCTGCTTTTCGCTGAGATTACTGTGCTCTGCCACTACAGCCAGATCCGGCCCCGCCGCGCCGCCGTAAACCACTGGGATCTCAATAAAGCGCGACTCAGGCTCAAGCGCCTCGCTCTCCTCCCACCAGCGCTGGAGTCGCTCAATGGCGTCCAGCGCTCTCTCCTGCGGATCCGCCAGCACAACGGTCACGTTGTTCATACCGGGGATCACATCGACAACATTGGGCAGTTCAACCACCCGCTGAGCCAGTCGCCAGATACGCTTCTGGCTAGCCAGGGTCACCGGAGGCTCAAGCTCCAGTACCACGGCGGTCTCACCTAATAGATAACAACGTGCTCGCTGCACTAAGTCCCCCTTGCATCATGCTGGATTGGGAATATCGATAAATGTGACGTCTAAATCTGTATTTTCGGTCAGCCACTCGCTGAGGGCGCGGATGCCTCCGCGCTCGGTCGCGTGATGCCCCGCCGCGTAGAAGTGCAGCCCCTGCTCCCGGGCGCTATGAATGGTCTGTTCGGAGACCTCACCGGTGATAAAGGCATCGACGCCGAAACGCGCGGCGCTGTCGATAAAGCCCTGCCCGCCGCCGGTACACCATGCCACGCGCCGAACTTCCGCCGGGCCGGTATCCCCGCTCCACAGCGGTCGACGGCCAAGCCGGGCTTCAATCCACGACGCCAGCTCCAGGCCTGGAACCGGCATCGCCAGCTCGCCCCAGGGAACCAGCGGCTCAATTTCGCCCTTCACGGTAATGCCCAGCAGCGCCGCCAGCTGAACGTTATTCCCCAGCTCCGGGTGAGCATCCAGCGGCAGGTGCCAGCCATAGAGGTTGATATCGTTGGCGAGCAGGGTCTTGAGGCGATTGCGCTTCATGCCGCGGATTACCGGGGATTCGCCTTTCCAGAAGTAGCCATGGTGGACGATGATGGCATCGGCCTGCTGGCGCACGGCCTCATCGATCAGCGCCTGGCTGGCGGTCACGCCGGTAATAATTTTTTGTACTTCATCACGGCCCTCGACCTGCAGGCCGTTGGGCGCATAGTCACTGAAGGTCGCGCTGTTAAGCTTGTCGTTAATCAGGCGTTCCAGTTCGCTGTTATTCATCATCTCTCTCTACGATTTTCTTGCGGCTTCATACGCGGCCAGGGTGGCCGTGCGAGCCTGTTTATGATCGACCACCGGGCGGGGATAGTCCAGCGTCACGCCCTGCTTATCCGCCCATCCCCAGGGTTCATGCAGCGATGCCGCAGGCACCTCTGCCAACTCAGGCAGCCACTGGCGGATAAACTCGCCGTGCTTATCAAATTTTTCGCCCTGGGTGGTGGGGTTAAAGATGCGAAAATAGGGTGCGGCATCGGTACCCGTTGACGCCGCCCATTGCCAGCCGCCGTTGTTGGCAGCCAGATCGCCATCGATAAGCTGAGAGATAAAATAGCGCTCTCCGATGCGCCAGTCGATCAGTAAGTCTTTTACCAGGAAGCTGGCGGTAATCATTCGCAGACGGTTATGCATCCAGCCGGTGTTATTCATCTGTCGCATCGCCGCATCGACAATGGGATAGCCGGTGCGCCCCGTCTGCCAGGCCTGAAGATGCGCCTGGTCACGTTGCCACTGCACGCGTTCGGTCCAGGGAATAAAGGGCCGGTGTTTGCAGAGATCGGGATACCAGGTCATCAGATGGCGATAGAAATCGCGCCAGATAAGCTCATTCAGCCAGACAGCGCCCGCACCGCCGTTCAGGGCATCGGGCTGCTCCGCCAGCAGCCGGTGCAGGCACTGGCGCGGAGAGATGACGCCCAGCGCCAGACAGGCTGAGAGCCGGCTGGTGGCATCAAGCGCGGGGAAATCACGCCGGGCCTCATACGCTCCTACCTCATTGCGGCAAAACTCGCGCAGTCGCTCAACGGCCGCCTGTTCGGTTGCTGGAAAGAGGCTGGGATCAAAGTCCTGCTGTGGGTAGTTGATAGTCAGCGGCTTCAGGGGCTCGCTTAGCGCCCCACCCTCGCGCACGGCGGGCGCAGGCACGCACTCGGGCAGATCCTCCCTGAGTCGGCGCAGAAAGGCGTTTTTATAGGGGGTGAATACTTTATACATCTGCCGGTCGCCGGTCATCACGCTGCCGGGAGCAAGCATGACGCTATCATCCAGCCCCTGGCAGGTGACCTCCGGGAGCGCCCGCTCAACGGCGGCATCGCGCTGACGTTCGTTAATCTCATACTGATAGTTGTAGAAAAGGTGGGAAACGCCGTGCTCTTCACAGACCTTTTTTACCGCCGCCACGCTGGCGTGAAAATCATCCACCTCAACGAACAGCAGCGGGATCCCTTTTTCCGCCAGCCCATGCTGGAGGCTGTGAAGATGGGCCTGCATAAACGCCGCCTGCCGCGCCGCCATGTCATGCTTTTCCCACTGCCTGGGGGTCGAAATAAAGAGTGCCAGCACCCTGGCGTGGCGATCCCGGCAGGCGGCGGCGAGGGCAAGGTTATCCTTCACGCGAAGATCCGCGCGAAACCAGACCAGATGGGTGGTCATACAGCTCCTGAATTAGTGTCCGTAACGAAGGCGCAGGGTCTCTGGCCACGGGTCAAAGTAGCGCTGCCCGGCAAGATATGCATCGGGGAATTCGGCCATGTAGTGCTTGAGCAACGTCACCGGGGCAAGCAGCGGCTGCGTACCCTGCCGATAACGCTCAATAAGCGACGACAGCTCCTCGCGCTGGCGAGCGTTAAGCTGCTTGCGGAAGTAGCCCTGAACATGCATCAGCACGTTGGTGTGGTTGCGTCGGGTGGCCTGGTGAGAGAGCAGATCCATCAGCCGCTGGCGGTACTCAACAAACCATTCGTCGAGCGATTCCCACTCGTGAATCGCTGCTACAAAACGCCCCAGTTCGCGATACTTTGGCTGGGAGTGAGCCAGCAGCAGTAGCTTGTAGCGGCTGTGGTAGGCGATCAGCTCCCCGCGCGTCAGCCCACGCTCGCGTACGCCGTTAAGTTCGTGCAGGGCGTAGATACGCTCGACAAAGTTTTCGCGGATCAGCGGATCGTGCAGGCGACCATCCTCTTCCACGGGCAGCCAGGGATAAGTTTGCATTAATATTTCGGTATAGATCCCGCGCCCGGCCTTGCGGTTGTTTTTGCCGTCGGCATCGTAGACGCGCACCCGCTCCATGCCGCAGCTGGGTGATTTAGCGCAGACGATATAGCCGCAGAGATTATCGAACTGGCTGATGCGCTTCTGCGCATAGCTCTGCATTGGCTCCGTCAGATCGCCCTCGCGCCCATCGCTAAAGCGCAGCGCGGAATCGCCTTCAGGCGTTTTAACCAGCCGCAGCGCCGGACGGGGAACCGGCAGGCCAATGGCCATTTCCGGGCAGACCGGTTCAAAACAGACCAACGGCGACAGCTCTTCAACGGCAAAGGCCAGTCGCTTGTGCCCGCCGTCAAAACGCACGGTTTCCCCTAACAGACAGGCACTGATGCCAACAGGGATTTTTTCACTCATAGCGGCTCCTTATAGACTCTCCGTAAGTGTAGCATCGTTGTCGTTTCTGGAAACGCGCGAAACGCCTGATAGCGCTACGCTTATCAGGCCTACAGCGTCTAAGGTTTTTCACATTCCACGCATAAAAAAACCGCCCCGAGAGGCGGTTGGCTTAGCTGCTGTGTGGGCTTCGCCCTTTTAGTAGAAATCGCAGGCCACTTTTTCGGCCTGATCCATCCATACCGGCTTATCGCTGGTTTTCGCCCAGACGCGGTGCAGATAGCTGTAGAAACGGGCGCGATCTTTCCAGAACAGCATAAACGGCAGCGCCGCTACACCTACCACCACGGCAAAAACGCGACGGGCAAGGATCACATGCACTGGATAATCTTGATATAGAGACATACGTTTTTCCCCCTTTTTACCCCGTCGTCCTTCACGAGGCTGGCGTGTCGGTAATGTTTACCGAAATAATCAATTTACTTCACTGGTTAAAATAGTACCGCTTTGTCTGTAATTTTACTACTCATCCGACCACTATTTTTTCACCGTTGCCGAAATATTTACCTTTGTCGCGTAGTAAAGTTACAAAATAGTTAAATTAATACTAAACATTAGTTAAATTGTGCCTTTGTGATTTTTATACTTTTTTTACACCCGCCTCGCCAATTTTTGCAAAATCTTTGCGCCGAAAATCCTACCTTCACTGCACATCCTAAGAACACCACGGAGGTGGAGTGTGAGTGCAGGCGTGATAACCGGTGTGGTACTGGTTTTCCTGTTATTGGGCTATCTGGTTTATGCCCTGATTAACGCGGAGGCCTTCTGATGGCGGCACAGGCGTTTTTACTGATAGCCAGCTTTTTACTGGTGCTGTTTCTGCTGGCGCGTCCGCTGGGGACGCTGCTGGCGAGGCTGATTGCTGACAGATCTCTGCCAGGCACCGCAGCGATTGAGCGTGGCATCTGGCGCATCACCGGCATCCAGCCGAAGGAGATGACGTGGCGTCACTATTTACTGGCGATCCTCGCCATCAACCTGCTCGGCGTGCTGGTTCTGTTTTTGATCCTGACCTTTCAGGCACAGCTGCCGTTTAACCCGCAGCAGTTGCCTGGACTGTCGTGGCACCTGGCACTGAATACCGCCGTGAGCTTTGTGGCGAACACTAACTGGCAATCCTACAGCGGCGAGAGCACCCTGAGCTACTTTAGCCAGATGGCCGGCCTGACGGTGCAGAACTTTCTCTCTGCTGCCAGCGGAATGGCGGTGATCTTCGCCCTGATCCGCGCCTTTTCCCGCAAAAGCGTTAATACATTGGGTAACGCCTGGGTAGATATCACCCGTATCACCCTGTGGGTACTGCTGCCCCTCGCCCTGCTGCTGGCGCTGATTTTTATTCAACAGGGGGCGCTGCAAAACCTCAACGCGTATCAGCCTTACACCTCGTTGGAGGGCATCAAGGGTCTGCTGCCGATGGGGCCGGTCGCCTCTCAGGAGGCGATCAAGATGCTGGGGACCAACGGCGGAGGCTTCTTTAACGCCAACTCCGCGCATCCGTTTGAGAACCCGACGGCGCTAACCAACTTCCTGCAGATGCTGGCCATATTCCTTATTCCTACGGCGCTCTGCTTCGCCTTCGGCGATGCGGTAGGCGATCGTCGCCAGGGCCACGCTATTCTCTGGGCGATGTCGATTATTTTTGTCATCTGTGCCGGGCTGGTGATGTGGGCCGAGCTAAACGGCAACCCGCATCTGCTGACGCTGGGGGCGGACGGCACCGCCAATATGGAGGGGAAAGAGAGCCGCTTTGGCATCCTCGCCAGCAGCCTCTTTGCGGTAGTGACCACCGCAGCCTCCTGTGGGGCGGTCAATGCGATGCATGACTCCTTTACCGCGCTGGGCGGTATGGTGCCGCTGTGGCTGATGCAGATTGGCGAAGTGGTCTTCGGCGGGGTCGGATCGGGCCTCTACGGCATGCTGCTCTTTGTGCTGCTGGCGGTGTTTATCGCCGGGCTGATGATCGGCCGCACGCCAGAGTATCTCGGGAAAAAGATCGACGTACGGGAGATGAAGATGACCGCGCTGGCGATCCTCGTTACCCCTGCGCTGGTGCTGCTCGGCACGGCGCTGGCAATGATGACCGACGCCGGACGCGCGGGCATGCTTAACCCTGGAGCCCATGGCTTTAGTGAGGTGCTGTACGCCGTTTCGTCCGCAGCCAACAACAACGGCAGCGCCTTTGCCGGCCTCAGCGCCAACACCCCGTTCTGGAACTGTCTGCTGGCGTTCTGCATGTTTGTCGGTCGCTTCGGCGTGATTGTCCCGGTCATGGCCATCGCCGGATCGCTGGTGATGAAAAAGAGCCAGCCCGTCAGCCCCGGTACGCTGCCCACCCACGGCGCGCTGTTTGTTGGTCTGCTGATCGGCACCGTGCTGCTCGTTGGCGCGCTGACCTTTATCCCCGCGCTGGCCTTAGGTCCAATCGCGGAACACCTTTCCTTACGCTAAGCCTGGCGGGAGCCTTTATGAGTCGTAAGCAACTTGCCCTGTTCGAACCCGCGCTGGTTCGCGAGGCACTATTAGCCTCTTTTGTAAAACTCAGCCCACGGGTGCAGTGGCGTAACCCGGTGATGTTTATCGTCTGGATCGGCAGCCTGCTCACTACCCTGCTGGCGATTGCCATGGCCGCAGGCTATCTCAGCGGTAGCGCGGCCTTTACCGGCGCGATTAGCCTCTGGCTGTGGTTTACCGTGCTGTTTGCCAACGTCGCCGAAGCGCTGGCCGAGGGGCGCAGCAAAGCCCAGGCCAGCAGCCTGAAAGGCGTCAACAAAACTGCTTTCGCCCGCAAACTGCGCGCACCGCAGTATGGTGCACCAACCGATCGTATCCCCGCCGCCGACCTGCGCCGGGGCGACGTGGTGCTGGTCGAAGCAGGCGATATCATCCCCTGCGACGGCGAGGCCATTGAGGGAGGCGCGTCGGTAGATGAGAGCGCCATTACCGGCGAATCCGCCCCGGTTATCCGTGAATCCGGGGGTGATTTTGCCTCGGTCACCGGCGGCACGCGCATCCTTTCTGACTGGCTGGTGATCCGCTGCAGCGTCAACCCCGGCGAGACTTTCCTCGACAGGATGATTGCCATGGTGGAAGGCGCGCAGCGACGGAAAACGCCGAACGAGATCGCGCTGACCATTCTGCTGGTGGCTCTGACGATTGTCTTCCTGCTGGCCACCGCGACCCTCTGGCCCTTCTCTGCCTGGGGTGGAACAGCGGTGAGCGTCACCGTGCTGGTAGCCCTGCTGGTGTGTCTGATCCCGACGACGATCGGGGGTCTGCTCTCTGCCATCGGCGTCGCCGGGATGAGCCGGATGCTCGGGGCGAACGTCATCGCCACCAGCGGCCGGGCGGTAGAGGCAGCGGGGGATATCGACGTACTGCTGCTGGATAAAACCGGCACCATCACTCTTGGCAACCGCCAGGCCGCTGAATTTTTACCGGCTAAGGGCGTGGACGAGCAAACCCTGGCCGATGCGGCACAGCTGGCGTCACTGGCGGATGAGACCCCAGAGGGGCGCAGCATCGTAGTGCTGGCGAAGCAGCGGTTTAATCTGCGCGAGCGCGACGTCCAGAGCCTGAACGCCACCTTTGTCCCCTTCACCGCCCAGACGCGGATGAGCGGCATCAACATTCAGGATCGGCAGATCCGCAAGGGCTCGGTCGATGCTCTGCGCCGTCACATTGCTGCCAACGGCGGCGAGTTTCCTGCCGAGGTTGACGCCCTGGTGGAACAGGTGGCGAGCCGGGGGGCGACGCCGCTGGTGGTCGCCGAGGGCAACCGGGTGCTGGGGGTGATCCCCCTGAAGGACGTGGTCAAAGGCGGGATCAAGGCGCGCTTTGCCCAGCTGCGCAAGATGGGCATCAAAACGGTGATGATCACCGGCGATAACCGCCTGACCGCCGCCGCCATTGCCGCCGAGGCGGGAGTAGATGACTTTCTGGCCGAGGCGACGCCAGAAGCCAAGCTGGCACTGATTCGCCAGTACCAGGCCGAGGGTCGGCTGGTGGCGATGACCGGGGACGGCACCAACGATGCTCCGGCGCTGGCCCAGGCCGACGTGGCGGTGGCGATGAACTCCGGTACCCAGGCAGCCAAGGAGGCGGGCAACATGGTGGATCTCGACTCCAACCCCACCAAGCTGATCGAGGTGGTCCATATTGGCAAACAGATGTTAATGACCCGTGGCTCGCTGACCACCTTTAGCATCGCCAACGACGTGGCGAAGTACTTTGCCATTATTCCTGCTGCGTTTGCGGTGACCTACCCGCCGCTTAACGCCCTGAATATTATGCATCTCCACTCTCCCAGCTCGGCGATCCTCAGCGCGGTGATTTTTAATGCGCTGATCATTATCGTCCTGATCCCGCTGGCCTTGAAAGGGGTGAGCTATACGCCGCTCTCGGCTCAGGCGATGCTGCGCCGTAATCTGTGGATCTACGGCCTGGGCGGGCTGATCGTGCCCTTTATCGGTATCAAAGCGATCGATCTGCTGTTAACGCTTTTCGGCCTGGTGTAAGAGGATCGTAACATGACTATATTTCGTCCAGCTCTTTTTCTGTTTTTGCTGTTAACGCTGATCACCGGCGGGCTCTATCCGCTGGTAACTACCCTGCTCGGCCAGGGTCTGTTTCCGGCGCAGGCCAACGGCTCGCTGATCCTGGAAGATAACCAGATCCGTGGGTCGCGCCTGATCGGCCAGGCGTTTAGCGCGCCGGGCTACTTCTACAGCCGCCCTTCCGCTACCGCCGACGCCCCCTACAATCCGCAGGCGTCGGGGGGCAGCAACCTGGCCGGCAGTAATCCGGCGCTTGATGAGGCGATCGCTGCCCGCATCGCGGCGTTACGCGCCGCCAACCCGCAGGCTAACCCGCGCGTGCCTGTGGAACTGGTCACCGCCTCTGCCAGCGGGCTGGATTACAGTCTGTCGCCAGCGGCGGTGGCCTGGCAGATCCCGCGTGTGGCGGCGGCGCGTAACCTGTCCGCTGCGCAGGTTGCTGAGTTGGTCGCCAAACACACCCACAAACCGCTGCTGAGCTTTACCGGCGAGCCGGGAGTGAATATTGTGGAGCTAAACCTCGCCCTTGATGCGTATAAGGACACACCTAAATGACAGACGAGCCGTTGCGTCCCGATCCCGATCGCCTGCTCGAGCAGGCCAGCAGCACGCATCGCGGCAGGCTGAAGATCTTTTTCGGGGCCTGCGCGGGGGTGGGCAAAACCTTCGCTATGCTCGCCGAAGCGCAACGGCTGCGGGCCCAGGGGCTGGATATCGTGGCGGGCGTGGTTGAGACCCACGGCCGTCAGGAGACAGCGGCGATGCTGGAAAACCTGGCGATCCTGCCGCTCAACGTCACTAACCATCGGGGGCGGCGTCTGGCAGAGTTCGACCTCGACGGGGCGCTGGCCCGGCGTCCGGCGCTGATCCTGATGGACGAGCTGGCCCACACCAACGCCCCCGGCTCCCGCCACCCGAAGCGCTGGCAGGATGTCGATGAGCTGCTTGAGGCGGGCATCGACGTCTTTACCACCCTCAACGTGCAGCATCTGGAGAGCCTGAACGATGTGGTGAGCGGCGTGACCGGGATCCAGGTGCGGGAGACCGTGCCGGATCCCTTTTTTGACGCCGCCGACGACGTGGTGCTGGTGGACCTGCCCCCGGACGATCTTCGTCAGCGCCTGCACGAGGGCAAGGTCTATATGGGCGGCCAGGCCGAGCGCGCTATCGAGCACTTTTTCCGCAAGGGCAACCTGATCGCCCTGCGCGAGCTGGCCCTCCGGCGCACCGCCGACCGCGTTGACTCCCAGATGCGCGCCTGGCGCGACAACGAGGGCCTGGAGAAGGTCTGGCATACCCGCGACGCCATTCTGCTCTGTATCGGTCACGGCCGGGGTAATGAGAAGCTGGTGCGTACCGCCGCGCGGCTGGCGGCGAAGCTGGGCAGCGTCTGGCATGCGGTCTACGTCGAGACGCCTACCCTGCACAAGCTGCCCGCCCAGCAGCGGCGAGCCATTTTAAGCGCCCTGCGGCTGGCGCAGTCGCTGGGGGCCGAGACTGCCACCCTTGCCGATCCGGCGGAGGAGCGGGCCGTGCTGCGCTACGCTCGGGAGCATAACCTGGGCAAAATCGTTATTGGCCGCCAGGGCCAGCGCCGCTGGTGGCACCCCCCCTCTTTCGCCGAGCGCCTTGCTCGCCACGCGCCCGACCTCGATCTGCTCGTCGTTGCCGTTGAAGAGAGCGCCTCTTCTTACTCTGCGCGCGCCGTCGATGCCCGTCCGCTGATGGAGAAGTGGCGGGTACAGATCACTGGTGGTCTGGTGGCGATTGCGCTCTGCGCCCTGATCACCTTCATTGCCAGTCAGTGGCTGATCGCTTTCGACGCCGCCAACCTGGTGATGCTCTACCTGCTCGGGGTCGTGATCGTGGCTCTGCTCTACGGTCGCTGGCCGTCGGTGCTGGCGACCGTCATTAATGTCATCAGCTTCGATCTCTTTTTTATCGCTCCGCGCGGCACGCTGGCGGTCTCCGACGTCCAGTATCTGCTGACCTTTGGCGTGATGCTGACGGTGGGGCTGGTGATCGGCAACCTGACCGCCGGGGTCCGCTATCAGGCCCGCATCGCCCGCTACCGCGAGCAGCGGACCCGTCACCTGTATGAGATGTCGAAAGCGCTGGCGGTGGGCCGTAGCGAGCAGGATATCGCCCTCACCGGCGAGAGATTTATCCAGTCGACCTTTCATGCCCGCAGTCAGATCCTGCTCCCGGACGAGAGCGGTAAGCTGCGGGCGGTAACGCCTGTGCAAAGCCTAACCCCGTGGGATGAGGCCATCGCCCAGTGGAGCCTGAGCAAAGGCCTGCCCGCCGGAGCCGGCACCGATACCCTGCCCGGCGTGCCCTATCTTATACTGCCCCTGAAAAATGGGGATAAAACCCGGGGAGTGGCCATCGTCGAGCCAGCCAGCCTGCGTCAGCTGATGATCCCCGAGCAGCAGCGGCTGCTGGAGACCTTCGCCCTGCTGGTGACCAGCGCGCTGGAGCGGCTGGCATTAACCACCAGCGAACAGCACGCCAGGCTCACCAGCGAGCGGGAGAGCATTCGCCACTCGCTGCTGGCGGCGCTCTCTCACGATCTGCGTACTCCGCTCACCGTGCTGTTTGGTCAGGCGGAGATTTTGACCCTCGATCTGGCCAGCGATGGCTCAAAACATGCTCCGCAGGCCAGCGAGATCCGTCAGCAGGTGCTGAGCATGACCCGGCTGGTGAATAACCTGCTTGATATGGCGCGCATCCAGTCCGGCGGTTTCAGCCTGAAGCTGGAGTGGCTAACGCTGGAGGAGATCGTCGGTAGCGCCCTGCAGGCGTTGGATACGATCAGCGGCGGGCGGCCGGTCCAGCTGGCCCTGCCCGACCCGCTGATGCTGGTGCGGGTCGACGGCCCGCTGTTTGAGCGCGTGCTGGTCAACCTGCTGGAGAATGCCATGAAGTACGCCGGGCCTGCGGCGACCATCGGCATTAACGCCTGGCGAGAGGAGACCCAGCTTCGGCTGGAGGTGTGGGACAGCGGGCCGGGGATCCCGGCGGGGCAAGAGCAGGCCATTTTTGCTAAATTTGCCCGGGGTAACAAAGAGTCGGCTATTCCAGGCGTGGGGCTGGGGCTGGCTATCTGCGAAGCGATTGTAGAGGTTCACGGCGGCACGATCGCCGTCGTCAACCGACCCGAGGGGGGAGCGTGCTTTCGTGTTACACTCCCGCAATCAGCGCCGCCAGGGCTTGACGAGTTAACCGGAGAAGCGTGATCAACATTTTAATCGTAGAGGATGAGCAGGCTATCGTTCGCTTTGTGCGCGCCGCGCTGGAGGCCGATGGCCTGCGGGTACACGAGGCGCAGACCCTACAGCGCGGCCTGCTGGAAGCGGCAACGCGTAAACCCGATGCGATTATCCTCGATCTTGGCCTGCCCGACGGCGACGGCCTCGATTTTATTCGCGATCTGCGCCAGTGGAGCCAGACGCCGATCATCGTGCTCTCGGCCCGCACCGAGGAGCAGGATAAAATCGCCGCCCTCGATGCGGGCGCGGATGACTATCTCAGCAAGCCGTTTGGCATTGGAGAGCTACAGGCGCGCCTGCGGGTCGCGCTTCGCCGCCACGGCAGCGCCAGCCAGAGCGATCCGTTGATAACCTTCTCTGATGTGCGCGTTGACCTGGCCGCCAGGCGCATTCAGCGCGGCGAGGAGGAGATCCACCTGACGCCAATCGAGTTCCGTCTGCTGGCGGTGCTGATAGGCCACCACGGTAAGGTGCTCACCCAGCGACAGCTGCTGCGCGAGGTGTGGGGCCCAAATGCGGTCGAACACAGCCACTATTTACGTATCTATATGGGCCACCTGCGGCAAAAGCTGGAAAACGATCCGGCCCGCCCGCGTCACTTTATTACCGAAACCGGAATTGGTTACCGCTTTATGCTGTAAATAGTTATTTTCTTTTTACGCTTATATTTAATTCCACAGGTTAATTCCAGCCTTTTAAATAACGGCATAATAACGCCAAATTAAATTAAAACATTCCCTGTCAGCGCTATTTTTATTGATCAATCTCACGGTGAAAATTAATTCCGCCGATAGAATGGCCCCCGACATCAGTTAGCTTCACGCTATATCCCACCCTGTAAAATCAACTCCTTATAAGAGTTGAGGGATGGCTTTTACCTAAAATAAGGACGTACTATGCAACGCTTGAAAATAGCGGCCAGCCGGGCCTGCCACGACTTTATTTCTACCCGCCGTGATATTATCGATCTGCACGACAGTAACTTTATTGATGTTGCCGCCGCCGTGCTCTCTATTAATGATATCCATAAAGGGATGGTGGAGAAAATCGAAGAGACCGGGTTTAACATTCCCATTTTCGTGATGACCCACGAGGCAGAATGTGTTCCCGCAACCTACCTGCCCGACATCTACGGTGTCTTTCAATACGGTAACGCCAACCGTGAATATTATAGCCGTCAGCTTGAAACCGCCGCGCTGAAATATGAGCGTGGGCTGCGTCCGCCCTTTTTCAGCGCCCTCATTGACTACGTCAAGCAGGGCAACAGCGCCTTTGACTGTCCGGGCCACCAGGGCGGACAATTTTTCCGCCGCCATCCTACCGGCAGCCAGTTTGTGGATTTCTTTGGCGAAGCGCTGTTCCGGGCCGATCTCTGCAATGCCGACGTGGCGATGGGCGATCTGCTGATCCACGAGGGAGCCCCCTGCCTGGCCCAGCAGCATGCGGCCAAAGTGTTCAACGCCGATAAGACCTACTTCGTTCTCAACGGCACCTCGTCAGCTAACAAGGTGGTGCTTAATGCCCTGCTGGCACCGGGCGATCTGGTGCTGTTCGATCGCAACAACCACAAGTCTAACCACCACGGTGCGCTGCTGCAGGCGGGAGCCACGCCGGTTTATCTGGAGACGGCGCGTAATCCCTACGGCTTTATCGGCGGCATCGACGCTCACTGCTTTGAAGAGCCCTATCTGCGCGAACTGGTGGCAGAGGTCTCCCCTGAACATAACCAGCGCCAGCGCCCGTTCCGTCTGGCGGTGATCCAGCTTGGCACCTACGACGGCACCATTTACAACGCCCGTCAGGTTGTGGACACCATTGGCCACCTCTGCGACTACATCCTGTTTGACTCGGCATGGGTGGGCTATGAGCAGTTTATCCCGATGATGGCCGACTGCTCACCGCTGCTGCTGGATCTCAATGAGAACGATCCCGGCATTCTGGTTACCCAGTCGGTGCACAAGCAGCAGGCGGGTTTCTCCCAGACTTCACAGATCCACAAAAAAGATAGCCACATCAAGGGGCAGCCGCGCTACGTTCCGCACAAGCGTTTGAACAACGCTTTTATGATGCACGCCTCCACCAGCCCCTTCTATCCACTCTTTGCCGCGCTGGATGTTAACGCCCGCATGCACGAGGGTGAGAGCGGGAAAAGGATGTGGATGCGCTGCGTTGAGCAAGGCATCGAGGCCCGTAAGATGATCCTCGATCAGTGCCGATTTATCCGTCCTTTCGTGCCAACGACCGTAGACAATCGTCCGTGGGACTCTTACAAAACCGCCGAGATCGCTCGCGATCTGCGCTTCTTCCACTTCGTACCCGGCGAGAACTGGCACGCCTTTGAGGGTTATGCCCCGCACCAGTACTTTATCGATCCCTGCAAGCTGCTGCTGACCACGCCGGGAATCGATGCGGCGACCGGCGAATATGAGGAGTTTGGCGTTCCGGCGACCATTCTCGCCAACTATCTGCGTGAAAATGGCGTGGTGCCGGAGAAGTGCGATCTTAACTCCATCCTCTTCCTGCTTACGCCTGCGGAAGATATGGGCAAGCTGCAGCAGCTGGTGGCCCGGCTGGCACAGTTTGAGACGCTGCTGGCCAGCGATGCGCCGCTGCAAGAGGTGCTGCCGTCGATCTATCATCAGCACCCGGAGCGCTACGCCGGTTATACCCTGCGTCAGCTCTGTCAGGAGATGCACGACCTCTATGCGCGCAACAACGTTAAGCAGCTGCAGAAAGAGATGTTCCGTAAAGCCTGCTTACCGTCGGTGCGCATGTCGCCTCAGGAGGCCAACTACGCCTTTATTCGCGGCGAGAGCGAGCTGGTGCTGCTGAGCGAGGCCGAAGGACGGATTGCCGCCGAGGGTGCGCTTCCCTACCCGCCGGGCGTACTGTGCGTCGTGCCGGGTGAGGTGTGGGGAGGTTCCGTCTTGCGCTACTTTACCGCGCTTGAGGAGGGGATCAATCTGCTGCCAGGCTTCGCGCCGGAGCTACAGGGGGTCTACATTCAGGAGCATGAGGGGCGTAAGGCGGTGTGGTGTAACGTGATCAAGCAGTAAACATTATCCGCAAAGAGTAACGCCCGGCAGCGCGATGCCGCCGGGCGCTTAACAGCATCAGGCGTTTTTCAGCACTTCGCTAACAATCTCTACCGCTTCTTTCTCGATCAGCTTCCGGTGCTCTTCACCGAGGAAGCTTTCGCAGTAAATCTTGTAGGCATCTTCCGTACCGGACGGACGTGCGGCAAACCAGCCGTTGTCGGTCATCACCTTCAGCCCGCCGATAGAGGCGCCGTTACCCGGTGCCGCCGTCAGACGTGCCGTAATCGGATCCCCTGCCAGCTGGCTGGCGCTGACCATCTCTGGCGACAGCTTCGACAGCGCCGCTTTCTGGGCAGAGGTCGCCCCAGCCTGCAGACGATTATAGCTTGGCGCGCCAAAGCGCTCGGCCAGCTCATCGTAGTGCTGCTGCGGATTTTTACCGGTGACGGCGGTGATTTCCGCAGCCAGCAGGCACATGATGATACCGTCTTTATCGGTGGACCACGGCGTGCCGTCAAAGCGCAGGAAGGAGGCCCCGGCGCTCTCTTCGCCGCCGAAACCAAAGCTGCCGTCGTGCAGCCCGTCAACAAACCACTTGAAGCCAACCGGCACTTCTACCAGCTTGCGGCCCAAATCGTTCACCACGCGGTCAATCATCGCGGAGGAGACCAGCGTTTTACCTACCGCTACCTCTTTGCCCCACTGCGGACGATGCTGGAACAGGTAGTTGATCGCCACTGCCAGGTAGTGGTTCGGGTTCATCAGCCCTGCCGGGGTAACGATGCCGTGACGGTCATAGTCTGGATCGTTAGCAAAGGCCAGATCGAACTTGTCGCGCAGCGCCAGCAGGCCAGCCATCGCACACTCGGAGGAGCAGTCCATACGGATCGCGCCATCTTTGTCGAGGTGCATAAAGCGGAAGGTCTGATCGACCTGATCGTTAACGATGGTCAGATCCAGCTTGTAGAATTCGGCAATGCGTTTCCAGTACTCGATACCGGAGCCGCCCAGCGGATCGACGCCCAGCTTCAGCCCGGCTTTCTGGATCGCGGCCATGTCGACGATCTCGGCCAACCCTTCGATAAACGGCTGAACCAGATCTTTCTCGGTCACGCGGCCAGAGGCCATGGCTTCGTCAAGCGTCATGCGCTTAACCCCTTCCAGGCCCGCTGCCAGCAGAGCGTTGGCACGATCTTCGACGACCCTGGTCACATTGGTGTCGGCTGGCCCCCCGTTAGGCGGGTTATATTTGATGCCGCCATCTTCCGGCGGGTTGTGCGAAGGGGTAATGACGATGCCGTCAGCCTGCGCGCCACCCTGCTTGTTGTGCTCGAGGATAGCATTCGATACCGCAGGCGTTGGCGTATAGCCGTTGTTCTCCTGCACGATGATATCGACGCCGTTGGCAGCCAGCACTTCCAGCACGGAGATAAACGCCGGCTCGGAGAGCGCGTGAGTATCCTTACCGACATAGCACGGCCCGGTGATGCCGTTTTTAGCGCGCTCTTCAGCAATCGCCTGCGCAATAGCCAAAATGTGCGGTTCGTTGAAGCTATGGCGTACCGAACTGCCGCGGTGGCCGGAGGTGCCAAATTTTACCGCATGTTCGCTATTGCCCACTTCCGGCTTCAGCACGTAGTACTGCGCGGTAAGCTGAGCGACGTTAATCAGATCGCCCTGTTGTGCAGGCTGTCCTGCGCGTTCATGATTTGCCATTGCCTGATCCTTCTTATGCAAGGGTTAGATTGTGCCGCAAACCTTATCAATCAGCTCCACCGGGAACTGCATCGACTGCATGATATGCTCCACCATGCTGCGTTTGCGGTCCGTATTCGTATTCGTGATCACCCAGTATGGCGTATTTGCCAGGTGCTTAGGTTTGGTCTGCGCCCCGTTTTGCAGCAGCGTCTGCTGATCGCCGGCAAAGTAAACACGGGTACGGCCATGCAGGGACTCCGTCGCCTCGGCAAACGCTTTCTCATCCAATGAATAGAGTGTAGACAGCACCAGCATGAAGCGGTTAACCGCTTTTCTCTGTTCTGCATATTCATCAGACAGCAGCAGCTCGCGCATGGCACGGACTTTGTCTTTCACAGGATTAGCCGGCTTCACCTCGGCTGGGGCGTTGACAATGACGGCCTCTTTCGGGGCGGTGGCCGCTGGCCTGCTGCCGTTGGCGGTAAACTTCAGCATCCGGCGTAAAATCTCGGATGCGCTCTCGCCGATGTGTTTGGTGTGGCTAGCAATATAGCTGTAAAGCTCATCATCAACTTCGATCGTTTTCATTTTAATCCAGTGGAGTATCTTATCTGAATACAAGCTGTTGGGATTATAGGCGAAATCTCAACAACGGTTAACGTCAGGCAAAAGTCGGTTCGCGTCGACCCCTTGCAGCCAGGCGGTAGAATGGTCAACATAATACCCTAACCCGACAGAGCGAAAAAAAGAACTTTGCCATGAAATTGAATACCCGAGCGCAATCTGCACAACATCCGCACAACAATTCTCCCATTGTCCTGGTCCACGGTCTGTTTGGCAGCCTGGACAACCTCGGCGTGCTGGCGCGCGATCTGGTAAACGATCACGATATCATTCAGGTTGATATGCGCAACCATGGTCTCTCTCCCCGCTCGCCGGAGATGAACTACCCGGCCATGGCGCAGGATCTGCTGGATACGCTCGACGCACAGGGCCTGGAGAAGGCGACGTTTATCGGCCACTCCATGGGCGGCAAGGCGGTCATGGCGCTTACCGCGCTCGCCCCTGAACGCATTGACCAGCTGGTCGCCATTGATATTGCTCCCGTTGCCTATCAGGTACGCCGCCACGACGACATTTTTGCCGCTATCAACGCGGTGACGGCTGCCGGGGCCACTAGCCGCCAGCAGGCCGCCGCCCTGATGCGCCAGACGCTGCACGAAGAGGGCGTTATTCAGTTTCTTCTGAAATCGTTTATCGACGGCGAATGGCGCTTCAACGTGCCGGCGCTGTGGGATCGCTACGAAGAGATTATTGGCTGGCAGACCGTGCCCGCCTGGGATCGCCCGGCGCTGTTTGTGCGCGGCGGCCAGTCGCCCTACGTCACCGAGGCCCATCGCGATGCGCTGCTTGCTCAGTTCCCGCAGGCACGGGCGCACGTGATTGCCGGCGCTGGCCACTGGGTACACGCTGAAAAGCCCGAGGCAGTGCTGCGGGCGATCCGCCGCTATCTGGCGCACGATGCAGGCTGATTAAAAACCCGGCGACCGGACGCAGCAAGGCTTACGGTCGTTGGCGTCCCTGCTCTGCTGATGTATGATGGCGCGCTAATCGCGCAGGGATACCCTGGCAGCCTGTTTTCCCTCGACGTCACCCTAAATCATGGCAAAAGAACAAACGGACCGTACGACACTAGATCTGTTCGCGAACGAGCGTCGCCCGGGACGACCGAAAACGAATCCGCTTTCGCGTGACGAACAGCTACGCATCAATAAGCGCAACCAGCTTAAACGCGATAAAGTTCGTGGGCTTAAGCGCGTCGAGCTGAAGATGAACGCCGACGCCGTTGAGGCGCTCAACGCGCTGGCCGATGCCCGGCAGATGAGCCGTAGCGAACTGATCGAAGAGCTGCTGCTTACCCAGCTCAAGGCCCTGCACTGCCAGGGCGACGTCTGAAAAACACATCAAATCACACTTTCATGTAGCACAGAGTGCAGTCTGGGCGATTACGAATTTCGCGTACGCCGCTGTTCTGCTATTATTGCCCTTATCCGTGGGCCGTGCTCCACCACCATATCATTAAGTTTCAAGAGGTTATTTTACTCATGGCAATTACAGGTATTTTTTTCGGTAGCGACACCGGTAACACCGAAAATATCGCAAAGATGATCCAAAAGCAGCTTGGTCCAGACGTTGCTGACGTGCATGACATTGCCAAGAGCAGCAAAGAAGATCTGGAAGGCTATGATATCCTGCTGCTGGGCATCCCAACCTGGTACTATGGTGAAGCGCAGTGCGACTGGGATGACTTCTTCCCAACGCTGGAAGAGGTAGACTTCAACGGTAAGCTGGTGGCGCTGTTCGGCTGTGGCGACCAGGAAGATTACGCAGAGTACTTCTGTGATGCCCTCGGCACCATTCGTGATATCATTGAACCCAACGGGGCGACTATCGTCGGCCACTGGCCAACCGCCGGTTACCACTTCGAAGCGTCTAAAGGCCTGGCCGATGACGATCACTTCGTGGGTCTCGCCATTGATGAAGACCGCCAGCCGGAACTGACCGCCGAGCGCGTTGAGAAGTGGGTGAAGCAGATCTCTGAAGAGCTGCACCTGGACGAGATCGTTAACGCCTGATGATAGACGGCGCAGCCTATGTGCTGCGCTGCTATTAATAGATAAAAGCAATAGAAATAATTGCTACAAATTTTTAACTTTCGCGTACATACCTGTACAATATCCCCTGGTCAAACGGGTTGCACAACGATAGTTTGTTGGCGAGGCCACGTTTTTATACGCATACTTTACTTGAGGACTTGTAGTTTTCATTAAGAAGTGGCAATTCTATAATGAGACGCATTTACTCAAGGTCATTCTCATTAACTTCCGTCTCGGAAGTGAATCGATTAGCAACAGGACAGACTCCGCATGACTGACAATAACACCGCATTAAAGAAGGCCGGCTTGAAAGTCACGCTTCCTCGTTTAAAAATTCTGGAAGTGCTTCAGGGACCGGATAACCATCATGTCAGTGCGGAAGACTTATACAAGCGACTGATCGACATGGGCGAGGAAATTGGTCTGGCTACCGTGTATCGTGTGCTTAACCAGTTTGATGATGCCGGGATTGTCACCCGTCATAACTTTGAAGGCGGCAAGTCCGTTTTCGAACTGACCCAGCAGCATCACCACGATCATCTGATCTGCCTCGACTGCGGCAAGGTGATCGAGTTTAGCGATGATTCTATCGAAGCTCGCCAGCGTGAAATCGCTACGAAGCACGGCATCCGCCTGACGAACCACAGCCTCTATCTTTACGGTCACTGCGCCGAAGGCGACTGCCGTGAAAATGAACACGCGCATGAGACCACGCCGCGTAAGCTGTAATTGATACGGTAACGAAAAAGGGTCACCTCAGGGTGACCCTTTTTTTATCTATGGCCTGCCTGTTACCAGCAAACAAACCCGCCATCGACCAGCAGATCCACACCGGTGCAGAACGACGAGGCATCCGCAGCAAGGAAAATCGCCGGGCCAGCCATCTCCTCAACCTTTGCCATACGCTGCATAGGCGTCTGGCTCTCAAACGATTTTGTCTGGTGCACCATCTCTGGACGGGTGTTCATCGGGGTCGCGGTGTAGCCTGGGCTAATTGTGTTAACGCGGATATTTTTCTCTGCCCACTCCATCGCCAGGCTTTTGCTTAAGTGGATCACCCCTGCCTTCGAGCAGTTATAATGGGCCTGCTCCAGCCCCCGGTTAACAATCACCCCGGACATAGAGGCGATATTGATGATCGAGCCGCCGCCGCTCTCCAGCATCAGCTCGGCCTCGGCTTTACAGCTGTTCCAGACGCCGGTCAGGTTGATATCGATAACCCGCTGCCACTGGTCTGGCTCCATCTCCAGCGCCGGATTAGCGTTGGCAATCCCGGCGGCGTTGAGCGCCACATCAAGACGACCAAACCGCGTCTTCACCTCCGCGATAGCAGCGCGCAGGTGCGCAATGTCGCGTACGTCGCCGGTATAGGCAAAGGCGCTGCCGCCCATCTCCTGAATCGTGTTTACGGTTTCCAGCAGGCCGCCATCCTCACGCAGATCGAAGCAGGCCACCTTCGCCCCCGCGCTGGCAAAGCCGTAAGCAATCATTTGACCAATACCGCTGCCTGCCCCGGTGACAAACGCGACGCGATCGCTTAAATCAAACAGTCTTTGGGAAAAGTGTTTATCCATGGTTTCACTCCAAAATGTGTTACGACATGATCAAGCCGCCATCAACGTTGATGGTTTGCCCCGTAATGTAGGCCGCATCCTCGGACGCTAGAAATGCCACCAGCCCGGCAACGTCGGCAGGTTTGCCCGCCCGCTTGAGGGGGATCCCCTGCACCCATTCCTCCATAAGCTCGCCTTTTTTATACTGCTTCTCTGGCGTGCTCAGGATCTCGCCCCACACGCGGTCGTTGTAGTCCCACATGTTGGTCTCGATGATCCCAGGGCAGAACGCGTTCACCGTAATGTTGTGCTGGGCAAGCTCTAGCGCGAGGCTTTGGGTAATGCCAATTACGCCCATTTTGCTGGCCGCGTAGTGCGGGGTGTAGATAAAGCCAACCCGGCCCTGGCCGGAAGAGGTGTTGATCAGACGCCCACTCTGCTGCTTGACCATATACTTTGCCGCCTCGCGGCAGCATAGCCATACGCCTGTGGTGTTCACGCTGAGTACGTTATCGAACTCCTGACGCGTCATTTTATCGAAGCGGTCAATGGTGATAATGCCGGCGTTTTGGATAGAGACATCAATGCTGCCAAAGGTACGATGCGCGAGGCGGTAGAGCTCGGTGACCTGCTCTTCATTGGTGACGTCGGCGACGAAGGAGATAATATTTTCATGGTACTCCTCTCTCAATCGCTCGGCGGTCTCTGTCACCTCAGCCGAGTAGTCCGACAGCACCAGATTTGCGCCCGCATCGGCAAATTTTCTGGCAATGCCCTCGCCGATGCCTTTGGCAGCCCCGGTAATGACAACCGTTTTATTTTCGAATACATAGCCCATACTTCTCTCCTCACCCGCTATTCAAAATTTGTGTAGGGTTCTTTCGACGGCCTGTTGCCACTCCCGCCAGCGTTTTTGTAAACGGCCATGACGCTCCATGTTGGGGCGAAATTCACTGTGCGGGTAAAGGTACTGTTTGAGCTCATCGAGTGAGAGTTGCCCCACGGCTTTGCGCGCTAAGAGTGCCGCACCGATTGCAGAGAGTTCAGGCACGTCGCTGCGCATAACCGGGCAACCCAGCAGGTCTGACTGATACTGCATCAGCCAGTCATTTTTGGTTGGCCCACCATCGACCATCAACGCGGTCAGCGTAAAGTCGTTGTGCTGCCGCATCGCCGTGACCACGTCGGCGATCTGGTAGGTAATGGCCTCCAGCGCAGCCCGGATCAGGTGCGCGCGTTTTACGCCCCGGCTCAGGCCACAGATCACCCCGCGGGCATTTTCATCCCACCAGGGCGCACCTAATCCCGTTAGCGCCGGAACAAAATAGACGCCCAGCGTTGACTCCACCGAGGCCGGCAGTGAATTCAGCTCTGCTGCCAGCTCGGCCTCGGGGAGTTCGCTCAGGCCCGTGCTGTCAGCCATCCACGCGACGCCGTCTCCGGTATGGGGGATGTTGCCCTCCAGGCCGTAGATCAGCTGTTCGCCATCGTGCCAGGCAAGGGTGGTTGCCAGAGAGTGGATGTTGCACTGGGCCGAGGTCACCGGCGCCATAACCGATGAGCCCGTACCGTAGGTGGCCTTGACGCAGCCCGCCTCCCCCAGCGCATGGCCGAATAGCGCGGCGTGCGAGTCTCCCACCATCGACATGATCGGAATGCCGTCTGGAATACCCACCACGTTTTTGGTGTAGCCGAAAAGGCCGCTGGAGGGTTTGATCGTCGGCAGCGCGGCGGCCGGGATCTGGAAGATATCCAGCATCTCTGGACTCCAGCGTCCGCTTTGCAGATCAAGGAGCTGAGTACGGGCGGCGTTTGAGTAGTCGCAATAGAAGCTTTCACCCGCGGTCAGATTCCAGAGCAGCCAGCTGTCGATAGTACCCAGACAAATGTCACCGTTAGCCGCCAGCACCTGGACGTTTGGCGTCGACTCAATGAGCCAGCGCATCTTGGAGGCGGAGAAAAGCGGCGCGACCGGCAGACCGGTGACGGCTTTAATCGTCTGCTCTTTATTATCGCGCCGCAGCGCTTCGCAAAAATCCGCCGTGCGCGAGCATTGCCAGCTGATGGCCGCATGCAGCGGCGTGCCGTTGCTGCGGTACCAGCCTATCGTCGTCTCACGCTGGTTGCTGATGGCCAGCGCCACCACGTTTTCAGCGCCGACCGCCTCAATCGCTTGCGCGAGCACCTTCACCGAGGCCTCCACCAGCGCCGAGCCTGACTGTTCCACCCACCCCTCGCGAGGCGTCTGGATAGAGAGCGGCTGGTTGAATTTAACGATCGCTTTGCCTGCTGCGTCCAGGGCTACGGCCTTGGCGTTGGTCGTGCCCTCGTCGAGAGCAATAATAATATTTTTGTGCGAAGACATAGGGTTCTCCGGAAGTGAGACCTTCCATGAATATATATTCAACACTGATTATTTATTTTGTAAACGATAGCGAGGATTGCTTTCCGCATCTACAGGCAAACGCAGCAAATGTGTAGGTCATCACAAATCACTCATTCACTCTGGACAACTCAACAACAGAGGCGCTAGTATTAGTGAATATAAAGTCATGCGTGAATATATATTCTGAACACTCAGAGAGCCTATTCACTCACGGTCAGGGAAACCTGGAGCAACAGCCAGGATTCCATTTTTTTGAACCAACCTGAATATATATTCAGTGTCGCATATTAATTCGGAGGAGCTCGATGAATCCGTTCTTACTTTCTGTACCCGAACTTGAAAACAAAGCCCGTGCGGTGCGCCGTCACATCATCTCCCTGAATGCCAACAGCCCCGCTGGCGGCCATACCGGGGCCGATCTCTCGCAGGTAGAGCTGTTAACGGCGCTCTATTTTCGCGTACTGGACTGCGCTGCTAACCGCCAGGATGATGAGGAGCGTGATATCTACATCCAGTCCAAAGGCCACGCCGTAGGTTGCTACTACTGCGTTCTCGCCGAGGCGGGCTATTTTCCGGTGGAGTGGCTTGCCACCTACCAGCACGCCAACTCTCATCTGCCAGGACATCCGGTTAAGCAGAAGACCCCAGGGATTGAACTTAATACCGGTGCGCTGGGGCATGGTTTCCCGGTGGCCGTTGGTCTGGCACTCGCGGCCAAGCGCAGCAATAGCAAACGCCGTATTTTCCTGATCACCGGCGACGGTGAACTGGCAGAAGGCAGCAACTGGGAAGCCGCCATGGTAGCCGCCCATTACAAGTTGGATAACCTGGTCATTATCAATGACAAAAATGGCCTGCAGCTGGCGGGGGCCACCAAAGACATTATGTGTACCGATCCGCTGGACGAAAAATGGCGCGCCTTTGGTATGGAAGTGACCGAATGCGAGGGCAACGATATGGCTTCCGTGGTCAATGCGCTGGAGAACCTTCCCCAGACTGGCAAACCGAACGTCATTATCGCCCATACCACCAAGGGTGCAGGCGTCTCCTTTATCGCTGGCAAGCCAGAGTGGCACCACCGCGTTCCGAAGGGTGACGAAATCGGGCTGGCAATGAGCGAGCTGAACGATCTGATCGAAGAGGGCATGAAAAGTGAGTAATTCAGAACATCTTGCAAACGTGATGGTTGAAGCTTTCATTGATGCGGTTGAAAGAGGCGTCGATCTGGTTCCGGTCGTAGCCGACTCGACCTCGACCGCCAAGATCTCCCCCTTCATAAAACAGTACCCGGATCGGATCGTCAACGTCGGGATCGCCGAGCAGACCCTGGTGGGCGCAGCCGCCGGGCTGGCGCTGGGCGGAAAAATCGCCGTAACCTGTAACGCCGCGCCGTTTCTGGTTTCGCGTGCCAACGAGCAGGTTAAAGTTGATATCTGTTACAACAACACTAACGTGAAGCTGTTTGGCCTCAACGCCGGAGCCAGCTATGGGCCGCTGGCCAGTACCCACCACGCCATTGATGATATCTCCGTGATGCGCGGCTTCGGTAATATCCAGATCTTTGCCCCCTCCTCCCCGCTGGAGTGCCGCCAGATCATTGAGTACGCGCTTGAGCATGTCGGCCCGGTCTACATCCGTATGGACGGTAAAGCGCTACCCGAGTTGCACGATGAAAGTTACACCTTCGTACCCGGTGCGATAGATGTGCTGCGCGAAGGCAATGACATCGCGCTGGTTGCCATGGGCTCGACCGTTCACGAAGCCGTTGATGCCGCCGAACAGCTGGCGAAACAGGGCATTTCTGCAAGGGTCATCAACGTCCCTTCAATTCGCCCCTTAGATCGCGACGCGCTGTTCGCCGCGTTACAAAGCGTCAAACATATTATCAGCGTTGAAGAGCACAACGTGAATGGCGGCGTGGGTAGCCTTGTCGCGGAGGTTCTGGCAGAGAACGGCCATGGTGCGGTGCTTAAACGTTTGGGCATTCCTGACGGTGACTATGCCATCGCCGCCGATCGCAAAGATATGCGGGCATATCATGGCCTTGATGTAGCCGGGATCGTCAATCAGACCCTGGCCCTGATTAATAAATAAATAGTTAATAAATAGCGTTACCCCTACACCTGTTGAACCACTACATAACATTTAGAGAGAACATCTTATGAAAGCGAAATTACTGTTTTTAGGTGTGGCAGCAGCCTGTGCATTTTCGGTGAATGCGTTTGCCGCTGAAAAAGGCACCATCATGATTATGGTCAACTCGCTGGATAACCCCTACTACGCCGCAGAGGCAAAAGGGGCCGATCAGAAAGCGAAAGAGCTCGGCTACACCACCAGCGTGCTGTCGCACGGCGAAGATGTTAAAAAACAGAGCGAGCTTATCGACGCCGCGATCGGTAAAAAAGTTCAGGGCATTATTCTGGATAACGCCGACTCAACCGCCAGCGTGGCGGCCATTCAAAAAGCCAAAGACGCCGGTATTCCCGTGGTGTTAATCAACCGTGAAATCCCGGTCGATAACATTGCCCTCGAACAGATCACCCATAACAACTTCCAGGCAGGCTC
The DNA here is from genome assembly GCF_037152055.1 of Pseudescherichia sp. AS216. Taxonomy (NCBI): domain Bacteria; kingdom Pseudomonadati; phylum Pseudomonadota; class Gammaproteobacteria; order Enterobacterales; family Enterobacteriaceae; genus Pseudescherichia; species Pseudescherichia sp. AS216. The sequence continues at coordinate 319,081 of NZ_JBBCMV010000001.1, read as the reverse complement.
TGACGTGGCTAACGTCTTCGTCGAAAAAATGGAAGAGGCAGGCAAATACGCCGAGCTGACCTGTAACCTGGCCGACAACAACTGCGTGACGCGCTCGAAATCTTTCCATCAGGTGCTGGATCAGTATCCGGATATGCAGAGCGTCGCGAGACAGGATGCGAAAGGCACGCTGATTGACGGTAAGCGTATTATGGACAGCATCCTGCAGGCGCACCCGGACGTGAAAGGCGTTATCTGCGGCAACGGCCCTGTCGCGCTGGGCGCAATTGCCGCGCTGAAATCCGCTGGCCGCGATGATGTGATTGTCGTCGGCATCGACGGCAGCAACGACGAGCGCGAAGCCGTTAAAGCGGGCACCCTGAAAGCCACGGTGATGCTGCAGGCCCAGGCCATTGCCGCCCAGGGCGTTACCGATCTGGATAATTTCATCCAAAAAGGCACCAAGCCTGAGAAACAGCGCGTGATGTTCCGCGGCATTCTGATTACCCCCGACAACGCCTCCGGAGTGCAAGACTTCAATTTCAAATCCTGATGACACGTTGCAGCGCCCGCTTCGGCGGGTGCAAAGGAGGACATAATGCACAGAAAACTTGCGCTGTTAGCGATCGTTTTAGCGCTTGGCGGCTGCCGCATCGTATCGCAGAAAGAGTTGGCCGATCTTAAACATCCCCCCAATCCTCAAATGGCCAATATTCAGCAAACCTGGCAGCAAAAGATTGTGCCGCAGTATGTGCGTGAGGCGAAACCTGTCGCGGAATTACTGAAAACCTTGCAGAGCGAAAAGAGCTTTGATGAGGCCTGTAGCAAAGACGGCTACCGCAGCCAGAGCGAAAACCCCTGCGTCTTTAGCGTGCGTATCAGCGGGGAAGTGATCAAGGTGAATACAAAATCCCGCAGCGGGAAGATGACGGTACGCGATGAGCAAGGCGGCGACATCGTGGTGCAGATGGGCCCTATTATTCGCGGCACCAGCCTACGGGACGGGTATAAAGGCGCGAGCTACCAGGACTTTAACGATCAGGTGCTGTACGGCGACTATGGCAAAGCGATTAATCAGCAAGCGTCGACGATGATCATCAACTTTAAGCCCGTCGTCGGAGATAAGGTCACTGTTTCCGGGGTATTTGCCGCCTGGGATATTCCACAAACCATCCCGGATGTTACCGCGGCACATATCGTACGGCAGTGAGGAGAGGGCTATGAATGAGCAACAGACCCAGCCGGATGAGGTCATTATTGAAACGCGCGATCTCTCCCGTATTTACCCTGGGGTAGTCGCGCTCGATAGCGTTAACTACCGTGTATACCGTAATCAGGTCAACGTGCTGATTGGCGAGAACGGCGCGGGCAAATCGACGATGATGAAAATGCTGGCCGGCGTTGAGACGCCCTCCTCTGGCGAGATCCTGCTGGACGGGGAGCGGGTCACCCTCGGCTCCACTCACCAGGCGGAAAAGCACGGCATCAGCATTATTTTCCAGGAGCTGAACCTCTTCCCCAATATGAACGTGATGGACAACATTTTCATTGGCAATGAGTTCTTCCAGCGCGGCGTGATTAACGAAAAATACCAGTACGAGCTGGCTAAATCCCTGCTTGAACGGCTGGAGCTGAACGTTGATCCCTACTCCCCGTTAGGCGAATTGGGCATTGGGCATCAGCAGCTGGTGGAGATCGCCCGCGCACTCTCTAAAGATACCCGGGTGCTGATCATGGACGAGCCCACCAGCGCGCTGAGCCAGTCGGAAGTACGGGTACTGTTTAACGTTATCGCCCAGCTTAAGCGCCGTGGCGTGACCATTATCTACATCTCTCACCGGCTGGAAGAGCTGATGGAGATTGGCGATCACATCACCATCTTCCGCGATGGCCGCTTTATCAGCGAGCGTCCCGTTCAGCAGGCCAGCGTGCCCTGGATCATCGAGCAGATGGTGGGTGACAAGAAAAAGCACTTTGACTACAGCCCTGCCGCACACGGGGAGACCATCCTGAAGGTGAACGGCCTGACCGCCCTGCACCAGAACGGGGGGTATAAATTAAACGATGTCACTTTTGATCTGCGTAAAGGGGAAGTTATTGGCATCTATGGCCTGCTCGGCGCGGGACGTACCGAGCTGTTTAAAGGCCTGGTGGGGATGATGGGCTGCCAGTCGGGCACCATCAGTCTGGATGGTGAAAGCCTGGACAAGCGCTCGTTCCAGCAGCGGCTTAAGCGTGGCATTACTCTTGTGCCGGAGGATCGTCAGGGTGAAGGCGTGGTGCAGCTTATGTCGATCAAAAGCAATATGACGCTGACCGACCTGAGCCTGCTGGGCTTTCGCCGCGCCTTGCGCCTGCTCAGCCCGGTGAAAGAGGAGCAGCAGGTCAACCACATGGTGGAACAGCTCGCGATTAAAGCAGGTGATACGGAGCTGCCCATTACCTCGCTAAGCGGCGGCAACCAGCAAAAGGTGGTGCTGGGTAAGGCGTTGATGACCGGACCCAAAGTGGTTCTGCTGGATGAGCCAACGCGTGGCATCGACGTGGGTGCAAAAACCGATGTTTATCATCTGATTGGCAAAATGGCGCATCAGGGGCTGGCGGTTATGTTCTCCTCCTCCGAGCTGGATGAGGTCATGGCGCTGGCCGACCGGGTTCTGGTTATGGCCGATGGCCGTATCACCGCAGATTTGCCGCGTGCTTCCGTGACGCGGGAAAAATTAATCAGCGCTTCTACACCGCAGGAGTGATCTCTGCTGGAGAGAGAAATGAACAAAAAGTATATGATCTACATGTATTTGCTCAAAGCGCGCACCTTCATCGCCCTGCTGATCGTCATAGGCTTCTTCAGCGTGATGGTGCCTAACTTTTTGACCATGTCGAACCTGCTGATCATGACCCAGCACGTGGCGATTACCGGCCTGCTGGCGATTGGCATGACCCTTGTCATTCTCACCGGCGGGATCGACCTCTCGGTTGGTGCGGTGGCGGGCATGTGCGGCATGGTTGCCGGGGCGCTGTTAACCAACGGCCTGCCGATCTGGGGCTCGCAGATTATCTTCTTTAACGTGCCGGAAGTGATCTTACTGGTGGCGGGATTCGGCATTCTGTTGGGTCTGATCAACGGGGCGGTGATCACGCGCCTGGGCGTTGCGCCCTTTATCTGTACCCTCGGCATGATGTACGTTGCCCGCGGCACGGCGCTGCTGTTTAACGATGGCAGCACCTATGCCAACCTGGTAGGCATGCCTGAGTTAGGCAATACCGGCTTCGCGATTTTAGGTTCCGGCACGATCCTCGGCATCTATATTCCGATCTGGCTGATGGTGAGCTTCCTGCTGCTGGGCCTCTACATGACCCGTAAAACCCCGCTGGGCCGCTACATTTACGCCATCGGCGGAAATGAATCTGCCGCGCGGCTGGCGGGCGTGCCTATCATCAAGGTTAAAGTGTTTGTCTACGCCTTCTCAGGCCTGTGCGCGGCGCTGGTGGGGCTGATTGTGGCATCTCAGCTGCAAACTGCCCACCCAATGACCGGGAATATGTTTGAGATGGACGCTATCGGCGCAACCGTGCTGGGCGGAACCGCGCTGGCAGGCGGACGAGGCAGGGTCTCCGGCTCTATCATCGGTGCCTTCGTCATCGTCTTCCTTGCAGACGGGATGGTGATGATGGGAGTCAGCGACTTCTGGCAGATGGTGATTAAGGGCCTGGTGATTGTCACTGCGGTGGTGATCGATCAGTTCCAGCAGCGTCTGCAAAGCAAGGTCGTGCTGCTGCGCCGTCACGATAAAAAATTGCAGGCTGAAGCAACGTAATACGCTGACGTCACCAATAAAAAACGCCGCATGCGCGGCGTTTTTCTTTTCAGAGCGGGAGCAAATTACTCGCCGATCTTAGTCCAGGTATCGCGCAGGCCGACGGTGCGGTTAAACACCAGCTTCTCCGCCGTGGAGTAGCGGCTGTCGAGGCAGAAGTAGCCTTCACGCTCAAACTGGTAGGCCTTACCGGCTTCGGCGGCGTTCAGAGACGACTCGGCGTAGCCCTGCTTGATCACCAGCGACTCCGGGTTGATGGTGGAGAGGAAATCTTCCGCCGCACCCGGATTTGCCACGCTGAACAGCCGATCGTAGAGACGGATCTCAACCGGCAGCGCATGAGCGGCGCTTACCCAGTGGATCACCCCTTTCACCTTGCGACCGTCGGCCGGATCCTTGCTCAGGGTCTCGGCATCGTAGGAGCAGAAGATGGTGGTGATGTTGCCTTCCGCATCTTTCTCTACGCGCTCGGCTTTGATCACGTAGGCGTTACGCAGACGCACCTCTTTACCCAGCACCAGACGCTTATACTGCTTGTTCGCTTCTTCACGGAAGTCAGCGCGATCGATCCAGATTTCGGCGCTAAACGGCACCTCGCGGCTGCCCATCTCCGGTTTGTTCGGATGATTCGGCATGGTTACCACTTCGCTCTCACCCTGCGGGTAGTTCTCGATCACCAGTTTCACCGGATCGATAACCGCCATCGCACGCGGGGCGTTCTCGTTGAGATCCTCACGAATGCAGGACTCCAGCGATGCCATCTCGATGGTGTTGTCCTGCTTGGTCACGCCGATGCGTTTGCAGAACTCGCGGATAGAGGCGGCGGTGTAGCCGCGACGGCGCAGACCAGAGATGGTCGGCATACGCGGATCGTCCCAGCCTTCGACGATTTTATCCGTCACCAGCAGGTTCAGCTTACGCTTGGACATCACGGCATATTCCAGGTTCAGGCGCGAGAATTCGTACTGGCGCGGATGAACCGGAATAGTGATGTTATCCAGCACCCAGTCGTAGAGACGGCGGTTATCCTGGAACTCCAGCGTACAGAGTGAATGGGTAATGCCTTCCAGCGCATCGCTGATGCAGTGGGTGAAATCGTACATCGGGTAGATGCACCACTTGTTGCCGGTCTGGTGGTGCTCGGCAAACTTAATGCGGTACAGAACCGGATCGCGCATCACGATAAACGGCGACGCCATGTCGATTTTAGCACGCAGGCAGGCGGTGCCCTCTTCGAAGCCACCGGCACGCATCTTCTCAAACAGCGCCAGGTTCTCTTCCACGCTACGATCGCGGAACGGGCTGTTTTTACCCGGTGCGGTCAGGGTGCCACGGTATTCGCGGATCTGTTCCGGCGACAGCTCGTCAACGTAGGCCAGGCCTTTGTTGATCAGCTCAATGGCGTAGCTATGCAGCTGGTCGAAATAGTTAGAGGAGTAGCGCACGTCACCCGACCAGTGGAAGCCCAGCCACTGGACGTCTTTTTTGATCGAATCAACGTATTCGATATCTTCTTTAACCGGGTTGGTGTCATCAAAGCGCAGGTTGCACTGCCCCTGATAGTCCTGGGCGATACCGAAGTTCAGGCAGATAGATTTTGCATGGCCGATATGCAGGTAGCCGTTCGGCTCCGGCGGAAAACGGGTGCAAACCGTGCTGTGCTTACCACTGGCCAGATCCTCATCAATAATCTGGCGAATAAAGTTAGTCGGGCGGGCTTCTGCCTCACTCATCGCGGGTTCCTCAAAGCGTAAACAACGTATAACGGAGTATGATCTTATAAGCGGGACGCGGAGACAACCCTTAGATCAACAAAAAGCGTGAATGGCGAGGGGATTAGCGTACGAAGGGCAAAAAAAAGGGCGGAGACAGGCTCCGCCGCGTATTAACCGCAGTTTACGGCTACTTACTCTTCACTTCAAACAGCGGGGTTTGGCCAGCAACGACCTGCCCCTGCGCCTGGAAGACCAGACCGCTGAAATCGTCGATGTTGCTGCACACTACCGGGCTAATCATCGAGCGCGCGTTGGCGTTGAGATAGTCGAGATCCATCTCCAGCACCGGCTGGCCCGCGACCACTTCCGCGCCCTCTTCTACCAGGCGGGTAAAGCCCTGGCCGTTCAGCGCAACGGTGTCGATGCCCATGTGGACCACGATCTCCGCGCCTTTTTCGGTTTCCAGACAGAAGGCGTGGTTAGTGTTGAAGATTTTCACGATGGTACCGGCAGCCGGGGAGACCACGGTTTTACCCGTTGGTTTTACCGCCACGCCGTCGCCAACCGCTTTGCTGGCAAAGGCTTCGTCAGGCACCTGCTCCAGCGGAACAACCTCACCGGTTACCGGCGACACCAGCGCAGCAATGGTGACGGCGTTCGGGACGGCCTGCGGTTTAACCGCAGCGGCCGGGGCGTTCGCAGCAGGCTGGACGCTGGCAGCTGCGGCCACCGGGCCACGGGCGACCACGCGTTTCATGGCATCGCCTACGGATTCCGCTTTTGCCCCCACAATCACCTGAATGCTCTGCTTGTTCAGCTTCACCACGCCAGATGCGCCCAGACGCTTACACTGCACGTCGTTAACGCGCGCGGAGTCGACTACCGTCAGACGCAGACGGGTGATACAGGCGTCGATCGCTTTCAGGTTGTCACTACCACCGATGGCGGCAATGTAGTTGGTTGCCAGCTGATCGAGACCCTCATCGGTATTGCTGTTGGCTTCAGAGGTGACCACGGCATCATCACTCTCTTCACGACCCGGCGTTTTCAGGTTGAACGCGCGGATGACGAAGGTAAAGACCACGAAGTAGATGGCGAAGAAGATCAGGCCCATCACCACCAGCATCCAGACGTTACGGCTGGCGGCAGGCAGGTTGTACATCAGCGCATAGTCGATGGCGCCCGCAGAGAAGGAGAAGCCGGCATGGATCCCCAGCGCGGTCGCAACAAACAGGCTGATACCCGTCAGCACGGCGTGCAGGAGATACAGCAGCGGTGCCAGGAACATGAACAGGAATTCCAGCGGCTCGGTGACCCCGGTCAGGAACGCGGTGATGGCCACGGAGAGCAGCATGCCGCCAATCATCGGACGACGCGCTTTCGGCGCAGCAAGGTACATCGCCAGCGCCGCGCCAGGCAGACCAAACATCATGATCGGGAAGAAGCCGGACATGAACATGCCTGCGGTGCCGTCACCCGCGTAGAAGCGGTTGATATCACCATGGAAGACGGTGCCTGCGGCATTGGTAAATTCGCCGATCTGGAACCAGGCGATGGTGTTCAGCACCTGATGCAGGCCGGTCGGGATCAGCAGACGGTTAACGAAGCCGAAGATGCCGGAGCCAACCGCGCCCATAGAGACGATCCACTCCCCGCCCGCGTGAATAGCGTTCTGTACCGGCGGCCAGACATAGCCAAAAATCGCCGCCAGGATCAGGCAGAAGAAGCCGGTGGCAATCGGCACAAAGCGTTTGCCGCCGAAGAAGCTCAGGAACTCAGGCAGCTTGATGTTGGACCAGCGGTTGTAGACCGCGCCGCCCACCAGACCGGTGATGATACCAGAGAGCACGCCCATGTTGATGGCCGGGTTGATGGTGACCATCGCTTTGGTCATCACAAAGTAGCCTACCGCACCCGCCAGCGCCGCCGCGCCCGCGCTGTCTTTCGACCACGACGAGGCCACACCGATAGCGAAGATCAGGGCGAGGTTGTCAAAGATTGCCCCGCCCGCCTGGGCGATAAACGGGACGTTAAGCAGATCGGGCTGGCCGAATCGCAGCAGCAGCGCCGCGACGGGCAGTACAGCGATAGGAAGCTGTAATGCTCGCCCCAGTCGCTGGAAGAAACCAAGAATATTCATTTTATACCCCCCTGTGAAACTCCGCTGAGCCTCATCACTAACCATTTTTATAGTTAAACCAACCCCTGTAACGCGGTCGTTTTACGCAGACTTTTCAAGTGTGTGGAAATTTAATTCGCCTCGCAAATTAAACGCGCATTTTTTGTGATTACAATCACCAAATATCGTTATTTGCACTCCTTGTTACTGGCTAAGAACGAAAACTTATTTTATGATTCAAAAAATCAGAGCGAACTGCCGCCGCTTATGGCGCAATCTGAGTTACGCTTAACAGCGTACAGGCTGCAGTTCGCCAATGTTAATTTCACCCTTTGTAGAGGTAAACAATGAGACTGATCCCCCTGACGAGTGCCGAACAGGTCGGTAAATGGGCAGCCCGCCATATCGTTAACCGCATCAACGCATTTAAACCTACGGCGGATCGTCCGTTTGTTCTGGGCCTGCCTACCGGCGGCACCCCGCTTACCGCTTATAAAGCGCTGGTTGAAATGCACAAAGCGGGCCAGGTTAGCTTTCAGAACGTCGTAACCTTTAACATGGACGAATATGTCGGCCTGGCAAAAGAGCATCCAGAGAGCTATTACAGCTTTATGCACCGCAACTTTTTCGATCACGTTGATATTCCCGCAGAAAACATCAACCTGCTCAATGGTAATGCGCCGGATATTGACGCAGAATGCCGCCGTTATGAAGAAAAAATTCGCGCCTACGGCAAAATTCACCTGTTCATGGGTGGCGTAGGCAACGACGGGCATATTGCGTTTAACGAACCGGCCTCCTCGCTGGCCTCCCGCACCCGCATTAAAACCTTGACCCATGACACCCGCGTGGCAAACTCCCGCTTTTTTGACGGCGACGTTGATCAGGTCCCGAAATATGCGCTGACCGTGGGCGTGGGTACCCTGCTGGATGCTGAAGAGGTGATGATCCTCGTGCTGGGCAACGTCAAGGCACTGGCCCTGCAGGCGGCGGTGGAAGGCAACGTTAACCACATGTGGACGATTAGCTGCCTGCAGCTGCATCCGAAAGCGGTGGTGGTGTGCGACGAACCGTCAACCATGGAGCTAAAGGTGAAGACGCTCAAATACTTCACTGAGCTAGAAGCGGAAAATATCAAAGGTCTGTAACATTTTTACCCGGGGGTTGTTATGTATGCTTTAACCCAGTGCCGTATTTTTACCGGCCATGACGTTCTGGACGATCACGCGCTGATTGTCGTTGATGGTCTTATCGACCGCCTCTGCCCGCAGGCAGACCTGCCGCCAACGATTGAGCAGTGCTCGCTCAACGGCGCTTATCTGGCCCCCGGTTTTATCGACCTGCAGCTGAACGGCTGCGGTGGCGTACAGTTTAACGACACTGCCGAAGCCGTCAGCGTAGAGACGCTGGAGATCATGCAGCGCGCCAACGAGCGATCGGGCTGCACCAGCTTTTTACCGACGCTGATCACCACCAGCGATGACCTGATGAAACAGGGCGTGCAGGTAATGCGCGACTATTTAGCGAAATATCCGCACCAGGCGCTGGGCCTGCATCTTGAAGGGCCGTGGCTCAACGTGGTGAAAAAAGGCACCCACGATCCTGACTTTGTGCGCCGCCCGGACAGCGATCTGGTAGATTTCCTCTGCGCGAATGCCGATGTGATTACCAAGCTGACCCTGGCGCCGGAGATGGTCGATCCTGCCGTGATCCGCAAACTGGCGGCGGCCGGGATTGTGGTCTCGGCTGGCCACTCTAATTCGACTCTTGTCGAGGCGAAGGCCGGTTTCCGCGCAGGTATCACTTTTGCCACCCACCTTTTCAACGCCATGCCCTATATCACCGGACGCGAACCGGGTCTTACCGGCGCGGTTCTCGACGATGCTGACGTCTACTGCGGCATTATCGTTGATGGCTTACACGTTGATTTCACTAACGTTCGGATGGCAAAACGCCTGAAGGGCGATAAGCTCTGCCTGGTCACCGACGCTACCGCGGCAGCAGGTGCGGTCATTGACGAATTCATTTTTGCTGGTAAAACAATATACTACCGTAATGGACTCTGTGTAGACGAGAACGGTACCCTTAGCGGTTCGGCATTAACCATGATCGAAGGGGTGGCGAATCTTGTCGAGCATGTCGGCGTTGCGCTGGATGAAGCGCTGCGTATGGCCACGCTCTACCCGGCCCGCGCCATCGGCGTTGATAAACAGTTAGGCAGTATCGCCCCCGGCATGGTGGCGAACCTGACCGCGTTTACCCACGACTTTAAAGTAATTAAGACCATCGTTAATGGTAACGAGGTCATGACTGAGTAAGTAAAAGTATGACATCAGGCGGACAAGCTCAAATTGGTAACGTTGACCTCGTAAAACAACTTAATAGCGCGGCTGTTTACCGCCTGATCGACCAGCTTGGGCCTATCTCGCGGATCCAGATTGCCGAGCAGAGCCAGCTTGCCCCCGCCAGCGTGACGAAAATCACGCGACAGCTTATTGAGCGCGGTTTAATTAAAGAGGTCGATCAGCAGGCCTCGACCGGTGGTCGCCGCGCCATCTCTATTATTACCGAGACGCGTAATTTCAATGCCATTGGCGTGCGCCTGGGTCGTCACGATACGACCCTGACGCTCTACGATCTGAGCAGCAAGGTGCTGGCGGAAGAGCACTATCCCCTGCCGGAGCGCACCCAGGAGACGTTAGAGCACGCCCTGCTGAACACCATCGCCACCTTTATTGATACCTGCCAGCGTAAAACCCGCGAGCTGATTGCAATCTCGGTGATCCTGCCGGGGCTGGTGGATCCCGAAAGCGGCGTGATCCGCTATATGCCGCATATTCAGGTCGAGAACTGGGGCCTGGTGAGCGCGCTGGAAAAACGCTTTAAGGTGACCTGTTTTGTCGGGCACGATATCCGCAGCCTGGCGCTGGCCGAGCACTACTTTGGTGCAAGTCAGGACTGCGAGGACTCTATTCTGGTGCGCGTCCATCGCGGCACCGGTGCGGGCATTATCTCTAACGGACGCATTTTTATTGGCCGCAACGGCAACGTCGGCGAGATTGGCCATATTCAGGTCGAGCCGCTGGGAGAGCGCTGCCACTGCGGTAACTTTGGCTGTCTGGAAACCGTGGCGGCAAATGCCGCGATTGAGCAGCGGGTGCGCCACCTGCTGGAGCAGGGTTACCAGAGCCGCATCACGCTGGACGACTGCTCGATTAAAGCCATCTGCAAAGCGGCCAACAAAGGCGACGCGCTGGCCTGCGAGGTCATTGAGCACGTAGGCCGCCACCTTGGCAAAACCATTGCCATCGCTATTAACCTGTTTAATCCGCAGAAGATTGTGATTGCCGGTGAGATTGTCGAGGCGGAGAAGGTGCTGCTGCCCGCCATCGAAGGCTGCATCAATACCCAGGCGCTGAAGGCATTTCGCAAAAACCTACCGGTGGTGCGCTCTACGCTGGATCACCGCTCGGCCATCGGTGCCTTTGCGCTGGTGAAGCGCGCCATGCTCAACGGCTCGCTGCTGCAGCATCTGCTGGAGGAGTAACTCTGCGTATCGCCCGGCAGCGCTCCGCTTGCACGGGCCTACCAGAGCAAACCACGTCTCCTGGCGTGGTTTTTTCATTTTTATCTATCCATAAGATAACCAACATCAAAAAAAGCAGCTTAAAAATGCATAATCATCAATAACCGACGCCTAACTCTGTGCTTTTTTCACTATTCGGCAATCGCGATTGCACTTTTTAATTTCACCTCGCTAAAACCCTTGCGCCTGCCCCTGCTTTACGGCATTTTCTTAATCAAGCAATAAGACAACGCGATGACGCAACGTCGGCAAACTAACAGGGTTAACGGAGAAGGTTATGTGTTCAATTTTTGGCGTACTGGATATTAAAACGGATGCAGGTGAACTGCGTAAGAAAGCGCTGGAGCTCTCCCGCCTGATGCGCCACCGCGGTCCTGACTGGTCCGGTGTATACGCAAGCGATAAAGCGATTCTGTCCCACGAACGTCTCTCTATTGTTGACGTCAACGCTGGCGCACAGCCACTCTACAACGCCCAAAAAACCCATGCCCTGGCCGTTAACGGTGAAATCTATAACCACCAGGCCCTGCGCGCCGAGTACGGCGATCGCTACGATTTCCAGACCGGCTCCGACTGCGAAGTGATCCTGGCGCTGTATCAGGAGAAAGGACCGGAGTTCCTCGACGAGCTGCAGGGCATGTTTGCCTTCGTGCTCTACGATAGCGAAAAAGATGCCTATCTGATTGGCCGCGACCATATCGGTATCATCCCGCTGTACATGGGCTACGACGAGCACGGCAACATGTACGTGGCGTCTGAAATGAAAGCCCTGGTACCGGTCTGCCGTACCATTAAAGAGTTCCCGGCGGGCAGCTATCTGTGGAGCCAGGACGGCGAGATCCGCAGCTACTACCAGCGCGACTGGTTTGAGTACGACGCGGTAAAAGACAACGTGACTGACAAAGCCAAGCTGCGTCAGGCGCTGGAAGATGCGGTGAAGAGCCACCTGATGTCAGACGTGCCGTACGGCGTGCTGCTCTCCGGCGGTCTGGACTCCTCTATCATCTCGGCTATCACTAAAAAGTTTGCCGCACGCCGCGTGGAAGATCAGGAGCAGTCAGAAGCCTGGTGGCCGCAGCTGCACTCTTTTGCCGTTGGCCTGGAAGGCGCGCCGGATCTGAAAGCGGCCCAGGCGGTTGCTGAGCATCTGGGTACCGTGCACCATGAGATCCACTTCACCGTGCAGGAAGGTCTGGATGCCATCCGCGACGTGATTTACCACATTGAGACCTATGACGTGACCACCATCCGCGCCTCAACGCCGATGTACCTGATGTCACGTAAGATCAAAGCGATGGGCATCAAGATGGTACTGTCGGGCGAAGGCTCTGACGAAGTGTTTGGCGGTTACCTCTACTTCCATAAAGCGCCGGATGCCAAAGAGCTGCATGAAGAGACCGTGCGTAAGCTGCAGGCGCTGCATATGTTTGACTGCGCCCGCGCTAACAAAGCGATGTCGGCCTGGGGCGTGGAGGCTCGCGTGCCCTTCCTGGATAAAAACTTCCTCGACGTGGCGATGCGAATCAACCCGCAGGACAAGATGTGCGGCAACGGCAAAATGGAAAAACATGTGCTGCGTGAGTGCTTCGAGTCCTATCTCCCGGCAAGCGTGGCGTGGCGTCAGAAAGAGCAGTTCTCTGATGGCGTAGGCTACAGCTGGATCGACACCCTGAAAGAGGTGGCGGCGCAGCAGGTTAGCGACCAGCAGCTGGAAACCGCCAGCTACCGCTTCCCGTACAACACGCCAACCTCTAAAGAGGCGTATCTGTACCGTGAAGTCTTTGAAGAGCTGTTCCCGGTTGCCAGCGCAGCCGAGTGCGTGCCGGGCGGTCCGTCCGTCGCCTGCTCCTCCGCAAAAGCCATTGAGTGGGATGAAGCGTTCAAAACCATGAACGATCCATCAGGCCGTGCGGTAGGCGTTCACCAGTCCGCTTATTAACGGATAAACTGGTATGATGACAACGGGTCCTGCGGGGCCCGTTTCTGTTGGTTTTACTCCTGTTATCTCTCAATTAAAATCAAGATATAACCAATAATTGCCGAATAATACGTCAGGCTGTTCGCAACCTAACCAAACAGTCACATTCCGGCAATTTTCGTTGAAAAAGGTGTTGACGCTGAAAGGCCCAATACGCATAATGCGCCCCGCAACGCCGATAAGGTAACGCGAAAAAAAGAGGGCTACGTAGCTCAGCTGGTTAGAGCACATCACTCATAATGATGGGGTCACAGGTTCAAATCCCGTCGTAGCCACCATCTTTTTTTGCGGGAGTGGCGAAATTGGTAGACGCACCAGATTTAGGTTCTGGCGCCGCAAGGTGTGCGAGTTCAAGTCTCGCCTCCCGCACCATTCCCAGTAAGCGTTGCACGGATGGGGTATCGCCAAGCGGTAAGGCACCGGTTTTTGATACCGGCATTCCCTGGTTCGAATCCAGGTACCCCAGCCATTTTTTTCGACTCTCGTGTTATCACGGTTGTCTTGAGTAATTAGCAGTACAATTTGGCTACTTAGCTCAGCTGGTTAGAGCACATCACTCATAATGATGGGGTCACAGGTTCGATTCCCGTAGTAGCCACTCTATTCTGATGAGTATCTTTAAGATGCTTATGACGTAAAAAATTGTTGGGGTATCGCCAAGCGGTAAGGCACTGGATTCTGATTCCAGCATTCCGAGGTTCGAATCCTCGTACCCCAGCCAATTTAAAAAGACGTTTGCTCACGCGAACGCACCCTGTTGGGGTATCGCCAAGCGGTAAGGCACTGGATTCTGATTCCAGCATTCCGAGGTTCGAATCCTCGTACCCCAGCCACATAAAACAAAAAAGCTCGCTTCGGCGGGCTTTTTTGTTTTTGTTGACCCGTCCTGCGCACGAATAGTCACTTTTTTGTATGACAAATAACCCTATTATTCACTGGGTTATTTTTTAATACTGAAAGGAAACTGTATGGCTATACGCGTGTATTTATGGCTTAAAGACGATGGCGGCAACAACATCAAAGGCTCGGTGGATGTCCGGGACCGTGAGGGCAGCATTGAGCTAATCACCCAGAATCATTATGTCCGCGTACCGGTGGATACACTCACCGGCAAGCAGACAGGTACGCGCGAACATGGCGCATACGGATTCACCAAAGAGGTGGATTCGTCCAGTACCTATCTTTATAAGGCCGCGTCTATCGGCCAGACGCTAAAATCCGCTGAGTTCCGGTTTTACCGCATTAATTATGCAGGCCAGGAGGAAAACTATTTTACTACTCTGCTGGAGAATGTCCGGGTCACCAGTGTTTCTCCGTTCATGTTTGATATCAAATCCGACACCATCCACAACCATCTGGAATACGTCACCCTGAGTTACGAACGCATCACCTGGACGTATCTGGACGGTAATGTTATTTACTCTGACAGCTGGAATGAGCGTCGCACGGCGTGAGGGGGATTTATGGTCTGGACTTACAAGCAAAGCACCGGCGAGTTGTTCCATAACGGTAAACATATTGAGACTGGCTATTCCGGCCGGATGACTAACAAAAATAAACCTGACCGCGAACAGGTCAAAGGGTTAGGGCCTATTCCACGTGGCCGCTGGCATATTGGGACAATAACGACTCATAAAGGACCGCTGACCATTGAACTGGAGCAGCAGTCTGGGAATACCTACGGGCGCAGTCTGTTTCGTATGCATGGCGAGAGAACACATGGTGTTCCCGGCTGGGCCTCAGAAGGTTGCATCATCATGAGCCATCATACCCGTTGGCTGGTAGCAAACTCTTCAGACGACGTGCTGGAGGTTATCCGGTGAGGCGATTATTGGCCATTATACTGTTAGCCTGTCCATTGTCTGTGCTGGCAGCCGTCACCCCATCCTCGGTACGACAGTCAGTTGAGCTATCCGGTGCTCCGGCCACTCTACAAAGCATGGAGCTGAACGGGGGGCTGGATACCGTCCTTGAGGGGATCGCCGAAGGAGACAATGCCTGGATCAGTCTGTACCCCTCACTGGTTCCAGGAACAAACAGTGACCTCGGGGAGGAGTTTATCGACGCGATGGGATTTGCACTGGTGACCGCCCCGGCGAAAGCACTCAGCATACTGGATGTGGTGGATAAACGTATCACGAAGAAAGACGAGGCGATGTACCGTTTTGGCACACCAACGGTCTGCACAATGGGAATGGTATACAGTTATGATAAACCTTCATCACTGCGATATTACAAAGCAGTGACCGCCTCACTTGCGGCGCAGGGCAAGCATGGTGCAGAGTGTCTGAAGATAATCAATGAGTCCATGCATGAGATAGAAGCAGACGATCAACAGGGGAAAATGACTTGGGGAACCCGCCACGGGTAGCAAAACGCCCGCGAGATTGCGGGCGTTACAGGGCTGAAAAGTGTCAATCTACTCCAGGACTAGTCATGTCCATCCATAAAATTAGCGTGCCGGGCTGCCCCGGCACCGGCGTTACAGCCCTAGCGCATACTTCAGCGCCTGGGTTTTTAGCACCCCTGCACGCTGGGCGGCCATCAGCCCCATGTTGCGCAGCACGCGCAGCGGACCAAGATTGTTGCTGAATCCCGCGTAGAAGAGATCCATACCGCTCTGCATAATGTAGTTATCCATCATCCGTCGCGTCTGGTAGCGCTTAAGCACGCGCTGGCTGGCCCACTCCTCGCCCTGGCTACGGGCATTAATCAACACCTCCAGCAGTGCGTCTACGTCACGATAGCCAAGGTTTACCCCCTGCCCCGCCAGCGGATGGATCGTGTGGGCGGCATCGCCCACCAGCGCTAGCCCCGGCTTCACATACTGTAGGGCATGGCGGCGAGTCAGCGGGAAGGCACCCGCCGCGACCGGCGTCACCTTGCCCAGCCGGGCCGGGAAGAAGGTCTCAATTTCCCGTTGCAGCTGCGGCATGGTCAGGGTGCGAAGCTGGCGAATGCGCGCTGGCGTGTCGTACCACACCAGCGATGCCCAGCGGTCGAACAGCGGCAGGAAGGCATGCGGCCCGTGCGGGGTAAACTGCTGCCAGGTATTGTCGCCGGGGGCGTTTTCACACTCAACGGTGATCAGCATACAGGACTGCTGATACTGCCAGGCGTGGACGCCAATCCCCGCCCACTGCCGCACCTGCGAGTTTGCACCGTCTGCGCCAATCACCAGCCTTGCCAGCAGCGTCTCGTCATTGTTAAACACCAGCTCATGCTGATGACCATGAGTGTGCATCGCCTTGAGCATTGCCGGCGCCCGCAACGTTACCTGCGGATGGGCCTCCAGCGCATCCCACAGCGCGCGCTGTAACACAGTGTTCTCAACCATATAACCGAGGTGCGGCAGCTTAAGATCGCTGGCGTCAAAGACCACGTGGGCGTTCTCCCACTCCCAGGTCTCCAGCCGACGCCACGGATGGCAGCGCATCGCCAGCACGCTGTCCCAGACGCCCAGCCCGCGCAGCAGTGCCACAGATGCGGTGCTTATCGCAGAAATGCGCACGTCCGGCGCTATACTGGCGTCAAACGCGGGCGGTGCGGCCTGCTCGATCACCGTGACCGCAAAACCCTGCTGCGCCAGGCCAAGGGCCAGAGCGCCGCCGACCATCCCGCCGCCAACGACGGCTACTTCAGTGGGTTGATTTACCATGGTCAATTGTCCTTATTTATAATTCCCTTAAGTTTACAGGATTTTCGATTTTATGGGGTCGGGAGATGAACTATGGTCAGCGCCCGACCAAAGCATTACAATACGCGGCCTGAAATCCTCGCGTTTAATAGAGCAAGTCGATGACCAAAAAACTCCATATTAAAACCTGGGGCTGTCAGATGAACGAGTACGATTCATCGAAGATGGCCGATCTGCTGGATGCTACTCACGGCTATCAGTTGACGGAGGTGGCGGAAGAGGCGGATTTACTGCTGCTTAACACCTGCTCTATCCGCGAGAAGGCTCAGGAGAAAGTGTTCCATCTGCTCGGGCGCTGGAAGCTCCTGAAAGAGAAGAACCCGGATCTGATTATTGGCGTCGGCGGCTGCGTGGCCTCCCAGGAGGGCGATCTTATTCGCCAGCGCGCCCGCTGCGTCGATATCGTGTTTGGGCCGCAGACCCTGCACCGTCTGCCGGAGATGATCAACTCCGTGCGCGGCAACCGCAGCCCGATCGTCGATATCAGCTTCCCGGAAATCGAAAAGTTTGACCGCCTGCCGGAGCCGCGTGCCGATGGCCCGACCGCCTTCGTCTCCATCATGGAAGGCTGCAATAAATACTGTACCTACTGCGTGGTGCCCTACACCCGTGGTGAAGAGGTCAGCCGTCCCTGCGACGACATCCTGTTTGAGATCGCCCAGCTGGCGGCGCAGGGCGTGCGTGAAGTTAACCTGCTGGGCCAGAACGTGAACGCCTGGCGCGGAGAGAACTACGACGGCACCACCGGCTCCTTCGCCGAGCTGCTGCGCCTGGTGGCCGCCATCGACGGTATCGACCGTATCCGCTTTACCACCAGCCACCCGATTGAGTTTACCGACGATATCATTGAGGTCTACCGCGATACGCCGGAGCTGGTGAGCTTCCTGCACCTGCCGGTACAGAGCGGTGCGGATCGCGTCCTGAACCTGATGGGCCGGACCCATACCGCGCTGGAGTATAAGGCGATTATCCGTAAGCTGCGCGCGGCGCGTCCGGATATCCAGATCAGCTCCGACTTTATCGTCGGCTTCCCAGGGGAGACCACCCAGGACTTCGAGCAGACCATGAAGCTGATTGCCGAGGTGAATTTTGACGTGAGCTACAGCTTTATCTTCTCTGCCCGTCCGGGTACGCCCGCCGCCGATATGGTCGATGACGTGCCGGAAGCGGATAAGAAGCAGCGTCTCTACATTCTGCAAGAGCGTATCAACCAGCAGGCGATGGCCTGGAGCCGCAAAATGATCGGCACCACCCAGCGTATCCTGGTGGAAGGCACCTCCCGCAAGAGCATTATGGAGCTGTCGGGCCGTACCGAAAACAACCGCGTGGTCAACTTTGAGGGTACGCCGGAGATGATCGGCAAGTTCGTGGACGTTGAGATCACCGATGTCTATACTAATTCATTGCGCGGTAACGTTGTGCGCACCGAAGCGGAGATGGGCCTGCGCGTAACCGAAACGCCGGAATCGGTCATTGCCCGCACCCGTAAAGAGAACGAACTGGGCGTCGGTCTCTACCAGCCCTAATCCCCTCGGCCTGCCCCTCCGGCGGGCCTTGTTTTTTCCGCCCGTTGCCCCCATATCACTACTCCATCCGGCCCGTCAGGTAAAAGAGGAATCGATTGAATACTGAAACCCGTGAAATCAATCTCGAACCAGCTGACAATGCCCGTCTGCTGAGTTTATGCGGCCCGTTTGACGACAACATCAAACAGCTTGAACGTCGACTGGGCATCGAAATTAACCGCCGCGATAACCACTTTAAACTCACCGGACGCACCCTTAGCGTGAATGCCGCCGCAGATATCCTGCGCAGCCTCTACGTTGATACCGCCCCGATGCGCGGCCAAACGCAGGATATTGAACCCGAGCAGATCCATCTCGCCATCAAAGAGGCCCGCGTGCTTGAGCAGAGCGCCGAGAGCGTGCCGGAGTATGGTAAAGCGGTCAATATCAAAACCAAGCGCGGCGTGATCAAACCGCGTACGCCAAACCAGGCGCAGTACATTGCCAATATTCTCGACCATGACATCACCTTCGGCATTGGGCCAGCAGGGACAGGGAAAACCTACCTTGCCGTCGCCGCCGCGGTGGATGCGCTGGAGCGTCAGGACGTTCGCCGTATTCTGCTGACCCGTCCGGCGGTAGAAGCTGGTGAGAAGCTTGGCTTCCTCCCGGGGGATCTCAGCCAGAAGGTTGACCCGTATCTGCGTCCGCTGTACGACGCGCTGTTTGAGATGCTGGGCTTTGAGAAAGTCGAGAAGCTGATGGAGCGTAACGTGATTGAAGTTGCGCCGCTGGCCTACATGCGCGGCCGCACGCTGAACGATGCGTTTATCATCCTTGATGAGAGCCAGAACACCACCATCGAACAGATGAAGATGTTCCTGACGCGTATTGGCTTTAACTCGAAAGCGGTGATCACCGGGGATATTACCCAGGTCGACCTGCCGCGCAGCACCAAATCCGGCCTGCGCCACGCTATTGAAGTGCTGGCAGAGGTCGATGAGATTAGCTTTAACTTCTTCCACAGCGAAGACGTGGTACGCCACCCGGTGGTTGCCCGCATCGTGACCGCCTATGAGGCGTGGGAAGAGACAGAGCAGAAACGTAAAGCCGAGCTGGCCGCCGAGCGTAAGCGCGAAGCCCAGCATCAGGAGCATGAGCAAAAATGAGTTCGGTGATCCTCGATTTACAGCTGGCGTGTGAAGACGCGAGCGGCCTGCCAGACGAAGCACAGTTTCAGGGCTGGCTGAACGCGGTGATCCCGCAGTTTCAGGAGGAGTCCGAAGTGACGATCCGCCTCGTGGATGAGGCGGAGAGCCACGATCTTAACCTGACCTATCGCGGCAAGGACAAGCCCACCAACGTGCTCTCGTTCCCGTTTGAGGCACCGCCGGGCATCGAGCTGCCGCTGCTCGGCGACCTGATCATCTGCCGCCAGGTGGTTGAGCAGGAGGCCCGCGAGCAGGAAAAGCCGCTGGAGGCGCACTGGGCGCACATGGTGGTGCATGGCAGTCTGCACCTGCTGGGCTACGATCATATTGAAGATGACGAAGCCGAAGAGATGGAGAGCCTGGAAACAGAGATAATGCTTGCTCTGGGCTATGAGGATCCGTACATTGCCGAGAAGGAGTAGCCTGGCTACGCCTGAGCCGTCTGGCGCTGAGTTTGCGCGCCGGACAACACACTTATTAACATGAGAACCCATACGACGCCATGAGCGACGACAATTCACACAGTAGCGACCCACTTAACAGCAGCAAAAAGGGATTCTTCTCCCTCTTACTGAGCCAGCTCTTTCACGGCGAACCTAAAAACCGTGACGAACTTCTGGCGCTGATCCGTGACTCCGGGCAGAACGAGCTTATCGACGAAGATACGCGCGACATGCTTGAAGGGGTGATGGATATTGCCGACCAGCGCGTTCGCGACATCATGATCCCCCGCTCGCAAATGATCACCCTGAAACGTAACCAGACGCTGGATGAGTGTCTCGATGTGATTATCGAGTCTGCCCACTCCCGCTTCCCGGTGATCAGCGAAGATAAGGATCACATCGAAGGGATTTTGATGGCCAAGGATCTGCTGCCCTTTATGCGCAGCGATGCCGAAGCCTTCAGCATGGAGAAAGTGCTACGTCCGGCGGTTGTCGTCCCGGAGAGCAAACGGGTTGACCGGATGCTGAAAGAGTTCCGCTCACAGCGCTACCATATGGCTATCGTTATTGATGAGTTCGGCGGCGTCTCGGGCCTCGTGACCATCGAAGATATACTTGAGCTGATCGTCGGCGAAATTGAAGATGAGTACGACGAAGAGGAAGATATCGATTTCCGTCAGCTGAGCCGTCACACCTGGACGGTGCGCGCCCTCGCCTCTATTGAAGATTTCAATGAGTCCTTTGGTACCCACTTCAGCGATGAAGAGGTAGACACCATCGGCGGGCTGGTGATGCAGGCCTTTGGCCATCTGCCAGCGCGGGGCGAATCCATCGACATCGATGGTTACCAGTTTAAGGTCGCCATGGCCGACAGCCGTCGTATTATTCAGGTTCACGTAAAAATGCCAGAAGACGCAGCGCAGCCTAAACTGGACGAGTAATCCACCTGGACGAGTAATGTAAATGGTATTTGCCTCACTGTTTGAGCGTCAGCGCATGCGTTTGCTGCTGGCGCTAATATCAGGAGCCAGCGGAACGCTGGCTTTTTCTCCTTATGACTTCTGGCCTGCCGCGCTTATCTCCCTTATCGGCCTGCAAGGGCTGACGCTTAACCGTCGCCCGCTACAGGCGGCAGCGATTGGCTATGCGTGGGGATTTGGTCTCTTTGGTACCGGGATTAACTGGGTCTACGTTAGCATCGCCCAGTTTGGCGGCATGCCGGGGCCGGTCAACGTCTTTCTTGTGGTACTGCTGGCGGCCTATCTGTCGCTCTATACCGGGCTGTTCGCCGGGATCCTCTCTCGCCTGTGGCCGCGTACCAGTGTCATCCGCGTCGCCATCGCTGCGCCGGTGGTCTGGCAGCTCACCGAGTTCCTGCGCGGCTGGGTATTAACGGGCTTCCCGTGGCTGCAGTTTGGCTACAGCCAGATTGACGGCCCGCTGAAGGGGCTGGCCCCGGTGATGGGCGTCGAGGCGATCACCTTCCTGCTGATGGTGGTCAGTGGCCTGCTGGTGCTGGCGGCGGCTCACCGCAGCTGGCGCACCCTGGCGGTGGCGGTAGTGCTCTTTGCCCTGCCCTTCCCGCTGCGCTACATCCAGTGGTTTACGCCGGTAACGGAGCGCACCACCCAGGTCTCCCTGGTGCAGGGCAATATTCCACAGTCACTGAAGTGGGATGAGGGGCAGCTGGAGAATACGCTTAATATCTATCTCAACGCTACCGAGCGGGAGATGGGCAAGTCGCAGCTGATTATCTGGCCGGAGTCAGCCATTCCGGATCTGGAGATCAACCAGCAGCGCTTCTTAAGCACGATGGACGATCTGCTGCGGGCCAAGGACACGACGCTAATTACCGGCATCGTCGACGCGCGCCTGAACAAGCAGAACCGCTACGACACCTATAACACCATCATTACGCTGGGCAAAGAGAGCGCGTATAGCTACAACTCCACGAATCGCTACAACAAAAACCATCTGGTGCCGTTTGGCGAATTCGTGCCGCTGGAGTCTATTCTGCGACCGCTGGCGCCGTTCTTCGATCTGCCGATGTCCTCGTTTAGCCGCGGTCCCTACGTGCAGCCGCAGCTTTCGGCCCACGGCTTCGCGCTGACCCCGGCCATCTGCTATGAGATCATCCTCGGCGAGCAGGTGCGGGACAACTTCCGGCCAAACACCGACTTCCTGCTGACCATCTCCAACGATGCCTGGTTCGGTAAATCCATCGGTCCGTGGCAGCATTTCCAGATGGCGAGAATGCGCTCGCTGGAGCTGGCGCGGCCGCTGCTGCGCAGCACCAACAACGGCATTACCGCCGTGATTGGCCCGCAGGGTGAAATTCAGGCCATGCTGCCGCAGTTCACCCGCCAGGTGCTGACCACTAAGGTTACGCCGACCACTGGCCTGACGCCGTATGCCCGTATGGGCAATTGGCCAGTGTGGATCCTCACCGCGCTGTTCGGCTTTGGCGCAGTGGTGATTAGCCTGCGTCAGCGTCGCGTTAAATAATCCTTTCTCATTGCCCGGCGGCACTCCGCTTGCCGGGCCCCCCCTTCATCATCACCTCTGCATATTCCAATCTGGCACAGCAATTGCTTATTAATATCAGGCAGCTGCGAATTGTTGCCGATGCGCTATTACGGTGCACCAGCCGTGAACATCCAAAGCACTAAAAAGGTGCAAGCGATGTTTTCTGCCTCGAAATGGTGCGGTGCGCTTCGCAAAACGAAACAATAAAGCAGCAAAATGTTTACACCAAGCCACACTAAATGTTAACAAACACGCATAACACTGCATGCTTGTGCTGCAGGATATAACAACACAAACACACACACTGGGTATCAATGCGTCCCTGGCGCTGATGACGAAGGAGTTGGATATGCAATTACGTAAACTGACCGCGGCAATGCTGTTAGTGGGAATGAGCGCCGGTCTGGCCCATGCCGAAGACGCAGCAGCGCCAGCTGCCGGAAGCACGCTCGATAAAATTGCCAAAAACGGTGTGATCGTGGTCGGCCACCGTGAGTCTTCCGTCCCGTTCTCTTACTATGACAACCAGCAGAAAGTGGTTGGCTACTCACAGGACTACTCCAACGCGATTGTTGAAGCGGTTAAAAAACAGCTGAACAAACCCGATCTGCAGGTCAAGCTGATCCCGATCACCTCCCAGAACCGTATTCCGCTGCTGCAGAACGGCACCTTTGACTTTGAGTGTGGTTCCACCACTAACAACCTTGAACGTCAGAAGCAGGCCGCTTTCTCTAACACCATTTTCGTGGTCGGCACCCGTCTGCTGGCGAAAAAAGGCGGAGCCATTAAGGACTTCCCGGATCTGAAAGGCAAAGCGGTGGTGGTGACTTCCGGTACCACCTCTGAGGTGCTGCTGCACAAGCTCAACGACGAGCAGAAGATGGATATGCGCATCATCAGCGCGAAAGATCACGGCGACTCCTTCCGCACCCTGGAGAGCGGCCGCGCAGTGGCCTTTATGATGGATGATGCCCTGCTGGCTGGCGAGCGGGCGAAAGCGAAGAAGCCGGACAACTGGGAGATCGTCGGCAAGCCGCAGTCTCAAGAAGCCTATGGCTGCATGCTGCGTAAAGATGATCCACAGTTTAAAAAGCTGATGGATGACACCATCGCCCAGGCGCAAACCTCCGGCGAAGCGGCGAAGTGGTTTGATAAGTGGTTCAAGAACCCTATTCCACCGAAAAACCTGAACATGAACTTCGAGCTCTCTAACGAGATGCAGACCCTGTTCAAAACGCCAAACGATAAAGCACTTAACTAACTAGAAACACAGGGCGACTATCGCCCTCTCGATTGACGGGAAGCACGGACAGACTAGACGCTGGAGGGTCGTTCCCCCATCCGGCGCGACGCTTACGCATAAAAAGGTGCGTAAAGCTTCTCACCAATCTTCGAGGGTAGCGCTGCTACCCTTTTTTTTCTGAGGTACATGTATGTCAATAGACTGGAACTGGGGTATTTTTCTGCAACAGGCCCCGTTCGGCAACACCACCTATTTAGGCTGGCTGTGGAGCGGTTTTCAGGTCACGGTCGCGCTGTCGATTACCGCCTGGATCATCGCCTTTCTTGTCGGCTCGCTGTTCGGTATTCTTCGCACCGTGCCCAACCGTTTCCTCTCCGGGCTCGGTACCCTTTACGTTGAGCTGTTTCGTAACGTTCCGCTGATCGTGCAGTTCTTCACCTGGTACCTGGTGGTGCCTGAGCTGCTGCCGGAAGATCTCGGTATGTGGTTTAAGTCAGAGCTCGACCCGAATATTCAGTTCTTCCTCTCGTCGATGATCTGTCTGGGACTGTTCACCGCCGCGCGCGTCTGTGAGCAGGTGCGGGCCGCTATTCAGTCGCTGCCGCGCGGGCAAAAGAACGCCGGGCTGGCAATGGGGCTGACGCTGCCGCAAACCTACCGCTACGTGCTGCTGCCCAACGCCTACCGCGTGATTGTGCCGCCGATGACCTCCGAGATGATGAACTTGGTGAAAAACTCCGCCATCGCCTCGACCATTGGGCTGGTGGATATGGCCGCGCAGGCGGGCAAGCTGCTGGACTACTCTGCCCACGCCTGGGAATCCTTTACCGCGATCACCCTCGCCTACGTGCTGATTAACGCCTTCATTATGCTGGTAATGAATCTGGTGGAACGTAAAGTTCGCCTGCCGGGCAATATGGGGAGCAAATAACCATGTACGAATTTGACTGGAGTTCTATTATCCCGGCGATGCCCTACCTGCTGGACGGGCTGGTCATCACGCTGAAAATTACCATTACCGCAGTGCTGGTCGGCATTGTCTGGGGCACCATTCTGGCGGTGCTGCGCCTGTCGAGCTTTAAGCCGCTCGCCTGGTTTGCCACCGCCTACGTCAACGTGTTCCGCTCTATTCCGCTGGTAATGGTGCTGCTGTGGTTCTATCTGATTGTGCCGGGACTGCTGCAAAACGTGCTCGGACTGTCGCCGACCACCGATATCCGCCTGATCTCGGCGATGGTCGCCTTCTCGATGTTTGAGGCTGCCTACTACTCGGAGATCATCCGCGCCGGTATTCAAAGTATCTCTCGCGGGCAGTCCAGCGCGGCGCTGGCACTCGGGATGACCCACTGGCAGTCGATGAAGCTTATCATCCTGCCGCAGGCCTTCCGCGCCATGGTGCCGCTGCTGCTCACCCAGGGGATCGTCCTGTTCCAGGATACCTCGCTGGTGTACGTGCTCAGCCTGGCAGACTTCTTCCGTACCGCATCCACCATTGGTGAGCGTGATGGTACTCAGGTAGAGATGATCCTCTTTGCCGGCGTCGTCTATTTTGCAATTAGTCTCAGTGCTTCACTGTTGGTCAGCTATCTGAAGAAAAGGACAGTTTAATGATTTCCCTGAAAAACGTTTCAAAATGGTATGGTCACTTTCAGGTGCTAACCGACTGCTCCACGGAAGTGAAAAAAGGTGAAGTGGTGGTGGTTTGCGGGCCGTCCGGCTCCGGTAAGTCAACGCTGATTAAAACCGTCAACGGTCTGGAGCCGGTACAGCAGGGGGAGATCCTGGTAAACGGCACCAGGGTCACCGATAAGAAAACCAATCTTGCCGAGCTGCGCTCTCACGTCGGGATGGTGTTTCAGCACTTTGAGCTGTTCCCGCACCTGTCGATTATCGAAAACCTGACTCTCGCCCAGGTAAAGGTTCTGAAGCGCAACAAGGCGGCGGCACGTGAGAAAGGCCTCAAGCTGCTGGAGCGCGTCGGTCTTTCCGCCCACGCCGATAAGTTCCCGGCCCAGCTGTCAGGCGGCCAGCAGCAGCGCGTGGCCATTGCCCGTGCCCTGTGCATGGATCCGGTAGCGATGCTGTTTGACGAACCCACCTCTGCCCTCGATCCCGAGATGATCAACGAGGTGCTGGACGTCATGGTGGAGCTGGCGCAGGAGGGGATGACCATGATGGTGGTGACCCATGAGATGGGCTTTGCGCGCAAGGTTGCGACCCGGGTGATCTTTATGGACGAGGGGAAAATCGTCGAGGACTCCGCTAAGGAGGATTTCTTCGCTAATCCTAAATCCGAGCGGGCAAAAGATTTCCTCGCTAAGATCCTGCACTAAACCAGAGAGGGGTACTGCACCTTCAAACCGCACTAGACACTGTAGGCCGGGCAAACGCAGTGCCGCCCGGCATTACTGCATCGGCACAGAGATGCCCGGTGGCGCTACGCTTACCGGGCCTACACCTGGCACCGTGCCCACCGAGCATTACCGCAATACTCAGGGTTCAAACGGCCGACGCTGGAACTGGTCGTGGCCACACTTCGGACAGAGCGGCAGCGCATCCGGGGTGTAGACCGCCAGGTGATAGTGGCACTTCTCACACACTAAATTTCCTAATCCCACCACCTCGCCGCTGTGATAGACCCCGTGATGGTTCAGATCCTGAAACACCTCGCGCCACTCCAGCTGGGTTTTATCGGTGATGTCCGCCAGCTCCTGCCACAGGCTCTCTTTAATCACCCGCATAAAGACGCTGTCAGTGACCTCCCCCTGGCTTTCACTATAGCTGCGGGCAAACTCTTCGAGATCGCGACGCAGGGCACGCGTCAGCTCCTCGACCTCGGTTGGCGTTAACTCGCCCGTCTGGGTGACGCGCAGCCGCGCCTGCTCTACCAGCGCATCGATATCCCGATCGCCACTGCGCAAACGCTCGGTCAGCGTCGCAACCTGTTCACGATAATACTGAGCAACCTTGTTCATCCTTTCGCCTCCGGGCTGGGTAACGTCTTCTAATAATAGACCTTATTTTTCCGCCGCTTTGCTACCTTTGCCACAGCCTGTGTAAATTCGTGCAAGGATGCCCGTCAGCCCTTTTCATCACCGTCAGCGCGAAAGGCTGTTTTGAAACTGGCGTTTGGGCTATGCTATGCGGATCTTGAACAACACATCTTAATGCTACGCTTGTAGCTGTATCGAAAACAGGACCACTGGCTGCCATGCAAGAGCAATACCGCCCGGAAGAGATAGAATCCAAAGTCCAGCTTCACTGGGAAGAGAAGCGCACATTTGAAGTCACTGAAGATGAGAGCAAAGAGAAGTATTACTGCCTCTCTATGCTTCCCTATCCTTCTGGCCGGCTACACATGGGCCACGTGCGTAACTACACCATTGGCGACGTGATCTCCCGCTATCAGCGCATGCTGGGCAAAAACGTTCTGCAGCCCATCGGCTGGGATGCGTTCGGCCTGCCGGCGGAAGGTGCAGCCGTGAAGAACAACACCGCGCCCGCGCCGTGGACCTACGACAATATCAACTACATGAAAAACCAGCTCAAGATGCTGGGCTTTGGCTACGACTGGAGCCGCGAGCTGGCGACCTGCACCCCGGAATACTATCGCTGGGAGCAGAAGTTCTTCACTGAGCTGTATAAAAAAGGCCTGGTCTATAAGAAGACCTCAGCGGTGAACTGGTGCCCGAATGACCAGACCGTGCTGGCTAACGAGCAGGTCATCGACGGCTGCTGCTGGCGCTGCGACACCAAGGTTGAGCGTAAAGAGATCCCGCAGTGGTTTATCAAAATCACCGCCTACGCTGACGAGCTGCTGAACGACCTGGACCATATGGACCAGTGGCCGGACACCGTTAAAACCATGCAGCGCAACTGGATCGGCCGCTCTGAAGGCGTTGAGATCACCTTTGACGTCGAGAACAGCGACGACAAGCTGACGGTCTACACCACCCGTCCAGACACCTTTATGGGCGTTACCTACCTGGCGGTTGCCGCGGGCCACCCGCTGAGCACCCAGGCGGCGGCCTATAACCCGGCGCTGGGTGACTTCATTGCCGAATGCCGCAATACTAAGGTTGCCGAAGCGGACATGGCGACCATGGAGAAAAAAGGCGTCGACACCGGCGTGCGCGCTATTCACCCGCTGACCGGCGAAGCGATCCCGGTCTGGGCAGCGAACTTCGTACTGATGGAGTACGGCACCGGCGCAGTGATGGCCGTTCCGGGCCACGATCAGCGCGACTACGAGTTTGCCACTAAATATGGTTTAGAGATCAAGCCGGTTATCCTCGCGGCCGACGGCACCGAGCCGGATCTCAGCGCTCAGGCGCTGACTGAAAAAGGCGTGCTGTTTAACTCCGGTGAGTTTGACGGTCTGGGCTTCGAAGCCGCGTTTAACGCCATTGCCGACAAGCTGGCGGCTAACGGCGTCGGCGAGCGTAAGGTTAACTTCCGTCTGCGCGACTGGGGCGTATCCCGTCAACGTTACTGGGGCGCACCCATTCCCATGGTGACCCTGGAAGACGGCACCGTGCTGCCGACCCCGGAAGATCAGCTCCCGGTTATTCTGCCGGAAGACGTGGTGATGGACGGCATTACCAGCCCGATCAAAGCCGATCCGGAGTGGGCGAAAACCACTGTCAACGGCCAGCCTGCGCTGCGTGAAACCGACACCTTCGACACCTTTATGGAGTCCTCCTGGTACTATGCGCGCTACACCTGCCCGCAGTACAACGAGGGGATGCTGGATCCTAACGCCGCCAACTACTGGCTGCCGGTAGATATCTACATCGGCGGGATCGAACACGCCATCATGCACCTGCTCTACTTCCGCTTCTTCCACAAGCTGATGCGCGATGCAGGCATGGTGAACTCTGATGAGCCAGCGAAGCAGCTGCTCTGTCAGGGCATGGTGCTGGCAGATGCCTTCTACTACGTAGGCGTAAACGGCGAGCGTAACTGGGTCTCCCCGAAAGAGGCCATCGTTGAACGCGACGAGAAAGGCCGCATCGTGAAGGCGCAGGACGCGGCGGGTCATGAGCTGGTGTATACCGGCATGAGCAAGATGTCCAAGTCGAAAAACAACGGCATCGACCCGCAGGAGATGGTAGAGCGCTACGGCGCGGATACCGTGCGTCTGTTTATGATGTTCGCCTCCCCGGCGGATATGACCCTTGAGTGGCAGGAATCTGGCGTAGAGGGGGCAAACCGCTTCCTGAAACGCGTCTGGAAACTGGTCTACGAGCACACTTCGCAGGGCGATGCTCCGGCGCTGGACGTTGCCGCGCTGAGTGAAGACCAGCAGGCGCTGCGTCGTGACGTGCATAAAACCATTGCTAAAGTGACCGACGATATCGGTCGCCGTCAGACCTTCAACACCGCCATTGCGGCGATCATGGAGCTGATGAACAAGCTAGCGAAAGCGCCGCTGGAAGGCGAGCAGGATCGTGCCCTGATGCAGGAGGCGCTGCTGGCTGTGGTGCGTATGCTGAACCCGTTCACCCCGCACGCCAGCTTCACCCTCTGGCACGAGCTGAAAGGCGAAGGCGATATCGACACCGCGCCGTGGCCGGTGGCGGATGAGCAGGCAATGGTCGAGAACACCACCCTGGTGGTCGTACAGGTGAACGGTAAAGTACGCGGTAAAATCACCGTGCCGGTCGACGCCAGCGAAGAGCAGGTGCGCGAGCGTGCAGGTCAGGAGCCGCTGGTAGCAAAATATCTTGATGGCGTTACCGTACGTAAAGTGATTTACGTGCCAGGTAAACTGCTTAATCTGGTCGTTGGCTAAGCGCGGGAGGAAGCGTGCGATTTCTAACAACACTCTTGTTGTCATTGGCGGTGCTGGCCACCGCTGGATGTGGTTGGCACCTGCGCAACAACTCAGCCATTCCTGATGAGATGAAAACGATGATTTTCGACTCAGGGGATCCTAACGGCCCGCTCAGCCGCGCGATACGCGCGCAGCTGCGCCTGAACGGTGTGACGCTGGTAGAGAAGAGCTCTGTACGTCAGGATATTCCCTCCTTCCGTCTGCTGGGCTCGTCTGTAGGTCAGGACACCGCGTCCATCTTCCGCGACGGCCGTACGGCTGAGTACCAGATGGTAATGAGCGTCCAGGCCTCGGTGCTGATCCCTGGTCAGGGGATCTATCCGCTGCATACCAAAGTTTATCGTTCATTCTTCGATAACCCGCAGACCGCGCTGGCGAAAGATGCCGAGCAGGAGATGATTATTTCGGAGATGTACGATAAAGCCGCCCAGCAGCTGATCCGTCAGTTGCCAAGCGTGCAAACGGCGGAGAAGCAGGAGAAGATTGCGGAAGCCAAAGCAGAAGCCAAAGCGACCGACACCTCCTCCCGCGTCTCAACCACGCTGGGTAACTGATGTTAAAGCTGTACCCTGAACAGCTCCGCGCGCAGCTCAATGAAGGGCTGCGCGCGGCGTATCTGCTGCTTGGCAACGATCCGCTGCTGCTGCAGGAGAGCCAGGATGCGGTGCGTCAGGCCGCCGCCGCCCAGAGCTTTGATGAGCACCACACCGTTACGCTGGATGCCAGCACCGACTGGACCGCACTCTTCTCCCTCTGCCAGGCCATGAGCCTGTTCGCCAGCCGCCAGACGCTGTTACTCCAGCTGCCGGACAACGGGCCCAATGCGGCCATCAATGAACAGCTGGCTACCCTGACAGGGCTGCTGCATGACGATCTGCTGCTGATCGTGCGGGGCAATAAGCTCACTAAGGCGCAGGAGAATGCCGCCTGGTTTACCGCTTTAGCTAACCGTGCCGTACTGGTCACCTGCCAGACGCCGGAGCAGGCGCAGCTGCCGCGCTGGGTTGCCAACCGCGCAAAACAGAACCATCTTCAGCTTGATGACGCTGCGAACCAGCTGCTCTGCTACTGCTATGAGGGTAACCTGTTGGCGCTGGCCCAGGCACTGGATCGTCTCTCCCTGCTCTGGCCCGACGGCAAGCTCACCCTGCCCCGCGTTGAGCAGGCCGTGAACGATGCCGCGCACTTTACCCCGTTCCACTGGGTGGACGCCCTGCTGGCAGGCAAGAGCAAGCGCGCCCTGCATATTTTGCAGCAGCTGAAGCTTGAGGCCAGCGAGCCGGTGATCCTCCTGCGTACCTTGCAGCGTGAGCTACTGCAGCTGGTGACCTTAAAGCGCCAGATGGCGCAGACCCCGCTGCGTACTCTCTTTGATAAACACCGGGTGTGGCAGAACCGCCGCGCCGTCACCACCGAGGCGCTAAACCGCCTGAGCCATGCCCAGCTTCGCCAGGCTGTGCATCTCCTGAGCCGCACCGAGCTCACCGTAAAGCAGGACTACGGCCAGTCGGTTTGGGCCGAGCTGGAAGGGCTCTCTCTGCTACTCTGTCATAAGACACTGGCGGACGTTTTTATCGATGGATGATATGAACTCGCTACAGGCGCTGTTTGGCGGGACCTTCGATCCCGTCCACTACGGCCACCTTCTACCTGTGGAGGCGCTGGCAGAGGCCATTAACCTCGCACGGGTTATCATTATGCCCAATAACGTGCCGCCCCACCGCCCGCAGCCGGAGGCCACCAGCCAGCAGCGTAAAACCATGCTGGCGCTGGCTATAGGCGACCGTCCGCTGTTTACCCTCGACGAGCGGGAGCTGCAGCGCGACACGCCGTCTTACACGGCGGAAACGCTGGAGATATGGCGTCAGGAGAGCGGCCCATCCCGCCCGCTGGCGTTTATTATCGGCCAGGATTCGCTGCTCAGCTTCCCCACCTGGTACCGCTACGACACGATTCTTAACTACTGTCATCTGATTGTCTGCCGCCGTCCCGGCTATGCGCTGGCGATGCGCGATGCAGCGCACCAGCGCTGGCTAGAGCAGCATCTCACCCCCGATGCCCGCGAGCTGCATACCCTGCCCGCCGGAAAGATTTTTCTCGCGCAGACTCCGTGGTTTGACATCTCTGCCACGCAAATCCGTCAGCGGCTGCGGCAGAGCCAGCCCTGTGACGATCTGCTCCCGCCCGCCGTGCTCGACTACATTGTGCAGCAGGGACTGTATCGCTAAGCCTGTGATTAACGCATTAGAAGATTGACACGATCTTCAAGACTGCTATTCTCCGCTGCCAGACTTTTCCCTCCGCAGCTGTTCCATAGAAATTGTTTTACAAAAATGGCGATGCAATCTTGTGCGGAGGGTGGGATGATAGCCCACTTTCAGACACATATGGGCAACTCTTGTCCCGAAAAGGCCGGGCTTCAGGTATACTGGCTGACTATCTATTGAATATCGTTATTTGCATCCACCCAGGGGGAACACTTGCAGGGTAAAGCACTCCAGGATTTTGTTATCGACAAAATTGATGACCTTAAAGGTCAGGACATCGTCACCTTAGACGTTAAAGGTAAATCAAGCATCACTGACTGCATGATCATCTGCACCGGTACCTCAACGCGTCACGTTGTCTCTATTGCTAACCATGTGGTTCAGGAATCCCGCGCTGCCGGCCTGATCCCGTTTGGCGTAGAAGGCGAAAACGTTGCTGACTGGGTCGTGGTCGATCTGGGCGATGTGATTGTCCACGTTATGCAGGAAGAGAGCCGCCGTCTCTACGAGCTGGAAAAACTCTGGGGCTAATGCGTGAAGCTGCAACTGGTCGCCGTCGGCACGAAAATGCCCGACTGGGTACAAACCGGCTTTACTGAATATCTGCGTCGATTCCCGAAAGATATGCCGTTTGAGCTGGTAGAGATCCCTGCCGGCAAGCGCGGCAAAAATGCCGACATCAAACGTATCCTTGATAAAGAGGGTGAGCTTATGCTCGCTGCGGCCGGCAAAAACCGCATCGTCACCCTCGATATTCCAGGCAAGCCCTGGGATACGCCGCAGCTGGCCATCGAGCTGGAGCGCTGGAAGCAGGACGGACGCGACGTCAGCCTGCTGATCGGCGGTCCGGAAGGGTTATCCCCCGCCTGCAAAGCGGCAGCAGAACAAAGTTGGTCACTCTCTGCGTTAACGCTCCCCCACCCGCTGGTCCGGGTTTTGGTGGCTGAAAGCCTCTACCGCGCATGGAGCATTACGACCAACCATCCCTATCACCGTGAGTAACGAAGAGCCTTAGGTAGATTAAGCAGCGGATGAAATTACAGAACTCTTTTCGCGACTATACGGCTGAGTCCGCGCTGTTTGTGCGCAGGGCGATTGTCGCCTTTACAGGGATCCTGCTGCTCAGCGGCGTGCTCGTCGCCAACCTCTATAATTTGCAGATCGTCCGTCACACCGACTACCAGACGCGCTCCAACGAAAACCGTATCAAGCTGGTGCCGATTGCCCCGAGCCGCGGCATTATCTATGACCGCAACGGTACGCCGCTGGCGCTCAACCGGACCATCTACCAGGTTGAGATGATGCCTGAGAAGGTGGATAACGTGCAGCAGACGCTGGATGCGCTGCGTGACGTGGTCGATCTCAACGATGATGACATCGCCAATTTCAAAAAAGAGCGCGCCCGCTCGCACCGTTTTACCTCTATTCCGGTGAAGTCTAACCTGACGGAAGTCCAGGTGGCGCGCTTTGCCGTTAACCAGTACCGCTTCCCCGGCGTAGAAGTCAAAGGCTACAAGCGTCGCTTCTACCCCTATGGCTCTGCCCTGACCCACGTTATCGGCTACGTATCGAAAATCAACGATAAAGACGTTGAACGCCTCGATAAAGAGGGGATCCTCGCCAACTATGCGGCCACGCACGATATCGGCAAGCTTGGCATTGAGCGCTACTACGAGAACGTCCTTCACGGCCAGACCGGCTACGAAGAGGTTGAGGTTAACAACCGTGGCCGCGTGATCCGCCAGCTGAAAGAGGTGCCGCCCCAGGCCGGGCATGACATCTACCTGACGCTGGATCTCAAGCTGCAAACCTATATTGAAACCCTGCTTGAGGGGAGCCGGGCGGCGGTGGTGGTAACCGATCCGCGCACTGGCGGTATTCTGGCGCTGGTCTCCATGCCAAGCTATAACCCAAACCTGTTTGTTGACGGTATCTCCAGCAAGGATTACAACGGCCTGCTGCACGATCCCAACACCCCGCTGATTAACCGTGCTACTCAGGGCGTCTATCCCCCGGCATCAACCGTTAAGCCTTATGTCGCGGTGTCGGCGCTGAGCGCGGGGGTGATCAACCGCAATACCAGCCTGTTTGACCCCGGCTGGTGGCAGCTTCCCGGCTCTGAAAAGCGCTATCGCGACTGGAAAAAGTGGGGCCACGGCCACCTGAACGTGACCAAATCGCTGGAAGAGTCCGCCGACACCTTCTTCTACCAGGTCGCCTACGACATGGGTATCGATCGCCTCGGGGAGTGGATGAGTAAATTTGGCTACGGCCACTATACCGGCATCGATCTCTCCGAGGAGCGCTCCGGGAACATGCCAACCCGCGAGTGGAAGCTAAAACGCTTTAAGAAGCCATGGTACCAGGGCGACACCATCCCGGTGGGCATCGGCCAGGGCTACTGGACGGCAACGCCGATCCAGATGAGCAAGGCTATGATGATCCTGATTAACGATGGCATCGTCAAAGTACCGCATCTGTTGATGAGCACGGCGCAGAACGGCCAGCAGGTGCCCTGGAAGCAGCCCGAGCAACCGCCGGTGGGCGATATCCACTCCGGTTACTGGGAGATTGCCAAAGACGGTATGTACGGCGTGGCCAACCGGGCCAACGGCACGGCGCACAAATATTTTGCTAACGCGCCTTATAAAGTGGCGGCGAAATCCGG
Source organism: Pseudescherichia sp. AS216 (assembly GCF_037152055.1). Lineage (NCBI taxonomy): Bacteria > Pseudomonadati > Pseudomonadota > Gammaproteobacteria > Enterobacterales > Enterobacteriaceae > Pseudescherichia > Pseudescherichia sp. AS216. Next base: position 284,490 of record NZ_JBBCMV010000001.1, on the reverse strand, counting down.
TACGGCACAGGTGTTTGGCCTGAAGGCCAACGAAACCTATAACGCGCATAAAATTGCCGAACGCCTGCGCGACCATAAGTTGATGACAGCGTTTGCTCCCTATGACCATCCCCAGGTAGCGGTGGCGATCATTCTGGAAAACGGCGGTGCAGGCCCAGCGGTCGGGACCATCATGCGCCAGATCCTCGACCACATTATGCTGGGCGATAACAACACCGACCTGCCCGCCGAGAATCCAGCGGCAACGGCGGCTGAGGACCAATAACCATGACGGATAATCCGAACAAAAAATCGTTCTGGGATAAAATCCACATCGATCCAGCGCTGCTGCTGATCATCCTTGCGCTGCTGTTCTACAGCGCCATCGTGATCTGGAGCGCCAGCGGCCAGGATGTCGGCATGACCGAGCGCAAAATCGGCCAGATTGCCATGGGCCTGGTGGTAATGGTGGTAATGGCGCAGATCCCGCCCCGGGTTTATGAGGGGTGGGCCCCCTATCTCTACATCTTTTGCGTGATCCTGCTGGTGGCGGTTGATGCCTTTGGTGCCATCTCGAAAGGGGCGCAGCGCTGGCTCGATTTAGGCATCGTGCGCTTCCAGCCCTCGGAGATTGCGAAAATCGCCGTTCCGCTGATGGTGGCGCGCTTTATCAACCGCGACGTCTGCCCGCCCTCGCTGAAAAACACCGGTATTGCGCTGGTGCTGATCTTCATGCCTACCCTGCTGGTTGCCGCACAGCCAGACCTCGGGACCTCGATCCTGATCGCGCTCTCGGGCCTGTTTGTGCTCTTCCTTTCGGGCCTGAGCTGGCGGCTGATTGGCATTGCTGCCCTGCTGCTGGCAGCGTTTATCCCGATCCTCTGGTTCTTCCTGATGCACGACTACCAGCGCCAGCGCGTCATGATGCTGCTCGATCCAGAAACCGATCCGCTGGGCGCAGGCTATCATATTATTCAGTCTAAAATTGCTATTGGCTCCGGCGGCCTGCGCGGCAAAGGCTGGCTGCACGGCACCCAGTCGCAGCTTGAATTTCTGCCCGAGCGCCATACCGACTTTATCTTCGCCGTACTGGGCGAAGAGCTGGGCCTGGTAGGGATCCTGATCCTGCTCACGCTCTACCTGCTGCTGATTATGCGCGGCCTGTGGATCGCCGCCCATGCGCAGACCACCTTTGGCCGCGTAATGGCCGGGGGCTTAATGCTGATTTTATTCGTTTATGTGTTTGTTAATATTGGTATGGTGAGCGGTATTTTACCGGTGGTAGGGGTCCCCTTACCGTTGGTAAGCTACGGGGGCTCAGCCCTGATTGTGCTTATGGCCGGGTTTGGTATCGTGATGTCGATCCATACCCACAGAAAAATGTTGTCGAAAAGCGTATAAGAGGTTCGCAATGCGGAAGCTTTGCCTTGCAGTTTGCGTAGCAGCAGGATTACTGACAGCGTGTTCAAGTAACGACGAGAGCCAGCAGCCCACTGCCGCTGCGCCGCAGCCTGCGGTCTGTAACGGCCCGACCGTGGAGATCGGCGGGGCCGAACCACGCTACGAGCCGCTGAACCCCTCGGCGAATCAGGACTACGAGCGTGATGGAAAATCCTACAAGATTGTGCAGGATACCTCGCGCTTTACCCAGGCCGGTCTCGCCGCTATCTACGATGCCGAGCCAGGCAGTAACCTGACCGCCTCCGGCGAAGCTTTCGATCCGATGCAGCTGACGGCGGCCCATCCGACGCTGCCAATCCCCAGCTACGCGCGTATTACTAACCTGTCTAACGGCCGGATGGTGGTAGTGCGCATCAACGATCGCGGCCCCTACGGCAACGACCGGGTGATCTCTCTCTCCCGCGCCGCGGCCGACAGGCTGAACAACTCCAACAACACTAAAGTGCGGATCGATCCGATTATTGTCTCTCAGGACGGGTCGTTCTCAGGTCCGGGCACGGTGTGTACCACCATTGCCCAGCAGACTTATGCCCTGCCCGATCGTCCCGATCTGAGCGGCGGCATGGGCAGCGCCTCTTCCACGCCGCAGCCCGCCCAGCCTGCGGCAGAGGTTCGCCCGATTAGTAACGACACGCTGCAAAGCGATGGCGCGGCTGGCGCACCGGTTGGCGGCAGCGGCTTCCTCGGCGCACCGACCACGCTGGCGTCTGGCGTACTGGAGAGCAACGAACCCGCTGCGCCAGTACAGCCTCAGCCGACCGTCACTGCCCCGGCCCCCGCGGCTGCCCCCGTCGTTGCTGCCCCTGCAACAGCGGCACCGGTGACCGCCCCTGGCTCCGTTCAGGGTAGCGCGCCGACAGCGGCTGCCCCTGCCCCAGCAGCGCCTGCGGCCACCGCCGGTGGTTACGTTGTGCAGGTGGGTGCCGTAAGCGATAAAGCGCGCGCCGAACAGTATCAGCAGCGTCTGGTCCAGCAGTTCGACGTGCCGGGTCGCGTAACGCAGAATGGTGCAGTCTGGCGTATCCAGCTTGGCCCGTTCAGCAGCAAAGCCGATGCCAGCGCGCTCCAGCAGCGTTTGCAGAGCGAAGCGCAGCTGCAATCATTTATCACCAGCGCGCAGTAAGCGCTTCATCGGGCGTCTGGCTTTGTCAGTTTGTGTCAATTTCAGTCACAAAGTCATGCTGAAAGTCAGATGCCTGCCTGTATAGCTTTTGCTATAGTAAGGCACTTTTTTTAATTTCATCACGGATGTCGTTGTTCTGACCATGAAGACCACTTTTTCCGTTCGTTTCGTGAAGCGCCTGGCGCTCACCACCGCGCTGGCCGCCGCCACGCTCTCCGCTGCCCATGCTGATGATCTGAACATCAAGACCATGATCCCGGGCGTTCCGCAAATTGACGCAGAGTCGTATATCCTGATCGACTACAACTCTGGCAAAGTGCTGGCGGAACAGAACGCCGACGCGCGACGCGATCCGGCCAGCCTGACCAAAATGATGACCAGCTACGTCATCGGTCAGGCCATGAAAGCGGGTAAATTCAAAGAGACGGACCTGGTCACCATCGGCAACGATGCCTGGGCTACCGGCAACCCGGTCTTTAAAGGCTCATCGCTGATGTTCCTGAAGCCTGGCATGCAGGTGCCGGTTTCTCAGCTGATCCGTGGTATCAACCTGCAGTCCGGCAACGACGCCTGCGTGGCAATGGCTGACTATGTCGCCGGTAGCCAGGACGCCTTTGTTGGCCTGATGAACAGCTACGTGACCGCGCTGGGGCTGAAAAACTCCCACTTCCAGACGGTGCACGGTCTTGATGCTGATGGTCAGTTCAGCTCCGCGCGCGATATGGCGCTAATTGGCCAGGCGCTGATCCGCGATGTACCGAACGAGTACACCATCTACAAAGAGAAAGAGTTCACCTTCAACGGTATTCGCCAGACCAACCGCAACGGCCTGCTGTGGGATAACAGCCTGAACGTTGACGGAATCAAAACCGGTCATACCGACAAGGCGGGCTACAACCTGGTGGCATCGGCAACCGAAGGCCAGATGCGCCTGATCTCCGCCGTAATGGGTGGCCGCACCTTCAAAGGCCGTGAAGCTGAAAGTAAAAAGCTGCTGACCTGGGGCTTCCGTTTCTTTGAAACCGTTAACCCGATCAAAGCAGGCAAAGAGTTTGCCTCTGAGCCAGCGTGGTTTGGCGATAGCGATCGTGCCTCGCTGGGCGTCGATAAAGACGTCTATCTGACTATTCCGCGCGGTCGGATGAAGGATCTGAAGGCCAGCTACGTGCTGAGCAACAGCGAGCTGCACGCGCCGCTGGCAAAAAATCAGGTTGTGGGCACCATCAACTTCCAGCTTGATGGCAAAACCATTGAGCAGCGTCCGCTGGTGGTTCTGCAGGAGATCCCAGAGGGGAATTTCTTCGGCAAAATCATCGACTATATCAAGCTGATGTTCCACCACTGGTTTGGTTAAAAAATACACACTTGAAAGTGTGATTTCCATCCCCATATACTATGCATCTTAAACACTCCCGCCCCTGGCGGGAGTTGTTCTTTTTTAACGCCGGAGCTGACATGAAAACCAAACTTAACGAACTGCTTGAATTCCCGACCTCCTTTACCTACAAAGTGATGGGTCTGGCGAAACCTGAGCTGGTTGATCAGGTGGTGGAAGTGGTACAGCGCCATGCGCCAGGTGATTACTCTCCGCAGGTAAAACCGAGCAGCAAAGGCAACTACCACTCGGTCTCTATCACCATCACCGCTACGCATATTGAGCAGGTCGAAACGCTGTACGAAGAGCTCGGCAATATCGAAATCGTTCGTATGGTGCTGTAACCGTCCCGCGCCAATCTGCTGACGTGTTGCCCGGCGCTGGCCGGGGAACACCCTCCCTGTGATATACTCCCCCTACCTTTTGTTCTCCTCCGGAGATGCTGTTTTGCTTCAGGATACGATCCTTATCCGCCATCTGGGCTTGCAACCTTACGCGCCTGTTTCCGAGGCGATGCACACCTTTACCGATAACCGTGATGCCAATACCCCCGATGAGGTGTGGCTGGTCGAACACGAGCCAGTGTTCACCCAGGGGCAGGCCGGTAAAGCGGAGCATCTGCTGATGCCCGGTGATATTCCCGTTATTCAGAGCGATCGCGGTGGTCAGGTGACCTATCACGGTCCTGGCCAGCAGGTCATGTATGTGCTGCTGGATCTTAAACGCCGCAAGCTGGGCGTGCGTGAGCTGGTGACCATGCTTGAGCAGACCGTGGTAAACACGCTGGCCGAGCTGGATATTGATGCCCATCCGCGTGCGGATGCACCTGGGGTGTACGTTGGTGAGAAGAAGATCTGCTCGCTGGGCCTGCGGATCCGCAAAGGCTGTTCGTTTCATGGTCTGGCGCTCAATATCGCCATGGATCTTACGCCGTTCCGGCGGATTAACCCCTGCGGCTATGCGGGCATGGAGATGGCTCAGGTCAGCGAATGGATTAACGCAGCAACGCCGGCTACGCTTGCCCCGCGACTTATTGCAAACTTACTCACGCTGCTAAATAATCCCGCACATCAATATATTAGCTGAAAATATATCCTATATCCGCCGATAACTTTTTTATCGGCGGTCTAAAAATCTCATTGACCCTCCCAATAAAAACACCGATCCTGTCGTTCATGCCCCTGTTACTAAAGGGTAATTTAGGTGACACCGGACATGCTACCTCGCCAGGTGACCCTTTGGCAGGCGATAAAACGGCCGGCCTTATTATTAACTTGTTGAAATACAATGGAATGCGCGTATCCACGCGGTATGTGGGTACATTAATGACACAAGAATATAATTTCAACTATCATTCATAATGTGAATGGATATGGAGTTTGAGCGTGGATGATAACGATCTGTCGAATAAACGAATAGCCGAGCGGCGCGAAGAGGATAAACCCCAAATCTTCCGTACGCTGCGCAATATCGATCTCAATTTATTGACGATCTTTGAAGCCGTATATGTTCACAAAGGTATTGTCAACGCGGCGAAGGTGCTTAACCTGACGCCATCAGCGATTAGCCAGTCTATCCAGAAACTACGCGCCATCTTTCCCGATCCCCTGTTTATCCGTAAAGGTCAGGGAGTCACGCCTACGGCGTATGCTACGCATTTGCATGAATACGTCAGCCTTGGACTGGAGTCGATTCTTGGCGCACTGGATCTTACCGGCAGCTATGATAAACAGCGTACCATTACTATCGGCACGCCTCCCTCTCTAGGCACCCTGCTGATCCCGCCCATCTACAAGGCGATCAAGGCGGCGCATCCGCACCTGCTGATCCGTAATATTCCCATTCTGGACGCGGAGAATCAGCTCGGCCAGTTCCAGACGGATCTGATCATCGATACGCATGTTACGGGCACCCGGACGCTTAACCACCACGTTTTATATCACGACCGGCTGATACTGATCTGTCGGAAAGACCACCCCTGCCTGCAGCAGCCGCTGACGGAAGAGACGCTGAGCCAGTATGAACATACGCTGCTTATGCTGGAGGGGCAAAGCATGAGCACCATGCGACAGAAGGTGCGAGAGCTCTTTCCGGAGCAGCCAGTAAGCTTTAGCAGTTACAATATGTTTACAATCGCGGCACTCATTAGCCACAGCGACATGCTGGGCCTGATGCCGTCACGCCTGTTCAGCTTCTTTAACTCCTGTTGGCCTTTGACGGAAATCGATTTCCCACCGTTGCACACCGCCACGGTAGAGGTTTCCCTCTATTACAACAAGTTAAGCCTGCGCGATCCGGTGCTGGAGAACGTCATTAGCGTGATTCGAAATGCCTTTGAGAAGGAATAGCCGCCAGGGCTGATGCCCGACGATGGCTGGACATAGGGCACAAAACAACAACTATTTTACAATTTGCCGGGCCGGCAGGCTGCTTTATCGCCTCCAGAGATGATATACTGCCGCCCAGCTGATTCAAAAATAGTTGAGAAGTACAACATTCCCTTGAATTGAAACGCTCCCTTCGTTATTCGCAACTGGAACACGCACGCTATGAGTAAACCCATTGTGATGGAACGCGGTGTTAAATACCGCGATGCCGATAAAATGGCCCTTATCCCGGTTAAAAACGTGGTAACAGAGCGCGAAGCCCTGTTAAGAAAACCGGAGTGGATGAAGATCAAACTGCCGGCAGACTCCTCCCGCATCCAGGGTATTAAAGCGGCCATGCGTAAAAACGGCCTGCATTCTGTCTGTGAAGAGGCGTCCTGCCCGAACCTGGCGGAGTGTTTCAATCACGGTACGGCGACCTTCATGATCCTGGGTGCTATCTGTACCCGCCGCTGCCCGTTCTGTGACGTTGCCCACGGTCGCCCGGTCGCGCCTGATGCCAACGAGCCGGTGAAGCTGGCGCAAACTATTGCCGATATGGCGCTGCGCTATGTGGTGATCACCTCCGTTGACCGCGACGATCTGCGTGACGGTGGCGCTCAGCACTTTGCCGACTGCATCAGCGCTATTCGCGAGAAAAGCCCGAGCATCCGCATTGAGACCCTGGTTCCTGACTTCCGTGGCCGTATGGATCGGGCGCTGGATATCCTCTCCGCCACGCCACCAGACGTCTTTAACCACAACCTGGAGAACGTGCCGCGTATCTACCGCAAGGTACGTCCAGGCGCGGACTATAACTGGTCCCTGAAGCTGCTGGAGCGCTTTAAAGAGGCGCACCCGGATATCCCGACCAAATCCGGCCTGATGGTTGGCCTGGGTGAGACCAATGAAGAGATCGTTGATGTCATGCGCGACCTGCGCCGCCACGGTGTGACCATGCTGACCCTCGGCCAGTATCTGCAGCCAAGCCGTCACCACCTGCCGGTACAGCGTTATGTCAGCCCGGAAGAGTTTGATGAGATGAAAGCCGAAGCGCTGGCGATGGGCTTCACCCATGCGGCCTGCGGCCCGTTTGTTCGCTCCTCTTACCATGCTGATTTGCAGGCAAAAGGGATCGAAGTAAAATAGTTCAGCAATAACTGCTTACACTATCGCAATAAAAAACCGGCCTGTGCGCCGGTTTTTTTATCGCAAGCCATCCGGCATTGCCATTACTCTTTGTGAGAGAGCTTCTCTGCCGCGATGTCACCGTCGGCGCTCTTTTTCGCGCTGGTGTCATCGTCATTCATCGCTTTCTTAAAGCCTTTAATGGCTGCGCCAAGGTCACCGCCGAGGGTACGCAACTTCTTCGTCCCAAACAGCAAAACAACCAGTGCGGCCACTACCAGCAGCTTAGTAATACTAATCTCACCCATAAATACCTTCTTTACTGAAAACAGGCTGCGAAATGCGCCGTGGAAACCTGACCTATTAACGGACATTCGGCGCGCGCACACAATAGCAATCTGTAACAAGGTGAATCAAGTGTTGTTTAAAAAAACATCACAATAACTGTGGGGGGAGAAAGCGGCGATTGCGTAACACCGGCAATTTCTCCCGCGTCTCCTGCACGCGTGCGGCGCTCGCTTCGGCGAAAATCAGCTGCGCCTCCTGGGCCGCAGCCGCGACGGTGACGCCCAGAGGATCGACAATGCGGCTCTGGCCAATGTTTTTATTCCCGCACTCGCCAGCGGCCACCAGATAGCAGGTGGTGTCCAGCGCCCGCGCCGCCAGCAGCGTTGCCCAGTGATGCTCCTTCAGCGGCCCACGTACCCATGCCGCCGGCAGCACCAGCAGATCGGCACCCTGCAAAGCCAGACTTAGCGCCAGCTCAGGAAAGCGCAGATCGTAACAGGTCATCAGCCCAATCTTGATGCCCGCCACCTCAATCAGCAGGGGGATAACACTGCCCGCATCCACCCGGCTCGACTCAAGGATGCTGAAGGCGTCGTAGAGATGCAGCTTGGCGTAGCGGGCAATGATATGCCCTGCCCGCAGTACGACCAGGGTATTTACCGCCCTGCCCTCGGTAGAGGGCACATGAATAGTCAGCACCGTGGTCATCGCGTTCTTCCGGCTTTCTGCCCGCAGCTGCGTCAAAAAGCCCCCGTCCAGCGGCTGGGCCGATGCCACCGAGAGGCCCGGATCGCTGTCGCTGCGGGCTAGCAGCGCCTCGGGCAGCACCAGCAGCGCGGCCCCCTGCTTTGCCGCCTTCGCCATCAGCGCGACGCAGGTCCGGGCATTATTCTCCCACTCAGGCGTCACTACAAACTGTCCCGCTGCCACAATCATCTTTTCGCCCCTCTGTCCGTTGCGTTAAACTTAGCGACCTGACACATCAAATAGCAGGAATCGGCAGTGATACAACTGTTTTTTGCGGTTTTTATCGGCGGCGGTACCGGCAGCGTGCTGCGCTGGTTTCTCGGTATGAAGCTTAATCCCTTACATCATGCGATCCCTATCGGCACGCTGACGGCTAACCTGGCCGGGGCATTTATTATCGGGATGGGGTTGGCGTGGTTTAACCGAATGACGCATATCGATCCGCTATGGAAGCTGCTGGTCACTACCGGCTTTTGCGGCGGCCTGACCACCTTCTCAACCTTTTCCGCTGAGGTGGTGTTCCTGTTGCAGGATGGACGCGCAGGCTGGGCGTTGCTGAATGTCGCAGTGAACCTGCTGGGCTCGTTTGCCATGACGGCACTGGCCTTTTGGCTGGTCTCTGCCACGCACGCGCAGTAGCAAATGTTACAGGACCGTCATGGTAGGGCTGATAAGCGTAGCGCCATCAGGCGTTATGCTGGAGTTCAGACAAAAAAAACCCGCTTTTCAGCGGGTTTTAGAGTTCTGTCTTATCGCTAACTTAGATAGGCATTACGTTAGCAGCAGAAGGGCCTTTGGCACCGTTAGTGATTTCAAACTCTACGCGCTGACCTTCAGCCAGAGTTTTGAAACCATTGCTCTGGATTGCAGAGAAGTGTACGAACACGTCTTTGCTGCCATCTTCCGGAGTAATGAAACCGAATCCTTTGGACTCATTAAACCACTTAACGTTACCTTTAATCTTAGACATCAAAATTACCTTTACATGAAAAACGACACAAATGCTGTGTCGGGTATCAGTACAACAATTGTCATGACTTTTGTCCAGTCGATATTCGTTAAAAAGTGATAAATGTCGCTATCTTTTTTTATCCAGCTGCAATATTTGCTGTTTTTTCAACGCGGAAGTGCGATGGATTAGAAAGTAGAGCGCCGGGACGACAAACATCGACAGCAGGGGCGCAGTAAGCATGCCGCCTATCATCGGCGCGGCAATTCGCCGCATCACTTCCCCGCCAGTGCCGTCTCCCCACATGATTGGCAGCAGCCCCGCCATGATGGTAGCAACGGTCATCACCTTGGGCCGTACGCGCAGCACTGCCCCCTCGTGGATCGCCAGCATCAACAGCTGATGCTCAGCCTTTCCGGCATAGATACCATGCCGGGCCAGCGCCTGGTTAAGGTAGAGCACCATGATGACGCCAAACTCGGCGGCCACCCCCGCCAGGGCAATAAACCCTACTGCCCCCGCCACCGACAGGTTATATCCCAGCAGCCAGAGCAGCCAGACGCCGCCGAGCAAGGCAAAGGGCAGCGTGCCCATGATCAGCAGCGCATCGGTCACCCGCTTAAAAGTGAGATAGAGCAGAACAAAAATAATCGCCAGCGTCACCGGCAGAACCATTTTTAACGTCGCCGTCGCTCGCTCAAGGTACTCAAACTGCCCGGACCAGGAGAGCGTTACCCCCTGCGGCAGCGTGACCTGCTCCATCACCCGCTGCTGCATCTCAGCCACGGCGGACTTCAGATCGCGCCCGCGCAGATCGACATAGATCCAGTTCGACAGGCGTGCGTTTTCGCTCTTCAGCATCTGCGGCCCCTCGCTGACCACGATATCCGCCAGCTCGCCCAGCGCCACCTGGCTGCCGTTTTCGGTCACCACCGGCAGAGCACGCAGCTTGCTCACGTTGTCGCGCAGATCGCGCGGGTAGCGAATATTGATCGGATAGCGCTCGCGTCCGGCCAGCACCTCACCAACGTTTTCTCCGCCCACCAGCGTCGACACCAGCGACTGTAGCGCCTTTACCGAAACCCCATAGCGCGCTGCCTGCTGGCGGTTGATGTTGATATCAATATAGCGCCCGCCCGCCAACCGCTCCGCCAGCGCTGAGGTCACGCCGGGCACGGTTTTTACCACCTGCTCAATCTGCTGCGCCACCCTCTCGATATCGGCAATTGAATTACCGTTCACCTTAATTCCCACCGGGCTTTTGATCCCGGTTGCCAGCATATCCAGTCGGTTGCGGATCGGCGGCACCCAGACGTTGGCCACCCCCGGTACGCTGACGATGTTGTCCAGCTCCTCTACCAGCCTGGCCGGGGTCATCCCTGCCCGCCATTGATCGCGCGGCTTAAAGCGGATGGTGGTTTCGATCATGGTAAGCGGTGCGGGATCGGTAGCCGTTTCCGCCCGGCCCGCCTTGCCCATGACGCTCGCCACCTCCGGCACGCTTTTAATCAGCCGATCGGTCTGCTGAAGCAGCCTTGACGCCTCACGGACCGAGATCCCCGGCAGCGTAGAGGGCATATAGAGCAGATCGCCCTCGTCCATCGGCGGCATAAATTCGCTGCCGAGACGGCTGAGCGGCCAGAGCGTCGCCAGCAGCAGCAAGAGGGCCAGCGCCAGGGTGGTTTTCGGCCACGCCAGCACGTTGTCCAGCAGCGGCGCGTAGGCCCGGATCAGCCAGCGGTTGAGCGGGTTGGCCTGCTCGTCAGGGATACGTCCGCGAATAAACAGACCCATCAGCACGGGCACCAGGGTGATCCCCAGCCCCGCCGCCACCGCCATCGACCAGGTTTTGGTGAAGGCCAGCGGAGAGAACATCCGCCCCTCCTGCGCCTCAAGCGAGAAGACCGGAATAAACGACAGGGTGATGATCAGCAGACTACAGAAGAGTGCCGGGCCCACCTCCACCGCCGCCTGCTCGGCGATCCGCCAGTAGTCCGCCCCCGTGGGCTGACGTCCCGCATGCTGGTGCCGCCACTGCTCCAGCACCTTATGCATGTTCTCGATCATCACGATAGCAGCGTCAACCATCGCGCCGATAGCAATGGCGATGCCGCCCAGGGACATGATGTTGGCGTTGATCCCCTGGTAGTGCATGATGATAAATGCCCCGAGGATGCCCAGCGGCAGCGAGACGATGGCCACCAGCGCCGAGCGGAAATGGAACAGGAACAGGGTGCAGATCAGCGCGACGACAATAAACTCCTCTACCAGCTTATGGCTGAGGGTCTCTACGGCATGCTCTATCAGCCCCGAGCGATCGTAAACCGGAACAATCTCCACGCCTTCCGGCAAGTTGCGTTGGAGATCGCGCAGCTTATCTTTCACCGCATGCAGGGTCTCCAGCGCGTTTTTACCATAGCGCATGACGATAATGCCCCCGGCCACCTCGCCTTCGCCGTTATACTCCGCCACGCCCCGACGGATCTCCGGCCCGTTGCGGATGCTGGCAACGTCGCCCAGCAGCACGGGCACGCCGCTACGGCTGTCGATGACGATCTGGCGAAAATCAGCAAGGCTTTTAAGATAGCCAGTGGTGCGCACCATATACTCGGCCTCCCCCATCTCCAGCAGCGCGCCGCCGCTCTCCTGGTTCGCCCCCTGCACCGCATCAATTATTTGCTGGTGGGTAATATTCAGCGCCCGCATCCGTATCGGATCGGGGACGACCTGATACTGGCGTACCATGCCGCCGACGCTGGCGACCTCCGCCACGTTGGGGACAGTTTTCAGCTCAAACTTAAGCGTCCAGTCCTGCAACGCCCGCAGATCGGCAAGGCTATGCTTACCGCTGCGATCGACAAGGGCATATTCGTAGATCCAGCCGACGCCGGTGGCATCCGGCCCCAGCCCGACGTTAACACCGGCAGGCAGCTGCCCCTGGATCTGGCTTAAATACTCCAGCACCCGTGAGCGGGCCCAGTAGAGATCCGTCCCGTCCTCAAACAGGATGTAGACGTAGGCATCGCCGAACATGGAGTAGCCGCGCACCGTTTTCGCTCCCGGCACCGAGAGCATGGTCGTGGTCAGCGGATAGGTGATCTGATCCTCAATAATTTGCGGTGCTTTGCCAGGGTAGCTGGCCCGTACGATGACCTGCACGTCAGAGAGATCGGGCAGCGCATCCAGCGGCGCGCGCTGGAGGGACCACAGCCCCCAGCCCGCCATGACCAACGCCGCAAGCAGGATCAGCAGGCGGTTGCGCAGCGAGGCGCGAATGATGGCGGCGATCATGGCATCACCTCCCCGTCGTGCATAGCGTGGTCATGCTGATGCTCTGTCTCTGGGGCAGCAACCGGCGGCGCTTCCGCCGTGGCCTGCGGCAGGGCACTGCGCAGGCTGGCTTCGGAATCAATCAGGAACTGGCCGGAGTTCACCACGCTGTCGCCAGCCTTCACGCCGGAAAGGATCTGCGTCCAGCCGTCAGAGGTGAGGCCGGTCGTTACCTTAACCGCCCGGAAGTGGCCTTCGCCGGTCGCCAGCAGCAGTCGGGTCTGGGTACCGGTATCAATCACCGCCTCCTCTGGCACCGCCAGCACCGGCGGACGGGCAGCACCCTCCGCCAGCGCTACCGTTAGAAACATGCCAGGCTTCAGCTTTTGCTGCGGGTTGTCCAGCACGATGCGCGCCTTCAGGGTGCGGGTGGTGGTCTCCAGCTGCGGCAGTAGCTCGCTCACCCGGCCATGAAACATCTCGCCGGGCAGGCCGTCAGCAGTGGCGGTAATCTCGCTGCCCACGCTCAGGATCTGCATCTCTGCTGGTGCGTAATCCACCACCAGCCAGACGGGGTCAAGGCTCGCCAGCTCAAACAGAGGCTGCGTCGCTTCTACTCTCGCCCCCTCCCGCGCATCAAGCTTTACAACGTAGCCGTCACGCGTCGCGTGCAGGGTCAGCCGCGTCTGCGGTTTGCCGCTGCGCTCCAGCTCGCGCACAATTGCGTCGGGCATAAACTGCAGGGCCAGTCGCGCACGGGCAGCCTGAGTCAGGGTGGCATCCCCCAGCTGGCGCACGGCCAGGTACTCCTGCTGCGCTGCCGTCCACTCGGGGATCCACAGGCGAGCCAGCGGATCGCCCGCCTTTACCCACTGCTGGGGAGCGCGTACGTAAAGCGACTCCACGACTCCCGAGGCGGGCGCAGGCACAATCTGAATGCTGCGCTCGTCGGTGGTCACGGTGGCATATGCAGAAAATGCAGGCGTCAACGCACGCATCTGTGCCTGAGCGGTGGTCATGCCGAGGTTTTGCTGCTGGCGGCCGCTCACCGCCACGCCGGCCTCCTCTGGTGCGTCGTCGGCATAGCGGGGCATCAGATCCATATCCATAAAGGGCGATTTGCCCGGCTTGTCGAATCGCTGGTCGGGCACCATTGGATCGTACCAGTAGAGTACCTTACGGGCGGGAGGAGCCTCTGCTGCGGGAGCCTGTGGACGTTGACCAGCAAAATAGCCCGCCCCGGCGGCCAGCATTGTTATAAGAACAAACAGAATCACTCGCTTTTTCATTGTGCCAGCTCCTCAGGAATCAGCCAGTGGATCGCGGCCCACGTCCGCGCCATCTCTTTTTCCGCCTGGGTGGCGGCCAGTTCGCTATCCAGCACGCTGCGCCGGGCCTCCAGCAGCGCCGACAGGTCGGACTGTCCGGCACGGTACTGGGCTGCCAGCAGAGTCAGACGCTGCCTGAGCAGGGGGACCACGTCGTGCAGCTGACGCGACCAGCGGATCTGCGCCGCCCGGTAGTTGGCTATCAAGGTGCGGAGCTGGGCAATGTGCTGGCGTTGGGTCAGCGCTTGCCGATCGTTGGCCTGCATCGTGCGGGAGAGATCGGCGGCATGATCCTTGTCCTGCCGGTGCGCCTGGAACAGCGGCAGATCGACGGTAAACATTACGCCCGCGAGATCGTCATTGCCTTCCGAGCGGCGTCCGTAGTAGACCTCCACCTCAACGTCTGGGATCGCCGCAATGGCAGATTCAGCGGAGCGGGCCTTTGCGGTATTAGCCTCCCGCGTGGCGGCCAGCACCTCTGGATGCAGAGCGACTCCCTCCTCCAATGCCTGCTCCTCTGCGGGAAGCCGCTGGTAGGCAGGCATTTTTCCGGCAGCGGTGGTGATGGTGCGTCCGGTAAGCTCGAACAGGCGGGTTTGTGCGATCTGCACGTCGCGTTCGGCAAGGGTGATGTTATCGCGCATGGCGCTTTCGGTGATGCGCAGCGCCAGCACGCTCTCTGGCGCGGCGCTGCCTGCACCCACGCTGGCTTTTTGCACGCTCTGCTGGCGTGCGGTTTCGGCCAGCAGCTGCCGGGCCGCCGTAAGGGCGCGAGATGAAATAGCCAGATCCAGCCACGCCTGGGCGGTATCCCGTTGCAGTGCGGCACGAATGGCCTGGGCCTGCGCATTAACGCTTTGCGACTCCGCCAGCAGGGTTTGCGCTTTCCGCTCGCGCTTATCCGCGCTGACGTACTGCTGCATCACGCCGATGCGCTGCATGGTCATTCCTTCCCGAGTAAAGCGGCGATCGTTGCTGCCCTGCACCGGCAGGTTTTCGAGACCAAATTTCAGCCGGGGATCGGGCAGCTCGCGGGCAGATTCCGCCATGGCGTTAAGCGCCTGCGCCTCGTTACGGCTAGCAGAGAGCTCAGCGGAGTAGCGCTGGGCGGCGGCGAGGGTTTGCGTGAGGGTATACGACTCCGCCTGTGCGGCGGAGACAAACAGCATAAACAGCACGCCAGAGAGCGTACTGGATGTAAAAGAGAACATAGTAGAACCTCAGTTAATCGTAAATTGGGTAAATTCAACGAATTAACAGGTATCTACTCGCGGAACCGGCAAAAACGGATCGTTGCCGGCGGCCCTGCTGCGGGTGGGGTGAGCGACCATGTGGTAGAAGGCGTCTCAACGCAGGGGGGTAAATTAATGGCAAGAGCGATATCCACCGGCAAGGCCGCCAGCGATCCGTGTCCGGGATCCTTCTGCATTGCATCCGGCACGCAGTGCTTATCGCACAGAGGAGCCTGAAACGCGTGGGTCGTTGCGATCTCCGGCATCTGCATATGGTTCACATGCTGGAGCATGGCGCTTTCACCCTGCATATCCAGCGTGCAGTCGTGGGAAGCAATCGCTAGCTGGCTCTGGAACAGCAGCCAGCCGAACGCGATCAACAGCATCAGAAGATGCCGTTTGAGAAAGCGTAGCCGCCGAATCCAGGGTGCGTGCATAAAAACCCACAAAAAGTGAGAGGTTGTCGAGTATAGACAGCGATAGCTTAACAATTAAAGCATTTATGAGCGGTTAATTAGCTATTTATTGATTTTAGTCAGCTACCGGTTCGCTTCTGTTGGGCACATTGCATGCCTTAATGATGAGAGGGAACCATGTTAACGTTTATTGAACTCCTGCTGGGCGTGGTAGTGATTATTGGCGTTGCGCGCTATATCATCAAAGGCTACTCGGCGACCGGCGTGCTCTTTGTGGGCGGTCTGGTGCTGCTGATTGCCAGCGCGTTGATGGGGCATAAAATTCTGCCGTCGAGTGCCACCAGCACCGGCTACAGCGCTACCGATATTGTTGAGTATATCAAGATCCTGCTGATGAGCCGCGGCGGCGATCTCGGCATGATGATCATGATGCTGTGCGGGTTTGCCGCCTATATGACCCATATCGGTGCAAACGATATGGTGGTCAAGCTGGCCTCCAGACCGCTGCGCTATATCAACTCGCCCTATATCCTGATGATCGCGGCCTACTTCGTTGCCTGCCTGATGTCGCTGGCGGTCTCCTCGGCAACGGGTCTGGGCGTACTGCTGATGGCGACCCTGTTCCCGGTCATGGTCAACGTCGGCATCAGCCGTGGCGCGGCGGCGGCTATCTGTGCCTCGCCGGCGGCAATTATCCTCTCTCCTACCTCCGGGGACGTGGTGCTGGCGGCCAAGGCCGCAGAGATGCCGCTGATCGACTTCGCCTTTAAAACCACGCTGCCGATCTCTATCGCCGCGATTATCGCGATGGCGATCGCCCACTTCTTCTGGCAGCGCTGGCTGGATAAAAAAGAGAATATCTCCCAGGAGAGGCTGGACGTGAACGATATCACCACCAGCGCACCGTCGTTTTACGCCATCCTGCCCTTTACGCCCATCGTTGGCGTGCTGATCTTTGATGGCAAATGGGGACCAGAGCTGCACATCATTACCATCCTGGTGATCTGCATGCTGCTGTCGGCGGTACTGGAATTTCTGCGCGGCTTCAATACCCAGCGGGTCTTCTCCGGGCTGGAGGTGGCGTATCGCGGGATGGCGGACGCCTTTGCGGGAGTGGTGATCCTGCTGGTTGCCGCCGGGGTCTTTGCCCAGGGGTTAAGCGCCATCGGCTTTATTGAAAGCCTGATCTCCATTGCCACCTCCTTCGGTTCGGCCAGTATTATCCTGATGCTGGTACTGGTGACATTGACCATGCTGGCGGCGATGACCACCGGCTCGGGCAATGCGCCCTTCTACGCCTTTGTGGAGATGATCCCTAAGCTGGCCAGCGAGGCGGGTATTAATCCGGCCTACCTGTCAATTCCCATGCTGCAGGCCTCTAACCTCGGACGCACCATATCCCCGGTCTCCGGTGTGGTGGTTGCCGTGGCAGGGATGGCAAAAATCTCCCCCTTCGAGGTGGTAAAGCGCACCTCGGTACCGGTTCTGGTAGGCTTGATCGTGGTAATTGTGGCCACGGAAATACTGGTTCCTGGGACAGCCCTCCGCTAAGCACCACACGAAAAAGCGCCTGTTCGGCGCTTTTTTTATGCTTTAATAACTTTCTGGAACTATTTAAATATATTCATCGGGAATTGAAATGTTCAGAAAGGAGTTCGTACCCCTGCTCGCCGCCGCAACGGCCATGCTCTGGACCGCCGCCGCGCCTGCCGCCCCGCTAAGCGCTACCCAATATGGTGATTTCGATCGCTATGTGCTGGCGCTCTCGTGGCAAACCGGGTTCTGCCAGAGCCAGCACGATCGCCGCCAGCGCGAGCCGGACGAGTGTCGCCTGCAAAAAGAGAGCGACAACAAAGACGATTTTCTGACCGTTCACGGCCTGTGGCCCGGCCTGCCGAAATCAATTGCTGCTCGCGGAGTCGACGATCGCCGCTGGATGCGTTACGGCTGTGCTACCCGCCCCATCCCCAACATGCCAGAGGCCCGCGTCGGGCAGAAGTGCGCCAGCGCCGAGACCGGCCTGTCGCTGGAGAGCGCAGCAAAGCTTAACAGCGTGATGCCGGGCGCGGGTGCAAACTCCTGCCTTGAACGCTACGAATATGCCAAGCACGGGGTCTGCTTCGGCTTCGATCCGGACGCCTACTTTGGCGTAATGGTGCGCATGGCCAGCGAGATCAAGCAGAGCGCCCTCGGTAAGTTCATTGCGGCCAACTACGGCGAGCGCGTCAGCCGCAGCGATTTTGACGCCGCCTTTGCCCGGACCTACGGCAGCGATAGCGTCAAAGCTATGAAGCTGACCTGCAACGGCAACCCGGCCTATCTAACGGAAGTGCAGCTCACTCTGAAGGCAAGCGCAATCAATCAGCCGCTCTCTCCCGCCTCGTTTATTGCTCAGCCGCACCCTGGCAACTGTGGCAAAGAGTTTGTTCTGGATGAAGTAGGATATTAACAAGAAACAGCCTACCCTCTGGATGCGTTCAGAGGGCAGGCTGAGTAGAGGAGGCGTTACGCTGGCGGAAGGTTGATATTACCGTTGCTCAGTGCCGTTACGCTGGCTCTCGCCGCTTCCGGGCTTTGCGCCCCGGGCACCAGAATGATTTTGCGGCAGTCATCCTGACGCTTATCAAACATCTCATAGCCACGGGCCGCGTCTTCAAGCGGCAGATAGTGGGTCACGATCTCTTCTGGCTTCAGCAGACCCTGCTCGATCAGCGGCAGCAGCTCTGGCAGCCAGGCGTGAACGTGGGTCTGGCCCATGCGGAACGAGATACCTTTATCGAAGGCGTCGCCGAACAGGAAGCCGTGGATAAAGCCCGCATAGACCCCCGGCACGCTGACAATCCCGCCCCGGCGGACAGCGGCGATGGACTGGCGCAGTACCTTACCGCTACTGCCCTCTAGCTTAAGGTTAGTCAGCACCGTTTCGGTGGTACTGCCTTTAGCCTCGAAGCCAACGGCATCAATCACGGCATCTACGCCGCGATTGCCCGGCGTGTTTTCAATGATGACCTCGGCCGGATCGTCATGCTTATCAAAGTTAATTGGGATCACCCCGTAACGCTCTTCAGCAAAGCGCAGACGATAGTCGTTATGGTCGATCATAAAGATCTGCTCAGCACCCAGCAGTCGGGCGCAGGCGGCGGTAAGCAGGCCTACCGGACCGGCCCCGTAGATAGCGATCCGCGACCCTTTCTTCACCTCGGCGTTTTTTGCTGCCTGCCAGGCGGTGGGCAGAATATCAGAGAGGAACAGCGCTTTATCGTCGGAGAGCAGCTGCGGCACCTTGAAGGGGTTAACGTCACCCTTAGGTACGCGGACATACTCAGCCTGGCCACCCGGCACGCCGCCGTAGAGGTGGCTATAGCCAAACAGCGCGGCCGGCGGTGGGATCTGCTTTTTGTTCAGGGCTGCGCCATGTCCACCGTTAGTGGTCTCGCAGGCGGCATACTGGTGCTGCTGGCAGAAGAAACAGCTGCCACAGGCAATTACGAAGGGGATCACCACCCGCTCGCCTTTCTGAATATTTTTTACGTCACGGCCGACTTCGACCACTTCGCCCATAAATTCATGACCGAAAATATCCCCGTGTTCAGTTTTAGGGATCTTACCGTGATAGAGGTGCAGGTCGGAACCGCAGATGGCGGTCGCGGTGATACGCAGAATAATATCATCCTGCTGTTCAATAATCGGATCCGGCACGCTCTCGACGCGAACGCTATGGGGACCATGATACGTCAATGCTTTCATTCAGACCTCCGCTACTCCCCTGAGATCGGGAGAGTGAAAATTGGGCTTGCACGGATCAAGGTTAGTCAGTTCAGACGCCGATCTGGGCGGCCAGGCGAATCGACAGCGGTTTTGAGAGTAATCTTAGCGGGAAAAAGAGGTGATAAAAAAAGAGGCTACCCGAAGGTAGCCTCGCTGCTTACAGTGCAGGTGTCTTACTTGCTTATTATACGGTAGTACGGATCAGGTGGTCGAACGCGCTCAGAGAGGCTTTCGCACCTTCGCCAGTGGCGATGATGATCTGTTTGTACGGTACGGTGGTGCAGTCGCCCGCCGCAAATACGCCTTTCACGCTGGTTTCACACTTGGCATCAATGATGATCTCACCCATACGGTTACGCTCAACCGCGCCTTCCAGCCAGTTAGTGTTCGGCAGCAGGCCGATCTGTACGAAGATACCTTCCAGCTCAATGTGGTGCACATCGCCGCTCACGCGGGCACGGTACTCAAGGCCGGTCAGTTTGGTGCCGTCGCCTTTCACCTCGGTGGTCTGAGCGTTCAGAATGATGTCGACGTTTTTCAGGCTGCGCACTTTATCCTGCAGAACCTTGTCGGCCTTCATCTCTGGCGCAAACTCAAGCAGCGTCACGTGTTCAACAATACCGGCCAGGTCGATAGCCGCCTCAACGCCGGAGTTACCGCCGCCGATGACCGCTACGCGTTTACCTTTAAACAGCGGGCCGTCGCAGTGCGGGCAGTAGGTTACGCCGCGGGTACGGTACTGCTCTTCACCCGGCACGCCCATGTTGCGCCATTTGGCACCGGTGGCAACGATCACGCTGCGTGCTTTCAGCACCGCGCCAGAGGCGGTTTCAATCTGATGCAGGCCGCCCTCTTCTGCCGCCGGGATCAGTTTGGTTGCGCTCTGGGTGTCGATAACGTCCACATCGTAATCATCAACGTGGGCTTTCAGCGCACCGGCCAGCTTCTGACCTTCGGTTTTCGGCACGGAGATGTAGTTTTCGATGTCCACGGTGTCGAGCACCTGACCGCCAAAACGCTCGCCCATCAGGCCGGTACGGATACCTTTACGCGCCGAGTAGACTGCCGCTGCCGCGCCGGCAGGGCCGGAACCGACGATCAGCACGTCGTAAGCGTCACGCTTGTTCAGCTCTTCCGCCGCACGTTTTTCAGCGCCGGTATCCACTTTAGAGACGATTTCGGTCAGGGTCATACGGCCTGAACCAAACTCAACGCCGTTCAGGAACACCGCCGGCACGCCCATGACGTTGCGATCGGTGACTTCGTTCTGGAACACGCCACCGTCAATCGCCGTATGCTTGATGCGTGGGTTAAGCACGGACATCAGGTTCAGCGCCTGGACCACGTCCGGGCAGTTGTGGCAAGAGAGCGAGTAGTAGGTTTCAAACTCAAAATCCCCTTCCAGCGCGGCGATCTGCTCAAGCATCTCTTTCGCTTCTTTAGAAGGGTGGCCGCCGGTCCACAACAGTGCCAGCACCAGGGAGGTAAATTCGTGTCCCAGCGGAGAGCCAGCAAAACGCGGGCCCTGGTGAGAGCCTGGGTTAGCGATCAGGAACGAAGGTTTACGCACCGGCAGCTGATTGTCTTCTTTAAAGGAGACTTTGTCAGACAGCTCGGCAATTTCAGCCAGCAGCTCTTTGATCTCTGCCGATTTAGCGCTGTTGTCCAGCGTAGCAATCAGCTCAACGGGTTTGGTCAGACGCTCAAGATAAGCCTTAAGCTGGGTTTTCATTGTAGTATCAAGCATTAGGGTCACCTCTGAGTTAAAAACATCATCATGCAAGCTGCCTCAATGGGGCTGCCTGGATGCAACTTGAATCATGTTGTTAGGGAAAAACGGGTGCATAGCGCACCCGTGATAGATAGGCCCGTACAAGCGCAGCGCCGCCGGGCTTTTCAAATTTTGAGACTTAGATCTTACCAACCAGGTCCAGAGACGGAGCCAGGGTCGCTTCACCCTCTTTCCATTTAGCCGGGCACACTTCACCTGGGTGAGAAGCAACGTACTGAGCCGCTTTGATTTTACGCAGCAGGTCAGATGCGTCACGGCCAATGCCTTCTGCAGTCACTTCGATCGCCTGGATGATGCCCTGCGGGTCAACGATGAAGGTACCGCGGTCAGCCAGACCTTCGTCTTCACGCATGTTTTCGAAGTTACGGGTCAGCGCGCCAGTCGGGTCGCCGATCATCGCATATTTGATTTTAGCGATGGTCTCAGAGCTGCTGTGCCACGCTTTGTGGGTGAAGTGGGTGTCGGTGGAGACGGAGTACACGTCCACGCCCAGTTTCTGCAACTCATCGTAGTGATCGGCTACGTCGCCCAGTTCGGTCGGGCAAACGAAGGTGAAGTCAGCCGGATAGAAGAAGAAGACGCTCCAGCGGCCTTCGGTATCTTTCTCGGTCACTTCGATGAATTCACCGTTTTTGAACGCCTGGTTTTTGAAAGGTTTGATCTTGGTATTGATTAAGGACATCTATACTTCCTCCGTGGTTTCGATGAGATGTAAGGTACCGAATTTTGATGGCAACGGCTAATGCGTTTGCTTTATCAAATCAATCAGCGATATCTAACAACCTTAAAGCCGTAATGGCGTCGGGGATTACATCACTCCCCCGATCAAAGGGCAATGCACCGCTGTAAGGTGTGGCCTATGGCTGTGATAGGTTCGACCGTTTTAAGCATTCTGTGTGTCGCATCGTTTAATGCCGGGCAGTTTATGATATATTTCAGCGAGCCTAAAAGCCCGGTGATTCGCAGTAATATGCAGCAATATATTGAGATAAAAAAATGACTAATCTATACGATTTAAAAAAATTCGATCTTAATCTGCTGCTTATTTTTGAATGTATTTACCAGCATCAAAGCATCAGTAAAGCGGCTAAAGCGCTATTTATTACTCCCTCTGCGGTAAGCCAGTCTCTCCAGCGGCTGCGTGCGCATCTTGACGATCCGCTGTTCATTCGCAGCGGAAAAGGCGTTTCGCCCACGACGGTGGCGATTAACCTGCATATGCATCTGGAGGTGAATCTTAGCCAGCTCGAACAGACAATTAATATGATGAACAGAAACGAGCTGAGTAAAAAGTTTGTTCTCTATACGCCGCAGTTGCTGATGAGCAAAGGAAGCACGGCGCTGGTCAAGGCGCTACGCCAGCAGGCCAGCTACGCGATTGAACACCATGATATTTTTATTACTCCGCAGTCGGCTGAAGAGCTGCTGACCTACCGCAAAGCCGATCTCATTCTATCGCTTTTTCCTATCGTTAACCCTGCGGTGGTCTGCGAAAAGCTGTCATGCGAGCCGATAGCGCTGGTTTGCAGCGAACACCATCCACGTCTTAACGGTAAAATAACCCTTAGTGATGTGTTGGCTGAGGGGTTTACCTTCTACAGCACGCCGGAAAAGGGGGCGCTGGCATTACAGGAAGAGATTGAAACCGTCTTGCCACAGCGCAATATTGTGTTCAGCAGCGACTCATATATTTCTATCATTAATATGATTAGCCAGTCTGAGCTTATTGGGCTGATGCCGCTGTCTACCTTTAATCACTATAAAAAGATAATGAATTTAAAAATAGTGGACATCGATATCGCCCTGCCCACCTTTGATATATTTATGCTTTACAACCGGGCCTCGCTAAACGGCAGCGCCTTCGCCAGCTTAATTGAGATGATAAAGCTGGCGGATCGCTAATATTGGCTCGACTGTCAGAGCGTGCAGAGACGCTCTGCGGCAGCGCGCAGCGTCGCTTCCTGCTTGGCAAAGCAGAGGCGAATAAGCTTGTGCGGGAAGGCATCGGCGCAGAAGACCGACAGCGGAATAGCCGCTACGCCGACCTCTTTGGTTAGCCACTGGCAGAAGCTGACGTCATCCAGATCGGAGATGGCGCTATAGTCCGCCAACAGGAAATAGGTCCCTTCACAGGGCAGGATCTTCAGCCGGCTCTGACTCAGGGCATCAATCAGCAGATCGCGTTTGGCCTGATAAAAAGCAGGTAGTTCACGGTAGTGCTCAGGCTCCGCCCGCAGCATATCCGCCAGCGCCAGCTGGGCCGGGGTGTTGACCGCAAAGGTCAGATACTGGTGCACCTTGCGCAGCTCGGCGCTGATAGCCGCTGGCGCAACGCAGTAGCCTACCTTCCAGCCCGTCATATGATAGGTTTTACCAAAGGATGAGACGGCCACCGCCCGCTGACGCAGCGCGGGGTGAGCAAGTACGCTGGCATGCCCCTCGGGAGCAAAGCAGATGTGCTCGTAGACCTCATCGCTCAGCACGTAGATTTCACGTTCCGCAATTGCCTGCCACAGCGCGGCAAAATCCGCTCGCTGCCACACCGTGGCCGACGGGTTATGCGGCGTATTGAGAATAACCAGCCGGGTCTTATCACTCAGCAGCCCGGTAAAGGCCTGCCAGTCCACGTTAAAGTGCGGCGGCTGCAGCGCAATGCGTTTCACGACGCCACCCGCCAGCTCAACCGCCGGAGCGTAGCTGTCGTAGCTTGGATCGAAGCAGACCACCTCATCGCCGCTGCGTACCAGAGCAGTAATTGCGGCGTAAAGCGCCTCGGTGGCACCGGCAGTAACGGTGATGTCGCTGTTAGCATCCGGCTGGTAGCCATACAGGGCGGCGGTTTTCTCGGCAATGGCTTCCCGCAGCGCCTGCACCCCGGTCATGGGTGCATACTGGTTTGCTCCCTGAGCCACGTGAAACGCCAGTCGCTCCTGCAGATAGCGTGGACCATCATAGTCAGGAAACCCTTGCGAGAGGTTAATCGCCTGGTGCGCCTGCGCCAGTGCGCTCATCTGGGTAAAAATCGTCGTGCCCAGATTGGGCAGTTTACTCTGCGGGATCAGTGTGTTATTGCTCATGGATAGGTGCCTGCGTGTAATACTGATGTTGCTGCCACTATATCACGATCTTAAAAGACGCTTTAAATCGATGAAGCATATGGATATGACAGTTGCACATGGATGACTCTCTTTTACGGCGTTGGGCAATAAGTCTGGCTCATTTCTTATTGCCCGCTGCCGGTTATTTAACAGTCATTGAGGACACTGCACAACGAAAAAAGCTGGTTGTTTTTCAAATTCACAAAGAAATCTAACTGCCTAAGCGGGTAGCCAACAAGAGTTTCAGCATTCGCACTATTACCATTTATGACACCACCAATTTGCTGTCTAAAGGCCAGAGTCATTAATTGATTTGAGTTAAATAAATTTTTAACTGAATCCAGCACGTTTATGCCATCGCAAACCGGGGAATCGTTAGACGCAAAAATAATGTGCTGATGCTTTTTCATAAATGCATAAAGCCCATCGATATCAATTGATTTGCCTGCGCAGGTGTCAAAGTTGATAGATTCGTAATGCGTCACGTCCCCAGGATTAAAGCCGTAAAAAGTAATCCCCCGCGGCATCACTCTTCCATGGGGATTTAACGTAGTGCCCGTCGTTTTTAACGGCCCCCCCGATGAGAACCCAGAAAGCTCATCGATATATAACGGCGAAGTAAAACGGCTCGCTTTTTCAGATGTGATGCCTTTCTCATTGATTGTCCTCTTAACAATCCTATCTTTAGTCATGATATATAAACAGGTTCCATCTGATTTACCATTCACAACGTAACACTGTGTTGCATAGACTATCTTTTCATTTTTATTGATTAAATTCTCAGCATCTATTGCAAAAGAGTCAAAATATACATCCATGAATTTATTATCTTTACCAACAGAAGCATAGAGAGGCAAATTATACTGCTTGTCTCCTATCTTAATCGTATTACCATCTGACACCATCCTGTCACTGAGGCTTGGATTATTCCAAAGCGTAGAGGAGAAACCGATAAAGGGTGCAATATTTTTATTTTTGAGGAACCAGTCAACCAGACCGCTACTCTCCTTTTTGAGCAGGCTAACGCCAAAACCAACGCCTACATCCTGCTGGTTTGCAATATCAAATATGGTCGGCCATACGTCCATCAACGTTCCCAACTTACTATTTTTCATTGCCGGGCGATCTTTTTTTATCACAATGAAATTATTGCGTCGCTCATTTTGATGCTTATTAAGCATACTGCTCGCATCATTAGCCATCATCAGATGATCAGAGGTCAGAACGATGATAGTATTATCAAAATGGTCAGAATTTATAATCTTCTCAATGAAATTAGAGAGGAGATAATCTGAACACGAAACTGCACGAAGCATATTATTTTTTATGTTACTCGGGATTTCAGGTTCACAAGACTTTAATACCATACCTGACGGGGCATGAGTATTAACTGTAAGCAGCGAAAGCACAAACTTACCTTCGTGTTGTGAGAGCCTGTTGAATTCATCCCAGGCATGAGACAGTAGTGCATCATCCTCAACTCCCCACCCTTGCACTTTTTCCGGATCGACAATGTTGTTTTTTAAAAAGTACTCCTTGTCCTGAAGAGTACCCCATCCATGCTGGGATAAAAACTTATCGCCTCCGGCAAAGGCTTTATCGCTGCCTCTGATAAAAAGGCTTTGATATCCCTCCTCCTGGAACTTCTGGCCTATGCATTTTGCGCCTTCTAAAAAAGCGGATAAATTATTGGCTGAATTACCCTGAGGCAGAGAAAGAGGAATGCCGCACTGAGTATTGACCAGCCCAGCCATCGTCCATCCGGCACCCTCAGTTTGTATCAGGTTTGTAAAATCATCATAGGAATCGGCAATTTTACTTAAACGAGGGATATAGTTGACGCCATCTAAGTTCCTGAACGTTCTCTCGAGACTCTCAGCATAAATAACCACGTAATTGTAGTTATCTTTGCTTTTGGCCGGTTTGACATAAAATTTTGAGGCATATACGCTATTGCTATACTTTAGATTCGATAGCGAGCTATAGACATTTGTAGCAGGTACAGAGTAAAAGAGGGTGAGCGCAAATAAAACAAAATAGATTGGCGTGATAAACTTTCTTGATTTATAAGGTTTCTTCCTTAAAAAATAAGACGTTACCAGTAATGAGAGGAAAACCGCAAAAAACAGGCCAGCAGCCACAACCTTCCAAATAATGTCGTGAATTGATGAGCCTTTAGCTGAGTTAAGTATTTGATAATAAACAGCATCGGTTACACCATGACCTGTAAACATGTCTGAAACAAACCAAAAACCAAATACCAATATCATTAGGCATGTTAATATAGTTTTAACTAATAGCATTTTTCGTGATGCGTAAGTTAAGACTATAAGAACGACAAGAGGTACCAAAAACATTCATCATCCTTATATAATTCTTTAAAAAGAGAGCTAATGAGATCTGTAGAAGAATTATCTAATAAAGTCTTTTTTATTCCTACCTTTTTTACTGGCTGTAAAACGTTTTTCACAGGTATCATGCATTGAACAAGGTTTACCTCTGTTTTTACCCTTCTGTTTTGTTAAACAAGATGCTAGTCTTTGGCAATCAAGACGCTTAGACGTCTAAACTATAATGGTATTACTCTGCTCACGCTATTCAGGAACGTTATGACATACCCTCTGCAACTTCCGGCGCTGGTTGAAGCCTGCCATTGGCTGGGCGCTAAAGGCTGGGCACCGGCCACCGGCGGCAACATGTCGGTACGGGAAAATGCCGACTGGTGCTGGCTCAGCGAGTCCGGTAAAGACAAGGGCAGCCTGACGGTGGACGACTTTTTGCAGGTTGAGATCGCCACCGATCGCGCCCCGTCAGGACGGAAGCCCTCCGCCGAGACCGGCCTGCATACGCTGATCTATCGCCTCTACCCGGAGGCGAACGCCGTGCTGCATGTGCATACCGTCAACGCCACGGTGCTGTCACGCGTTGAGAAACTGGCGACGCTCAAGCTTACGGGTTACGAGATGCAGAAATCCCTTAGCGGACAGACCAGCCACCTCGACACGGTCTCCATTCCCCTGTTTGATAATGACCAGGATATCCCCGCCCTTGCCCGGCGCATTGAGATATACGCCCGCCAGACGCCGCTAAACTACGGCTTCCTGCTGCGCGGACACGGTCTCACCTGCTGGGGACGCAGCGTGGCGGAAGCCCGTCGCCACCTTGAAGGGCTGGAGTTTTTATTTGTGTGTGAAATGCAGCGTCGCCTGCTGGAGAGATCATGATCCGCGCCATCGTTACTGATATTGAGGGCACGACCAGCGATATCCGCTTCGTGCATAACGTGCTGTTTCCCTACGCCCGCGAGCGGCTGGAGGCATTTGTCACTGCCCAGCAGTATGCCGAGCCGGTGAAATCCATTCTCGATAATCTGCGGGATGAGATCGCCCAACCGGATGCCTCCACTGCCGATCTCATTGAGACGCTGTTCCGCTTTATGGATGAAGATCGTAAGTCGACGGCGCTGAAGGCATTACAGGGAATTATCTGGCACGACGGCTACGTCAACGGCGACTTTACCGGCCATCTCTACCCCGACGTGCTGCCGGCGCTGGAAAAATGGAAGTCGCAGGGAATTGATCTCTATGTATATTCCTCGGGGTCGGTGGCTGCGCAAAAACTGTTATTTGGCTACAGCGACGAAGGTGATATTACTCATCTGTTTAGCGGCTACTTTGATACCCGTATCGGTGCCAAGCGTGAAGCGTGCTCCTATAGCAGCATTGCCGAGCAGCTCGCGCTGCCGCCGGTGTCGATCCTTTTCCTGTCAGATATTCATCAGGAGCTGGACGCCGCCGCAGAGGCCGGTTTACGTACCGTGCAGCTGATTCGTGGCGATGATGATGCCGCCAGCCAGCATCACCAGGTGCACAGTTTTAACGACATTAACCCGGAGCAGATCCCCTCATGAGCGCGTTAACCATCTATTCCGTCAATGATACCCGCCAGCCTACGTGGCACAGCACCGACGCGGGTGAGATCCAGCAGCAGCTGAACGCCAAAAACGTGCGCTTTGAGCGCTGGCAGGCCGACCGCGATCTCGGTGCCGATCCTGCGCCAGAGGCGGTAATCAACGCCTATCAGCACGCCATCGATCGACTGGTTGCCGAGAAAGGCTATCAAAGCTGGGATGTGATCAGCCTGCGTGCCGATAACCCTAACAAGCAGGCGCTGCGGGAAAAGTTTCTCAGTGAGCACACACATGGCGAAGATGAAGTGCGCTTTTTTGTCGAGGGCGCGGGCCTGTTCTGCCTGCACATTGGTGATGAGGTCTATCAGGTGCTGTGCGAGAAAAACGATCTGATCTCAGTGCCGGCAGGCACGCCGCACTGGTTTGATATGGGATCCGAGCCGAACTTTACCGCCATTCGTATCTTCGACAACCCCGAGGGGTGGATCGCCCAGTTCACCGGCGACGCTATTGCCGACGGCTATCCTCGCCTGGCGTAGGCCGCGCCAGGCGTTATTTATCATCTGAAAAATCCCGCCGCCACCTCGTCCGGCGTAACGACCCCGGTATCCAGCACCCAGCCGCTAATCAGCGCGGCCGGGGTAACGTCAAACGCCGGGTTATAGACCAGCGTCGATTCGGGGGCCCACTGCACCGTCCCGAAGCTGCCCGCTACGCCGGTGACTTCGCTGGCCGCGCGCTGCTCAATAGGAATGGCCTCCCCGTTCGGACAGAGCGGATCCAGCGTGGTCTGCGGGGCAGCCACGTAAAACGGGATCCCGTGATAGCGGGCCAGCACCGCCAGCGAGTAGGTGCCGATCTTATTCGCCACGTCGCCGTTGGCCGCAATACGGTCCGCGCCAACCCACACCGCATCCACCTGCCCCTGCGCCATCAGGCTGGCCGCCATCGAGTCGGTGATTAGCTGGCAGGGAATACCCAGCTCCGCCAGCTCCCATGCCGTCAGACGGCCTCCCTGCAACAGCGGGCGCGTCTCCCCTACCCAGACGTTGACGACCTTGCCGTCGGTAAAGGCCTGCGAGATCACCCCCAGCGCCGTACCCACGCCCGCGGTCGCCAGCCCGCCGGTATTGCAGTGCGTCAGCAGGCGGCTGCCGGGCGTCACCAGCGCACTGCCCGCCGCGGCAATTCGAGCGCAAAGCTGCTTATCCTCGGCAACCAGCCGCTCGGCTTCGGCCACCAGCGCCGGGACAAAATCCACCTCCGTCAGGGCCAGCTTCATGCGGTCAAGGTTGTTCATCAGGTTCACCGCCGTTGGGCGCGCCGCGCGCAGCGTCTCCAGCGCCTGGGCCAGAGCGGTCTGGCTTTCGCCCCGCTCGGCCAGCAGCGCCAGCAGCAGGCTGGCGGAGAGGCCAATCAACGGCGCACCGCGCACCCGCAGGGCGTGAATATGGCCCACCAGCGTCTCCACCCTGTCGGCGGGCAGCCAGCGCTTCTCCTGCGGAAGCGCCTGCTGATCGAGAATAAAAAGCTGATTATCGGTGACGCGCAGGCTGGTGGTCTGGAGTGGCTGCATAGCGTTAAATCCCTGTTGCGTTGATGTATCGTATTGTGTCAGGATGAATTACAGATGTATAGACGTCTGAATGGCTTTATAAACAGAAAATTGAGGATACCGGCAATGTCGCAATACCGAACTTTCAACGCCGCCGACGCGGTGGCCTATGCCCGGCAATGTGCTGGTCTGGAGCAGTCATCCGAACTGGTTAGCGCGCATGAAGTCGGTGACGGCAACCTGAATCTGGTGTTTAAAATTTTCGACGCCGAGGGCGTAAGCCGGATCGTCGTCAAGCAGGCCCTGCCCTACGTGCGCTGTGTGGGCGAATCCTGGCCGCTGACCCTGGATCGCGCCCGGCTGGAGGCGCAGACCCTGGTAGAGCACTATCGGCACTGCCCGGCGCATACGGTGAAGATCCACCACTTCGATCCTGACCTGTCGGTGATGGTGATGGAGGATCTCTCCGACCACCGCATCTGGCGCGGGGAGCTGATCAAAGGCGCATACTATCCGCAGGCCGCCCGCCAGCTGGCGGCGTACCTGGCCCAGACCCTGTTCCACACCAGCGATTTTTATCTCACCCCGGCGCAGAAAAAGGCGCAGGTGGCACAGTTTATCAACCCTGAGATGTGCGCCATTACCGAAGATCTCTTCTTTGACGACCCGTACCGCGTTCACGAGCGCAACAGCTACCCGGCAGCAATTGACGCTGACGTGGTCGCTCTGCGTGACGATACCGCCCTGCTGCTGGCGGTGGCCGGGCTTAAACAGCGTTTTCTCTCCCATGCCGAAGCGCTCCTGCACGGCGATATCCACAGCGGCTCGATTTTTGTTGCCGAAGGCAGCCTGAAGGCGATTGACGCCGAGTTTGGCTACGTGGGGCCCATGGGCTTTGACCTTGGTACGGCTATTGGCAACCTGCTGCTTAACTACTGCGGCCTGCCGGGGCATCTGGGTATTCGCGATGCCGCCGCCGCCCGCGAGCAGCGCCTGAACGATATTCAGGAGCTATGGAACACCTTCGCAGAGACATTCCTTGCCCTGGCCGCAGAGAAGACCCGCGACGTGGCGCTGGCCCATCCAGGCTATGCCGCTCAGTTCCTGCAGAAGGTGTGGCACGATGCCATAGGCTTCTGCGGCACGGAGCTGATCCGCCGCAGCGTAGGCCTCTCTCACGTGGCGGATATCGACACCATCGCTGACGACGAGATGCGCCACGAATGCCTGCGCCACGCCATCCATTTAGGCAAGGCGCTGATCGTCATTGCCGACCGTATCCATAACGTTGATGAACTCATTGCCCGGGTTCGGCAGTACAGTTAGCCCAAATACTCTATTACCGACAATCCGCCGTTGTAGTCGGTGCTGTAGATGATCCCCTGCGCGTCGACAAACACGTCGCAGGACTGGATCACCTGCGGACGGCCAGGGCGGGTATCCATCATCTTCGCTGGCGCGGCGGGCACCAGTGCCCCGGTCTCTACCGGGCGATACGGGTTAGAGATATCGTAGGCCCGTACTCCGGCGTTCTGGTAAGTGGCGAAGATTAGCGTCGAGCTGACAAAACTCCCCGGCCGATTCTCATGCAGGTTGTGCGGCCCGAAGTGCGCGCCTTTCGCGACATAGTCGATCTCCTCCGGCTGCGGGAAGGTAGAGATGCTTACCGGATTAGCCGGCTCGCGAATATCAAACAGCCAGATCAGCTTCTCGCCATCCTGCTGGTTATCCAGCACCGCCTCGTCCAGCACCACCAGCAGATCCCGGTCCGGTAGCGGCAGCGCGGTATGGGTTCCGCCGCCAAATGGCGGGCTCCAGTTACGATGGCTGATGAGCTTCGGCGCACTGCGATCTTTCACATCCAGCAGCGTCAGGCCGCCGTCGCGCCAGCTGCCGTAGGCGGTATCTCCGGCAATAATGGCGTGATGCAGAGCGTAACGCTTGCCCTCCGGCCACGTCGGCGTCTCGCCTGCCGCCTGGTTCATCCCTGGCAGCCACCAGCGTCCCGCCACTTCGGGCTTACGTGGATTGGCAAGATCGATAGTCAGGAAGATGTAGTCGCTAAAGCCGTCGATCAGGGCAGAGACATAGGCCCAGCGGCCGCCCACGTACCAGATGCGGTGAATGCCGATGCCGTCCAGCCCCAGAAAACCAATCTCTTTTGGCTGGTCTGGCGTGGAGATATCAAACACGCGCAGCCCGGCGCTCCAGCCCTTGTCCTGCACGTCGCTCACCGTCTCCCCTACCGAGCGGGTGTAGTAGACCTTCTCGTCAGCGAAACGGGCATCGGCAAAGAGATCCCGGGCGTTGATGACCAGCAGCAGATCGTCATGGGCCTGCAGGTGAACGTTCCAGGTCCCCGGCGGCGCGGGCACGTAGCCTGCGGGACGTGGATTTTTCGGGTCGCGCACGTCAACAATCGAGAAGCCCTGGGAGACCATATGGCCGATGTAAGCAAAGCCACGGTGCACCATCAGCTGCACGCCGTCGGGCCGTCCGCCCTGATCCGAGTGACCAATCAGCCGCATATTACGGCTGTAGTCAGGCACAGGCAGCGCACTCATTTGTTTTTCGCTTGCAGAGTGGCGAACCACGGGGCGATAAAATCTTCGGTCTGGCCCCAGCCCGGAATGATTTTCCCCAGCGTAGCAACGTTCACCGCACCCGGCTGGGCCGCCAGCAGCGCCTGCGGAATGGCAGCGGCTTTAAAGTCATAGGTGGCTGGCGTCTGCTCCCCGGCGAGCTTATTGGCGATCAGACGCACGTTGGTCGCGCCAATCAGCTTCGGATCCACCGCCACGCTCACCTTCCACGGGCTGTTGGACTCGCGCATCAGCTGCAGATCTTGGTTGGAGACGTCAATGCTGTAGAGTTTGATCTCGGTGCGGCCATTCTCTTTCAGCGCCTTGTACGCGCCCTGACTGAAGGCGTCCCAGGTGCCCCAGATCGCATCGATCTGCCCTTTCGGGTACTTCGCCAGCACCGCGCCGACTTTATTCGCCGTATCACCCTGCACGTCGGAAGAGACCGCCCCGATGGACTCCAGCTCTTTAATGCCTGGGTTCTGCTTCAGCAGCGCCTGGTAGGCCGCCTGGCGGCGCTCCATCGGCGGGAAGCCGGCCACCCACAGCTTGATGATGTTGGCCTTGCCGTTGAAATCTTTCACCAGCTCGCCGAAGGAGAGAGTGGTCAGCGAGGCGTCATCCTGCTGGGTTACGGTCACGCCGGGGATAGTACCGTTAATAGCGGTATCAAATACCGAGACGGCAATACCTGCATCTACCGCTTTTTTCACCAGCTCGGTTGAGTAAGGATCGCGGCCCTGGGAGAGAATAATGCCGTCATACTTCTGGCTGATAGCCTGGTTAACAAAGTCCTGAAACTTAGCGTCGTCACCGTTGCTGAGGAAGGTGCTGACTTTAAAGCCAAGCTTTTTGCCCTCCGTCAGCGCGCCGGAGACGAACTGGGTGGTGTTATCGTCCGAGCCCAGGTTACGGATCAGCGCGATGCGTACCGGTCCGCTGTGGTTAGCCAGCGCGGCCGGAACCGGTGCAGGCGTTGCCGCGTAGCCCGGAACAGAACTCAGCAGGCCCAGCGCCAGCAGTGAGAGTGCAAATTTTTTCATCTCTGTTTCCCCTGATAAAAGTAATTTAACGACGCTGGAAATAGGTCAACGCCAGAGCACCGGCCAGCACCAGTCCCTTAATAATGTCCATTGCGTAGTAGGGCACGGAGAGCATCACCAGCCCGTTTGACAGCACCCCGAGGATCACCGCCCCCACCAGCGTGCCGAGCGCGTTAGGCTTGCCGGATCCAGCCAGCGAGAAGCCGATCCACGCCGCCGCCACCGCGTCCATCAGGTAGCCGCCGCCGGCATTGACCTGCGAAGAGCCGATGCGCGAGGCCAGCAGAATGCCGCCGAGTCCCGCCAGCAGCGAGGCGATGACGTAGGCCGCCACCTTGTAGCGGGTGGTGCGGATCCCGGAGAGGCGTGCCGCCTCCGGGTTGCCGCCGATGGCGTACATCCGCCGTCCGTGGGTGGTCAGCGACAGGCCAAGCTGGGCTACCACCGTGACCACCAGCATTACAATGACAATGATCGGCACCTGGCCGAGCAGGCTGAAGCCCGGCGGGATCAGCCCCTCCGCCATCTCGCCGCTCGGCAGCAGCATGTTTTCAGTGATCGATCCGCCGTAGCTGTAAGTCATCGCCACGCCCTGGATCACAAACAGGCTACCGAGGGTGGCGAGCATATCGGGAATGCGCAGCACAACGATCAGGAAGGCGTTAAACAGGCCGACAAGCGTACAGAGTGCCAGGGTCACGAGGATCGCTTCGGTAGTGCCAAAGCCGTGCCAGACAAAGAGCGAGATCACCAGCGCGTTCGCCAGCGACGCCGTCGACCCCACGGAGAGATCGAACCCGCCGATGGTCAGTGAAATCGAGACGCCGACGGCAATCACCGTTACGATGGCAATCGAACGCAAAATATTGATGATGTTAAAGGGGTCGAGGAAGTTATCCGAGGCGATGCCGAAGATAGCCACCAGCAGCACCACGGTCAGCAGCATGCCCCACTTATAGAGAAAATCGAAAAATTGCTGACGGCCCGACGCCGCCGCTTTTACTGACAGGGCTTTGCTCACGCCGCCGCTCCTCCGGTCGAATAGTAAAGTAGTGTCTCTTCCCGGGCCTCTGCTCCGGCTATCTCCGCCACAATGCGGCCATCCCACAGCACGCAGATGCGATCGCAGAGCCCCACCAGCTCGGCAAACTCGCCGGAGGCGTAGACGATCCCCTTGCCCTCCCGGGCGAGGCCGTCAATCAGGCGGAAGAGATCGGTTTTGGCTTTCACGTCGACGCCCTTGGTGGGCTCGTCGAAAATCACCACGCTGGCGTTGCCGCGCAGCCATTTGCCTATCGCCACCTTCTGCTGGTTACCGCCGGAGAGGCGGCGCAGGATCTGCCCCGGGCCGGTGGTGCGTACGCCCACGCGCTCAATCACCGTCTGCGCCCAGCGCAAGGCTTTACGATGGCTGAACAGGCTCCAGCGAGAGAAGCTGTTGTCCGCGCTGACCGCCAGGTTCATGGCAATCGGCTCGTCAATAAAGATGCCCTCTTTGCGCCGCTCCTCGGGGATCAGCGCCATCCCGCGAATCACTGAATCCGCCGGATCCCGAGGCCGCCACGGCTGGCCGTTCAGCTCGCCCTGGGCGACGCGGCTCTTCTCAGCGCCAAACAGCGCCTTGCAGAGCTCGGTTTTGCCCGCGCCCGCCAGGCCGGCGATACCGAGGATTTCGCCCCTGCGCAGGTGCAGGGAGATATCCTTCAGTAGCTTCTCGTCGTGCAGCCCCTCCACGCGCAGCAGGGTCTCTTCTCCGTGCGGCGGACGGCGCGGGGGATAGATATCGTTCAGCTGATGGCCGAGCATCTTCTCCACGATCTCCTCCCCGCTGAGAGCGGCCATCGGGCCGGACTCCACCAGCCTGCCGTCGCGCAGCACCGTCAGGGTGTCGCAGATGGCTTTCAGCTCGTGAATGCGATGGGAGATAAAGACCACGCCAATTCCCTGCTGCTGCAGGCGTTTTACCACAGTAAACAGCCGCTCGCTCTCGTGCTGATCCAGCGGCGCGGTAGGCTCATCAAGGATCAAAAAGCGGCAGCGATGGGAGAGCGCGCGGGCCAGCAGGATCTGCTGCTTCTCCGCAAGGGTGCAGGTGTCGATAGCGCGTCTGACGTCAAGAGAGACGTCAAGCTGGGCCAGCGCATCCCGCGCATGCTGGCGTACGGTAGACCAGCGCCAGCCGTAGCCCGGCTCGGCGAGCTTATCGAGCATGATGTTTTCTGCGATGCTAAGACCGGGAACCAGCGCCACGTCGACCTCCTGCTGCACCAGATGGATGCCGAGGCGTTTGGCATCCAGCGGAGAGCGAATGGCGACCGGCTGGTCATCAATGACGATCTCACCCTCATAGCCTGCCCAGGTGCCGCACAGCACCGCCATCAGCGTAGACTTTCCCGCGCCGTTGGCTCCGGTTAGGGCATGTACCGATCCGCCGCGCAGGCTGAAATTCACCTGCGTCAGGGCATTAACACCGGCAAAGGCGAGGCTGATCGCACGCATCTCGAGATGGTTTACGCTCATCTGTGAGGCTTTCCTGGGATTAATAGATTGATTTAGCGAATTTTTCATAGCCGCGCTTGACTGGCAACAGCAGAAAAGGCATAAGATAAAGCGAAATATTATTAGCCATCCGGATGTCCAGACATAACATCGGGTTAGCGATTCCGCACAAGGACACAGTCATGAGCAACACCGATATCCGCGTTGTACCCGGCCCGGCCAACTACTACTCCCACAGCGGTAGCCTGGCGCGTCTGAACGATTTCTATACGCCAGAGCAGCTCTCCCGCGCGGTTTTGATCTATGGCGAACGCGCTATTGCGGCCGCCCGCCCCTACCTGCCGGAGAGCGTTAACGCCCCAGGGGTGAAGCACCTGCTGTTTAGGGGCCACTGCAGCGAGCATGACGTAACCGCGCTGGTGAACGACGCCGGCAGCGACCGCAGCGTGGTGATTGGTATTGGGGGCGGCGCACTGCTGGATACCGCGAAGGCGGTGGCGCGCCGCTTAGGGTTGCCGGTCGTGGCGATCCCAACCATTGCCGCCACCTGCGCGGCATGGACGCCGCTCTCGGTCTGGTATAACGACGCGGGTCAGGCGCTGCACTTTGAAATTTTCGATGACGCCAACTTCCTGGTGCTGGTGGAGCCGCAGATTATTCTCGACGCGCCGGTGGCGTATCTGCTGGCGGGCATCGGCGATACGCTGGCGAAGTGGTATGAGGCGGTGGTGCTGGCCCCGGATCCGGCCAGCCTGCCGCTGACCGTGCGGCTGGGGATTAACGGCGCGCTGGCGATCCGCGACGTGCTGCTGGAGAGCAGTGAAACCGCGCTGGCGGACCAGCAGCGCGGGGAGCTGACCCAGGCATTCCGTGACGTGGTAGATGCGATTATTGCCGGAGGTGGAATGGTGGGCGGACTCGGCGAGCGCTACACCCGCGTTGCCGCAGCCCATGCGGTGCACAACGGTCTGACGGTGCTGCCGCAGACCGATAAGTTCCTGCACGGCACTAAGGTGGCCTACGGCATTC
The DNA here is from genome assembly GCF_037152055.1 of Pseudescherichia sp. AS216. Taxonomy (NCBI): domain Bacteria; kingdom Pseudomonadati; phylum Pseudomonadota; class Gammaproteobacteria; order Enterobacterales; family Enterobacteriaceae; genus Pseudescherichia; species Pseudescherichia sp. AS216. The sequence continues at coordinate 247,552 of NZ_JBBCMV010000001.1, read as the reverse complement.
TAGTGCAGAGCGCCCTGCTCGGCCAGGATGAGGTGTTAGCCCAGCTGGTCAATGCCTTCCAGCGCTTCAATCTGCCGACCACCCTGGCGGCGCTGGAGGTCGATATCCATAACCGTGACGAGCTGGATCGGGTCATCGCCCATACCCTGCGCCCGGTGGAGTCGATTCACTATCTGCCGGTGACGTTAACGCCCGAGACGCTGCGTGCGGCGTTCGAGAAGGTAGAGACGTTTAACCACTGAATTAGCAGCAGCGCGCTCCGCCTTTGCCGCCGTAGCGCGCATCCTGTCGGTCGCGGAAAAAGTCCTCATAGGTCATCGGGGTCTGGTCCGGATGGTTAAGCTGCATATGGGCGACGTAGTTGTCGTAGTCCGGCACGCCAACCATCATTTTCGCGGCCTGGCCTAAATACTTTCCGGCCTTAGCAAGGGTATCAAACATCGTAGGCTCCTTGCCCCTCCCCACACAGGAGAGGGGCATGATTAAACTCAGTGCGCCCGTTTCGCCTGGGCCACAACCTGCTCAGCACTGGCTGGCATCGGCTCGTACGGGGTCTCTTTCGCCGTCGGCTGAGACTCTTTTAGCGCCGCCAGCGCGGTTTTCAGCGAGTAGACCGCCAGCACTACCACAACCACCATAAAGAAGATGGTTAGCCCGGCGTCGAGACGGTTGTTAAACACCAGCTGGCGCAGCTGCGACTCGGTGTACTGGGCCGGAATACTCCCGCTGTCGATCATGCCCTGGAAGCGGTTAGCGATCGCCAGGAAGCCCACTTTTACGTCCGGGCTAAAGGCTTTCTGCCAGCCTGCGGTCAGGGTACAGATCAGCAGCCATGCGGTAGGCACGAGGGCGACCCATGCGAAGCGCTGGCGTTTCATCTTGAACAGCACCACTGCGCAGAGCATCAGCGCCATCCCGGCCAGCATCTGGTTGGCGATACCAAACAGCGGCCAGAGAGTGTTGATGCCACCGAGCGGATCCACCACTCCCTGATGGAGGAAGTAGCCCCATGCCAGCACGCAGAGCGCCGTTGCCAGCAGGTTAGCGGGCAGCGAGTCGGTACGCTTCAGCCCCGGGCTTATCACCCCCAGCAGATCCTGCAGCATAAAGCGCGCCGCACGGGTGCCCGCATCCACCGCCGTGAGGATAAACAGCGCCTCAAACAAGATGGCAAAGTGGTACCAGAACGAGACGTCCATCAGCCCACCCAGCGCGCCGTGGAGAATATAGGCCATCCCTACCGCCAGGGTCGGTGCCCCGCCCGCACGAGAGATAATGGTCTGCTCGCCCACCTCGTTAGCAATCTGGTTGAGGGTGTCCGGCGTAATGCTGAAGCCCCAACCGCTCACCACCTGCGCCGCCGAGGCGACCACGTCCGCCGTACCGGCAGGCGCCAGCACCGCCATCGGGCTGTTCATCGCGAAGTAGACGCCCGGATCGATAATGCAGGCGGAGACCAGGGCCATAATCGCCACGAAGGACTCCATCAGCATTCCGCCGTAGCCAATCAGGCAGGCCTGGCCCTCATTGGCCAGCATCTTCGGCGTGGTGCCGGAGGAGATCAGGGCATGGAAGCCCGACACCGCCCCGCAGGCGATGGTGATAAACAGGAATGGGAAGAGGTTACCGGTCCACACCGGGCCGGTGCCGTCGACAAATTTGGTCAGCGCGGGCATGGTCAACGTTGGACGCATGATCAGGATACCAATCGCCAGGCCAATAATGGTGCCGATCTTCAGGAAGGTAGAGAGATAGTCACGCGGGGCCAGCAGCAGCCACACCGGCAGCACCGCCGCGATAAAGCCGTAGCCCACCAGCATCCAGGTCAGCTGCACGCCGGTAAAGTCGAACATCGGTGCCCAGGTTGGGCTTTCCGCCACCCAGCCGCCGGAGATGATAGCGAAAATCAGCAGCACGAGGCCAATCACCGAGACTTCACCAATGCGTCCGGGACGCAGATAGCGAATGTAGATCCCCATAAAGATCGCCAGCGGAATGGTGAAGGCCACGGTGTAAGTACCCCACGGGCTGTGGGTCAGGGCCTTGACCACGATCATCGCCAGCACGGCCAGGATGATCACCATGATCATAAAGCAGGCCACCAGGGCGATCACGCCCGCCGTCGGTCCCATCTCCTCTTTCACCAGCTCCCCCAGCGAACGGCCGTCGCGGCGGGTGGAGACGAAGAGCACCATAAAATCCTGCACTGCCCCAGCGAGCACCACCCCGGCGAGGATCCAGATCATCCCCGGCAGGTAGCCCATCTGCGCCGCCAGCACCGGTCCCACCAGCGGCCCCGCTCCGGCAATCGCCGCAAAGTGGTGACCAAACAGCACCTTCTTATCCGTGGGAACGTAATCCAGCCCGTCGTTATGGCGTACGGCGGGTGTCATGCGGGTCGGATCCACCGCCAGCACGTTGCGGGCGATGTACTGCCCATAAAAGCGATAGGCGATCAGATAGATACAGACGGCTGCCACTACAATCCATAAGGCGTTAATCTGTTCACCCCGATTAAGTGCGATATAGCCGAGGGCAAAAGCTCCTACTACCGCGAGCAATGCCCAAATAAGGTATTTCCCTGAGTTTTGCATAGTCGTTTTCCGTTGGCTGAGGCAGGAAGATGTTACATTTTGTTTCTAGATCAGGCGGCGGGTTTTAACAATGTTGTTACGTCAGAAAGCAGAGGGGCAACCGGTTATTTACAACACTCTGTAATGGAGATCACTTATGCGGGATGAAACGTGAGGGAAGTTGTAGGCCGGGCAAACGCGGTGCCGCCCGGCAATACCTTAGCCTAAGACTGCGGTGCTCAGACGACAGGTGCAGCACCGTCTGCCCTGCTCGTCAAAAACCGCAATCTCCCAGCTCTGGCTCTGACGGCTGAGGTGCAGCGGCTGGCAGACGCCGCGCACTTTCCCCTGCGATACCGGGCGGTGGTGGGTGGCGTTCAGCTCGGTGCCGACCACGCACTGACCGTCGCGGGTCATCAGGTAACCCGCCATTGAGCCAAGCGTTTCGGCCAGCGCCGCCGAGGCGCCACCGTGCAGCAGGCCAAACGGCTGATGGGTGCGGGCGTCGACCGGCATCTCCGCCTCCAGCAGGTCGTCGTCCAGCCGGGTATAGACAATCCCCAAATGGGCGACCAGGGTGTTGCTGCTGGTGGCATTGAGTTCAGCAAGGGTGAGATGACGTTTCCAGATCACGATCAGGCCCCCAGCGTCGAGCCGCCGTCCACCACGATATCCTGTAGCGTGATATGGCTGGCAAGATCGGAAGCGAGAAACAGAATGGTATTGGCGATCTCCTGCGGACGGGCAATTTTGCCCAGTGGGATCCCCAGCTTGAACTGCTCACCAAAGCCGCGAATGCGCTGCTGCTCGGCGTCCGGGCGGGTCCATAGCGTGCGCTGCATATCGGTGTCGGTAGAACCCGGCGAGACAATGTTACACCGCACGCCGCTGGTGGACAGCTCCAGCCCTACGGTCAGGGCCAGGCTCTTCAGCGCCGCCTTCGAGGCTCCGTAGGCGCTCATGCCGATACGCGGCGTGTGGGCAGCATCAGAGGCGACGGTGACAATCGCCCCGCCCCGCTGGGTGCGGAACTGGGCCATGGTCTGCTGGAAAAGGTTAAACGCGCCGCCGACGTTAACCGCCAGCGTCTGCTGCCAGTCGTCAAGCGACAGCTGGTCGGTTGCCCCCATGCGGAGGATCCCCGCCGCGTTCACCAGTACGTCGAGACGGGCCGTGGTTGCCAGCAGGCGCTGGCACACCGCCGCCACCTGGTCGGCGTTGGCGATATCCAGCGTTTCACAGGCGAAGGGATAGGTAGCGTGGCTAAAGTCACGATCGAAGCCTGTAACCAGTGCCCCCGCCTCGGCAAAGGCCAGCGCCGTCGCGTAGCCGATGCCCTTCCCCGCCCCGGTAACCCACACCGTCTTGCCGCTAAAATCCAGCCCGGCCACTATTTCACCTCACGGGAGAGCAGCGCCCACCAGGCATCAATGGTGGGATTTTTCGCCAGCATGACAAAATCGATATCGCCATAGACCTTGCGCCAGCGCGCGGCCAGGGCCATCATCCGCACCGAATCGAGGCCGTAGTCAATCAGGTTCTCATCATCCATCGGCTCGTCGGACTCATCGAGCAGGGGCAGCACCACGGCACGCAGCGCCGCCTTGCTGACCGGCACCGGGAGCAGATCCTCGGTCATCACTACCCGTCCGGAACGTCCGGCCACGTAGTTAAGCGCCATCAGGTGCTCGTCGCGGCTAAAGTCCGCCAGCGCGTCGGCCACCATAAAGGGCTTGATATCGCGCATAAAGGCATCGGTGGCGGTGGTCATGCAGCCAATATGGGCATAGACGCCAGCGATCAGAAGCTGGTTGCGCCCGCTCTCTTTCAGCATCTGCTCCAGCGGCGAGCGGTGGAAGGCGCTGTAGCGCCACTTCACCAGCACGGTGTCCTCCTCGTCCGGGGCCAGGGCGGCAATGACCTGCTGCTCCTCCGGTTTACGGGTCAGGCCTGGTCCCCACATATCGTTCAGCAGGGCACGATCTTCATCGCTCTGCTCTTTCGGCTGGGCGGTGTAGTAGACCGGGATGTTGTGCTGCTTGCAGAATTCACGCAGGGCGGCGATGTTCGCCACGACCTGGGCCATCATCGGGCAGTTTTCGCCCCAGAAGTTGATGAAATAGTCCTGCATATCATGAATTAACAGCGCGGCGCGCTCAGGCTCGAAGGCCCAGCTAACTTTATTCTGCGGGATCTCAGTGGCCGCAGGCAGCGCGTAGCCGGTTAATTTTGGGATTGCCATACTTCTCTCCTTTGTTACGCCTGGGACCGTTCGGCCAGCCGCAGGCGCAGCTCTTTCTTATCGACCTTGCCGACCGGCGTCAGCGGCAGCGCGTCCACGCACTCCACGCGATCGGGCAGTTTAAATTCGGCAACGCCCTGCTCGCGCAGGAAACGGCGGATCTCTACGGCACGCACCGGCTGGGATACCACCAGGTACGCACAGCTCTTCTCGCCGAGCAGGCTGTCTTCCATGCTCACCAGCGCGGCATGAATAATGGCCGGGTGGCGCAGGAGCAGGTTCTCAACCTCTTCGGCGGCGATCTTCTCGCCCCCACGGTTGATCTGATCCTTCTCGCGCCCCTGAACGGTGATGTAGCCCGCCTCGTCAATCGCGATCAGATCGCCGGAGCAGTAAAAACCGTTCTCGTCGAAGGCGCTGGCGTTGTGCTGCGGGCTATTGAAGTAGCCCCGGAAGGTGTAGGGCCCGCGCGTCATCAGGCGACCTACCTCGCCGCACGGGAGCGGATTGCCGTCGGCGTCCGCTACCCACACTTCGTCATCCGGGCTCATCGGACAGCCCTGGGTATTGTTGATGCGCTCCATGCTGTCATTGAGGCGGGTATAGTTCACCAGCCCCTCGGCCATGCCGAACACCTGCTGAAGCTGGCAGCCTATCTCTGCCGGAATACGCGCGGCGAGGGTGGCGGAGAGCCGCGCACCACCGACTTGCAGCAATGTGAGCGAGGCCAGCTGGGCGTTGCTGCCCCACTCGTGGATCGCCTGCAGCCAGAGGCTAACGGCGGGCGGCACCAGCGCGGTGACGTTGATTTGGTGCTTCTCAATCAGCGGGAAGCAGAGCGTGGCGCTGGGATCGGCGGCCAGCACCACGCAGCCTTCGGCCAGAAAGACGCCGAGCGCACCGGGAGAGCTCAGCGGGTAGTTGTGCGCCGCCGGCAGGGCGCAGAGGTAGCGCGTTCTGTTATCGAAATGGCAGATCTCATTGCTGCGACGAATGCTGTAGAAGTAGTCGTTATGGGTGCGCGGGATCAGCTTCGGCGTGCCGGTACTGCCGCCGGAGAGCTGGAAGAACGCCACCTCATCGGCAGGCGTCGGCGCGCTCGCAACGCGCTCACCCGGACGGGCAATGGCCGCCTCCAGGGCATGCTCGCCGGGTTCGTTACGCAGCAGCACCACCCGCAGCGAGCTATGCTCCTCGACGAAGCCGTTAAGAAAACCATCGTCGCTAAACAGGCTATGGTCGCGGTCGGCCACCAGCAGGGCCGGTTTGATCTGCAGCGCGTAGGCGTTTAGCTCGCTGCGCTGATGGCTGAAGAGCGCATTCACCGGCGCGACGCCGATTTTCAACAGGGCAAAGAAGGTGATGTAGAACTCCGCCACGTTGCCGAGCTGCACCAGCGCGGTTTCCCCCGCCCGCAGCCCCTTTGCCTGCAACGAGGCGGCCAGGTTATCCGCCGCCTGGTTCAGCTGGCGATAGCTCAGCTCGCGTTCACCGTCGATCACCGCCAGCGCATCGCTCTGGGCATGGCGGGTCAAAATATCGCTCAGGGGCAGATCCTGCCAGTAGCCTTTCTCGCGGTAGCGCCGGGCAAATTCATCGGGCCAGCGGGTAAAAGGAATTGTCATGATTGCTCCTTAATGCAAACCAAAAACGTTGAGCATGGTGGTGAGTTTTACGCCGGTCTCGCGCCATTCGGCCTCCGGCGACGAGGCCGGAACGATCCCGGCCCCGGCAAACAGGCGGACCTGGTTGTCGTGCAGGCGCGCGCAGCGGATAGTGACGACCCACTCGCCGTTGCCGTCGGCGTCGCACCAGCCGACGATGCCGCCAAACAGCTCGCGGTTAAACGGCTCCAGCTCGGCAATGAGATCTTTTGCTGCCTGATGCGGGAAGCCGCTCAGCGCCGGGGTTGGATGCAGCAGACAGGCCAGCGACAGGGCATTCTCCTCCGCCTGCGCTACCCCTTCGATAGGGGTTGCCAGATGCCAGAGGGTGGGCGTATTCACCAGCTGGGGTGAGTCCGGCAGGGTCAGCTCACGGCTGCGAGGGGCGAGCACGGTTTTCATCGCCTGGGTCACCAGCTCATGCTCGTGGCGATCTTTCTCAGAGGCCAGCAGCTTGTTGCCCGCCTCGCGATCCAGCATGTCATCCGGCTGACGACGGGCAGAGCCGGCCAGCGGCAGGGAACTAAAATGCGCCGCCTCTTTACGCAGCAGCAGCTCCGGGCTGGCCCCCAGCAGCACGCCGCCGTCGGGCAGCGGCACGTGGAAGTTAAAGCTGGCCGGGTTCTGGGCAATCAGCCGCTCCAGCAGCGCCCCGCCGTCTACGCGTTTGTCGGTGGTAATATCGATCAGGCGGGAAAGCACAACCTTATCGACCTGCGGAGTGGCGGTGAGCGCGGCAGCGCGGGCCACCATATCGGTAAAGACCGGATGCTCGGGGATCGCCTTGCGGGTGACCACGCTGAGGGCATTGCTCCCCTGGACGTAGCGTGCGGAGTGCTGCCTCTCGGGACGGGAGAAACGCTCCCAGGCGCGGGGAATAAACAGCGCCGAGGGCTGAGTGGTATCAAACGGAATAGCGCCCACCACAATCGGCCTGGCAATTCCCTGCTTTTTGGCCTCGCTGAACGCCTGAGCCAGCCGCTGCTGGAAGGCGCCGTTGAGATCGTCCCCGCCGTTAGCCGGTTCGCTGATGCGCATAAAACAGCCCGAGGTGCTGAAGCTGCGATACGGCGACATAAAGAAAAATTGGTCTGATGCCAGCGTGTTCACGGTAAGCTGAGTCTCCTCTGCCATTGACAAATCCATATCCCTCTCCGAAACGATAAAGGTAGTAAGAATTATTATCATTTATATTTTGGTCGGTAAGCTAAGAGTTATCCCGGGCGATGTCAACCTCAGAGAGCGCAGTTTTGTGCGGCTAAAAACTTGCATCCGGCGGCGCAATGATGAAAATGAGAAGCATTAGCCGCACAATAACAGGATGCACGCCGTGAGATTCCCCCCGCTTTCGCTTAAGTCCCTGCTCATGCTGGGCCTTTTTGTTTTAGGATTTTCTGTAGCCCACGCCGCCGACTGGCCGCGCCAGATCGCTGACAGCCGGGGCGTTCATACCCTCGATCATAAACCTCTGCGCATTGTCTCAACCAGCGTCACTCTCACCGGCTCGCTGCTGGCGATTGACGCCCCGGTGGTGGCCAGCGGCGCAACCGCGCCAAATAACCGCGTTGCCGACGAGAACGGTTTTCTGCGTCAGTGGGGCGAGATCGCTAAGCAGCGCAAGCTTGCCCGGCTCTATATTGGTGAGCCGAATGCGGAGGCGGTCGCCGCCCAGATGCCGGATCTGATCCTCATCAGCGCCACCGGAGGCGACTCAGCGCTGGCACTTTACGATCAGCTCTCCGCTATTGCCCCGACGCTGATCATCAATTACGACGATAAGAGCTGGCAGACGCTGCTCACCCAGCTCGGGGAGATCACCGGTCAGGAGCAGCAGGCCAAAGCCCGCATTAGCGATTTTAATCAGCAGTTGGCGAAGGTGAAGCAGCAGATGACGCTGACGCCGCAGCCGGTCAGCGCCCTGGTCTATAACCCGGCGGCGCACAGTGCCAACCTGTGGACCGCGGACTCGGCCCAGGGGCAGCTGCTCTCGCAGCTGGGCTTTACCCTGGCGACGCTGCCTGAAGGACTACACGCCAGCCAGAGTCAGGGCAAGCGGCACGATATCATCCAGCTGGGCGGGGAGAACCTTGCCGCCGGACTGAATGGCGAAGCGCTGTTCCTCTTCGCAGGTAACGAGAAAGACGCCGAGGCCATCTACGCCAACCCGCTGCTGAGTCATTTGAGTGCGGTTCAGAACAAGCGCGTTTACGCCCTCGGTACCGAGACGTTCCGCCTCGACTACTACAGCGCCACGCTGCTGCTCAAGCGCTTCGCCACACTGTTCAGTTAAGCGTCAACGGGTGGGCTATGGTGGAAACGCCGCAGTTCACCGAGAAGCAGGATCAGTACCGCGCCCGTCACTGCCAGCACCGCCCCGCCGACGCTGGCCGAGGCGGCGGGCGTCATCGCCACGCTCATCCCCCCCAGCAATGCCGCACCAATCGCATCCCCAGTAACGTTCTGCGCCGTCCACAGGCCGTTGATCCTGCCCAGCATCGCCTCCGGCGTCTGGGTTTGCAGCAGCGTGTACTGGAGCAGCGAGCTGATGGCGCTCAGCCAGCCCGCCAGGGCAAGGAACAGCACCCCCAGAGGCCAGACTGGCATCAGGCTAAACAGGGCGATGGCGATAAAAGCACCGAGAGTAGAGAAGAGGATAATCGCCCCAGGGCGCGGACGCTGGACCAGGTTGCCGCTGGTGAGCGCCCCCACGGCGGCCCCGAGCGGCAGGGCCGCGTAGAGGATGCCGATCTCGGCGGCTGACATCTGCCAGTGGATCGCCAGCGCCGGATAGAGCACGCGTACCGCACTGGCCATCGTCAGCAGGCCGCCCAGCAGGGCGATACCGCCGATCAGCGGGCTGCGCAGCAGGAAGCGAAACGCCGCCAGCAGCGACTTCAGGGGATGCTCACGCGGCTGAGGCGGCGGGGGCAGCTGGGGCAGACGCAGCAGGGTCAGAGTGGTGATAAAGGTTCCTGCCGCCGCCAGGGCATAGTTCCATACCACGCCCCCGGAGGCGAGCAGCAGGCCGCCGAGCATCGGTGAGATAACCGATCCCAGCCGCACGGTGAGCATGGTGATCGCCCCGGCCTGCATCAGGTTCTCCCGCCCCACCAGCGCTGGGGTGGCGGCCAGCAGCGCCGTGACGCCCAGCGCACCGAAAAAACCGTCCCACAGGCCGAGCAGATAGATCGCCAGCAGGGAGGGTTCGGGCAGCGCGGCGTTGAGGCAGAGGCCAATAAAGCCAATACCGCAGGTGCCGCGCGCCAGCAGGATCAGGCGCTTGCGCTCGTAGCGGTCCGCCAGCACGCCGCCGAGCATCAGGCCAACAAACATCGCCCCGCCGGTCAGGGTCACCGCCAGCCCCACCCGCCAGCTGGAGTGGGTCATGGCCTGGATCTGTACCGGCACGGCGACGCCGAGCAGCCCCAGCGACACAATAGAGATAAAACGGGCAATAAAAACAGCGCGAAACGCAGGATGGGTTCTCAACAGGCTGACGTTAATCAGCCAGGATTGTCGGGTCATAACAAAGCCTTAATGCGAACTTTTGATACCAGTTTTTAAGCCGCACATGCTAACATACCGTAATAAGATCGATAACGATAATTACTATCATTATCACATCAGGGACGTTGTTATGTCGCTTTCCGTTAATCCGGCGCGCCCGTGGGCCGTGGGCGGATTATTGCTACTGCTGCTGATAGCAGGCGTGCTCAGCCTGCTGATCGGGGCCAAACCGCTGCCCCTCTCTGTTGTAATGGATGCCCTCTCCGGCACCTGCCAAAGCGCCGACTGCACGATTGTGCTTGATGCCCGCCTGCCGCGCACCCTGGCCGGGCTGCTGGTCGGCGGCGCGCTGGGCCTCGCCGGGGCGCTGATGCAGACCCTGACCCGCAACCCTCTCGCCGATCCCGGCCTGCTCGGCGTTAACGCCGGAGCAAGCTTTGCTATCGTGCTCGGCGCGGCGTTGCTGGGCCTCTCCTCCCCCACCGAGCAGCTGGCGCTGGCCTTCTGTGGCGCGCTGGCGGCCTCGCTGGTGGTGGCTTTTACCGGCAGCGCGGGCGGCGGGCAGCTGAGCCCGGTGCGCCTGACGCTGGCGGGCGTTGCGCTGGCGGCGGTGCTGGAGGGGCTCTCCAGTGGGATCTCGCTGCTTAACCCAGACGTCTACGACCAGCTGCGCTTCTGGCAGGCTGGCTCCCTTGACGTACGTACCTTACAGACGCTGCGTATCGTGCTGGTTCCGGTGCTGATAGCGGGGGCGATTGCCCTTCTGCTCAGCCGGGCGCTAAACAGCCTGAGCCTTGGCAGCGACACCGCCACCGCCCTCGGCAGCCGGGTGGCCCGCACTCAGCTGCTGGGCCTGCTGGCTATCACCGTCCTGTGCGCCAGCGCGACCGCCGTCTCGGGCCCGATCGCTTTTATTGGCCTGATGATGCCGCATATGGCGCGCTGGCTGGTGGGGGCCGACCACCGCTGGTCCCTGCCGGTGACGCTGCTGGCTACCCCTGCCCTGCTGCTGTTTGCCGATATCATTGGCAGGCTACTCGTGCCGGGCGAGCTGCGGGTATCGGTGGTCAGCGCCTTTATCGGCGCGCCGGTGTTAATCTTTCTGGTGCGTCGCCACCGTCGCGGAGGTGCGATGTGATCGCCCCCTCCCGCCGTCTCATTGTTAGCGTTCTCCTGCTGGCCTGCGTCAGCGTGATGATCGCCCTGTGGAGCCTGTGCAGCGGCACGGTACCGCTCTCTCTCGGCCAGGTGCTGGCCGCCTTTACCGGCGATGCGCCGCGCGGCATTGCGCTGGTGGTCAACGAGTGGCGTCTGCCCCGGGTGCTGATGGCGCTCCTCATCGGCGGCGCGCTGGGCGTCAGCGGGGCGATTTTCCAGTCGCTGATGCGTAACCCGCTGGGCAGCCCCGACGTCATGGGCTTCAATACCGGCGCCTGGAGCGGCGTGCTGGTAGCGATGGTGCTGTATGGCCAGGATCTCACGGCTATTGCCTTTGCGGCGATGGCCGGGGGGATCCTCACCTCGCTGGTGGTGTGGGCCCTGGCCTGGCGCAACGGCATTGAGACCTTTCGCCTGATCATTATCGGCATCGGCGTTCGCGCGATGCTGATCGCCTTCAATACCTGGCTGCTGATTAAAGCCTCGCTGGAGACCGCCCTCACCGCCGGGCTATGGAATGCCGGCTCGCTCAACGGCCTGACCTGGGCTAAAACATTGCCTTCCGCGCCGATCCTGCTGCTGATGTTGGTCTGCGCCGCGCTGCTGGTACGGCGGATGCGGCTGCTGGAGATGGGCGATGACACCGCCTGCGCGCTGGGCGTCAGCGTCGAGCGCTCCCGGCTGATGCTGATGCTGGTCGCCGTGGTGCTGACGGCGGCGGCGACCGCTCTCGCTGGCCCGATCTCCTTCGTGGCGCTGGTTGCGCCGCACATTGCCCGGCGCATCAGCGGCACGGCGCGCTGGGGTCTGACTCAGGCGGCGCTCTGCGGTGCGCTGCTGCTGCTGGCTGCCGATCTCTGCGCCCAGCGGCTGTTTATTCCCTATCAGCTTCCGGTCGGCGTGATCACCGTAAGCCTGGGCGGTATCTACCTTATCGTCCTGTTAATCAAGGAGTCCCGCAAAAGATGACCGATTTAACAGCCCGTCTGCGCGGCGACAGCTTAACGCTCGGCTACGGTAAAAAAGTGGTGGCGGATAATCTCTCCGTGGCCATTCCCGATGGCCACTTTACTGCCATCATTGGCCCCAACGGCTGCGGCAAATCGACCCTGCTGCGTACCCTGAGCCGCCTGATGACGCCCACCCAGGGGCATGTCTACCTTGATGGCGAGCAGATCCAGCGCTTCAACAGTAAAGAGGTCGCACGACGCATCGGCCTGCTGGCGCAGAACGCCACCACGCCGGGCGATATTACGGTGCAGGAGCTGGTCTCCCGCGGCCGCTATCCGCACCAGCCGCTGTTTACCCGCTGGCGACAGGAGGACGATCGCGCCGTGCAGCGGGCGATGCAGGCCACCGGCGTGGCGGATCTGGCTTTACAAAGCGTGGATACGCTCTCTGGCGGCCAGCGCCAGCGGGCGTGGATAGCGATGGTGCTGGCTCAGGAGACGGCGATTATGCTGCTGGATGAGCCCACAACCTGGTTAGATATCAGCTATCAGATTGACGTGCTGGAGCTGCTTAGCGAGCTGAACCGCGAGAAGGGCTACACCCTGGCGGCGGTGCTGCACGACCTGAACCAGGCCTGCCGCTATGCTACCCATCTGATTGCCCTGCGGGATGGAAAAATGGTGGCCCAGGGGGCGCCGAAAGAGATTGTGACGGCAGAGCTGATTGAGGCCGTCTACGGGTTACGCTGTATGATTATCGAGGATCCGGTGGCGCACACGCCGCTGGTGGTGCCGCTGGGGCGTACGGGGATATAAAACGTTTGTAGGCCCGGTAAGCGAAGCGCCACCGGGCGTGACTATGCTGATGCGGCAATGCCGGGCGGCTCTGCGTTTGCCCGGCCTTGTATTATCCTTCCTGTGCAGGGAAAGCCGGCCAGCTCTCTCTGCCATGCAGTCCGCATGCCGTGCCCGGCCTCAGGCTCACAACCTGTATTGTAGATTTATGCAGCGGACTGCCGTTCTCCACAAGTGACAGACCGGACAGTATCATGGACCGGTTTATTCCCGGTAACCCGCATTTACAAGGTTGGTTTCACTATGAAACAGGAACTTCACTATATCGGTATTGATGTCTCTAAAGCGAAGCTGGATGTCGATGTGCTGCGGCCTGATGGCCGTCACCGCAGTAAAAAGTTTGCCAACACCCCGAAGGGCCACGACGAACTGGTCCGCTGGCTGAACAGCCATCAGGCTGCTCCGGCCCATATCTGCATGGAAGCCACCAGCACCTATATGGAAGACGCCGCTGCCCACCTCAGTGATGCCGGCTTCACCGTCTCCGTCATCAATCCCGCCCTGGGTAAGGCCTTCGCGCAGAGCGAAGGGCTGCGCAGCAAGACGGATGCGGCTGATGCGCGGATGCTGGCAGAGTTCTGCCGCCAGAAGCGTCCGGCAGTCTGGAAAGCCCCTCATCCGGTTGAACGTGCCCTGCGGGCACTGGTGCTGCGCCACCAGTCGCTGACGGACATGCATACCCAGGAGCTGAACCGTCAGGATACGGCCCGTGACGTGCAGCGCCCGAGCATCGACGCGCACCTGCTGTGGCTGGAAGCCGAGCTGAAGCGTCTGGAAAAACAGATAAAGGACCTGACAGACGATGACCCGGACATGAAGCACCGCCGGAAGCTGCTGAACAGCATCCCGGGTATCGGGGAGAGGACTTCAGCGGTTCTGCTGGCCTATATCGGGCTGAAGGAGCGGTTCGGACAGGCAAGGCAGTTCGCTGCCTTCGCGGGACTGACGCCCCGGCAGCATGAGTCCGGGAGTAGCGTGAGAGGCGCAAGCCGGATGAGCAAGGCGGGTCATGTCTCCCTGCGCAGGGCACTGTACATGCCGGCGATAGTGGCGTTGTATAAGACCGCGTGGGGCAGAGTGTTCAGGCAGCGACTGGAAAAAAACGGTAAGAAAGCAAAGCTGATAATCGGGGCGATGATGCGCAAGCTGGCGCAGGTGGCATACGGTGTGCTGAAATCGGGTGAGCCGTTCGATGCATCGAGACACTGCGGCGTAACGGCTTAACAGGCATTAAGGGAAGAAATAACAGCGCCTGACGGCGCTGTGGCTGGTATGCCTGCAATCCGGGGAGGCCGGTACATAAAAAACTTGCAGGCGATAACAGTATCTACGGTGGGCACGTTGCGGGTTTGTAGGCCCCCATCGGGCATTTATGCCGACTCTAATACCATTTCAGGCGGAACCGGCGGCAGGCTACGTGCCAGCATCGCATTGCGTAGCAGAACGACACCACAGGCAATAATGCCCCCCACTAATCCCATCAGCACGGTAAGAATGGCTTTGCCCTGACCATCTTTCTTCATTGGCAGCGACGGGGTGAGCTGATATTTGAACGGTGAAAAGGCAATATCTTTTACATTAAGTTTTTGCAGTTGCTCAACATGATATTCACGATTGCGTAAATCGGCATTGAGATCGGCAATATCCTTCAGCGATTTTTCAATCCTCAGCTTTTCCTGAATACCATCCGCACCGAGTGTAATAGAGAAGTCCGGATCGTCATTCACAACCTGGCCGTTGCTATATACCGGCTTTTTAATACCCGCAGCGTTAGCCACTTCAAGCGAGTAATTCAGACGCTGGATCTTAATATCACGCTGGTTAGTCAGGCGAACGCGATCGAGATTCAGCTTCTCCTGCTCAAAGCGCGTTTTTAACGCCAGGGTATTACGGATATTATCCGTGGTCTCGTTAACTACTTTTGCCGCGACGTAATCGACATAACCTTCAAGGACTTCTTTTGCATCTTCAGGCGTTGAGGCAGAGAAGCTGAGCGTCCAGGACGTAAAGGGCGCTTCAACGGGACTCTTTGGCGATGCGTTATCAATTATCTTCAGCTTTTCCGTCAGACGGACAACCGCGCGCTGGAACTCTATCGAATCAGCATTCAGATCGGGATAGTGTGCTTTAACATAGGGCGAGCTACGGAAATACTCTTCTTGCAGAGACTGCGAGCTAAAATTTTTAATAAACTGACCAAAAACATCAACTGGCGTGACCGCTACATCGATGTCCAGTACCTGTAACTCCATCAACGTTTGCTGCAGCGAGCGCCACTGAGTCTGTTCAGCAGGGGTGATAATGGCTTCGCTGGTCCACTTCTGCGGCAGCACAAAAGAAATAAGTAGACCAAGCAGCGCAAATGCTGCGGCTATGACGATAATTTGTTTTTTGGCTGCCCATAACACGTCAAGAAGCGTGAGAAAATCAATTTCGTGAGCATGATGAGGACCAACTGGATAGGAGCGTAACTGCACCTCGTTATCCTGTTTAATATCTAGCGTTGACATCTATAAACTCTACCCTGTTTTGCTACGAAAGCATTATTTACATCCGATGCATCTATAATAGTACCTTATAAGATTAATCTGAACTAACATTTAACTTTGGCTGTTACGCCCACCATATCTGGTAGGCGTGACAGTCTATTAATTAAGCAATCCTGCTAATAGTGGGCCAATAGCGGTAAACGTCGTCGGTGAAATAATATCCACGTGGGCGCACTCCTGCCGATAGATATCCAGCGCAGTTACCCAGGGTGACCAGACCTGCTGGGGATCCATCCCGGCAGGCAGCGTGCGTTCGGCAACAAACAGCGTTGCTTTACCCTCAAACGGCAGGCTACGGGCGGTGGTCAGCAGGCGGACCGCATCGCCATAGTTGCCCTCGATAGCGTTAAACAGCTCTCCTGACGCCTGATCCTGCTGCGCGGCAAGGAATGCCTCCCGCTCGCGATTGATCTCCGCCAGTACCTCAGGATCGAGTCCGTTGGCATCTTTTTCTGCCCAGTTCTGCGTCTCCGGCGGCCAGGTATCCAGCAGCCCAAGGAAAGCTACCGCTTCGCCACGCTGTTGTAGCCGGGCGGCGATCCCGTGCGCCAGCGTGCCGCCGAGGGAGTAACCCAACAGGTAGTACGGACCATGCGGCTGTTGGGCGATGAGCGTTTGCAGATGGGCGTCACATACCTCATCCAGCGTGGCGGCGGTGCTCATCGGCCCGTTTGGGCGCGGCGACTGAATGCCAACGATCGACCAGCGTGGGCTGAGGTAGCGCGCCAGGACGCTGAACTGCCAGGCAAAGCCGGAGGCCGGGTGGAAGCAGAACAGCGTCGGCCCGTGACTCTCCCGCAGGGGCAGGATCGTCTCGTAGCCTACGTTTTGCAGTCGCCTATCCCCGGCATCGGCCGCCAGCAGCGCGGCCAGCTTCGCCACGCTGGAGGCCACCATTACCTGCCCCGGCGTCACCTGACGATTGAACGTCTGGCTAAGCCGCGCCGCCAGCCGCATCGCCAGCAGCGAGTGGCCGCCAAGGGCAAAGAAGTCAGCGCTGACGTCCTCGACCTCACAGGCCAGCAGCTCGGCAAACAGCGCGGCGATGGTTAGCTCGGCGTCGGTTTCCGGTGCGCGCCCGCCTGCTGCCACGGCAGGCGTCGGCAGCGGTAACCCCTTGCGATCCAGCTTGCCGTTGGCGCTGAGCGGCAGCGCATCAAGCTGCACCAGCGCGGTAGGCACCATGTGCGGCGGCAGCTGCGCCCTCAGCAGTTCAATCAACGCGGCACTCTCCAGCGGCTGGCCCGAGGTCGACACCAGGTAGCCCACCAGCTGGCGTGCGTCGCCGCCGACCGCAGCCGCCTGGTTTAGCACGCAGGCATGAGTGACCGCCTGGGCCACGTCCGGCAGCGCCTGCATAACAGCGTCGATCTCTCCCAGCTCAATACGCTGCCCGCGAATTTTAAGCTGATCGTCACTGCGCCCCAGGTACTCTACCGCGCCGTTCGCCAGCCAGCGCGCCACGTCGCCGGTGCGGTACATCCGCTCGCCCGGCGCAAAGGGATCGGCAATAAAGCGGCTGGCAGTCAGGTCGGGTCGCCCCAGGTAGCCCTGCGCCAGCTGAATGCCGGTCAAGTAGAGATCCCCCGCCACGCCCGGCGGCAGAGGCTGCATCATGCTGTCGAGAATGCGCAAACCGGTGTTCCACACCGGATAGCCAATCGGCACGCTGGGGCCGCTGACCTCGGCCAACGCCTCGCCATAAGCTGGATACCCGCTGACGTCGACCGCCGCTTCCGTCGGGCCGTAGAGATTATGCAGCGGCGCGCCGGTTAGGCTTTCCCACTCGCGGCAGAGATCCGTTGGCAGCGCTTCACCGCTGCAAAAGACGTTGCGCAGCGTACCACAGCTCTCCTGCGCCCTCTCCGACGTCAGAGAGGCGACGAAAGCGGACAGCATCGAGGGAACAAAGTGGGTGGTGGTTACGCCGTAGCGGGCAAAAAAGGCCTGCAACGCCAGCGGATCGCGGTGCGCATCCGGCTCGGCCATCACTAGCTTCGCCCCGGCAATGAAGGGCCAGAAAAATTCCCACACCGAAACGTCAAAGCTGCACGGTGTCTTTTGCGCCACCACGTCCTCCGCAGTCAGCGGATAGGTCGCCTGCATCCACAGCAGGCGGTTGACGATGGCCGTTTGCCCCACCATCACCCCTTTCGGGCGGCCCGTCGAGCCGGAGGTAAAGATGATATAGGCGGTGTGTTCAGGCATTGAGAGCGCCAGCGCGGGCGCGTTTGTTACCGGCAGCGGCGCGCTGTAGCAGAGATAAGCAAGCTGCGGGATCGCGCTAAACCGCGCCAGCTGATCGTCGGCGGTGATTAATAGCCGCGGCTGGGCATCCTCCAGCATCATATGCAGGCGGTCGTCCGGGTAGCCGGTATCCAGCGGCAGCCAGGCGGCACCGGCCTCGACAATGGCGTGCAGGGCCAGCGTCAAGAAGACCGAACGCGGCAGCGCCACGGCGACGCTGTCCCCAGGTCGCACGCCGCGCTGACGAAGCTCTTGGGCCAAGGCGATAACCTGCTCGCGCATCTCTCGGTAGCTGAACTGCCAGCGGGCATCTGCCAGCGCCAGGGCGTCCGGCGTTTTTTCACTCTGGGCCGCCACGAGGGCGCTGAGGGTGGTGGCTGGCAGGTTTACTGCCGTGTCATTGATACGGTCAATCTTCTCCTGCTCCGCTGGCAGGATCAGCGCCGCCTCGCCGCAGCGCAGGGTGGGATTATCAGCAAACTGGCGCAGCAGTGCGTCCAGCCTGGCGGCATGGGTGCTTAACTCAGCCGCGTCGTAGCGCTGGCGATTAGCGAGGATCTCCACGGCAAGACCGCCCGTCTCGTCCGGAATGAGCGCGATCTCCAGGTCGTTAACCGGCCCGGTGGCCAGGGTATGGGTGGTCCCCGCCGTTCCGTCAATGTCCAGCTGGTAATCAAACATCTTCACGTTGAATACCGGGCCAAACAGGGCGCGGTCGCCCGTTGCGTGCCCGCTGTCGCGCACGATCTGCTCGGCGTCATAGCGCTGGTGGCGGCGCATCTTTTTTAGCCGGGCAGCAAGCTTCTGCGCCAGCGCGGCGAGGGTCTCCGCCGGGTCGACGTTCACCGCCAGCGGCAGGACGTTGAGCACCGGGCCGGTGGCGCAGAGCGCCGCAGAGCCCATCCGGCGCATAAAGATAAACCCGGCGGCATAGTCCATGCGTCCGCACAGGCGGGCCAGCCAGAGGGAGACCAGCGCCAGAGCAAGATCCGCTGGCTGGCAGCTGCCGTTCTGTGCCGCAAGGCGGGAAAACGCCTGGGTGTCGAGAGTCAGCTTCAGGCGAACAATGTCGGCGGTTGCGGCGCGCCCCGGCAGTGGGCTGGCAGAGAGCGATATCGGCGGCGGTAGACTCTGGCTTACCTCGCGCCAGTAAGCGGCGTCCCGGTGCCAGCTCTCGCTGTCGCGGTAGCGCTGATACTCCTCGACCACCTCGGCAAAGGGGGTAAAGGGCGATGCCGGGGTGGGTTCGCCGTGACGCCACGCAGTATAGATGGCGGCGATATGGCGGGTAATGGCCGGGAAGCTGAAGCCATCCACTAGCAGATGATGATAGCGCTGATACCAGTACCAGCGGCGCTCCCCGAGACGCAGCAGCGCATGATGAACCAGCGGCTGCCCGCCGTCGACGCGCAGATTTTGGGCCAGATCGCCCTGCATAACGGCCAGCGCCGCCGCGTGAGGATCGGTGCTGTCACGCAGATCGTAGACAGCAGGCGGCATCAGCGGCATGGACGCATCGATCCACTGGAATACCTCTCCGCCATCCTCGACAAAGCGGCTACGCAGGGTGTCGGCGTGGCTCATGCCGGTGACAATGGCCTCAGCGAACAGACCCTCCTCCAGCTCGCCGTCATGAATAGCCACATAGTGGGCCACGCTCCAGGCGTTAGGTAATGTAGAGAGCGTTTCCGCCATCCAGATCCCGGTCTGGGCCGCGACCAGCGGCAGACGTTTCGACATAGGGTGCTCCTTAACGCGCATGATACGCAGGGGTGAGGTTCTGCCACTGCTCCGCCAGCCAGGCGTGACACACTGACGACGGTTGCGGGTCGGCAACCACGTGCCAGCCCTGCGGCAGGGCGCACTGCTGCGGCCACAGGCTATAGCGCTGCTGCGCGTTTTGCAGAATGTAAAACTGACCCTCTGGATCGTCGAAGGGATTACTGAACTCCATACCACACTCCTGTCGTGGAAAAATGCTTTACGGCGCAGCCTGAAGCAGCGGCTGCCAGAGCGTCATGAGCCCTGCGGTTAGCCCGCCGCGCCAGCACAGCGCGTCGTGTCCGCCGTCGGTGGGCCGCCAGAAGAGCACCGCCGCCGTCGGCTGTAAAAGGGAATAGAGCGTCTGGTTAACGCGGAAAATGAGCGGTTCACGGGTTCCCGCCTCCAGCACGATACGTAGATCCTGCGGCTGAAGCGCGCCGGTTTTTAGCTGCTCGATCATCACGCCATCCTGCTGCGCACCGCGATGCGGCCACCAGTAGGAGCCGGACTGGCTCAGCACGCAGCCGAAGCGCTTTGGCCAGTTCAAACCGGCATAGAGCGAGGCCAGACCGCCAAAGCTCTGCCCGGCCACCACCGTGCGCGACGCCTCATCGCTGAACGGGGCCAGGGCCTTAACCTGCGGCAGCAGCTCCTCCTGTAACGCCTGCCAGAAGTCTGGGTTGCAGGGCAGCTCGCGGCCGCGCTGGGTGGTATCGATCGCGTCAACCAGCACGTACACGGCGGCTGGCAGCTTGCCATCCTGCGTTAGCGCAGCAAGAGCGGGCCAAACGGGCATGCTCTCGGCCCAGAATTGACCGTCCAGCAGCACCGCCAGCGGACGCTCGGTGACGTTCTCATCGCCGGTGGTGTAGATCCAGACCCGGCGTTTGTTGCCTAGCCGGCGGCTTCGCCAGGAAATGCAGGCTGCGGGCGTATAAGGGGTATCCTGCGGCGCATGCCAGCCCGGCTGCTCTGGCGCATCGGGCATCTCCAGGGCCGACACCGGATGACCGCGCCCGCCCCGCCACGACAGCGGATTGAGCGGATCGGCAACGGCGTGGGCCAGCAATCTGCGCCAGCCTTCGCGCAGGGCGATGCGATCCGGCACCTCGGTGCTGAACGCCGACTCGGCAAAGTCCTGTGCGTTTTTGGAGGGGATTAAGCAGTAGCTGCCGCGCCACTGAGCGTTAAGCGTGGTTTGCCAGAACCAGACGTCAGTACCGGGAATACGGCTCAGGGACTGCGGTCTGGCGTTTTGGTGATGATCGGTAACGCCGGTGATGTAGATCCACACATGCTGGATAGAAGACGTGGCTTCCGACCCCGCCGGATCGCGCCACCAGAAGGTGACCTGACATCGGTCATCACCCTCGCGGAACCACTCAGGCCCGTGTTTTGACTCCCACCAGGCATCGCTGCCCGTCGCTCGCATCGTCACCCTAATTAACCCCGTCGTTATTGCGGCATTTTTTCAAATGTAAGAAAATTTATTGATAATATTATTGATAACTATTTGCATTTGCAATAGCGTATTGGCGCGCTGTGGGAAGCGCGTCTTTCACATAATCATGCCATTAACCGCGTGCGTGCAGGGAACCAGGACGCGTTAGCGGTCGTCTGGCGACAAAACGGATAACACAATGAATAACAAGATTAAGTCCCTGACCTTATTGGTCAATCTGGGCATTTACGGGGTAGCGCTACCGCTTCATGCAGAGGAGCCGCCTGCTGGGGATGACACTATCGTTGTTACCGCTGCCGAGCAGAATCTTCAGGCTCCCGGCGTCTCGACCATCACTGCCGATGAGATCCGCAAAAATCCGCCTGCCCGTGACGTCGCTGAAATTATTCGTACCATGCCAGGGGTAAACCTCACCGGTAACTCTACCAGCGGCCAGCGCGGCAACAGCCGTCAGATCGATATTCGCGGCATGGGTCCGGAAAACACGCTGATCCTGATTGATGGTAAACCTGTCACCAGCCGCAACTCGGTACGTCTGGGCTGGCGCGGCGAGCGTGATACCCGTGGCGATACCAGCTGGGTACCGCCGGAGATGATCGAGCGTATCGAAGTGATCCGTGGCCCGGCGGCGGCACGCTACGGCAACGGCGCGGCGGGCGGCGTGGTCAACATCATCACTAAGCAGTCGAAAAACGAGTGGCATGGGGCATGGGATACCTACCTCAACGCGCCAGAGCACAAATCCGAAGGTTCAACCAAGCGCACTAACTTTAACCTGACCGGTCCGTTGGGGGGTGATTTCAGCTTCCGCCTCTATGGCAACCTGGAAAAAACGCAGGCCGACGCCTGGGATATCAATAAAGGCCATGAATCCTTACGCACCGGCAGCTACGCCGGTACCATGCCGGCTGGGCGCGAGGGGGTGAAAAACAAAGATGTGAACGGTCAGCTGCGCTGGGATTTTGCCCCCATGAACTCGCTGGAGCTGGAGGCGGGCTACAGCCGTCAGGGCAACCTCTACGCGGGCGATACTCAAAATACCAACACCAACGCGCTGGTGAAAAAGAATTACGGTAAAGAGACCAACCGTCTCTATCGCCAAAACTACGCTTTGACCTGGAACGGCGGCTGGGATAACGGCGTCACCACCACCACCTACGCGCAGTACGAGCACACCCGTAACACGCGGAATAACGAAGGTCTGGCCGGTGGCACCGAAGGGATCTTCTCCGACGAGAACTTCTCTAATATCGACCTTGCCGACGTGCTGCTGCATAGCGAAGTCAACCTGCCGCTGGATCTGCTGGTCAACCAGACCCTGACGCTGGGCAGCGAGTGGAATCAGCAGCGCATGAAGGATCTGGCGTCCAACACCCAGTCGCTGACCGAAGGCGGCACCCTCGCCGGGGTTAACCCAACCAACCGCAGCCCCTACTCCCAGGCAGAAATCTTCTCTCTGTTTGCGGAAAACAATATGGAGCTGACCGACAGCACCATGCTGACGCCGGGCCTGCGTTTTGACCATCACACCATCGTGGGCGATAACTGGAGCCCGTCCCTCAACCTCTCCCAGGGGCTGACGGACGACATTACGCTGAAAATGGGCATCGCCCGCGCGTATAAAGCCCCAAGCCTGTATCAAACCAACCCGAACTACATCCTCTACAGCCGCGGCCAGGGCTGCTACGCCAGCGCCGGTGCCTGTTACCTGATGGGCAATGACGATCTGAAAGCAGAGACCAGCATCAATAAAGAGGTCGGCCTGGAGTTCAAGCGCGACGGCTGGCTGGCGGGTGTGACCTGGTTCCGCAACGACTACCGGGACAAGATTGAAGCGGGTTATGCGCCGATTGGCAGAGCATCGAAGGCCACTACGGACGTTTATCAGTGGGAAAACGTGCCTAAAGCGGTAGTAGAAGGCCTGGAGGGGACGCTGAACGTACCGGTGACCGACACCGTAAACTGGACCAACAACCTCACCTACATGCTGCAAAGCAAGAACAAAACCACTGGCGATCGTCTCTCTATCATTCCGGAATACACGCTGAACTCAACGCTGAGCTGGCAGATCCGTCAGGATATCTCCGTGCAGTCCACCTTCACCTGGTACGGCAAGCAGCAGCCGAAGATTTACAACTACAAAGGCAACCGCGCCACGGGCAGCGAAACCGATGAGGTGAGTCCGTACAGCATTGTTGGCCTGAGCGGCACATGGGATGCGACTAAAAACGTCAGCCTGACGGCTGGGGTGGATAATCTCTTCGACAAACGTCAATGGCGTGAGGGCAATGCCCAGACCACGGGCAACGACACGACGAAATCCTATATGTACGGTGCAGGCGCAGCGACCTATAACGAGCCGGGCCGCACCTGGTACATGAGTGTAAATACGCACTTCTAATCAACAGCAGTAAGATCTTAAGCGCCTCTTCAGTATGGAGGGGCGCATCATCCCGCCGAATATCACTCTCCCAACGCCTAATAATAGACACGATAACTTACAATTTAAGGAAATTCTTAGATTGCCCCTCTATTCCACTTTCGCTAAATTGCCTGAGTAGTAAACATATACAGATCACGTTTTCGCCTTTAAAAAAATCAATTACCCATAAATCACTGCTATTATTGAAGTTATTAAAACACTCGTTTGTTAAATAGTGTTATACAATTGATAAAACAGTCTTATTAGCAACAACGCTTAAGCACTACTAATGCTTTTCCTTCTTCATTCAACACATAAAATGACTATGCATATGCTCTTAAATAAGTGGCGGCTCGACTCATCGCTCAATGCGTTGGTCCACGTTGAAACAGGTGAAATTCAGCGACTAGGTGAATTTCACTATATTCTTCTGGAAACGCTGGTGAGCCACGCTGGCGACGTTTTATCGCGCAATTTTCTTATCAATACGGTATGGAAAAACCGGGTGGTGGGCAATAACAGCCTGCCGACGGCTATCTATGCCTTACGAGCGGCGTTGGGTGACGACGGCCGCTTACAGGAGATCATAAAAACCGTACCGAAGAAAGGCTATGTTTTTAATAAAGATTTTATTACCTACACTGATGTAACCGCTACAGCAGAAACAGTGCGTCAGGAAGAGAACAGCGCGTTTGCGGCGGCGTTATGTCCCGAGCAGCCCGAGCAGCCCGTGAAAGAGAGGCAAGCCGTTATAAAATCAAAAAAAACTATTTTTATATCAATCATAGTTATCATAGCACTGGTTTTTGTCGTGAAATCATATTCCCACCTTGTCCATATTAATCAAACCATTAAAACGCTCTCTGCCCACACGGGATTGATTGTGAAAGAGGAGACAACGAAGGACTACTCACGCATCCGAATTTATCATCTGCATTCGGGTAATGACCCAGGCCATGAAGCACAGCTGGCGAAACATATGCCTGATGCGCTGAGCTCGATAAATCGGATGCTGCAGGCGAAGCAGATGACGGCTGTTTTCTACTACAGTGAATCGGTCGCTAAATTATCCATTAGTTTTATAGTTCAAGATAATTGCCATAATCAATATCAATTAATGTTGGGCATTCAGAACTGGCAAAATAGCGTAAAAGATTTGAATGATGTTGTTTATCAAGCGACTGAGAAAACTATTAATGAAATTCCTGCATGTAATTAATCCTTTTTTATTTTTAACATTCACCATATTAATAAGTTGCTTCTCGCTATCGGCAGCGGCCATTGTGCGAACCGACGTGGTTTTTTATGATTTAGCGACGGCTAACCAGCGTAGCTACAGGTTAGACATGCTTCCTACGCCAGGTGGCGCACACGCTACGCTGCAACGCGATGACAGCGCATTCGCTTTGTCAACGGATATTGCAACCTGCTTAAATACTCAGCCGTCCGCAGACCCGAAGGGGTATCTGCGGCTGAAGGCGCGGGATACCCAGCACGCCGATCCGGCTCTGGCCCCGTTTATGAACTTTACGCAGAATAACAGGCTGCGCGTTACGATGAAGCCGCTACCGAACGCGCAATACCTTCTGCTGGACAGGGACAGCCTGACCGTAGTGGTAGTGGATCCCACCATGATGACCATTAGCACAGCGGGATGCCAGCGCTAGCCGAGCAGGTTTTGCACCGTCAGCGCCGGAAGATTAGCCTGGCCGTTTACCGCCTGTGCCAGCGTAGCGTAATCATGGCCGACCCATGCGAGGGTCTGCCCCAGCGCGGCCGACGCCCGCTCTGCACCCTGTGCGTCAGGAATACGCGCCATCTCATCCATACGCTGGCGCGCCCTCTCCTGCGCCGACGACAGCAGCTGCCGCTGCTCCCCCACCTGGCCAAGCAGACTCTGCACCCTGCCCTGAAGGCCGTCACGCGACCCCGTCTCCAGCGCAGCGCCTAACGCTTCAGAGAGGGCAGGCTCAGCATGAAGAACGGGCCGCTCCGGATGTGCCCCTTGCGCATCGGCAACGGTAAACGAACGCTGTATCTGCGACCAGCCAGCCTCAGCGGTAGTAAATGTCCATCCTCCCTCGCCGTAGCGTGGCATAATGCCCGTCCGCTGCAGCGCGTGTTTAATCTGCATAAGCGGATTGAGCGTGTCGGCCGGATTAGCCAGCGATACGGCCGCCAGACGCCGCCCGCCCTCCGCGTCAGCGCTGAACATCAGCGACACCGGCTGGCTGCTCTCCTCTAGCAGCGCGGCCAGCGCCGGGGCATGGAAGATCACCTGCGGCTCCCCTTGCAGCACCGGCAGCAGCTGTCTGTCTATCCGGCCCGCTGAGAGCTGAACCCGGTTAATCAGCAGGTCCTGAAGCGCTTCGCTCTCGCCTCCTCGCCGCCCGCCGGAGGTGGCATAGCGATGATCCAGCAGCGCTTTTTCCAGCCGGGAGAGGTAGCTGTCCGCCTGCTGGAGAGCAGTAAGCTGATCGTTGAGCTGCACGCTGTAGCGCTGGGGACGAATGGCGAGCAGCGGCGAGGCAGGATACTCCTCGCGCCCAGCCCGTCTGGGGATCGGCGGCACCCGTAGCGGGTCGCCGATCTGCGGCGGAGCGAGTTCCCCGCCAGCGGATCGCGTCGTTGTCTGTAAGCCAACCTGCATGGTCACTCCACCGAGCTGCATTAAATAACGTTAAACAGCGAAAGATCGCTGACTTTAGCGTAGGTCTTCATCGTCGCCTCCATCGCCATCTGCAGGCCGGTAAAGGTGACCGTTGCCGGGCCATAGTCAAGATCGCCAAGCTGGCCGATCAGCACACTGTTGCTGTCGGCTACGCTTGTCTGCGCATCGCTAAGCATGGTCAACGTATTCTGCCGCTCACCCAGGCTGGCAATGACGCTACTAAGCGATTCAGAGGCCGCGTCGAGGGTGTCAATGGCATGGGTAATATCGCTCTGCAGCTGTGGGTCTGCCGGATCGACGCCAGGGTTCTGCAGCTCCGCAGCCAGATCGCCAAGGGTGTTTAACACGTCCAGATTCGCACCAAACATGTCGCTTACCGTCACGTTGGTCTCGATCTCAATGCCGCTGGCAACCGTCGCTGTCCGGTGCTCGCCGTTGCCCTGGTAAGCATACTCATCCGGCTTGCCGTCACCGTCGGTATCGTCATAGCTTACGGGCGGGGTGGTGTTTTTCGTGCCGCCAAAGAGATAGTGGCCCTGCCCGTCCTGATAGTTCAGGGAGGCCATCATTGACCGGGTCAGGGAGGCGATCTCCTGGCCGAGGTTAGTCAGCGTCTCCGGCGTGGTGGTGCCGTTCGCCGCCTGGATCAGATCGTCGCGAATGGCCAGCAGGCTGTTGTTGACGCCGTCGAGCAGGCTCTCCTGCTGGCTCAGGGTTGCCGAGACCGCCTTAATATTGCTCTGGTACTGCGTGATAGCGGACTGCTGGCTGTTAAGCTGGTTAAGACGGGTCATGGCGATGGGATCGTCCGACGGCAGGATCGCCCGCTGGCCGGTGGCCATCTGGGTAACCACGTGATCCAGCCGGCCGGAGAGCTCGGTGAAGCGGCTGGTCATAGAGGTATAGGCTTGTTGAGTGCTTATGCGCATAAAAAGTGTTTTCCCACTGGGTTAAAACATCTCCAGCACGGAGTCAAAAATCTTCGCGCCGGTAGAGATGACTTTCAGGTTGGCCTGGTAGATCTGGGTGTAGGCGATCAGATTGACAGCCTCCTCGTCCATGCTAACGCCGCTCACGCTGCTCCACTGGTTCTGCGCTTCGCTGTAGACGTTGCTTGCCGACTCGGCCTCGGTCTGGTTCTGACGGCTGTAGATGCCAATGTTGCTGATAATGCTGGTGCAGGCGCTACCGACGGTGACTGTGCCAAGGTTGGCGATGGTCAGCGGCTGGCCAGCAATGCCAATCAGCGCCTGTAAATTGTTGCCATTGCCGGGGGCGTCTGGGGCGCTGGAGAACGCCAGCTGGTCTGGCGTGATATCCGGGTTGATCATCAGCGGGCCGTCCGGGCTATCCCCAGCATAAATAAAAAGCGGCGCGCCGGGGTTGCCGTTGAGATCGTATCCCGCCGCCAGCTGGCTATTGACCGCCGTGGTAAACTGCTGGGCAATGCTGTTGATGGTGTCGGTGAGCGGATCCAGCACCTTGTGCTGGTAGTCAAAGAGCGCCCCCAGCGAGCCGCCGGTCGCCATCGTCATGTTGCTGGTTGTCCCGGCAAAGGTGAGCGTCAGGCTCTGCTCTCCCCCGCTGCTACTCTCCATCTTAATGGTGGCGCTCTGCTGACCGCTCACCAAGGGCTGACCGTTTTGCAGCGTAACGTTGTAGTTACCCCGGTCGTCGATATTGACCTGAATATCCACCATCCCGCTGAGCTGCTCAACCATTTGGTCACGCGCGTCGTACAGCGCTGAAGGGTTGTCGCCGTTGGCCTCGGCCTCGGCGATCTTCTGGTTGTAGTCCGCAATACCGACGGTCAGGGTGTTGATCTGCGAAATAGTCGCCTGCTGCTGGCTAACAATCTCGCTGCTCTGGGAGTGAATATAGCGGGTAGTATTATTGAAGCGCAGCGCCAGAGCATTGGCTTCGCTGAGTACCTGCTCCCGCAGGGCCGGATCGTCCGGCGTGGTAGAGGCGGCATTCAGCGCTGCAAAGAAGTTGTCGAATCCGGCATTCAGGCTGCTGTTCTCGTCGCTGAGCACCGTCTCCAGCTGGGTCAGATACTGCTGCTGGGTGGTGTAGTAGCCATAGTCGGTGGCGGCAAACCACACCTGGTTGACCAGGTACGGGTTTGACACGCGGCAGATGCTGTCGACCTGCACGCCGTTGCCGGCGCTGTTCAACGCCCCCGGACTGGCCCCCATCGTGCTGGTCTTTGCAACCTGCCGCGTATAGCCTGGCGTCATGGCGTTGGCCGTATTCTGCGCCGTAACGTTAAGCTGCACCTGAGCCGCCGACGCGCCGCTGTAGCCTATATTGATCATATCCATGCTGTGAATCTCCTTGCTGTCAATCACGGTGCGCCGAGAGCTGCTTAACGAGCAGCTCCGCAATACCGATACTCTGCTGATTCGCCAGGCTATCGCAGAGCGCATCGTCGTACACCCCCTGCATCATGCGCCCGGCATCGCTGTTGAAAGGGTTATCTTTAGACTCAAAAAGGGCATTCACCTTTCGCATCTCCTTAAGCATCTGGCGCATAAAGATCGCCTCAAACTGCTGGGCGGCCTGCCTGAGATCGTTCTCACGTACGGCGGACGTATCGGTAACGTCGTCAGCGCCCTTGCGCAGAGAGGTTAAAGCGTTAAGGGCATCCATTAGATCACCTCCAGGTCGGCATCCAGCGCGCCCGCCTCGTGTAGGGCCTGCAGGATCGACATCACGTCATCCGGCGAGGCACCGAGGCTGTTCAGCACGTTCACCAGCGTCTTCAGGCTGCTTGACTCCGGCAGCGTGACCATCTGCGCGCGCGGGGTAGTTACATTGACGCTGCTTTGCGGTGTGACCGCCGTGCGGCCACCGGCCAGCGCGTTAGGCTGAGTGACGCTGCTGCTCTCGGTAATCGAGACCGTCAGGCTGCCGTGCGATACCGCCGCGGCGTGAATCTTCACCCCCTCGCCCATCACCACCGTGCCGGTACGGGCGTTGAAGACGACCCTGGCGCGCACGCGCTCCGGCGTAATCTGCACGTCCTGCAGCTGCGACATAAAGGCCACCCGCGCACCTGGGCTGGTGGGCGCCGTCACCTCTACGCTGGTGGCACTCTTCGCCGTTGCCAGCCCGCCGCCGAAGGCGCTGTTGATAGCATTGGCAATACTGTTAGCGTCCTTGAAGCCGGGACGCTTCAGGTTAAGCATGACGGTGTTGCCCATCTCAAAATCGCTGGCGATCTCGCGCTCCACGGTGGCACCGTTGGGGATCAGCCCGGCGGTGGGCGTGTTGACCGTCACGCTGGAGCCGCTGGCCCCGCTGGCACTCATACCCCCTACCACCACATTGCCCTGTGCCAGGGCATAGATCTCACCATCCGCGCCGTGCAGCTGGGTCAGTAGCAGCGTGCCGCCGCGCAGGCTTTTCGCGTCGCCAATAGAGGAGACCGTAACGTCAATGCGCTGCCCCCGGGCGTACATGGGGGGCAGCGTGGCGCTGACCGCCACTGCGGCGACGTTTTTCACCTTGGGATCGATCTTGTTCGGCAGCTGCACCCCAAACTGGCGCAGCATGTTGGTAAGGGTCTGGTTAGTAAACTTGACCTGGTTTTTATCACCGGTCCCGTCGAGACCGACCACCAGGCTGTAGCCAATCAGCTGGTTGCCGCGCACGCCCTGAATATCGATCAGCGAGGCCAGCGGCTCCGCCACTGCCGGCACAGCGTAGAGCAGCAGTAGAACGAGCGGGACGATACGGGCGCATCCTGAAAAACAGCGCATAACATCTCCTGGGTTATAGCGGGAACAGCGGGTGGTTAAAGAGACGGGTCAGCCAGCCCGCCGCGTTGGCATCGCTGAGCGCCCCGCGTCCGGCATAGGAGATACGGGCGTTGCCGATGCGCTGGGAAGAGACCGTATTGTCGTTACCGATGTCGTCAGCTCGTACCAGCCCGCTCAGACGCAGATACTCGTCGCCCTGATTGAGGGTAAGCCACTTCTCACCGCGGATCTCCATCACCCCGTTGGGCAGCACCTGGTGCACGGAGACGGTGATCGACCCATGCAGGCTGTTCTGCTGCTGGGAGCTGGCGTTGCCGTCAAAGTCCCGCGAGGCCTCGGCGGAGCTGGCCAACTTCTCCTTTGCTTTTCCAAACACCGTCGGCACGCCCACGTCGAGGCTGCTCTCCTTGCCAAAATTGGTTTTGGCCTGCTTGCTGGACTGGGTGGACTCTTCGAGGATCACCGTCAAAATGTCGCCTACCCGGTAAGCACGCCGGTCGGCGGTCAGTGACCAGCTATAGCCAGTCTCGAACACGCCACCTGCCCGCCCCTCTGGCGTCGGCTGGGCCTCCATTTTGGGCGGCGCGTAGGCCTGGTCATCCTTTTTGACCAGGAGCGCCGGCGATTCGCAGCCCGTCAGCCCTGGAAGCAGCGCCATTAACCACAGATATCGTTTCACGTGTGTGCTCGCTACAGATTCTGATTGATGTACTGCAGCATCTCATCGGCGGCAGAGACCATTTTGGCGTTCATCTCATAGGCGCGCTGGACGGTGATCATCGCCACCATCTCGTTGACGATGTCGACGTTGGATCCCTCCAGCGCGCCGCCTTTGAGCGTGCCCAGTGCGTCCTCACCCGGCGTCCCCTCCGTCGGCTGACCGCTGGCCGCCGTTTCGAGATAGAGGTTATCTCCCTCTGCCAGCAGGCCCGCCGGGTTGGTAAAGTTCACCAGCGTGATCTGCCCCAGCTCGCTGGGATCGCTGTCGCCCGGCATTGTGGCCATCACCGTGCCATCCTCGCCGACGGTGACGTTGGTAGCATTGGCGGGAACGTCGATCTCCGGCTGCAAGGGGAGCCCCTGGGCGTTAGTCAATACGCCGTCGGCATTGACCTGCAGATTACCGTCGCGGGTGTAGGCAATGTCACCGTTAGCCTTCTGCACCTGGAAAAAGCCTTGCCCCATGATAGCGACGTTGAGCGGGTTGTCGGTGGTTTCGATATTGCCTTCGGTAAAGGTTTTCTGTGTCCCAACTACGCGTACGCCGCTACCGTACTGAATGCCGGTGGGGGCGATGTTGTTTTGATCCAGCATGGCCCCGGGCGCTCGCTGATTCTGGTAGAAGAGATCCTGAAACATTACCCGGTCGCGCTTGAAGCCGTTGGTATTAACGTTGGCGATGTTGTTGGCAATGGCGCTCATCTGGGCATCTTCCGCCGACAGGCCGGTTTTACTGATCCATAGTGCTGCATTCATGCTGCGGTATCCTTAAATTAGAGACGCAATCAGGAGCCGCGTAGCAGGCGGTTGCCTGCCTCGCTCAGATCCTGGGCCGCCTTCATCATTTTGATTTGGGCTTCGAACTGGCGGCTAAGCGAAATGGAAGCCAGCATTTCCGTGACCGCCGTAACATTGCTGCCCTCCAGGTAGCCGCCGCTGACGTTGATGTTCTCATCCAGCGGCGCACGGCTGCCGTCCGCCGTCACGATCATTCCCTGGCCATTTTTAGCCAGGTTCTCCGGCGGAATGGTCACCAGCTTCAGGCGATCGATATCCATAGTGGCGGTGACGTCGCCGTCATCCGGCGTAATCGACAGCGTACCGTCGCGGCCAAAGGAGGCGATGGCGTTGGGCGGCAGCACGATCGGGCCGTTATCGCCCAGCACCGGATAGCCGTTGATAGTGAGCTGACCCGCCTCGTTCTGTACCATATTGCCGTTGCGGGTATAGACCTCGCTGCCGTCGCTGTTCTGC
Organism: Pseudescherichia sp. AS216; assembly: GCF_037152055.1. Taxonomy (NCBI): domain Bacteria; kingdom Pseudomonadati; phylum Pseudomonadota; class Gammaproteobacteria; order Enterobacterales; family Enterobacteriaceae; genus Pseudescherichia; species Pseudescherichia sp. AS216. The sequence goes on along the minus strand of NZ_JBBCMV010000001.1, from coordinate 215,750 downwards.
ACTGCGATATAGCCCTCCCCCTGAATCGCCACATCCAGCGGACGGCCGGTCCTCTCGGCAGCGGCGGAGCTGGCATCGACGCCGCTGGTCTGCGGCTGGACCATCACGCGGGTGGCAAACCCCAGGCCCCTAACCGCCTCGCTCTGGGACAGCGCTATATCGGCACGAAAGCCGGTGGTATTGGCATTCGCCAGGTTGTTGGCGCTAATCTGCTGCTGCATCAGCGAATGGCTGGCCCCGCTGACGGCGGTAAAAAGTAAACGATCCACTGCTCTGCTCTCTTTCCGTTACATCGCCTGGAATAGCGCCTGGTCCAGCTCGCTGCTGGCCGAGATCACCTTGGTATTGGCCTGGTAGTTACGCTGCGCGGTCATCAGATCCACCAGCTCGCTGGTGATATCGACGTTGGAATTCTCCAGCATCCCCGTAGAGAGCGCCCCGAAGGTGCCGCTGCCGGGCGTTCCCACCAGCGGCGTGCCAGACTCGCCGGTCTGAACCCACGCCGTTCCGCTGATGGCCCGTAATCCGTCCTCGTCCGGAAAAGTCGCCAGTACCAGCTGGCCCTGCAGCATGCGTTCCCCGTTGCTGTAGGTGGCATAGATTTTACCGTCGCCGTCCACCTGCACGCCGTTTTGCTGCGCGGAGGCGTATCCGTCGGCGGCATTAGTGGTGACCGAAAAAGCGGAGCCGTACTGGGTACAGGCTGCATAGTCAAAGGTCATCGCAATGGGTGCTGCACCCGGCGCGCTGAAGGTCATCGGCACCGCTGCCGCCGGGCTAACCAGCTTGCCCTGCTCGTCAAAGGCCAGCGTCGTGGTGGTGGGCTGGGTCGCCCCATCAAAGCTGTAGTGCACCTCCCAGCTGTTATCCGCCGTTTTGGTGAAATACTGGCTGACCGCATGCTCGTTGCCCAGTGAGTCATAGACCGTGGTGGTGTAGGTGGTGTTATATGACGCGGCGTTGGCCGGGTCGAACGGCACCGCGCTGGTATCAATGGCCGTATCGGCGGCGTTGAAGTTAGCGCCAAAGGTCAGAGTGCTGGTTGCCCTGGCGGGTAGCGAGCCGGTCTTGATCTGCAGATCCGTCACCGTACCGGTTTGCAGCGCCCCGCTCTCATTAACCGGGTAGCCCTGCAGGAAGTCGCCGGAGGCGTTGACAATATAGCCATCCTTATTTGTGTTGAACGATCCCGCCCGGGAATAGGTGACGTTGCCCGCGCTGTCCTGAAGCATAAAGAAGCCGCCGTCGTTGATTGCCAGATCGAGGGCGTTACCAGTAGAGACCATAGAGCCGCCGCGGGAGATGCTCTGGGCCGTTCCGGCCACGCTTACCCCCATCGCCTGGGTTCCGGCATACATGGCGGAGAAGTCGGTAGTCATGGACTTGTAGCCCACCGTTCCTGCGTTGGCAATGTTATTACTGATGCCATCCAGCTGCTCATTCACCGCGTTCAGACCGCTAGCTGCAATGCTGTAACTCATAACTTACTGCTCCTTTTAAATTGTCAAACTATGTCCTGGGTCGGCGTCTCATCCGGCGTGCCGAACTGGCTGATCATGGTGAAAGGCACCTCTCCTACGCCACTGACGTTGAGCAGCGGCGTGCCGCCATCCAGCGGAATGCGCACGTCGGTCACCATCCCCGTCACCTCGACCGGCACCTCCTCCTCCCCGGTATCGGTGACCACCGACACGCTGTAGTCGCCGGAGGGAATACCGTAGTCCGCAGGGTCGATGCTAAAGGGGACGCCCCCCGGGCCAAACGACGTTCCCGTCAGTGGAATGTCGTAGTCGTTTCCGACCTCGTCGGTGAGATGGATATCAACTCGGGTACAGGCGTCATCCAGATCGATACGGCCCTGAATAGCGCCGTCACCCACCTCCAACGTCGTGGTCTGGACCATGATTGGATCGCCCACCATCTTGCCCAGCGCCATCACCTGGATATTGCTCATCAGAATGGCGTTGGTGTTCATCTCCGTGGCGACCTCCTCCGCCATCGCCACCTGGGCCATAGAGGCGAGCTGGGTCACGTACTCGGTGGGATCGGTCGGATCGGTGGGATCCTGGTTCTGGATCTCCGCCACCAGCAGGGTCAGGAAGGTGTCGGCCATCGACGTGGCGGTCGTCGTTGTCGTGGTCGTCGCTGTCGTTGTCGCAGCTGTAGCGGTCGTGCTGGTTGTGCTAGTTGTGCCTGGCCCGGCATAGGGTGCGTTCAGCGATACGGACGAACTCATGTGCTCTCTCCCAGCTTCAGCAGGCTTTGCTGCATGCTTTTGACGTTGTTCAGCACGTCAACGCCGGTCTCAAAGTTGTGCGAGGCTGACATCATATCGGCCATCTGCTCGACCACGTTGACGTCCGGATACCAGACGTAGCCATCCCGGTCGGCGAGGGGATGGTGTGGTTCATAGCGCCGCACCGCGCTGCCGCTCTCGATAACGTCCTGTACGCGTACGCTGGCTCCCGTCAGATCGTGCTGCCCCGCCTGCACCAGGCTGCTGTGGTAAACCGAGGCGAAGACTGGGCTGCGCGATTTATAGACCGCCGCCTCACTCTGCGCCGGCGAATCCGCGTTGGCCAGATTGCTGGCAACGGTATTGAGCCGCACTGTCTGGGCGGTCATAGCCGAGCCGGCGATCTGGTAGATGTCAGAAAATGACATAGCTATTTCCCTTCGATAGCGGTTCTCAGGCCGCTGATAGACATATTCAAAAAGGTCAGGCTGCTCTGATAGTCGAGGCTGTTTTGTGAAAACCGCGCCTGCTCGCTATTCAGCTCTACCGTATTGCCATCCTGTGTCGGCTGCATCGGCAGGCGGTACATCACCTGCGCGTTAGGCAGCGTGCCGCCGCGATTTGCCCGTTGCATCTCGCGGACAAAATCAATATCTTTGGCCTTGAAATTTGGCGTATCGACGTTCGCCAGATTGGCGGTAAGCAGCTCGGTCCTCGCAAGACGTAGCTTCACCGCCTGTGGGTGTACACCCAGTGCTTTCTGAAAGCTGATCCCCATTGTGCATTGCACTCCTTTCCTAATAACGCATGCGCGTGCCTATAAGGCAAAAAACGTGCCAAATATTAAGTTATTGAAAAGGTTTACTTTATGTACACTGCAGCCGCTGTCCGGAAAGTTTTTTTCCGCATCCTGACCACCGTTCTTTTTTCCGCCCCGCCGCTCGTCGCGGCGCAGACCTCACCGCCCACGGCTCGCCAGCAGATCAATGAGCAGGTAGTGCATCTCGCCGGAGAGGCCATCGCCGGGCTGGCACAGCGCGCGAGCTGGCACGACTACCGCTACACCCTCAACGTGCTTATTCCCGGCAGCGTCGCCGCCCTGCCCGCCTGTAGCCAGCCGCTGCGCCTCAGCGGCGAGCCTCTCCAGCAGAAAAATCTGGCTCGCCAGCGCTACAGGGTAGCCTGCGGCAGCGGCGCGTCGTGGCAGGTATTAGTCACCGTTAAGGCCGACCTCTACCTGCCGGTGGCAATGGTCGCCAGAGAGATTGCCCGAGGTGAAGCCATTACCGCCGACAAACTGGTAATGAAGCGGTATAACATCAGCAACCTGAGCGGCGATCCGCTACTGAGCGTGGGCGACGCGGCAGGACGGCTCGCCAAACGTACTTTGCGCCCGGGGAAGACGCTGCTGCGTAAGCAGCTGCAGCAGCCGCTGCTGGTAAAGCGTGGCGCGGCGGTGACTATCGTTTCGCAAACGGACGGCATCAGCGCGCAGACGGCGGGCGTAGCGCTAAAAGAGGGACGCCTGCAGGAGAGTATTAAGGTGCAGAACAGCAGCAGCGAGCGGGTGATTGATGCCATCGTTGTTGGTCCCGGTCGGGTGAGCGTTGGCGGTGGCACGCAATAATTTTTTCACTGCCGCTTAAGTTTTTGCTTTACGCTGCCGCTTTCCCTGCGTAACCGATAAAAACGTTCTGCGATGAGAAACCTATGACCCTCACAACTCCTGGCATAACACCCGGGCAGCTTGCCTCCTGCGATGCGGCAGCGCTCGTCCCGTCGCCGCCCGAGGCGGCAAAAGTCGAACCTGTTGCCCCTGCCCCATCCTGTGCAGACGATATCACCCAGCAGGGTCTGCAGGCGGCGCAGCGCAGCCTGACGGAGGCTTCCGTCTCTGACATCGACGCGGAAAGCGTGGGTCAAATGCAGGCGCTGCTGGCGTCGCCGCAGTTTTCCATTGACGCCGATGCGCTGGCCTCTGCCATGCTGGACTTTTTCAGCACCAGGGGGGCGTAGTGAGCGCCAGACTTGAGCAGGTGAAGCTGCTACTACGCGGGATCCGCCTCGATAGCGAACGTTACCAGCAGCTCTACACCCTGCTGGAGGAGCAACGCATGGGCATGATCCGCCGCGCCAGCGATGCGCTGGCTGTCGTGAATGGGCAGATTGATCTGCTCTACCCCGCGCTGAGCGCGAGCACCCGCACCCGCCATGAAACGCTGCTGTCACTGGGCGTTACGCCGGATAGCGCGGGCATGGCGCAGGTGTTCAGCTGGCTGCCTGCTGCGCAAAAGGCGGCAGCGAACCAGGCGTGGCAGCAGCTGGCGGGTAGCGTTGCGGCGTGCAGACGCTTCAATGAGAAAAACGGCGAGCTGCTGATCCGCCAGTATGCATTCGTGCGGGATTTTTTGGGTTTTGAGCCTGACTTTATCTATCGCCCCTGACGTCCAACCCGCAGTTGGGTTGACCCGGTGATGACCATCGTTACCGCTCCTGCTCCGTCAGGCGCTGGGTGCGCAGCCAGCTTTGGCTGGCGATCTCATCAACCTCTTTCTGTTCGCGGCTGGCCTGCTCGCTGGCCGCCCTCTCTCGCTGATCGTCGAGTGTCAGAGCGACAATTTTCTCCTGGCAGGCCGCCTGCAGGAGGCCTTTTTGCAGCTGCTGCATTTTGATCTCCGCCAGCGCCTGCTCCTGCTCCTGCCACTTCATGACGCGCAGCAGGTTACCTTTATAACCCGCCATATTGCTTAGCGTCTGAGGGCAAAAATGAGGCTGCGCCTCGGCACGGGTCTTCGGCATGAGCTGCCTTAGCGCCCTGAGGTTGTTCTCGTACTGGATAGCGACCTGCCGCTGCCGGGCCAGCGCCACCGTTGTGGTTTGCACCGTGCTGTCGCGAAGGCGTTGAAGCTGGGCAAGCGTGTCAAGCATCTGCTTCACGAGTTCTCTCTCTGCGCCTGTGGAGAGGGAAACAGCGCGGCGATTTGCGCCTGCACCTGCGCCAGCGGAGCCGGTTCGTTTACCTGCTGGCGCAGAAAACGTTCAATGGCTGGAAAGCATTTCACGGCCCTGTCAACCAGCGGATCGGCCCCCTCGACGTAGCCGCCAAGCGGGATCAGCGGTTTGATCTCCATGTAGGCGGCATAGTGCCGCTTAAGCTGGCTTACGGCCTGCTGGTGCCACTCAGGGGTAATCTGCGTCATGCAGCGGCTGATTGACTGCCCAATATCGATCGCCGGATAGTGCCCGGCCTCGGCAAGCTTGCGGGTTAAGACGATATGGCCGTCCAGCACCGCCCGCGCGCAGTCAACGATGGGATCCTGCTGATCGTCCCCCTCCGCCAGCACGGTGTAGATGGCGGTCATGGAGCCGCTGCTGTCGCTGTTGCCCGCGCTCTCCACCAGCCGGGGGATCATGCCAAACGCCGAGGGCGGGTAGCCTTTAGTGGCTGGCGGCTCCCCCAGCGAGAGGGCAATTTCTCGCTGGGCCATGGCGTAGCGGGTGAGGGAGTCAACCAGCAGCAGCACGTCAAAGCCGCGATCGCGAAACCAGGCGGCAAGCGTATGGCACAGCTCGGTCGCCTTCAGGCGCATCAGGGGCGACTCGTCCGCCGGTGCGACCACGACGATAGATTTAGCCAGCCCTTCGTGGCCCAACGCCCTATCGATAAACTCTTTTACTTCGCGGCCCCGCTCGCCAATCAGTCCGACCACCACAATCTGGGCGCTGGTCTGACGGGTAATCATGCCAAGCAGGACGCTTTTGCCGACGCCGCTCCCCGCCATCAGGCCAACCCGCTGGCCTTTGCCAATAGTCAGCGCGCCGTTGATCGCCTTTACCCCGACGTCCAGCGGCTCATCTACGGGTCGGCGGGTTAAGGGATTGACCGTCGGTGCCATGGAGGGCAGCGGATGAATACCGCCCAGTCTGCCTTTGTCATCGATCGGCTCGCCCAGCCCGTTAACCACCCGACCCAGCCAGCTTTCGCCGACCAGCAGCTGCCTGGCCTTCTGCTGGGGAAAGACGCGCGCCCCTGCCATCAGCCCTGTCGGCTGTTTAAACGGCATCAGATAGGTCACGTCGCGGTTGAAGCCCACCGCCTGCGCATCGATAAAACCGCGCTCCGCGCTCTCGATGCGGCAGAACTGCCCCGTCGCCAGCTGGCAGCCCACGCTCTCCAGCAAAACTCCGTTCATCCGCACCAGTCTGCCCGCCACGCGGGTAAAGGAGATAGACTCAATGGAGCGCAGCGCGTCGTCAAAGGGATGCGGAGTGTTCATCCGTCTCTTCCGGGGTCAGGGTCTCTTTCAATACCGTCATGCACTGCTCAAGCCGATGTCCACAGCCAACGTCCAGCTCCGATGCATCGGTCACAATGCGGCACTCTCCGGCGGCCAGCTCCGTTGAAGCCGTCAGCCCCCATGCATTAACCTTTTCCGGTGCCACGCTCTGGATGCGGCTAAACTCATCGGCGCTAAGATAGACCTTCAGCGGATCCGGCACGGCGGGCATAGCAGCGATAGCCTCCTCCACCAGCGCCAGCAGCTGGGTTGGCTGCAGCGCCAGCTCGCAGCGGATCACCTGGCGGGTGACCTTCTCCACCAGCTGCAGCAGATCCTCCCGCTGCTTACGCTGAAGATGGGCAAAATAGTCGTTGAGGCTGCCGACAATCGCCTCCAGCGGCTGGGCGGCCTGGGTAAACTGTGCCAGTCCATCCCGCTGCCCTACCAGGCTACCTTCAGCAAAACCTTGCCGATAGCCTTCAGCCTCTCCTTTTGCCAGCCCCTCCTGAAAACCGGTCTCCTGCCCTTCGCTGACCCCCTCAGCAAAACCCTTCTGTAGCCCCTGCTGATAGCCGTCCATGAGCTGGCGCTGAAAGTCGGCGCTGCCTCCCCCCGGTGCAGCACGTTGGGCGGCCGCATTGCGCGGCGGGAAGCGGTGGAGGCGGTAACGGCCCCGTAGTGTCTGCATCGGTTCTCTCCCTACTCTGCCGTCTGCTCGGCGAAAAGCTGAAGCTGGATCTCACCCGCCTCCTCAAGCTCGCGGGCGACGGCCATGATTTCACGGCGGATCTGCTCAATGCGGCTGATGGGCACCGGCCCCAGCCGCGCGGTGATGGTCTCTAGCTGCTGTGCCTGGCGTTTCGGCATCACGGCAAAAACGGCACGCCGGAGCGGCGGCTCGGTGCCTTTTAACGCCACGGCCCACTCCTCCATTGGGATCTCGTCGAGCAGGCGGCGGCGCACCTCTTCGCTCTGTCGGCTGAGGATAAAGAAGTCGTACATCTCATCCTGCAGCTGTTCCAGCACCGTCGCATCCAGCTCGCGCAGGCGATCGAGGATCTGCTGCTGGTTACCCTGAAAGCGATTGACGATATCCGCCGCCTGCTTGATCCCTTTTACCTTTGAGCCATGTTCGGAGAGCACCGACAGGCCGCGCTCAATCAGGCGGTCCAGCTCATCGACCACGTCGCGGTTAACGTCGTTGAGCCTGGCGATGCGGTAGAGGATCTCGTTCTGCACGGCGTCGCTCATGTAGGTGAGCACCGTGGCCGCGATCTCCGGCGTCAGAAAGGCCAGAAACACGGCCTGGAGCTGGAGGTGCTCCTCGGCAATCAGCACCGCGAGCTGACGGGGATCTACCCACTGCAGGCGTGCCATGCGCGAGCGGATCTCATCCCCATAGATGCCGTTGATTACGCTGCTGGCAATCTCCCCGCCCAGCGCTTTATTGAGGATCCCTTGCAGCATCATGCGCGACGCGCCGTTGATCCCGCTCTGCTCGCGAAACTCGTCAAAGAAGTTGTTGATCACCCTTCTCGCCTGGCTAGTTTTTACCCCGGAGAGACGAGCCATATACTCACTCAGGCGCACCACCTCCTCGCGACTCAGCTTCTGCATCACCGTGGCCGCCGCCTCTTCACCCAGGCACAGCAGCAAAATGGCCGCCTGCTCAAGGTAGCTCGCGCCGCCAGGGCTTTTATTTACTGTCAATTCGCTCATTGCTGGTAATCCACTGTCTGATCACTTCGGCGACGCGGTCGGTATCGCTAATCGCCAGTTTTTTAAGGAACTCCAGCTTGGTTTCAAGACCAGAGCTCTGCGACGGCAGGGCATCATCGCCGGTAAACGAGGGCAGCTCCACGCCTCTGCGCTCGTCGTCATCCAGCGTTGCTGGGAGTGAGGGGCCACTGCTGCCTGCTGTTGGCAGCGTTGCAGGCTTCGCCTGGCGCGTAGCGATAAGGTGCTTCATCAGCGGACGCACGATAAACAGCAGCGCCAGCAGCAGCAGTACGCCGCTACCGCCGAGGCGGCACCACGCAAGGATGTCACTGTTCTGCCACCACTTCACCGGCGGCAGTACGACTCTCTCCTCCGGCACAAAATGCATTAGCGACAGCGACAGCCTGTCTCCCCGGGACGCATCAATTCCGGCGGCGCTATTGAGCATCGCCGTAACCTGGGCCGTCTGCTCTGGCGGCCAGCGCTTAACGGCGGCGGCATCCTGATTGAGCACCACGGCAACGTTCAGACGCTTAAGTGCAAAACCCGGATGCTGGATATGCTCAACGGTACGGTCGTAGCTGTAGTCCCGCTGGCTCTCCTTATGTTCCGACAGAGTGGCAGAGGGCTTCTGAGCCGTCGCTTCCGTGGCCTGTGCCGGGACAGCCTCCGGAGGTCGGTTGCTGAGCGCTCCGGGAATGCCAACGGCGAGACGATCGCTACTCTTATCCTCGGAGCTCTGCTCCCGGTTAACCTTTGGCGTATCGCCGTAGCGCTCCCGGGTCTCTTCGATATGGCTCAAATCCAGCTCTGGCATAACGCTAATGCGGAAATTATTTTTACCTACCAGCGTGGTCAGGACGTTAGCCAGGCTGGCGCGGGTTTGATCCTGAATACCGCTCACTAACTCGTTCGCTTTGTGGACGCTGGCTGCGGCGTTGCCCCCCTCCGCAACGCCCTCCGACAGCAAATTCCCTGCCTGGTCCACGATGCTGACCTGAGCAGGTAACAGTCCCGGCACGCTACCGCTTACCAGATGGATAATGGCGTTGACCTGCTCGCGGCTCAGGCTGCTGCCATAGTGCAGGCGCACCATGACCGAGGCGCTGTTTTGCGGCGTGCTGCTGATAACAAACGAGCTCTCTTCGTTCAGCGCAAGGTGAACGCGGGCCGTTTCTACCGCATCCAGCGACATGATGCTCTGCGCCATCTCCCCTTCCAGGCTGCGCTTGTAGCGAATATTTTGCACAAACTGGCTGCTGCCGAGCACTTCGTCTTTGTCCATTAGCTCATAACCCGCCGGGCTGATCGCCTGCACACCCTTGCCCGCCAGCGTCATGCGGATGCTGGAGAGCTGCGAGTCCGGAACCAGGATCTGGCCGCTGGCGGGGTCAATTCGATAGGCTATTTTTTCCCCGTCCAGCACGGTGATAATTTGTGAAAGCGGCAGATGCTCCTGGGTACCAAACAGCGCGGTATAGCCGCCGCTGCTGCTGTGCCACAGGCCACCGACGATAGCTGCAGTGAGCAGCGCCGCGCCAGCCGCCAGGGCAACCCATTTACGGTTGCCCGGAAGCAGAGAGGCGAATGCAGTAACGGCGGCATTAACAGAGGACAAAAATCTCTTTTTCATTTTTATACAGACATGTTCATCAGATCGTTAACACCGCTCGCCACCTTGTTTCTGACCTGAACAAGCGCCGAGAACGCAAGGGAAGCCTGCTGGCTGGACAGCATCGCGCCAATCAGATCGTCACTTTGCCCGCTGCTCACCGCGTTTCGCTGGGCGCTGGCGCTCTGCTGGAGGCTGTCAACGCGCTCAAGTGCATCACGCATGATCTGATGAAAGCTTACGTCAGAGAGAGAGCCTCCATCCGGCACCACGCCGGGAAGCGTATGCGCGGAAAGAGGTAAAGCAGCAGCAAGGCGTCTCATGCCACTCATCTCCTGCTGCATTAAGGAGAGCGAGATGTTACCGATTGTTTTCATAGGGGAGTGCTCTTTCGTAAAATAGGAGATAGTCAGCATCAGAAGCAGACTTCAATGCCATGCTTGCGCATTGAGGCGAGCCGGTAGCGCAGCGCCCGCGGCGTGATGCCTAAGCAGTCGGCGATCTGCGAGCGATTACCCTGGTATTTACGCATCAGGTCGGCGATATAGTGATACTGCGCAACCCGCCCGTGCCGCTGTAACTCCTGACGGCTGGCGTTAAGAGAGTGAATGGGGGTCTCTGCAGTCGGACAATCGACGGTCTCCTCCTGTGTATTGAAGGGGATCCCCAGCGCGCTGGCGTGGATCACCCCGTTCTGGTTTAACACCATGCCGCGCTGAATGGCGTTTTCGAGCTGCCGCACGTTGCCGGGCCAGCAATAGTTCAACAGCGCCGCTTTCGCGCTCTCTGCGAGACAGATATTTTTACCAATGGTGTGGGCATATTTTTTTAGAAAAGCGTCGGCCAGCGGCAGAATATCCCCGACCCGTTCCCGCAGCGCCGGCACGGTAACGGGCACCACGGAAATGCGATAAAAGAGATCCTCGCGAAAACGCCCTGCGGCCACCTCAGACTCAAGGTTTTTATTGGTGCTCGCCATGAGGCGAAAGCTGAGGTTAATTGTTCGATGGCTGCCAAGGCGTTCAACCTGCCGCTCCTGCAGTACGCGCAAGAGTTTTGCCTGCAGCGGCAGGGGCATATCGCCAATTTCGTCCAGCAGTAAGGTCCCATTATTCGCCAGCTCAAATTTTCCCGGCAGAGTATTCACCGCGCCGGTAAACGCGCCTTTTTCATAACCGAAGAGCGTTGATTCCAGCATCGACTCAGGTATAGCCGCACAGTTAATTGCGATGAAAGGTACGGTACTATTTTCGCCAAACGCTGTCGTATGAATATATTTAGCGACGCACTCTTTTCCAGAACCAGTTTCGCCCATTAGCAGCACTGGAATATTGAAATGGGCAACGCGCCTGGCTAAGGAGAATGTTTTAATGCTGGCAGGAGCCTGAGCAATAAAGTTCGACATGGGTTTCTCGCATTTACGAATTTTATCTTCATGCGAAGATATCACCATGCTTAAATTAATTTGCTAATAAATAACTTAAAATCAGATAAAGCAATACAAATCAATTGATTACATAAATAATCAGCAGCCATCAAAAAAAATTCAAAGAAGCATCAAAGCAATAATTAATATTTAATAATATTTATCGCTGCACTATCTATTGTATACCCTTACCATCTCCGTTTAAATAGCGGCACTTTGCAGGGCTGTGCATCATGCCACGCAAATAAAGAATAGCGGCAATTTTAGCCCGTAACTTAAATAGCAAAGGCGTTTTTTTTGCCCAACTCGCTGCCATAAACAGCAAAACAACCGGCCTGGTTATTCGGTATCAACAACAGAGAATATGTACCATGTTGAAGTACAGCCAGAACAGTACCATAAGCAAGCTTGATAGCCACCGTCTTGGCCGACCCTATCACCGCCTGCCCAGCCTGTTCGTGAGCAAATTTGATATTCTGGAGTCACGTATTGGTAACTACTTTCTCAAAAAGCATCGCTCAAGCTTAACGCTGAAAAAGATGGCGTGTACGGTCGATATTAAAAACAAAAACGCTGACCTGCTGGCATCACATATTGGCCATCTCGCCTTTGATATTGACAGGCCGCTGCTGTTAACGCTTTTGAATAATTTTTACGGTCTGGAGAGCGAAGAGAGCGCCAGCCCGCAGGCCGCACTGCTGCCGACAAAAACCGAAGCGCGGCTACGCATCCGCCTGGCGCTCGATCTTTGCCATATCCTTTTTCATCAGGAGACATGGGGATTACCGCTCAGTGTAAAGATGGACAGCAGCACAATTATTAGCCAGTGGGCATGCCAGGTGACCTTTACTCTGGGCGACGATGCGCACAGCAGCTTTCATATCCTGCTGGATAACGCCCATACCGACTGCTTTCTTAACATGCTGCGCCAGAGGGATCGGCATCAGACCGATGCTGGAGCCCCTGGCCGGCAAAACCGCAATCGGGCCGTGGTAACCAAACTGATCGAGACGCTGCCGCTGAGCCTGAACGTTAAAATCGCCGGGCTAAGCATGGACGTAGCTTCCCTGACCGCAATCAGAGCCGGGGATATATTCCCGCTCACGCTACCCGATACGTTCCCGGTCTCTATCGGGCAATCGTCGCTGTTTCACGGACTGATTGTTGAAGATAACGACAAACTCTATCTGACTCATATTACGCCTACCGTTCCTGAGAAGTCCTATGAATAATCCTACCGATCCCCTTGACCAGGGCTTTGAATTAGCCGGGGAAAGCGCCGAACCCTACGACACTGCGCCAGCCCGTAGCGCACCGGCGTTAACCGACTCTATGGCGCTGCTTAAGCGTATTCCGGTTACCCTGACGCTGGAGGTGGCTTCCGTCGAGGTGATGCTCGCCGATCTGCTCAATATTGATGACGACACGGTCATTGAGCTTAATAAGCTGGCGGGAGAACCACTGGATATTAAGGTCAACAATATCCTGCTGGGCAAAGCCGAAGTGGTGGTAGTCAATGAAAAGTATGGCCTGCGGGTAATTGAGTTTAATACCCGCGATATTAACGAACTGACCACATGATCCGCACTGTCTGCCTGCTGCTGGCCGCCAGCACGCTGCTGCTCCTCTCTCCTGCGGTATATGCGCAGGGGGGCGATATCTCGCTGCTGCAGGTGATCAACCACGGCAATACCCAGGAGTACAGCGTCAAGATCCAGATTTTAATTCTGATGACGCTGGTGGGCCTGCTGCCCACCCTGCTGCTAATGATGACCTGCTTTACGCGGTTTATTATCGTGCTCTCGCTGCTGCGTCAGGCGCTGGGCCTGCAGCAGACGCCGCCGAACCGCATTTTAATCGGCATTGCGCTAGTGCTAACCCTGCTGGTGATGCGCCCCATCTGGCTTAACATCTACGAACACGCGGTCGTCCCCTTTGAACAGGACACCATAACACTGCCACAGGCGCTGGAGACCGCCGCCGCACCGCTCAAGCGCTTTATGCTGGCGCAAACTAGCAAAAAGGCGATGGCGCAGATAATGACCATTGCCAACGCGCAGGGGGATGCACAACAGCAGGATCTCTCCATCATCGTGCCAGCCTATATGCTCAGTGAGCTTAAAACTGCCTTTCAGATTGGCTTTATGATCTACATTCCCTTCCTGGTGATTGATCTGATCGTCGCCAGCGTGCTGATGGCGATGGGGATGATGATGCTCTCGCCGCTGATCGTCTCACTGCCGTTTAAGCTGATGGTCTTTGTGTTGATTGATGGCTGGGCGCTGACCGTCGGTACGCTGACCGACAGCATTCGCGGGCTGGGGTTAGGGTAATGAGCGAGGTATCGTCATGTTAACTATCGATACCGCCGCCGATCTGGTCGCCAGCGGCATCAAGGTGGTGATTGTGCTGGTCTCAGTGCTGGTGGTTCCCAGCCTGCTGGTCGGCCTGTGCGTCAGTATCTTTCAGGCTGTGACCCAGATTAACGAGCAGACGCTCAGCTTTCTGCCGCGGCTTATCGTGACGCTGATCGTGCTCGGCGTCTGCGGAAAGTGGATGATCGTCCAGCTCAGCGATCTCTGTACCCATCTCTTCGCCCAGGCGGCGCTGATGGTAGGCTAGGATGATCCAGCTTGAGGTAGTACAGTTCAGTAACCTGGCGCTGGGGCTATGGTACCCCTTCGTGCGCATTATGGCCTTTCTCCAGTACGGGCCGATTTTTGACAGCAAAGCCTTCAGCGTGCGCATTCGTATAATTATCGCACTGGCGCTGGCCATTGTCCTGACCCCACTGGTACATCCGCCCGTGCCGGAGGGGCTGCTGAACCTGCATACCCTGATCCTTACCGTCGAGCAGATCCTCTGGGGCCTGCTGTTTGGCCTGATGATGCAGTTCATCTATCTCACGCTCCAGCTCGCCGGGCAGATCCTCTCCTTCAATATGGGTATGAGCATGGCGGTAATGAACGATCCCAACAGCGGCGCATCCACTACCGTGCTGGCAGAGTTTATTTATATCTATGCGGCTATCCTCTTCTTCGCGTTGGATGGGCATCTGCTGCTGGTGAGCATTCTCTATAAGGGCTTTCTCTACTGGCCGCCCGGCAACGCGCTGCAGCCGCAGACCCTGCGCAGCGTCGCTCTCGCGCTGGGCTGGGTATTCTCCTCCGCGATGCTGCTGGCGCTGCCGGCGACCTTTATCATGCTCATCGTTCAGGGCGGATTTGGCTTGCTGAACCGTATCTCCCCGGCGCTGAATCTTTACTCGCTGGGCTTCCCCATCGCCATGCTGGCCGGGCTTATCTGCTTTGCCGCCCTGCTCTCCGCCCTGCCAGATCACTATCTGCATCTGGTTAACCGCGTGCTGGCGGAGTTTGACGCCCTGCGGGGGACGCATGGCTGAGGCTGCAAGTGGTGAAAAGACCGAAAAGCCTTCGGCGCAGAAGCGGCGTAAGGCACGGCAGGAGGGCCAGCTTCCCCGCTCGAAGGATATGGGGCTTGCTGCCAGCCTGCTGGCGGCTTTTATCGTGGTCAGCAACAGCTTTCCCTGGTATCGCGACTTTGTGCATGAGGCATTTCTGACCGTGCGTCAATATGGACAGCGTATCGACGATCCGGACATTTTGGGTCAGTTTTTGCAGCATAATTTGCTGATCCTGCTCAAATTTATCCTGACGCTAACGCCGATACCGCTGGCGGCGCTTATCGCCTCGCTGATACCGGGCGGCTGGATCTTTTCGCTAAAAAAGATCGCACCCGATCTCAGCAAAATCAGTCCGCTGAAGGGGATAGGTCGTCTCTTCTCCAGCGAGCAGGTTATTGAGGTCGGCAAGATGATGATTAAAAGCGGGCTGGTTCTGCTGTTGCTCACGGTCAGCCTTCATCGCTACTTCCCTGCTTTGCTCGATCTTCAGGCCCGCTACTTTACCCCGGCGGTACACGAGGGGCTGTCGCTCTATCAGGACGTGATGCTGAACGTGGTGATGCTGTTTATCCTGTTCGCCATTCTTGACGTTCCTCTTGCTAAATATATGTTTACAAAGGGGTTAAAGATGACAAAGCAGGAGGTTAAAGACGAGTATAAAAACCAGGAGGGGAGCCCGGAGATCAAAGCCAGAGTGCGCCGCCTGCAGCGGCAGATGGCGCTGGGGCAGATCCGCCGCGTGGTCCCCAAAGCCGACGTGGTCATTGCCAACCCCACCCATTTTGCGGTGGCGTTGCAGTACGATCG
Source organism: Pseudescherichia sp. AS216 (assembly GCF_037152055.1). Taxonomy (NCBI): domain Bacteria; kingdom Pseudomonadati; phylum Pseudomonadota; class Gammaproteobacteria; order Enterobacterales; family Enterobacteriaceae; genus Pseudescherichia; species Pseudescherichia sp. AS216. The sequence continues at coordinate 200,246 of NZ_JBBCMV010000001.1, read as the reverse complement.
GGCGCGGGCAGCGGCCCCGTATGTGGTGGCAAAAGGCACTGACGAGGTGGCGCGCTACATTCGTGAGGTTGCCCGGGAGCATCGGGTTGAGGTCGTCGAATTCCCGAAGCTGGCTCGTGCGGTCTACTACACAACCCAGATAAACCAGCAGATCCCTTATCAGCTTTTTCGCGCGATCGCGCACGTTCTGACCTATGTCCTGCAGCTTAAATCCTGGCGCGCCGGCATACAGGATCGCCCCGCGCTTAACCGTCATATCTCCATTCCCAAAGAGGTCCTGAAGCAGGATGCAGAAACAGATTAAACACGTTCTGACGGCGCTGCGCAGCAGTCGACCCGGCGCGCCCTTACTTCTACTCGCCATCCTGGCGATGGTGATCCTGCCGCTGCCGCCCATGCTGCTGGATGCGCTTTTCACCTTTAACATTGTGCTGGCGGTACTGGTGCTGCTGGTCAGCGTCTCAACGAAACGACCGCTCGACTTCAGCCTCTTTCCAACGGTGCTGCTCATTACAACACTGATGCGCCTGACCCTTAACGTCGCCTCTACGCGTGTAGTACTGCTGTACGGCCACGAGGGGATCGGCGCGGCAGGCAAAGTGATTGAATCCTTCGGCCAGGTGGTCATTGGCGGCAACTTTGTGGTCGGATTTGTGGTGTTCATTATCCTGATGATCATCAACTTTGTCGTAGTGACCAAGGGGGCAGAGCGTATCTCTGAGGTATCGGCGCGCTTTACGCTGGATGCCATGCCAGGTAAACAGATGGCTATTGATGCCGATCTCAACGCCGGGCTGATTAACCAGGCCCAGGCTCAGGCCCGGCGTAAAGAGGTGACCAGCGAGGCAGATTTTTATGGCGCAATGGACGGCGCGTCGAAGTTTGTACGCGGTGACGCCATCGCCGGGATGCTGATCCTGGCCATCAACCTGATTGGCGGCGTCTGCATCGGCATTTTTAAATACGATCTGAGCGCCGAAGCAGCGTTCCGGCAGTATGTGCTGATGACCATTGGCGATGGCCTGGTCGCGCAGATCCCCTCCCTGCTGCTGTCAACGGCGGCGGCTATCATCGTTACCCGGGTTAGCGACAGCGGAGATATCTCCAGCGCCGTCAAAACCCAGCTGCTGGCCTCGCCGGCGACCATCTACACCGCAGGTGGGGTGATGTTCGTGCTGGCGGTGGTTCCGGGCATGCCGCATCTCCCTTTCCTGCTCTTCACCGCCCTGCTGCTATTTACCGGCTGGCGGCAGAGCAAGCGCCCCCGAACGGCGCAAACCGACGAAGAGAGTCTGGTCACCCTGAGCAAAACGCTGACGGAAACCCCTGAGCAGCAGGTGAGCTGGGAGACGATCCCGCAGATTGAGCCTGTCAGCCTGAGCCTTGGCTACCGACTGGTCTCGCTGCTGGATAAAGCCCACGGCAGCCCGCTTACCCAGCGCATACGCGGCTTACGCCAGGCGCTCTCTGAGACCAACGGCCTGCTGCTGCCGGAGATCCGTATCCGGGAGAACTTTCGCCTGAAGCCGAGCCAGTACGCTATCTATGTCAACGGCATTAAGGCCGACGGCGGCGAGCTTCCCGCAGACCGCCTTATGGCGCTTCCCTCGGCGGAAACCTATGGCGAAATTGACGGCACGCCGGGAACCGATCCGGCCTACGCGATGCCCATCACCTGGATTACGGCGGAGCAAAAAACGAAGGCGCTCAATCTGGGCTATCAGGTCATCGACCCGGCGAGCATTATCGCCACTCATCTGAACAAGGTGCTTACTCGCTATCTTCCTGAGCTTTTTAACTATGACGACGTAACGCAGCTGCACAACCGTCTTGCCTCGCAGGCTCCGAAGCTGGCGGAGGACGTGGGTAGCGCGCTGAGCTACAGTCAGTTGCTCAAGGTCTACCGGGCGCTGCTTGTTGAGCGTGTTCCGCTGCGCGACATTGTGACCATAGCTACCGTGCTGGTTGCCAGCAGCGCGGTGACGAAAGATCCCATTTTACTGGTGTCGGACGTGCGCCTTGCCCTGCGCCGCAGCATCACCCACGGGCTGGTGCGCAATGAGAAGCTGGCGGTCTACACCCTGAATAACGAGCTGGAAAATCTGCTGATCGGGGTAGTGAACCAGGCACAGCAGAGCGGGAAAGTGATGCTCGATAGCGTGCCGCTGGACCCGAATATGCTCAGCCAGTTCCAGCAAAATATGCCGCAGGTTCAGGAGCAGATGAAGGCGGTGGGCAGAGAGCCGGTGCTGCTGGTGGCCCCGCAGCTGCGTCCGCTGCTGGCCCGCTATGCACGCCTGTTTGCCAGCGGCCTGCAGGTGCTCTCCTATAATGAAGTGCCGGACGAACTGGAGATTAAAATTCTCGGCACGCTCAGCTAGGCAAGCTAACGCACGGTGCCGTTCAGCAGGATGCGCCTGCCGCCCATGTAGTGCGCCTGCCAGAACGCATCCGTCAGGCTACTGATGCGAATGTGTTTGCCGGTACGCGGCGATTCGATAAAGCGGCCATCACCGAGGTAGACGCCCATATGATCGGCCTTATCTCGGGTATGAACAGCAAAAAAGAGCAGATCGCCACGCCGGAGGCTGCCATCCGCTACCCTTCGCGCCTGGGGATAGTGGTACATCTCGTTGGCGGTTCGCGGCAGCTTTGCCGCCAGCAGCGGGTTAAAGGCATAATAGACCAGCCCGCTGCAGTCAAACCCCTCTTCCGGCGTTTCTCCTCCCCAGACATAGGGCTTGCCAAGCTGTGCCTGCAGGCGCTCTATTACCCTCTCGGTAACGGTGTGCAGCCAGTCATTAGCTAACCTGCCTGTTCCATCACGAAGGTGCGGTGTATCTCCCCGCCTGGGGAACGTAAACCACTCGGGATGGCGCTTCAGAGCGGCGCGGTTCTGCGCCCGCAGCGCGGCTTTCGCCGCATGGCTACCGCGGATCACGGGGGGTGAGGCAGGCTGTTTCGCCCTCGCCTTCGCCAGCAGGAGCCGGTTCTGCATCCGCTGCTGGGGGGTGGTTTTAGCCGCGGCATCCAGGGGAAACGCCGCGGCGAAGGCGGTAGCAATAAGCAGCTTTGTAAGCAGATGCTTAATCCGGACCATGCGTAGCCTGCTGAACAGGGTTCTGCTCCAGCCTGCTGGCCAGCGGCTTAACGACCTTCTCTCCCTGCGCGCCAAAGAACTGGTAGAGCGTGTCGGAAGCCGAGCGGGTCAAGATCATGATCTCAATACGCCGGTTGCCTGCCCCGTCAGGATTGTGGGCATCAAGCAGCATCCGATCGGCCATCGCGCTGACCTGCATCACCTTATCACCCGGCATTCCCGCCTGCTCCATCACCCGTCGGGCAGAGAGCGCGCGATCGCCAGAGAGGTTCCAGTTGTTATAGCCCGCCCCCTTGTAGCGCATGGCGTCGGTATGGCCCGTAATAATCAGCTTGTTATCCAGCGAATTGAAAACCGGCGTTAGCTCGGTCAGCAGCGCCCGGAAGAATGGCGTAATGGTGGCGCTGCCGCGCTCAAACATGCTGCGCTTCTGGTTATCCTTGATTAAAATACGCAGCCCCTGGGGAACAATCTCCATCTCAAGATTACTCTCCATATGGGCCTTCAGGGCAATCTCATTGATGCTTTTAGCAAGCTCGCCCAGCTCCCGCGCCGATTTTTGTCTCATGCGCACTGCCGCGCTGCTGGCTTCATGCGTCTTTTTTAGCTCCGCCTGCGGGTGGCTCTCGGCTGGGGCGGCCAGCTTACGAGGAAGGTGGCTCAGAGGAGCCACCATCCCACCGCCGAAGAAGATAGACTGCCCATGCAGCGCGGCAACGATCTCCTTACGTTCAGACTGGCTGACGCTGTTGACGATCCACAGGGTCATAAACAGCGCCATCATAGCGAGGGTAAAGTCAGCGAAGGCTACCTTCCAGGCTCCGCCGTGATGCCCGGCGTGGCGCTTTTTGATCTGCCGACGGATAATGGTGGTCTTTTTACCCCGATCGCGCCGGTTAGGCATCGCCATTACTCCTCCTCCTCCAGCATGGCGTTCACCCAGGCATCAAGGTTGGCAAAGGTTGGCTTTGACGCCAGATGTAGCAGCTTGCGTCCCGCATCTACCGCCAGCAGTGTCGGCTTGCCCCCCGCCTGAGCCACCAGCACGGTGCGTACGCACTCCAGCAGCGAGTGCTCAGCCCGCGCCTGCTGCTCCATTGCATTCGCCAGCGGATCCATAAAGCAGTAACAAAAGAAAACGCCCAGGAAGGTGCCCACCAGCGCCGCCGCCACCTTCAGGCCGATCAGCGCAATCGAACCGTCAATAGACTGCATGGTAATAATGATACCCAGCACCGCCGCACAGATACCAAACCCTGGCATCGCTTCTGCCGTACGCTGCAGCGAGCGTGACGGGGTGAGCAGCTCCTCCTCAATAGTGTCCAGCTCCTGATCGAGGATCCCCTCCAGCTCGTGCGCGTCTATTTTTCCCATCGCCATCAGGCGAAAGTTATCGGCGATAAACATGACCAGCCGCTTCTGTTTTAATATCAGCGGGAATTTCTGGAATAGCGTGCTCTCCTCCGGCTGATCAATATGCTGGTCAAGCATACGTAACCCGCCGGTTTGGACCATTTCAAGCAGCTCATACAGGCACATTAAAAGCTGACGCTGGAATTCAGCACCGAGGTTTTTCTTGCCGATCACGCCCCTAAGTTGGTGAGCAATTTCACGCAACACGTGCAGTGGATTCGCGATTACCATTGACCCAATGCCAGCGCCGATAATGATCATAATCTCTGCTGGCTGCCAGATAGCCACCAGCTGACCGCCCTCGATAAAATAGCCGCCAAAAACGCAGCCTAATATAATTAACAATCCTAATATCTTTTGCATGAATATCCTGAAGCGGTTAGTGACCGGAAAAATAGGTGCGTAGCTTTTCCGCTATCTTTTTATTTAGCTGGCAAATTCTGGCTTCGGTTAACCCCAGCACCAGGGCAATCTCTTTTAAATTCATATCCTGCTGATAATAGAGGTAGAGGATCTGCTGCTCTTTTGCCGACAGCGTCTTAAGCGCCCTGCTCAGCATATGCTGGTTAACAACCTGCTCCTCCAGCCCACGCCCCTGAAGCGGCAGCTCTCCGTGGCGATCGCTGAGCAACGCATCAAGGCTTTCGAGCGCGTCGGCCCCCTCCAGCGCAAGATAGTGCTGATACTCATCGGCGTTTACGCCGTCGGCTGCAAGTTCGGCAGGCGTCGGCTCACGCCCCAGCGCTTTACGCCGCTCCCGAATCAGATCCTTAATCCGGTAAAACTTCTGCCGGAGCGGGCGCGGACGCCAGTCAAGACTTCTCAGTGCGTCCAGTACCGCTCCCCGAATGCGCTGCACCGCGTAGCCGCCAAAACCGTCGTCGGGTTTGCCGTAGCGGCGCAGAGCCTCGAGCAGGCCGATCAGCGCAATCTGCTGCATATCCTCGCGCTCCATCACGCAGCTGCACTGTGGTGCGAGCTGCCTGACGACTTTGCGTACCAGCGGCAGATAAGCCTGCAGATAGTGGCTCTCTTGGGCAGGCGTCAACGGAGGCAGGGTCTGAAATGCTTGCCTCTCCCATGCGGCTGATTCCAGCATCACTGGAAAACCAGTTTATTAATTAAAATATCGCTATAGGGTTCCGGGACGGCCCTTTTTTTTAACTCGCGATCTAGCGCCGCGCTTAGCAATAGTTTTATATCATTTACTTTTAGCGTACGTAGTTGCTCATATTGCATATCCGCCAGCGTTGCCAAAATAATGCTCTGATAAAGCGGCTCGTCGGCTTGGATCTTTTTTGATGCTGCCTCGCTTTCCGCCACCAGAGTTAGCGCCAGCAGCATATAGCGATCCTCTCCTGCGTCATCGCTGAGCGTAATTACCGACTCCTTCAAGGTGACGAAAAGCTCGGTTTTATGCTGTTTTTTCCTCTGTACCTCGCTCTTTGCTGCGGTGTTTTCGACGGCAGGGCCGTGCGTTTGCATATAATTAAAAATAAACCATGCAGCACCGCCGCCGACAGCAATAAAAAGCGCAATGCCACCGAGGCATGCGAAAACTATTTTTTTCATTTGATTATCACACTTTAATTAGGACATCTTCGCTTTTTTGCAGGCCGCTCCGATCGGCCTCGAGTTCGATAGCAGAAACGATCTGCGCAGGCGTTTGCCGGTTATCCTGCTGCCGCTGCCGCTGAGACTGCGACTGCGACTGCGACTGCCCGTCAGGAGAGACCTGAACCTCTACCTGCACAAAGTTCTGCTGGCTAAGCTGGACCCGCAGCGCCTCACTGCTCTGCTGCAGGGTGCGGCAGACCTCCGCCTGGGATGCGCCGATGTGCACGGTCAACCTGCCCGCCTCCAGATGAATGGCGATCTCCAGCTTGCCCAGTGACGGCGGATCGAGGCGAATGGTTGAGATCTGCTGCTGCTGACCAATCTGAAACTGGATGTTCTCTTTCAGCATGTGGATGAGCGCTTCCCCCCACTGGGCGGCGCGGGTATCGAGGCTGATTACCCGCTCCGGCTGCATTCTCATCGGCGAGATGCGTGCCTCGTCGGCGATACGGTGGTGATTTACCTCCGGTGAAGCGGGTTCCGGCCTCTGCTGGGCAAGCCTCTCCTTCACCCTATGGCGTAGCACATCGGACCGGTGCAGCTGGGGAGCCTCTCTCTGCTCGTTTAACGAGGCGACCGGCGGTAGCTTTTCGGCGACCAACTGCATCTGGCTTGCCAGCTGTTTCGGCGTCGTGGTTGCTATCTGCGCTGGCAGCACAGCCTGTATGCCCTGCTCCGGCACTGCCGCCAGCGCCATTTTCTCTGCCGCGATGGGGCGTTCAGGCGTTAAAAGCATGCCCATCAGCGCCTCCAGTGCCTGAGGAACCGCCTTATCCTGCTGACCAGGTTTCGTCAGCTTTAGCTTTACAGCAGTTGCAGGCTCTTTTGCGCCATCGACTACCGTTTGCAGGCGCTCCCGAAGCGCGCCCTGCACCACGTCCGGCAGCGTAAAGAGGGACGCCTGCGGGCTGTCTCCAGCCTGTGGCTGAACGGCGACCGGCGCTAGACGCTGGACCCGCGCACCGGTGATTAAGCTCAGAATATTCATGGCTGCTCCGATACGGTATTCATCAGCGAGTAGGCCAACACACCTTCACGCTGCTGGCGGTGTTTTTCCATCCGCGTTTGCAGCAGCGCTGCCCGCTCGGTTCGCCGGGCGATGATGTCGCCGTAGGCCTGACGCAGCCGGGCCTTTAGCGCTTCCAGCTCATCCTGCGGGGGCTGGCTCTCACAGTAGGCATTGAACAGCGTCATCAGGCGAGTATGGAGAGCAGGCATCCTGCGCCAGCGCTGTTTATTCAGCGCCTCGTCCATGGCGCTCAACAGTTCATCGATCTGCTTATTCACGATTTGCGTCTTCCTCTGTTAACTCAGCTTCTTTGCCAGCCCCTGCCAGCCCTCATGCAGATTGGTCAAAATCAGCGCCACTTCGTCTATTTTTTGCGTATTGAGTTCGCTGCTGGCCTCATACAGGCGGTAGACGCAGTGGTCATAGAGCCGCGCCAGGTTGAGCACCAGCTCGCCGCCGCGCTCAAACTCCAGCGAGCTGGTCAAAGCGTTAAGAATGTCGATGCACTTGTTAATGCTTTTTGCTTTGCGATCGTAACGTCTGTGGGTGATATGGCTTTTGGCGCGCTCCAGCTCCTCAAGCAGGCCAGCGTAGAGCACCAGCACAAGATCCAGTGGTGAAGCCGAGGCCGTGCGGGAAGCCAGATCGATCTCTTTATACTGGTCGTAGCCGTTATCAGAAGCGTACATTCAGTTAATCCTCTCTCTTTCCGGCTGGCTCAGATAAATGCCGCCATGCTGACCTGCATCGAGTTGATCGCTACCATCGTCGAGGTGTACTCCTCAAGGTAGCGATCGTAGGAGGCGTTATAGGTCTCTTTAAGCTGGTCAATCTTGCGGACTAGCTTGTCCTGCTCCTCTTCAACGGCATTCTGTCGCTGAACAATGATGCCGCTGTTATCATCAAGCCAGGTCTCCATTATGCTGTCGAGCTGAGCGGTCATGCTGTCGTCGCCAACGAACAGCGAGGTTAACCCTTCCGGGTTCTTGGCCATCGCCTCGCTAAACTGCTGGGAGTCGATCTGCAGATGCCCCTCTGCGTCAAGGGCGATGCCGTAGTCGAGCATGGAGACGCCGTTATAGCTGGCGTGGGTAATCCTCTGGATCTGACGCTCCAGGGAGGAGATGCCCGCATCGCCGGCAAAGGGGCCTGCCGCCTTGCCGTTACTGCCAAAAGAGGTTAATGAATCAAGCGTATCGACCAGCGTATTGCAGGCATCGACAAAGGTCTGCACCTTCTCCTCTGATGCCGAGGCGTCGTTTGCCACGGTAAAGGTGAGGGGGCCATCCTCCTCTGACGTTTCGGTGAAGGTAATGGAGACGCCGGGAATGAGATCGGTATAGGTATTAGATCCGCTGGTAATCTCGATGCCCTCTTCCGCTGAGCTGCCGAGATAGATAATGGCGTCCTGCGCCGCAGAGAGATCTCTTTGGGCGTTAAGATCGGCGGCAAAAGCCGAGCTGGGATCGATGCCGCTGGTGGAGACGGTAAAACCTGACGCTGCGCCAGTCGCATCGGCAGTCAACATCAAGGTTGTTGAATCACCCGTGTTGACCAGCGCGGCGGTGACGCCCGGATTCTCTTCCGAGTGGTTGATAGCACTGCATAGTTCGCTGACCGACACGCTGCCGTCGGCATTGCCGTCCGCCTGGGCGAGATCGATATCCATCTCATTGGTGCCCATTGTAATCGTAAAGGTGCCGCTGTTGGGGATATCGCCGCTGCCGATGGAAAAGGTGCTCTGCTGGGCGGTGGCGAGCTGCTGGACATAAAAGGTGTAGGTGCCTGCCTGCGCCATTGAGTTCGCCGTAATGGTGGCGGAATCATTGCTGGCCGAGGCCGAATTGACCACCGGACCGCTGGTGGTGCTGTTCAGCGCGTCTACTGCCGACTGAAACGAGGTCAGGGCGCTCTGCAGCGTTGAGAGCGCAGCGCTTTTGGTGTCCAGGGCAGTTTGCTGGCGCTCCAGCTGATTCGCCCGGGTAGAGATATCTATCAGGGCAAACTGTTTAGCTACTACTTGCGGGTTTATCATCGTCGCTCCGTTTATTTACGCATAGTCATAGCAATAATGATGCCAACTTTTATTTGTTTGAATTCAAAAGATTAAATGTAATGAAAGGAAATATCGCTTCCGTAGAGAGGAAAAAACTGTTCCCTGCCTGGCCATGCAGGTAAAACAGCCACACCGCTCGAAAGCGGTGTGGCTGAGTAAGAGGCTCTGGCTTACTGGAGCAGGCTAGAGACCATGCCGGACATGCTGTTAGACTGCTTGAGCATGCTGATGCCGGTCTGCATTAGCACCTGCTGTTTCGACATATTTGAGGCTTCCGTGGCGTAGTCGGTATCCATAACGTTGCCGATGGCCACTTCGGTGTTGTCCTGCATACTTTGCAGGTTGGTTGCCGTACTGCTCAGGCGGTTCATGGTGGCACCGAGGGTGGACTGAATGGTACCGACCTCTTTCATCACGCTCTGAATCGAATCAATGGCGGCATTTGCTGTATCCGCCGTCAACAGCTCGCTGCCGCTGGCTGCGGTACCGCCTGCGCCATCGGTACCATAGTCGCCGCTAAATGCCGCGCTCAGCGTACCCAGATCTGTTGCCAGCTGGGTGAGTTGAGTTGAGATATTGATGGTGATTTTATCGGTAGACTGGGAGCCGACCTGGTAGGTAACACCGGAGGTATTGGTGAACTGACCACTTTCAGACGGATTGAACAGGTTGGTGCCGCCGTTGGTGGTGTTCTGCAGCATGTCGGACATCTCCTGTCCCAGCTCGTCGAACTCCGACTGCATTGCCGCACGGTCATCATCGCTGTACGTTCCGTTCGCTGCCTGGGTAGCGAGTTCATCCATGCGCCCCAGAATATTATTCATCTCGTCAAACATTCCGTCCGCGGTCTGCAGCATCGCGGTGGCGTCGGCAATATTACGCTGGGCCATGGCCATGCCGCTGGCCTGGGTTTGCATGCGGTTGGCGATCTGTTTTCCTGCGGCATCGTCCGCCGAAGAGTTGATGCGGTCGCCGGTGGCCAGACGCTCCATTGATTTGCTCAATGAGGCGTTGCTTTTGTTGATGGCGTTGACTGCTGCCATAGAGGCGGCGTTGGTATTAATAGATAACATCGTTCTGCTCCTTAAGTGAGTGGGTCTCAACTGAGATACAGAACTAAAGCGGCGCTGGGCTTAAAAAATTAAACGTGAAGTAAAAATTATTTTTGCCGGTGGGAAAGGCCCTCTTCGCCGTTGAGCTATTGCAGCTCGGTTGAGCATAAACTCGCTCTATACTTAGTAAAAACAGACAACAGCGAGTTTATCTATGCCTCTACCCGACTTTCATCGTTCTGACGCCTTTACCCTGGGGATTGAGCTGGAGCTGCAGGTGGTTAACCCGCCGGGATACGACCTTAGCCAGGACTCCTCCACGCTGATTGATGCCGTTAAGGCCGAAGTCAAAGGGGGTGAGGTGAAGCACGACATCACCGAAAGCATGCTGGAGATCGCCACCGGCGTCTGCGGGGATATCCACCAGGCCGCCGGGCAGTTCTCCGCCATGCAGCAGATCATCCTGCGGGCCGCCAGCAAACACCATCTGCAAATATGCGGCGGCGGCACGCACCCCTTCCAGACGTGGCAGCGTCAGGAAGTATGCGATGACGAACGCTACGCGCGTACGCTGGAGATGTTTGGCTATCTGGTGCAGCAGGCGACGGTATTCGGCCAGCACGTTCACGTGGGCTGCCCGAACGGGGACGATGCTATCTATCTCATGCACGGCCTGTCGCGCTTCGTGCCTCACTTTATCGCCCTCGGCGCGGCTTCGCCCTACATTCAGGGCACCGACACCCGCTTCGCCTCGTCACGGCTCAACATCTTCTCCGCGTTTCCGGATAACGGTCACGCTCCCTGGGTCAGCAACTGGTCGGAATTCGAGGGGCTGTTCCGCCGCCTCAGCTATACCAGCATGATCGACAGCATTAAGGATCTGCACTGGGATATTCGCCCCAGTCCGCACTTTGGCACGGTTGAGGTACGGGTGATGGATACCCCACTGACGCTTGGCCACGCGGTGAATATTGCCGGATTTATCCAGGCGATTTCCCACTGGCTGCTGGCCGAGCGACCGTTCAAGATGCAGGAGCGCGACTATCTGCTCTACAGGTTCAACCGCTTCCAGGCCTGCCGCTACGGCTTTGCCGGAGTGTTGACCGACGTGCATACCGGCGAGCAGGTGACCATCGGTGAGGATATCCAGCGCCTGCTGGACAAAATTGCCCCCTATGCCGACAAGCTAAACGGCAGTAGCGCTCTGGAAGCAGTGGCGCAGTTTGTGCGGCGTGGCAAGAGCGAGGACCAGCTGATGCGTGATTTCGTGGCCGACGGCGGCTCGCTGATTGGGTTGGTGCAGAAGCATGCGGAGATCTGGGCGGCGCAATAGCGCCAGCCTGGTTGCGCCAGGGTAGTAAATGGCTGACAATATCGTTTTAACTGACGATTAACATCACCATGACGCACCCGCTTGAATCCCTGATGACGGCCGCCGGTATTTTACTGCTGGCCTTCCTCTCCTGTCTGCTGCTGCCCGTTCCTTCACCGGGTAGCGCCCTGACGCAGCAGCTCATCGCGACTTTCCACCTGGTGGATGCTGGCCAGCTCTATACCCTGCTGTTTTGCGCCTGGTTTCTGCTGCTCGGAACCATTGAGTACTACGTGCTGCGCTTTATCTGGCGGCGCTGGTTCTCGCTGAACCACTCGTCCCGTTAAGTTACGCAGGCCGGGTCAGCAGCGGCTTAATGCCGCGCCTGGCCGTGATTCTCTTTGCGGTAGGCTCCCGGCGGCTGGTTAAAGGTGCGGGTAAAAATGCGCGTGAAGGTCTGCTGGGAATCAAAACCATACTTAACGCAGATATCAAACACCTTCTGATCGGTATCACGCAGCTCCTGGGCCGCCAGCCGCAGCTTGCGCTCGCGGATATAGCGCCCCAGACTCTCGCCTTTGTATTGCATAAACAGCCGTTGCAGATGCCATTTTGAATAGCCCGCATGGCGCGCAATGTCATCAATGCGCAGCGGCTGGTGCAAATTGTCGTCGATCCAATCGACAATCGTATCGATAACCTGAGCGGAAATGTTCATACCGGGCTCCTCTCTGCGCTTTAATGCGCTGAAGCTTGATTATGAGTGAGTAAGCACTCATTATAGAAAGAGGGAGAAAGTCGTCAAGATGATTTTCGATCTTTGACACAGGCCGTTGCGGAGCGGCAGATCTCATGTTTCAATCAGGGTTTAACCGTGTGTGAGGTAAAGTGTAGTGGCTCGTCCGAAGAGTGAAGATAAAAAACAGGCGTTACTGGAAGCGGCAGCCGAGGCATTTGCCCAGTCAGGGATCACCGCCTCTACTGCCCTGATAGCCCGGAACGCGGGCGTCGCAGAAGGCACGCTGTTTCGCTACTTCGCCACCAAAGATGACCTGCTTAATGCGGTTTATCTTGCGCTGAAAACCGACCTCTGCCACGCCATGCTCGACGGCCTCGATCGCTCTCTCAGCGAAGCCAAGGCGCTAACCCGCTATATCTGGAACAGCTATATCGACTGGGGCATTCTGCATCCCGTTGGCCATCGGGCGATCCGTCAGCTGGCGGTGTCGGGCAAGATCACCTGCGCCACCCAGCAAAATGTGGATGAGCTCTTCCCGGATCTTCACACGCTTTGCCGTCGCTCTGTGCTGCCCATTTTTCTTACCGAGGCTTTCCACGCCTTTGGCGATGCCCTGTTCCTCTCTCTTGCCGAAACCACCATTGAGTTCGCCAGCCGCGAGCCCGAGAAGGCGGACGACTTCAAAGCCCACGGCTTCGAAGCGATGTGGCGCGCCCTGGCGGACAGCAGTAGCAGCAGCTAAAGCGCACGATTTTCACTTATTTTTTCTTCGCTGAATCTGTACGCTACAGCGCAGCCTAACTTATCCCAAAAAAATATCAGGAGCATTTATGGATATCGTTTCCATCGCCTTGCAGCGCTACTCAACCAAGGCTTTTGACGCCAGCAAAAAACTGACCGCCGATGAGGCGGAGAAGATCAAATCGCTGCTGCGCTATAGCCCGTCGAGCACCAACTCACAGCCGTGGCACTTTATCGTTGCCAGCACCGAAGAGGGCAAAGCGCGGGTAGCCAAATCCGCGGCGGGCGGCTACGTGTTCAACGAGCGTAAAATGCTGGATGCCTCTCACGTTGTGGTGTTCTGCGCAAAAACCGCCATGGACGACGCCTGGCTGGAGAAGGTTGTGGATCAGGAAGACGCCGACGGTCGCTTCGCCACGCCGGAAGCAAAAGCCGCTAACCATAAAGGCCGCACCTTCTTCGCCGACCTGCACCGCAAAGATCGCCAGGATGACCATGAGTGGATGGCGCGTCAGGTCTACCTCAACGTAGGTAACTTCCTGCTGGGCGTTGGCGCTATGGGCCTCGACGCGGTGCCGATCGAAGGGTTTGACGCTGACGTGCTGGATGCCGAATTTGGCCTGAAAGAGAAAGGCTTCACCAGCCTGGTGGTCGTTCCGGTAGGACACCACAGCGTGGAAGACTTCAACAAGGCGCTGCCGAAATCCCGCCTGCCAGAAGAGACCGTGGTTACTGAGATCTAATTCGATACCGGCTCGCTCCCCGGCTTTTTTCATCAGACCGGGGAGTTTCAGTACAGCAAAATCTGCGGATGTTTTACCCCGCAGGCCAGTGCATAACGCGTCAATGTATCCAGACTTGCCCGTGTAATATTGGTCTCCATTCTGGATACTGTCGGGGCGCTCACACCCATTCTTTGTGCAACCTGCGCGCGGGTAAGGCCAGCATGATGACGCCATTGCGCCAGCATTGTACGTAAACGCTCTTTACGCTCCTGAGCGTCAAACGCAGCCTGAACGTCAGGCTGAGCTAGCATTTCAGCTTTCAGCTCATCCCAGTCAATAATCTTCTTGCTCATTCTGCATCTCCTGTAGCCGCTTAAGCGCCAGGCGTATCTCCGCCGGGGGCGTCTTCTGTGTTTTCTTAATAAAAACACGTAGCAAAAAAATTGTCTGCTTCTGCTGGAAAACATATATGCCTCGGCTATGAACAGGCCCCAGCGTGCGGATCTCAAAAAGACCATGAGCGAGAGGTTTACTATCAGGCTCTCGTAAAGCGGTGGGGTTATGCCGAAGCTTTTCTATTTTTCCGATCATTTTTGCCTGCACTGAGGCAGGCAATGCCAGTAGCTCAGCTCTGACGTCCGCATGGACACATACTCTGAACACCATTTTTCGTCCCTGAATATTAGCATATAAGGCAAATTGCCTTAAAGGCTAACCTGCCACTCACGCACTACCTTATGCGTTTTTGTGACAGCGTTCAGATCGGCGCGTTAAACATGGAAAGAGGCTCGAAAAATATTCTTCCCGGTTGGGTTACAGCCTTGCCAGCACCTGCTCGCCTGCCTCATCGATCGGTAGATAGACCAGCAGCCGCGAACCGTTACGCGGTGCGGAGTACCAGTACATCTGCTGAAGCTGGAATTCGCCCAAATCAGGGTGATGAAAGGTTTTAATCTGGTTTTCGACGCCGCGCACCTCATAGCGCTGATGCCAGAGCGCCTCAAACTCCTCCGAGGCGGCAAAAAAGCGCGCCAGCTTGTTCTCCCATGCCGCTTCCCCCCGATGCTCCGCCATCGCCGCGCGGAAATAGGAGACAAAGGTTGGCAGCACGTCCCGGTTTGCCAGGCGGCTACGCCAGCCCGGATGAGTCAGATAGAGATAGATACAGTTGCGATCGTCTTCCGGCAGCGTCGCAAAATCGACACCCATTAGCCGACAAAAGGCGTCGTTCCACGCCACGATATCGAAATTAGGTTTCTGAATGCTGGCCGGCTGCGGCAGGAGGCTGTCCAGCATTCGTCGCGCGCCGGGGCTGATCCCTTCGCATGGCGTCAGATTGGCCGACTCCACCGGCGGCAGGCCCGCCAGCACGAAAATATGCCGCGTCTCCAGCGGGCTGCACTGCAGCGCATCGGCCACTGCCTGCATGACCACAGCCGACGGATTGACCTCCCTGCCCTGCTCAAGCCAGGTATACCAGGTCACGCCAACGTCCGCCAGCATCGCTACCTCCTCCCGACGCAGGCCCGGCGTGCGCCGCCGTCCGCTGCGCGGGAGCCCCAGCCGCTGCGGATCTAAGCTCTCCCGTCGCGCGCGTAGAAAAGCGCCCAGCTGTTTACGGCGATCGTCCTGGCGCGTCTGTGCCATGTCCAGCTCGCTGTGGCTTATCAGGCTCATCGTCTCTCCTGCCTCTCTTCAGCATGGTAGTGCCAGTACCAGTATAATCAGGAACTGGTACCCGTTTATTCAATCAGCGATGCTACGGCCATTCGCTGAATGACGCAATGGAGCTACCATGAAAACGTCTACTGTTTCACCCGGCCGCGCGGGACTCGTCCTGCTGCTAACTGGCCAGATGCTGCCCCTGATCGACACCTCGATCACCAACGTCGCTCTCGACTCTATCACCGCATCGCTGCACGCCAGCGCCACCCAGCTGGAGCTTATTGTCGCCCTGTACGGCGTGGCCTTTGCCGTCTGTCTGGCGATGGGCAGCAAGCTGGGCGATAACTACGGTCGCCGCCGTCTGTTTATGTGGGGCGTGGCGGTATTTAGCTTCGCCTCTCTGCTGTGCGGCATGGCAAACTCTATTACTGCCCTGCTGGCGGCCCGCACGTTGCAGGGTGCGGGAGCGGCACTGATCGTTCCACAGATCCTCGCCACCCTGCACGTTACCCTGAAAGGTACCGCCCACGCGCGGGCTATCAGCCTCTACGGCGGGATCGGCGGTATCGCTTTTATCGTCGGGCAGATGTGCGGCGGCTGGCTGGTGTCGGCAGATATCGCCGGACTGGGCTGGCGTAACGCCTTTTTCATCAACGTGCCGATTGGCCTGCTGGTGCTGGCGTTGAGCCGTCGCTACGTGCCCGAGACCCGTCGCGATGAACACTCGTCCATCGACTGGCAGGGCACGTTTATCCTCGCCCTGATCCTCTGCTGCCTGCTGTTTCCCATGGCGCTGGGGCCAGAGCTGCACTGGCCGTGGTCGATGCAGCTGATGCTGCTGGCTACGCTGCCGCTGCTGGTGTGGATGCGGGCTAGCGCGCTGGGCAAGCAACGACGTGGCGAACACCCGCTGCTGCCGCCGCGCCTCTTGCAGCTCGCCAGCATTCGCTTTGGCATGGTGATCGCCCTGCTGTTCTTTAGTGCATGGTCCGGGTTTATGTTCTGCATGGCGCTGACCATGCAGTCTGGCCTGGGAATGGCCCCCTGGCAGTCGGGGAACAGCTTTATTGCTCTCGGGGTGGCCTACTTCCTCTCGGCGATGTACGCCCCGAAGCTGATTGCGCGCCACAGCATGGGACGGATCCTGCTCTCTGGCCTGGCGGTACAGATCGGCGGCCTGCTGCTGCTGATGGAAACCTTCCACTACTACGGACAGGCAACCACCGCCCTGACGCTGGTGCCGTCCACCGCGCTGATTGGCTACGGCCAGGCACTGATCGTCAACTGCTTCTACCGGGTGGGAATGCGTGATATCACCGCTAACGATGCCGGGGCGGGCAGCGCCCTGCTCAGCACCCTGCAGCAGGCGACGCTGGGCCTTGGCCCGGCGGTATTTGGCTCGCTGCTGTTAGTGCTGGTGCGTCACCATCACGGCAGCTATCCCGAGGCCATTATGGGTTTTCTCGGCGTTGAGGCGATGATGATGCTGCTGCTGGCGGCGATTGCCGTTGGCCTGCGCCACCATCTGAACCGTAGTCCGGCCATCGCCACGTCATAACCTTAGGCACTGGCGCGTTCGATAAAGCGCCAGTCCATCATCACTCTTTCCGCCGGGGTATCGGGGTTGTCGATTTTGTTGAGCAGCAGCGCCACGGCCTTACGGCCAATCTGCAGGGAGGGTTGCGCCACGGTGCTGAGCTGGGGTGAGACCATCTCGGCCAGCGGCGTGCCGTCAAAGCCCACCACGGCGATGTCGTCTGGCATAGTCAGCCCTGCCTGGGCTATCGCCAGCAGCGCGCCAGCCGCCAGGGTATCCGAGACGGCAAACACCGCATCCGGGCGCTCATCGGCACGCAGCAGCGTCTCCATCGCCACTCTACCGGCATCAAAGCTCAGCTCGCTGGCGTACTCCACCGCCCTCCAGCCATGGCCGTTTTGCTCCAGCACGCTGTTATAGCCCTGCTCGCGCAGGCGGGCATATTTATAGCTGAGATCGTGGTTGATCAGGGCAATACGCTGGCAGCCACGGTTAATCAGGTGCTGGATCACGTACCGGGCGGCGTCAATATCGTTAATCCCGACGCAGGAGACGCTTCCCTCATCGGCATACTCGGCGCACTGCACCCAGGGTGCCTGGCCAATCATGGTCGTCAGCTCCGGCAGCTTAGAGAAGGCATCCATAGTAATGATCCCATCGACGATTTTTCCTGACAGCAGGGTCAGCGCCGAGCGGGAGCGCGCCATGTCAGAGCCGGTATTGCACAGCAGAATGCGGTAGCCGTTCTTCTCCGCCTCCTCTTCAATGCCCTTGACCACCTCGGCGCAGAACGGGTTGGCAATATTCGACACCAGCACAAGGATCATATAGCTCCGGGCAGTGCGGAGCTGGCGGGCCAGCAGGTTAGGCTGGTAGTTGCTCTCTTCAATCGCCGCCAGCACGCGCTCGCGGTTTTGCGGTTTCACGGAGCCGCTATGGTTAATGACCCGGGAGACCGTCGCTACCGACACTCCTGCCAGGCGAGCGATTTTTTGAATTGACATAACGACGACACATCCTGCGATTAGCGCTTTAGATAGCAGGCTACCATAAAACCCTTGCCCGGCGAACCGGCAGTGCGCCGGGCTACGGTTTAGCGGGCCACCCGCACCCAGCGCTGCTGCTGATGGCTTTTTATAATGGCATCAATGATAAACATCACGTCGGCACCATCATAGAAAGAGGCAAACCGACAGGCGCTGGCCTCCGGCATCGTTCCCGCCCGCACCGCCTGGTAGAAGTTCGCCATCATGTTCTTAAAGGCGTCGGGCCAGCCCTCAATGTGCCCGCCGGGAAAGTGTGCGCTGCCAGCGACGTCGGGTGTCATCAGGCCCGGATCGTCGGTGAGGATCTCATTGGGGCGCTGACGATGGCCAATCCACAGCTGCTGGGGGATCTCCTGATCCCAGCCCAGCGAGCAGGCGCTGCCGTTGACCTCAAAGCTGAGACGATTTTTGCGCCCCGCGCTGACCTGCGAAACGCTGAAGCAGCCTTTGCTGCCGTCGGCGAAGCGCACCAGCACCGATCCGCCGTCTTCGGTGGTGACCGGGCGATCCTCATACTGCGCCTCGCCTCCGCCAGCGCTGAAGGTCGCCCCGCCGTCCAGTCGCGCCTTGCGGGTCGGCCAGACGATCGCCAG
The DNA here is from genome assembly GCF_037152055.1 of Pseudescherichia sp. AS216. NCBI lineage: Bacteria > Pseudomonadati > Pseudomonadota > Gammaproteobacteria > Enterobacterales > Enterobacteriaceae > Pseudescherichia > Pseudescherichia sp. AS216. The sequence continues at coordinate 181,641 of NZ_JBBCMV010000001.1, read as the reverse complement.
ATCGGCCATCACCTCGACAATGCTTTGCCCGGTGACAAACTGCAACGTATCGCACCAGTGCGAGCCGATATCGGCCACTGCCCGCGACGTGCCGCCCTGCGCGGCATCCACCCGCCAGTTGTAGTCCGTCTCCAGCAGCATCCAGTCCTGAAGGTAGCTGCCGTAGACCGAGAACAGCCGCCCGAGCCTGCCGTGGCGTTGCAGGCTGGCCGCCTGCTGAACCATGGCAAACTGGCGATAGACAAAGCTGACCCCGTGCACCACGCCCGCCTGCTCCGCCAGCGCCACCAGCTCCCTGGCCTCTTCCGGGGTCATACAGAGCGGTTTCTCCGAGAAAACGTGCTTACCGGCGCGTAAAATCCGGCGGTTAATGTCGGCATGAAGATGGTTAGGGGTGCAGTTATGCACCACATCAATACCGGGATGGGCGAGCATGGCGTCAATGTCGCCAAAGGCAAAGGGCACGTTGAGCGCGGCGGCCTTCTGCTGCGCCGACGCCAGGGAGCGATCGCAGAGGGCCACTACCTGTACATCCCCCAGACGACGCAGAGCTTCAATATGTGCCGGACCAATAAACCCGCTGCCAACAATGCCTACGCCGATCATAACGTATCTCCTAATCCCAGCATGGCCCGCACGCTGGCCCGGTCGCTGCTGCCCGCCGCGAAATCATCAAACGCCCGGTCCGCCACCGGAATAATGTGGCGGCGGATAAATTCGCAGCCCTCCCGCGCTCCGGCGTCGCCCTGTTTCAGACAGCACTCCCACTCCAGCACTGCCCAGCCGTCGTAGCCGTATTGCGTCAGTTTGCTAAAGATTGCGCCGAAGTCTATCTGCCCGTCCCCCGGCGAGCGGAAGCGCCCGGCGCGATTGATCCACGGCTGATAGCCGCCGTAGACGCCGCTGCGCCCGTTGAGACGAAACTCCGCATCCTTAACGTGGAAGGCTTTGATGCGCGAATGGTAGATGTCAATAAAGGCCAGGTAGTCTATCTGCTGCAGCAGAAGATGGCTGGGATCGTAGAGCATATTGCAGCGCGGATGGTTATCTACGGCGGCCAGGAAGCGCTCGAAGGTGACCCCGTCGTGGAGATCTTCACCCGGATGGATCTCAAAGCAGAGATCGACCCCGTAACGATCGAAACGATCCAGAATGGGCCGCCAGCGGCGAGCCAGCTCGGCAAAGGCCTCATCAAGCAGCAGGGCATTATGCGGCGGCCACGGGTAGAACCAGGGCCATGCCAGCGCCCCGGAGAAGGTGGCGTGGGCGCGCAGGCCGAGCCTTTGTGAGGCCACAGCGGCCTGGGTCACTTTCTCCACCGCCCACGCCTGCCGCGCGGTGGGATTGCCCCGCAGATGCTCGGGCGCAAAGTTATCGAAGGCGGCGTCGTAGGCCGGATGCACGGCCACCAGCTGGCCCTCCAGGTGCGTTGAAAGTTCGCTGATGACCAGCCCGTAGGATGCCAGCGTGCCCGCGATCTCATCGCAGTAGGTCTGGCTCAGCGCGGCCAGCTCCAGATCGAAAATATGCCGATGGTTACAGGGAATTTGCAGCGCCTTATAGCCCAGCCGCGCTGCCCACTCCGCCAATCCCTCCAGGGTATTAAAGGGTGCCTCTTCTCCGATAAACTGCGACAGAAAAATCCCCGGTCCCTGAACTGTTTTCATACTACCCTCCGCAATTAAGCCCGCTTTGTGTCGTCATATTTGAATGTAAAAAGGAAAACCAGTGCGATAACGGCAGCGGCAACGGCCGGGATCCACCAGAAGGTGACCCACGCCTGGGGTACAGCCTGCCCGGCGACCAGCCGGTTATAGAGCGCACCGGAGATCTGCGAGCCAAGCAGCATCCCGATGCCGTAGGTGAACATGACGATCATACTTTGCGCCTGGCCTTTCACTTTTTCCCCGGCCACGCGATCGGTATAGATAAAGCCTACGACAAAGAAGAAGTCATAGCAGACCCCGTGCAGCAAAATACCGAGGTAGAGCAGGAACCGCGTCTCCTCGCTTACGCCGAGGGCGAAAAAGGCGTAGCGCACAAACCAGGCACACATGCCGATGAGCAGCATGTACTTCACGCCGAGGCGGCGGAACAGCAGCGGGATCACCAGCATAAAGACGATCTCAGACATCTGGCCGAAGGACATCGCGGTGCTGACGTCCCCTACCCCGGCGTCCGCCAGGTACGAAGCGGTGTAGGCGTAGTAGGTGCCGAGCGGTACGGAGATGAGCATGGCGCAGAGCGAGAAGACAAAGAAGTGGCGCGTTTTTAACAGGGCAAAGGCATCGGCGCAGAAGAGATCGCGCACCGCCACCGGCAGCCCTTTGGCGGGCGCAGGGGTATGCGGCAGCGTCAGGCTATAGAGCGCCAGCAGCACCGAGCAGGCCGCCGCCACCATAAAGATATTGACGCTCGCCGCAATGCCGGTGACGCCGATAAACACCCCTGCCACGATCCAGCCGATGGTGCCAAACACACGCACCACCGGGAAGGTTTTATCAACGTTTGCCAGACTATGGAAGGCAATATTGTTGGTTAGCGCCAGAGTTGGCATGTAGCAGAGCGTATAGCCAAACAGCAGGCCAATCAGCAGCGCACCGTTCTGGGCGATTAGCGCCTGCGGGACAAACCAGAGAATGGCTGCCCCGGCGAGGTGCATCACCGCCATCACCTTCTGCGAGGCGAAGAAGCGATCCACCAGCATTCCCAGCACAAAAGGCGAGAGAATCGAGGCGATCGGCCCGGCTGAAAAGGCGTCGCCAATCAGCAGAGCCATATTGTGCTGGGTCATGACGAGGCCCAGCGTGACGGACCAGCTTCCCCAGATAAAGAACTGGAGGAACATCATCAGGGACAATCTTGGCACAAGCAGGCGATGCTGCACCTGCCCTTTTCCGCTACTTTCGGTTGTTGACACCATTTTATCGCCTCACCTGTCAAAAGTAATCGATTACAAAATGCGAACAATAAAAAAGTAATCGATTACAAAATGATTTGCCTGCGGGTTAGATGAGATCTGGGAGAAGGGTCACGATAAATAGTACACAGGAGGTAGCCCGGCAAGCAGCGCGCCGCCGGGCAAAGCGTTAGCGAGCCTTGCGGCGCAGCAGTTTGAAGGCGATAAACAGGAAAACGATCCACGCCGGCAGCAGGATGGCGGACATCCGCATGCTGTCGATGGTGCACATCAGCCCCAGAATCAGCACTAAAAAGGCGATACAGATATAGTTGCCTGCCGGATAGAGCAGCGCTTTAAACTGCGTCACCCGCCCCTGACGGCGCATCGCCGCGCGGAACTTGAGGTGCGCGAGGCAGATCATGATCCAGTTCAGCAGCAGCGTTGCCACCACCAGGGCCATCAGCAGGCCAAAGGCCTCTTTCGGCAGCAGGTAGTTGATGACGATCACCAGCGAGGTGATAGCCGCCGAGAGAAACAGCGAGTTAACCGGCACGCCGCGGGCGTTAACCCGGGTTAAAAACGCCGGGGCATTGCCCTGCACCGACAGGCCAAACAGCATTCGGCTGTTGGAGTAGACGCCGCTGTTAAACACCGAGAGCGAGGCCACCAGAATGATAAAGTTCAGCGCCGAGGCAACGATGTTGCTGTCCAGCTCGTGGAAAATCATCACAAATGGGCTGCTGTCAGCCTTCACATTTACCCATGGGTAGAGCGCCAGCAGCACCACCAGCGAGCCGATGTAGAACAGCAGGATGCGGTAGACCACCTGATTGACCGCTTTCGGGATGGTCTTCTGCGGATCGCGCGCCTCGGCGGCGGTAATACCGATCAGCTCCAGACCGCCGAAAGAGAACATGATCACCGCCAGGGACATAATCAGTCCGTGCCAGCCGGTGGCAAGGAAACCGCCGTGCTGCCAGAGGTTATCGACGCTGGCGTGTTCACCACCGTGGCCGGAGAAGAGCAGCCAGAGGCCAAAGCCGATCATCGCGATAATCGCCAGCACCTTGATCAGGGCAAACCAGAACTCCATCTCACCGTAGAGACGGACGTTGACCAGGTTGGCGGCGTTGATGATGATAAAGAACGCGGCGGCCCAGATCCACGTCGGCACGTCCGGCAGCCAGTACTGCATATAGATACCGGCAGCGGTCAGCTCGGCCATGCCAACCAGCACAAACATCACCCAGTAGTTCCAGCCGGAGAGGAAGCCCGCGAAGGGACCCCAGTATTTCCAGGCAAAGTGAGAGAACGAACCGGAGACCGGCTCCTCGACCACCATCTCGCCCAGCTGGCGCATAATTAGAAAGGCAATAATCCCGGCGATGCCGTAGCCCAGCAGCACCGCTGGCCCAGCCATTTGAATTGCCGGCCCGATGCCCAGGAACAGCCCGGTGCCGATAGCGCCGCCCAGCGCGATAAGTTGAATATGACGGTTTTGCAAACCCCGTTGCAGCGTCGGCCCAGTCCCCGACGCGCCATCTGCCTGTTGCTGGCCAGATGCGATTGACGCGTTTTTCACGCCCTACCCCTGTATCTTTTTAAGAAAGGGGCATCTTTTAACACTTAGCGTTACCGGTAGCAAGCGAACGAAAAGGCTGGCGTTGCCGCCAGCCCGCCCGTCTCTGACCTAGAAGTCGTAGCTCATGGAGACCTTCAGGGTACGCGGATCGCCCCGGAAGATGTAGGTGCCGAGATCCTCAACGCCGGACCAGTACTTCTCATTGGTCACGTTATCCACGCCCACGCGCCACACCATCTCGTTAGCATCCTGGTTCAGCTGCATCCGGTAGCGGACGCCCAGATCCAGCGTGGTGTAGTCATCCAGCTTTTTGGTATTGGCGGCGTTGGCATACTGTGAGCCGGAGTGATTCACGCGCGCCGTGGCCGTCAGGCCCTCTACCGGCTTGATATCGTACTCGGCGCCAAACACCATAAAGACGCCAGGAACACCGATAGCATCCTTGCCGTCGTTGATACCGTTCTGCGTTTTGGTCATCTCGGCATCGACCCAGGTGGCGCTGCCGTTAAGGCGCAGGCCGAACACCGGCTCACCAAAGACATTCAGCTCTACGCCGCGGTTGCGCTGCTCGCCGTCAAGCTTGTAGGGGCCGCCCACACCGTACTGAATGGCAGAGGGCTTTTTGATCTCAAACAGCGCCAGGGTGCCGCCGATGCGACCGTAGTCGATCTTGACCCCCACCTCATTCTGCTTCGAGTGGGCAATGCCTGTGCTCTGGCCAAAGTTAGAGGCATCTCTCGGGGCTACGCTGCCCGGCTGTAACGCTTCGGTATGGTTAGCGTAGAGCGACAGCGCTTCCCACGGCTTATAGACCACGCCGTAGGTTGGCATCCAGCGGCTCTCTTCATAGCGCGAGCCGCTATCCTCCGCCCCGGTGGCGTTGTTGTAGTTGCGCACCACCACCTTCTGGTTGCGGGCACCGACCGTGAAGAGCAGGCTGTCATCCAGCACGCCCAGGGTATCGCTCAGCAGCCAGCCCTGGGTACGGCTCCGGCTGGTGGTGCGCGGATCGCCATAGTTACCGCCAAAGCTGCTATTGGCTGGCATCGCTACATCGCTGGGATGGTAGATGTTGACGATCGGGTTGGCGGCAGCGGAGGACATCCGCCACGCGGTTCTGTCGCGCTTGATTAGCGCCGAGTAGCCGACGTTGATTTTATGCGAGACAAAGCCGGTATCGACGTCGCCGCGCAGACCCAGCATGCCGCTGTTGGCATCAATATAGCGGTTGGTATCCAGACGGCTCGCCGTGGCGTCGCCGCTGGCGTTGATCAGCTTCGGCGTGCTGTAGGTGCCAATTTCATGGGCCTGCTGCGCCCCCGTGGCGGCATAGGCAGTCCAGGCGTCGGTCAGGTCATACTCGGCGCGGGCCACACCAAACTGGTTGTCGATGTCGCTGTAGTTCCACTTTTGGCTGTAGTTCTTGCTGGGATCCGGCACGTCGGGAATGAAATTGACGCCGGTAATATTGACGCCCATGCCGCTGCCGTGGAAGGTCTTTTTCTGATAGCCCGCATCCAGCGAGGTACGCAGACGATCGCCCCGATAGTCGAGGCCAATCGAGGCCAGCGTGGTGCGGCGACGGTCGTGATCCAGCGGCGCTTCGCCCTCGCGATGCAGCAGGTTAATACGGGTGCCAAACTGGTTGTTATCGCCGAAGCGACGCCCCAGATCCAGCGAGCCGCCGACCATCGCCTGGCTGGTGTAGTCGACGCCGACGCGGGTGGTTGGCGTATCTTCCGCATGCTTAGGCTCAAGGTTGATCATCCCGCCCACGCCGCTGCCCGCTGCGCCATTCAGCAGACCGTTGGCCCCTTTAAATATCTCGACGCGCTCGATCATCTGGGTATCCACCACCTGGCGTGGCACCACGCCCGGCAGGCCGCTCATGGTCATGTCGTCACCGTCGAGCTTAAAGCCACGAATGCGATAGGTTTCAGCCGAGTTGCCGTAGCCCTGCACCGGCTGGACGCCTGCGTCGTTGCGCACCACGTCGGCAATGGTTTTGGCCTGCAGATCCTGTACCGCTTTTGCGGTGTAGCCGATGACGTTAAAGGGAACGTCCATCGCTTTCTGCTCGCCGAGCATCCCCAGACGACCGCCGTGGGCGACCTGACCGTCCAGATAGGCCGGAACCGGCACATCGCCGCCGGGGGTAAACTCGCTGGCCGGCGTCGCCTGCACCACTAAGGTCTCTTCCTGATTGGGTTTACTGGTGTCAGCGGCTGCTGCCTGCGCCGAATGGGCTACCGCGCCGATAGCCAGCGCAAGTAAGGACTTGCGCAATGTGAGAGCGTTAGTTTTTATGTTTCGCATCATTAACTCATACAAGAGCGTGGGTTAAAAAAATGGCCCGTTGCCGGGCCGATTGCACTACTGATTCAGCGCGATACGCACAACGCTGTCCGGACCATTGGTCGAGTGATCTTTATTGAAGGCCTGTTTAACGGTGGCATAGAGCGTCTGACCGTCGGCGGAGACCAGCAGGCTGTTCGGATTCGACGGCAGATCCCACGACTGCTTCACTGCATAGGTGGTGCCGTCGAGGCTCAGGAGCTTGCCGGACTCACGCTGGCTGATGTAAATCTCATTGCGTTTCGGGTTGAACTTCACCGCCAGAGAGTCACCTACGTCGAGCTGCTTAATTACCTTGCCGGTGTGGATATCCAGCACCAGGGTGGTTTTTGCCTTTGAGTTATCGGTCACGAACAGGCGGCCAGTGGCGCTGTCTTCCGCGAAGTTAAGCAGCAGGGCCTCTTTTTTCCCCAGCGGCTTCCAGCGTTTTTCCACGCGGTTGTTGCGCGGGTTGATCACCAGGATTTCACCGCCGCCGTTAGCAGCATAAATACGCTGGGTTTGCTCAGAGTAGTGTAGGCCGGTCATCCATTTACCGGTGTTTTTGATGCGGGTTTTCAGCTTCATGGTCTTCGCGTCCACGATCCAGATCAGGGCCGGATCGGCTACCGCGCCGATGTAGAGCAGACCGTTATGCAGCAGCACCTGACGCGCGCCGTACGGGAAGCCCTCTTTGTTACGCTCCGGGAAGATCGCCCGCGCCAGCACTTTGCCATCGGCGGTGCTGATGGCGCTGATGCCCGCATCCAGCGAATTGGTGACGTAAAGAGTTTTACCGTCCGGGGCGATATCCATGCCGAAGTTTTTCAGATCCGTATGGGTCGATCCGATCGTTTTTAAGGTTTTAGGATCGAGCTTGTAGACTACCCCGCCCTGCACGTCTTTGAACCCTTCTGCGCTGGCTACGTACAGCGCATCGCCCGTTGGACTTAATGCCAGCTCATACACCCCCTCCGCCAGATCGCGCTTCACGACGTTACTCTGCTGAGCCACTGCTGCCTGCGGTTTTTGCGCCTCGGCGGCGGGTTTTGCGCTGGCGGACGGGGTGGTATTGCAGCCGCTCAGCGCCATTGCCAGGCAGAGGGCCAGGGCAGAGGTTTTCATTTTCATCAGGAGCATCCTTAACCGTTCAAAGTCATTCATCAGGAAGGTAGCGCGCAAGCCAACGGGCTTATCTAAACGCTAAAGAGAATGAGAACTATACTCATTATAAGTATGCAATCAAGAATAATTACCTTGAAAAAGCGATAACGCGCCAGCGCGACGCGCTGGCAGGCAGAAGTGAACTGAAGGGAGGCTTTTACTGTTTGGTCAAAAGAAGTGGCATTCGGCAGGGGGCGAAATCGGTATAGCCTGCACAATGGCCCCGATAGTCCTCGAAGGCATCGACAAACTGGCTACCGTTCCATAAAAATTGACTCTTTGTCTCACTCACGCCAGTGGAGTTACCCAGGAAGACGCCCTCTATCATGCCATCGTGATAGATGTCGTTGCTGTTATCTATCCACTGGATGATTTTTTTCAGGTCCGGTGAGACGATATACCAGAGGTTTCCCGCGTTATAGGCCCCTTTCCAGCAGGATGCGTAGATCAAGGTATGGTCTGCATCCAGCTTTGCTGCGAACCACTCTTCCTGCTCGAGATCCTCCGAACAGTCGCTCCCCTTCCCTTTCAATATGGCTGGAAGCAACTGTTTTTTGAAGGTGTTCAGCTGATCCGGGCTGAGTTTATGCCCTTCGCTATCAAGGACAGGCATCTTTTTGAGTACCGGTACGGCTTTGGGCAGAGGAACCTTGCTTTCATCCCGCTCGCCTTTACTGAGTATTGCCCCCTGCGTGCCGACTCGCCCCTGAAATTCATCCATTTTCAAAAGAACAGCGTTTGAACCCGCAGATGAAAATGTATATGTGTCCACGCTATCCCTGAAGGTAATCTTTCCTTTGTTGGATAACGCCGCCATAAAGGCACCGTATTGGCTTTCGTTCATCTTCCAGCTAACGTCATCACCTTTTTCGAGGGGGCCGAGAGACGTTTTATCGATGATAATTTCTGGCGCTGGCTTCTGTTGAGCATTCCTCGAGGGGTCGTTGTTGGTTAACAGAACCCAGTTTTCCACTTTTGTCGCCGGGCCAGCCTGGCGGCTGAGCATCACCATGGCGACGTTTTCATTACTCATTACGTTTTCGGTGTAGCCTGCAGCCCGGCAGCTCAACGTATTGTCACAGCCCAGCTCCCAGTCACCATGAGAGAAAAAGACGTTTTCCTGGCTGCTTTTTGCTATCGACTGCGTAGACAGCAGTGCGGATATAGCGAACGTCAAAAAAACAGATACACGCTTCATGCTGTTTAAAATCTCATCCTGCTTCATTTCACATCCTTTCATTAAAACGGCGAGGCGGTAAGGTAAACAGCACCAGAGTATATAGAGCCCCGCACCCTATAGGTAGCGACCCTATTAAAGATGGGGTTGCAACTTCAGATGATAAAGATTATCTTTCTCATCACTGAATAGTTGAGTAAATAACTCAGGTATTCAGTACGACATTGCTCACATTGCTTCCAGTATTTACTGCCCGCCCTGCGCGGGCTTTTTTTTGCCTGCGTATGGGCGTGAGTTATGGCTACAGTTTGCCTTTAGGCTCGATAAAATAGCGTTGTAACCTCAAGCAAGTGATTGAAATAAAAGCGTCATATTACGGACTTACTCTAGGATAAATCTTACTTGCTGGAACAACGTCGGTCACCATGGAAATCCCTCTCTCCTCGCGCCAGTTAAACGCAGGCATGTTGCGCATCGCAGTACCGCACGTGACGCCCGAATCCAATAATCAGCAGGTGATGGCGCTCTTTAGCGAACACAAGACGCTGATCGGCCTGCCGGTGCTGGAAAACAGTCGCCCGCTCGGCATGATCAACCGCCATATTTTTCTCTCCCAGATGAGCCGCCCTTTCTTTCATGAGCTCTACGATCAAAAGAGCTGCATCGCCTTTATGGATAAGACGCCGCTGATCGTCGAGGCCAGCGCCGGGCTGGAGTATCTCGCTGAGCGGGTCATCGAAACCGGCGATAAGGCGGTGACCGAAGGCTTCATCCTGACCGATGAGGGGCACTATCTGGGGATTGGCCTGGGCATCGACCTGATTAAAACGGTCTCCGATCTGCAGGCCAAACAGCATTTTCAGATCATGCAGAGTATCGAGTATGCGCGGGTGATCCAGGAGTCGATGCTGAGCCGCTCCCGGCAGGGTATTGAAGAGAGCCTTAAAGAGTGGTGCCTCTACTGGCAGCCGCGAGACTGCGTGGGCGGCGACATCTATGCTTTTCAACGCGATGAGAACGGCTGGCTGGTGGTAATTGCCGACTGCACCGGACACGGCGTGCCCGGCGCGTTTATGACCTTTATTTTCGCCTCGGCGCTGGAGAAAGCCCTCTCTCTGGCCCCGGCGAATGAGCCAGAGCGCCTGCTGGCGATCGTCAATCGGCACATCAAGCAGACCCTGAGCCAGCTGCATCCCAGCGCCGACCTGAACCAGTCTAATGACGGCTGCGATGCCATCGCAGTGTATGCCGACCGCGTTAACGCGCAGCTGATCTGGGCTAACGCCCGAATGCACGCCTTTATGCTGGGAGCAGAGGATGAAGAGGTCAGCGTACTTGAGGCTGACAGAAAAGGCCTCGGCTATACCGATACGCCTGCCGACCAGCAGTGGCGTCGCTATCAGCGCCCGTTACAGGCGGGCGACCAGGTGATGGTGGTTACCGACGGCGTAACGGATCAGATTGGCGGCGAGCGCAGCATTATGTTTGGTAAGAAACGCATTCAGTCCCTGTTATTACAAAATCGTACTTTGCCGATGAGCGCTCTCTCTGGCGCGCTGCTGGAGGGCCTTCAGGCCTGGCAAGGTCAGGAAGCGTCGCGTGATGACATGACGTGGTTTGGTTTTCGCTGGTGAAAAAAAATATGAAATTAAGTGACCTGCAGGTCAAAGACGCGGTGCTGCTGCCGTTGATCACATTACAAAGGCAAAGCGCGGTAGAGCTGTTTTATACCGGCTATTTTTCGCAACAGCATATTGTGGCGATGGGTGACGTGGTGCGGGCATGGCTGGATAAGCACGAGTCTTCGCTACCGCTGCGCCGTCGGCTCTTCTCGGTCTTTATTGAGATGGGCCAGAATATTGTGCGCTACTCCAGCGACGAGCGCTACATCGGCACAGATAACGAGGAGCTGCGCTTTGGTTCACTCTGTCTGCACACCGATCACGCTAACTACTATCTCGAAACCGCTAATCTGGTGGGGTATGAGGCCTCCTCGCTGCTGCAAAACAACCTCGACGTGTTGCGCACGATGACCCAGGCCGAAATCAAGCAGGCCTGGAAACAGAACTTACGCAGTGAAGCACCCGCGACCAGTAAAGGGGCCAACATTGGCCTGTTGACCATGGCGCGAGATACCAGCGAACCGCTGGAGTACCGCATTCATCCTCTGGCGGCGAGTTCGCTGTCCGCATTCCACTTAAAGGCCACCTTTTGCCATGACTGATACCACACTGCCTACCGTGATTGTGCTTGCAGCAACCTCTGCCACACCGGAAGTGAATTTTGATTTTCCGGCGCATCGTCTGGTGCTAAAAGGTGAAGCCTACCCGGAAAATGCCGCCGCCTTCTTCCGCCCGCTGTTGCAGGCCGTTGAGAGCTGGCTAGAGGAGATCCCTGCTGAATCGGCTCCGCTACAGCTGCACGTTGCGCTGAGCTACTTTAACAGCTCCAGCACCAAGCTGCTCTTCGAGTTCTTTGAGTCCCTGAACGGTTTTGCAAAACGCGGCAAAGCCTGCGAGCTGCACTGGTATTACGATGCCGATGACGATATTTCCGAAGAGTTTGGCCAGGAAGTCAGTCTTGATTTCCCGGCGCTTGCCGTCTTTTTAACGCCGGACCTTAACGCATGTTAGATATCAACGAGCTATTCCAGGAAGAGTATGCCGTTCTGGAGGACGCCCGGGTCGCCGCCGCCGATGCGCAGTTGCCCGCCGAAGAGTGCCGCGAAAAGCTGTGGACGGTGGCAAAGCACTATCAGCGGCTCATCCGCCAGTCTTACCGTCTGATCTCCCGCAGCGATCGCGCCGAACGTGAACTTACGCGCATGAACGATGAGCTACAAAAGCTGGCGGCTCGTCTGGAATATGAAGCGACCCACGATCCCCTCACCGCCGTTTATAACCGCAGCGCGATCATTAACCATATCAATCACGCCCTGACGCAGGGCAACGTGGCGCTGATCCTGCTGGATATCGATCACTTCAAGCGCATTAACGACGAATATGGCCACCCGATGGGTGATAAAGTGATCTGCTCGCTGGTGTCGCGCATACGTCATGCCCTGCCCGCGCAGGCCTCCATTGGCCGCGTAGGTGGTGAAGAGTTTACTATTCTGTTACCCCATGCCCGGCTGGAAGAGGCGATAATTATTGCGCGTTATATTCACGCGTCGCTAAGTGCCTCCCCGCTGGACTGTCTGCCCCAGCAATATGTTACGGCCAGCTTTGGCGTAAGCCTTGGCGTGCGCCAAAGCGATTTTGAAGCCCTATATAGCGCAGCCGACGTCGCGCTCTATACCGCAAAAAAACGTGGCCGTAATCAGGTTGCGCTACATGAGTCACTATTTCGTCCGGAACGTAAACCGGCTGTTTTTGTATCAGTAAATGAAAGCCTGCGTGCGGGATAACCCCGCAGGCAAAATATATTATATTTTAAAAGCGTTGCGTGTGTTACTCAGCAGGTAATGTCCCGGCGATTACGATAAACTAATTTTATCGGGCGAATAATCGAATAATCACGCGCAATAAATTCATTGGTGGTGAGATAACGCTCCTCATCATTCTCGTCAACCAACCGCCAGAGCGCGGTAAGCGCGTCATAGCCAAGCACCTTCTCGCCGGCAGGGGTCTCTACCCGGTATTCACCAGACTGCAGATAGCCTGAAGAAAACTGTAGATGCTTTCCAGGCTCGCCTTTAATAACATGTTCAATTTTTCTGAACCCAACAGGTACTAAATGAAAGCTATAAAAGGGCAAGTTATTAATTTTCAAGTTAGAAAAAGTTGATATAACTTCGTTCTCTCTTGTTAATACTACCTCTTTAAGAGTAACTGTCGACGAGGGTAAAAGTTCCGGGAACAGGCATTCCACTTTGAAATAGATTATTTGCATACATGCCTCTGGCTATCATACTTTGTTATGAATACTTATATATCACATACCTTTTATAGCGTATCCGGCAGCAAAGAACATTACTTTCAGAATATATCGATCCCAAGCGAGTGATAATTACACAGATTTACGTTTGTAAAGCGTTAATTATTAAATATGCAGATAAATTTTGTGATTTTATTAGCAAAAACAACCTGACGTCGCCCCGGCATTTTTCAGTAGACGAAATATGTCATTACTAATATGTTAGCGCTGCTTAAATATATACCCAGTTTTTAATAAGCGGCCCTTTTTCACCGTATACCGGATCGCAATGTGGAAAAGGCGCATTGGCAATAGCCGCCAGCATTTCTGCAGTGGGTGCCCCGCGACACAGATCAAACTGTTGCTCGGGTGGATAGCCCCCTACTACGGTGAAATCGTCGCTGCTGTGAAGATTGCAGTGGCCCGTCCCGGCGGGCAGCAGCACAATATCGCCGCCGCGTACAACCACCTGCTCTCCTTCCGGGCCGCCAAGCATAAGCCGGGCCTCGCCGCGCGCAATGGCCAGCACCTCATGGGCATTGCTGTGGTAGTGGTGGTAAGGATAAATGCCATCAACCCACTGTGCGGGCCAGCCGTTTGTTTCAAACAGCGTCTGCGCCGTTGCAACGGCATTTTCGTCAGCTGTAAAAATTTGGCGGTAAATAAGCACAGGTAAACGCGGGTTATTTGGCACCCAGTCATTAGCAGCCAATAGCAGAACAGAGGTTGAGTCGTTTACATCCGGCATAGTCTCTCTTCCAGAAAAAGAGGAGGGTTATTTTAGCGTAGCCACTTCTGTTATCCCTTGCCAGAAATGCGCCATTAATGCCAGCGATGGACATAACGGCCTCTGTTGCAGAGCCGAAAATGGTAATCTGTCCAGTACCTTCTATATTTCGAGAAGTGCATCACATACCGGAGAAGTAGATATGAGATTTAAGGGATTAACTAAAGGCTTTTTCATCCTGATATTGCTGGTGGTTACGCTGGCGTTTTTTGACATTATCACCCCCTACTACTCGGCCATCTTATGGGCGGCCATACTGGCGGTCATCTTCCAACCGCTCAAAAACCGACTGCGGGACAGGATCGCCGGGCGCAACGGGATTGCCTCCCTGCTGACGGTACTGATTATCTGCCTTATTGTCTTTACGCCATTAGCGATCATCCTCTCCTCGCTGGCGTTTGAGGCCAATACGGTTTACACCAAGCTCCAGGACAACAATACCCAGTTCCCGGTCGTGGTTGCCGATCTCATCGCCCATCTTCCCGGCTGGGCCCAGCAGTTCCTGGCCGATCACGACCTGAATAACGCCACGCAGATCCAGCAGCAGCTGTCGCAGGTCGCGTTAAAAAGCGGACAGTACCTTGCCGGCAGCGCGTTTCTGATCGGTAAGAGCACCTTCAGCTTTACCATTAACTTTGGTGTTATGCTCTACCTGCTCTTTTTCCTGCTGAAAGATGGACCGTATATTGTCAACCAGGCGCTGGAGTCGCTGCCTCTGTCGCGTTATGTAAAGCATCACCTGTTTGCTAAGTTTGCCGCCGTCTCCCGCGCGACGGTAAAGGGTACGGTGGTGATTGGCGTGATACAGGGCATCCTTGGCGGTATCGGCTTCTGGATTGCCGGCATCGACGGCAGCGTACTGTGGGGCGCGCTCATGGCCTTCCTGTCGCTGGTTCCTGCGGTGGGCTCAGCGATTATTTGGGTGCCTGCGGCCATCTTCCTGTTTGCTACCAGCCAGATCTGGCAGGGCTTCTTCCTGGTTGGCTTCTTTGTGATTATCGTTGGGCTGGTAGATAACCTGCTGCGCCCGGTGCTGGTCGGTAAAGATACAAAAATGCCCGACTATCTGGTGCTTATCTCTACCCTGGGTGGCCTTGAGATCTACGGTATTAACGGTTTTGTGATCGGGCCGTTGATTGCAGCCCTGTTCCTGGCCTGCTGGAATTTGCTCTCCGGGAAAGATCATCAGGGCAACGCCGACGAGCTGGACGATGAGTTTATTGAGGAGGGGCGACAGCCGCCTGAATCTTAATCCTTTCCTGCGGCCAGACAGTGTCTGGCCGTAACAAAATTTGCCGCCTTTACGCATAAATTGACCTGGAACAAAAAACGTCCTATCTTGGAATTCCCTGCCTTTTGATGTGGTCTTATATTTATGAAAATAGCTCTAACTTTAGTTGCCTCTGCCCTTCTGGCCTGCACGCTTAACGCGCAGGCGTCGGATACCGCTACGCTCTCTATTTCAGGTATGGTTCTCCCGTCTGCCTTTACCATGAATACCGTTAAGCCTGACGGCCAGTCTGCCGTACAACGTGGCACCTCTACCCGGGTTGTCACGTTGCCCGGCGATGAACACCGAAAAGTGGTGATTACCGCCTGGGATTAACCTCTTCAGCAATATATTTCTCCTGACGGGCTGTTTTCCTCCAGCCCGACTTAATATATCCATCAGTTAATTACAGTTATTTATTATGTGAATGAATAAATCCACACTAATATAATCACGCCAAATATATTAAGTCTTATAAATTGTTTTGCATCAAAAAAAACCCTCATTTACGTTGCTGATGGTAATTATGTGTGTAACTGTAACGCCAGCAGAAACAACTGCCTTTTATCCAGGATTAATAAATTAAGGGAAATAAAATGAAAAGAACGCTTATTACCGCTGCCATTTTAGCTGCCTCGTGCGCTGCTCCCGCTGCATTTGCGGCAGATACCGATGCAGGTACACTAACTATTAATGGCGTTATCAAAGGCACCACCTGCCACTTTGAGTCAGGAGCGCAAACGGCGCACATTAATATGCAGCAGATAGGCACAGACTCGCTGGAAGCGTTGACTCAGGGTGGGGCTTATGATGGCTATCAAAATAAAACCGCCACCTCTTTCAAAGTTAAATGCGCTGCCGGCACTGAGGCACCCAAGCTTAAATTTCTTGCCGACCAGTTTGATGTTACCGGTGCAAATAGCGTAACGAAAAACCAGGGTGATGCAGCTGGCGTCGGCTATGCGCTGTTAATCAACGGTCAACGCATTGACAGCGACGGTAGCACTGCTATTGCCAACGCTAAAAATGATAACGGCGAATATACTTTTGATATCGCAGCCCAGTATGCTCGAGCGTCCGGCGAACAGGTGACGGCCGGTAGCGTCAACTCTACCGTTACCCTTACCGTCGTGGTGGACTAACGCTTTTCCCCGGCAGCCTCTGCCGGGTTTTTCGCTGCGGAGAGAGAATAATGAAAAGGATTTTTGCCGCCCTGCTGGCCGTGACGGCGCTGCCTGCATGGAGCGGGGTCTATATTTATGGGACACGGGTTATCTACCCGGCAGCGCAGAAGGAGGTCACCGTTCAGCTAATGAACCAGGGCGATCGCGGCGCGCTGGTACAGGCCTGGGTTGATGATGGCGATACGCAAACGCCGCCGGAGAAGCTGCAGGTCCCCTTCCTTGTGACGCCCCCTGTGGTTAAGGTTAACGCCAATACCGGGCAGCAGCTAAAGATTAAGCTGACAAAAGCTCACTTACCCCAGGATCGCGAGTCGCTATACTATCTCAACGTTCTTGATATTCCACCCAACGATGCCAACGGCGATCGGGCAAATACGTTAAAATTCGCTCTACAGAACCGAATAAAGCTTATCTACCGCCCAACGGGCCTGCCCGGCGTAAATAAAGAGACATTCTCCCGGATCCATATAAAAAAGGACGGGAACGGGCTGCGCATTGAAAACAACTCAGCCAACTGGTTAACGCTTGCCAATATTAGCGGCACGACCAAAATAAATAAAGAGACGTTGGTATTGGCACCCCATGCAAATTTAAATATACCCGCTGCGCCTGCCGCCGATAAGTATACTGTTACGCTAATTGATGATTACGGCAACTATCTTAGCGAAAATATTAAAAGCAATTAACAGCCCGGGAAGCCGCCATGCATAAACTTAACCTCATTACGCTGGGGATCGTCTCCTCATTGCTTTTGCATATCCTTTCTGCCCGGGCTGAAACCTTTGATACTCATTTTTTACATGGGGGATTAAAGGGTGAGAAAACCGCTGATTTACAGCTTGATGGCGATCGTCCCCTGCCCGGAACGTACGATCTGGATATATATCTTAATGATGAGTGGCGGGGTCGCTACAGCGTAGTGGTCGCAGACGATCCCGATCAAACCTGTTTATCCGTTGCCGAGCTGCAGCAGATAGGTATTAAAACAGAGGCCTTTAAACATCGTCACTCAGAAGAGTGCCTGACGCTTAATGAGGCCGTGCAGGGCGGCAGCGTCAATTACGATATCAGTCAGCTTGCGCTCAAGCTCACCGTTCCCCATGCCTGGGTTAGCTCTCACGAGCGTGGCTATATGCCGCCGGAAACCTGGGATCGTGGGATTAATGCCCTCTACACCTCCTACTACGCCAGCCAGTACTATAGCGACTACAAACAGAACGGCAGCAGTAAGAGCCGATATATTAATTTTAACAGCGGCCTGAACCTCGTGGGTTTCCAGCTGCACTCCAGCGCAAACTACACCAAAGCCGACGATGCGCAGGGCAAGTGGAAAAGCAATACGCTCTATCTGGAGCGCGCTATTCCCGGGATGCTCAGCACCGCCCGCGCAGGGGACATGTACACCGATGGCGAGCTGTTTGACTCAGTGCGTTTTAACGGCGTCAGGCTCTGGCGCGATATGCAGATGCTGCCCAACTCAAAGCAAAACTTCACGCCAGTGGTAAGAGGGATAGCCCAGAGTAACGCCCTTGTTACCGTCGAGCAGAACGGTTTTGTGGTCTACCAGAGCGACGTTCCTCCCGGCCCGTTTGCTATTGATGACTTACAGCTGGCGGGCGGTGGCGCTGATTTAGACGTTACCGTGAAAGAGGCAGATGGCAGCTCGACGCACTATCTTGTGCCCTACTCCAGCGTGCCCAAAATGCTCCAGCCAGGCGTGGTAAAATATGACGTTGCCGCCGGGCGTAGCCATATTGAGGGGGCCAGCGATCAGGCCGACTTTATGCAGGGAAGCTGGCAGTATGGCGTTAATAATTTGCTGACGCTCTACACCGGCACGATGTTATCGAACGATTACAACGCCTTTCTGCTGGGCACCGGCTGGAATACCCGTCTTGGCGCCGTCTCCCTGGACGTCACCCGCTCCCACAGCAGCCAGGATGACGGTGCAACCTATGACGGCCAGAGCTACCAGTTAACCTGGAGTAAATATCTCTCTCCCACCGGCACACAGCTATCGATGGCCGCCTGGCGGTTCTCCTCTAAGGACTACCGCACCTTTAACGATCACGTCTGGGCAAACAATAAAAATAGCTACCACCGTGACGATGACGATGTGTATGACATTGCCGACTACTACCAAAACGACTTTGGCCGTAAAAATAGCGTTTCGCTGGCCGTTAACCAGGCGCTGCCCGCGGGCTGGGGCTCGCTTTCCGGCAGCGCCTTGTGGCGTGACTACTGGCAGCGAGGAGGAACGCGAAATGACGTCCAGCTAAGCTATTCGAACAGCTGGTCACGTGTAACTTATACCCTCTCTGCTAGCCAGTCCTATGATGAGGATGACCGGGAGGATAAACGGTTTAATATCTACTTCTCGATTCCCTTCTCGTGGGGGGATGGTATCACCACGCCACGGCGTGACCTGTACGTCTCTAACAGCACCACCTTTGATAATGATGGCTACCAGTCGAACAACACCAATATTAACGGCATTGCGGGCGACAGGGATCAGTTTAACTACGGCGTGAACCTGAGCCACCAGCGGCAGGATAATGAAACCGCTGCCGGGGCGAACCTCACCTGGCACGCGCCGTTTGCCACTCTGGACGGTAGCTATAGTCACTCTAACCGTTACAGCCAGGCCAGCGGCAGCATTCAGGGCGGCGTAGTTGCCTGGGGCGGCGGGGTTGACCTGACCCACTCCCTTACCGAGACCTTCGCCATCATTGATGCGCCGGGACTGGAAGGGGCTGCCGTACAGGGAAATCGGCACCACACCACTAGCGGCCAGGGCAGAGCGATCTACAGCGGCTTAACCCCCTACCGTGAAAACACGCTGCAGCTTGATACCAGCCATTCCGGGAGTGACGTGGCGTTAAACGGCAACCGCAAAGGCGTGGTGCCTTACCGCGGCGCGGTGGTGCTGGCTAAGTTTGAGACCGACAGCCGTAAGCCGTGGTTTTTCCAGGCCAGACGCCCGGATGGTTCCCCGCTGACCTTTGGTTATGAAGTCGAGGATGAGTCCGGCCAGAACGTGGGCATGGTTGCCCAAGGGAGCCAGCTGTTCATTCGCACCGATAGCGTGCCGCGCTCTGTGCATGTGGCGACTAATAAGCAGCAGGGCCTCTCTTGCACCATCACATTCGATAAAACAATCGACGAAAGCAAAGTTTATACTTGCCGCTAGAAGGGATCACTATGCGTATTTTACTGGCACTTATTACGGTGTTTGCTGTTTTTCAGGCTCAGGCGTATTGTTATATAGAAGGAAATGAAAAGAAGCCGAGCGTTACTTCAGAAACCATCATTCTTGATCTGAATGCAGGCTCTGCTTCAAAAGAAAGCTATATAAATCTGGCTGGTAGCAGTCCGAATTTTAAATGCATGGCTGGCAGCTGGACATCAAATACTTTTAATTTATCCACAGCAAATAACACCGCCTATTTATACAGAATAAAAGATTCTATCCATAACATTGTAGTGAAAATAACATTAAAAGCTGGCACACCAATTAAATCCAATGAGTTTAAAGGTGAAACCTATCCTCACACTCCCTATAGTGCTACAGAGCTTAACGCCGTATTTAAATATATACTAACATACAGCATACTCAGTAATTACACAGGAGCCGTTACAGGTTCAATTGATATTAACACGCCATTTGAATTAATTGACTATATGATTGTAAAGCCAACACCTTGTGATTTAATATCCTGCCTGGGTGGAAATAACAATACTTCACATGAGTACCACAACCGAATTAAGGTGCTCGCTAAATTCACTCCTACCACCTGTAAATTAAAAAGCAAGGAGATCTCCGCGCCGAGTATTAGCTACCATGAAATTGCCAGCAATGTGTTTGTCCCCCCCACAACGCAGCAGCCGGAAATAGAGTGCAGCAATAAAACCACTGTGGCGACCAGTAATATTCACTATCACTTTGAAGCCATCAGCTCGCTCAGCGGGAAAACGTTGCAGAACGAGCTAGGAGCAGAACCTGGAAGCGCAGGAGAGATCGGTTTTGAGTTAAAGAATAATGGTCAGGATATTACTTTTCAGCCCACACAAAAATTCACTCTTGCGAGCCGGGGGAGCACGTTACGGAACAACTCAACTTTTCCACTCAATCTCCAACTCCGCTATGCGCGCTACGGTAACAAGGTATTCGCTGGCAAGGTGCAGAGCAAAGCCAAAGTCGTGGTGGATTACGATTAAGAGCAAGCGATAACAAACTCACCTGTGGTTCTTGAACCATAATGAGGTAAAAGACCACAGGAGAAAACGATGTCCGAACAAGCCTATACCATCCCTGACACCATGACCGCGATTGACATTACCCAGCCCGGCGGCCCGGAAGTTCTGCAGGCGACAACGCGCCCTGTGCCACGGCCGCAGGCAAACGAGGTGCTGATCCGCACCGTTGCCGCAGGGGTAAACGGTCCGGACGTGTTGCAGCGTAAGGGCCAGTATGCGCCACCGCCGGGGGCGTCTGATATCCCAGGCCTGGAGGTGTCGGGCGTAGTGGTTGCCGTTGGCGCTGAAGTGCAAAGTTTCACGCCAGGGGACCGCGTTGCGGCGCTGATTACCGGCGGCGGCTATGCCGAATATTGTACTGCCCATGAGAGTAACACCCTGCCGCTGCCGTCCGGGCTGAACTTTGTCGAAGCGGCAGCGCTGCCTGAGACCTTTATGACGGTCTGGCTGAATATGTTCCAGCGCGGCCAGTTTAAAGCCGGCGACATCATTCTGATCCACGGCGGTGCGTCCGGCATTGGCACCACGGCAACCATGCTGGCGAAGGCCTTTGGCGCCGCGAAAATCATCACTACCGTAGGCTCTGACGAGCACCGCCAGGCCAGCCTGAAGCTGGGCGCGGACGTCGCCGTACTCTACAAAGAGGAGGACTTTGTCGAGATTGTTAAAGAGGTGACTGACGGACATGGGGCAGACATTATCCTCGACATCATTGCGGGAGACTATGTCGCGCGAAACTATGAGGCAGCGGCGATGCACGGGCGCATCGTGCAGATTAGCGTGCTCGCGGGCCCGGCGAAAGAGCTAAACCTGTTCCCGATGCTGACCAAGCAGCTGATGCATATTGGCTCTACCCTGCGCTCACGTTCGCCTGCTGCAAAGGCGGAGATCATTGAAGCGCTTAACGACAACGTCTGGCCGCTGATCGAAGCCGGGAAGCTGAAACCGCAAATCTACAAAACCTTCCCGCTAGCGGAAGCAGCCGATGCCCATCGCCTCCTCGATGAGGGGACGCACATCGGCAAAGTGGTGTTAATTGCGGATGAGGATGAAGCAGCGGACCGTATATAATCAGCCGTAATATGACAAACGGGGATTATAGATGGATCAGCTGGTGGCGATACGGGCCTTTGCCCGGGTAGTAGAGGCAGGTAACTTTACCCGGGCAGCGGATTCGCTGGAGATGCCCAATGCTACGGTCAGCAAGCTGATTCAGGATCTGGAGGCGCACCTTGGCGTGCGCCTCCTACAGCGCACGACCCGCCGCGTGACGGTCACCCCCGAGGGGCGCGACTACTACGAAAAGAGCGCCCGCATTTTGCGCGATCTGGAAGATATCGACACCTCCTTTAGCGCCGCCCGTGGTAAGCCACATGGCCTGCTGCGTATCGACATCGGCGGGTCTACCGCCCGTGACGTGCTCATTCCTATCCTTCCTGAGTTTATGACCTGCTATCCGGATATTCGCATCGATCTGGGGGTATCCGATCGCTCGGTGGATCTGATCAGCGATAACGTGGACTGCGTGATCCGCGGTGGCCCGCTGGAGAGTTCATCCCTCGTTGCGCGGCATATTGGCTCAGCAACGCTGATTACCTGCGCGACGCCAGCGTATTTGAAGACCTTCGGCACGCCCGCCTACCCGGATGAACTCAAAAACGGCCACCGGCTGGTGAGCTATCTCTCCCCACAAAACGGCAGGGCCTTCCCTTTTCGCTTCGAGCATAACGGCGAGAAAACGGACATTAAGGTCGATTATCGTATCGGCGTTAACGAGAGTAACGCGCATCTGGCCGCAGGCCTGGCGGGACTGGGCGTTATCCAGACCTTTAGCTATTCAATAGCTAACGCGCTGGCCAACGGCACGCTGGTGGAGATCCTCCAGCCGTGGCGGCCTGCACCCTATCCTTTTCACGTGGTCTATCCGCAGAGCCGTCACGTCACGCATCGGCTACGGGTGTTTATCGACTGGCTGTTAGAGCGCTTTCCCCAGCGGGTAGCAGGAGCGTGATGCAGCCTCCAGCAGCGATTACAAAATAGACAATTCATTGCGCACGCAGCCAGTGCCCAGGTTATAAATAGGGAAAGTCTATTGCGGATGTGCGCCTATGATGCGGCTAACCCTGATCCTGCTTGGCATTGATTTTCTGCGCTCGCACTGGCGTGGACTGCGTCGTTTCGGCTGGGTGACGCTGATCGCGGGCGTAGTGCTGTTTATCGACGCGCTGGACGGCGCACTCTTCTTCCCTATTGAGCTTTTTGCCTCGCTGCTGCTGTTTGAAGGCGGCGCGACGCTGATGGTGGCTCACAGCGGCATGGGAGGCCAGCGGATCCTGCGCTACGTCAAGGGCGCGGCGTTCTCACTTGCTGCGGTACTGATCCTCGCCGGGAACCACGACGGCAATTTCCTGCTGTCGATAATCTTTGGCCTGCTCTTCCTGTTTGACGGTGCGCTGCAGATCGCCTCTGCGGTTGTCGTCCGCTACCAACGCTGGCGGCCTGCGCTGTGGGGTGGGATCGTCGAGATCGTGCTGGCCCTGTTTTTCTTCCAGCCCTGGCCCTCCAACTATGCCGGTACCGTTCCCTACTGTCTTGGCCTGGTGCTGGCCTTTGCTGGCTGGAACATGTTTATCCTCGCGAATCGCGTCAAGCGGGCCGCCGCTAACCCGGGTCTCAAGGGCGAAGAGTTTATGGCGGAGACGGATACGCCTCCCCCTGCCGTGGTGGAGTGGAGTGGCCCGCCGGACGACGATGAAAAAGCCTTGACCGTCCATGTCTGGACGCCGGTAGGCTCCGCCGCGAGCGAGGCCGTTCCGCGCCCGCTCATCAGCCGCTATATTGCCGCCGTGGATCGCAACGGCGTTATCTCTACCGGCCACGCCGCGTTGGAGTCTCCCGGTGGCATCTATATCAGCCTCTATCCGGCCGTACAGATTGACCGCTCGCCGGATGCCTTTGCCCGTACTCTGCGCGCCACGCCGGAGAACGACGTGCCGGGGCAGTTTCAGCCGGACTATGCCACGGAGTCTGTGCAATGGTGCCCCTCGACACGCAAGGTGCGCATTCGCAACTACAGCGAGGCGCGGTTGGCTGCGTTCTGGGCACACTATCGCAAGGATGAGTCCTACAATTTGACGCACCGAAACTGCTCCAGCACCGTGGCCCGGGCGCTGGAAGCGGCGCTGGAGGGTTCGGTCGGCAGGCTGTGGCAGGCGCGCGGATTCTGGATGGCGATGGGTAAGCTCATGTCCACCCCGGAGCTGTGGGTAGCGCTCCAGCTACGCAAGCGCGCAGAGACGATGGCATGGACGCCAGGGCTGGTGCTGGACTATGCCCGCGCCCTGAGCATGCTCGCCGACCCGCGCCCCACCGGCTGGTTCAATACGCTGGGCCGCGCCCTAAAAAGAATGTTCCATCGTCGGGTTGCCTGGGAGAAAGGCGAAAGCGGCGAAGGGATGGAGGGGGAGTAATCGTATCCTGTAAGCACGCTTAAATCTCAAATGAAACACCATCCAAGGAAAGCATTGCACTTGCACTACCAAAGCCGAGATGTACTGTGCCGTCTGGCTCAATATCAAGCATACATAGCTTCCAGACGTCAGATTCAATAGAGGCAGTAGAGACTATTTTTTGCGCTGATGGTCGATATTCCGCAGGGAGAGTAAACAGAACGCCGGAATTTTTGGAACATGACAAGCGCCCCACCAGCGACACTATATTTCCCTTTCTTGTCACTAAAACGGGTGACTGTGCTGCAACTCCAACGCTGAATCCATTTATCGGCGTTGAGATTTCGACACTTTTAGGCCGCCAATCAAAAGCTTCAACCACAGGCTCAACAATAAGGGCGAGTCCCTTTGAACTGTAATGGTTTATGCCATTTCCGCCTTCCGGTAGCTTAGTGTTGGCAGTGCCGTCATCATGCCCCCAGATATCGCTATCGCGTGCTGTATACACACATTGTAAAAAGTTTCCAGCACACACAATAATTGATGCAAAAGGCCCGCTATTAGGTACGTCTGTGTACT
This sequence comes from Pseudescherichia sp. AS216, assembly GCF_037152055.1. Taxonomy (NCBI): domain Bacteria; kingdom Pseudomonadati; phylum Pseudomonadota; class Gammaproteobacteria; order Enterobacterales; family Enterobacteriaceae; genus Pseudescherichia; species Pseudescherichia sp. AS216. The sequence goes on along the minus strand of NZ_JBBCMV010000001.1, from coordinate 157,041 downwards.
CTACCGAAATAGGCATTTCGCCCCCGGTGCGAATCAGATTAAATGATATAACCTTATTTTTCCCAGCGAAAAGAGTAAACACATTATCTTGAACACTAATGTCCATCATAGTTCCTGGCGCAATTAATGCTGATGTTTGAACGGTATAGTATGCATTGATATGATCGCCCTCACAGAAGGCGGTTATCTTGAGCTTCCCTTCACTATTAGTAAGATAGACGATATCCAGCTCCCCTATACCAACTTTCACAGCAAGTGTTTTATTGATAGGCCATGATGCAATGTCCCCTTTAAGGGAAAAATCCCGCACTATTGAAGAGGTATCTTTGATGTAAGATTGTTTATATATGTTTTTTTGCGCAAGGGGGATCCCAATGTAATCTCGCCCATCGCGTAGCAGACAGAATTGGCGGTTAATATCCAGGATTGAATAGCCATAAAATTTAGCATAGCTACGCGCATATCCGGCAGCCCAGTCACGGCCCTCCTGATAAATGGTCGCATAAAAACCACTTCCATTACACCATGTAGTAGAAATGGCCGGTACAGGATTAGTGATAAATAATAAGGAAGGGACTTTATCCCATTCATTTATTTTATTTACAACAGCATGTAATGCACCTGCATTAAAACCATTGGCATCATTCATACCGAACGCGAGAATGAGAAGATCAGGAGAGTCATTTCTTACATAGTCTAGCCAGTTTTTACTCGTATCTTCATACCATAGGGGAAAGCCAGTGGGTTTTGTATTAGCATTGAGCCAGGTTTGTCCGCCAATCGCTCTATTAGCAACAGTAATCTTTCTCCCATTGTTATCAGAAACAATCTTTCTGGTAATAATTGAAACCATACTATCCGCATTAGAGAGTGCATTAGGGCCATCGGTTGAAATACTGTCCCCCATAATAACGACGTTAGGCTCTTTAGCAAGATAAAACTGTGTCATGCCCGATTGGCATAGTCCATTACTGACTCTTACGTTCGTTGGAGCACCTAATGGAATAGATTCCCGACGATACAGTCCCTTTAACTGCCCGCCACCACAATAAAGAAACACCTCAGTTTTCTTCCGCACAGGAATATTTACATCATCAATTATAGCATCTTCATCTACAATGATAGCCCTGCCTTGCGCAATCGCATTATCGATAAGCTTATTCAGATTGATGGCATTATCGCGGGCAGAGCTTGAATAGTTGATATTATAAGAGGAAGTATATAATGGCATTATGCCGTTAGACTTACGCTTACTATAGCCTGCCTTTGCGCCTGTAGCAGTCACGGCGACCAAACCTATCAGTGATTTAAACAGTGCTCTTCTTTTCATGATTCTCTATCTATAAATTAACCCAAATTATTCACGTTGTGAATGATTAAGTAAACAGAAATAGAATGCGTTGATATCATTGCGTTTTGTAATAAAGTTATCGTTATATTATTAAGTAAATAGCTGGTCTGCCTTTGCCCATAGCAGAATCCCTGCGTATATTGCACAGGTTATTCTGTTTATTCTGGTGTTTATGTGCTATTACCCTAAATTTATATTTACGCGTTGCCTGGCATCATTGTCAGTTCATTTTGATAATACGTATTCATAGAGCCTGTCGCGGGCGAGGTTTTTCATCTTCACCTCACACATGATGTCGAAATCCGCAAACGACAGCGCCCAATCATTTAGCGTCGGGTTGAAGAAGAAATCTGAGTGCGCCCTGAGCTTGGTTTTTGGCACACCAAGGCTGCTCTGCTCCGGGAAGCCCTGCTCGGGGATAATCCCCTCCTGTGAGATGGAGTAGTGCATCACCGGCCTGACGTCCCGCCATGACGCCTTAACCAGCGCAATACGCGGGTCTTTGGGCTGGACAAACTCAGCCTCTTTCACCCAGTGATGATGAATATCCACCACGATGGGGCAGAGATCTTTCGCCTGTAGCACATCGTCCAGCGAGCAGGAGATCTCGTCGTTCTCAACGGTCAGCATCTGCCGGGCTTCTGGGCTGAGCCTGCCGAACGCGCTTTTGAAACCGGCAAATCCCGCTTTACCATTCATATGAATGTTGATTTTAAAATCCTGGAAGGTTTTGCCATAGCCCATCAGCGTGGCGCAAAGCGTATGGTACTCCACATCCTCCAGCGCGCGCTCCACGACCAGCACATTATCCGAGGCGAGAACCGAGTATTGCCCAGGGTGAAACGAGAGGCGGATGTCGTTAGCGCGGGCAAACTCCCCGCATTTGGTAAATAACGGATAGAGCTCTGGCAAGAACTCTTTATACAGCGCCGTGGCCTCGGGCACGGTATAGAGCGGCAGCAGATCGCTGCCGATGCGCATCATCCGCAGCGCGGGGGGCAGTTGCGCCAGCTCTTGAAAAAGCAGATAGAGGTTGGTCAGGTTGGTCGCTGAAAGCGTGTAGATCAGCGTTGAGCGCGCTTCGCTCTCCAGACTCAAAAATCGTGTACGGGTGGTGGCTTTAAAGGGAAAGCGCTGCTTTAAATCCGGGTCCAGAAACTTACAAGCGAAGCCTAATTTCATGTGTCCTCCACAAGATATCCTTATGCGAGTGTAGCAGGCATTACCGTAGTCCTTCTGTTTAAGCAAAGGCGCTATACTATCGACTCAATTTTTTACGGCTGCCGTTACTGATATGAAAAGAGTTAAACCCCGCACTGTTATCCTGCTGGTTGCCATGGTTGCGCTGCTGGCCTGGTGGCTGGTTCCGCACTATAGCGATGAGGATAAGGCCTACTACGCTTCCGTACTCTGTACGGTGAAAAGCAGCTCGCCTGAGGCGGGACTGACCGAGATGGAACAGATGATTGAGGGGGGCAATTCGGATTATGCGTTGAAGAAAACCCATTTCTCTTCATCGCTGGGCAAGGATATGCTTCACGCCTGGGAGCAGCTTAGTGCTGCCGAGAAGCAGCGCGCAATAGACGCGCCGGAGAGCTGTTCCAACCTGCTGCTGGCCAGGATGAACGGCTAGCCGAGGTACTGGCTGAAGCGCAGAAGATAGCCGTCAGGATCCTGCACCAGAAACTCCCGCTGGCACGCCTCCGTGTCGCCCGTGCTGTAGACGTTGTCGCGAAGGGGGCGATATAACGCAACGCCATTGGCCTGCAGGCGGGAGAGGATCGGATCGACATCATCCACTTCAATTTGAAAATTCACGCCGCGCCCCAGCGGCCGCACGAGTTCCGCCGTATTCCAGCCGCCGTCGTGGTACTGCTCAAGCATCAGCTGCGCCTCGCCCATACAAACGTAGGCAAACTCAGGATCGTGGCGGCTGATCATAACGGAAAAGCCGAGAACCTCGACGTAAAAATGCAGCGAGACAGGGAAATCCGTTACGGTCAGTTCAGGAACCATGCGGTTCCAGTAGGTTTGGTCGGTCATTGTTAGCGTCCGTACGTCTATTTAATGTCGTAAGTGATGAATAGAGGCAATAAAATCATTAACGAAGCCCCCACTATTGAACCTGATTCAAACAAGGTTTAGTCTTATCTTATAGTTCAAGGGGATACGACTTATAACAGGATAATTTAAAAACGATGCGATATGGAACCGCAATCTCAGCTGGCTTACTATTATTAGTAGCTGCCTATACTGCCTTCGTACTTTTTCTACCTACAAAGATTGTAGGCATTCATAGAGATGGTAGTTATATAGATGTCTTAGTTGAGAACTTTCCCTATACCGATCAAGGTAAAATAACATGGTGGCAGAATAACAGCTCAATGATGAGAGAGTATTTTAACACTCCTTCCGCCTCGGGGAATGGTCAATACCATATTAGCTTTTGGGATTTCAATGAGGGTTACAAACCCATCGGTAAATACGATAGATTATGCTTCGAAGATTTTAAGGTGAATGCAAATTGCATCGATAAGAATAAGCTAATGGAGGTAGTCAGTAATAAAGATGGGCAGGTTAGTATATTAACAGATGAGCGCTATGAATTAGAAAATGGTCAGTTCATAAAAACCACAAAATAAAAGCTGAAAACTTTAACGCATTATTAAATTACCGAGGAAAAAGAATATCTACATATAAAGAATTTAAAACACACACCGATTCAATGGCAATCCATATACGCAAATAAGCAATAACTTATCTTTTACGCATGTAACGGAATGCTTTATAGCCTAACTTAAGCGGGGTGAGAAAATAAAATATCGGAGCAACTATTAGCATTGTTATTGAATAAGCAATGATAGTAACATGATCTTTATACGCAACTGTATAGATCCAAACACCTGTCATGATTAAGACGAGTATCATAGCAGCAATAAATCTTATATTAAGCTCACTTAATAGCCCAGGATACGATGAACCCTCTTTTTCAATATAATGACGTAAAGTAGTAATATCTTTGCCCGTGAATCCGCTTTCATGCAGATTTTTTTCCATTTCGAAAGCATTCATATCGTCACCAAAACTGTGAGCTAAGCGCTATGACAAATCATTCAGTTTGAAGAAGGGTTAACGCATTGAAGCTAGATGGCACGCCCTACAGGATTCGAACCTGTGACCTACGGCTTAGAAGGCCGTTGCTCTATCCAGCTGAGCTAAGGGCGCATTGCGCGAGATGCCCCACCTAAACGGTGGAAACGCCTGGGATTATACGGTCAACGCCCGTTGAGTCAATGGCTTTGGCGTCAGATGCTGGTGAAATGAGCATCGAGCCGCACTTTACGTCCCCTCGCCGTGCGAATAATGCAAACGTTAACTGACAGCGCGGCGCGCTTCTGACACACTATACACAATCCCCTCTCCTTCAATTTACAGATGGAATCTTCTCTCTGATGGTAGCAAAGATTATTGATGGTAAAACGATTGCGCAGCAGGTGCGCGCTGAGGTTGCGGAAAAAGTGAAGGCCCGCGTTGCGGCAGGATTTCGCGCCCCTGGGCTGGCCGTTGTGCTGGTGGGCAGCAACCCTGCGTCGCAGATCTACGTTGGCAGCAAACGCAAAGCCTGTGAAGAGGTGGGCTTTATCTCCCGCTCTTACGATCTGCCGGAAACCACCAGCGAAGCTGAACTGCTGGCCCTGATCGACACGCTTAACGCCGACGGTGAGATTGACGGCATTCTGGTTCAGCTGCCGCTGCCAGCAGGCATCGATAACGTGAAGGTGCTGGAGCGTATCGCGCCGGATAAAGACGTTGATGGTTTCCATCCCTACAACGTAGGCCGTCTGTGCCAGCGTGCGCCGCGTCTGCGTCCCTGTACCCCGCGTGGTATCGTGACCCTGCTGGAACGCTACAACATCGATACCTACGGCCTGAACGCCGTGGTGATTGGCGCATCCAATATCGTGGGCCGCCCGATGAGCATGGAGCTGCTGCTGGCAGGCTGCACCACCACCGTCACCCACCGCTTCACCAAAAACCTGCGCCAGCACGTTGAGAATGCCGATCTGCTGATCGTCGCCGTGGGCAAGCCGGGCTTTATTCCTGGGGAGTGGATCAAAGAGGGTGCGATCGTCATTGACGTGGGCATCAACCGTCTTGAGAGCGGCAAAGTGGTCGGCGACGTAGTGTATGAAGACGCCGCTTCGCGTGCCGCCTATATCACCCCCGTTCCGGGCGGCGTAGGCCCGATGACCGTCGCAACGCTGATTCAGAATACGTTGCAGGCGTGCGAAGAGTATCACGACGTAAAGGAAGCATAAGATGACAACGTTCTCTTTAGGTAAACATCCGCATGTTGAGCTGTGCGATCTGCTGAAGCTGGAAGGCTGGAGCGAAAGCGGAGCACAGGCGAAAAACTTTATTGCCGATGGCCTGGTCAGCGTCGATGGCGTGGTAGAAACCCGCAAGCGCTGCAAGATCGTGGCAGGACAAACGGTCACGTTTGACGGCCAAAGTATCACTGTAACTGATTAATCCCGCCTTAATGGCCCTTAATTCATAAGGGCCATTGCTCGATCCACGTCAAAGAATAACAAATTCGTCTGACTTCCCAGCAGATTTCTGTTGCGGCCCGCCATGGCTTAAATCACGATAAGTAAAACGTTCTACTAAAACGTTCTACTTACAATTCTACTAACAACAATTACGCCATCACCAGGGTTTCTATAATTGGGGGAAAACCGCATGAGTCTGCTGTCGGGGTTCGTAAAATCGCTCTCGAAGTTATCAATGATTGGCCGCGCATTGATGCTGCCAATCTCACTGTTGCCTGCCGCAGGTTTGCTGCTGGCGTTTGGCGATAAGTTTCACCTGCCGCTGATGATGAACGCCGGTGGGGTTATCTTTGATAACCTGCCGCTGCTGTTTGCTATCGGCTCTGCGGTAGGCCTTGCGTCGGAGTCCGGCATTGCCGCGCTTTCGGCGGCGGTCTCGGTGTTTATCACTAACATGACCATCGGCACGGTGCTGTCGATTACCCCAGAGATGGCCTCCCAGGGCGGCAAGTATGCCATGGTGGTCGGCATCCCGACGTTGCAGATGGGCGTCTTTGGCGGCCTGATCTGCGGCATCCTGGCCGCATGGTGCTACAACCGCTTCCATACCATGCAGCTGCCGGAATTCCTCGGCTTCTTCTCTGGTAAACGCTTTGTGGCGATTGCTACCGCGTTCCTGTCGTTCCTGCTCGGCCTGCTGCTGCCCTACGTATGGCAGCATATCCAGGCGGGTATTGATGCCCTCTCGGTGGTGGTGAACGGCGATAACCAGGCCGCGTCGACCTTTATCTTCGGGCTGGTGGAACGTGCGCTGATCCCGCTCGGTCTGCACCATATCTGGTATCCGTCGTTCTGGTACTCGTTTGGCGACTACACCACCCAGGCGGGCCAGGTTATTCACGGCGACCAGACCATCTGGTTCAAAATGCTGGAAGAAGGCGCTAAATCGTTCAGCAGCGACACCTACCAAAACGCCGGTAAGTTCATGCAGGGCGAGTTCCCGCTGATGCTGTTTGCCCTGCCTGCCGCCTGTCTGGCGATGTACCATGAGGCGCATACCCGTAACAAAAAGATTGCGTCCGGTATTCTCTTCTCTGCCGCGCTGACCTGCTTCCTGACCGGGATCACCGAGCCAGTTGAGTTTACCTTTATCTTCGTTGCGCCGGTGCTCTACGTCTTTAACGCCATCATGGCCGGGCTGTCGTATATGTGCATGTACCTGCTTCATGCACACATCGCCAAATCCTTCTCGGCGGGCCTGATCGACTATATCTCGTTCGGTATTCTGCCGTCGTTTAACGGCTACCAGACCAACTTCCTGAACGCAATTATCGTCGGCATCCCGATGGGGCTGATCTACTACTTCACCTTCCGCTTTGTGATCCGCCGCTTCGACGTGAAAACGCCGGGCCGTACCGAAGTGACCGCTAACGTTAACGATAAAACCGATGACGAGCTGGCGACCGAGATCGTGGCCCTGCTGGGCGGCGCGCAGAATATTAGCTCAGTGGGCTCGTGCATTACCCGCCTGCGCCTTGAAGTCGCGAAGAGCGAGCTGGTGGACAAAGACGGCCTGAACGGCGTCGGTGCACGCGGCGTGGTATTCGTTGGCGATAACGGTATTCAGGTCATTTTCGGCGCGCGTGCGCAGTTTATCGCCCAGACCATGTCGGGCATGATAGGCAAGTAACCTGACGCTGTTAAGGTGATAAGGTCTCCTGTATCGTACAGGAGACTTTTTCATCGTTGACTGCATAGCCGTTAAGTTCAGGGAGTGGATTTGAAGAAGGTTAGCATTATTGATGTCGCGAAACTGGCGGGCGTCTCCGTCTCCACCGTTTCGCTGGTGCTTCGCCAAAAAGGAAAAATATCGACCGCCACAATTGAAAAGGTGCAGCAGGCGATCGACGAGCTCGGCTACGTCCACAACGTGGCGGCAGCCAATCTCCGCGCCAATACCTCGAACCTGATTGGCCTGATCCTGCGTGACTTTAGCGACAGCTTCTCGGTGAAGGTGATGGCCAGCACCGTGCTGGAGCTGGAGAAACAAGGCTACATGGTCTTTCTCAGCCAGCCCCTCAACGATAGCGACAGCCTTGAACGCTGCCTGCTCTCGTTTAAGCAGCAGGGTGTGGCTGGCGTGATCTACCTCGCCTCCGATGCCACCACCTCTCGCCTGCCTACGCCGATCCGTACCTGCCCTCTGCCGTTAGTTGTGGTATCGCAATCGCTACTGGAGGAGGAGTGCAACCTGGTGATGCGCGATAATCGCCAGGCCGCCAGCCTCGCGACCCGCTACCTGATCGAGCGCGGCCACCGCAGCATCGCCTATATCGGCGGCGCGGAAAACAGCCTGATCCGCCAGCAACGGCTGGCCGGGTTTCGTAGCGCGCTGACCCAGTACGGGCTGGTCACCCGGGAGGAGTCGACGCCGGCCTGCATGGAGGGAACCCACGCAGCGAGCCATGCGACCCGGCAGCTGCTGGAGAAGAACAATACCATCACCGCCCTGCTCTGCCACTCGCCTGATGCGATGATCGGCTCACTTTCCGGCATTCACCATGTTGGACGTACGGTAGGGAAAGATGTGTTTCTGACGCAGCAGGTGGCGCTGGTCGGTTTCGAAGATATGCTGCACGTGAACTTAACGTCGCCCTCGTTCACCTACGTATCGTCGGCAAGCGAAGAGACCGGACGCCAGGCGGCATCGCTGATGATCCGCAAAATCAAAGAGCCGGATCTGCTGACCCAGCGCATTACCCTCTCAGGACAGCTGGTGACGCGCGAGTCAGCTTAACAGGGCATTGCCGGGTGGCGCTTCGCTTACCCGGCCTACAAAACCCGTGCGTTTTACTTCCGGCGCCAGGTGGTTCCCTGCGGGCCATCTTCCAGCACGATCCCCATCTCGTTCAGACGATCGCGTGCCGCATCTGCCGCTGCCCAATCTTTTGCTTTACGGGCATCAAGACGCTGCTGGATCAGAGCTTCAATCTCGGCTACTTCACCGTCGTCCGCCTGCGCACCGCTCTGCAGGAAAGCTTCCGGCTCCTGCTCCAGCAGGCCGAGCACGGCAGCCAGCTTGCGCAGATGGGATGCCATAGCGTTCGCCGCCTGCATATCTTCCCCCTTCAGACGGTTAACGTCACGGGCCATGTCAAACAGCACCGAGTAGGCTTCCGGGGTGTTGAAGTCATCGTCCATCGCCTCAACAAAGCGCGCTTCAAAGGTGTCGCCGCCCGCCGCGGCAACGGATCTGTCGGTGCCGCGCAGCGCGGTGTAGAGACGCTCGAGCGCCGAACGCGCCTGCTTGAGGTTCTCTTCGCTGTAGTTGAGCTGGCTGCGGTAGTGACCGGACATCAGGAAGTAACGGATGGTCTCCGCATCGTAATACTTCAGCACGTCGCGCACGGTAAAGAAGTTGCCCAGCGACTTGGACATCTTCTCGCGGTCAACCATCACCATGCCGGAGTGCATCCAGTAGTTCACGTACTCGCCGTCGTGCGCGCAGGTGGACTGGGCAATTTCGTTTTCATGGTGGGGGAACATCAGATCCGATCCGCCGCCGTGAATATCGAAATGGTGGCCCAGCTGCTTGCAGTTCATCGCCGAGCACTCGATGTGCCAGCCTGGACGCCCCTCGCCCCACGGTGACGGCCAGCTCGGTTCGCCCGGCTTGGACATCTTCCACAGCACGAAATCCATCGGGTTGCGTTTGATCTCGGCAACTTCGACGCGTGCTCCGGCCTGCAGCTGCTCCAGATCCTGGCGCGACAGCTTGCCGTAGTTAGGATCGGTGGGCACGGAGAACATCACGTCGCCGTTGTCAGCCACGTAGGCATGGCCACGTTCGATCAGGCGCTCGGTAATCTCGATGATTTCGTGAATATGGTGGGTGGCGCGCGGCTCGCTGTCGGGACGCAGAATGTTCAGGGCGTCGAAATCAGCGTGCATCTCGCCGATCATGCGATCCACCAGCGCGACAAAGCTCTCGCCATTTTCGTTAGCGCGTTTGATGATCTTGTCGTCGATATCGGTGATGTTACGCACGTACTTCAGCTCATAGCCGAGGAAACGCAGGTAGCGCGCGACCACGTCAAAGGAGACGAAGGTCCGGCCGTGGCCGATATGACAGAGATCGTAAACGGTGATACCACACACGTACATGCCAACTTTCCCGGCATGAATAGGTTTAAATTCCTCTTTTTGGCGCGTCAGGGTGTTATAAATTTTTAGCATCAAAGATTCCGTTGAGACGTGTGTGGAGAATGAACTCAGTATGATACCCATAATTGATAACCGAAGCAGCACCCTTTGCAAGGTGATCGAACCTTGCGGTTATGCTATAACAGGCGACTATACGTGACCCACAGCTGGGTCGATGCTCTACACTACCGGAACAGGATGCAAAAATGGTTACTTTCCACACTAATCACGGCGATATCGTAATCAAAACTTTCGATGACAAAGCGCCTGAAACTGTTAAGAACTTCCTGGACTACTGCCGCGAAGGTTTCTACAACAACACCATTTTCCACCGTGTTATCAACGGCTTTATGATCCAGGGCGGCGGCTTTGAGCCGGGCATGAATCAGAAAGCAACCAAAGACGCGATCAAAAACGAAGCGAACAACGGCCTGAAAAACACCCGTGGCACGCTGGCGATGGCCCGTACCCAGGCACCGCACTCTGCTACCGCCCAGTTCTTTATCAACGTGGCAGACAACGACTTCCTGAACTTCAGCGGTGAAAACATGCAGGGCTGGGGCTACTGCGTATTCGCCGAAGTGGTTGAAGGTATGGACGTAGTCGACAAAATCAAAGCGGTCTCTACCGGTCGTAGCGGCATGCACCAGGACGTTCCTAAAGAAGACGTGCTCATCGAAAACGTGACCGTCAGCGAGTAATCGTGGCGACGCTTTTCATCGCAGATCTCCATCTGTGTACAGAAGAACCGGCGATCACCGCCGGTTTTCTGCGTTTTCTGGCCGGTACGGCGCGGGAAGCCGATGCACTCTATATTCTTGGCGATCTCTTTGAAGCCTGGATTGGCGACGACGATCCTAATCCCCTGCATCAGCAGATCGCGGCCGCTCTCAAGGCGCTAAGCGACAGCGGCGTCCCCTGCTACTTTATTCACGGCAATCGTGACTTCCTGCTGGGCAAGCGCTTCGCTCGCGAGAGCGGCATGACCCTGCTGTCGGAAGAGGTGGTGCTCGACCTCTACGGTCGCCGGGTGCTGATTATGCACGGCGATACCCTCTGCACCGACGACGCGGGCTATCAGGCGTTTCGCGCGAAGGTTCACCAGCCCTGGCTGCAAACGCTGTTTCTCGCCCTGCCGCTGTTTATCCGCCATAAGGTGGCCGCGAAGATGCGCGCCGACAGCAAAGCGGCCAACAGCAGCAAATCGCTCACCATTATGGATGTGAACCAGCAGGCAGTGAGCCATGCGCTGGAACGCCATAAGGTACAGTGGCTTATCCATGGCCATACTCACCGCCCGGCAGTGCACGAGCTGACCGCCAACGGCGAACCGGCTTTTCGCTGCGTATTAGGGGCCTGGCATAGCGAAGGCTCGATGATCAAAGTTACCCCTCATCAGGTCGAACTTATCGCTTTTTCCTTTTAATGGCTTAGCCATTTTGCCCGCAATGTTAGCTGCGCAACCGTTTTCCTTGCGTTATTTCCATGCTATTCTCTGTGCCCTGTTACGCGCTATGCCGCACATCCACAGGAGTTTTTAGACGCATGTCTTCGAGCAATAATCCGGTACGTATCGCCATCGTGATGGGGTCCAAAAGTGACTGGGCAACCATGCAGTTCGCCGCTGAAGTCCTCGATATCCTGCATGTTCCCTACCATGTTGAAGTCGTTTCTGCCCACCGCACCCCGGATAAACTGTTCAGCTTCGCCGAAGGCGCAGAGCAGAATGGCTATCAGGTGATTATTGCTGGTGCAGGCGGCGCGGCGCATCTGCCGGGCATGATCGCAGCCAAAACCCTGGTGCCGGTGCTGGGTGTTCCGGTGCAGAGCGCGGCGCTCAGCGGCGTCGATAGCCTCTACTCTATCGTTCAGATGCCGCGCGGTATTCCCGTCGGAACCCTGGCAATTGGTAAAGCCGGAGCCGCCAACGCGGCGCTGCTGGCAGCGCAGATCCTTGCTACCCACGACCGGGATCTGCATCAGCGTCTGGCGGAGTGGCGTACAGCCCAGACCGACGACGTGCTGGATAATCCGGATCCGCGAGGTGCGGCATGAAGCAGGTATGCGTTCTCGGTAACGGCCAGCTAGGCCGAATGCTGCGTCAGGCGGGTGAGCCGCTAGGCATCGCCGTCTGGCCAGTGGGGCTGGACGACGAGCCGGAAGCTGTACCCTTTGCGCAGAGCGTGATCACCGCTGAGATTGAGCGCTGGCCGGAAACGGCGTTGACCCGCGAGCTGGCACGTCATCCGGCGTTTGTTAATCGCGACGTCTTTCCGATTATTGCCGACCGCCTTACCCAAAAGCAGCTCTTTGACCGTCTCTCACTGGCGACCGCGCCGTGGCAGCTGCTGGCCAGCGCCGACGAGTGGCCAGCGGTGTTTGACTCCCTGGGTGAGCTGGCGATTGTTAAGCGCCGGGTCGGCGGCTATGACGGCCGCGGCCAGTGGCGTCTGCGCGCCGGTGAAACCGAGGCGCTGCCAGCGGAGTGTTACGGGGAGTGCATCGTCGAGCAGGGGATTAACTTTAGCGGCGAAGTGTCGCTGGTTGGCGCACGCGGCCACGACGGCAGCACCGTGTTCTATCCTCTGACCCATAACCTGCATCAGGACGGGATCCTGCGCACCAGCGTCGCTTTCCCGCTGGCCGACGCTGAGCAACAGGCACAGGCCGAAGCGATGCTGGGCGCGATCATGGCAGAGCTGGGCTACGTCGGTGTGATGGCGATGGAGTGCTTTGTGACCCCTGGCGGCCTGCTGATTAACGAGCTGGCTCCGCGCGTACACAACAGCGGCCACTGGACGCAAAATGGCGCGTCGATCAGCCAGTTTGAACTGCACCTGCGCGCGATTACCGACCTGCCGCTGCCGAAGCCGGTGGTCAATGCCCCGTCGGTGATGATCAACCTGATTGGCAGCGATCTCAACTACGACTGGTTGAAGCTGCCGCTGGTGCATCTGCACTGGTACGACAAAGAGGTGCGCGCTGGCCGTAAAGTGGGACACCTGAATCTCAACGACAGCGATACCGACCGCCTGAGCGCAACCCTGGAAGCGATCGTCCCGCTATTACCGCCGGAGTATGCCAGCGGTATCGCATGGGCGTGTGCGAAGCTCGGTTAAGCGTATCCGCATTTTTTGTCATGTACGCCGGGTAAGCGCAAGTGCAGCCCGGTCGTACCGCTCCTCGTACTTTTTTTTGCTTCCACCGCACAAATGGGCGCGTAAAATAGCGCGATCTGACGTACAACGTTGCTCTTTGATGTGCAGAAGGAAGTCTCATGAGCGAAGGCATGGATTATTGCGCGATCCTCACCGCTGATACCCCCCTGCTGGATGTGCGTGCCCCGGTTGAATTTGCCCAAGGCGCAATGCCGTCGGCGATCAATCTCCCATTGATGAACGACGAAGAGCGTGCGGCGGTCGGTACCTGCTATAAACGCCACGGCCCTGAGGCCGCGTTAAAGCTCGGGCATCAACTGGTGTCTGGCATCACGCGTGAACAGCGCATTCAATCATGGCGTAATGCCTGCCTGCATCATCCCGACGGCTATCTGTGTTGCGCCCGTGGTGGCCAACGTTCGCATATCACACAACAGTGGCTGCGCGAGGCAGGCATTGACTATCCGTTAATTCGCGGCGGCTATAAGACACTACGTCAGGCGGCAATAACCGCGACGGAGCAGCGCGTCCAGCGTCCGCTGATCCTGATCGGCGGCTGCACCGGCAGCGGTAAAACCGATCTGGTGCGCCAGCATCCTGACGGCATCGATCTGGAAAATCTGGCTCACCATCGTGGATCGTCATTTGGTCGCACGCTGCAGCCACAGCTTTCGCAGGCAAGCTTTGAAAACGCGCTGGCGGTAGAACTGCTTAAACGCGACGCGGCGCGCCTGGTGCTGGAAGATGAAGGCCGAACGATCGGCGGCAACCATTTGCCGGGATGCCTGTATGCTCGCATGGTGGAGTCGCCTGTCGCAGTGGTGGACGATCCGTTTGACCTGCGCGTGGCGCGTCTGCATCACGACTACTTTGTGCGTATGCAGCGCGATTTTACCGCAGCGCATGGCGAGGAGGCGGGCTGGCGGACCTATGCGGAATACCTGCACCACGGACTGTTCGCCATTCGTCGCCGTCTGGGATTGCAGCGTTTTGCCGAACTCAGCGCGCACCTTGATACCGCTCTGGCGATCCAGCAGCAGCGCGGCGATACCTGCGGCCATGATGCCTGGCTGGTGCCGTTACTGAAGGAGTATTACGATCCCATGTACCGCTATCAGTTAGAAAAGAGAGCCGCGAAGATTGTCTTTCGCGGCTCGTGGCAGGAGGTCAACGGCTGGTTGCAAAACGGTTAGTCAGCGGTGGCCTCGCTTGTCGGCGCGCTTCGCCAGCCAGTCCCCCAACACCTGGACAACCTGCACCAGAATGATCAGCGCCACGACGGTGACCACCATCACCTGCGTCTCATAGCGGTAGTAGCCGTAGCGGATCGCCAGATCCCCTACCCCGCCGCCGCCGACGATCCCCGCCATCGCGGAGTAGCCGATCAGGCTTACCAGAGTGATAGTCAAACCACGCAGCAGACCCGCGCTGGCCTCCGGCAGCAGCACGGTGCAGATGATACGCAGCGGGCTGGCACCAAAAGCTTCGGCGGCCTCAATGATCCCTTTATCCACCTCGCGCAACGCGCTGTCTACCAGCCGGGCATAGAAAGCGATGGCGGCAACCGAGAGCGGCACCGAGGCCGCAATCGGCCCGATGGTATTGCCAAGCAGGAACTGCGTGAGCGGCAGGAGCAGCACCAGCAGGATCACAAAAGGCACGGAGCGGATAATATTCACCAGCACGGAGCTAATGAGATACACCGTGCGGTTCTGCCAGAAGAGGTGCCGATCGGTGACGAAGATCAGAAAGCCAAGCGGCAGACCGCCGACGATAGCCAGCACCGTTGAGATGCTCAGCATCTGGAAAGTTTCGCCAAAGGCCAGGCTCAGATCGGCCAGTAAATCATCCACGAAGCACCTCCACCTGGGCTGTACGCTGACGGATATGGTCGACGGCGGCGTCGACTGCAGCCGGGTTATCGGCGGCGGTTAAGCGAACCACCAGGATCCCCAGCGCCCGCTCGCCAAGATACTCAATTTTGCCATGCAGAATATTCACCGCCACGCCATACATCACTGCCACCTCAGAGAGCACTGGCTGCTCGGCGGAATCGCCGATGAACAGAATTTTCACCAGCTGCCCCGGCAGATCCCGCTGCAGCCGCTCTGGCAGAGTCAGATTCAAGGTGTGTGAGACCAGCTGCTGGGTAAAGGGGTGCTGCGGGTGGGCGAAGATATCAAACACCTCGCCCAGCTCAACCACCTTGCCGGCGGACATCACTGCCACCCGGTCGCAGATCGATTTGATCACGTTCATCTCATGGGTGATCAGTACGATGGTGATCCCTAACCGGACGTTGATCTCTTTCAGCAGGGCGAGGATCGTCGCGGAGGTCTCCAGATCCAGCGCCGAGGTCGGCTCGTCGCAGAGCAGCACGTCAGGATGATTAGCAATCGCGCGGGCGATACCCACCCGCTGCTTCTGCCCACCGCTCAGCTGCGCCGGAAAGCGGCCTGCTTTATCGGCAAGGCCCACCAGCTCCAGGATCTCTTTAACCCGGGGCGCAATCTCACCGCTGGCCCAGCCCGCAGCCTTCAGGCTGAACGCCACGTTCTGCGCCACGGTGCGGGTGTGCATTAGATTAAAGTGCTGGAAGATCATGCCGATGCGCTGCCGTGCCTTGCGCAGCGTGATACCTTCCAGCGCCGAGATTGCCACGCCGTTGACCTTCACCTCGCCCTGACTCGGGCGCTGGAGGGCATTCAGGGTGCGCAGCAGGGTACTTTTCCCTGCGCCGCTGGTGCCAACGATGCCAAAAATCTCCCCTGCCGTAATGTGCAGGCTGACATCGTCCACCGCCCGGGTCGTGGGCCCCTTGCCTGCGGGAAAATCAACGCAGACGTTATTTAGCTCAATCATGCATCCACTCTGGTTTCTGGAAGGCGTTGAAGATGTTCTTCGGATCGTCAATCACCGCCCGGTAGGCCGGAGACTGCACCGCAGCCACAATGTCTTTGGCGAACGGCTTATCGGCATCTTCGGTGCGCACCGCGATAACGTTTTTCAGGTTCTCGTCCAGCTGCTCCTGCTTCAGGGCGGAAGAGAGCTTCAGGCCAGCGGCAATAGCAAAGTTACCGTTTACCAGCGCGGCGCTGGCGCTATCCAGCGTACGCGGCAGCTGCGCTGCTTCCAGCGGTTTAAACACCAGCCCCTTCGGGTTGCTGGCAATATCGCGCTCGGAGGCTTTGGTTGGATCGATATTCTCTTTGATGGTAATCAGCTGCATCGCCTGAAGGAAACGCAGGCCGCGCGCCAGGTTAGTGGGATCGTTGGACAGGGTAACGATATCGCCCTTCTTCAGCTGATCGACGCTGGTAACCTTGTGGGAGTAGAGGCCCATGCCCGCCGTGGGAACGACAATCAGCTTCGTGAGCTTCAGCCCTTTATCGGCAGCGAACTTGTCTAAATAGAGCGAGTGCTGGAACAGGTTGGCATCGATGCTGCCGTTAGAGAGCGCCATGTTCGGCTGAACGTAGTCGCTAAACTCGCGCACCACGACCTTATAGCCCTTCTCCTTCAGCGAAGGGGCAATAGCCTGTTTGACCATATCGCCGTAGGGACCCGGCGCGACGCCGAAGGTGATGGTGTGCGGATCGCTGGCGTGGGCAAACGGTAGACCACAGGCCAAGAGCAGTGCAGCAACGCTGGCACGAAAGCTGAGACGACGTCCCATAGATTCTCCCAAAGTGTATTGTGTTTGCTGTATGACGCGCCGGACTAAGCAGCGCGCTTTTTTGACAATTTATGCATAACGCAGATCGTTAAGATGGCATAAACCCGGCCCGGCGGTAATTGAAAAAATTTCATATAGATAGCCGTACCCCGGCAAACGCACGCGCCGCCGGGGACAAGACGCTTATTAGAAGTCGTAACGCAGACGCACCAGGTTCATATCACCCAGATCGTCAGTGCTAGAGGTAAAGACATGCTCGTAATCAACGCGGAAACCGTAATCCAGCTGGAAGGTAACCCCAACCCCGTTATCGGTGCGCAGGTAGTCGCGGCCATTCAGGTATTCAATACGATCGCCCATCACGTAGGGCTGGACAGATTTAAGCGCATACTGGCCCACCGGGATTTTGTAACCCGCGAAGTACTCAATCCCCCACGCATCACCGGCGAAGTAGTGGTCGATAGAGACTTTTTTAGTGGTCATAAAGTTCTGATACCAGCCGCCACCCACGGAGAGGGTCCAGCGATCCGGCGACCAGCTTAGCGCCGTACCGACGATGTTTTGATCCCAGGTTTTGCTGTCGCTGTTATGCGGATTGTAGATTTTTGCCCGCGTGTAGTTCCATGCCGTACCCCAGGTGAGTTCGGAGGTCAGACGATAGTCGAGACCCAGCGCGCCGCCGCCGGTGCGCTCATAGCGCAGGCCGTTCATCGGGTTATAGTTGTCGTTAAACAGATAAGAGGCGTAGATATCCGCATCGCCCACGGTCTTCTTATACTTCAGCATTTTGCGTGAACGGTAGGAGCCATCATAATCGCCGTTGATACCGTTGCCCGGCGCCTGGCCAATCATGTCGTAATCCCAGATATCGGTTTTGGCCCCGATCACGTCGTAGTAAACGCTGTTCTGCTGGCCAAAGGTCAGCACGCCCCAGGTTTTACTTTTAAAGCCGGTATAGAGCATTCGGCGGCTGGTATCATCTGCCCCTTTGGCATAGTGATTATCCCAGTCAAAAACGGCCGGAATATTAACGCCCACTTCGTAGTAGTTGATCCAGTTGATGTCATCAAACAGGTAGTAATCAGCCGCGAAACGGAAACGCGTACCGCCGTCAAAACCGTTACGTTTGTAAGAGCCTTTATCGCCATCGCCGGTCATGCTGTTGAACTGGGGACGAATGCTGCCGCCCACGGTAAAATTGAGGCGGCTCAGCGCATCACCTGCTGCCGGGTCCTGCTTTAAGAGTGTAATCTCTGCCTGAGTAGTAAAAGAGGTTACTGCCACTGCTGCGCCGATCGTGATTGCCAGCGCTTTTATTTTTATAGCCATGAGACTATTTCCTTGATGAATAGACAGCTAACTATTTAGCAAGCAAATAATATCGTTTATTAACGTAGGGGTGTTGTGGCTTTTTTGCGGTTTTGTGCTGCTAAAACATCAAGTTGATGAATAATTATAGGGGGAAAAAGTTGCGCACCGGAATAAATCACGGCGCGCATAAAAGAGTAAATTACCCGGCAAACTGGCGGAACAACGCTTTCCCTTTCAGTAACCGGGTGCCCAGCCAGCCGCCGCAGATCGAGAGCAGCAGCGCGCCGCAGAGCGGTAACGTCAGCCACAGCCGCCAGTCGGGCTGCCACGGGAAATCAAACACCCGCGTCTGCAATACCGCCAGCGCCGTCTCCGCGCCGATGGCCGCTACCAGCCCGGCGACAAAGCCCAGCAGCGCAAACTCGCACCACAGCGTCGTGCGTAGCAGACGTTTGCTCGCCCCCAGCGTACGGTAGACTACCAGCTCCTGATGCCGCTGGCGCATGCCAACCTGCACCTGAGCCAGCAGCAGCAGAATGCCGCAGAGCGTTACCAGTACCACCATCACCTCCAGCGCCCGGCTCACCTGCCCCAGTACCTGGCCGACCTGCTTTAAGATCGCCCCGATATCCAGCAGGCTCACCGTGGGAAACGCCCGGTTAAGCTGGGTCAGCATGCCGTTGCCGTTCTCCCAGCGGAAGCTGGTCAGCCAGCTCTGGGGCTGGTTATCCAGCGCGCCGGGCGGGAAGATGAAGAAGAAGTTCGGCCGCAGGCTCTCCCAGTCCACCTTACGCAGGCTGGTCACTTTGGCCGTGAAGTCCTGGGTATCGCCCATAAAGGTGACGCTATCTCCCAGGCGAATATTGAGTCGCTCCGCCAGCCCCTGCTCCATTGATACCTCTCCCGCCTTCGGCGGCCAGCTGCCTGCGGTGAGCGGATTGTGATCCGGCTGAGTCGCCTGCCAGGTGAGGTTCAGCTCCCGGTTCAGCGCCTCGTCCGTGTTCCCCTCGGTGGTCTGGCCGTTAATCTGGGTCAGGCGCGCCCGCACGATGGGATAGAACGACTCCGGAACGATCTGGTGCTCGGCAAGAAACCTCTTCAGCGGCGTCACCTGCTCGGGAGCGATATTGATCAGGAAGTAGTTGGGACTTTCGGCAGGCAGCTGCTGCTGCCAGCGATCGAGCAGATCGCCACGCAGCACCAGCAGCATCGCCAGCAGCATGAACGACAGAGAGAACGCTGAGAGCTGGCTTAGGGTCGACCAGGGCTGACGCAGCAGCCGGTTGACCGCCAGCCGCAGCGCCAGCGACTTTAGGGTCAGCCGCTTGAGGACGTTGAGCAGCATCCAGCCCACCAGCCCGCAGAGCAGAGCCAGCACCACCGCGCCCGCCAATACGGCCCACAGCAGCATACTGCCGCCCATCAGCCAGGCCAGCAGCGCAATCGCCACGGCGGCAACAATCGGCAGATAGAGCTTAAGGGGCCAGACGTTAGCCACCGCATCACGACGCAGGACGCGAATCGGCGCGGTCGCCAGCAGCAGACGATAGGGCCGCAGCCCCACCAGCAGGGAGATGACCAGCATCGCTCCCGTCGCCCATAGCCACGGCCAGAGGCTGGCAGGCGGCAGCGCAGCGGGCAGCACCGGCTTGAGAAGGATCATTAGCACCTGCTCAAACAGCAGGCCGATAGCTCCTCCGGTGACGGTGGCAAGGGCCAGCACCAGCAGCCACTGGCCGACAATCAGCCTTTGCAGCTGGGCGCGCCCTGCCCCCAGCGTTTTCAGGATCGCCACCAGATCGTAGCGGCTTCGGCAGTAGTGATTCATCGCCACCGCCACGGCGGCGATCGCCAGCAGCAGGGTCAGCAGGGCCGAAAGCAGCAGGAACTGCTGCGAGCGCTCAAGCGATTTCCCCAGTGCGCCCTCGTCCTGCTCCAGGCCATACCAGCGCTGCTCCGGCTTAAGCTGCGGCAGGAGCCATTTTTCATAATCTTCAAGCTGCTGCGGCGTGCCGCCAAACTTAATGCGCCACATCACGCGACTGCCGGGCTGGACCGCGTCGGTCGCCGCCACGTCGGCAATGTTCATCATCAGGCGGGGAGCCATCTGGAAGGGGTTAAACCCGGCGTCCGGCTCCTGCACCACCTCGCCCGCAATCCGCAGCCGGGCATCGCCCACGTCAATATAGTCGCCGGTTTTTAGCTCCAGCAGTGCCATCAGGCGCGGGGCGAGCAGCACCGTTCCCTGTTGCGGCTTGAGGCCCGGCGGATTGGTTTGCAGCTCGCCGTACATGGGATAAACAGCGTCCACCGCCTTGACGTTAGCCAGCTGCGGCGTATCGCCAGCAAAGGTCATGGTTGCGAAGGTAAGCTGCTCTCCCACCTTCAGACCTCGCTTGCGCGCCTCCTCCAGCCACGCCGGGGGAATTTCGCGCGAGCTGCGCAACGCCCGATCGCCCGCCATAAAGTCGCGGCTCTGCTGACTCAGGCCCTTCTCCATGCGATCGCTGATGTTGCCCAGCGCCAGCACACAGGCCACGGCCAGGCTGAGGGCGAGCCAGACGATCAGCAGCGACGGCGAACGCCATTCGCGCCAGAACCAGCGGGCAATCATGCTTCCTCCCGCAGTTCGCCGTTGACCAGCCGCAGACGACGGTCGCAGCGGGCCGCCAGCTGCGGATCGTGCGTGACCAGAATCAGCGTGGTGCCATACTGCTGGTTCATCGAGAAGAGCAGATCGGCGATCTTATCTCCGGTCTGGCGATCGAGGTTGCCGGTGGGCTCATCGGCAAACAGCACGCCGGGGCGACCGTTGAAGGCGCGGGCCAGCGCCACGCGCTGCTGCTCGCCGCCGGAGAGCTGGGCGGGAAGATGATCCAGTCGCTTACCAAGACCAAGCTCGGTCAGCAGCGTTTTGGCGTTCTCACGGCTCTGGCGACCGTTCTCACCGCGCAGCAGCGCCGGTAGCTCGACGTTCTCCAGCGCGTTTAGGGTGGGGATCAGCATAAAAGACTGGAAGACAAAGCCGACGTTTTGCGCCCGCAGCGCCGCCCGCGCCTCTTCATCCATGTTGTGCAGAGGCTGACCCAGCAGGTTGACCTCGCCGCTGCTGCCGTCGTCCAGCCCGGCGAGGATCGCCAGCAGAGTGGACTTGCCGGAACCCGACTCGCCGATCAGGGCAATCGTCTGCGCCGGTTTGACAACCAGCTCAACTCCGGTGAGGATGGAAAGCTCATGTTCCCCCTGACCGACGGACTTCTTAAGATAATGAACTTCAACAATGTTTTCCGCTGGCATTTGCCCTTCCTGTTTATGCTTCTGTTTACCTTCCGTGCCGCAGCCGCTGACACGCTGTTGGTTCTCGGTGACAGCCTGAGCGCCGGGTACCGTATGGCGGCCAATTCGGCATGGCCTGCGCTGCTTAACGCTAAGTGGCAGCAGACGCCGTCGGTGGTTAATGCCAGTATAAGCGGCGATACTTCGCAGCAGGGGCTTTCTCGCCTGCCCGCGCTGCTGAAACAGCATCAGCCGCGCTGGGTGCTGGTGGAACTCGGGGGCAACGACGGCCTGCGGGGCTTTGCACCCCAGCAGACTGAGCAGACCCTGCGTAAAATATTACAGAACATTAAGGACGCCAACGTGCAGCCGCTGCTGATGCAGATCCGCCTGCCGCCCAACTTTGGCCGTCGCTATACCGAGACTTTCAGTGCCAT
The DNA here is from genome assembly GCF_037152055.1 of Pseudescherichia sp. AS216. Taxonomy (NCBI): domain Bacteria; kingdom Pseudomonadati; phylum Pseudomonadota; class Gammaproteobacteria; order Enterobacterales; family Enterobacteriaceae; genus Pseudescherichia; species Pseudescherichia sp. AS216. The sequence goes on along the minus strand of NZ_JBBCMV010000001.1, from coordinate 135,076 downwards.
CTACCCTGCGCTGGCGAAAGAGTTTAACGTGCCGCTGCTCCCCTTCTTTATGGAGGAGGTCTACCTCAAGCCACAGTGGATGCAGGACGATGGCATTCACCCTAATCTGGATGCCCAGCCGTTTATCGCCGACTGGATGGCCACGCGCCTCGCGCCTTTAGTTAACCACGACAGTTAACCATGACTCATAAATAATTGGGGACGCCTACGGGTAAAGTTATGCAAAAATCGGTCTTAATAACAGGATGTTCCAGCGGAATCGGTCTGGAAGCAGCGGTAGAGCTAAAGCGCCAGGGTTTTCATATCCTCGCCGCCTGCCGCAAGCCTGATGACGTCTCACGCATGAACGGGATGGGCTTTACCGGCATCCTGCTGGATCTCGACTCACCGGAGAGCGTCGATCGCGCCGCCGATGAGATTATCGCGCGGACCGACAACCGCCTCTACGGCATCTTTAATAACGCGGGCTACGGGGTCTACGGCCCGCTGGCCACCATCAGCCGCCAACAGATGGAGCAGCAGTTCTCCACCAACTTCTTTGGCGCACATCAGCTGACCGTCCGCCTGCTGCCGGCGATGATCCCCCACGGCGAGGGGCGAATTGTCATGACCTCCTCGGTGATGGGGCTGATCTCAACGGCGGGCCGCGGAGCCTATGCGGCGAGTAAATATGCCCTTGAGGCATGGTCGGATGCTCTGCGCATGGAGCTGCGCCACAGCGGCATTCAGGTGAGCCTGATCGAACCGGGCCCCATCCGCACGCGCTTTACCAAAAACGTCAATCAAACCCAGCAGGATCACCCGGTAGAAAATCCTGGCATTGCCGCACGGTTTACCCTCGGCCCGGAGGCGGTGGTGGCAAAAGTGCGCCATGCTTTTGAGAGCAAGCGTCCAAGGCTGCGCTATCCGGTGACGCTGGTCACCCATGCCGTCTGCTGGTTGAAGCGTCTGCTGCCGGGGCGGGCGATGGATAAAATTTTGCGCGGATGAGTTGAAGGCCCCGCCTCTCAACCCCATGTAAAGATAAACGTGAAAACAGAGAATTAGCCATGTCCGTACAGAATATTGTCACTATTACCGAAGCGAACCTCCAACAGACGCTAGAGCAGTCGGTCAAGATTCCGGTGCTCTTCTACTTCTGGTCCGAACGCAGCCAGCACTGCCTGCAACTGACCCCGGTGCTGGAGTCGCTGGCCGCGCAGTATAGCGGGCAGTTTATTCTGGCGAAGGTAGACTGCGACGCCGAGCAGATGGTGGCTTCGCAGTTTGGCCTGCGGGCGATCCCGACCGTCTATCTGTTCCAGAACGGCCAGCCGGTGGACGGCTTCCAGGGCCCGCAGCCGGAAGAGGCGATCCGCGCCCTGCTGGAGAAGGTTCTGCCCCGCCCCGAGGAGCTGAAAGCCCAGCAGGCGATGACGCTGATTCAGGAAGGCAACTATGCCGAGGCGCTGCCGCTGGCGAAAGAGGCCTGGCAACTGTCGAATCAGAACGGAGAGTTTGGTCTGCTGCTGGCCGAGACGCTGATCGTCCTTAACCGCGCCGACGAAGCGGAAGCGGTGCTGAAAACCATTCCGCTGCAGGATCAGGATACCCGCTATCAGGGCCTCGTGGCGCAGATCGAGCTGCTGAAAAAAGCCGCTGACACCCCGGAGATCCAGCTCCTGCAACAGCAGGTCGAACTCTCCCCGGAGAATGCCGAGCTGGCGACGCAGCTGGCGCTGCAGCTGCATCAGGTTGGACGTAACGAAGAGGCGCTGGAGCTGCTGTTTAGCCACCTGCGTAAAGATCTCTCCGCTGCCAACGGCGAAGCGCGTAAGATGCTGCAGGAGATCCTTGCCGCGCTGGGTACTGGGGACGCGCTGGCCACGTCCTATCGCCGCAAGCTCTATTCACTGCTTTATTGATTAACCGCTATGGCGGCAGGGAGGGTGTAAATGCTTATCGTGATCCCGGTACTTATTTTCGTCGCGCTGGTGATTGTCGGCGCAGGCGTGAAGATTGTGCCGCAGGGCTATCAATGGACCGTGGAACGCTTCGGGCGTTATACCAAATCGTTACAGCCAGGCCTGAGCCTGGTTGTGCCGTTTATGGATCGGATTGGCCGCAAAATCAATATGATGGAACAGGTGTTGGATATCCCTTCACAGGAGGTGATCTCCAAGGATAACGCCAACGTCACCATCGATGCGGTGTGCTTTATCCAGGTAATCGACGCCCCGAAAGCGGCCTACGAGGTGAGCAATCTCGAGCTGGCCATCATCAACCTGACGATGACCAACATCCGTACCGTTTTAGGGTCGATGGAGCTGGACGAGATGCTCTCCCAGCGCGATAACATCAACACTCGTCTGCTGCACATCGTTGATGAGGCGACCAACCCCTGGGGTATCAAGGTGACGCGCATTGAGATCCGCGACGTGCGCCCGCCTGCCGAGCTTATCTCCTCCATGAACGCCCAGATGAAGGCCGAGCGAACCAAGCGCGCCTACATTCTGGAAGCGGAAGGGATCCGCCAGGCGCAGATTGTTAAAGCCGAAGGGGAGAAGCAGTCGAAGATCCTCAAGGCTGAAGGTGAGCGGCAGTCGGCGTTTTTGCAGGCCGAAGCGCGTGAGCGTTCGGCAGAGGCGGAAGCCCGTGCGACCCAGATGGTTTCCGAGGCGATTGCCGCCGGGGATATTCAGGCGGTGAACTATTTTATCGCGCAAAAATACACCGAGGCGCTACAGCACATTGGCTCATCGACCAACAGCAAAGTGGTACTGATGCCGCTGGAGGCCAGCAGTCTGATGGGTTCTATCGCTGGGATCGCCGAGCTGGTGAAAGAGAGCGCCAGCGAACGGAAAAGCGTATGATCGACAGCCTGCTTCAGCACCCTCACCTCCTCTGGCTAAGCCTCGGCGGCCTGTTGCTGGCAGCCGAGATGCTGGGCGGCAACGGCTATCTGCTGTGGAGCGGCGTGGCGGCGGTGGTAACAGGTTTGCTGGTCTGGCTGCTGCCGTTCGGCTGGGAGTGGCAAGGGGCGCTGTTTGCCCTGCTCACCCTGCTGGCAGCATGGCTGTGGTGGCGCTGGCTGGCCCGCCGGGTGCGCGAGCAGAAGCCCGCCGACGCGGCGCTTAACCAGCGCGGTGTTCAGCTGGTGGGCAAACACTTTACCCTCGACGCGGCTCTGGTCAACGGCCGCGGTCATATGCGCGTCGGCGACAGCACCTGGCCGGTGAGCGCCGACGACGATCTGCCCGCCGGGACGCCGGTGGAAGTGGTAGCGGTTGAGGGCATCACCCTGCGCATCAAAGCGCGCTAGCTCTCCTTAGCCGAATGCCGATGGCAGCAGCCGGAGAGGTTATCGATAATCGGGCAGTCGGCACTGTCGTCGCCCGGACAGGCGTTCGCTAAATCCAGCAGCTGGTCGCGCATCGCCTGTAGCTCGACGATGTGGCGCTCAATCTCCGCCACCTTTTGTAAGGTATAGGCTTTCACGTCGGCGCTGTGTCGGGCCGGATCGTTAAACAGGGTGACCAGCTCGCCGCACTCCTCCAGATTAAACCCCACCAGCCGCGCCTGGCGTAGCAGGGTCAGCTCATCCAGATGCTGCTGCGTGTAGCTGCGATAGCCGTTTTCGCTGCGCAGCGGCGGCGTCACCAGCCCCTTCTCTTCATAAAAGCGGATCGCCTTGCTGGTTAAACCTGTCTTTTTTGCTACATCGCTGATGTTCATGGTTGCCCCCTGACCTTCCCCTTAATGGAAGGTTTACGTTCCTCCACGCTATTCACTCTCTGCTTAAAGGTCAACCTCTTTTAGGTGTCCGAAAAATGCGTGCAGGCTAATAGTTCGGAGGCTTATTTGACTTAAGTCAAATTAACCTATCAAACAGAGGCATAGCCTGTTTATTGCCGCTCTCCAAAATAAGCATTGTTTTCTCGCTAACCAGTATCTATCGGCAGACGGCGTTATTAAACGAAGCTGTAAAAGCTAAGGAATATTTCACGAATTACTATGTGGAAAGCTTAAGGGATAATATAATGATTTACCATTCTCCTCGAATTTTCAGGCCTAAGGGCTCAATTGGCACTTTTGGCGTTAACACGCCGGAAGAAGTGAAAACGCTACAGAAAATGATGATTAATGCAGGTTACAATCACATTTATGGAAATCATCTTCGCGCTACTGGAAACTGCGATCCAGAAACCAATTCGGCGATTATCTGGTATCAGCGCTTGCTGAACATGTCACCGTCCGGTTTGGTTCATCCGCAACAAACCTGGTTTTTTTCAATGTTCAGCAAGGCGATGGCCCCACACTGGCGACCCCGCGATATCGGGCCACTGCATGTCCGTATGGGGCAGATTACGTTTGATGCTGAAGGCGTAGATTACCTCACTGCCGTTGAACCATTCAGACAGCCGGAAAATATGCCGCATTTCTCAAGAATATTATACTGGCCGGGTAAAAATTCAGGTGTCACTCTTGGGCGTGGGTATGATATGAAAAAACGTAGCCCAGGGCAGATCCTTACCGAACTTAGGCAGGGCGGCATAGAGGAATATAAAGCGGTAATTTGTTCAAAAGCAAGTGGCTTGGTGGGGCTTAAAGCAGTAATGAATTTTATTAAAGGCTATGGCCCATTAGTGGGAGAAATTTCGCATTTACAACAGGTAAGACTATTTGAAATTGCGTATAGAGAAAAGTGTGAATTTGCAAAAGGTGTCTACTCTCGTCAATCAAAAAGTATTGCCAACCCAATAAGTTGGAGTGCACTAGACTCAAGAATAAAAGAGGTTTTTGTGGATACTATTTATCAAGGAAATAAAAGCGCTCCTAAAATGGTTCAGATAATGGCTAAAGGCGGAAGCAGGTCTGATATTATAGAATACCTCAACAACGACCCTTATCATGGTGAAAACGAAAGAGATAACACAAGGAGATTATACCTGCGATGAGAAAACATAAAATCATAATATTATCCATGCTGGTTGTTGCCATATCGTCAGCACGCTGGGAGGCACTGGCTAAAGACATCCCTCATGACGACCTATTATCCAATCAGGACGTGGAGAAGTGCGCCGCCAAACCAGATGAGGAAAGCTATGATTGTTCTGATAAATTGATACAAAACTCAGATAACACCTTACAGGATAGCTTTAGAAACAAGCTTAAAGAAATAGAATCAGCTAATTATTCGCAATGGTGGATGGGGAGTGAGGATCAGCGGAAAACCATGAGCGTAAACTTTGCTAACAGCCAGAAAGCATGGGAGCAGTACAAACTCACCTACTGTAAATCAGCAGCAGCACCCTATGAAAACACGCATGGATACGGTGATACGTTATCAAGCTGTTTTATAAACATGAACCGTAAAAGGGTCGCTGAGATAAATATGTTCTCTGTTGATTCGGCCAGGTAAAAACGGGGCGCATAATGAAAAAATATAAGAGACTATTTATATCGTTACTTCTTACACCCCAGGTTTCCTTTTCCCAAAGCATAATAAACAACCATGAGGTAGACCTCTGTATCCAAAAATATAAGGATGAAAACAGCGAGTGTCTGGAAGACATATCTGACAAATCAGAGGAAAAGCTGAGGGAGGCATATAGTGCCAAGCTTAAAGAGCTAGAGAACTTCGACTATAATCAGTGGTGGATGGGCACCAGAGAGCAAAAAGATAACATGCTTACTCTCTTCAAGAAAAACCAGAAAAACTGGCTCACCTGGCGATATGATTATTGCGGATTAGCCACCACTGCAACCCAAAACACCCATGGTTTTGCGAACGCCATTACCGCTTGCACCATAAATCTCAATAGCCAAAGAGTGAATCAAATCAAGATGATCGTTCCGAGTCCTGCTGAGACATAGCCGTTTACCCGCAGCCAGAATGCACTATCACTCCCTTTTACTTGACCTTCCCCTTAATGGAAGGTTTAAGCTTATAGACAGTTAGCCAACACACCGGCTCAGACAATCCTACTATATGCACAGGAGTATGATGATGTCCCACACAATTGAACTGGCGCTGGAGGGTCTCTCCTGCGGCCACTGCGTCAAACGGGTGAAAGAGAGTCTTGAACAGCGGCCCGACGTGGAGCGCGCCGAGGTGACCATTGAGCGCGCGGAAGTCATCGGTAGCGCCGATGCGGATGCGCTGATCGATACCATTAAACAGGCCGGATACGGGGCGACGCTTAGCCACCCAAAGGCTGATCCGCTGGCAGAGTCATCACCTCCGTCGGAAGCACTGACAGCGGCCGAAACTGAGCTTCCGGCAGCGGATGACACCGACGACAGCCAGCAGCTGTTGTTGAGTGGCATGAGCTGCGCCAGCTGCGTTACCCGAGTGCAGAAAGCCTTGCAGGCGGTACCCGGCGTAACCCAGGCACGGGTCAATCTGGCGGAGCGCTCTGCGCTGGTGATGGGCAGTGCCTCCGCCGCTGAATTAGTTAACGCGGTGGAGAAAGCGGGCTACGGTGCGGAGGCGATTGACGACGACGCCACCCGCCGCGAACGCCAGCAGGAGACCGCCGTTGCTACCATGAAACGCTTCCGCTGGCAGGCGATTGTTGCTCTGCTGGTGGGTATCCCGGTGATGGTCTGGGGTATGGCGGGTGACAATATGATGGTCACCGATGCCAACCGCAGCCTGTGGCTGGCTATCGGCCTAATCACCCTTGCGGTGATGGTCTTTGCCGGGGGCCACTTCTACCGCAGCGCGTGGAAAAGCCTGCTCAACCGTACCGCGACCATGGACACGCTGGTCGCACTGGGTACCGGGGCGGCATGGCTCTACTCGATGAGCGTCAACCTCTGGCCGGCGTGGTTCCCGATGGAGGCGCGCCATCTCTACTATGAAGCCAGCGCGATGATCATCGGCCTGATCAACCTCGGCCATATGCTGGAGGCGCGCGCCCGCCAGCGTTCATCGAAAGCGCTGGAGCGCCTGCTCGATCTCACCCCACCCACCGCCAGAGTAGTGACCGATGCCGGGGAAGAGATTGTTCCCCTTGCCGAGGTTCATCCGGGCATGACCCTGCGCCTGACCACCGGTGATCGGGTTCCGGTTGATGGCGAGATTGTCCAGGGCGAAGCCTGGCTTGATGAGGCGATGCTGACCGGCGAACCCGTTCCGCAGCAGAAGCAGCGGGACGATACGATCCACGCCGGGACGGTGGTCTCTGACGGCAGCGTGCTGTTTCGTGCCAGCCGCACCGGTAGCCACACTACCCTCTCGCGCATCGTCCGTCTGGTGCGTCAGGCCCAGAGCAGCAAGCCGGAAATCGGTCAGCTGGCGGACAGGATCTCCGCGGTCTTCGTGCCGGTTGTGGTCGCCATCGCGTTGATTAGCGGCGCGATCTGGTACGTTTTCGGCCCTGCACCGCAGATTGTCTATACCCTGGTGATCGCCACCACGGTGCTGATTATCGCCTGCCCCTGTGCGCTCGGCCTGGCAACGCCAATGTCGATTATTTCTGGCGTCGGTCGCGCCGCCGAGTTCGGCGTGCTGGTGCGCGATGCCGATGCGCTACAGCGTGCCAGCCAGCTCGATACGCTGGTGTTTGATAAGACCGGCACCCTTACCGAGGGCCGCCCGCAGGTTACCGCCGTGCTGACCTACAGCGAACTCTCCAGCCAGCAGGCGCTGAGCCTGGCTGCCGCGCTGGAGCAGGGTTCGAGCCATCCGCTAGCCCACGCCATTATCGACAAGGCCGGAACGGAGTCTTTGCCTGAGGTGAACAACTTTCGTACCCTGCGCGGGCTGGGCCTGAGCGGAGAGAGCGACGGTCGCCGCCTGCTGTTGGGCAACCAGGCCTTACTGAATGAACAGGGTATTGATACCGCCGCGCTGGAAAGCGATATCGCCACCCAGGCGGCCACGGGCGCAACGCCGGTGCTGCTGGCGGTGGACGGCAAGGCGGCAGCGCTGTTTGCCATTCGCGATCCGCTGCGTGAGGATAGCGTGGCGGCACTGCAGCGCCTGCATCAGGCTGGCTATCGTCTGGTGATGCTCACCGGTGACAACGCCGTTACCGCCAACGCTATTGCTAAAGAGGCCGGGATTGACGAGGTGATCGCCGGAGTGCTGCCGGATGGCAAAGCCGCCGCGATTCAGACGCTGCAACGCCAGGGGCGTCAGGTCGCGATGGTGGGCGATGGTATCAACGACGCCCCGGCGTTGGCCCAGGCCGAGGTGGGGATCGCCATGGGCGGCGGCAGCGACGTGGCAATTGAGACCGCCGCCATCACCCTGATGCGCCACAGCCTGATGGGCGTGGCCGATGCGCTGGCTATCTCCCGCGCTACGCTGCGCAACATGAAGCAGAACCTGGTGGGGGCGTTTATCTACAATTCGCTGGGCATTCCGATTGCCGCCGGGATCCTCTGGCCGCTGACCGGAACGCTGCTAAACCCGGTGGTCGCCGGGGCGGCAATGGCACTCTCCTCCATTACGGTGGTGAGCAACGCCAACCGCCTGCTGCGCTTTACCCCAAAAGAGTAGCCATTTGCACCTTCTCCCGGCTCGCGCTAGCATGCACTTTTCAGCCGGGAGAGCCTATGGGCCTGTTTAGCCGTTTAAAAATGCTGTTGGGCGCGCTGTATACTCGCACCTATTCGTGGCCCGCGCTGGACGTCACTCTGCCGGGCGGGCGCTATCTGCACCTGGTTGGCAGCATCCATATGGGCACCCGCGACATGTCTCCCCTGCCGGAGGGGCTGCTGCGCAAGCTCAAACAGGCCGACGCCCTGATCGTCGAGGCCGACGTCTCCGTCAGCGGTTCCCCGTTCTCTGAACTTCCCCCGCGCCCGCCGCTGGCCGAGCGGCTTGATCCCGCCCAGCTGGCCGATCTATCCCGTGTGCTAAACGAGCTTTCTCTGCCGCTGGAGACCTTTGATCAGCAGCCGGCCTGGAAAATCGCTTTGGTATTGCAGGCGACCCAGGCCCAGCGCCTCGGCCTGCGCCCCGACTACGGTATCGACTACCAGATGCTACAGGCCGCCCATGACAGGCAGATGCAGGTGATCGAGCTGGAGGGTACGGCGGATCAGGTAAACCTGCTCTGTCAGCTGCCGGAGGATGGCAAAGCGCTGCTGCTGGATACCCTCACCCACTGGCATACCAACGCCAGGCTGCTGCAGGTGATGCTGAGCTGGTGGCTCAATAGTCCCCCTGCCGAGGCGTCACAGTCGCTCCCCTCTACATTTAGCCAGCCGCTCTACGACGTGCTGATGCACCAGCGTAACCAGGCCTGGTGTAAACGGCTGCTGGCGCTGCCGCCGGGCCACTATGTCGTCGCAGCCGGTGCGCTGCACCTCTATGGCGAAGGAAATTTGCCCTCCCTGCTGCGGCAGAAAATTAGCGCCTAAACGGCAAGATGGTACTATTTTTGCGAACGTCGTCAGGCGTATGCTGATAGTTCGATCATCCGTGGTAAGAAGGATTTTTATGACCCCCGCCGTAAAGTTACTCGAAAAGAATAAGATCCCTTTTCAGCTGCACAGCTACGATCACGATCCCAATGAAACTAACTTTGGTGATGAGGTAGTGCGTAAGCTTGGCCTGAACGCCGACCAGGTCTACAAGACGCTGCTGGTAGCGGTAAACGGCGATATGAAGCAGCTGGCGGTCGCGGTGACGCCGGTAGCAGGCCAGCTGGATCTGAAAAAGGTGGCGAAGGCGCTGGGCGCGAAGAAGGTTGATATGGCCGATCCCGCCGTTGCCCAGCGCACCACCGGCTATCTGGTGGGCGGCATCAGCCCGCTGGGGCAAAAAAAGCGCCTGCCGACGCTCATCGACGCTCCCGCTCAGGAGTACGCGACGATCTACATCTCAGGCGGCAGACGCGGGCTGGATATTGAGCTGGCGGCAGGCGATCTGGCGAAGATGCTGGACGCAAAATTCGCCGATATCGCCCGCCGGGATTAACGTTACTGCCAGTTCACCTCGCCCTGCGGCTCAAGGGTTGCTGCATCCAGCGGTGAATTCTGCTGGATGTACTGCTTCAGCACTTCGGCGTCGATAAAGCCGGTATTAACGTAGCCGGGCTTATCGTCCAGACGCGGATAGCCGTCGCCGCCAGTGGCGTTGAAGCTGAGGGTCGCCATACGGTAGGTTTTAGCGGGATCGACCGGCTCACCGTTGATCTTCAGATCGTTAAGCGTGCCGTTCGCCATCGTAAAGCTGACGTGGCTAAACTGCGGATAGGCTCCGGAGTTAGGCTTCATCTGCGCGACGGCGGTGAGGTAGTCCACCACCTCTTTTCCGGTCATATCAACATAGACCACGACGTTGCCAAACGGCTGCACCTTCAGCACGTCTTTATAGGTGATATCCCCTGCCGCAATGCTGTCGCGGATCCCGCCTCCGCTCATCACCGCAAAGCTAGCTCCGGTACGCGCCATCTGGGCGGCGAGGATGAGGTGGCCAAGATTGGTTTGTACAAAGCGCACTTTGCTGCGATCGCCCTCAAGAGGTGCATTGACCGAACCAATTTTCACCGCCAGCTGCGCCTTGCCTTTGTTCTGGAACGGCGTCAGCAGCGAGAGCATCTGGGCGTTTTCAGGAATTTCTGGCGCATAGAGCACGCGCTCGCTGTCACCGTTGTCGTAAACAATCTTTTTCTTCAGGTTGATAGGGATCAGCTGATAGTGCACCAGCTTCATCTCACCGTTGCGGAACTCAAAGTCGGCACGGCCAACGTATTTACCCCACTCGTGAGCCTGCACGATCCAGATCCCGTTCTGGCGGTCCGGTGCGCAGGGCGTGCCCGGCACGTAGTCCACCTGCTTTTTATTCTCTGCTGCCATACAGACCGGATTTTGTGAGTGACCACCGACTATCATCGCCAGTGACCCCGCAGGCAGGCTGCGTGCCATTTCAACATCGCCCGGCGCGTTGGAGCCGTGCTCGCCGTTGTCGTAATGTCCCATATGGGTCGTGGCGATCAGGACGTCCGGGCGCTCTTTTTCATCCAGACCATTCAGCTCCTGAATTACTAGCTTCGCCTCGTCGGCGGGCTTGCGGAACTCGATGTCGGTGAAGAACTCCGGATTGCCAATTTTGGCGGTGTCGTCGGTGGTCAGGCCGATAACGCCGATTTTCAGATCCTGACGCTTGAAGATAGCCCACGGCTTAAAGAGGCGTTCGCCAGTGCTCTTCTGGTAGATATTGGCCGACAGGAAGGGAAACTTAGCCCACTTCTCCTGCTGGCGCAGCACCTCTAGCGGATTATCAAACTCGTGGTTGCCTACCGCCATTGCATCGTAGCCGATGAGGTTCATGCCGCGGAAGTCCGGCTCGGCGTCCAGCAGATCGGACTCCGGCACGCCGGTGTTGATGTCGCCACCGGAGAGCACCAGCACACTGCCCCCTTCGGCAGCCACCTCTTTACGGACGCTGTCCACCAGCGTCTTCTGCGCCGCCAGACCATACTCCCGGTCGTCGCTGCGCCAGAAGTGGCCATGGTGATCGTTGGTATGCAGAATAGTAATTTTATAGGTTTTATCTTTTTCGTAGGCTTGGGCAGGCAGACTGGTCAGCCCCCACGCGGCGAGAAGCGCCAGCGCAACGCCCTGCTTTAACATATTCATTTCTCTCTCCCTGATGACATAACAGACGCAAAAGTAGCGCGGGGACAGAGAATAAACAAATAGGATTTTATGTCTGCGACTTCCCTCAAAGAGTCGTCACGAGTATCTTAGGCTGCTAATAATCAGGAAGCATTAAGAACTCCTGCACTCCAATTAAAGACAAAAAGTGACATTTTATGGCAACGAACCAACCCGCCGACGCGCTTCCGGGCGCTAACGCGTCGCCAGCGCAGGGGCGCACGGCATTTGGCATTCTCGGGGCGATCAGCCTCTCGCATCTTCTCAACGATATGCTGCAGTCGCTGATCCTCGCCCTCTACCCACTGCTACAAGCTGACTTCTCGCTGAGCTTTGTGCAGATCGGCATGATCACCCTCACCTTCCAGCTGGCTTCATCAGTGTTTCAGCCCGTGGTGGGCTACTACACGGATAAGCATCCGATGCCGTGGTCGCTGCCTATCGGCATGTGCTTTACCCTCTGCGGCCTGGTGCTGCTGGCGCTGGCGGGCAGCTTTGAGATGGTGCTGCTGGCGGCAGCGCTGGTGGGCACCGGATCCTCTGTATTTCACCCGGAGTCCTCCCGCGTGGCGCGTATGGCTTCCGGCGGACGGCATGGTCTGGCTCAGTCCATCTTCCAGGTGGGCGGCAACTTTGGCAGTGCGCTCGGGCCGCTGCTGGCGGCGCTGATCATCGCCCCCTACGGCAAGGGAAACGTGGGCTGGTTTGTGCTGGCCGCGCTGCTGGCTATCGTGGTGCTGTCTCAGGTCAGCCGCTGGTACGCAGCCCAGCATCGGATCAACAAGGGACGAACAGCGGTTATTGAGCGCAGCCCGCTGCCGCGCAATAAGGTGATCCTGGCGGTAAGCATCCTGCTGATGCTGATTTTCTCGAAATACTTCTATATGGCAAGCATCAGCAGCTATTACACTTTTTATCTGATGCAAAAATTCGGCTTATCGGTACAAAACGCCCAGTTTCACCTGTTTGCGTTTCTGCTGGCCGTTGCGGCAGGCACCGTGATTGGCGGCCCTGTTGGCGATAAGATTGGGCGTAAATATGTTATTTGGGGCTCTATCCTCGGCGTTGCCCCCTTTACGCTGATTTTACCCTACGCATCCCTCTACTGGACGGGCGTTTTAACCGCGATCATTGGTTTTATCCTCGCCTCCGCCTTCTCCGCCATTTTAGTCTACGCCCAGGAGCTGCTGCCGGGACGTATCGGCATGGTTTCTGGACTGTTTTTCGGCTTCGCGTTTGGCATGGGCGGACTGGGTGCAGCCGTGTTGGGGCTGGTCGCCGACCACACCAGTATTTTTGTAGTCTACAAAATCTGTGCTTTCCTGCCGCTTTTAGGGATGTTAACCATATTCCTGCCTGATAACCGTCATAAAGCCTGATTCCAGGGCGGCCAAAGACAACCGTTGGCCGCCTGCACTGCCCATACCATAACACCTGCAAGGCCATCACTGCGTTAATCCCCTCTCAACCGCTTTTTTCGTGTCAGAGCGTGCTTTTCTTCAATATTCAACAATTATTCATCAACATAATGATTAAAATTGTCATAGACTGTAACTCGGGCTTCTGGTTTTTTAACCAGAAATGGATCCACTACCGCGAAAGGAGACGGAATGCATCACGCCACACCGCTTATCACCACCATTGTGGGCGGCCTTGTGCTCGCCTTTATCCTCGGCATGATTGCCAACAAGCTGCGTATTTCTCCGCTAGTGGGTTACCTGTTAGCGGGCGTGCTCGCCGGCCCTTTTACACCTGGCTTCGTGGCTGATACCAAGCTGGCACCTGAGCTGGCCGAGCTGGGGGTGATCCTGCTGATGTTTGGCGTCGGCCTCCATTTCTCACTGAAGGATTTGATGGCGGTAAAGTCCATCGCCATTCCCGGCGCTATCGCACAGATTGCTGTGGCGACGCTGCTGGGTATGGCGCTCTCCGCCATGATGGACTGGCCATTAATGACCGGTATCGTCTTTGGACTCTGTCTCTCCACCGCCAGTACCGTGGTGCTGCTGCGCGCCCTTGAAGAACGGCAGCTTATCGATAGCCAGCGCGGGCAGATCGCCATTGGCTGGCTGATCGTAGAAGATCTGGTCATGGTGTTAACCCTGGTGCTGCTGCCCGCCGTCGCCGGGATGCTTGAAAAAGGCAACATGGGGCTGGCGACACTGTCGCTGGATATGGGCATCACCATCGGTAAGGTCGTGGCCTTTATCGCCATCATGATGCTGGTCGGCCGCCGCCTTGTGCCGTGGATCATGGCCCGCAGCGCGGCCACCGGCTCCCGGGAGCTGTTTACCCTCTCAGTGCTGGCCCTCGCGCTGGGTATCGCCTTTGGTGCGGTCGAACTCTTCGACGTCTCCTTTGCCCTCGGCGCTTTCTTTGCCGGCATGGTGCTGAACGAATCCGAATTAAGCCACCGCGCCGCGCACGATACCCTGCCCCTGCGCGACGCCTTTGCGGTTCTCTTCTTTGTCTCCGTTGGGATGCTGTTCGATCCGAAAATCTTGATCGATGAGCCGCTGGCCGTTGCCGGTACCCTGGCGATTATCATCTTTGGTAAGTCCATTGCTGCTTTCTTGCTGGTGCGCATGTTTGGTCACTCACCGCGCACCGCGCTTACCATCGCCGCCAGCCTGGCGCAGATTGGTGAGTTCGCCTTTATTCTGGCGGGTCTGGGCATGGCTCTGGATCTTCTGCCGCAGACCGGGCAGAACCTGGTGCTGGCTGGGGCGATCCTCTCAATTATGCTCAACCCAATCCTCTTCACCCTGCTGGAGAAATACCTCGATAAGACCGAAACCCTTGATGAGCAGACGCTGGAAGAGGCTACCGAAGAGGAGAAGCAGATCCCGGTGGATATCTGCAACCATGCCCTGCTGGTGGGCTTTGGCCGCGTAGGCAGCCTGCTGGGTGAGAAGCTGATGGCGCAGGGTGTCCCGCTGGTGGTGATCGAAACCTCGCGTACCCGCGTGGATGAGCTGCGCGAGCGCGGTATTCGTGCGGTGTTGGGCAATGCTGCCAACGAAGAGATCATGAACCTGGCACACCTCGACTGCGCTCGCTGGCTGCTGCTGACCATTCCTAACGGTTACGAAGCCGGAGAAGTGGTGGCCACCGCCCGGCAGAAGTGTCCGAACATTGAGATTATCGCCCGCGCCCACTATGACGACGAGGTGGACTACATCACCGAGCGCGGCGCGAATCAGGTGGTCATGGGTGAACGTGAAATTGCCAACACCATGCTGACGCTGATTGAGAAGCGCCCGGTTGAAGAGGCAGTCACCGGATAAATTGCCGCCCCGGCAGATCTTCTCCTGCCGCTGGCATTTTATTAACAATCAGGGTATAAAGCCCCTTCAAACGGACATTTAGACATCTATACGTTTAGAAGGTGATATGCACACGCAGCAAGAGAATGGGCAGCTTAAGCGCACCATGAAAACCCGCCATTTGATTATGCTTTCATTGGGTGGCGTGATTGGCACAGGATTATTTTTCAATACGGGATACATCATCTCTACGACCGGCGCAGCGGGAACGTTGCTGGCTTATCTGATTGGGGCGCTGGTCGTCTGGCTGGTCATGCAGTGCCTTGGCGAACTTTCCGTGGCGATGCCGGTAACCGGTGCTTTTCATGTCTACGCGACGCGCTATATTGGCCCGGCAACGGGATATACCGTGGCGTGGCTCTACTGGCTCACCTGGACGGTTGCGTTGGGATCCAGCTTTACCGCCGCCGGGTTCTGTATGCAGTACTGGTTCCCACATATTCCCGTCTGGATATGGAGCGCCCTGTTTTGCGTAGTGATTTTTTCTCTTAACGCGATTTCAACGCGCTTTTTTGCCGAAGGTGAGTTCTGGTTTTCACTCATTAAAGTCGCGACCATTATTGTTTTCATTATCTTAGGCTGCGGGGCGATTTTTGGTTTTATCGCTATGAAGGATGGCTCGCCTTCGCCGGGGCTGACCAACCTCACCAGCGGGGGCTGGTTTCCCCATGGCGGCTTGCCCATTCTGATGACGATGGTCGCGGTCAATTTTGCCTTCTCTGGCACTGAGCTTATCGGTATCGCGGCAGGCGAAACGGAAAATCCACACCATGCTATTCCGGTAGCGATCCGCGCGACTATCGCCCGACTGATCATCTTTTTTATCGGTACCGTTTTTGTCCTGGCGGCGCTTATTCCGATGCAGGTGGCAGGGGTCGAGAAGAGCCCGTTTGTGCTGGTCTTTGAAAAAATTGGCATTCCCTATGCGGCGGATATTTTTAACTTCGTCATCCTTACCGCTATTCTCTCAGCGGCGAATTCCGGACTCTATGCATCGGGCCGCATGCTGTGGTCGCTGTCTAATGAAAAAACGTTGCCGGGCTGTTTTGCCCGCGTCAATAAGAACGGCGTGCCGCTGGTCGCGCTGACCGTCTCTATGCTGGGTGGCCTGCTGGCGCTGCTTTCCAGCGTTATCGCGCCTGACACCGTATTCGTTGCCCTCAGCGCCATCTCTGGTTTTGCCGTTGTGGCCGTATGGCTCAGTATCTGCGCGGCACACTTTATCTTTCGTCGCCGGCATTTACAGTCGGGCAAGCCGCTGCACGATCTAAAATACAGGGCACCCTGGTATCCGCTGGTGCCCGTGCTGGGATTCGTGCTGTGTCTGCTGGCCTGCGTCGGCCTGGCGTTCGATCCAGACCAGCGCATTGCGCTTTACTGTGGTCTGCCTTTTGTTGCTCTTTGCTACGGCACCTATTTTCTCACTCATAAAACAAATTCGACGGAGGCTGACTATGCCGCAGATTAATCCTCTTACCGCGCTGCTTAAAAGCCACCCCTTTATTGTCCTCGATGGCGCGCTGGCCACCGAGCTGGAAGCGCGCGGATGCAACCTTGCCGATAGCCTCTGGTCCGCCAAAGTATTAATGGAAAATCCACAGCTCATCCGGGATGTGCATCTGGATTACTTCCGCGCGGGCGCACAGGTAGCCATTACTGCCAGTTACCAGGCCACGCCTGCTGGCTTTGCGGCGCGCGGGCTGACCGAGTCGCAATCGAGATCGCTTATTGAGCACAGCGTGGCACTGGCGCGAGAGACGCGGGAAATTTACCAGGCGGAAAACGCCAGCGCGGGTCCGCTGCTGGTGGCGGGCTCTGTCGGGCCATACGGTGCCTATCTGGCCGATGGCTCTGAGTATCACGGTGACTACGTGCGTAGCACCGAAGAATTTCAGGCGTTTCATCGTCCGCGGATTGAAGCCTTGCTCAATGCCGGCGCAGATCTGCTGGCCTGTGAAACCTTACCCGCGTTTGCAGAGGTAGAGGCCCTGGCAGACCTGCTGTTGGATTACCCGCAGGCGCAGGCGTGGTTCTCA
The DNA here is from genome assembly GCF_037152055.1 of Pseudescherichia sp. AS216. Lineage (NCBI taxonomy): Bacteria > Pseudomonadati > Pseudomonadota > Gammaproteobacteria > Enterobacterales > Enterobacteriaceae > Pseudescherichia > Pseudescherichia sp. AS216. Next base: position 118,116 of record NZ_JBBCMV010000001.1, on the reverse strand, counting down.
TTTACCCTACGTGACGAGAACCACTTGAGTGACGGCACGCCTCTTACCCGGGTCGTGGACACGCTGGCAAACTGTTCGCAAATCGTTGCGCTGGGGATTAACTGTATTGCGCTGGAGAAAACGACCGCAGCACTAAAACATCTGCACAGCCTGACTGCGCTACCGCTGGTTGTCTATCCTAACTCCGGTGAAACCTACGATGCGACCACGAAAGAGTGGCATGCTCACGGCGATTCATGCGCATCTTTAGTGGGGTATCTGCCGCAGTGGTTAGAGGCAGGCGCGAGACTCATTGGCGGATGCTGCCGGACTAGCCCAAAGGATATCGCAGCGCTGAGTAAGCGCCGCTGACGGGCCTAATGCTCTCACATGGATGTGGAAGCCTTTAAAAACCCCATAATAATCATGCCATTATAGAAACATTTTTTAACAATACCTGTTTACATTGTAACGATAATTCATATCATTCTGATAATCACTATCACCTGCAAAGGTGGTGTTCTTGCGGTATGGGGCATCAACGCCCCCGACATCGTGAAAAATCAGGACGATCATAATAATGAAATCGCGTTGCTCCTGGGCACTCAGCCCTTGTTTATTGATGATGCTAGCCACTGATGCTTCGGCTGAGGGACAAAAAGAGGAGTCGATGGTGGTCGCCGCCAGCCGTACGAATCACAGCATTTCCGACATGGCACAGACTACCTGGGTTGTTGAACAGGCTGAAATTGAACAGCAGGTTCAGGGCGGTAAAGAGCTCAAAGAGGTGCTGGCGCAGTTGATTCCCGGTATGGATGTCAGTAGCCAGGGACGTACCAACTACGGTATGAATATGCGCGGTCGTTCAATGATGGTGATGGTCGACGGCGTGCGTCTAAACTCCTCCCGCAGCGACAGCCGCCAGCTGGATTCTATCGATCCGTTTAATATCACCCGCATTGAAGTGATCTCCGGCGCAACCTCCCTCTACGGCGGCGGCAGTACCGGCGGCTTAATCAATATCGTCACTAAAAAGGGCCAACCGGAAACGGAAGTCGAGTTCCAGACTGGCGCAAAAACGGGCTTCAATAGCAATAACGACAATGACGAGAACATTGCGGCGGCGGTGAGCGGCGGCAACGACAACGCCTCAGGACGCCTGTCAGTCGCTTATCAGCGCTTTGGCGGCTGGTACGATGGCAAAGGCAACGAGGTGAATATTGATAACACCCAGACCGGTTTGCAATACTCTGACCGTCTGGACGTCATGGGCACCGGCACGCTGAATATCGACGCTCATCAGCAGTTGCAGCTCACCACCCAGTATTACAAAAGTGAATCCGACGGTAAGCACGGCCTCTATCTGGGGGAGAACTTCTCGGCGGTAACCGGTGCTGGCAGCGCATACAACAAGAACAATCTCGACTCAGACCGCATTCCCGGTACCGAGCGCCATCTGATCAACCTGCAATATTCCAATACTGATTTCCTGGGTCAGGATCTGCTGGCACAAATTTACTACCGCGATGAAAGCCTGACGTTCTACCCCTTCCCCACCCTTTCAGGCGGCCGGGTAACCAGCATTGGCGCATCACAGCAAAAAACCGATTTTTACGGCGGCAAACTCACTCTCAACAGCAAACCGCTGGATGATTTATCGCTGACGTGGGGTGTCGATGCCGAGCATGAAGTCTTCGACGCCAATCAGCAATTTTTTGACCTCAGCAAAGCAGCTGCCAGCGGTGGTATGAAGCTGGATGACGCGTATAACGTTGGCCGCTATCCGGGCTATAGCATTACCAACCTCGCCCCCTTCCTGCAAACCAGCTACGACATCTCCGCTATCACCCTGAGCGGCGGCGTGCGCTATCAGTACACGGAAAACCGGGTCGACGACTTTGTTGGTTACGCTCAACAGCAGGGTATTGCCACAGGCAGAGCCACCTCGGCAGACGCTGTGCCGGGCGGGAAAACTGACTACAACAACCTGCTCTTTAACGCTGGCATTCTGGGGCATCTGACCGAGCGCCAGCAGCTCTGGTTTAACTTCTCCCAGGGCTTTGAGATCCCGGATCTGGCGAAATATTACGGCTCCGGCACCTATCAGCTGGTGAACGGCCATTACCGCCTGGTCAACAGCGTTAACGTTAACGACTCAAAACTCGACGGTATTAAAGTTGATGCCTACGAGCTGGGCTGGCGCTACACCGGGGATAACCTGCGCACGCAGATTGCCGGTTACTATTCGCTCTCCGATAAAACCATCAACATCAACAAAAGCGACATGACCATCAACGTTGAAGATGACAAGCGTCGCATCTACGGTGTTGAAGGCCAGGTGGACTACTTCTTTACCGACAGCGAGTGGAGCACGGGTACCAACTTTAACGTCATCAAATCGCAAACCCGCGTCGACGGAAAGTGGGAAAAGCTGACGGTAGACAGTGCCAGCCCGTCCAAAATGAGCGCATGGGTCACCTGGGCACCGGGCGACTGGACGCTGCGCCTGCAAAGTACCCAGACGTTTGATTTGTCTGATGACGCCGGAAAGCACATCGACGGGTATAACACCGTTGACCTGTTAGGCAGTTACCTTCTGCCGGTGGGCAAGCTGAGCTTTAGCGTAGAAAACCTGCTGGATGAAGATTACACCACCGCATGGGGACAGCGCGCACCGGGTCTGTACAGCCCAACCTACGGTGCTGAGAACCTGTATACTTATAAAGGCCGTGGCCGTACTTTTGGCCTGAACTACTCGGTCTTATTCTGATAGTTACTGCCGCCTGCCATCACACGCTGACGATGGCAGTCGGTTGGCTCCAGTTTTCTCCCTTCGGATGAACACACCTCCAGCGGCTGTATGGGCTGGCCATTGGCGTTGTCCAGCAAGACAGAGTGCGCTTCACCTTCATCAAACATATAGCGCTCCCCCCACTGCCGCATCGCTACCACAACAGGAAAAATAGCACGTCCCTTTTCGGTAAGAACATACTCTTTGTATGCGCTGCCGTCTGAGGCCGGGCAGATCTCAAACACGCCGATATCAACCAGCTGTTTCAGGCGGGACGCGAGAATATTTTTAGCAAGTCCCAGATTCTTTTGAAACTCGCTGAATCTGCGCACGTCGTCAAATGCTTCCCTGATGATCATCAGACACCAGCGTTCACCAATCGACTCCAGCGTTCTGGCAACCGGACATTCACTGGTTCGAAGGGATTCCTGTTTTGCCATCTGCTTTCTCTCATCTTACCGGTTAACAGACGCCAGTATAGGGGCCTCTTAAATCGGTTGCAAAAAAAAACCTCCAGTGCTATTTCTACCCGCATGTAGTTTTAAAAAGAAACCAGAATGCGAGAGCGAAATGGAGTGTAAAGCAGAGTTGAATGCTGATGTGGCGCTGGCCGCGCCTGATGTCGCGAGCCCGGTACTCAAACCCTGGATAACGTTTTTATTCTCCCTAACCTGTGCGCTGGCGGTGGCGAATGTCTATTCTGCTCAGCCTTTGCTTGAATCCATCTCCCTCAGTCTGCAGGTTCCTGCTGGGATGATCGGCAGCGTGGTGACCGTGACCCAGGTGGGCTATGCCGCCGGATTGATCTTCCTGGTTCCCCTGGGCGATCGCGTTAAGCGAAAAACTTTGGTCGTCACGCTGCTATTACTGTCAATGCTGGCTTTGATCGTGGCAGGATTATCACCCAATCTTGTCACTCTGCTGTGCGCGGTGCTCTTTATTGGCCTGATGGCGGTTGTAGTGCAACTTGTGGTTGCCTGGGCCGCAATACTGGCTGCTCCCCAGCGACGCGGTAAGGTTGTAGGCACGGTGACGAGCGGCATTGTTTTAGGGATCCTGCTGGCCCGTTTTATCTCTGGCAGCATCGCCGATATGGCTGGCTGGCGGGCCGTTTACCTGATCGCAGCCTTTTTAATGTTGCTCATCGCCTGCATCGTGGCGAAAGGGGTCCCCGCTACACCGCCGCAGGCACGTGCGCCCTCTTACCTCTCTCTGCTGGCGTCTGCTTTCCGCCTTTTTATTACTGAACCGCAATTGAGAAAGGGTGGCGTTTTTGCACTGCTTATCTTTGCTGCCTTTAGCATGTTGTGGACCACCATGGTCATGCCGCTCAGCGCCCTGGCACTGTCTCATACCCAGATAGGCATGTTTGGTTTGGCAGGTATTGCCGGCGCGCTGGCGGCCGCGCAAGCAGGTGCATGGGCAGACCGGGGCTGGGGGCAACGTGCTACCGGGTTAGCCCTTGCGTTGTTGACACTCTCATGGCTCCCCATCGCTTATACCGAAACGTCACTGGTATGGCTCGTCGTCGGTATCATCATGCTGGACTTCGCTGTGCAAACCGTTCACGTGATAAGCCAGAGCACCCTTATTGCTGCCCGGCCAGAGGCCGCAAGTCGGCTGGTGGGCGCATATATGTGTTTTTACTCAATAGGCAGTGCCACAGGTGCGATTGTCGCCACCCAGCTTTACGCCTGCTTTGGATGGCAGGCAGTTTGTTTAGCTGGCGCATCCGTCAGCGCCTGCGCTTTTCTCATCTGGCTGGGATTAGCCAAATCATGACACCATGCATTGAGAACCGTGTTCTTAAACAACGTGTAAAGAATGCACGTAAAACATAGAAAGGTGTTAAGGTAGTGGTGTCTGGCGATCGTCCAGGCCATATCCTCTAGCAGGTTTGTTGCCCTCGAATCGATGCGGGTGCACCTCATCCCCAATGAGCTGATTAAGCAGCTCTCACATGTTTTCATCTAGTCTAATGCGGCGCGCTCGATAGCGCTTGTGTGCGATGGTTCGCAAGGATTTCTCACGGCATTGGCACGACAGATATCAACTTTAAGCTGCGTTATTCGAGGATGAATAGCCCGCTAGTCAATGAAGTTAAGGCACATCATGAACAAAATAACCTCTGATAACGTCGAGGGTACTACCACTTGCCAAATATTTGTCGAAGCGGCTCACAGCAGCTCAGCAATTGTTTTGCAACCCCAGTATGCCAGCCCGGAAGAAGCTATCGGATCGATATCCACTGAATTGCTTAAGGCGGGTAAGAGTCTGACATTCAAAGAGATCCAGCTGATGCTGATTGTCAGAATGAGGCTGTCATCAGGGCAGGTACAGCAGGCCATTTTACGCGAGGCGTTGATGTTGGTAACGAACAAAGCGCTATGCTAGCCATGACTGCTCTAACCCGCCCTCCGTTGACCAGCTCTACATTGTTCAGGAATAGCTAATCGCAGGATTAGCTATGTCTTCCTCGCGCGTGTTTTAACTACCTTATTTCGCCAGCAGTTCTCTACGCACAATCTCTGCGCCTGCGCTTAACGCATTGAGCTTGCCTCTTGCTACGCGACGAGATAACGGCGTCATGCCGCAGTTGGTGCAAGGATAGAGCTTATCGGCGTCGACGAACTGAAGTGCTTTGCGCAGCGTATCAGCAACCTCTTCGGGTGTCTCAATGGTATTGGTTGCCACATCAATCGCCCCAACCATCACTTTTTTGCCGCGAATAAGCTCAATGAGCTCCATAGGCACGTGAGAGTTTTGGCACTCCAGGGATACAATATCGATGTTAGATTTTTGCAGCTTGGGGAAGATCTCTTCATATTGACGCCACTCGGAGCCCAGCGTCTTTTTCCAGTCGGTATTGGCTTTGATGCCATAGCCATAGCAGATATGCACGGCGGTTTCGCACTGCAGCCCTTCAATGGCCCTCTCTAGTGCAGCAATGCCCCAGTCATTGACCTCATCAAAAAAGACGTTAAACGCGGGCTCATCAAACTGGATAATATCCACCCCGGCAGCCTCAAGCTCTTTGGCCTCCTGATTGAGAATTTTGGCAAATTCCCAGGCCAGTTTTTCACGGCTTTTATAGTGGCCATCATAGAGGGTATCGATCATCGTCATCGGCCCCGGTAACGCCCATTTGATCGGCCGATCGGTCTGCTGACGTAAAAATTTGGCATCTTCTACGAACACCGGCTTTTGGCGACTTACCTCGCCCACCACGGACGGTACGCTGGCATCATAGCGATTGCGGATTTTAACGATCTCACGTTTCTCAAAATCAACGCCGCTAAGGTGCTCAATAAACGTCGTGACAAAGTGCTGTCGGGTTTGCTCGCCGTCGCTGACGATATCAATACCCGCCAGCTCTTGCTCCTGTAGCCCCAACCGGAGCGCATCCTGCTTGCCCTCAATTAGCTCGTCACCCTCTAATTTCCAGGGCGACCACAGGGTCTCAGGTTGTGCGAGCCAGGCTGGTTTAGGCAAGCTGCCCGCAGTAGAGGTGGGTAATAATTTTTTCATAGCAGGTGACCTTATATTTATTGTTAATCAAAGAACGGAATGCGTTGACCATTGCTCAAGGATTGTCTGGTAAGGTTTAATAAAGTGCGCTTCGGTAAACCTTCCCTGCTCAATAGCTAACCGGCTGCGTTCTTCTCGATCGTAAACAATTTGCGTAAGCGAATAGTCCCGGTAGTTCAGGCTGGGCTGATAGATATTTCCTGCCGCTGAGTTAGCGTTATAGATCTCCGGGCGGTAAATTTTCTGGAATGTCTCCATAGTGCTGATGGTGCTGATAAGCTCCAGGTCGCTATAGTCACGCAGCAGATCGCCGGCAAAATAGAACGCCAATGGCGCAACGCTACCCTGCGGCATAAAAAAGCGCACCTGCAGCCCCATCTTGGCAAAATAGCGATCGGTCAGGGAGGCGCTGTCCTGCTGATATTCGATGCCCAGTACGGGGTGCTGATTGCCTGTGCGTTGATAGACGTTTTTACTCGATACGCTTAAGCAGATAACCGGAGCTTTCGTAAACGCCTCTTTATAGCAATCTGACTCAACAAACCGCTTAAATATATTGCCGTGGAGATCGCCAAAATTATCCGGCGTGCTAAATCCCGCGCCGTTTTTGTTATGCTCGGACAGCAGGACACTAAAATCATAGTCGCGAACATAAGATGAGAAATTATTGCCGACGATCCCCTCAATGCGCGCATCCGTTTTACGGTCAACAATGTTGGTTTTCAACACCTCAATGACAGGAAAAGCAGTGTGCTTGCCTTCAACCGCAATATTCATTTCGACGGAGATGATGTCCAGCTCAACGGCGTAGCGATCGCTTTTAGGGTTGTCCCAATGCGCCAGCGCGTTGAACCGATTATCGATCATCGTTAAGGCATTGCGTAAATTATCCTGCCGCTTCTCGCCTCTGGCTAAATTAGCAAAATTTGTGGTGATCCGCGTGCTCTCCGAGGGATTATAATTCTCGTCGAAGCGGAGGCTCTTCACGTTAAATGTAATCGAATTATTCATCGTAATCTGTATGATCTATTGTTAATAACATGATCACTTTATGCCTGAGTCACTGCGTGAGTAAAAGTGATTTAATTTCATTCAACATGAAGAACTTTCACGATCGCGATACCAGCCTGCGCATTTTCATCAGGCAAGCTTGATGAGCACCACGCCCGTGGTTAACAGTGCCACGCCCAGCCAGCCAATTCGGTTCAGCCGCTGACCAAACAGCACCCAGCCTGCTGCCACGGTAGCGACCAGGCCAAAACTGCCCCAAAGCGCATAAGCGACTGAGAGATCGATCCCTTTTACCGCCTGCGACAGGGCACTAAACGCTGCCAGCACGGCGACAAGGGATAGCACGCCGTGGAGGGGTCGACGAAAGCCGTTGGAATATTTGAGGGCGATGTTGGCAACGATCTCAAGACCAATCGCCAGCGCCAGCCAGGCAATATGCACAACATTAAACGTAGTCATGCTGCTGCTCCTTACGGGACAGGGTGCCGGATTTGATCAGCGCCACGCCCGTCACCAGGGTGAGTAAGCCCACGATTTTCATCGCCGATAAGGTTTCATCGAACAGCATTACGCTAAACAGCGTAATGAATAAAATACCCAGCCCTTCCCAGATGGCATAGGCGACGCCGAGGGCAATGCGTTTTACGGCAAACGACAGGAAGATATACGACAGTGCGATCATCACCAGCATGAAAATAAATCCCGCCTTGTCATCGTTGACGCTGGCCCATTTCATTGACAGCGTGCCGGTTATTTCAGCCGCGATAGCCAGAGCTAATAAAATCCAGTAGCGCATAATTTCTCTCCTTAATGAGAAACAGGTATCCGCCACGCAAAAATAGGCGCGTTAGCAGAGTAAAATTAAATGATGAGTAAAAGGAGAGAACGGAACTATAGCGCAGAGCGCCAGTGCTGGTCGCAGATCGAACAGTGAGATGAGAGATGAAGACAGGAGAAAACGATCATTGTGAGTGCGAACATCTTGTTCATAATTTTACAACTTATCCACGTTGTTGCTTTTCCTCAGTGTGGATTAAAAATTGTCCTCGGTAGTTAAACACGGCCTTATTTTGGCATAATCCCACTTTATTTATCGGGGTTTTTTCATTTCTTTACGTTGGCTGTAAATAAGGTTTGCGTGTTTAACAGAGAAATTCAAGCCCGCCAGCGGCGGGCTCGCGATTAACGCTCCCAGTAGGCCTCTTCCAGGCTATCTTCCCGCTCCGGCAGGCCCCGCGTCAGGCGCGGCGAGTGCTGGTTCAGAACCTGGTAACTAACTCGGTTAGCGTATTTACACACCTGCGCCAGCGATGAGTAGGTCAGCCAGGTGTAGTTATGCTTGCTGGAGTTAGGCACGTTACTGCGGTGGAAATTATTGGCAGTGATATCGTGCAGCAGCGCGGCCAGTGCACCATCGCCGGCACCGTTGGTGTTCATGATCTTCTCCGGCCCGCCCATGTATGGCGCAATGTGGGAGAAGATACGCAGCGGCTGTTCACAGTCCTGGTGACGCATTGCCCGGCTAAACTCGTACTGGTTAAACTCGGCGATGGCCCCCGGCAGCAGCGGATGCTGGGTTTTACGCTTCGCCGACTCCTCGGTAAAGCCTGCCATGTACAGCCCCACTGGACCGGCGGTGCAGAGCACCAGATCAACCCAGTCCAGCGCCTTATCGCAGGCCAGCAGCGGATCGCTCAGCCCGGTCAGCGCCTCGGCCTCCTCCTCGTTCATCGCCAGGATCGAGACATTTTCCTTGAGGAAGTCGCGCCACCATTCGGGGTTATCGGCAATCACATACTTGGTGCCGAGGGTTAACACCACCGGCACGTTGTGCTTTTTGGCGTACTCTACCGCCTTCATGGTCGCCTCACGCATCGGCTCGCCTGGCTTGCCGCGCACCAGATAGGAGGAGAGCACCAGCGCGGAGGCGCCTGCAATTACCGACTCGGGGATGCTCTCCGGACGCAGCTGGTTCATATATCCAGGGCTGATAGCAAAGGTGCGCTCCCCCGCCTCGCCGACCAGCGTAAAGCAGCGGCCAATCGGCCCGTCAACGCCCTGCAGATAGTTAAGGTCGGTACGACTGGAGGTGTTACAGAGGTAGCGATAGGCGTAGCCGCCGATTTCGACGTTGCTGCACATCACGCCCAGCAGCACCGAGCGGTCATCTGCCAGTACGGAGTAGTTGTGCATGGTGTTGCCGATAGTGCCACCGGCAAACTGGTGGGTAATGAGATTGTCGCGGATCAGCTCTTTGTAGAGCGCATCGGCAGCCTCATCGCTGATGATCAGCGAGTGACCGACGCTGAGGGCATAGCGCTGGATAAACGCATCGTCCACTTTGGCTTCAATATCCACCAGCGTCTGATCGATACCGACCACCCATGAGGCATTGGCATCGCTCTCCGGTTGGCTCTGTTGTAGAAGCGGATCGCGGGCGTTAACAGGAAAATAGTGCTTGGATTTGCGTTTACCGGGAAATTTCATTCGCGTTAATTATGAATAACCAATTGGGCCGGGAATGGTAGCACACTCCCGGCACCGGGCGCGATTAGCGGTAGGGGGCTGTCAGGTCCAGCATCATGTTAATATGATCGGCGGAATCATTAAGCGCAGGAATGTATTCATATTTCTCGCCGCCGGCTTCGAGGAAAAATTCCCGGTTCTGCACCGCAATCTCCTCCAGCGTCTCCAGACAGTCGGAGGAGAAGCCCGGACAGATGACCTGAATATGCTTCACCCCTTTCTCACCCAGCATCTTCAGCGTCTCGTCGGTATAGGGGGTCAGCCACGGCTCGCGGCCAAAGCGCGACTGGAAAGTCATCATCACCTTCTCCGGCGGCACACCGAGGGCCGAAACCAGCTCGCGGGTGGTATCGCGGCAGCGCTGGGGATAGACGTCACCCTCTTCCGCATAGCGCTGGGGAATGCCGTGATAGGAGAGCAGGAGCAGATCCGGCTCGCCGTGGCGGGCAAACGAGGCGCGCACGCTGTTAGCCAGCGCATCAATGTATGACCGGTTATCGGCATAGTCACGGATCAATGAGATACCGGGAATGCTGCGCTTACGTTGCAGGATCCGCCCAAGCTCATCCCAGACGGCGGCCACGGTTGAGCAGGAGTACTGCGGATAGAGCGGCAGAACCACAATGTGCTCTACGTCCTGAGAGATCAGCTCATCTACCGCGCTCTCCAGCGAAGGCGAGCCGTAGCTCATCCCCAGCGCCACCGGCACGTCATCCAGCCGGGCAGCCAGCGCCCGCTGCTGGCGACGGCTGTAGACCATCAGCGGCGAGCCCTCCTCCATCCACACGGACTGATAGAGCTTCGCCACGCGCGGAGAACGAATCGGCAGGATCACGCCGCGCAGCAGCGGCCACCACAGCAGGCGCGGCGTATCCACTACGCGTCGATCGCTTAAAAACTGGCGGAGATAGCGTTTGACCGCTGCGGGGGTGGGAGCATCGGGTGTGCCCAGATTCGCCAGCAGAATGCCGGTTTTCGCGTAACTCATTCGCGCCTCATATTCATTTAAGCTTGAGAAAATATTACTTGTGAGAATAGTACCTGTGAGAATTGTAACTGAAACGGGCGTAAACGAAACCCATTGCTGCGAAAGGGAAAAGCTTGGGGGAAAATGGGGGTAATGGGAAAAGAACATCCCCGGCGAAGGCACCGGGGAGAAGCGCATTAACCGAGAGTCATTAACCGAGAATGGTTTCCAGCTCGGCGCGAACGGCGCTGACGGCCTGAGTGCCATCTACCTTCGCGTATTGGGTGTGGCCCGCTTCGGCCTCTTTCTGGTAGTAGCCGATCAGCGGCGCGGTTAGCTGATGATACTCCACCAGGCGCTTACGCACGGTCTCTTCCTGATCGTCTTTACGGGTGCTCAGCTCTTCGCCGGTCACGTCGTCTTTACCTTCCACCTTCGGCGGATTGTATTTAATGTGGTAGACGCGGCCAGAGGCAGCGTGAACGCGACGGCCTACGATACGATCGACAATCAGATCGTCCGGCACATCGAACTCCAGCACGTAATCAACGTTGATACCGGCTTCCTTCATTGCGTCAGCCTGAGGAATAGTGCGCGGGAAACCGTCCAGCAGGAAGCCGTTACGGCAATCTTCCTGGGCGATACGCTCTTTTACCAGCGCGATAACCAGCTCGTCAGTCACCAGCTTGCCAGCATCCATGATGTCTTTAGCCTGTTTGCCCAGCTCGCTGCCGGATTTAACCGCGGCGCGAAGCATGTCACCGGTGGAGATCTGCGGAATACCGTATTTCTCCATGATGAACTGAGCCTGAGTGCCTTTACCTGCGCCCGGAGCGCCGAGCAAAATGATACGCATTGCGTAATTCCTCTACGTTTTGAATTTTTATACCCAGATAATTGATGACAGGTATACAACGTTGTTTGAAGCGAAAACCATACCACTAAAGTCAGTATCACCACAAGGAAGCGAGGCTTATGCAGGCGGGTTCGGCGGGAAGTTGAGCAGCTGAATCGTTCCCCCTTACCGGGGGCAAGAGGGAACGGTGTGTAGAGCGATTAAGAAACCAGCAGCTGGTTCATGCGGCGGATAAACTGGTTCGGATCTTCCAGCGTGCCGCGTTCGGCAAACAGGGCCTGATCCAGCAGCAGTTCAATCCATGCTTTGAACTGGGCTTCGTCCTGGATATCGGCGGTGCGCTTCACCAGCACGTGGTCCGGGTTAAGTTCGAAGATGTACTTCACTTCCGGCACGGCCTGGCCCGCAGCGGCAAACAGCTTCGCCATCTGGGTGCTCATCTCGTCGTTGTCGGTCGTGACAATCGCCGGCGTATCGGTCAGACGGTGGGTAAAGCGCACCTCTTTCACGCGGTCGCCCAACAGGGTCTTCACGCGCTCAACGAACGGCTCCAGGGCTTTCTCGGCCTCTTTCGCGCTCTCGTCTACCTCGTCGTTCAGCTTATCCAGCGACTCATCGGCTTTCGCCACCGACTGGAAGGAGTTGCCGTCGAACTCGGTAAGGTAGCTCATCATCCACTCGTCGATGCGATCGGAGAGCAGCAGCACTTCGATGCCTTTCTTACGCAGCAGCTCAAGGTGCGGGCTGCTCTTCGCAGCGGCGTAGCTGTCGGCGGTGATGTAGTAGATCTTCTCCTGACCCTCTTTCATGCGGGAGACGTAGTCCGCCAGCGCCACCGTCTGCTCGGCAGAGTCGGTATGGGTAGAGGCGAAGCGCAGCAGTTTGGCAATCGCCTCCTGGTTCGCGCTATCTTCCGCCGGGCCCTCTTTCAACACCAGACCGAACTGTTTCCAGAAGCCCTGGTATTTCTCGGCATCATCTTTTGCCAGCTTCTCAAGCATCTGCAGCGCACGTTTGGTCAGGGCGCTACGCAGGTTGCGGGTGACGGAGCTGTCCTGCAGAATTTCACGCGACACGTTCAGCGGCAGATCGTTGGAGTCAATCAGGCCGCGCACAAAGCGCAGGTAGTTCGGCATGAACTGCTCAGCCTCGTCCATGATGAAGACGCGCTGTACGTAGAGCTTCAGGCCATGCTTGTGATCGCGGTTCCACATATCCCACGGTGCCTGAGCCGGAATATAGAGCAGGCTGGTGTACTCCTGCTTGCCCTCTACGCGATTGTGGCTCCAGGCCAGCGGATCGGTGAAGTCGTGGGCAATATGCTTGTAGAACTCTTTGTATTCGTCGTCGCTGATTTCGGACTTGCTGCGCGTCCAGAGCGCCTGGGCCTTGTTGATCTTCTCCCAGCTGATGACGGTTTCGCCATCCTGCTCGTCGTGCTTCTCGATCTCTACCGGCAGCGCGATATGGTCGGAGTATTTGCTGATGATCGAGCGCACGCGCCAGTCGTTGAGGAAGTCATCTTCGCCTTCGCGCAGGTGCAGGGTGATCTCAGTCCCGCGATCCTCTTTGGTGATATCGGCAACGGTGTAGTCGCCCTCGCCTGCGGATTCCCAGAACACGCCGTTCTCTGCGCTGTCGCCCGCCGCGCGGGTGCGCACGGTGACTTTATCAGCAACGATAAACGCCGAGTAGAAGCCCACGCCGAACTGGCCGATCAGCTGGCTATCTTTTGCCTGGTCGGAGCCCATCGACTGGAGAAATGCTTTGGTACCGGATTTAGCAATGGTACCCAGATGGTCAATCACTTCGTCGCGGTTCATACCAATACCGTTGTCGGCAATGGTCAGGGTACGCTTCTCTTTATCAAAAGAGACGCGTACGCGTAGCTCACCGTCACCCTCGTACAGCTCGGGTTTTGACAACGCACGGAAACGCAGCTTGTCTGCCGCGTCCGAGGCGTTAGAGATAAGCTCACGCAGGAAGATCTCTTTGTTGGAGTAGAGAGAATGGATCATCAGATGCAGAAGCTGTTTTACTTCTGACTGGAAGCCGCGTGTTTCTTGTCCTTTCATCGAAAAAATACCTCAACAATGCCATTTGGTGTTGAGGAGAAAATGGGGCCAGGACAACAGGATTTCAAGCGGGGGCACAAAAATGCCCCCGTTTTTTTTACGAAATGCGGATCTTATGGCGTCCCGCCAGCGAGTGGGAGAGCGTAGTACCGTCAACCATCTCCAGCTCGCCGCCAACCGGCACACCGTGGGCGATGCGGCTGGCATCAACGCCATACTGTCCGCACAGCTCGGCGATGTAGTTAGCAGTCGCCTCCCCTTCCACCGTGGGGTTGGTGGCGAGGATCACCTCTTTCAGCTTTTCACGCTCCAGGCGCTGCTCCAGCCGATCGAGGCCGATATCGTTCGGCCCGATGCCGTCGAGCGGCGACAGGTGGCCCATCAGCACAAAGTAGCGGCCAGAGAACTGCCCGGTCTGCTCAATGGCGTAGATGTCCGCGGGACTCTCTACCACGCAGATCTGGCCGTTCTCCTGGCGACGCGGGTTAGAGCAGATGTTACACACCTCCTGCTCGGTGAAGGTACGGCAGTCGGCGCAGTGGCCAATCTCCGACATCGCCCGCGTCAGGGCCTGGGCAAGACGCATCCCGCCGCTGCGATCGCGCTGCAGAAGCGTAAAGGCCATGCGCTGCGCCGATTTCGGGCCCACGCCCGGCAGGCAGCGCAGGGCTTCCATAAGCTGCGTCAGCAGCGGACTGGTCTGCATTAGAACAGCCCCTTACAAAATTTAAAATTAAACATATCAACCACTTAAATTAATTTATGCAACATCGGATTTAATGGAGCCTAACTGCTTAGTGAAAGTCTTGATGTTTACTGCCCCACCAAACTTTCGAGGGGAATACCAAATTGAGCATGAAGCTTTCTAATCATAGGCAACGTTAAATTACGTTTACGATTTAGAATTTCATAGACGCGATTAGATTTACCTATTGCAGACTCCAGATCGCCTACGCTTAACCCCTGCTGTTCCATTCTGAATTTAATTGCTTCAATGGGATCGGGCGGAGCGATAGGGTGGTGCTTCTTCTCATACTCTTCTATAAGAAGGCACATCACTTCAAAAAAATCCCCTTCCGGTGTATTTATTAAGGGTTCGTCATCGAACATAGGTGCGACAGCTTTTAAAGCAGCTTCGTAATCCTGTTCGTTTTTGATGAGTTTAATTTGCATCTTTCTTACCCCCGTTCAACACTTTCTGCATTGATGGCATCGTACTCTTTATGTGTTCCAATAAATTTCACGTATACCCATCCTCGCAGATAGGCAATGGAGACGATTAAGCGGTAATCGTTTCCCTTAATGTTAAAAACTACCCGCCTGTTTTTAAGTATGCTGGCGTTTCGATACTGGGCCTTGATATCGGCTGGCGTTTTCCATTCAGCCTGCAAAACTTCATCATGCCACGCTTTAAGCGACTGCTCTGCATCAGGGTGTACCGCCCAAAACTCCTTCAGCGTTTTAACGGAGATGATTTTCATAGCACCACTTTAGTCCCATCATGGGACTTTAGCAAATGTTATCCCATTATGGGACTAAAGGAACAACGGAGATGAGTGGAGGTAGGGTAGTTAAAACTGGCGGATTTTAATTCACTTAAGATGCGCTACGCTCACTCTTAACTCCTGTCTGGCTGACAGGATCTTTTTAAGATCGCGTAGCGCTGATAATGGCTAACAGCGCAAAGCCATTAGAACGGCATTTTAAAGCCCGGCGGCAGCTGCATACCGGAGGAGACACCTGCCATCTTCTCTTTCTGAGTCTCTTCGATACGGCGCGCCGCATCGTTGAAGGCCGCTGCAACGAGATCTTCCAGCATATCTTTGTCATCTTCCAGCAGGCTTGGGTCGATCTCCACGCGACGGCAGTTGTGCGCGCCGTTGATGGTGACCTTCACCAGACCCGCGCCGGATTCACCGGTGACTTCCAGCTTCGCAATCTCTTCCTGCATCTGCTGCATCTTTTCTTGCATCTGCTGGGCCTGTTTCATCAGGTTACCCAGACCGCCTTTACCACCAAACATAGGCTTCTCTCTTCATTCACGTTAAAAATGACAATCGTAAGTCAAACTTACGATCAAATAGGGCGAATGCTCTCTTCATCCAGATCCGCATCGAAAAACCGTTGCAGAGTCTGGATGTTGCTATCCGCAATAATCGACTCGCGCGCCTGCGCAAGCATCTCTTCGTAAATCGCCTGACGCCACTCCAACGGAGTGCGCATCGCGGGATTATCATCTTCAATGATAGACACTTCAACCGCTGAACCGTACAGGGCGTTAAGTGCCTCACCTAAAACTTTTAGCGTACCGGGGGAGTTAAGGTGCCGCTGGGTAGTGCGCAGGTGCAGGCAGATACGGCTCCCCTCCTGCTCTTTCCATGCGTTAAGCGCCACCTGTTCAACCAGTTTAGGCAGGCTGAGCCGACTGACCTCTGCCGCCCACGGATCGCGGGCGATGGCCTCTTCGGCGAGCTTTTGCGCCAGCTCCGGCGTCCGCTCATGCTCAAGGGCTTTCTTCAGCGCCTTCGGCGTGGCGACCACCTCTTTCACCTCTTCGGTAACCAGGGTGGTCTTCCAGCGGTAGGCCTCTTTTTTTACCGGCGCTTGCTCCTGGGCGGCGGCGGCCGGGCGCGTCTGAATGCGCTCGGTGACCGATGCCAGCCGCTCAAGCGCAGCGTTATTCACCGGCCGCGTGCGGGTTGCCGCTGCCGGTTCACTCTTTTTTGCTTTGGTCGCTCCCTGAGCACGCTGCAGCTGACTGCGGGCGGCCAGCACCTGGCTGGTGGTGTCCGACAGCGGCGCATCGCTACGCGGCGCAGCAGGGGGCGGCGATGGCGGCACCTGATCCGGCGTTAGCACCGCCGTGGGTGCCACGGGGGAGAAATCCTGGGCCGGCACGCTCGGCTCCGGCAGCGGCATACGCGGATGGAACGCCAGCGCACGCAGCAGGGTCATCTCAATGCCCATCCGCCTGTCCGGGGCAAACGGCAGCTCTTTGCGACCAATCAGCATCGTCTGGTAGTAGAGCTGGACGTCGCCCGGCGGCACGGTGCGCGCCAGCTCACGCAGGCGCTGCTCGATAGCCGCCATATCGCTGCCGAGCGCGGAGGGTGAGAGCTGTACCATCGCGATACAGTGCAGTAGGGTCTGCATCTCAACCAGCAGCGCCTCCCACTCCACGCCGCGAGCGGCAGCTTCGTTAACCAGCGCCATCACCCGTTCGCCGTTGGCCTCTACCAGCGCCTCAATCAGCGATAGCGCCTGGTCGTCATCCAGCGTGCCGAGCATCTGGCTCACCGCCTGGGCAGTAAGCTGACCGTCGCCGCTGGCAATCGCCTGATCGGTCAGGCTGAGGGCGTCACGCAGGCTGCCGTCAGCCGCGCGGGCCAGCAGCTGCAGGGCGCGCGGTTCGTGGTGGATCTTCTCTTCGTCGAGAATGTGCTCAAGCTGCTGGCGGATCTGCTCCACGTCCAGCGCCTTAAGATGAAACTGCAGGCAGCGGGAGAGGATCGTCACCGGCAGCTTCTGCGGATCGGTGGTTGCCAGCAGGAACTTGACGTGTGCCGGCGGCTCTTCAAGGGTCTTCAGCAGGGCGTTAAAGCTGTGGCGCGACAGCATATGCACTTCGTCTATCAGGTAGACTTTGAAGCGGCCACGGGCTGGCGCGTACTGGACGTTATCCAGCAGATCGCGGGTATCTTCAACTTTGGTACGCGAGGCGGCATCGATCTCAATCAGATCGACAAAGCGCCCCTGCTCGATTTCGCGACAGTTGTCGCACACGCCGCAGGGCGTTGCGGTGATGCCGGTCTCGCAGTTCAGCCCCTTCGCCAGCAAACGGGCAATAGAGGTCTTTCCGACGCCGCGGGTGCCGGAAAAGAGATACGCATGATGAATGCGTCCTAACGATAAGCCGTTCGCCAGTGCAGTCAGCACATGCTCCTGACCGACGACGTCAGCAAAAGTTTGTGGTCGCCACTTACGGGCTAAGACCTGATAACTCATGGGCAGGCTCTGGAACGCTGGAAGGTGGATATACGAGGGGCAATGCTATCACAGCCTCGCCCTAACAGCGAGACTGTGTACTGACGGATGGCAATCAGTGGCCGGGGAACGGCACCAGGCTGTAACAGGTGATGCCCTGCTTCGCCAGACGCTCTTCGCCACCGATATCAAACAGGTTGATAATGAAGGCCGCGTCGGTCACCTCTCCGCCCAGGCGGCGGATCAGCTTAACGGTGGCTTCAATGGTGCCGCCGGTCGCCAGCAGATCGTCAACCACCAGCACTTTATCGCCCGGCTTGATGGCATCAACGTGGATCTCTAACTGGTCGGTGCCGTACTCCAGCTCATAGCTCTCGGCGATGGTTTCACGCGGCAGCTTGCGCGGCTTACGCACCGGCACAAAGCCGACGCCCAGCGCCAGGGCGACCGGCGCGCCAAACAGGAAGCCACGGGCTTCGGTACCGACGACTTTGGTAATGCCTGCGTCTTTGAAACGCGCGACCAGCAGTTCAATGCTGAGAGCATACGCTTTCGGATCTTCCAGCAAACTGGTGACATCCCGGAACAGGATCCCCGGTTTCGGATAGTCCTGAATGCTTTTAATGCTGTCTTTTAAATACTCAAGCTGCTGCGCAGTTGCTGTCATGGATTTTTTGCCTGCTAGAAACGGTCATACTCACTGCACGCTTTGGCGGTTAATGTAACTATTGTTTAACATTTAACCAAAGGTGCCCGTGCTCGAAAACGGTCGAATGTACTGGCAGAACGGGACAAATGCAATAAGCTTGAGTGCGCTTTACTGCTTTTGTTGCTTTTCATCAATGCCCTTTGCAACCACCGGGATGCGCCACATAAATATCAGCAGGCAGGCAAGGATCGCCAGCAGCAGAAAACGGACCCACAGCAGCTTAACCAGCCAGAGTGAAATTGCGAACGTCAGGAGGATAATCGCGATGGCCCGGGGTTTTGCGCCGGGGGGCATCGCACGGTACTGCTGCCAGTGGCGAAGATAGCTACCAAACCAGGAGCGATAGAGCAGCCAGGCGTGAAAACGGGGAGAGGATCGGGCGAAGCACCAGGCGGCTAACAGAATAAAGGGCGTGGTGGGCAACACCGGCAGCACCACCCCGAGCGTGCCGAGCGCAACCGCCAGCCAGCCGATGATAATTAACAGAGTACGTTGCATAATAGGATCGTTATCGGGCTTTTTGGCTAATGTAGCATAGCCCTGATGAATACAGGGGAGAGATTGTTGAAAACGGCTTTGCTTTTAGATTCACTGGAAAAACAGCTCGCTTCCCTGCGTGAGCGGGCTGCACCGCTGGCACATCACGCTACCGTCAGCGCACGCTTTGATCGCCATCTGTTTCAAACGCGCAGCACGTTAATGCGTGCCTGTCTGGACGAGGTTGACCATAATCTCGCCGCGCTGCGCCACGCGGTGGATGCCGGACAGCTGCCGCAGGTGGCCTGGCTGGCGGAACATCTCTCGTCACAGCTCGCCGCCCTTACCCGGGAAACGGCCACCTGGTCGCTCCGGGAGTGGGACAGCGCCTCGCCGGGGGTGACCAAATGGCAGCGCAAGCGGCTACAGCATCAGCAGTACGAGCGCCGCCTGCAGGAGATGAAACGGGCGCGCGAGCTGCTGCTCGCCAGAGCCACCGGTTTTGAAGAGCAGCAAACGCTACAGCGCGACGTCGTGGCGCTGGAAGGCCGGCTGGCACGCTGTCGCAGCGCGCTGGCGCGGATTGAGAACGTACTGGCCCGGTTAACACGCTAGGGAATAACAGGAGTGAATATGTCGCTGGAAAATGCGCCGGAAGAGGTCAAGCTGGCAGTAGATCTGATTATGCTGCTGGAAGAGCACGCCATTGCGCCGGAAACCGTGCTGAAAGCGCTGGAGATAGTAAAGCGGGACTTTGAGAAAAAAGTCCCGCTGCAGGACACGCGCTCTTAAAACCGATCAGGCGATAGAAGGCGCGCCATTGTCGTCACTCAGATCGCGTTTTACCTCGGTCAGCTCTTCACCTTTCGCATTGCGCAGGTGCACTTCCAGCTGATTAAACGCAATGTTGATGCCGTTCTCGCGGCATAGCCGATCGATGGTGCGGTTCAGTTCATCTACCGTATAGCTGCGATCCCGCAGCTCACGCACGTAGAGACGCAGCTCGTGATCCAGCGTGCTCGGGCCAAAGGTCGTGAAGAAGACCGCCGGCTCCGGATCGTGCATTACCTTCGGGTGATCCATCGCCGCCTTCAGCAGTACCCCTTTCACCTTATCAAGATCGGAGCCGTAGGCTACCCCAAGACGCACCACCACGCGGGTAATGGTATCGGAGAGCGACCAGTTGATCAGGCGCTCGGTCACAAAGGCTTTGTTCGGAATGATCACCTCTTTGCGGTCAAAGTCGGTAATAGTGGTGGCACGGATACGGATCTTGTTCACCGTCCCGGAGAAGGTCCCGATGGTCACCGTATCACCGATGCGCACCGGACGCTCAAACAGGATAATAATACCGGCGACGAAGTTACCGAATATCTCCTGCAAGCCAAAACCAAGACCAACCGATAGCGCCGCCGCCAGCCACTGGAGTTTATCCCATGATACGCCCAGCGAGCCAAATACCGTCATCGCACCGGCAGCGATAATCACGTAGTTAAGGATAGTGGTGATGGCATAGGAGGCCCCCTGGCGCATCTTCAGGCGCGAGAGCACCAGCACCTCCAGCAGCCCTGGCAGGTTGCGGATCAGCGCCCAGGCCACCATCGCCGCGATGAGCGCAAACAGCAGGCTGCCCATGGTGACGCTTTTCACCACGCTGGCACCCGCCTCCATGCCGTTGTAGTGCCAGAGCGTAATGCTGTCGAGGTAGGCAAACACGGTGATCAGATCGGACCATATTGCCCAGAAGACGACGCCAAACAGCGCCACCATCACCAGCATGGTAATACGCAGCGTCTGCTGGTTAACCTGCTCCAGGGCGATGGTCGGCTCCTCCTGCGGCTCCGCGCCCTCGGCCCCCTCTTTCACCAGATTCTGCCGACGCGCCAGCGCACGGCGGTAGGCGATGCGTCGCGCCGCCACGCTAAGTCCGCGCAGCACCGTCTGGTAGAGTAGGTTCCAGATAATCACCAGATAGACGGTCTCAATCCAGCGGCCGGAGAGGCGCAGCGTGGTGTAGAAGTAGCCGGTCGCCGTCAGCACCATCAGCGCCACCGGCACAATAGAGAGTACCGTCACGGTCAGCAGGCGCAGGGCATGGGACTCTTTATCGCGCCAGCTGTCGCGGCACATCGGCCACACCAGAATGCTTATTACCAGCAGATTCAGGAAGATCACAATCTGCCCGGTGACGTCGTCCATCAGATGCAGCGGCGACAGCTCGGAGACCACCGACCAGAAGTGCAGCGGCAGCAGCGCCAGACTGACGCGGACAATCTGGCGACGCCAGTGGCTGGTCAGCTCCGCAGGCATAGAGAAGTGGGTGACCGCGACGCCGTTTTTCTCCAACACCTTCCAGCACACGCCGAATACCAGCCAGAAGAGCGCCAGCTTTTTACTGAAGGCCCATAGCAGCTCGCTAATATTAAGCTGCATGGTAAGCAGGATCAGACCTGCCGCCAGGATCAGCAGACAGACCGGCAGGGCGCGGATCAGGTCGATGAGGATCGCCTTCGGCGTGTGCCCCTGGCTGTCGTTACGCAGCTGGCCCACCTCGTCCGCCAGGCGCGCCTGGTACTGCTTCAGCCAGCCCAGACGCCAGCGGATCAGGCCCGCGATCAGCAGCAGCGGCAGCCCGGCTAAAAACGCAATGGCTACCGCAGGCCAGGCTTTCTCCCAGTTCACGGTGATCTTCATGGTGCGGAACTGCTCTTTAACCGCCTGCGGGAAGGCTTTAATCCACTCCCAGTCCATCGGTTTGTTGCTGTTCACCCAGAAGATCTGCTGGGTCAGCACCTCTTGTAAGCTCGTTGAAACGCTCATCAGCTGCTGCTGGTTAACCTGCAGGTTGATGGCCATCATCAGCTGGTTGCCGAGCTGCTTATTGAGCTGGTCGAGCAGCTCACGGCGCATATCAACGACCTGCAGCAGCGCATCGTGCACCTCATCGTTTACCTCGCTGGTGTGCCCCTCCTCCAGCTTGCTGACGAAGGCGTCGCTCTGGAACAGAGCATCGCGCTGCTGGTTAATCTCAAACTGCTCAAGGCGCAGGTCGGCGATGCGGTTGGTCATATCCGCCAGCTCGTCGGCGGAGGGCAGCGTCTGCTGCTGCTGGTAGAGAATGCGCGACAGCAGCAGGCTCCCCTTCAGCACCGAGATCTGCTCTTTGATATTGCGCTCGGACTGCAGAGCGCGATCGAGCCAGTTTTTAACTTTGATATTCTGCTGAACCAGCGCGTTGCCGTTTTCCGTGGCGTTGATCAGCCGCTCGCTGAGCTGGTGGTTAAGCTCCAGCTCCTGTTTCACCAGCGGATTGGCCTGAATACGCGCGGTTTCGTCCGGCGTGACGGCCTCCTGGGCGGTTTTTTCCGTCAGCGTCAGGCGCTTGCTGTTGACCGCTTCCTGCAGGAGCTGAAGTTGATGCTCCAGACGGTTGCTGTTGGCCGTCACGTAGTCGCGCTGCTTTTGCAGGGTATCCTGCAGAGTCGTGTTGCCCTCAAGGCTTTTTCGCTGCTGGTCGATCTCGGCATTCAGCAGCGCCTGCTGGGCCAGCAGCAGCGTCTGCTGGGTCGGCCGCAGCGCGCCCTCGCCTGCCCCGGTACCGTTCAGGCGGTTACGGATCTGCTGCAGCTGCTGTGAGGCCGTGTACATGGCATTCTGCACCCGCTCCGGCTGGGTTTGCAGGGCCACCAGCTGACTGTTGTAGGTCGCCAAATCGTTCTGCGCGGCCTGGAGATTGTCCAGCAGCTGCGAGACTCGCGACTCCAGCTGACGCAGTGAGAGCGTGGCCAGGGTTTTGCGCGTTTCCTCATCGTTGTCTTTATCGCTGAGCGCATTAAGCCCGTCCGTCGCCTCGCGCATCTTATCCGGTGCCTGGGCCACCTTCTGGCGAAGCTGAGTGGTCTCCTGCTTGACCCGCTCGATCTTGTCGAGGGTATCCAGGGTTTGCGTCAGATCGTCAATGACGAGCTTGTCCTGCGGCGTAGGGTCTTTTTGCTTATTCAGCGCATCAAGCTGGCTTTGCACCTCTGCACGATTAGGCAGGTCGGTACTGGCGCGGGCATACGAAGCCGTCGTAAACAGGCTTACGATAAGCACCAGCACCATGGCAAAAGCGGAGAGCGGATTTTGCGAGCGTATGGAGTGCAGCATAATTTTTAGATGAATGGTTTCTTAACGGGAAAGCGGGCCGGGACTGACCACGCGCAGAGAATATCACGCCCGTCTGGGACAACATAGCAATGCGCATACCCTCCAGGATATTTCCTGGCGTTATGAAGGAAAATCAGGCGTTGAGCAGACCTGGCGTTGCCCGCATGGTGGGACAGAGCTGGAACATCTCCAGCAGGATAGCGACGTAGTCACGCGCCTCCTTTTTAAGATCAAACGTTTGCGGTGAGAAGAGCCAGTTTTCCATAATGCCAGAGATGTAGCTGCGCATCAAAATGGCTGCGCGACGGGTGAGCAAATTAGCGGGCAGCATTTTCGCTTTAATACAGTGGCTGAGAGTCTGTTCAATACGATCGTAACTTTCGAGGCATAAATTACGCTGTGCCTGTTGCACTATGGCCATTTCGCCGACAAACTCACACTTATGGAAAATGATCTCCATCATTAACCGGCGGCGCTCTTCGACAACGGTTGCTTCAAGGACATAGACCAGTATTTCGCGTAAAACTGAGAGTGGATCGTCAGGGAATTTTGCCTGATACTCAAGCTCTAGATCGCCGATACTGGACTCTGACAGTTCCCAAATTTCACCAAATAAATCTGATTTATTTTTGAAGTGCCAATAGATTGCGCCACGCGTGACACCTGCAGCGTGCGCAATGTCTGCCAGAGACGTCTTGGAGACGCCGTGCGTTGAAAACAGCCGCATGGCGACATCTAAAATATGCTGACGCGTCTCCAGAGCCTGTTGTTTGGTTTTTCGTGCCATATGTTGGTGATTTTATGGGAGTCAGATTTACATACATTTATGAATGTATGTACCATAGCATGACGATAATATAAACGCAGCAATGGGTTTGTGGGCATTTGATCCACTGATCAATTTGAAATCGGACACTCGAGGTTTACCTATGAACAAAAACAGAGGATTTACCCCTCTGGCGGCCGTTCTGATGCTTTCGGGCAGCTTAGCGCTAACAGGATGTGATGATAAACCGGCTCAACAAGGAGCACAGCAAGCGCCAGAAGTTGGCATTGTGACACTCAAATCCGCACCTCTGCAGATGACCACTGAACTGCCAGGCCGCACCAGCGCTTATCGCGTGGCGGAAGTCAGACCTCAGGTTAGCGGCATCATTTTGAAACGTAACTTCACCGAGGGCAGCGACGTTGAAGCGGGTGTCTCGCTCTATCAAATCGATCCAGCTCCTTACCAGGCCTCTTATGAGAGTGCAAAAGGCGATTTAGCCCGCGCTCAGGCCGCCGCGAGCATTGCGCAGGTTACCCTGAAGCGCTATCAGAGCCTGATTGGCACCAAGTACATCAGCCAGCAGGATTTCGATAACGCCCAGGCGGAAGCGCAGCAGGCCAACGCTTCGGTCGTGGCCGCGAAAGCCGCCGTGGAGACCGCACGTATTAACCTCGCCTATACCAAGGTGACCTCCCCTATCAGTGGCCGCATTGGTAAATCGTCCGTCACCGAAGGCGCGCTGGTGCAGACCGGGCAGGCTAACGCCCTGGCGACCGTTCAGCAGCTCGATCCGATCTACGTTGATGTGACCCAGTCCAGCAACGACTATCTGCGCCTGAAACAGGAGCTGGAAAAAGGCACCCTGAAGCAGGAGAACGGCAAGGCTAAAGTAGAGCTGCTCACTAACGATGGTTCTACCTACCCGCAGGCCGGTACCCTGGAGTTCTCTGACGTGACCGTGGATGAAACCACTGGTTCGATCACCCTGCGCGCTATCGTCCCTAACCCGAATCAGACCCTGCTGCCGGGCATGTTCGTCCGCGCCCGACTGGAAGAGGGTCTGAACCCGAACGCGCTGTTGGTTCCACAGCAGGGTATTACCCGTACACCGCGCGGGGAAGCATCTGCGATGGTCGTGGGCGAAGGCGATAAGGTTGAAACCCGTCAGGTACAGACCTCCCAAGCGATTGGCGATAAGTGGCTGGTCACCGGCGGTCTGAAAGATGGCGATCGCGTGATCGTCACCGGCCTGCAGAAAGTTCGGCCGGGCGCGCAGGTAAAAGTGCAGGAAGTAAATACCGATCAGGCTTCTGACAAGAAAGAGCAAGCTGCAGCTGGCGCCCAGTCAGAACAAACGAAGTCTTAACTTAAACAGGAGCCGTTAAGACATGTCTAAGTTTTTTATCGATCGCCCCATCTTCGCATGGGTTATCGCGATCATTATCATGCTGGCGGGGGCGCTTTCGATCCTCAACTTGCCGGTAGCGCAATATCCTTCGATTGCGCCACCGGCGGTGACGGTCTCAGCAAACTACCCTGGCGCAGATGCGAAAACGGTGCAGGATACCGTGACGCAGGTTATCGAACAGAACATGAACGGTATCGATGGCCTGCTTTACATGTCCTCCACCAGCGACTCGTCCGGCTCGGTGCAGATCACGCTGACCTTTAACTCCGGTACCGATGCGGACATCGCGCAGGTTCAGGTGCAGAACAAACTGCAGCTGGCCATGCCGCTGCTGCCGCAGGAAGTACAGCAGCAGGGCGTTAGCGTTGAGAAGTCATCCAGCAGCTTCCTGATGGTGCTGGGGATGATCAACACCGATGGTTCGATGACCCAGGAAGATATCGCTGACTACGTAGGCGCGACGGTGAAAGATCCGGTTAGCCGTACTACGGGCGTCGGTGACGTGCAGCTGTTCGGTGCCCAGTACGCGATGCGAATCTGGATGGATCCGAACAAGCTGAACAACTTCCAGCTTACGCCGGTTGATGTCATCAACGCTATTAAGGCGCAGAACGCCCAGGTAGCAGCAGGTCAGCTCGGCGGCACACCGCCGGTGAAAGGACAGCAGCTGAACGCCTCGATTATCGCTCAGACCCGACTCACCTCGACGGAAGAGTTTGGTAAGATCCTGCTGAAGGTAAACCCGGATGGCTCCCAGGTTCGCCTGCGTGACGTGGCAGAGATTGAGCTGGGCGGCGAGAACTACGACGTTATCGCTAAGTACAATGGTCAGCCAGCCTCGGGTCTGGGGATCAAACTGGCGACCGGCGCTAACGCGCTGGATACCGCCAATGCCGTACGTGCGACTATTGAGTCCCTGAAGCCAACCTTCCCGGCAG
This sequence comes from Pseudescherichia sp. AS216, assembly GCF_037152055.1. Lineage (NCBI taxonomy): Bacteria > Pseudomonadati > Pseudomonadota > Gammaproteobacteria > Enterobacterales > Enterobacteriaceae > Pseudescherichia > Pseudescherichia sp. AS216. The sequence goes on along the minus strand of NZ_JBBCMV010000001.1, from coordinate 91,949 downwards.
GCCTGAAGGTGGTCTACCCGTACGACACCACGCCGTTCGTTAAAATCTCCATTAACGAAGTGGTGAAAACGCTGGTCGAAGCGATTGTGCTGGTGTTTCTGGTAATGTACCTGTTCCTGCAAAACTTCCGTGCAACGCTGATCCCAACGATTGCCGTTCCGGTGGTATTGCTGGGTACCTTCGCCATCCTCGCCGCCTTCGGCTACTCGATAAACACCCTCACCATGTTTGGTATGGTGCTGGCAATCGGCCTGCTGGTTGATGACGCCATCGTGGTGGTAGAGAACGTCGAACGTGTTATGGCCGAAGAGGGGCTCTCTCCTAAAGAGGCCACGCGGAAATCGATGGGGCAGATTCAGGGCGCGCTGGTGGGTATTGCCCTGGTGCTGTCCGCGGTATTTATCCCGATGGCCTTCTTCGGTGGCTCTACCGGTGCGATCTACCGCCAGTTCTCGATTACTATCGTTTCGGCGATGGTGCTGTCGGTTATCGTTGCGCTGATCCTGACGCCAGCCCTCTGTGCCACCATGCTGAAGCCTATCGCCAAAGGCGACCACGGCGAAGGCAAAAAAGGCTTCTTCGGCTGGTTTAACCGCATGTTTGATAAGAGCACGCACCACTACACCGACAGCGTAGGCAATATTCTGCGCAGCACCGGTCGTTATCTGCTGCTCTATATCATCATTGTTGCGGGCATGGCGTTCCTGTTTGTACGTCTGCCAAGCTCGTTCCTGCCAGATGAAGACCAGGGTGTATTCTTAACCATGGCGCAGCTGCCAGCAGGGGCCACGCAGGAGCGTACGCAGAAGGTGCTCGATGAGGTCACCGACTACTACCTGAAAGACGAAAAAGCGAACGTGAACTCGGTGTTCAGCGTTAACGGCTTCGGCTTCTCGGGTCGCGGTCAGAACACCGGTATCGCGTTCGTCTCGCTGAAAAACTGGGAAGAGCGTGCGGGGGAAGAGAACAAGGTTCCGGCCATTGCAGGCCGCGCCAGCGCTCGCTTCTCACAGATTAAAGATGCGATGGTCTTCGCCTTTAACCTGCCGGCGATTGTTGAGCTGGGTACGGCAACCGGCTTCGACTTCCAGCTGATTGACCAGGGTAACCTCGGCCATGACAAGCTGATGCAGGCACGTAACCAACTGCTCGGCGAGGTCGCCAAGCACCCTGATCTGCTGGTGGGCGTACGCCCTAACGGCCTGGAAGATACGCCGCAGTTCAAGATCGATATCGATCAGGAGAAAGCGCAGGCGCTGGGCGTTTCTATTAGCGATATCAATACAACGCTGGGTACCGCCTGGGGCGGCAGCTACGTAAACGACTTCATCGACCGCGGTCGCGTGAAGAAAGTCTACGTTATGTCACAGGCTAAATACCGTATGCTGCCAAGCGATATCAATAACTGGTACGTGCGCGGTAGCGATGGTCAGATGGTTCCGTTCTCGGCCTTCTCCTCGTCGCACTGGGAGTACGGCTCACCGCGTCTGGAGCGCTATAACGGTCTGCCGTCAATGGAGATCCTCGGTGAAGCGGGTCCTGGTAAGAGTACCGGTGAAGCGATGGACATGATGGAGCAGCTGGCGGGCACGTTGCCTGCGGGCGTGGGTTACGACTGGACGGGCATGTCCTACCAGGAACGCCTCTCTGGTAACCAGGCCCCTGCCCTGTACGCTATCTCGCTGATCGTGGTCTTCCTCTGTCTGGCAGCGCTGTATGAGAGCTGGTCAATTCCGTTCTCGGTCATGCTGGTTGTTCCGCTCGGGGTCATCGGTGCACTGCTGGCGGCAACGTTCCGCGGGCTGGGCAACGACGTTTACTTCCAGGTGGGCCTGCTCACCACCATCGGCCTGTCGGCGAAGAACGCGATATTAATCGTCGAGTTCGCCAAGGATCTGATGGAGAAAGAGGGTAAAGGGCTGATCGAGGCGACGCTTGAGGCAGTACGTATGCGTCTGCGTCCTATCCTGATGACCTCGCTGGCGTTTATCCTCGGCGTTATGCCGCTGGTTATCAGCACCGGCGCAGGCTCTGGCGCACAGAACGCGGTAGGTACCGGCGTAATGGGCGGGATGGTGACCGCGACCGTACTGGCCGTCTTCTTTGTGCCGGTGTTCTTCGTGGTGGTACGCCGCCGCTTCAGCCGCAAATCTGAAGACGTGGAGCACACTCATCCGGTTGAGCATCACTAATCCGCTCTGAAAGCTGGAGTTTGTGAATCAAAGGCCGCGCAAGCGGCCTTTTTCATTATTCGCCTGAAAATCATCATGAAGGCTTATTGTTTATTGCGTTAATTTCTGTAACAAATATAAGGCATATAATTCTTAAGGCTTAAGGGATTATCTTGAGAAGTAAAGATATTCTTAATTAATAGTAAAAGCCTCTTACCGTAAGAATATTCTTAGTGGATAACATACAGGCAAGCATGGTTCGCCCTTTGGCCTGGTGAAAAACGAAAGCAAAAGATGATAATTGTAATTTTTCGTAATCGCTCCAGGAAATCTTTTTCAGAGTGACTTATAGTTTAAGTGAGGCGTAAGAGCAGCTTACACGCCGACCTCAAGGAGGTATCCATCCCGAAACGGTGTTCCATGTGAAAAAAAAGCCACTTAGAAGGGGATACGTTATGGACGAATACTCGCCAAAAAGGCATGATGTCGCGCAGCTGAAATTTCTTTGCGAAACGTTGTACCATGATTGCCTCTCTAACCTTGAAGAGAGTCATCACGGCTGGGTTAACGACCCTACGTCAGCAATCAATTTGCAGTTGAACGAGCTGATTGAGCATATTGCGACCTTCGCACTTAATTATAAAATTAAGTATAATGAAGATAATAAACTGATCGCCCAGATAGACGAATACCTGGACGACACGTTCATGCTGTTCAGTAGCTATGGCATTAGCACAGAAGACTTGCAGAAATGGCGCAAATCCGGCAATCGCCTGTTTCGCTGTTTCGTTAATGTGAGCAAGGCTAACCCTGTTAGTCTGTCCTGTTAAAACTATTACAAATACATAGGTGAATTTATGTCTGATAAACCATTAACCAAAGTAGATTATTTGATGCGCCTACGGCGCTGTCAGACAATTGACACGCTTGAACGGGTGATTGAAAAAAATAAATACGAACTGTCTGACAACGAGCTCACAGTTTTTTATTCCGCGGCCGATCATCGACTGGCTGAACTGACCATGAATAAACTGTATGACAAAATCCCCTCCTCCGTGTGGAAGTTTGTTCGTTAGTCTGCGCACCGTGTCATAGCCATTTCTCGCTGTCTTTATCAGACGTGTTTTGATGGGTCTTAGCGCCGGGGTTTTGTCTTACAAAGTAATGTGAGCTCAATCACATTCTAAACTCAGCGCGATACTCTTCCCGGCTATCTCCATCCAGGATGTTCCTGTTACGTTTAACAGTGAGATAGCCATGAGTACAGAAAAGCAGAAAATGATTGCCGGACAGCTCTACCGAGCTGGCGATGAAACATTAAGGGCAGATCGCCTGCGTGCCAGGGAGCTGCTGCATCAGTATAACCACTCCGCTCCTGGCGAAAAGAGCGAACGGCGCGGCCTGCTTGCCGAGCTGCTCGGTAAAAGCGGTAATGCCTATATCGAGCCCAGTTTTCGCTGCGACTACGGCTATAACATTTTCCTCGGCAATGATTTTTATGCCAATTTTGACTGTGTAATGTTAGACGTCTGCCCTATTCATATTGGCGATAACTGCATGTTCGCCCCAGGGGTGCACATCTACACCGCCACCCATCCCGTTGATGCCACCGAACGTAACAGCGGATTAGAGTTCGGAGCGCCCGTAACCATTGGCAACAACGTCTGGGTCGGCGGTCGGGCTGTGATAAACCCGGGCGTGACCATTGGCAACAACGTCGTTATCGGCTCCGGTAGCGTGGTGATCCGCGATATCCCTGACGACGTGGTGGTGGCGGGTAATCCCGCGCGGATTATTAAAAAGCTGTCGTCGGCGTCGGCATAACTGTTATGCTTTTTTGTTGCCTGGCTGTTACTTTTTTTTATCAGCGCAGATCGTAAAATAGGCTGTTTCACCTGCGTTTTGTGCGATCCCCAAAGGTAAAAAATGACAGAAATAGAGCGACTGCTTAACCAAACGATCAACGAGCTAAATATTCGCGAGAAGCGTGACAACCGGCCACGCTTCAGCATTAGCTTTATCCGCAACCATCCCTGGCTGTTTATCGGCATGTATGTGGGCTGGTTTGCTACTCTGGCGGTTATGCTCCAGTCTGAAACCTTAGCAGGCTCCGTCTGGCTGCTGGTGGTGCTTTTTGCCCTGCTGAACGGCTTCTTCTTCTTTGATGTCTACCCGCGCTACCGCTATGAGGATATCGACGTGCTCGATTTCCGCGTCTGCTATAACGGCGAGTGGTACAACACGCGCTGTGTGCCGACGGAGCTGATCGACGCTATTATGCAGTCGCCTAAGGTTGAGGCTGCGCAAAAGAGCCAGCTGCAGCAGATGGTACAGAGAAAAGGCGAGCTTTCGTTCTACGATATCTACTCTCTGACGAAGCCGAAAACTGGGCCGCACGCTCAACCACAGGTCGCTTCATGAATCAGTATAATCACTATGGCCAGCCGGTTGGCAACGCCCTTCCCGGCTGGCAACCTCGCCCGCTGCCGCAGCGCGTTGTTCTACATGGACGCTATTGCCGCCTTGAACCACTCACGCGCACTCATGCCGATGCGCTCTTTGCCGCCTATCAGCTTGACGGCGATAGTCGTAGCTGGACCTGGCTGCCGCGCGAACCGGAAGAGAGCATCGAGCAGTATGCGGCCTGGGTCGAGAGCACGGAACAATTGCAAGACCCGCTCCACTTTGCGGTAATCGATACGCAAACTGAGAGGCCGGTAGGTACCCTTGCGCTAATGCGCATTGACGCTAACAACGGCGTTATCGAAGTCGGCCACGTCCACTTCGCCCCCTTGCTGAGCCGTACCCCCGCCTCGACCGAAGCCCAATGGCTGCTAATGCGCTACGCCTTTGCGACGCTCGGCTACCGCCGCTACGAGTGGAAGTGTAACACTCTTAATGAGCCTTCACGCCAGGCTGCGCTGCGCTTAGGTTTTCAGTATGAGGGCCGCTTTCGTCAGGCGTTAGTCGTGAAAGGGCACAATCGCGATACCGACTGGTTCTCCATCATTGACGGTGAGTGGCCAGACGTTGACGCCGCTCTGCAACGCTGGCTCGCGCCAGATAACTTTACTGCTGACGGCAAACAGCGCTGCTCTTTGACGTCCCTGCGGACGTAGCACGTTGTTGGTAACGAAGCGGGTATCAAAATAGCTGTCTCGTCCCGTATTGACATACGCACAAAAAGTATTAGATTTAAGGTAACAGCGTTGCTTAGTGAGGTCGCTGTTAGGTAGTAAGATGTAGTTAATAAATGCGATAAAGGCCACGAAGCATTGTTGTATGGGAGAGTCGGCGTAGCGTAAATCAGTTGCAAGCCTACCCGATGACGCTTTAAGGCCACGTAGTCAGTTTCTACAATCGCAGGGTGTGAACGAAATCGCGATGATGTAAGGCTCTGTTTTATGTTGTATGGGTTGTGAGTTAAAACGTCATGTTTTAAATCGCAATGGAAGTAAGGCCACGCATCAAATAGTGTATATCGCGAAGGGTGTGTACTTGAGTACCGAGGTCTAAGACCTTAAACGTGTACATTTAAAGCAGTACCATAAGCAGTATCATGTAGTTAAGTTCCTTAATGTTAAACGCAATATCTGTAGTACCCTAAGAGCCCTGGCTTCTCAAGTCAGGGCTCTTGTCATTTTGGGCTACCGAGAGCCCGCTCCCCCACCTCATCTACCTTATGCGTTTTTCGCAAAAGCACGTGATCCTGCTCGGTCATAAATTAGAAAAGAAGGTTATTGGTTGAAACCAGGGCGTTAGGGCACTCTGCCAGAAAGCCACTATAAGGAGCCAGCCATGACCGCTACTCGCCTGCCCGTTCTTGACCTGTCGCACTTTACCGATCCCGACGCGCGTCCCGCCTTTCTGGAGCAGCTGCGTCATGCCGCACGAGATATCGGTTTCTTCTATCTGGTGAACCATGGCGTAGACGACGTGTTGCAGCAGGCCGTCCAGCAAGAGGCCCGCCGCTTCTTTGCTCTTTCTGATGTGGAGAAGCAGCAGGTGGCGATGATCCACTCGCCCCATTTTCGCGGCTATAACCGTGCGGCCTCTGAGCTGACGCGTGGCCAGCCTGACTGGCGCGAACAATTTGATATTGGCGCTGAACGTTCGGCCCTGAACGTTACCGGGGACGAACCTCGCTGGCTGCGTCTGCAAGGGCCGAATTTGTGGCCAGAGGCGCAGCCGACGCTAAAACCTGCCCTCCTCGCCTGGCAAAAAGCGATGACCAGCATGGCGCTCAACCTGCTGCGCGCCTTCGCCCAGGCCCTGGATCTCCCCCCTGACGCCTTTGATGCGCTGTACGGCGATAAGCCTAATGAGCATATCAAGCTGATCCGTTACCCTGGCCAGCCCGCAACCGAGAGCCAGCAGGGCGTCGGCGCACACAAGGACTCCGGCTTCCTCAGTTTTCTGCTGCAGGATGAGCAACGAGGCTTGCAGGTGGAGGTTACGCCGGGCCGCTGGCTGGATGCCGCCCCGCTAGCCGGAAGCTTTGTGGTAAACATCGGTGAGCTGCTGGAGCTGGCCACCAACGGCTACCTGCGCGCCACTGTTCACCGCGTCGTCTCTCCCCCCGCTGGGCAGGAGCGGCTGTCGATCGCCTTCTTCCTCGGTGCGCAGCTGGATGCGGTAGTACCGGTCTATGCCCTTCCCGAGCCGCTGGCGCAGGAGGCCTACGGACCCGAGAGCGATCCGCAAAATCCGCTGCTGCGCGACGTGGGCTGGAACTACCTGAAAGGACGGCTGCGATCCCATCCGGACGTGGCCGAGCGTTACTACCGGGACGTGCTGCGCGAGCGCAGCGAACAGCTGATTGCCTGATTTAACCCACTGACATAACGAGAAAGGATAAAAATGATGAAACCTGCAGCATTGAAACTGGCCGGGCTGGCACTCTCTCTCTCTTTGGCATGGGGCTCAGCCCATGCAGAAGCGTTGCGCATTGCGGCGGACGCCGTGCCGCATGCGGAAATTCTTAACTATATCAAAACGTTTGACCCTAAACTGGATATCAAAGTGGTAGAGCTGACCAGCGGCGTCAACGCTAACGAGCTGCTGGCGAACGGCGACGTTGATGCCAACTATTTCCAGCACGTTCCGTATCTAAAGGACCAGGAGAAGGCGCTGGGCAAAACCTTTGCCGTGGCGGCGACGGTGCACATTGAACCGCTGGGCATCTACTCGCGCAAATATAAAGATCTCAAGTCGATTCCTGACAACGCTACGGTGGCAGTGCCGAACAACACCACCAACCTGAGCCGCTCGCTGTTCCTGCTGCAAAGCCAGGGCCTGATTAAGCTCAACGCGACGTTTACCGATCCCGCCACCACCCTCGCCACGCCGAAGGACATTGCTGAGAATCCGAAGCACATTAAAATTCTTGAGATCGAGTCCCCGCAGATCCCCCGCTCGCTGGACGACGTCGATCTGGCGGTGATCAATGGCAACTACGCCCTGGAGGCAGGCCTCACTCCGGCTAAAGACGCGCTGGGGCTGGAGAGCGCCGAACATAACCCCTATGCCAATATTCTGGTGACCAACCCGGCGCTGGCCAACGATCCGCGTATCAAGGAGCTGGCAAAGGATCTCACCTCGCCGCAGGTGGCCGAATTTATCCGTAAAAACTACAACGGATCGGTTATTCCGGTCGCACCGCAGTCATGATTGTGATTGAAGGGCTGAGTAAAACCTATGCCGGAGCAGGCCGACCGGCGCTGAACGACATCTCGTTAACCGTTCCTGAAGGCGCCGTTTACGGCATTCTCGGGCGCAGCGGCGCGGGCAAGAGCACGCTGATCCGCTGCCTGAACCTGCTGGAGCGGCCGACACACGGCCGCATTCTGGTCAACGGACGCGACATCACCGGCTTCGATAAAGCGGCCCTGCGCGCGCACCGTCTGCAAACTGGCATGATTTTTCAGCACTTTAATCTGCTGCATGCCCGCAGTGTGGCAGACAACATCGCCGTGCCGCTGGAGATCGCTGGCGTTGCCAAAGCACAGCGTCGGGCGCGGGTCGAGGAGCTGCTGCACCTGGTGGGCCTGAGCGACAAGGCGCAGGCTTTCCCCTCCCAACTCTCCGGCGGGCAGAAGCAGCGCGTCGGTATCGCCCGTGCGCTGGCAGCGCGCCCGCAGGTGCTGCTCTGCGACGAAGCCACCAGCGCACTGGACCCCGAGACCACGCAGTCGGTGCTCAGCCTACTGGCGGATATCAACCGCCAGCTAGGCCTGACGATTGTGCTGATCACCCACCAGTTAGAGGTGGTAAAAAGCCTTTGCGATCACGCGGCGCTGCTGGAGAACGGCGAGCTGATTGAAAGCGGGAAGATCGCTGACCTGCTGGCCACACCGTGGTCGCGTCTGCGCCAGTCGCTGCTACCCGACCCGCAGGCGGAACGTCTCTTCCTGGAGCGACATGGCGTAAACGGGAGGCCACTATGCGTAGCATGAGCTGGGACGAGCTGTGGCCAATGCTGCTGAACGGCACGCTGGAGACTCTCTACATGGTGGCGCTGGCCGCCCTGTTTACCGTGCTGATTGGCCTGCCCATTGGCGTATTACTCTATATCTCACGGGCAAACGGCCTGCTGCCGATGCCTAAAACCAGTGCCGTGCTGGGGGCCATTATCAACCTGGGCCGCTCGCTGCCGTTTATCGTGCTGCTCATTGCGCTAATCCCCTTTACGCGCCTGCTGATTGGTACCACCCTCGGCAGCACCGCTGCGGTAGTCCCCATTACTATCGGCGCGTTTCCTTTCTTTGCCCGGCTAACGGAGAACGCGCTGGACGAGGTGGACTATGGCCGAATCGAAGCCATTCTGTCGATGGGCGGCAGCGTCTGGCACGTTATCGTCAAAGCCCTGCTGCCGGAGGCGCTGCCGACGCTGCTGGCGGGGATCACGCTCACCGTGGTGATGCTAATTGGCTTCTCGTCGATGGCCGGCGTCATTGGCGGTGGCGGGCTGGGGGATCTTGCCATTCGCTACGGCTATCAGCGTTTTAATGACCAGGTGATGGTAGGTACGGTGATTATTCTCGTGGCCCTGGTACAGGGAGTGCAGATGAGTGGCGATCGTCTGGTGCGACGCCTGGCGCATCGCCGCTAAACCATGTGTTTGCATTACGGAATTTTAGCGCAAAATAGCAGAGGAGGAGTGCAGAGAGTGGTATAAAGACAGGATTGCTGTAAGCCCACTTTCTTTCGCCATATATCAAAAAGGAATGTTTGATGATGACAAACCGACGGCTGGGAAGCGTTGTCACCGTTGTGCTGGTTCTTGCGGTGCTGGTTCCCATGGGACTTAGCGTCTGGCTGGCGCACCTTCAGGCACATGAGACCTTCAGACGCGAGCTGGATGCCTACGCTGACCGGGTCGTCATACGCACGCAAAAAGTGCTTCAGCAAGCCAAGGTTACCCTGAATAAGATGGACCAGTTTACAGGTACCCCCTGTAGCCCTGAGCACCTGCAGGCGATGCGCAGAGCCGCCTTCTCTAATCACTATCTTCAGGAGGTGCTCTATGTCGATCACCTCCGTCCTCTCTGCTCATCGCTGGAGAACACCAGCCGCGAAGTTGCGCTGCCGCCAGCACAAAGAGTCACTCCGGACGGCTACCGTGCCTGGCTAACTACCCAAAACGATGTGGGTATAAAACGGATCATGGCGGCGTTGGGTAGCGAGCGTCATGTGGTAATGATCGATCCCCTGTCGTTTATTGATGTGCTGCCGTTCGGCTCCTCGCCCATAAGTGTGTCGCTGATCGGTCTGAAAACGGAGCGGATTATTGTCAGTAGCGGCAATTTTACTCCTGCTATCTGGCAGCAGCTGCATCAGACCAAAGAGAACCAGCTTACGTTTCAAGGCGAGCTGTATGATATCAGGCGTTTTCCCGAATTAGGGATCGCCGTCGTTACCCAATCCTCCCTCGCGCCGCTGGAAAAGGGCTGGCACCGACAGCTACTGATCTGGCTTCCGATCGGCGTACTCCTGAGCCTGCTGATCGCATTTTTCCTGCTACGTGTGCTGCGCCGCCTGCAGTCGCCCCACTACCGTATACTGGATGCCATTAACGCGCGCGATATTGAGGTCTACTATCAGCCGATTATCGCTCTTGGCAGTGGAAAAGTGGTCGGGGCCGAGGCGTTGGCCCGCTGGCGGCAGGCTGATGGTCGCTTTCTCACGCCGGATATCTTTATTCCGCTGGCGGAGCAGTCTGGCCTGATGCCGCAGCTTACGCAGCTGATTATTGAGACGGTATTTGAAGATCTGGGCCTCTGGTTACAGCACCATCCGGATCAACACGTCTCGATCAACCTCGATCCCGGCGATCTGCTGTCGAAAACCCTGCCAGACCTGCTCAGTGCGCTGCTGGCCCGCTGGCGGCTTAGCGCTTCGCAAATTGCGCTTGAGATCACCGAGCGCGGCTTTGCCGATCCCAAAGTCAGCTCCCCGGCCATTGCCGAGCTTCGCCGTGCCGGGCATGCCATCTATATCGATGACTTTGGCACCGGCTACTCCAGCCTGAGCTATCTACAGCATCTGGAAGTCGACATCCTGAAGATCGACAAATCCTTCGTGGATGCGCTGGAGTATAAAAACGTCACTCCACACATTATCGAGATGGCAAAAGCGTTGGGGCTGGCGATGGTCGCGGAGGGTGTTGAGACCAAAGGCCAGCTGGAGTGGCTGCGCGATCACGGGGTGCAGTTTGCCCAGGGCTGGTTCTACAGCAAGGCGCTGCCGAAAGATGCGTTTATGGCATGGGCCGAAGCGAACCTCCGGCCCGATAAGGTTACGCCTGACGCCAGCTGAAGGCGTAGCGCACGCGATCTTCAGCCAGTATGAACTCCGGCGACACGCTCGGACTCCACGAGTCGTCGCCGCCTACGCCCATATGAAACGCGTCGAGGTTAAGCCAGCAGCCCTCCTCTTCCCGCAGCAGATGGTGATGGCTCGTCTCATAAAGCTGACGCTGGCCGTAGCGGCTCAGAGAGAAGTGAAAGCGTCCGTTAAGCCGGTGCCCGCCGTACTCCAGCTGACGCGTATCGCAGCGCAGACCGTTATCACTGGGGAAAATATAGGACGTATGCAGCGCGCTTAGCGGCAGCGTCCAGCGTCCCTGGCTCGCCGCCAGTCTGCGGTCAGGGTAGTTCTCATGTGGCCCCAGGCCCAGCCAGCTCACAGACGCCTCTACCGCTGCCAGCTGGCAGCTGAGGCCTATCCTTGCCGGCGGCGGGGCGTCGGTGGCAAGCTGCACGTCAACGTCACCGTGCAGCACGCCGCAGCTGTCGATGCGCCAGCGCTTATCGCTGATAAACAGCACCTTATCCTCATGGGACCAGGCGTGCCGGGTGGTGATGACCACCTCTCCGGCGCTCTCCTTCGCCGCGCAGTGCAGCAGACGCGGCGTCATGGCGTACATGCCCGCCGCCTTCCAGCGTTCAACCCATGCATTGGGATCGATACGCGTCACCTCGCTAATGCCGATATCGTTATCAAGCGGCGCGCGGGTGAACTGATCCCGAACCGGCGTCAGCAGCGTCGGCGTCTCACCGCACCACCACTGCTCCAGATCGCCGCTACGGCGTGAGAAGTGCCAGCGCCGATCCTGCCAGTTAACGCTATAGGCTTCGTCGCTAATAGCCAGCGTCGCGCCGGGGCCCGCCTCCTCCGGCGGGGTGATTGCCAGCGGCGCAGGCAGCCGCCACTGATCCCACGCGCAACGGTGGTTATCTGGTGACCATGCGGTAGCTCGCGGCTGATACACATCAACATTAAGCCATACCTCCCCCGGTATGGCCGACAGCGCAGGCGCGTCAATCTCCAGACGCTGCACGCCCTGAGGCAGGATCGCTAGAGACTGCTCGCCCTCGGCAAGCACCTCGCCGTCGCGGGCAATGTTCCAGCGCAGCACTTCGTTATCCGCCTTGCGGAAGAGGTAATCGCTGTGGATCTCAACCACCAGCGGCGCGGTGCCGATCAGGCGGAACTGGAAAAACTGCTGTGCGCGCTGGGCCTCATAGAGGGCCGGATGCGGGGTGCGATCCGGGAAGACCAGCCCGTTCATACAGAACTGGCGATCGTTCGGCGTATCGCCAAAATCACCGCCGTAGGCCCAGAAGGCGTTGCCGTTTTCATCCCGCTTCGTCAGCGCCTGGTCGACCCAGTCCCAGACAAAGCCGCCCTGCAGGCGGGGGTTATCACGAAACGCCTGCCAGTATTTGGCAAAGCCGCCGAAGCTGTTGCCCATCGCATGGGCGTACTCGCAGAGGATCAGCGGGCGCGTCTCATCCGGCAGGGCAATCCACTTCTTAATCGACCACTTCGGCACGGCGGGGAAAGGCTGGTCCATATCGACGCGGGCATACATCGGGCAGATGATATCGGTGGCGGCCGTGTTCGCCCCGCCGCCCTCATACTGTACCGGACGCGTCGGATCGCTGGACTTCACCCAGCGGTAGAGCGCGTCATGGCTTGCGCCGTGGCCGGACTCGTTCCCCAGCGACCAGATAATGATGGAGGGGTGGTTGCGGTCGCGCTGCACCATGCGGGTGACGCGCTCGCTCATGGCAGGGAACCAGTGCGGATCGTCGGCCAGTCGGCTCATCGGCACCATGCCGTGGGTTTCAATATTGGCTTCATCGACGACGTAGAGGCCGTAGCGATCGCACAGCCGGTACCAGAGAGGATGGTTCGGGTAGTGAGAGCAGCGCACGGCGTTAAAGTTATGCTGCTTCATCAGCTCGATATCCCGACGCATGGTAGCCTCGTCCACCGCCTGGCCGGTTTCCGGGTGATGCTCATGACGGTTAACCCCACGGATCAGCAGCGCCTTACCGTTGACCTTCAGCTGACCGTGGCTAATCTCCACCTTGCGCACGCCCACGTCGCACGCTTCGACCTCCAGCAGACGGCCCTCGGCATCCAGCAGCGCAACGGTCAGCCGATAGAGATGCGGCGTTTCAGCGCTCCAGAGATCGGGCTTATCGACAGCGAACTCGACGCTTAGCCGCTCGGCCCATGCGCCGCGCTCGTCCACAATCGCGCTGCCGGGACGCTGCTCTGCGCAGGCGATCTGCTCCCCGCCGCGCCACAGGGCAACGGCCACCCGGCAGTTGGCCAGCTCACCGGCAAGCTGCACGGTGGTGCTTATTCGGGCATGGTTAAATTCGGCGTTAAGCGCGGTCTCGACCTGGAAATCGCTGATGTGGGTGGCAGGCTTGTGCAGCAGCACCACGTCGCGGAAGATACCGCTCATTCGCCACATATCCTGATCTTCCAGATAGCTGCCGTCGCACCAGCGCAGCACCATCACCGCCAGCCGGTTTGCCCCCGGTCGCAGCACCGCGCTGAGATCGAACTCTGCGGGCAGGCGGCTATCCTGCGAGTAGCCAATCCACTCCCCGTTACACCAGAGATAGAAGGCTGAGTTGACCCCTTCAAAGATAATCCGCGTCTGACCGCTTGCCAGCCATGCCGCATCCACATCAAACGTCAGCGAATAGCAGCCAGTGGGGTTCTGCGCCGGGACATAGGGCGGCGTGACCGGGATCGGGTAGGTAACGTTGGTATAGATCGGCGTATCGAAACCCTGCATCTGCCAGTTAGAGGGCACCGGCATCGCAACGGCGCTGGCGCAATCCTCTTCTATCCAGGTTGCTGGCACCGCTTCCGGGGCGGAGTAGAAGCTAAACCGCCACTCGCCGTTGAGCAGCCGCCACGAGGGCGAGCCGCTGTCATGGCGCGCCTCGTCAGCGTCACGCCAGCTATGCAGAGGGACGTGCATCGGCAGGCGGTTCCAGTGGGTCACAACCGGGTTTTCCCAATCGCGGCGGGCAAGCAGGGTGTTCAGTGCAGCAGCGGACATGTCGACCTCATGATTTTTGCGAAGCGCTCACAATTTTCTGTACCATGCCCGGACAAGGAAGAAAGGTAAAGGATCGCCATCGCTATAAGCGGGAGCGATCACAAAAGCGAAAAGGTTTTTAGGCCGAGCTGCGAATGACCAGCGTCACCGGCAGCAGCGTCTGGCTTAGTTCATCAGCGGGAGGCTGAAGCAGCCAGTCAACGCTGCGCTCCCCTGCCTCTTTAAAAGCCTGACGTATCGTGGTCAGCGGTGGCGTATACCAGGCGCTGTCGGCGGTATCGTCATAGCCGATAACCGAGATCTGACCGGGCACGGCGAAGCCCTTTTCCGCACAGGCGCGCAGGACGCCAAGGGCCATCTGATCGTTGGCCACCAGAATGGCTTCAGGCTGCGGATGAGAGGCCAGCAGCCGCTGCGCCTGTTCATACCCTGAGGCCGCACTCCAGTCGCCGTGCGCGGTAGCCGCTGGCGTGACCCTGGCATTCTCCAGCGTCTCCAGCCAGCCCGCAAGGCGCGCCCGGGCTGACACCGAGCCAGGCGGCCCGGCGAGCAGGGCAATAACGCGATGGCCCAGGGTCAACACATGCTCAGCCCCCAGCCTTGCCCCTTCTGCGGCATCAAATACCAGGCTATTCACCCTGGCCGTCGGGCTGACGTCGAGAAACAGCGTTGGCGTTGGATGCGCCAGCGCCGCAAGCTCTTCGGCCTGATCGTCCTCCAACGGCAGGTTGATCAGCAGCCCGGTGACCCGCTGAGCCAGCAGCTCCTGCAACGCCAGCACACAGGCTGCCTGGGTCGCCTGCTCGGGCATAGCGATGATGACCCCAGCCCCGGCCTGCGCGGCGCGGTTTTTCACCGCCGAGGCGATCTGCGACGGCGCATGGAGAGCCAGATCGCTGGTGAGCAGCCCCAGGGTGCGGCTACGTTTGCCCGCCAGCTGCTGCGCGCCCCGGTTGGGAACGTAGTTCAGCTCGCGCATGGCAAACAGCACTTTCTCGCGGGTACGAGCCGAGACGTGCTCCGCCTGGTTAATGACGCGGGAGACGGTCTGGTAGGAGACGCCCGCAAAACGGGCGACATCATAAAGCGTAATGGATTTCATGGGGTTACCCTGGCAGCTGGCGTGCTGCCAGTGTAACCCAAAGCGCTCACCGTTGCTGTGAGCGCTTCGCGGGTTTACAACGCGCTCTCCTGCGGCTGGGGGGCGGGCACAATCGGGGATGGCTGGCGAAACCACGGCAGGCAGAGCTGGATCAGCGGGCCAATCGCCAGCGCGTAGAGCACCGTCCCGACACCAAAGGTGCCGCCCATTGCGCAGCCCAGCAGCAGGACGCCTACCTCAATGGCGGTACGCACCACGCGCACCGACCAGCCAGTACGGGCGTTAATACCGGTCATCAGACCGTCGCGCGGGCCCGCACCGAATCCCGCCCCGATATACATTCCGGTTGCCAGCGCGTTGACTATCACCGCGGCAGCCAGCAGTAAACTGCGAGCGAGCAGCGACTCCAGAGGCGGCATCAGGGCCAGCGCGGCGTCGGCGGCTAATCCAATCATCACCACGTTACTGATGGTGCCGAGACCTGGACGCTGGCGCAGGGGGATCCACAGCAGCAGCACCAGCGCGCCGACGGCAATCATCACCACGCCAATATTGAGTGAAAGGAGCTTCGCTACGCCAAGATGAAATACGTTCCACGGATCGGCGCCGAGATCCGCCCGGACAAACATGGCGGTAGAGACGCCGTAGAGCGTCAGGCCGATATAGAGTTGCAGGAGTCGCCGCAGCATAGTTCACCTCGTTCAATCAAAGAGAGTGACATCCTCTCTCTTAGTGGCATTATCATTAATGACCAGTTTTAAAAAAGTGGACTGCCTATGTCATCACGTCGATTTGGAAGCCAGTCGCTGGTACGCCTGCTGGGCCAGTGGCAACATACCCCTTCGCGCACGCCGCTCTGGCAGCAGCTTGCTCAGGCGCTGCGGATGCTGATCCTTGACGGTCGCCTGGCGTTGGAAACCCGTCTGCCGGGCGAGCGCGAGCTGGCTGCGGCCCTCGGCATCAGCCGCACTACTGTAGCCAGCGGGCTGGCGCAACTGCGGGATGAGGGCTTTCTCCTGAGTCGCCAGGGCAGCGGCTCCGTTGTGATGCTGCCCGAAAGCAGCCGCACGGTGCCAACCCGTACCCACGCAGGCAGCGCTCTGGATCTCTCCACCGCCTCGCTGGGGGCCAGCCCGGAGATCCATCAGGCGTACCAGCAGGCGCTGATCGCGATGCCGCAGCACTTCGGCTCTACCGGCTACGATCAGCAGGGATTACTAACGTTACGCGACGCCATCGCCGCCCGCTATGCGGCGCGCGGCCTGCCGACCCGGCCTGATGAGGTGATGATCGTTAACGGGGCGCTCAGCGGTTTTGCGCTGATCCTGCGTCTGCTAACCGGGCCAGGGGATCGGGTGGTGGTGGATCACCCCACCTACCCGCTGGCGATAGCGGCGATTGAGGGGGCATCCTGCCGGCCGGTTGGTGTTGCGCTGCCCGCGCAGGGCTGGGATACCGACGGGCTGGCGGCAACCATCGGCCAGACCTCACCGAGGCTCGCCTACCTGATGCCGGACTTTCATAATCCCACCGGCCGCTGTATGGACGCTGCAACCCGGCAAACCGTAGCGGAGATTGCGGCCCGCACGCGCACCACGCTGGTGGTGGACGAAACCATGACCGATCTCTGGTATGACGCCCCTCCCCCGCCGCCGCTGGCTGCCTTTAGCCCGGATGGGTCGGTGATTTCGCTCGGCTCTGCTGCCAAAAGTTTCTGGGGCGGTCTGCGGCTGGGCTGGATCCGCGCCCCGGCCCGCACTATCGCCTCGCTGGTACAGATGCGTGACACCCTTGATCTGGGTACGCCGGTGCTGGAGCAGCTTGCCGCCCGCTGGCTGATTGAGAATGGAGAAACCTTTTTGCCTGCCCATCGACACATGCTGGCCACACGCCGCGACGAATGCCTGCGCCTGATGCAGGACATTTTTCCGGCGTGGCAGACACAGCTCCCGCAGGGAGGACTCTCGTTTTGGGTGGAGCTGCCGGAAGCGCTGGCGACGCGATTTGCCACCGGCGCGGAGAGCGTGGGTATTCATCTGGGAGCAGGAACGCGTTTTGGTCTGGCGGGGGCATTCGAACGTTATTTGCGGATGCCGTTTACCCAGCCGGAAGCGATCCTGCAGGAGGCATTTATGGCCTTACAGCCAATATGGTCTTCATTAATTAAACAACCGTCGATTATAAGGCAACGGAAATATATTTAATGTGACAGCGATCGGTTTACCGATCGCAATATCGCTACTGCCGGGGAATAGGAAAACCTTTCAGGGCAATAATAAAACTCTCGCCCTGTTTTTTTATTTTTGCGCCCGCATCACACCACTCAGATGCAATACGAAAAAACTCATCGGTCCCGACGTTCCAGTTCAGACGAACCTGTTTAACGTAGCCGGAGCGCAGCTGCTCGCAGGCTTCAGCATAGTTGCTGGCGGTTGACTGTAGCGGTTTCATTTTTTCTTCTTCAGCAGTTTACGTAACGCCTTGATCTCTTTCACACTCAGGGCCGATGCGTTCTCTTCTTCCGTATGCTGGCTGTCGATATCTTCTTCGGAGACCTCGCCCTCGCTTGATTCAAGCGCGAGCAGAAGCAGCTTTTCGGTTGCCGTGCTGAGGTTCTCATTATTCGCCTCTGCATACTGGCGAAGTTTCTCTTTTACTGCTTCGTCAATTTTAACGTTTAACACTGCGCTGACCATGAGTATCCCTTTCGGTATAAATGAGACGAGTAATTAATACACCAGCTTTTTCCGTTGATCCAGAAATAGTTTTCTTTAAACGCCGTTGATCGCATGACTGTAATAATACTGTGGCAGGAATATATGACATAAAAATGACAATACCATTTCAGTTTAATGACAAATAGATGTCAGGCAATACGACAGAGGCGTGATTTTAGATAAGGCTATAGATTGCCGGTGCGAAAGCCGCGCTCGGCAATATTGGGTTCAGGCGAGAAGTAAACCGATCAGGATGCCGGAGGCGTTAATGGCTGCAGATCATTACTGCTCACCCAGCCGGGCGTGGTCTTTCCACTGCCGTTAACAAACTCAACTTTTGTCCAGCCAGCCTGTCTCTCTATTACTCCCACCACGTCGCCTTTAACGATCCATGCTTTACGTCGGGTCGCGGCATCAGGCGTGGTGCTCAGATAAGCGCGCGGGCTGCTTACCTGCATCAGCGTTTGCCAGCGTGTCTGCTGCGTCGTATCCAGCTCCAGGCCTGTGGCAATTTCAGGCATCAGCACACTCATACAACCCGCATGATTTTGCCCATCGGGAAGGGTTAATGTGACACCCGTTGAATTAGCCGCAATATAGCCTGGGAGAACAGAGGAAGACCAGGAGGTGATCTTGTCCGGCTGCTGCGCTGAAACATGGCCTGTCAGAAAGAAGGTGCAGGTACGCTTCACGCTATCTTCAGCCGATTCGGAGTAGTATCCCGTGATATTTCCCGTCGGTGAAACGGCCAGTAGCAGACCTTCGTACATGCCAGACTGTAGCGTTGTGGCATACGATGAAAATGCCGCCATTAAGAGAGAAAAACCGTAAACGATACGCGTCACTTTAGTTGTCATTGCCGTCCCTTCTCCAGACTTTCATATGAAGACATATACGATTCGTAGGATAAAACAAAGAAAGAGAACCTGGGGAGCAGAAATGGGTGGGGGCCCTGCCAGCTACATCCCGGCACACACGTCATCTGCTCTGGCTGCTTCCTTCCGGATCTGACCTGGTAAACAGAGTAGCGTTGCGGGAGAACCAACAGGGCCCCCATTGAGAGCGTTGTTAACCAACGCGCGGACGCATTATCACTGTACGGCCCGGCAATTGCAAGCCGCGCCCTGCTGGATGCTGGTTTATTGCGCAACCGCCTCTTCACAGGCTCGCACGCGCTGATTATGCTGGTGAGAGACTCTTCAGGAAACCATGATGGCAGACAACGACTCTTTTCCCCAGCGGGTGTGGCAAATCGTTGCCGCGATACCGCCCGGCTCGGTGACCACCTACGGCGAGGTGGCGCGGCTGGCGGGTTCTCCCCGTGCGGCACGCCAGGTAGGCGGCGTGCTCAGACGCCTGCCGGAGGGCAGCACGCTGCCGTGGCATCGGGTGGTAAATCGTCAGGGGCAGATCTCCCTCACCGGGCCGGATCTGCAGCGCCAGCGTCAGGCCCTGCTTGCCGATGGCGTTCAGGTAACAGGCAGTGGAGAGATAGATTTAGCGCGGTATCGCTGGAGATATTGAAAAACCCTCTCCAGAGGAGAGGGTTTTATGATTACAGCTGCGTCGGAGCAGGGGTTGCCGAAGAGGGGCTAACCTGCGTTGGCGAGGTAGACGGTACGGTAGTTGCCGCCCCGCCGCCCTGCTGCATCGGCAGCGCTGTCTGCTGGACCGGGACCAGGTTCAGGTCGATACGGGTACCGCCCTGGTTAACAGCGGGTTTGATGCCGTCGGTAATAAACACCAGTTTATTATCAACCGTAATCGCTGCGCTTAGCAGAATACGCGCGTCTGGCTGCACCAGCGCCGGGTCAAACGGCAGTTCATAGCTGAACGGAGCCTGTTTACCTTCGGTACGAACGGCACGCTGGGCGATGACTTTAGACGGCACGTCAGCCTGGGATGCATCGGCCAGGGTAACGGTCAGTACCGCATCCGGCGGCAGGGCCACCTTCTGGCGGATCCAAATCGTACCAGACACGTTAGGCTGCTTAATCACAGACTGCGTTGAAGCAATAGAGGCATTCGGGTTTGGGGCGGGCGTCTGGATATCTGCGCTTTTATCGGCACAGGCAGCCAGAGAAACAGCAACCGCTAAACCACTTAACATGTGCACGAGTTTCATTGAGTTCTCCTTATCTTCAATGCACCAGCAGGTATGACGCCCGCCAGAAGTAGTGGTTAATACTTAAATCGTATCGAACGCCAGTAAGTGTGGCACACATCACTGATTTTTGCCTGGAAACAGCCATGTATTCAGATTTTTGCACCCATCGGACCACTTGCATTTCTGGGTTATACTCTGCCTGTATCCGCCCGGTCGCTTTTATTTTATTGAGGACACCTATGAGTCAAGCGCTGAATAATCTGCTGACGTTGCTTAATCTGGAAAAAATTGAAGAGGGTCTGTTTCGCGGTCAAAGCGAGGATTTAGGCCTGCGTCAGGTCTTTGGCGGCCAGGTTGTCGGCCAGGCACTCTATGCCGCAAAAGAGACCGTTCCGACGGATCGTCTCGTTCACTCGTTCCACAGCTATTTTTTACGCCCGGGCGACAGCCAGAAGCCGATTATCTATGACGTAGAGGTGCTGCGCGACGGCAATAGCTTTAGCGCCCGCCGGGTTGCTGCCATCCAGAACGGTAAGCCAATATTCTATATGACGGCGTCGTTCCAGGCTCCTGAGCCGGGCTACGAGCATCAGAAAACGATGCCTGCCGCCCCTGCCCCGGATAATCTGCCGTCAGAGACGGACATTGCCCGTTCGCTGGCGCACCTTCTGCCGCCGCAGGTAAAAGAGAAGTTTCTCTGCGAGAAGCCGCTGGAGATCCGCCCGGTTGAGTTCCATAACCCGATGAAGGGCCACGTAGCGGAGCCTGCCCGCCAGGTATGGATCCGCGCCAACGGCACGATGCCGGCGGATTTCCGCACGCATCAGTATCTGCTGGGCTACGCCTCTGACTTTAACTTCCTGCCGGTGGCGCTTCAGCCGCACGGCGTTGGTTTTCTGGAGCGAGGCATGCAGGTTGCCACAATCGATCACTCAATGTGGTTCCACCGTCCGTTCGATATGAATGAGTGGCTGCTCTATAGCGTAGAGAGCACCTCCGCCTCCAGCGCGCGCGGGTTTGTACGCGGGGAGTTCTATACTCAGGATGGCGTGCTGGTCGCGTCCAGCGTGCAGGAAGGGGTCATGCGTAACCGTAATTAATAAACAAAAAAGCCTCCCGCGGGCGGGAGGCTTTTTAGAGGATGACAGTCGATTATGCGTTATACGCGTTCTCGCCGTGGCTGTTCACATCCAGCCCTTCGCGCTCCTGCTCTTCCGGTACGCGCAGACCAACAATCATGTCTGCCAGCTTGTAGCCGATGAAGGCTACAACGCCTGACCAGACGATGGTGATGGCGATACTTTCCAGCTGCACCAGCACCTGATGCCCCATGGTCACGCCTTCAGCGTAGCCGACGCCGCCCAGAGAAGGGGAAGCAAACACGCCGGTCAGGATACAGCCCACGATGCCGCAGACGCCGTGCACGCCGAACACATCGCACGGGTCGTCAACGCGCAGCCAGCGTTTCAGCATGGTAACGCCCCACAGACCGGCCAGACCTGCCACGATACCCACAATCAACGAACCGCCCACGCCGATGTAGCCACAGGCTGGCGTCACGGCCACCAGGCCTGCAATCGCTCCGGAGCATGCGCCCAGCAGCGACGGCTTACCGCGGGTTGCCCACTCGCCGAAGACCCAGGCAAGGATAGCGCCTGCGGTGGCGACAACGGTGTTCACAAACGCCAGGGCAGCGATTTCGTTGGCGGCACTGGCAGAGCCTGCGTTAAAGCCGAACCAGCCAACGTAGAGGATTGCCGTACCCATAAACACCATCGGCAGGTTGTGCGGTTTAAACGCCTCTTTGCCAAAGCCAACGCGTTTGCCAATCAGGTAAGCACCCACCAGGCCCGCAATCGCGGCGTTAATGTGCACCACCGTACCGCCAGCAAAGTCCAGCGCGCCGTGGGAAGCCAGCAGGCCGCCGCCCCAGACCATGTGCGCAATCGGCACGTAGGAGAGGGTCATCCACACCACGACGAAGATCAGTACTGCGGAGAAGCGGATACGCTCGGCCAGCGCACCGACGATCAGGCCGACGGTGATGCAGGCAAACGAGCCCTGGAACGCAACGTGAATATACTGGTAGAAGCTGCCCATTACGGCGGTCAGCTCAATATTTTTCAGCATCGCCCAGTTGAAGTCGCCGAAGAAGTTGTTGCCTGTGCCGAACGCCAGCGAATAGCCGTAGACTACCCACAGCACGCACACCAGGGCAAAGGTCACGGTGACCTGGGTGAGCATTGACAGCACGTTTTTGCCACGGATCAGGCCGCCGTAGAACAGCGCAATCCCTGGAATGGTCATAAACAGCACCAGCGCGGTGCAGATCATCATAAAGGCGTTATCCGCTTTGTCGGCCACGGCCGGAGCCGCCATCGCCAGACCCGGTAACGCTGTCAGTGCGGCCATCGCCGTTTTTAAGGTTAATTTTTTCATTTTTCCCATCCCAATCACTGTGTGTCTGACGTTACAGTGCCGCTTCGTCGGCTTCGCCGGTACGAATGCGGATAACGCGTTGCAGTTCGGCAACGAAAATTTTGCCGTCGCCAATTTTTCCGGTGTAGGCCGCTTTGCTAATGACATCAATCACTTCATCAAGCTGATCGTCTGCAATGGCCACGTCAATCTTTACCTTCGGCAGGAAGTTAACGCTGTACTCCGCCCCGCGGTACAGTTCAGCATGGCCCTTCTGACGCCCGAAGCCTTTCACTTCGGTAACGGTCAGCCCCTGAATACCAATAGACGACAGTGCTTCACGGACGTCCTCAAGTTTAAATGGCTTAATGACCACGGTAACCAGCTTCATAAATCCCCCTCAGTCGAAAATCGGTAATGGCCGCAGCTAACATGAGGTGAGTATTGCAAGTGGTGTGCCAGAATTAGAAAAAGGGAAAAATTCAGCGATTTAAGGCCTCTGGAAAGGAGCAGCGGTTACGCAGAAAAGTGTGACAGGGATTCAGATTGTTCCTGGGAAAGAAAAACGCACCATGATAGTGCATGGTGCGTGCAGTTTTTGCACCAACAGGCGATCCTGTTAGTAGCCTGCCTGATTATGGTGCATCAGGCGATAAGCGACTCTTCTTGCACACTGGCGGCAAGCTCTTCACCCGCCAGCTGTAGCTGATACATCTGCCAGTAGCGCCCTTCGGCGGCCAGCAATGCTTGATGGCTGCCACGCTCCACTGCCTGCCCGCGATGCAGAACCAGAATAGTATCAGCTTCCACAATAGTAGAGAGGCGGTGGGCTATGACCACCAGCGTCGTATGCTGACGTACCGCGGCCAGCGCCTGCTGAATCGCCTGCTCGGTGCCGGAGTCAATATTCGCCGTTGCCTCGTCAAGGATCAGGATCTGCGGGGTGGCAACCAGCACGCGGGCTAGCGCCAGCAGCTGCTTCTGTCCCACCGACAGGTTATTCCCCTGCTCCCCCAGACTGGTATGGATGCCATCGGGCATGCCACGCGCCAGCTCTGCCAGTTGAACGGTCTCCAGCGCCTGCCATACCTGCGCTTCGCTAATATCGCGCCCGAGGGTGACGTTAGCAAAGAAGGAGTCCGCCAGTACCACCGGATCCTGCTGGACCATCGCTACGCCCTGGCGCAGCACGTCGTGGCTGAGAGTTGAGAGCGGTCGACCGTCAAGGCGGATCTCCCCTTTTGTCAGCGGATAGTAGCCCATCAGCAGGCTCGCGAGGGTGCTCTTGCCGCTGCCGGTGTGGCCCACCAGCGCGATAAAGCTGCGTGGCGGCACGGAGAGGTCGATGTCCTGTAATACGAGGCTATCGTCGCGATAGGCGAACGACAGATTTTCGATGTCGATTGCGCCGCTGGCCAGCGGACGCTCATCGTCACCGTAGGTCTGGCGCGGACGATCCATCAGCTCAAACACGCGTTCACCCGCCACCACCGCCTGCTGCATGATCGACTGCTGGGTGGTCAGCTCAATCAACGGTTCGTTAAGGCGGCCAAGGTAGCTGATAAAGGCGTAGAGCACCCCGACCTCAATGGTGCCCACCGAGGTAAAACCAAACAGCATCAGTAGACCGCAGAGCACCAGCGCCGAGAAGAGACTCAGCAGCGGACGCAGCAGAAAACCGTCGAGGCGCAGCGTCTGCATGCGTGCCGTATAGTGGGAGCGGCTGGCCTCGCCCATCCTCTCGCCGAAGCGCGCCTGCTGGCGAAACTGCTGGATCACGTTCATGCCGTTGATCACTTCGTTAAAGCCGTCGTTGATATCCGCCAGGTAGGTGCGAACGCGACGTACAATGGGCGTGCTGTAGCGCTGATAGAGTGCCATCACGCAGAGCACCGCCGGGAAGATGGCCAGTGCCACCAGCGCCATCCGCCAGTCGAGGCTGAACATCGCCACCAGCATTGCCCCCACCAGCGCCGCGCTGCGCAGTACCGTGGATACCACCATCACGTAGAGATCGCGGATCACTTCCGTGTCGTTGGTGACGCGGGAGATGAGTTGCCCTACCGGCTGGGTGTCAAAGGCGTTCAGCGGCTGGCGCAGGGCAGCATCCATCACATCGGTACGCAGCTGCTGTACTACGCCGACGGCAGCCTCGTTAAACAGCAGCGACTGGGCATAGTGCAGTCCGGCGGCCAAAAGCTGCAGGCCAATATAGGCCACCGCCAGCCCTATCAACAGGCCGAGCGGCAGATAGCTTTTCGCCACCATATTATCGATAAAATAGCTGATCAGCGCCGGGCCAGCGACCTCAGCCGCCGCGGCAACCCACAGCATGACGACCGCTCTGGTAAGCGGTTTTTTCCACGGTTTACCGTAGGCTAACAGGCGTTTTAGCGTCGGCCAAAGCTGTCCAAAACTACGCATCAGCACTCTCCTTCTCTTCGTCATCCAGCGCGGCTTCCAGCTGCTGGTAACGGTGCATATCGCGATACCAGCCCGGCTGATGGGCTAAGGTTTCGTGCTGCCCGCGCTGAACAATGTGCCCATGCTGCATCACCAGGATCTCACTCGCTTCAGCGAGGGCCGAGAGCCGGTGTGCACTGATGATTACCGTCCGCCCTTCGCCCCACTGGCGCAGGTTATGCAGGATCTGGTGCTCGGTACGGCCATCCACCGCCGACAACGCGTCGTCGAGGATCAGAATTTCGGCGTTGAGCAGCAGCGCCCGGGCAATGGAAATGCGCTGCTTCTGCCCACCGGAGAGCATCACCCCGCGCTCGCCCACTTCGGTATCGTACCCCTGCGGCAGTCGCAGAATATCCTCGTGGACGCTGGCCAGCCGGGCAACGTGCTCAATCTCTTGCTGCGTCGCGCCGGGGTGGCCGAGAGCAATGTTATTGCCAACGGTATCCGAGAACAGGAACGGCGTCTGATTGACCACCGCCAGCCGCCCGCGCCATGCGTCCAGCTTCAGGGTTGGCAGAGGCCGATCGTGGAAGCGGATCTCCCCTTGGGTGACGTCGAAATGGCGCTGGATCAGCGACAGCAGCGTACTTTTCCCCGCCCCGGTTGGCCCGCAGATACCCAGCATCTGTCCCGGCATCAGCGTAAAGCTGACGTTCTCCAGGGTGGGATGCGCCGCCTGCGGATAGCGAAACTCGCGGATCGCCACGTTCAGGTTGCCACGTCCTTCCGGCAGCAGCTCGCTGCCGTCATCCACCACCGGCGCTTCCGCCAGCATGTCACGGATGCGGCTGTAAGCGGCGCTGCCGCGCTCGACGATATTAAACATCCACGCGAGGGCCAGCATCGGCCAGATCATCAGCCCCAGATACATAGTAAAGCTGGTGAGTTCCCCCAGCGTCAGGCTGCCGTTAACCACCATCCAGCTGCCGCCGCCGATAGCCAGCAGGTTTGCCATGCCGATAGCGATATAGATAGTGGGATCGAAACGGGCGTCAACCCGCGCGACCTTCATGTTTTTCCTGCCGGTATCGGCGGCGTCTTCGGCAAACAGTCCGGACTGACGATCCTCAAGGCCAAAGGCTTTGATCATGCGGATGCTGGTCAGACTCTCCTGGGTACGGTCGTTAAGCGAAGAGAACGCCGCCTGCGCCAGCTTGAATCGGTTATGCAGCTGATCGCCGTAGCGTTTGATCACCAGCGCCATAATCGGCATGGGCAGCAGCGCCAGCAGGGTAAGCTGCCAGCTGATCTGGGTCGACATGACGATCAGCACCACGCAGCCCATCACCAGCGAATCCACCAGGGTCAGCACCCCCTCTCCTGCGGCAAAGACCACGCGATCGACGTCGTTAGTCGCGCGGGCCATGAGGTCACCGGTACGGTGGCGCAGGTAAAACTCCGGGTGCTGGCGGCTGAGCTGGCGGTAGAAGTCCTCCCGTAGCTCGACGGCTAACTGATAAGACGCGCCAAACAGCAGCACCCGCCAGACGTAGCGCAGTAGATAGATGACGATGGCCACCAGCACCAGCAAGCCGACCCACATCATGACGTCCTGCGGGTGATAGCGGCCCTGGGTTACGCCGTCGACCACGTAACCCACGACTTTCGGTGGGATCAGCTGCAGAAGAGCAATGATGATAAGCAGGGCTACGGCACCGAGATAGCGTCGCCACTCCCGGCGAAAGTACCAGCCTAGTTGAGCAAATAATCGCACGCGGTTATATCCTGAAGGTCTTTATTCGGCCCCTGACGCCGGGGCCAGAAGCGTTATTCAATGGGTAACTCTGTCGTATATTTTATCTGTTCCATCGCAAAACTCGATGTCACATCGGACAAGCCTGGCACGCTATTGACCAGACGTTTGTAAAAATCATCGTAGCGCTTCATATCAGCGACCTGAACGCGCATTAAGTAGTCATATTCGCCAGCCATGCGCCAGAAGCCCAGCACCTCCGGCATAGCGGAGACCACGCTGACAAACTGATGGTACCACTCGCTGCAGTGCTGCTGGGTTTTAATCAGCATAAAGGCCGTGAGGCCGAGGCCCAGCTTTTCGGCATCCAGCAGCGCCACGCGCGCCAGCAGGATCCCTTCATCCTCCAGCCGCTTGAGCCGTTTCCAGCAGGGGGTCGTTGTCAGATTAACGGCATCGGCTAACGCCTGCAAAGAGAGGGTACTGTCTCGCTGCAGCAGAGTAAGCAGCTTTTTATCAATTTTATCTAGCATTAGCGGCCTCCGGGAGAAATTTTTTCTCTCGTTATTCTATTTCAAAGACGGAATGGCAACAATTTTTTAGGCGCTTTCCGTTAAGCTAGGCACAAATTGACAAACAGGATCGCCCCGGATGAACAACGCCTGGACTAAATATGCCATCAGTGAAATTAATGCCGATGCCCAGCGCTCGGCGGATACACATCTAATTCGCCTTCCCCTCCCCGCCTTTCCGGGGATTTATATCTACCTGAAGGATGAGAGCACGCACCCAACCGGCAGCCTGAAGCACCGCCTGGCGCGCTCGCTGTTCCTTTACGGACTGTGCAACGGCTGGATCAAGGAAGGTACGCCGATTATTGAGGCCTCCTCTGGCTCAACGGCAGTATCGGAGGCCTGGTTTGCCCGTCTGCTGGGTCTGCCCTTTATTGCAGTGATGCCCGCCTGCACCGCAAAGCGTAAAATCGAGCAGATCGCTTTTTACGGTGGCCGCTGCCACTTCGTCGAGAGCGCCTGCGAGATCTATGCTGCTTCCGAGACGCTGGCGCAGGAGCTGCATGGCCACTATATGGATCAGTTTACCTACGCCGAGCGCGCCACCGACTGGCGCGGCAACAACAATATCGCCGACAGCATCTACCGCCAGATGCGTCATGAGCCGCACCCGATCCCAACCCATATCGTGATGAGCGCCGGTACCGGCGGCACGTCGGCAACCATTGGGCGCTATATTCGCTACCAGGGATACGACACCCAGCTCACGGTAGTTGATCCGCAAAACTCTGTCTTTCTTGACTACTGGCAGCAGCGGGATGCCAGCCTGCGCAGCGCGGTCGGAAGTAAAATTGAGGGCATCGGGCGTCCCCGCGTGGAGCCCTCGTTCATTCCGGACGTGGTAGACGAGATGCTGCGCGTCCCGGATGCCGCCAGCGTTGCTACCGCCCACTGGCTGGAGAGCCAGCTAGGCCGCAAGGTCGGGGCCTCCACCGGCACCAACATGTGGGGGGCGTTGCAGCTTGCCGCCCGAATGCGTGACGAGGGGCGTACCGGCTCGATTGTTACCCTGCTGTGCGACAGCGGCGAGCGCTATCTCGATACCTACTACAATCCGGCGTGGGTAAAAGCCTCTATAGGCGATACTGCGCCCTGGACCGCAGAGATTGCCCGTCTGTTGCGATAGCAAATGGCTACTGGTGGTGCCCGCCGTCAGGCGCTACCATAGCGGCTTTATTGCTAGTGAAACTGTCAGGAAAATCTATGAAACGTGCCGTTGTCGTCTTTAGCGGAGGCCAGGACTCCACCACCTGTCTGGTACAGGCGCTGCATCACTATGATGAAGTCCACTGTGTCACCTTCGATTACGGCCAGCGCCACCGCGCCGAGATTGACGTCGCGCGTGAGCTGGCGTTGAAGCTGGGTGCACGGGCGCATAAGATACTGGACGTCACCCTGCTTAACGAGCTGGCGGTCAGCAGCCTGACGCGTGACAGCATTCCAGTGCCGGACTACGAGCCTGACGCCAGCGGTATTCCTAACACCTTCGTGCCGGGCCGCAATATCCTGTTTTTGACCCTTGCGGCTATCTACGCCTACCAGGTGCAGGCCGAAGCGGTGATTACCGGCGTCTGTGAGACCGACTTCTCCGGCTACCCGGACTGCCGCGACGAGTTTGTGAAGGCGCTCAACCATGCGGTCAGCCTCGGCATGGCAAAAGATATCCGCTTTGAGACGCCGCTGATGTGGCTCGATAAAGCAGAAACCTGGGCGCTGGCCGACTACTGGCAGAAGCTGGAGCTGATCCGCGAGGAGACCCTGACCTGCTACAACGGTATCAAGGGCGACGGCTGCGGCCAGTGTGCCGCCTGTAACCTACGAGCCAACGGCCTGAATCACTATCTGGCAGAGAAGCCTGCGGTGATGGCAGCAATGAAGCAGAAAACCGGCCTGAAGTAGGCGATAAAACTACAGTAAGCTTTGGTAACGCCGGGCGGCTCTACGTTTGCCCGGCCTACGGGGCTAAGGTGCGGTTTGTAGGCCCGGTAAGCGTAGCGCCACCGGGCGTGAGAGCTTACGCCATCATCATCTCCAGCTTCTCCCGCAGCTCCCCTTCCAGCGCCAGCGATTTTTTAGTGCGCAGATCGATGCAGACAAAGGTGATCAGCGCATCGGCCACCACCTCCCCCTCTGGCGACAGCGTCACTACCTGACTGAGCACGCCGCTTTTGCCGTTGAGCTGCTGTATGCTGCTGGTAATGGTCAACAGATCGCCCAGCACCGCCGGTCGGCGATAGTTGATGTTGATATTGACCACGATAAACGCAATGTTGTTAGCCGTCATCCAGCGGAAACCTTCGCTGCTTTCCAGCCCCTCCCAGCGCGCCTCCTCCAGAAACTCCAGGTAGCGGGCGTTATTTACATGCTGGTAAACATCGATATGGTAACCACGAACTTTAATTTCAGTCTGCATAGCGCAATAGCCTTTTTTCTTATGTTATATAGGGTCGGAGGTCATAACTGGTATGACCTCTTTAGCATGGCAAAAAATGGCTACGACGCAAGCAAAACTTACAGGGTTAAACGATCCAGGTTACGCTCCACCAGCGAGGCCCCCATTCCCGGCACCTGCTGTAAATCCTCCAGCGTCTTAAAGGGTCCATATTCGTCACGGTAGCTAACAATCGCCTGCGCTTTCTTCAGCCCCACGCCGTTCATCGCCTGTGCCAGCGCCTCCGCCGACGCCGCGTTAATGCTGACCCGGGTCGGCTGCTCATCGCCCTTTACCGCCTGCGGCGCTTTTGCCTTAGCCTCCGGCCCAGCGGCGGCGGATTTACCCTGCACCGTCTGCGCCTGCGGGGATTTCACCGGCGTTTCAGCGGCGAGCGCTTGCTGGCTCAGAGCGGCACAGGTCAATGTCAGGGTCATCACCGCTATTTTTATTCCACGTTTCATGCTGCTTTCTCCTTGTGTGTTGACAGCCCCTGCACGATAAACAGAGCGGGAACGCGGGACAAACGGCAGATTGCAGAAATGGAAAAGGCCGCGAAAGCGGCCTTTGATTGTTGCAGGGCGTTGCAAAAGTCTGCGAGACGCCCAGAGAAATTACTGCTGCGGATCGACGATGTCGCCCATTTTGATTTTGGCTTCTTTACGCAGGTTGCTCATCAGCGCTTCGAAAGAGATCTGGGCATTGTTCTCAGTGATCCCCTCCACCATGGCTTTTTTCTGCGCGTCCGGCAGGGTGCCTGCTTTCACTTCGTCCAGCGCCAGCAGCACTACGTTGCCCTGCATATCGTTGGCAACGCCGTAGACTGGCTTATCCTTCGCTGGCAGGGCCAGCGTAAAGGCCGCCTGGCTCAGCGGATCCTGACCGGTACGTACCAGCGCCTTCGGCTCGCCAAAGCTCAGGCCTGCGGCTTTCAACGCCTCGTCGCCTTTACCCGCTTTCAGGTCAGCCAGCAGCTTATCGGCATTCAGCTTCGCCTGCTGCTCAGCTTTGTTGTGCTTCACGATATCGCTTACCTGGGCTTTCACTTCCTCCAGCGGCTTCACGGCTTCGGCTTTATGCTCGCTCACGCGCAGCACAAAGGCCCGATCGCCATCAACGGTAATGATGTCGGAGTTGTTGCCCGGCGAACCGTTCTCTCCCACCAGCGCGCCGCCGAAGATAGCGTCAGACACCGGTTTGAAGTTCAGCTCCTGCGGCAGGTTGTCGCGGCCAAACCAGCCGGTTTCAACCGCTTTCACGCCTGCCACCTGCTCTGCACCCGCCAGCGACTCATTGTCGTTGCTCGCGGCATCGCTCACTTTCTGCTGCAGGGCGTAGTAGGCATCAAGACCTTTCTCCTGCTTCACCTTCGCTGCCAGCTCGTCACGCACGTCGTTAAACGGCTTAATCTGAGCAGGCTGAACGTCGTCAAGACGCACGACCAGGAAGCCAACGGAGGATTTAATCACGCCAGAGAGCTGGCCTTTCTCTTTCAGACCGGCCTTTTTCAGCTCGTCTGGGGTGGTGGAATCTTCCAGCCAGCCCATATCGCCGCCGTTGCGGGCAGAGATAATGTCCGCCGACTTCTCTTTGGCGAGGGTGGCGAAATCAGCACCTTTGCTTAACTGTTCCAGCACCGCTTTCGCGTCGTCTTCGGTTTTGGTCTGGATCACGCTGTAACGATTACGCTGCGGCTGGGTAAACTGATCCTGATGCTGATCGTAGTAGGACTGAATCTCTTCATCACTGGCGTTCTGCTGCATGCTGGCAGCATCCAGCTTGATGTAGCTGACGCGGAACTGCTCCGGAGCGATAAAGCTGTTTTTGTGCTGCTCGTAGTAGCTGGCGATCTCCTGATTGGAGGCGGTCTGCTTCTGTGCCAGGGCGTTAACGTCGAGGGTTGCCGTGCGCACCATACGCTGCTGCGCGACCAGCGCGGCCAGCTCGTCGGTTTCACCTTTCAGCATAAAGTCAGTACCGGCAACGGCATTGATCAGCTGCTGGGAGGTAAGCTGGTTACGCAGGGCTTGAGCATACTGATCGGCGGTCATGCCCATCTGATTGACCAGCGCATTGTAGCGTGCGTTGTCGAACTTACCGTTGTTCTGGAAAGCTTGGGTTGAGAAGATCGCTTTCTTCACCTGCTCATCGCTGACGCCGAGGCCCAGATGCTGGGCGTACTGGTCCAGCAGCGCTTCATCAATCAGGCGGCTCAGCACCTGCTGACGCATGCTCTTCATATAGGCTTCGTTGCTGGCCAGCTCGGAGAACCGCTCGCCGTGCCTCTGCTGCAAGCGGTTACGTTCTGCCGCCACGGCATTTTCGAACTGGCTGCGGCTAATCTCCTGGCCATTAACTTTTGCGGCATAATTATTGTTACCGCCAATCAGGTAGTTACCAACGCCAGTCAGAATGAATGACACGATAATCAAACCCAGAATGATCTTGAGCACGACGTGGTTGGCCGCCGCGCGTAAATTGTCCATCATGGTGTAACAACACTCCGCTGTAGGTGACTGTCTGTCTCACGCAGCGCCAACACTCCTGGGCCGCTGCGCGTAAAGCCGTATTGTGACAAGAAACCGGGGCGGTTGTCAGCCCGCAGGTCCGATTAATTCCGGCATCGCAAATAAAAAAGGCACATCTGGTGATGCGCCCTTGTACTTTGTCACAATCCTGAGAGGGATCGCTATCAGTTTACCGCGTCTTTCAGCGCTTTACCTGCGCGGAAACCCGGAACTTTAGCGGCAGCGATGGTGATCTCTTTGCCAGTTTGCGGGTTGCGACCAGTACGGGCAGCACGCTCTTTAACCGCAAAAGTACCAAAACCTACCAGCGCAACTTCGTCCCCGGCTTGCAGAGATTCAGTAACAGAAGCAATTAAAGCATCTAACGCACGTCCAGCCGCAGCTTTAGAGATATCAGCCCCTGCAGCAATTTTGTCTATCAGTTGAGATTTATTCACTCTTCTCTTCCTCTCTTTATAATTTATATCGCACCTTAATCCATCGAAGTGCGACCGCGCAGCAGTTATATCAGGCCTGTCATGCCCTTACAACACCCGTTGTTGATGATACAGCAAACCAGCCATCTAAATTAGCTATACAAAAAAAGGCTGGCAAGCCCGAAATGCGCTGCCAGCCTTGTTTTTATTGACGCTCTTTGCGCGAGGTCACTATTTTGCGCTAACGACCTGCATGCCTGACGGCTCATTTTGCAGCGCCAGGGTCAGCACTTCCTCAATGCGTTTCACCGGGTGAATGTCGAGATCGGCAATCACGTTCTCCGGGATCTCTTCGAGGTCACGCTTGTTCTCGTACGGGATCAGCACGGTTTTGATACCACCGCGGTGCGCTGCCAGCAGCTTCTCTTTCAGGCCGCCAATCGGCAGAACCTGACCGCGCAGGGTGATCTCACCGGTCATCGCCACGTCGGCGCGAACCGGGTTGCCGGTCAGACAGGAGACCAGCGCCGTACACATGGCAATACCGGCGCTCGGGCCATCTTTCGGCGTCGCCCCTTCCGGAACGTGAACGTGGATATCGCGTTTTTCGTAGAAGTCGCCGTTAATGCCCAGCTTCTCTGCACGCGCGCGCACCACGGTCAATGCCGCCTGGATGGACTCCTGCATCACTTCACCCAGCGAGCCGGTGTAGGTCAGCTTGCCTTTACCCGGCACGCAGGCGGTTTCGATGGTCAGCAGATCGCCGCCCACTTCCGTCCACGCCAGACCGGTCACCTGACCCACGCGGTTTTCATCATCTGCACGACCGTAGTCGAAGCGCTGAACGCCCAGGTACTCGTTGAGGTTGTCCCCGTTGATGGTGATCTGCTTCAGCGACGGATCGAGCAGCAGCTGTTTCACCGCCTTCCGGCACAGCTTGGAGATTTCACGCTCCAGGCTACGGACACCTGCCTCACGGGTGTAGTAACGAATAATGCCAACGATGGCGCTATCGTCAACCGTGATCTCGCCCTTTTTCAGGGCGTTACGCTCAATCTGCTTCGGCAGCAGATGGCGCTTGGCGATGTTCAGTTTCTCATCTTCGGTGTAGCCCGACAGACGGATCACTTCCATACGGTCCAGCAGCGGCGCAGGGATGTTCATCGAGTTTGACGTCGCAACAAACATCACGTCGCTGAGATCGTAGTCAACCTCAAGATAGTGATCGCTGAAGGCCACGTTCTGCTCGGGATCCAGCACTTCCAGCAGCGCCGAAGCTGGGTCGCCACGCATGTCCGACGACATCTTGTCGATCTCATCCAGCAGGAAGAGCGGGTTTTTCACCCCAACCTTCGCCATCTTTTGGATCAGTTTGCCTGGCATAGAGCCGATATAGGTCCGGCGGTGACCACGGATCTCCGCTTCGTCACGCACGCCGCCCAGCGCCATGCGGATGTATTTACGTCCGGTGGCTTTGGCAATGGACTGACCCAGAGAGGTTTTACCCACCCCCGGCGGCCCTACCAGGCAGAGGATCGGCCCCTTCAGTTTGTTAACCCGGCTTTGAACCGCAAGGTACTCAAGGATGCGATCTTTAACGCGTTCCAGACCGTAGTGATCGGTATCCAGAATCTCCTGCGCCTGACGCAGATCTTTCTTGACCTTGCTGCGGGCATTCCACGGCACCTGGATCATCCACTCGATGTAGCCACGCACCACTGTTGCTTCTGCCGACATCGGAGACATCATTTTCAGCTTCTGCAGCTCGGCTTCCGCTTTCTCTTTTGCCTCTTTCGGCATCTTCGCCGCGTCGATCTTACGCTTCAGCGCTTCGTTTTCGTCCGGCGCATCGTCCATCTCGCCCAGCTCTTTCTGGATGGCTTTCATCTGCTCATTCAGATAGTACTCGCGCTGGGATTTCTCCATCTGTTTCTTAACGCGGTTACGGATGCGCTTCTCAACCTGCAACAGGTCGATCTCCGACTCCATCATCGCCATTAGATATTCCAGACGTTCATTGACGTCGGACATCTCCAGCACGGACTGCTTATCCGCCAGCTTCAGCGGCATATGGGCGGCGATGGTGTCGGCCAGACGTGCCGGATCGTCGATGCTATTGAGCGACGTCAGCACTTCCGGTGGAATTTTTTTGTTGAGCTTGATGTAGCCTTCAAACTGGCCAATCGCGGTGCGAACCAGCACCTCCTGCTCACGCTCGTCAAGGGCGGGCGATTCCAGGTATTCGGCTTTCGCGGAGAAGTACTCACCGTCATCTGACAGGGCGCTGATGCGCGCACGCTGCAGGCCTTCGACCAGTACTTTTACCGTACCGTCCGGCAGCTTCAGCATCTGCAGAATAGAGGCCACGGTCCCGACGGTGAACAGATCGTTAACACCCGGCTCATCCGTGGACGCCTCTTTCTGCGCCACCAGCATGATTTTTTTATCCTGGTCCATGGCCGCTTCGAGACAACGAATCGATTTTTCCCGCCCTACGAATAAGGGGATGACCATGTGCGGATAAACCACCACATCGCGCAACGGCAATACGGGGATTTCAATGCGTTCAGAACGCTCAGAAGTCATAGAGCTCTCTCTTAAGTTTAATGTCCGCCTGGTAACCCGGCCGCAGGTCTTTGCGTCATGCGACCGTTAACATGTAAATCAGTATATGGGGATGTTTCCCTTACATTCAACGTCGGGAGTACGGAAAAATAAAAGGGGAGATAAAATCCCCCCTTTTTGGTTAACCGCTTGTATGGATAGGTTAATTATTCGCCAGAAGCCTGCTGCGCTTCCGGTTTACCATAAATCAGCAGAGGTTTGGTTTGACCGGCGATAACCGCTTCGTCAATCACCACTTTTTCCACATCTTCCATTGAAGGCAGATCGTACATGGTATCCAGCAGGGCCGCTTCTACGATAGAACGCAGGCCACGCGCACCGGTTTTACGGGCGTTTGCTTTCTTAGCAATGGCGTCCAGCGCTTCGTCGCGGAACTCGAGATCGACACCTTCCAGATTAAACAGCGCCTGGTACTGCTTGGTCAGGGCGTTTTTCGGCTCTTTCAGGATCTGGATCAGCGCTTCTTCGCTCAGCTCGTTGAGCGTTGCCACCACTGGCAGACGACCGATAAACTCAGGGATCAGACCAAATTTGATCAGATCTTCTGGTTCCACCTGGGCCAGCAGCTCGCCCTCTTTCGCCTTCTCGGACTTGCCTTTCACCGTTGCGCCAAAACCGATACCGGAGCCGGTTTCCACACGATGGGAGATGACCTTATCCAGGCCAGCAAAGGCCCCGCCGCAGATAAAGAGGATTTTTGAGGTATCAACCTGCAAAAACTCCTGCTGCGGATGCTTACGTCCGCCCTGAGGCGGTACGGCAGCCACGGTCCCTTCGATCAGCTTCAGCAGCGCCTGCTGAACGCCTTCACCAGAAACGTCTCGGGTGATCGACGGGTTATCGGACTTACGGGAAATCTTATCGATTTCATCGATGTAGACAATGCCGCGCTGCGCTTTCTGTACGTCGTAATCACACTTCTGCAGCAGTTTCTGGATGATGTTTTCCACATCCTCGCCCACGTAACCCGCTTCGGTCAGCGTGGTCGCATCTGCCATAGTAAACGGCACATCAAGCAGGCGCGCCAGCGTTTCTGCCAGCAGCGTTTTACCCGAGCCGGTAGGCCCGATCAGCAGGATGTTACTTTTACCCAGCTCAACGCCGTTGCTGCTATCGCCGTTACGCAGACGTTTGTAGTGGTTATATACCGCGACGGCCAGCACTTTTTTGGCCTGCTCCTGACCGATAACATAGTCGTCCAGGTGATGGCGAATTTCATGCGGCGTCGGCAGCGCACTGCGCTCACGATGCGGCGCAACTTCTTTAATCTCTTCGCGAATGATGTCGTTACACAGATCGACACACTCGTCGCAGATATACACGGACGGCCCGGCAATCAGCTTACGCACTTCATGCTGGCTTTTGCCGCAAAAAGAGCAGTACAACAGTTTGCCCGAACCATCTTTGCGTTTATCTGTCATGAGTCAAAACCTCTTTTCTGTTTTTTGTGCCGCACACGACGACGCAAATGCCACTCCAGGCGCAAGACGCTATACAGCGTCGTGCCGCTCTCAATGATTATAGCGGTACTCGTCCGGCCTGGGCATTAATTACGATGGGTCAAGATTGAGTCAACCAGCCCGTACTCTACCGCTTCAGCGGCGGAGAGGAAGCGGTCACGCTCGGTATCGCGTTCAATCTGCTCTAATGATTGACCCGTGTGGTGTGCCATAAGTTCATTCATGCGCCCCTTCACTTTCAAAATTTCACGCGCATGGATCTCGATATCCGTTGCCTGGCCCTGATAGCCACCCAGCGGCTGGTGGATCATGACGCGTGAGTTTGGCAGACAGAAGCGCTTGCCTTTAGCCCCTGCGGTCAGCAGGAATGCGCCCATTGACGCCGCCTGACCCATACAGATGGTGCTAACGTCAGGCTTGATAAACTGCATGGTGTCATAGATTGACATCCCGGCGGTAATCACCCCGCCTGGGGAATTAATATACAGGTAAATATCTTTTTCCGGGTTTTCTGCTTCCAGAAACAGCATCTGCGCCACAATCAGGTTTGCCATATGGTCTTCGACCTGGCCAGTCATGAAAATGACGCGCTCTTTAAGAAGACGAGAGTAGATATCGAATGAGCGCTCACCGCGTGAAGTCTGCTCAATAACCATTGGCACCAGCGCCATATGGGGTGCAAAGTTATCTCGTTCGCCGCTGTATGACATGTCCGTCTCCTGGATAAAAATGAATAAACCTGCTGTCCCGATTCTACTTGACTCTGACTGGTCTGACTACGACCACCTTGGACGGATCTGCAGCAAGCGTTAATCTTGATAGTCTCCCTGTTATGGGGATGGCATCATCTTAATTCAAGCATAACAATCTTTTGGCTTAACGCTAACACTGAAACGTGCTTTTAGCACTCTTCCGATAGCCGGTGAATGTTAAAAAAAAACCCGCCACCAGCAGGTGACGGGCTTTCGTTTCCGCGTAAAGGCGGGAAACGTGACTTACGCTTGCTGGTTCATCAGCTCGTTGAAGGAAGTGGCTTTTTCAGACACTTTCGCTTTCGCCAGAACGGCTTCAACAGCCTGCTCTTCCAGCGCAACGTTGCGCATGTTGTCCATCAGCTCTTTGTTCTTGCTGTAGAACTCAACCACTTCTTTCGGATCTTCGTAAGCGGACGCCATCTCTTCGATCAGCTCGTTCACACGTGCTTCGTCAGCTTTCAGCTCGTGGGTACGGATCACTTCGCCCAGCAGCAGACCGACAACAACGCGGCGTTTCGCCTGCTCTTCGAACAGCTCACGCGGCAGCTCAAGAGCCTGTTTCTCGTTGCCACCGAAGCGCTGAGCAGCCTGGCGGCGCAGCACGTCGATTTCGCTGTCGATCAGGGCAGCCGGCACGTCGATTTCGTTCGCTTTTACCAGACCGTCGATGGCCTGCGTTTTAACACGGTTACGTACCGCGCCTTTCAGCTCGCGATCCATGTTCTTACGCACTTCAGCGCGCAGGCCGTCGATGGAGCCATCTTCAACGCCGAAACGTTTAATGAACTCTTCGGTCAGCTCTGGCAGCTCGCGCTCTTCAACTTTTTTCAGGTTGATGACGAACTTAGCCGCTTTCCCTTTCAGGTTTTCAGCGTGGTAATCTTCCGGGAAGGTCACGTCGATGGTGAACTCTTCGCCTGCTTTGTGACCTTTGATACCGTCTTCGAAGCCCGGGATCATGCGGCCCTGGCCCATCGCCAGCACGAAGTCAGTGGCTTTACCGCCTTCGAACTCTTCGCCGTCAACGGAACCGGTGAAGTCTACGGTCACGCGATCTTCTGCATCAGCCGCGCCGTCTTTGTCTTTCCAGGTTGCCTGCTGCTTACGCAGGGTGTCCAGCATGCCGTCAACGTCAGCATCGGTCACTTCAACGATCGGTTTTTCAACTTCGATGCTTTCCAGACCGGTGAGCTCAACCTGCGGATAAACTTCAAACTCTACGGAGTAGGTGAAGTCTTCACCCATTTTGTACTCGCCCGGTACGTAGGTCGGTGCGCCGGCCGGATTGATTTTTTCCTGAATGATCGCATCAATGAAGTTGCGGCTCATCAGCTCACCCAGCACGTCCTGGCGTACGGATGCGCCATAACGCTGAGCAACAACGGTCATCGGTACTTTGCCTTTACGGAAGCCGTCAATGCGTACTTTTTTCGCAACGTTGACCAGCTCGCTTTTTACAGCGGTCTCGATGCTGTCAGCAGCGATAGTGATCGTTACACGGCGGCCAAGGCCCTGAGTGGTCTCAACTGAAACTTGCATCTTGTTACCTCAAAAAATCAGAGTGCTCGGTCAACTCTATCCGCAGACCACGTCAGGTGGCTGCGTAGAACCGGGATGCTCTCTTGAATCAGATACACATTCCCTGTCACCAGAATCATCCCGAAGGCGTTCAAAAAATAGGACGCAGCATTATAGCGGCATCACTTTTGTGAGTCGAGAACGGTTATTGCACGCTGTTGCGGCCTTTTTCACAATTCACGGCTAATTTTTGTCTGAGTTTTGGCCTTATCGAACAAAACTCAGACAAAATAAAACGGCCCGCAGGCCGTTTTCACATATTCTGTACGCAACATACTGGAAAAGTTCGCGCTGTTGCAAACCTCATTTATTACGCACTCAGTTATTACGCAATCGTACCCGCACCTCGACAGGGCGGTGACGCGAAGAGGGTATCCTGTAAACCTTCCCACTCTTTGAGGGTGTAGGTATGCAGGGCCAGCGCGTGTACCGTCGTGGCAAGCTCGGAGGTTAACGTACTGTAAATCATTCGATGGCGGTTAAGAAAACGTTCGCCTGCAAAGCGATCGCTTACCAGCACCACCTTGAAATGGCTTTCAGAACCGGCCGGAACATTGTGACGGTAGCTTTCATCAACAACTTCGAGGAACGCGGGTTCAAACGTTGCCCTTAATTTTGATTCTATTTGTTCGCGTATCATCATGAAAAGACTCCTCAGACAGCGTTCAGATGTAACCCATCCCTTTAAATATTAGCCGCTTTTACCGCTTCCATAACAAGAAAACAACAAATATTTAGCGTTCGTCTCGTTTTATCATTCAAAGGCATGAACCCACCGGAGAAATTCTCATTCAGGTCGCTTTTATGGGCGGTTAAACAGGATTTGTGAGCACAAAATGCACAAGGCGATGAATTTACATGCATTGCCGGGTTGCCCCGGCCGTTGGCAATGTTATGATGACGCCAATTACCCCTTTATAAGCTTAAGATTCACAGAGATCTCTTATATGTTAAAAAAAGTGCTTTTCCCGCTGGTCGCTCTGTTTATGCTGGCTGGCTGTGCTACGCCTCCTACTACTATTGATGTCTCACCCAAAATTACCCTGCCGCAGCAGGATCCGAGCCTGATGGGCGTGACCGTGAGCATCAACGGTGCCGATCAGCGTCAGGATCAGGCGCTGGCAAAAGTGACCCGCGACAACCAGCTGGTGACCCTGACCGCCTCCCGCGATCTGCGCTTCCTGCTGCAGGAAGTGCTGGAGAAACAGATGACCGCTCGTGGCTACATGATTGGCCCGAACGGCGCAGTGAATCTGCAGATTATCGTGAGCCAGCTCTACGCTGACGTCTCCCAGGGCAACGTGCGCTACAACATCGCCACCAAAGCCGATATCGCCATCATCGCTACTGCCCCGAACGGCAACAAGATGACCAAAAACTACCGTGCGAACTACTCGGTTGAAGGTGCACTGCAGGCGTCGAATAAAAACATCGCCGACAGCGTGAACAGCGTGCTGACCGACACCATCGCTGACATGTCCCAGGACACCAGCATCCACGATTTTATCAAGCAGAACGCGCGTTAATTCTGCCCGCTGACCCGGTTCGCGCCGGGTCAGCCCGCCTCCTATGTCCAGCCGCTATCTACGTATCTTTCAGCAACCTAAGTCAGCCATCCTGCTGATCCTGGGTTTTGCCTCAGGCCTCCCCCTTGCCCTGACCTCCGGCACGCTTCAGGCGTGGATGACCGTCGAAAACATTGACCTGAAGACCATCGGCTTCTTTTCGCTGGTGGGCCAGGCCTACGTGTTTAAGTTTTTATGGTCGCCGGTGATGGACCGCTATACGCCGCCGTTCTTTGGCCGTCGTCGCGGCTGGCTGCTGACGACCCAGATCCTGCTGCTGATCGCTATTGCAGGGATGGGCTTCCTTGAGCCCACCTCGCAGCTGCGCTGGATGGCGGGACTGGCGGTTATCATCGCTTTCTGCTCCGCCTCGCAGGATATTGTGTTCGATGCCTGGAAGACCGATGTGCTGCCCGCCGAAGAGCGCGGCGCAGGGGCCGCCATCAGCGTGCTGGGCTACCGCCTCGGCATGTTGGTCTCCGGTGGGCTGGCGCTGTGGCTGGCGGACCGCTGGCTGGGCTGGCAGGGAATGTACTGGCTGATGGCGGCGCTGATGCTGCCCTGTATTATTGCTACCCTCTTTGCTCCCGAGCCAGACGATGCCGTGCCGGTACCGAAATCGCTGGAGCAGGCCGTGGTCGCGCCGCTGCGTGACTTCTTCGGGCGCAACAACGCCTGGCTGATCCTGCTGCTTATCGTCCTTTATAAGCTGGGCGACGCTTTCGCCATGAGCCTGACCACCACCTTTCTGATCCGCGGCGTGGGCTTTGACGCCGGTGACGTCGGCGTGGTGAATAAAACGCTCGGGCTGATTGCGACCATCCTCGGAGCGCTCTACGGCGGCGTGCTGATGCAGCGCCTGACGCTGTTTCGTGCCCTGCTGATCTTTGGCATCCTGCAGGGGGCCTCCAACGCGGGCTACTGGCTGCTGTCGGTCACGGATAAGCATCTCTACAGTATGGCGGCGGCGGTATTCTTTGAGAACCTGTGCGGCGGAATGGGTACAGCCGCGTTTGTTGCCCTGCTGATGACCCTGTGCAACAAGTCGTTTTCTGCCACCCAGTTCGCCCTGCTCTCTGCCCTCTCCGCTATCGGGCGCGTCTACGTCGGTCCTATCGCCGGCTGGTTTGTCGAGAGCTGGGGCTGGTCGACGTTTTATCTCTTCTCGGTGATCGCCGCCGTACCGGGGCTGCTTCTGCTGCTGGTGTGTAAAGAGACGCTGGCCTATACCCAGCGCACCGACGGCTTTCTTCCCCGCAGCCGCTACGCCGGGGCCTACCAGCTGGCGCTCCGCACGCTGGCCGTGGGCTGTGTGCTGCTGGCGGCCTGGCTGGGCGTCATCACCCTTAACGCCCTCGGTCTGACATCATGGGATTTCGCCGGGCTGTTGTTAGAGATCGGCGCGCTGCTGGCCGTAGGCGGCATTCTCTACGGTGGGCTACTGGACTACCTCTCCCTGCGCAAAACCGCGCAGGAAAAATAACCCGTTAGTTACTGCAGGTAATAATCGCGCAAAATAATTAAAAGATTTAATTTCAGGATATATTTGTTTAATTCTGGCTTCATCTCTCTTTTTGTTTAATTATTTTGTGCGGTATACATTTACGACTACGCTTTAATGATTCAGCATGGTTATCAAATTAAGCTTCGCGCAATGTTTGATAATTGCTGAATTAATGTTAAGTAAATGTTCACAAAATGGATTGGTTATACCATTTCGCCTGGTCTATAAGTATTAGGCCCGGTTTTGGTTATAACCTTGGGGCCGAACGCGGCGATTGCGAGATTTTACAGATTGTTGCCTTCTGTGTGACATACGCGGCAGAACCCAGTAACACCCTACTGACAGCGCGCCACGCATGTTTACAGTAATGTAACCTTCCCGTAAAATGCCCGCACACTTTAAGCGCCACCAGACCCCCGTGGAATTGAGGTCGTTAAATGAGACTCAGGAAATACAATAAAATTTTGGGAATGTTGTCATTAATCACAGGCGCGGCGTTACTGAGCGGCTGTGATTCTGCACTTCTCGATCCCAAAGGACAGATTGGACTGGAACAACGTTCATTGATACTGACGGCTCTTGGGCTGATGTTGATTGTCGTGATCCCCGCCATCGTGATGGCTATCGGTTTTGCCTGGAAGTACCGGGCGTCGAACAAGGAAGCCAAATACAGCCCCAACTGGTCGCACTCGAACAAAGTTGAAGCTGTGGTTTGGACGATTCCCATCCTTATCATCATTTTCCTTGCGGTACTGACATGGAAAACCACGCATGCGCTCGAACCCAGCCGTCCGCTGGTGCACGATGCGAAGCCGGTAACCATCGAAGTCATTGCAATGGACTGGAAGTGGTTCTTTATTTACCCGGAGCAGGGCATCGCAACGGTCAATGAGATTGCGTTCCCGGCGAATACGCCTGTGGAATTCAAAATCACATCGAACTCGGTGATGAACTCCTTCTTCATTCCGCGACTGGGTAGCCAGATCTACGCGATGGCCGGGATGCAGACCAAACTGCACCTGATCGCCAACGAAGCCGGCACCTACGATGGTATTTCTGCTAACTACAGTGGTGCTGGTTTCTCCGGCATGAAGTTCAAAGCCATCGCAACACCGGATGCCGCGACCTTCAACCAGTGGGTAGCGCAAGCGAAACAGTCGCCGAAAGTCATGAATGACATGGACGCGTACAACAAGCTGGCAGCACCTAGCGAATACAATAAAGTCGAATACTTCTCCAGTGTTAAACCTGACCTGTTTGTTAATGTGATTAACAAATTTATGGGACCTGGGAAGAGCATGGACGTGACTCAGGCTGAAGGCGAACAGAACTCGCACGAAGGCATGGAAGGCATGAACATGAATCACGCGGAAACCTCTCACTAAGGGGCCGAGGAATAATACGATGTTCGGAAAACTTACACTGGATGCAGTGCCGTACCATGAACCGATTATCATGGTTACGGTGGCAGCAATTCTCGTCGGGGGACTGGCGTTAGTTGCAGCACTCACTTATTTCGGTAAGTGGTCATATCTGTGGAACGAGTGGCTCACCTCCGTGGACCACAAACGCCTGGGGATTATGTACATCCTCGTCGCTATCGTGATGTTAGTGCGTGGCTTTGCCGACGCCATCATGATGCGTACCCAGCAGCTGCTCGTCTCGTCGGGCGAAGCCGGGTTCCTGCCACCGCACCACTACGATCAGATCTTTACCGCCCACGGCGTTATCATGATCTTCTTCGTGGCGATGCCGTTCGTGGTAGGCCTGATGAACCTGGTCGTGCCGCTGCAAATCGGCGCCCGTGACGTTGCCTTCCCATTCCTGAACAACCTGAGCTTCTGGTTCACCGTTGTCGGCGTGGTGCTGGTTAACATCTCGCTGGGCGTGGGCGAATTTGCTCAGACCGGCTGGGTAGCTTATCCACCGCTCTCGGGCATTGAGTACAGTCCCGGCGTAGGCGTTGACTACTGGATCTGGAGTCTCCAGCTCTCTGGTATTGGTACAACCCTGACCGGTATTAACTTCTTTGTGACCATTTTGCGCATGCGTGCCCCTGGCATGACCATGTTCAAAATGCCGGTATTTACCTGGGCGTCACTCTGTACTAACGTGCTGATTATCGTCTCGTTCCCTATCCTGACGGTAACCATCGCGCTGCTGACGCTTGACCGTTATCTGGGCACCCATTTCTTTACCAACGATATGGGCGGCAACATGATGATGTACATCAACCTGATTTGGGCCTGGGGCCATCCGGAAGTGTACATTCTCGTTCTGCCAGTGTTCGGCGTCTACTCAGAAGTTGTGGCTACGTTCTCTAAGAAGCGTCTGTTTGGCTACACCTCCCTGGTATGGGCAACCATCGCGATTACCG
The DNA here is from genome assembly GCF_037152055.1 of Pseudescherichia sp. AS216. Lineage (NCBI taxonomy): Bacteria > Pseudomonadati > Pseudomonadota > Gammaproteobacteria > Enterobacterales > Enterobacteriaceae > Pseudescherichia > Pseudescherichia sp. AS216. Next base: position 47,592 of record NZ_JBBCMV010000001.1, on the reverse strand, counting down.
TTCTGTCGTTTATCGTATGGCTGCACCACTTCTTTACCATGGGCAGCGGCGCGAACGTTAACGCCTTCTTTGGTATCACCACGATGATTATCGCCATCCCGACCGGGGTCAAGATCTTCAACTGGCTGTTTACCATGTACCAGGGTCGTATTCAGTTCCACTCCGCTATGCTGTGGAGCATCGGCTTCATCATCACCTTCTCTATCGGTGGGATGACAGGCGTGCTGCTGGCCGTACCGGGTGCGGACTTCGTACTGCATAACAGCCTGTTCCTGATTGCACACTTCCATAACGTTATTATCGGTGGTGTGGTATTCGGTTGCTTCGCTGGCCTGACCTACTGGTGGCCGAAAGCCTTTGGTTACACCATGAACGAGACCTGGGGCATCCGCGCCTTCTGGTTCTGGATCATCGGCTTCTTCGTAACCTTTATGCCGCTGTACGCCATGGGCTTCATGGGTATGACGCGTCGCGTAAGCCAGAACATCGACCCGATGTTCCAGCCGCTGATGATTGTGGCTGAGATCGGTGCGCTGCTGATTGCTATCGGTATCTTCTGCATCATCATGCAGATCTACACCTCCGTGCGCGATCGTGACCTGAACCGCGACCTGACGGGTGACCCGTGGGGTGGCCGTACGCTGGAGTGGGCAACCTCTTCACCGCCGCCGTTCTATAACTTTGCCGTTGTGCCGCACATTCACGAACGTGATGCATTCTGGGAAATGAAAGACAAAGGCGAAGCGTACATCCAGCCGACGCACTATGAAGAGATTCATATGCCGAAAAACAGCGGCGCGGGTGTCATTATCGCAGCGTTCAGCCTCGTCTTTGGCTTTGCCATGATCTGGCATATCTGGTGGATGGCGATCCTCGGCTTTGCCGGCATGATCGTGAGCTGGATTGTGAAAAGCTTTGATGAGGACGTGGATTACTACGTACCGGTTGCCACCGTTGAAACACTGGAAAACCAGCACTTCGACGAAATTAGCAAGGCAGGACTGAAAAATGTCAACTGAGACTCTAACTCACGCTAACGCTCATGCCCACGAGCATGAGCACCACGATGCAGGGTCGAACAAAGTGTTCGGCTTCTGGATCTACCTGATGAGCGACTGCATTCTCTTTGCATGTCTGTTTGCTACCTATGCCGTTCTGGTGAACGGCACTGCAGGTGGCCCGAGCGGGAAGGATATTTTCGAACTGCCGTTTGTGCTGGTTGAAACTGCCCTGCTGCTGTTCAGCTCCATCACCTATGGCATGGCGATTATCGCCATGAACAACGGTCGTCAAAGCCAGGTGATCTCCTGGCTGGCGCTGACCTTCCTGTTCGGTGCGGGCTTTATCGGGATGGAGCTGTATGAGTTCCATCACCTGATTGCTGAGGGCTTCGGTCCGGATCGCAGCGGCTTCCTGTCAGGCTTCTTTGCGCTGGTAGGGACCCACGGTCTGCACGTGACCTCAGGTCTGGTGTGGATGGCGATCCTGATGTTCCAGGTTACCCGTCGCGGGCTGACCAGCACTAACCGCACCCGTCTGATGTGCCTGAGCATGTTCTGGCACTTCCTGGACGTGGTCTGGATCTGTGTGTTCTCTGTAGTTTACCTGATGGGGGCGATGTAATGAGTCATTCTACCGATCATAGCGGCGCCTCTCACGGCAGCGTAAAAACCTACATGACAGGATTTATCCTGTCGATCATCCTGACGGCTATTCCGTTCTGGATGGTAATGACCGGCTCCGCCTCGCACGCCACCCTTCTGGGTGTCGTGCTGGTGACGGCGGTGGTACAGATTCTGGTTCACCTGGTGTGCTTCCTGCACATGAACACCTCTTCTGAAGAGCGTTGGAACCTGGTGGCCTTTGTCTTTACCGTGCTGATCATCGCCATTCTGGTGGTAGGCTCAATCTGGATTATGTGGAACCTGAATTACAACATGATGGTTCACTAAGAGCGGCGAGTATGATGTTTAAGCAATACCTGCAAGTAACGAAACCAGGCATCATTTTCGGCAACCTGATCTCCGTGATCGGGGGGTTCCTGCTGGCCTCTAAGGGCAGCATCGACTATCCCCTCTTCGCCTATACGTTGATCGGGGTGTCGCTGGTGGTGGCATCGGGTTGTGTATTTAACAACTACATCGACCGTGACATTGACCGTAAAATGGAGCGTACGAAGAACCGGGTGCTGGTCAAAGGCCTGATTTCCCCGAAAATTTCGCTGGTGTACGCCACCTTGTTGGGTATTGCTGGCTTTATGCTGCTGTGGTTTGGTGCTAACCCGCTGGCCTGCTGGCTGGGGGTGATGGGGTTCGTGGTGTATGTCGGCGTCTACAGCCTGTATATGAAACGCCACTCCGTCTACGGCACGCTGATTGGCTCTCTCTCCGGCGCTGCGCCGCCGGTGATTGGCTACTGCGCGGTAACCGGTGATTTCGACAGCGGTGCGCTGATCCTGCTGGCTATCTTTAGCCTGTGGCAGATGCCGCACTCCTACGCCATCGCGATTTTCCGCTTTAAGGATTATCAGGCGGCGAACATCCCGGTACTGCCGGTGGTGAAAGGGATCTCGGTAGCGAAAAACCACATTACGCTCTATATCATCGCTTTTGCTGTAGCGACCCTAATGCTCTCGCTGGGCGGCTACGCTGGATACAAGTATCTGGCGGTGGCGGCTGCGGTGAGCGTCTGGTGGCTGGGGATGGCGCTGAAGGGTTATAAGGTCGAAGACGACAGAGTGTGGGCGCGTAAGCTGTTCGTGTTCTCTATCGTGGCGATCACCTCCCTCTCGGTGATGATGTCCGTGGACTTTATGGTTCCGGACTCACATAACCTGTTGACCTACGTCTGGTAATTTAAAAAAGATGTTACAAAAAGGGTGCTTCGGCGCCCTTTTTTATTTATTAAATCAATAACTCATTGATGTACTATATTCCACGCTTTGCGCATTACGGGATAACTCGCCCCGCCCTCCCCTGCACTATACTGTGTCCGGTTTTTTGATTGAGGTAGTAATGAACGACTATAAAATGACGCCGGGCGAGCTACGCGCCACCTGGGGTTTAGGGACAGTATTCTCGCTGCGTATGCTCGGCATGTTTATGGTCCTGCCCGTTCTGACCACCTATGGCATGGCCCTACAGGGGGCCAGCGAAGCGCTGATCGGCTTTGCCATTGGCATTTACGGCCTGGCTCAGGCGATATTCCAGATCCCTTTCGGCCTGCTGTCGGATCGCATCGGCCGTAAGCCGCTGATCGTCGGCGGGCTGGTGATTTTTGTCATTGGCAGCGTGATTGCCGCCCTCTCCGATTCGATCTGGGGCATTATTCTTGGCCGCGCTCTGCAGGGCTCCGGGGCCATTGCCGCTGCGGTTATGGCCCTGCTCTCAGACCTCACCCGCGAACAGAACCGCACCAAGGCGATGGCCTTTATCGGCGTTAGCTTTGGCATCACCTTCGCTATTGCCATGGTGCTTGGCCCTATTATTACCCACCGGCTCGGCCTGCACGCCCTATTCTGGATGATTGCTGGCCTGGCAACGGCAGGCATCATTCTGACACTATGGGTGGTGCCGGACAGCAAAAATCACGTACTGAATCGTGAATCGGGAATGGTAAAAGGCTGCTTCAGTAAAGTGATTGCCCGCCCGCCGTTGCTGAAGCTCAACTTCGGCATTATGTGTCTGCATATCCTGCTGATGTCGACCTTCGTTGCCCTGCCGGGGCAGATGGAGGCCGCCGGCTTCCCGGCATCGGAGCATTGGAAGATCTATCTGGTGACGATGCTTATCTCTTTCGTCAGCGTAGTGCCGTTTATTATCTACGCCGAAGTGAAGCGCCACATGAAGCGGGTCTTTATCTTCTGCGTGATCGTCCTGCTGATTGCCGAGATTGTGCTCTGGGGTGCGGGACCGCATTTCTGGGAGCTGGTGGCGGGCGTGCAGCTCTTCTTCCTGGCGTTCAACCTGATGGAAGCCCTTCTCCCTTCGCTGATCAGTAAAGAAGCCCCGGCGGGCTATAAAGGTACGGCGATGGGGATCTACTCTACCAGCCAGTTTATCGGCGTCGCCATCGGCGGCTCGCTGGGGGGCTGGGTTGACGGCTGGTTCGACTCCCAGACTGTCTTCCTGGCAGGGGCGCTGCTGGCCACCGTTTGGTTGCTGGTCGCCAGCACCATGCAGGAGCCGCCCTACGTCAGCAGCCTGCGCGTGGAGATCCCGGATGACGTGGCGATCACCGATACGCTTAAGCAGCAGTTAGAGAGCAAAGCGGGCGTCAGCGAGGTGCTGATCGTTCCTGAAGAGCGCAGTGCCTACGTGAAAATCGACAGTAAAGTGACGAATCGTTTTGAGGTTGAGCAGGCGCTCAGAGCCTAAAAAAATGCCCGGATAACCGGGCATTTTTATTAGTCGCGGAAGTTTTTGAACTGGAACGGCTGTCCCAGATCGCCGCCGCGCACCAGCGCCATTACCGACTGCAGATCGTCGCGGGATTTACCGGTGACGCGGATCTCTTCCCCCTGAATCTGCGCCTGGACCTTGATCTTGCTGTCCTTGATGAGCTTAACGATCTTCTTCTGCACCGCGCTCTCAATCCCTTGCTTCAGCTTGGCTTCAACGAACCAGGTTTTACCGCTGTGCACAAACTCTTCCGGAACATCGAGAGAGGTCCCCTCAATGCCGCGCTTCAGCAGCTTGGCGCGCAGGATATCCAGCAGCTGATTGACCTGAAAATCAGACTCGCTCAGTACCTTAATGGTCTTATTGGCATCGTTCAGCTCAAACGTTGCCTCAACGCCACGGAAATCGAAGCGTGATTCAACTTCACGGCTGGCATTGTCTACACCGTTACGGACTTCCTGAAGGTCAACCTCAGAAACAATATCGAAAGATGGCATCTTTTCTTCTCCTTTCACTTTTGTTGCGATGCATAATACCCGCAACAGGACATAACGAGAAGCGTAGCCGACGGCGCTATACTTAACGCATTGCCACCTGGCGCTGTTGCAGGTGAGGAGGAACAATGAAAATAACCGTGCTTGGATGCGGAGCATTAGGGCAACTGTGGCTGGCGGCGCTCTGTAAGCGTGGTCATGAAGTTCAGGGCTGGCTGCGGGTGCCTCAACCCTACTGCAGCGTCAACGTAATTGACGAAGATGGCGGCGTGTTCAACGAATCCCTGACCGCTAACGATCCTGATTTTCTGGCCCAGAGCGATCTGCTGCTGGTCACGCTCAAGGCGTGGCAGGTCTCCGATGCGGTAAAAAGCCTGGCCTCTATGTTGCCCACTACCACACCGGTGCTGCTGATCCACAACGGCATGGGTACGGTCGAGGAGTTAAAAGCGATCCCCCACCCGCTGCTGATGGGCATTACCACCCATGCCGCCCGCCGGGATGGCAACATCATTATTCACGTTGCCAGCGGTACGACTCATATCGGCCCCGCCCGGCAGCAGGACGGTGACTACAGCTATCTGGCGGACACCTTGCAGGAGGTGTTACCGGACGTGGCCTGGCATAACACTATCCGCCCGCAGCTGTGGCGCAAGCTGGCGGTCAACTGTGTGATCAACCCGCTGACGGCCCTGTGGAACTGTCCAAACGGCGAACTGCTGGCGCACCCGGAGCTGACCGAGGCTATCTGTAATGAGGTGGCGGCAGTAATGGAGCGCGAAGGCCATCATACTTCAGCGGATGATCTGCTGTATTACGTTAATCAGGTCATTGAAAATACCGCGAAAAACATTTCATCGATGCTGCAGGACGTTCGTGCCCAGCGCCGCACCGAAGCGGATTACATTACGGGCTATCTGCTCCGCCGCGCCCGTGCCCATGGCATTGCGGTACCGGAAAATACCCGCCTCTATGAACAGATTAAACGTAAGGAGAGTGAGTATGAGCGCATCAGCACTGATATGCCTCGCCCCTGGTAGCGAAGAGACCGAAGCGGTGACCACCATCGATCTGCTGGTCCGCGGTGGGATTAAGGTCACTACCGCCAGCGTGGCCAGCGACGGCAATCTGGCGGTGACCTGCTCCCGAGGTGTCAAGCTGCTCGCCGATGCCCCGCTGGTGGAAGTCGCCGACGGTGACTATGACGTGATTGTCCTGCCCGGCGGCGTTAAGGGCGCGGAGTGCTTTCGTGACAGCCCCCTGCTGGTCGAGACGGTAAAACAGTTTCACCGCTCGGGTCGGATCGTGGCGGCTATCTGCGCGGCGGCAGGCATCGTGCTGGTTCCGCACAATATCTTCCCCATCGGCAATATGACCGGTTTTCCGGCGCTGAAGGATCGCATCCCTGAGGAGCAGTGGCAGGATAAGCGCGTAGTGTGGGATCCACGGGTGAACCTGCTCACCAGCCAGGGGCCGGGAACGTCGATCGATTTTGCACTGAAGATTATCGACCTGCTGGTCGGGCGCGAGAAAGCGCATGAGGTAGCGTCACAGCTGGTGATCGCTGCGGGGATCTATAACCATTACGAAGCGTAAGCAATAAAAACGCCGGGTGGCGGCTACGCCTGACCCGGCCTACATTATGCACTTTGTAGGCCCGGCAGGCTCGCCGGGCGTTTTCTTATGGGCGGTACACCTTGACGTTGGTGAAGCCCTGCTCGTGCAGATAGAGCGCCTGCAGGCGGCTCATCACCCCACGCTCGCACCACAGCAGCCAGGTTTTGCTCTGATCGAGATCGCCAAATTTGGTACTCAGCTTGTAGAACGGCAGCGTTACCACGTCGACGCCCTCTATCGTCAGCGGCTTGCTCTCCTGATCGTCCGGAGAGCGGATATCCAGCACCACGTCGTTCGGACCAAAACCGGTGACGGTCTCAACTTCAACCACTTCCTGCTCGGCTTGCTGAGCAATCTCGCGGATGTCGACGTTGGTTGCCTCTTCCACTACCCGATCGAGGATCGCAAAATCGAAGTTCTGCTCTTCGGCTTCGATCTTCGATTTCACCGCTTTTACCGTCGGGCTTTTAGAGATCACGCCGCAGTACTCTGGCATGGTACGGGAGAAGTCTTCCGTGCCGATCGCGCGAGCCACGTCGATAATGTGCTCTTTATCATGAGAGATCAGCGGGCGCAGGATCAGCGTATCAGAGACGTTGTCAATCAGACGCAGGTTAGTCAGGGTCTGGCTAGAGACCTGGCCCAGCGCTTCACCGGTGACCAGGGCCTGCACGCCGTAGCGCTCGGCGACCTTAGACGCTGCGCGCACCATCATGCGTTTCAGCACGACGCCCATCTGGCCGTCGTCTACTTTTTCCAGGATCTCACCGACCACCGGCTCAAAGTTGATCGCCACAAAGCGTACGCGGTGCGAGCTGCCGAAGCGGTTCCACAGATAGTGAGCCACCTGACGGACGCCAATCTCATGCGCTGCGCCGCCGAGGTTGAAGAAGCAGTAGTGTACGCGGCAGCCACGGCGCATCAGCATATAGCTGGAGACGCTGGAGTCAAAGCCACCGGAGATTAGCGACAGCACATCTTCCTGGGTACCGATAGGGAAACCACCGATACCTTCGGTACGGTTCGTTATCAGCAGCAGGCGATCGTCTTCAATTTCCAGATGGACCGTGTAATCCGGGTGAGTCAATTTTACGCGAGCGCTCTCAATATGCTGATTCAGCCCGCCACCGACGTAGCGTTCTACCTCAATGGAGCTAAACTCATGCTTACCGCGACGTTTCACGCGCACGCAGAAGGTTTTCCCCTCTAGCTGCTCGCGATACTGGGCCAGCGCTTTCTCGAAAATGTCATGCAGGGAGGTATAAGGCACATCTTCTACCTCCAGAATATGGTGGATACCGGGAATACGGGTCAGGGCATCGCGAATGGCAGTACGCAAGGACTCGTCTTTGGTACGCACTTCCACGTGATCCCAGTGACGAACGACTTTAATCTCTTCGTCGTGGTACTTCAGAACGTTACGAATGTTCCCGGTTAAAATTTTAATAAAGCGCAAACGCACGGATTGGCTTTTGATGGTGATTTCCGGGAACAATTTAATGATAAACTTCATGGCGGCAAAGGTTCTTTGGCAAGTCGCATAGTGGACTTGTGGGGGATTAATACAGCAGCCCCTAACCGCGGCTGCTTCCAGGCGCGCAAGTATACCACCATCGGGGTCTACCTTGCACACCGCATGACCATTGCGCGTTATTTAATACGCGGCCCGACTTCGCTACCATAGCGCAGACGAATAAAACGAGAGTCAGACATCCTTATGGCAAAGAAAAACGACGCACCGGCCAGCTTTGAAACGGCGCTTACCGAGCTGGAACAGATAGTGACCCGTCTTGAGAGCGGCGATCTGCCCCTTGAAGAGGCCCTGAGCGAATTTGAACGCGGCGTGCAGCTGGCACGCCAGGGGCAGACCAAGTTACAGCAGGCGGAGCAGCGCGTGCAGATCCTGCTCTCAGAACAGGAAGAGGTCCCGCTCACCCCCTTCACCCCGGACGCCGAGTAATATGGATTTTACTGAACAATTAGAGACCTGCGTCGATCAGGCCAATAGCGCGCTACGGCGCTTCATCGCCCCTCTGCCTTTTCAGAATACGCCTCTGGTTGAGGCCATGAACTATGGTGCACTATTAGGCGGCAAGCGCCTGCGGCCATTTTTGGTCTATGCCACAGGCAGCATGTTTGGCGTCAGCGTTAACACCCTGGATGCCCCCGCTGCTGCCGTGGAGTGCATTCACGCCTACTCCCTGATCCATGACGATCTGCCGGCCATGGACGATGACGATCTGCGCCGGGGCCAGCCGACCTGCCACATTAAATACGGTGAGGCGAGCGCCATTCTGGCAGGAGATGCCCTGCAAACGCTGGCGTTCTCTATCCTTGCCGATGCGCCAATGCCGGAGGTGAGCGATCGCGATCGGCTGGCAATGGTTGCCGAGCTGGCGCAGGCCAGCGGCGTGGCGGGCATGTGTGGCGGTCAGGCGTTGGATCTGGAAGCCGAAGGCAAACAGGTGCAGCTTGCCGAGCTGGAACGTATCCACCGCCATAAAACCGGGGCGCTGATCCGCGCGGCGGTGCGCATGGGTGCCCTGACCGCCGGTGAACGGGGTCGTGACGTGCTGCCGATTCTGGATCAATACGCCGAGTGTATCGGTCTGGCCTTCCAGGTACAGGATGACATTCTGGATGTGGTGGGTGATACTGCAACTCTCGGCAAACGTCAGGGGGCCGATCAGCAGCTGGGTAAAAGCACCTATCCTGCCCTGCTGGGCCTTGAGCAAGCCCGGACGAAAGCCCGTGACCTGATTGACGACGCCCGCAGCGCGTTAGCGCAGCTGGCCGCCCACTCTCTGGACACCTCGACCCTTGAAGCGCTGGCCGACTTTATAATTCAGCGTGATAAATAAACAACAATGAGTCTCTGATGAGTTTTGATACTGCCAAATACCCGACCCTGGCGCTGGTGAATGCCACCCAGGATCTGCGCCTGCTGCCAAAAGAGAGCCTGCCGAAGCTGTGCGACGAGCTGCGCCGCTATCTTCTCGACAGCGTGAGCCGCTCCAGCGGTCACTTCGCCTCCGGGCTTGGCACGGTTGAGCTGACCGTGGCACTGCACTATGTCTACAACACGCCGTTCGATCAGCTTATCTGGGACGTCGGCCATCAGGCTTACCCACACAAAATTCTGACCGGTCGCCGGGATCGCATCGATACGATCCGCCAGAAAGGCGGCCTGCACCCCTTCCCGTGGCGCGGCGAGAGCGAGTATGACGTGCTGAGCGTCGGCCACTCCTCTACCTCTATCAGCGCCGGGATTGGCATCGCGGTAGCGGCAGAGAAAGAGGGTAAACAGCGCCGCACCGTCTGCGTAATTGGCGACGGGGCGATCACCGCCGGCATGGCCTTTGAGGCGATGAACCACGCCGGTGATATTCGCCCGGATATGCTGGTGATCCTCAACGACAACGAGATGTCGATCTCCGAGAACGTTGGCGCGCTCAACAACCATCTGGCGCAGCTGCTCTCGGGCAAGCTCTACTCTACCCTGCGCGAAGGTGGAAAGCGGGTCTTCTCCAATGTACCGCCGATCAAAGAGCTGCTGAAACGCACCGAAGAGCATATTAAAGGCATGGTTGTGCCTGGTACCCTGTTTGAAGAGCTGGGCTTTAACTATATCGGGCCGGTCGATGGCCATGACGTGCTGGGTCTGGTCACCACGCTGAAAAACATGCGTGACCTGAAGGGCCCGCAGTTCCTGCACATCATGACCAAAAAAGGACGCGGCTACGAGCCAGCCGAAAAGGATCCGATCACCTTCCACGCCGTACCGAAATTCGATCCGGCCAAGGGAACGCTGCCAAAAAGCAGCGGCGGCATGCCCTCCTACTCGAAAATTTTTGGCGACTGGCTGTGCGAGACAGCGGCAAAAGATGACAAGCTGATGGCCGTTACGCCTGCGATGCGTGAAGGCTCCGGCATGGTGGAGTTCTCCCGCACCTACCCGCAGCAGTACTTTGACGTGGCGATTGCCGAGCAGCACGCGGTAACCTTTGCCGCCGGGCTGGCAATCGGCGGCTATAAGCCGGTGGTGGCGATCTACTCTACCTTCCTGCAGCGTGCCTACGATCAGGTGATCCACGACGTGGCGATCCAGAAGCTGCCGGTGCTGTTTGCTATCGACCGGGCGGGGATTGTCGGTGCTGACGGGCAGACGCACCAGGGCGCGTTTGATATCTCTTTCCTGCGCTGCGTGCCGGAAATGGTGATCATGACCCCAAGCGACGAGAACGAGTGTCGTCAGATGCTCTACACCGGCTACCACTACAGCGAAGGGCCGAGCGCCGTACGCTACCCACGCGGCAACGCCGTGGGCGTGACGCTTGAGCCGCTGGCCGCGTTACCTATCGGTAAAGGGGTAGTGAAACGCCAGGGCGAAGAGATCGCGATCCTTAACTTCGGTACGCTGATGCCGGAAGCGGAAAAAGCCGCCGAGACGCTGAACGCCACGCTGGTGGATATGCGTTTTGTGAAGCCCCTTGACGAGGCGCTGATTCTGGAGCTGGCCGCAACCTACGCGTCGCTGGTCACTCTGGAAGAGAACGCCATCATCGGCGGTGCAGGTAGCGGCGTGAACGAAGTGCTGATGGCTAACCGTAAGCCGGTTCCGGTTCTCAACCTCGGCCTGCCGGACTACTTTATCCCACAGGGTACTCAGGAAGAGGCGCGCATCGAGCTGGGCCTCGACGCCGCCGGTATCATCGCAAAAATTCAGACCTGGCTGGCCTGAGCCTCCGGTTCCGCTCCTGCTATGCTTAAGGGTACTCGTACCCTTAAGCAGGAGTGGAACCATGCAATACAACACGTTAGGAAAAACAGATCTTAAGGTTTCCCGTCTTTGTCTGGGCTGTATGACCTTTGGCGAACCGGACCGGGGCAATCACGCCTGGACCCTGCCAGAAGAGAGCAGCCGACTCATCATCAAGCACGCCCTTGAGGGCGGCATCAACTTTTTCGATACCGCGAACAGCTACTCTGACGGCAGCAGCGAAGAGATCGTTGGCCGGGCGCTGAAAGATTTTGCCCGTCGCGAAGAGGTGGTGGTCGCCACCAAGGTCTACCATCAGGTGGGCGATCTGCCGGAAGGGCTCTCTCGCCCGCAGATCCTGCGCTCGATTGATGACAGCCTGCGCCGGCTCGGCATGGAGTATGTTGACCTGCTGCAGATCCACCGCTGGGACTATAACACCCCTATCGAAGAGACGCTGGAAGCACTGAATGACGTAGTAAAGGCCGGTAAGGCCCGCTACATCGGCGCGTCGTCTATGCACGCCTCGCAGTTCGCCGAGGCGCTGAAGCTTCAGGAACAGAATGGCTGGGCGCGCTTTGTCACCATGCAGAATCACTACAATCTTATCTACCGTGAGGAAGAGCGCGAGATGCTGCCGCTCTGCTATCAGGAGGGCGTGGCGGTGATCCCATGGAGCCCGCTGGCGCGCGGTCGTCTGACGCGCCCGTGGGGAGAAACCACGGCTCGCTCAGTGTCGGATGAGTTCGGTAAAACGCTCTATAACGAGAGCGACGCCGGGGATGCACAGATTGCCGAGCGGCTGGCGGCGATTGCAGAAGATACCGGGGCGACCCGGGCACAGGTGGCCATTGCCTGGCTGCTGAGCAAGCCCGGCGTTGCCGCCCCGATCATCGGTGCATCCCGGGAAGAGCAGCTTGAAGAGCTGATCCAGGCGGTAGAGTTAACCCTGACGCCAGAGCAGATTGCCGAGCTGGAGACGCCGTATAAGCAGCATCCGGTCGTCGGATTCAAATAAGGGTAAGCATCCGGCCCACTATGGGCCGGATAAAAGCGGATCAAATAATACCAATCGGCCAGTGATGGCCAATCAGGTAGAGGATCCCCGCCGCCACAATCCCGGCAACGATATCATCAACGATAATCCCCATCCCGCCGTGCACGTTGCGGTCGAACCAGCGGATCGGCCAGGGCTTCCACATATCAAAGATACGGAACAGCACAAACCCGGCGGCCACCCACTGCCAGTCGTTAGTGGGTAGCGCCATCAGGGTGATCCACATCCCGATAAACTCATCCCATACGATGCTGCCGTGGTCGTGCACCCCCATATCCTTTGCCGTCTGGTGACACAGGTAGACGCCAATACAGATAGAGAGCATCACCACCATGGAGTAGAGCTGCCACGGCAGGAAGGTCATCAGATACCAGAACGGGATCGCCGCCAGCGAGCCCATCGTGCCTGGCACCACCGGACTCAGGCCGCTGCCAAACCCGGTGGCCAGCAGGTGCCACGGGTTACGCAAGTTCAGGCGGCTTTTAGCGATATCTTTAGTGCGCGGCAAAATGGTCATATCCTTTCCAGTCAAAAGTCACAGCCCTGCCCTCGCGGGTAAAGCTGATGCCGTCGATATCGGCGCTCATCCGCCCGATGCAGGTGTACGGAATGCCAAGCTGACCAATCGCCACCTCCAGCGCGCCGCGATTCAACTCGGGCACGGTAAAGCAGAGTTCGTAATCCTCGCCGCCGCCCAGCGCCCAGCGCAGGGCCTGGTCTGGATCCACATGGCGACGCAGGGCATCCGAATAGGGCAGCATGTCAACGTCGATCATCGCCCCGCACTCGCTGGCCTGCAAAATATGCCCCAGGTCGGAGATGAGCCCGTCGGAGAGATCGATAGCGGAATTCGCCAGATCGCGCAGCGCCTGGCCGTGCAAAATACGCGGCGTTGGGCGCAGATGGCGTTTGACCAGCCAGTCGGCATCGTTGGGATCGTTTACCTGCAAACGATCCTGCAGGATCGCCAGCCCGGCGGCGCTGTCTCCTGGCGTGCCGGTGACGTAGATCCAGTCTCCGGGCTTCGCGCCAGAGCGTTTCAGCGCCCGGCCCGCCGGAACGTAGCCGTGAATACCTAGCGTCATGGAGAGCGGCCCGCGCGTCGTGTCGCCGCCGATCAGCTGCATGTCGTAGTAGCTAAGCTGCTCAAACAGGCTGTCGCTAAACGCTTTCAGCCAGAGCTCGTCGACCTCTGGCAGGGTCAGCGCAAGGGTCAGCCACGCCGGGTCAGCGCCCATCGCCGCCAGATCGCTCAGGTTTACCGCCAGCGCCTTGTAAGCCAGGTCGGCAGGATCGATATCCGGGAGAAAATGAATGCCCGATACCAGCGTATCGGTACTGATTGCCAGGGTCTGTTTTTCCGGGACATTCAGCAGCGCGCAGTCATCGCCAATGCCGGTTTCGACATCCAGGCGCGCGCGTCTGACGCGGTTAAAGTAACGGGCAATAAGGGAGAATTCGCCGCATGCCATACGTTATGCCTCAGCAGAATAAATGAGTAAGGCCGGGGCGAAGCGGCAACTGCGCTCCGCCGTACCGGCCTTGAGGTTACTTTTTGTGGGGGCGGATCGCGGGTGCGGCTTTATCCAGCACGCCATTCACAAACTTGTGGCTGTCTTCTGCACCAAACGTTTTTGCCAGCTCGATAGCTTCGTTGATGGCAACCTTGTAGGGCACATCATCACGTTTGGAGAGTTCGAACAGCGCGATACGCAGTACCGCTTTCTCAACCTGGCCCAGCTCTTCAAGCAGGCGGGACAGATAGGGCTTCATCAGGCCGTCGAGATATGCGCTGTTAGTCGCCACCCCGGACAGCAGCTCGCGGAAGTAAGCGATGTCAACGTCTTTGACATCCTGTTCCGCCAGGAACTGGTATTCAACATCGGCGATGTCGTTCTGGGACAACTGCCAGGAGTAAAGCGCCTGAACGGCACACTCACGGGCGCGGCGACGAGCAGCAGGTTTCACGGAATTCCCCTTACAAAAATCAGCCTTGAATGGCTTTCAATACATTAATCATTTCAAGCGCGGTCAGTGCTGCTTCAGCACCCTTGTTACCCGCTTTCGTGCCAGCGCGTTCGATGGCTTGTTCAATACTTTCAGTGGTGAGCACACCAAAGGCTACCGGAATGGCGCTCTCCTGAGCCACGTGCGCCAGGCCGTTGCTTGCGCCGCCCGCGACGTATTCGAAGTGTGCCGTACCGCCACGGATCACCGTGCCGAGCGCAATAATCGCATCGTATTTACCGGTTTTTGCCAGCGCACCCGCCGCCAGAGGCAGCTCATAAGCACCTGGAACCCAAACAACGGTGATGTTTTCATCTTTAACCTGGCCGATACGCTTCAGGGCGTCGATAGCACCTTCCAGCAGGCTGTCGTTGATGAAGTTGTTGAAACGCGCAATGGTGATGGCGACGCGAGCGTCCGGGGCAGCAACAGTAGCTTCAATAATGTTCATAAACTTACCTTAGGGTTCTCATATAGCCCCCGCAGGGGGGCGGATTTTATCATACTATTTTACGCACTGCTTCCCTTTTACGAGCGCACTACGCGGGGATCAGATGCAGGCACAGATCCGGGCCTACCTGACGTATTTCAGTGAACTTGAGCTGCGGCGCGGCCGCCAGGCTCTCAAGCCCTGGCAGAACGCAGAGGCCGCGCGCCTCGCTGCCTAATAGCTTCGGTGCCAGATAGACAATCAGCTCGTCCACCAGCCCGGCCTGCAGCAGCGCGCCCGCCATCTGCGCGCCCGCCTCTACCCAGATGCTGTTAATCTGCTGACGTCCCAGCAGCATCATCATTGAGACCAGATCGAGATGGCCGTTATGTTCAGGCACCAGGATGTGGCGCACGCCGTCCGGCCACTGGCGCTCGTCGGCGCGAGTACGGGCAAACCAGGTTTCGCCCGGCTGCTGAACAAGACGATGCGCCGGCGTCACGCGGTTCTGGCTGTCGACGACGATGCGCACCGGCTGGCGCAGATCCGCCTGGGCATAGCGCGCCTGGGTGTCGGCACCCAGCTCGTCCCAGCGAACGGTCAGAGCTGGATCGTCCGCCAGCACCGTGGCGCTGCTGGTTAATATCGCGTGGCTCTCGGCGCGCAGACGTTGAACGTCCCGGCGCGCCTCGGGCGAAGTGATCCACTGGCTCTCGCCGTTCGCCATCGCCGTGCGCCCGTCCAGCGACGCGCCGAGCTTAAGTTGAATATAGGGGAAGCCGGTACGCATGCGCTTGAGGAAGCCGCGGTTAAGTCGCTCCGCCTCGCTCATCATCAGACCGTGGCTGACCTCGATTCCCTCCTGGGCGAGACGGTACAGCCCTCGCCCCGCCACCTGCGGGTTGGGATCCTGCATCGCTGCGACCACGCGGGCGACGCCAGCGTTAATCAACGCCTCGCAGCACGGTGGTGTCCGGCCATGATGGCTGCATGGCTCCAGCGTCACGTAGGCGGTGGCACCGCGGGCACGCTCCCCCGCCATGCGCAGGGCGTGCACCTCGGCATGCGGCTCGCCAGCACGGAAGTGGAACCCTTCCCCGACGATTTCGCCCTCTTTCACAATGACACAGCCCACGTTTGGATTAGGATGGGTGGTGTAGCGCCCGCGCTGTGCCAGCTTCAGCGCACGGGCCATGTACATTTCGTCCTGCTTGTCGTCCTGCTTATCATCCAGCATTAGCCTAGTCCTGTAAGCGGGCGATCTCTTCGCCGAATTCGCGGATATCTTCAAAGCTGCGGTAGACAGAGGCAAAGCGGATATAGGCTACTTTATCGAGCTTCTTGAGCTGCTCCATCACCAGGTTGCCAATCATCTTGCTGGGGATCTCGCGTTCCCCCGTGGCCCGCAGCTGGGATTTGATATGGTTAAGGGCCATCTCAACGTCGTCAGCGCTGACCGGGCGTTTCTCCAGCGCTTTAAGCATGCCGCTGCGTAATTTGTCTTCGTTAAACGGCTCGCGGACCTCGTTGCTTTTCACCACGCGCGGCATCACCAGCTCTGCCACTTCGAAGGTCGTAAAACGCTCGTTGCACACCAGGCACTGGCGACGACGACGAACGGAGGAGCCTTCGCCCACCAGGCGAGAGTCAATTACTTTGGTATCCACGGCGAAACAGAATGGGCAATGCATACGGCGTCCTGAAGATAAAATTAACTGAAATCTATTTTAACCTGATATGCCGCGACAACAAAGGCATCAGCACTTTTGGGATAAAGGATTGATGCGAAGCGTGTCCGAACGATCTACCCTTACTAGCAATAACTCGTTTAAGGAAACCGTTATCATGACAAGACGTTATCTGAAGCTCGCCCTGCTGGGGAGTCTGTTTACCCTTAGCGCCTGCGCCCAGCAGAGCGAGGTGCGCCAGCTGCATCAGAGCGTGAGCACGCTCAACAAAGAGATGAGCAAGCTTAATCAGGAGACGGTGAAGATCACCCAGCAGAACAGCCTGAACGCCAGGTCGGAGAGCGGCGTCTACCTGCTGCCGGGAGCCAATACCCCGGCGCGCCTGAAGAGCCAGCTCGGTACGCTGCGTATGTCGCTGAAGGATATCGCCCCCAACGCTGGCGGCACGCGCCTGACACTGCTCATCCAGGGTGAATCGAACACCCCGCTGCCAGCCTTTAGCGGCACGGTTGAGTGGGGACAGATTCAGGGTACCACCGAAAATCCGCAGGAAGTTAACGTTCAGAACCAGCTGATCAGCGCCCCGGCCAGCACCCTCGCGCCGAGCGACGTCAGCGTCCCGCTACAGCTCAACGGCATCACCCCCGAGCAGCTTGGCTTTATCCGCATTCATGATATTCAGCCAGCCAATATGTAGTAGCGTCATACTCCGTTACTTTCTGTAAGGGCGCAGCGTCGCCCTTTTGCCTCGTTCACACCTTTTTACCTCCTCTTACAAACCTCAAATATTGGCAATGCCGCAGATTGCCAGTACAATCGCCCCGTTTTATCTACGCAAACGTGAACGCAATCGATTACGTAAATGATGGATATGTGAAACAACACATATTTTTGTGAGCAAGGAAACTTATAATAGGCCCGCAGAAATACGAAACATTTTGAAAAGCATCAACAGCGTTCTTTCGATCCCGTCAGGGACTTCAATCAGTGGCATACATATGAAAAAAACTTTACTCGTCGCCGGTGCGGCACTTGCGCTCTCCTCCACCTTCGCCGTTAATGCGGCCGAAACCAGCAACAGCGAATTCGTCTCCGACTGGTGGCATCAGAGCGTTAACGTGGTAGGCAGCTACCATACCCGTTTCGGACCCACTATCCGTAACGATACCTACCTGGAGTACGAAGCGTTCGCCAAGAAAGATTGGTTTGATTTCTATGGCTACATGGATGCGCCAGTCTTCTTCGGTGGCAACAGCACCGCGAAGGGTATCTGGAACCACGGCTCCCCGCTGTTTATGGAGATTGAACCGCGCTTCTCTATCGACAAGCTGACCGATACCAGCCTGGCATTTGGTCCGTTCAAAGAGTGGTACTTCGCGAACAACTACATCTACGACATGGGCCGTAACGAAGCGGGTCGTCAGAGCACCTGGTACATGGGTCTGGGTACGGATATCGATACCGGCCTGCCGATGAGCCTCTCCCTGAACGTCTATGCCAAATACCAGTGGCAGAACTACGAAGCGGCGAACGAGAACGAGTGGGATGGCTACCGCTTCAAGGTGAAATACTTTGTGCCAATCACCCAGCTGTGGGGCGGCCAGCTGAGCTATATCGGCTTCACCAACTTTGACTGGGGTTCCGATCTGGGCGACAAAGATTTCCGCGATCTGAACGGTATGCAGGCCCGTACCAACGACTCTATTGCCTCCAGCCACATTCTGGCCCTGAACTACGATCACTGGCACTACTCGGTGGTGGCGCGTTACTGGCACAACGGTGGTCAGTGGAACGACGATGCGAGCCTGAACTTCGGCAGCGGCAACTTCAACGTCCGCTCTACCGGCTGGGGTGGTTACCTGGTAGCAGGTTACAACTTCTAACCTGTACGGATCCGCCCGGTGGCGCTGCGCTTACCGGGCCTGGGCTCCGAATGTAGGCCGGGTAAGGCGAAGCCGCCACCCGGCTTTTTACTGCTTCACTTTTCGCAAAAAATCCGTCAGCGATCTGTCTGCACTTTCGCTGAATCGTCTCTCCATCAGCGCAATGTTAAGACACCTGTCGAGCCGGAAACAGCGGTAGTCATCGCGCCGTTCGCACCACGCAGCCAGCAGCCAGTGCTCCCCCCAGAAGAACAGACCAAGCGGCTGCACCTCACGGCAGGAGAGCTGCCCTGCCTCATCACGATAATGTAGCCTCAGCACGTGCTGAGTAGAAATAGCCTGATGGATCACGTCAAAGCCACTGCGCGAATGGGGCTGAAGCGCAATATCCGGCGCATAGATACGCGTCTGCTCTGCCTTGCGTCTGCTCTCCTCCGGCAGTATAGCCAGCACCTTCTCCTGAGCCGATTCTAGCTCGCGAGATAACGACTCTCCGCCCCAGGTTTTGAGCAGGCGAATCGTCACCATCAGCGCCTCGGACTCTTTGTTGGTCAGCATCAGCGCTTTTCATACTTCCTCCTGCCTGTTGTTTGGGTTCGGAAAGAGTCTACGACAGGGCTCCTGACAGCATACTGTCAGGAGTGTTTGTCAGGAGCGGGCAAAAAAAATCCCGGTCAATTGACCGGGACTTCGATAACGCTAAATACGTTGTATTACGGCAGAATTGACGGCTGATCCGCCCCCTCTTTCTCTACCTTCTGCTGCAGCAGATGCTCACGCTTCATCCCAAGCTTCAGCGCCAGTGCCGAAGCCACGTAGATGGACGATGCCGTACCGATGGACACACCGATCAGCATGGTCAGCGAGAAGCCCTGCAGCATTGCGCCACCGAAGAGGTAGAGCATCAGGATCACCACTAAGGTGGTGCCTGAGGTGATCAAGGTACGGTGCAGCGTCTGGGTGAGCGACACGTTAAAGATCTCGTAAGGCGTCCCGCGACGGATTTTGCGGAAGTTCTCACGAATACGGTCGGAAACCACGATGCTGTCGTTCAGCGAGTAGCCGATAACGGACATCAACGATGCCACGATGGTCAGATCCACTTCGATCTGGAACAGCGACAGCACGCCCATGGTAATGATCACGTCGTGCGCCAGTGCGATAACCACCCCCGCCGCCAGACGCCACTCAAAGCGGAAGCCGACGTAAACCAGGATGGAGATCAGCGCTACCAGCAGCGCCATTGCACCGTTCTGTGCCAGATCGGCACCGACGCTTGGCCCCACGAACTCGATGCGTTTTACCGCCGCGTTCTGGTGGGTGGCCTCGTTAATGACGCTCACCACTTTGCTGCCCAGCGCCTGACCACCGGTTGCCCCTTCGGCAGGCGGCATGCGCACCATCACGTCACGGCTGCTGCCGAAGTTCTGCAACAGCGGATCTTCAAAACCGGCTTTCTGCAGCGCGTCACGCATCATGTCCATATCGGCCGGCTTTTCCAGCGAGATTTCAATGACCGTACCGCCGGTGAAGTCGAGACCCCAGTTAAAGCCGCGCACGCCGATAATGATAATCGACAGGATCAGCAGAAGTCCGGAGATGCCGAAAGCCCAGTAATCCCAGCGCATAAAGTCATAGACTTTACGCCCGTGGTTCAATTGTTCAACAGTATATTCCTGTGCCACAACGCACTCCTCAGATAGACAGCTTGTTGATGCGTTTGCCGCCGTACAACAGGTTTACGATGGCACGTGTACCGACGATGGCGGTAAACATTGACGTCGCCACACCGATACCGGTAGTAATCGCAAAGCCTTTAATTGCCCCGGTGCCTACGGCATACAGGATGATGACCTTGATAAGCGTCGTGACGTTAGCATCAAAGATGGAGCTAAACGCGCCTTTGTACCCTTCGTCGATCGCCTGCTGAACCGAACGGCCGTTGCTCAACTCTTCTTTGATACGTTCGTTGATCAGCACGTTGGCATCCACCGCCACCGCAAGGGTTAAGACGATCCCCGCGATACCCGGCATGGTCAGGGTTGCCCCCGGCAGCAGAGACATCACGCCGACGATCAGCACCAGGTTGGCAATGAGCGCAGAGGTCGCGATCAAACCAAACTTCTTATAGAAGAAGATCATGAAGATGATGGAGGCAGCGAGGCCCGCCAGACACGCTTCCAGACCCTGCTGAATGTTCTGCATCCCCAGGGTTGGGCCAATGGTGCGCTCTTCAACGATCTGGATGGGGGCTATCAGCGCACCTGCACGCAGCAGCAGCGAGAGCTGACGCGCTTCGTTCGGGTTGTTGATGCCGGTGATGCGGAAGCTGTTGCCGAGGCGAGACTGGATGTTGGCGATGTTAATCACCTCTTCCTGCTTCACCAGCACGGCACGACCGTTGGCATCTTTCTTACCGCTGTCCTTGTACTCCACAAACAGGGTCGCCATCGGCTTGCCGATGTTGTCCTTGGTGAAGTTAGACATGATGTTACCACCGGCGCTATCCAGCGAGATGTTAACCTGTGGCTGATTGTACTCATCCTGGCTGGAGGTGGAGTCGGTGATGTGATCCCCGGTCAGAATAACGCGTTTGTACAGCACAACCGGCTGCCCTTCGCGCATCTGCTTCACTTCCGAGTCGCCCGGCACGCGGCCTGATGCAGCTGCGGAGCTGTCCGCATTGGTATTAACCAGACGGAACTCCAGCGTGGCGGTCGCGCCCAGAATCTCTTTCGCGCGCGCGGTGTCCTGAATACCCGGCAGCTCGACGACGATACGGTCAGCGCCCTGACGCTGCACCAGCGGCTCAGCAACGCCCAGCTGGTTAACACGGTTGCGCAGAATGTTGATGTTCTGCTGCACCGCGTACTCGCGGGCTTCGCTCAGGCGTGCATCGGTCATTACCGCACGCAGCGCATTGCCGCCCTGGGTGTTGATAACCAGATCGCGGTGGCGCGGAGTCAGATAAGAGATGGCTGCGTCACGTGCCGCGCTGTCGCGGAACACGATGCTCATGCCGTAGTTATCTTCTTTACGCACGTTGGTGTAGGCAATGCCCTTCTCGCGCAGATCGCTGCGCAGGCTGTCCATGTTCTGCTCCTGGAGCTTGCCGAGCGCGGTGTCCATATCCACTTCCATCAGGAAGTGCACGCCACCACGCAGGTCGAGGCCGAGTTTCATCGGCTCCGCTTTCAGCATGGAGAGCCAGCGCGGGGTAGCGGGAGCAAGGTTCAGCGCCACAACGTACTTATCGCCCAATACGCTCATCATCGCCTCACGGGCGCGCAGCTGCGTATCGGTGGAGTCAAAGCGGGCAAGGATCGCACCCTCTTCCAGTGCCACAGACTTAGCGGTGATTTTTTGTTCTTGTAAAGTATTCTGGACCTGGATCAGCGTTTGCTCACTGGCGGCGACGCCGCGCGCGCCAGTGATTTGAACAGCCGGATCCTCACCATACAGGTTGGGAAGTGCGTAAAGCAGGCCGACGACAATGACGACGACCAGCATAATGTACTTCCACAAAGGATAACGGTTTAACACGGCAGTTCCCTTTGGGAAAACAGTAGATTACAGCGCCTTCATGGTGCCTTTCGGCAGAACGGCAGCTACGAAGTCACGTTTGATAACCACTTCAGTGGTGTCGTTCAGCGCGATAGCAATGTAGCCGGTTTCCGCTACTTTGGTTACGCGGCCAACCAGACCACCGTTAGTCAGCACTTCATCACCTTTGGCGATGGAGTCCATCAGCTTTTTGTGCTCTTTGGTGCGTTTCTGCTGCGGGCGCAGGATCATGAAGTAGAAGATCAGACCGAAGACGACCAGCATCAGGATCAGAGACATCGGGCTACCCTGCGCCGGTGCACCTGTTGCCGCTACAGCATCAGAAATAAAAAAGCTCATTTAAATTCCCTCATTATTAAAATTAATCAACGTTCAAAGGTGGAACCGGTCGACCCTGACGTTCATAGAAATCGGTCACGAAGCTCTCTAATTTACCCTCTTCGATAGCCTTACGTAAACCAGCCATTAAGCGCTGATAGTGACGCAGGTTATGAATGGTATTGAGGCGCGCGCCCAATATTTCGTTGCAACGATCAAGATGATGCAAGTAAGCGAGCGAATAATTGCGACACGTATAGCAATCACACTCTTCATCCAGCGGACCCGTATCGCTTTTGTACTTCGCATTACGGATTTTTACGACGCCGTTCGTGACAAACAGGTGACCGTTACGCGCGTTACGCGTTGGCATGACGCAGTCGAACATATCGATGCCGCGACGCACGCCCTCGACCAGATCTTCCGGCTTCCCTACGCCCATCAGGTAACGTGGTTTATCTGCCGGGATCTGCGGGCAGACATGCTCCAGGATGCGGTGCATATCTTCCTTCGGCTCACCCACAGCCAAACCGCCGACAGCGTAGCCATCAAAGCCAATCTCTACCAGACCCTTGACTGAGATATCGCGTAAATCTTCGTAAACGCTGCCCTGGATAATCCCGAACAGCGCGTTTTTGTTGCCCAGCGAGTCGAAGCGATCGCGGCTGCGCTGCGCCCAGCGCAGGGACATCTCCATTGAGCGCTTGGCGTAGTCCCAGTCGGCGGGGTACGGCGTGCACTCGTCGAAGATCATCACAATGTCGGATCCGAGATCGTACTGGATCTCCATCGATTTTTCCGGATCGAGGAAGATCGGATCGCCGTTGATCGGGTTGCGGAAGTGCACGCCCGCTTCGGTGATTTTACGAATATCGCCGAGGCTAAAGACCTGGAAGCCGCCGGAGTCGGTAAGAATCGGCCCTTTCCACTGCATAAAGTCGTGCAGATCGCCGTGCAGCTTCATGATCTCCTGGCCAGGACGCAGCCAGAGGTGGAAGGTGTTACCGAGGAGGATCTGTGCGCCGGTGGCTTCAACCTCTTCCGGGGTCATGCCTTTTACCGTGCCGTAGGTACCCACGGGCATAAAAGCAGGCGTCTCAACAACGCCACGATCGAACACCAGGCGGCCGCGACGCGCACGACCGTCGGTGGTATCAAGTTCAAATTTCACTTAACTCTCCAGCATCAGAAAAACAGTCTGACGTTTAAACCGGTGTCGCGGACTTATTCCCCGACACGCTCATGAATAGCGGAAGGATTGTACGTGATAAACATCGCGTCGCCGTAGCTAAAAAAGCGATATTTCTCTTCTACGGCAGCGTGATAGGCATTCATCGTATGCTGATACCCCGCAAATGCCGACACCAGCATAATCAGCGTCGACTCCGGCAGGTGGAAGTTGGTCACCAGCGCGTCGATCACCTTGTACTGATAGCCCGGGTAGATAAAGATCTGCGTATCGCCAAAGAAGGGTTCGATAAGATCGCTCTTCGCCGCCTGGGCCGCGCTCTCCAGCGAGCGTACGGAGGTTGTTCCCACGGCGATCACGCGATTGCCGCGCGCTTTTGCGGCCAGCACGGCGTCAACCACCTCCTGCGGCACTTCGGCATACTCCGAGTGCATGATGTGGTCTTCAATGCTGTCGACCCGCACCGGCTGGAAGGTCCCCGCGCCCACGTGCAGGGTGACAAAGGCCTGTTCAATGCCCTTCTCGCGCAGCGCGGCCAGCAGCGGCTCGTCGAAGTGCAGGCCCGCCGTCGGGGCGGCAACCGCACCTGGCTTTTCACTGTAGACGGTCTGGTACAGCTCCCGGTCAGCGTCTTCATCAGGACGGTCGATATAGGGCGGCAGCGGCATGTGGCCGATGGCGTTGAGGATATCCAGTACCGGGCGCGCATCGTTAAACTCCACCTCAAACAGCGCATCGTGACGCGCTACCATGGTGGCCTGGATGCTCTCATCGTCACCCAGCAGCAGCTCTGCCCCCGGCTTTGGCGCTTTAGAGGCGCGAATATGTGCCAGAATACGTTTATCATCGAGCATACGTTCGACCAGCACTTCAATCTTACCGCCGCTGGCTTTACGGCCAAACAGGCGGGCCGGGATGACGCGAGTGTTGTTAAACACCAGCAGATCGCCCGGGTTGAGCTTATCGAGCAGATCGGTGAAAGTACCATGCGTCAGCGCCCCCGTCGGCCCGTCAAGCGACAGCAAACGACAGCTGCTACGCTCAGGCTGCGGATAGTGGGCAATCAGGGATTCAGGTAGTTCAAAGGAAAAATCGGCAACACGCATGACGCTAACTCAAGACATAATTAAGAGGCGGGTAGTCTAGTGCCGGGGCGTGCTCCCTGCAACCGTTACCCGCCTGTGGATAAAGAATAGACGATGAATTTTCTTGCTCATTTACACCTGGCTTACCTCGCAGAGAGTTCTTTGCCAGGTAATTTGCTCGCCGATTTCGTGCGCGGTAACCCCGACGGCACCTACGCTAACGAGGTGGTAGAGGGCATTCGTATGCACCGCCGCGTGGATGTCCTCACCGACGGGCTGCCGGAGGTCCGCGAGGCCAAGGCATGGTTTCGTGCAGAGACCCGCCGCGTCGCGCCCATTACGCTGGACGTCATGTGGGATCACTTCCTCTCCCGCCACTGGGCGCAGATCTCCCCCGAGCAGCCGCTGCCGGCGTTTGTCCGCTACGCCCGCGCGCAGGTAGCGACCATTCTGCCGGAATCGCCGCCGCAGTTTGTTAACCTCAATAACTACCTGTGGTCGGAAAACTGGCTGGAGCGCTATGGCGAGATGGCGTTTATCCAGCGGGTGCTAAACGGTATGGCAAATCGCCGTCCCCGCCTCGACGCCCTGCGTGACTCCTGGCACGATCTGGATGCCCACTATCCGGCGCTGGAGAAGCTGTTCTGGCAGTTCTATCCGCGCATGATGGATCAGGCGCAAAATAAGCAGCTTTAAGCATTGCGTTCTCTTTACGCCCTTTTATACTGGCCGCGTTGCGCTAAATAACCTGATTATTAAAAGGAGATTTAATATGGTTCTGGTCACGCGTCCGGCCCCGGACTTTACCGCCGCAGCGGTATTAGGCAGCGGTGAAATCGTTGAGAAGTTTAACTTCAAACAGCACACCGCAGGCAAAGCCACCGTTCTCTTCTTCTGGCCGATGGACTTTACCTTCGTCTGCCCGTCTGAGCTGATCGCTTTCGATAAACGCTACGAAGAGTTCCAGCAGCGCGGCGTCGAAGTGGTTGGCGTCTCATTTGACTCTGAATTTGTCCACAACGCCTGGCGTAATACTCCAGTCGAAAAGGGCGGTATCGGCCCGGTGAAGTACGCCATGGTGGCGGATATCAAACGCGAAGTGCAGAAAGCCTACGGCATTGAGCATCCGGATGAGGGCGTCGCCCTGCGCGGATCCTTCCTGATCGATAAAGCGGGCATCGTGCGCCATCAGGTAGTGAACGATCTGCCTTTAGGCCGTAACATCGACGAAATGCTGCGTATGGTTGACGCATTACAGTTCCACGAAGAGCACGGCGAAGTGTGCCCTGCCCAGTGGGAAAAAGGTAAAGAGGGAATGAACGCCTCTCCGGACGGCGTGGCGAAGTTCCTCAGCGAACACCTCACCAGCCTGTAAGCCGTGTTGCCTGGTGGCGCTGCGCTTACCAGGCCTGCTATTGCTTCACAGACTCTCGGCCGGGCAAGGCGTCACTGCCGCCCGGCATTTTTATGCTGACTTCTGCCGCACTTCGCGCCAGATGCCCAGCCCCACCCAGATCAGCACCAGCACGCCCAGCACCAGCGCCGCCCACACCAGCATTCTCTTCCACTGGCTTTGCTGCAACGCCGGATCCACTGCCGTCAACCGTGCATCACCTCCCAGCACAATGCGATCCTCTACCAACGCGTACGGTATATCTGCGTTTGCCTGGCGCAGCGCGGCGGGTACCAGCATATCGACATCCATTGCCTGCGGTTGCGCGGCACCATTACCCCACGCCAGTAAAAACGGCCCTTTGCCCTGGGCGTTGAAGATCAGCGTCTGGCTGGCCCGCTCGCCGGTCACCTGGGCGATGCCGTCCTCAAGCTGGCCGTTAACCGCCGTCACGCGGATCGCCTGCACCATCCCGCCGGTGGGCAGCGGCTCAGAGGAGTGACCGTTCAGTTGATAGATTACGCTTTTCGCCAGCGGCTGCCACGCGGCCTTTGCCTCGCTGCGGTACTCGATCGCCAGCGGCAGCACG
Source organism: Pseudescherichia sp. AS216 (assembly GCF_037152055.1). Classification (NCBI taxonomy): domain Bacteria; kingdom Pseudomonadati; phylum Pseudomonadota; class Gammaproteobacteria; order Enterobacterales; family Enterobacteriaceae; genus Pseudescherichia; species Pseudescherichia sp. AS216. The sequence goes on along the minus strand of NZ_JBBCMV010000001.1, from coordinate 21,119 downwards.
CGCTCTTGCCGAGCTTCGATCACCACTGACACCAGCGGCTGTGGCTGTTGCCAGGAGAACTCCTGCACCGACGAAGAGACGGTTTTCGCCACCGCGTTTAGAGGGATATTTACCGCCGCATCGCTGTAAATTTGCTCTACTGCCGTCGCGCCGGTCAGCGTCGGCGCATGCGCGGCATCATTGAACACCACCAGAACATAACGCATCTCCGTCGGATAGACTGAGGCAGTGAAATCCAGGGTATTCAGCAGCAGGCGGTCGCTGCCGGAGGTCAGATCCATCAGCGGCATATCGCGGCCATACAGCGTCCAGTTTTTCAGATCGCTGCTGACGAACACATCTGTCCGTGCCTGCCAGTTAGCAGGTACGGCGTTCCATGTCAGCTTCAGCTGCGACAGCGGAAATTCGTCTTTTTGCGTTTCAGGCAGAGTTAACAGGTAGCTTTTACTCACCCTCTTTTTGCCTTCGCCATCAAGGCGGATTTCAATGCCGTCCTGCGAACGTAGCCACAAATTTTCTGACGCGGCACTATTATCCGGCACCGGTTCGAGGGCGAACAGGCGCAGCGGCAGCGTGCGCGGCGGCGTCTGTTTCTGCACCGCCGGGATCAGCGTAAAAGGCACCGCATGCCCCTGCTGATTGAAGACCCGCACATCGCGCAGATCGGGCGCAACGCTGTCAGTATAAATACGCTCCGGCAGCCTCACCTGATACAGCGGTGACGCTGCCGACGTCGCCAGCGCCGCGCCCCAGGCATAATCCTGCGGCGTTTCCGGGGTGGCATCCTGGCTCCAGGCCGGCAGCGCCGCGCCGAGCAACGCACAAAAAAGTATCCGTCTGACGATCGTCATTATCCTTGTTCCTCGTTATGCGTCTGTTGTACCCGAGGCGGCAGCGGTGAGAAATAGCCTACGATCAGCACCAGTACCGCCACGCCGATAAAGGCAACCGCACGGGCCAGTCCGCCGCCGCCAGCGCTGTCTACCAGCATCAGTTTCACAATCACCACCCCAAGTAGCGCTGCGCCGCACAGCCATTCACGCCGCGATACCTGCCTGGCGGCACGCAGCATCACCAGCAGCGCCACCAGCATCCAGAACAGCGCGAAACAGGTCTGTACCAGCCGGGACGACCACAGCGCGCTTATCGACCAGTCGATCCCGCCATACCACGCAAGGCTGCGCAACAGCAGGCCGTTCAGCCACCAGAAGGCAAGCCCTGCCAGCAGCAGCGGCACACGTTTATGGATCTCACGTCCCTGCACGGGGAAATAGCGGGCGCACAACCGCGCCAGCGCGAGCAGCGCCATTAAGGCAAAGGCGGCCCCCTCTTCCAGCGGATTAAGCAACGGCCGGTAGCCCTGCCCCATCACCACGCCATCATCGATATTGGTCAGCAGCAGCATCACCAGCAGGAAGAGGCCCATGGGGGCCAGCGCCAGCGTGCCGTACCACTGCGGCCAGACGCGTAGCGGCCACAACGAACGTTTCAGCCCGGCGCGCACCAGCAAGATCGTCGCTGCCGCCGACGTCATCGCCAACCCCGCCTGCCACGGGAACATGCCCCACGACAGCGTATCGATATACCACCACAGCTCTGCCGCGAGCGCGGTGACAATCATCCAGAACAGCGACAGGTGCACTCCCTGCGAAAGATAAGGCACAGGCGGCGTGCGCTGTTGATGCAGCAGCCAGAACGCAGACGGTAGCGCAACACCCCAGGCGAGATTTTGCCAGCCAGCGCTGAAGATTGCGCCCTGGGCGGCGATCTGCCAGACCAGCGTCGCCAGCATCAAAGGCCACAGCAGCCAGACGCTATAGCTGAACGGGCGCCAGCGCAACCGTTGCGCGGCCCACCGCCAGCCATGGACGCTCAGGGCGGTGAGCGCCAGCAGGCCCGGCAGATCGTTCATCCACCGGCTTAAGGTCAGCGCCGACAGCCCGTGCAGGGCCAGCAGCCAGAAGATAATGCCGCCCGCCAGCAGGCCATAGCTGCCCTGCGTGTTGAGGCCGCGCCACAGCCAGGCGGCGGCGATCCATGTCAGGCTCAGCACCGCAAAAATCATCAGTTGCGACAGCGCTGGCAGCGTATCCTGTATCGCCCATAGCGCGCTGCACACCGCCAGCAGCAGTAAACCGGTGCCGCTGTAGCTCATCCGCCGTTGCTGTTGCTGTACGCCAAGCCAGAGAATGCCCAGTCCTTCCAGCGCCCAGGCCATCGACGTCCAGCGCGCAGAAAGCGCCAGCGGGATCGCCAGCGTGACAAACGCCCCGCCCAGCGCCAGCGCGGCCAGCACCAGCGGCCGCCCGAGTTCGGGTTTACGCCGCAGCACCAGCCACGCCAGCAGCAGATAAAACGCGCCAAACCCGAGCGCGGAAAACGCCGGGCCAAAGGTGAAATCCTGAGTGAGGACGTACTGCATGCCAAAACCGATCAGCGGCGGGGCGAGCAGCAGCACACCGTCAAGAATACGTTGGCCGCCACCCTGCGCGCGCAGCGACAGCCCGACGCTCAGCACGCCAAACAGCACAATATTGGCGATCAGGAACAGCTGGCAACTGAGGTAAAACGCAGGCTGATAGCTATAAAGTCCCCATACCCCACCGACGCCAAAGGTAAAGAGCAGACCAAGCAGATTAAGCACCCGCCAGTGCTGCCAGACGCTGATGGCCAGAATGCCGCAGGAGAGCAGCAGATAGAATGAAAACAGCCCGATATGGCTGCCGCCGCCGGTAGAGAGCAGCAGCGGCGCGAGATAGCCACCGAGGCTGGCGAGCATGGCGAGACTTAAGGCGCGCTGCAATACCGCCAGCCCGACGCTTACCGCACAGATCAGCAGCAGCAAGGCAAACGCCAGCGTCATCGGCAGCATTTGCCAGAGGCGGAACGCGCCAAATACCGTGAGGTAGAGCACGCCGGTAGCACCGCCCTGCAAAATCAGCGCATACACCGGCTGTTTGTGGCGCAGTCGCCAGCCGAGCGCCAGCAGCACCACCGCCGCCAATGCTGCCACGCAGAGGCGCAGCTCCAGCGGGAACAGATCGCGCTCGACGGAATAGCGAAATAAAAACGCCAGCCCGAAGAACAGCAACAGAATGCCGAGTTTCGCCAGCGGGTTACCACGCATAAACCAGCTGACCAGCGAGGAGATCATGCCGCCGCGCGGTTCATCGGCCAGGGGAGTGCTGGTCGCCACCTCGGTGACGGCGACCGGCTCAGGCAACGCCGTTTGCGCAGCCCAGGGATCGACGATGGGGTGTTCTGCCGCAGGCACAATGACAGGAGCAGGTTCCGGCTCCGCTATCTCCTCAGACAACGGTTGCGGGGAAGGTGCACTCACCTGCCCCGCCAGCTGCTGCTCCAGCGCCGTCAGCCGTTCACGCAATATGCCCAGTTCCCGCTGCGTATCGCTGCTTTTTCGCCATGCTCCGATCGCCAGCGCAGGGGCGACGATCAGGGCGAGAAAGAGAACAAGACCGGCAACCAGCAAAAGCTCATCCATGGTTTTACCTTCGGTTCGGTGATCACTCCCGAAAGGATATTACATTTCTTTTCAATACTGGTAAAAATGTTGCAACAGGGTCAGCGATTGCGCCAAAGCGTGGCGGAGACCGCCGGGAGCGACAGCACATTCTCCTCGATGGTGCCGGTGCCCACTTTACACTGCCAGGCAGGGACATCCAGCAGCGGCACATCGCTGAGTACCACCTCGCAGGCCGCGCCGCGGTTGATCGCCACCAGCACGCGTTCATGTTGGTAAACGCGCACAAACACCACCACATCGCCTTCCGCACTCACTACCTGACAGCCGCCGTAACGCAGCGCGCGGCTTTTCTTGCGCAGCATCGCCATCTGCTGATAAAGCGCAAACAGCGTGGCATCCTGTTTATTCTTGTCCCAGGGGAAGGTCTTACGGCAGAACGGATCGTTGTTGCCGTCCAGCCCCACCTCATCGCCGTAGTAGATGCAGGGCACGCCCGGCCAGGTAAAGAGCCAGACCACGCCCAGCGGCATCCGCTCCACCTGTTTACCCAGCAGGGAGATAAAGCGGGCGGTGTCGTGGCTGTCGAGCTGGTTAAACATGCGCAGCTGCTGCTGGTGCGACAGGCCAGCGCGGTAGTTGTTCATCCACGCCACGCAGGTTTGTGCATCGATATGCTGCGGATCGTAGGAGATGTCGGTATTGGCCAGAAAGCCCCATACCGGCACGGTAAAGCCCCGGTAGTTCATGGCAGCATCTTCGGCGTCGGCCTGCAGCCACTGGCGGGCGTCGCCAAAGTGCTCTCCGACGATATAGGCGTCTGGGTTAGTCTCTTTTGCCGCCTGGCTGATGCCGGTGACGTGCAGGAGATTGTTGCGCGCCCCGCCCGCCTCGCCCAGCATATGCACCACATCAAGCCGCCAGCCGTCCATGCTCCACGGGGCCTTCAGCCAGTGGCGTACAATGCTCTCCTCGCCCCGGTAGATTTCATCTACCAGAGAGGGATCCTGATAGTCCAGCTTCGGCAGGCTCGGATAGCCCAGCCAGTCCAGCGCCCGTCCGTCAGCGGAGAAGCTGTACCACGACCGCCAGGGGGATGCCGGGTTATGGCAGGCGCCGGTGGTGCCGCGATTGTGCCGATCAAACCAGGCGTGGGAGTCCCCGCTGTGGTTGAATACGCCGTCCAGCAGCAGGCGGACCCCCTCCCGGTGCGTATTCTCGCGCAGGCGCAACAGCGCCCCATCGCCGCCGAACTGCGGATCGACGTGGCGATAATCTTCGGTATCGTATTTATGCACGCTGGGGGCGGTAAAGACCGGGTTCAGGTAGAGCGCGGTGACGCCCAGCTTTTTCAGATACGGCAGCTTTTCGCTGATGCCGTCGAGATCGCCGCCGTAGAAGGTCGAGCCGCCAGCATGGGCGGTAACCGGATCGTCCCAGTTGCGCAGCTCAATGTTCTGCCCGGCGGCGTGGTGATAATAGAGATTGTCCTGACTGGACTCGCGCGGCAGGCTGCGGGCAAAGCGGTCGATGAAAATCTGGTAGAAGACCTGATCGGCCACCCACTGCGGCCCGCTATCCGGTGCGTCAACCGCGAACTGCTCCAGCCGGGCGGGAGGAAAGCGGCTAAAGCCCTGCGGGGTAAACCAGATCTGGCGGTCGTCCCACAGCAGCTTAAAGCTGTAGCGGCGGCGCGGCTGTCCGTTGGTTAAGTCAATCTCTCCCCGCCAGGCCGTAACGCCAGGCTTTGGCGCACTGCGCAGCGGACGCATGCGGATCGAGATCTCTTCGTTATCGTGTTCTGCGCGCAGGGTCACCCGCTGCGGTAGCGCATCTCCGGTCAGCCACAGGACAATCTGTAGTTTATCGTTGCTCTGTTTTACAAACGGCGCGACCGGAAGATGCCAGGCATTCAGCATAACTGCTCTCCTTTAGGTTAACCCTGCCAGAGAACAGTATGCGATGTGCAGGAGTTTACGCCACTGCTTTTCGCCGTTTAAACAGCCAGCCCACCAGCAGCAGGGCAATCCATGCAAAGCCGACGTACAGCGAGATGCGGGTCTCGGGGTGGTAGCCAATCAGGGCAATGATAAAGGCCAGGAACAGCACCCCGACAACCGTCGTAGGCACCCCGCCCGGCACCTTGAACTTCAGCGCCTTGACCTCTTCCGGCGACAGACGACGACGGAAAGCGATCTGCGACAGCAGGATCATAATCCATACCCACACCGTGGCAAAGGTCGCCAGGGAGGCGATCACCAGGAAGATATTCTCCGGCATGATGTAGTTCAGCCAGGCGGCAAACAGCAGCGCCACGGTCATCACCAGCACCGTCACCCACGGGATGCCCCGGCGAGAGGTTTTAGCGAACATCTGCGGGGCGCTGCCCTGCTCCGCCATGCCGTGCAGCATACGCCCGACGCCAAACACGTCGCTGTTAATGGCTGAAAGCGAGGCGGTCAACACCACAAAGTTAAGGATGCTGGCGGCAAAGGTGATCCCGAGATGCTGGAAGGTCAGCACGAACGGGCTGCCCTGGGTCCCCACCTGGTTCCACGGGTAGATCGACATGATGACAAACAGCGTGCCCACATAGAATACCAGGATACGCAGCGGGACAGAGTTGATAGCGCGCGGAATCGACTTCTCCGGCTCCTTGGCTTCACCGGCGGTGATGCCGATGATCTCAATGCCGCCGTAGGCAAACATCACCATCTGTAACGCCATCACCGTGCCAAGCCAGCCGTTGCTAAAGAAGCCGCCGTTGCTCCACAGGTTGTGGATGCCGGTGGGCTGCCCGCCGTTGCCGATGCCCCAGATGATGATGCCGAAACCGGCAGCAATCATGATGATGATGGTGGCAACTTTGAAAAACGAGAACCAGAACTCCAGCTCGCCGAAGACCCGGACGCTCATTAGGTTGACGGCGCAGATGATCATCACCACGCTCAGAACCCAGATCCAGTGGGGGACCGTGGGGAACCAGACGCTCATGTAGATACCAAAGGCGGTGACGTCGGCGATGGCAACAATCAGAATTTCAAAGCAGTAGGTCCAGCCGGTGATATAGCCTGCCAACGGCCCGAGGTTCTCCTGGGCGTAGCGCGAAAAGGAGCTGGCCGACGGGTTATGCACCGACATCTCGCCGAGGGCGCGCATAATAATGTAGGCCGCCACGCCGCCAATGATATAGGCCAGCAGCACGCTGGGACCGGCCATCTTGATGGCGTCTGCCGAGCCATAAAACAGCCCGGTACCAATCGCCGAGCCGAGCGCCATAAAGCGGATGTGCCGGGTGCTTAATCCCCGCTTTAGCTTGTTCGTACTTTCCATCGTTTCCACTGCCGTTTAAAAATAAAAAAACCACGGGATTGTAAGCCCCGTGGTTAAAGACGCAACCGTAAATTAATGTGCGCTGGAAGTTTCCTGACGTCCCGCCGCGCGATCCCAGCAGATTGCCAGCACCGCCATGACGACGGTCGGCATCAACCATGCCAGACCCTGCTCCGCCAGCGGCAGACGCGCTGTCCAGGCGGGTAAGATGCCACCAAACGCCGACGCTTTAATGCCGTCCATCACACCGAAGACCAGGCTAACAAACATGGCTGGCGCAATCACGCGGGACGAACTGTGCCACCAGTTGCGGGTAAAGCTTAATACAACCAGGGCGATACAGGGCGGATAGATCGCCGTCAGCACCGGGATAGAGAGCTGGATCAGATGGCTCAGGCCGAGGTTCGAAACCACCATTGAGAAGCCGCCGAGGATAAACACCAGCGTGCGATAAGAGAGCGGCACGTACTGGGCGAAGAACTCGGCGCAGGCGCAGGTCAGGCCTACGGCGGTGACCAGGCACGCCAGGAAGATCAGCACTGCCAGCATCATGCTGCCTGCGCCGCCGAAGGTGTGCTGCACGTAGGCATGCAGGATAGCCGCGCCGTTTGCCGACTGATCGACCAGCGAAGCGCTGTCGGAGCCGAGGCGGAACAGGGCCAGGTAGAGCAGCGTCAGGCCTACGCCTGCCATCACGCCAGCCAGCACGGTGTAGCGGGTCAACAGACGCGCATCGCTCACGCCGCGAGAGCGGGCCGCGTTGACGATTACGATACCGAACACCATCGCGCCGAGGGTATCCATGGTCAGGTAGCCGTTAACAAAACCGTTGGAGAACGAGGCGTGCTCGTAGGCGTCCATGGCATGACTAATCGGGCCAGCTGGCCAGACGACGGCAGCCACTGAGAGCACCACCAGCGCGACGATCTTCATCGGCGCAAGGAAGTTACCTACCGTATCCAGCAGCTTGCCCGGATAGAGCGAGACCAGAATGACGATGGCAAAGTAGACCAGGCTGTAGATAAACAGCGGCAGCGCGCCGTCGCCGGTCAGCGGGGCAATCCCCACTTCGAACGAGACGGTAGCGGTACGCGGGGTCGCAAACAGCGGGCCGACGGCCAGGTAGCAGACGGTGGCCAGCAGCACGCCGGCTACTTTGCCAATCGGCGCGCTGAGGCTATCCACACCGCCACCCACTTTCGCCAGGGCGATGACCGTTAGCACCGGCAGACCAACCGCGGTGATCAGGAAACCAAAGGCCGCCGTCCAGACGTGTTCACCCGCCTGCAAACCGACCATTGGCGGAAAAATGATGTTACCCGCGCCGACGAACAACGCGAATGTCATAAAGCCCAGAGCAACGATATCTCGTGGTTTTAAACGATGGGTCATATGTATTAACTGCCTGTGGATGTGGTGTTGAACGTGTTGATTTTTTCGCCAGCCCCTACGGGACAATACAGCGGCAATATCATTAGATTCCAGCGGGATATGCTTCCCACCGGGCGTGGCGAAGAATAGTTTTTCGATTTACCACGCAAATCCAGCCTGTCTGTCATCGACAGGGGCGCAATTTAAACGCTTATAACGTTTAAAGGCAAGATGGGATCGCAAAACCAGATGGTTATCGTAGGCTGACGTGAATAACCAGCATAAAACGCTAATTATAAGAAAAACACATGGCTAAACATGCGAACAAAAAAGCAGCAGCCGCAGAAAAAGAGGTGCGGTGCTGAATGGTGCAAAGCAAACAGGCCGCATTTTGCGGCCTGTGGAAAGTTATACTGACAGGAAGGGCGCTACTCGGTGGTTTTGGCAATGAACCTTTCCGGCAGCGTGAAGCTAAATCGGGTGCCTTTGCCCGGCTCGCTGGTAATTTCCAGACGGCTGTCGTGATGGTTGACCGCGTGCTTAACAATCGCCAGCCCCAGGCCGCTACCGCCGGTCTGGCGGGATCGCGCCTTATCGACGCGGTAGAAGCGCTCGGTCAGGCGTGGAATATGTTCGGCGGCGATGCCCGGTCCGTTATCCTCAACGCTGAACTCCACGCCGTTCGCGACCCGCTGCCAGCTGACGATGATGTGCGTGGCGGGCGGAGTATGGTTTACCGCGTTATAGACCAGGTTAGAGATAGCGCTGCGCATCTGCTCATCGCTGCCCAACACTTTGAGGGAACTATCGACATGAAACTCAAGGGTTTGCCGCTGCTGGCTCAGGGTCTGGGCTTCTCGTTCAACCACCCGCAGCATCATTGGCACATCAATGACTTCATTCAGGGTATGGATTGGAGAGGCTTCAATTTTTGACAGGGTGAGCAGCTGTTTTACCAGGCCTTCCATACGCGAGGTCTGCTCCCGCATGGTATGCAGCGCCTTTTCCCGCGTCGCCCCGGCCAGGGTCTGCTCCTGCATCATCTCCAGGTAGCCCTGCAATACCGTCAGCGGCGTGCGCAGCTCATGACTGACGTTGGCAAAGAAGTTGCGTCGCGCCCCCTCCAGCTGGTGCATCTGGGTCACGTCGCGGGCGACCATCAGCAGCTGCTGCTCGCTGTAGGGCATGACGCGGATCTCAAGATGCCGTCCGTTGTTCAGCACCAGGTTAAGCGGTTTAGTAAACGCCTGCTGCTTCAGGTACTGAGTGAATTCGGGGTAGCGCAGCAGGTTGAGGATATTCTGGCCGTTATCGTCCGGCCAGCGCAGCCCCAGCAGCTGCTGGGCAAGGCCGTTACACCAGAAGATCACCCCCTCTTCGGTGGTAAGCACCACCGCATCCGGCAGCGACTCTGCGCCGCTGCGAAAGCGTTTGATCAGGCTGCCCAGCTCGCGACGGCGCTTTTTGTTGCGCAGCTGCATCTGATGCAGGCCATAGAGCAGTGGCTCCCAGCTGCCGTGCCCCGGAGGTGGGGTCATGCTGCGGTCCACCCACAGCCACCAGGAGAGCTGGAGCAGATTCCAGAAGTGCCAGATCAGTAATCCAGTGACCGAGGCCAGCAAAAACCACGGCAGATAGCCAAACATCGCTCCAAGCACCAGAGCCGGGATACAGCTTAAAAACAGCTCTAAGACCAGCCTTTTCCATGACAGCCGTTCCAGCACGCGTCACACTCCAGTCAATGATTAGAAACGGGTCGAAAAACGGTAACCCGTGCCGCGAACGGTCTGCACCATACGGTCATGGCCGCTCAGCTCCAGCGCTTTACGCAGGCGGCGAATATGCACGTCCACCGTGCGATCCTCAACGTAGACGTTGGTTCCCCAGACGTGGTTCAGCAGCTGCTCGCGGCTGTAGACGCGTTCCGGGTGAGTCATAAAGAAGTGCAGGAGCTTGAACTCCGTCGGCCCCATGTCGAGCGGGTTTTCGCCGGTCATGACCCGGTGAGAGGTGGGATCGAGGCTCAGCCCCTGCATCTCAATCACCTCTTCCACCGCCATCGGCGAGATACGCCGCATCACGGCTTTGATACGCGCCACCAGCTCCTTCGGCGAGAAGGGTTTGGTGATGTAGTCGTCTGCCCCGGTCTCCAGGCCGCGGACGCGATCTTCCTCTTCGCCGCGCGCGGTGAGCATCATAACAGGAATATCCCGGGTCATGTTTTCACGTTTCAGGTGCTTGATAAACTGAATCCCCGAGCCGCCAGGCAGCATCCAGTCGAGCAGGATAAGATCGGGCCACGGCTCGTTGAGCTGGTTCACCGCACTGTCATAATCTTCCGCTTCAACAGGCTGAAAGCCGTTTTGCTCGAGCACGAAGCAGACCATCTCCCGAATGGGGGCCTCATCCTCTACGACCAGAATACGTCTCGCCATGATTTGCCCTATATAGTTGTAATCAATATGTTGCGTCGCATTATGCGTCAGATTTATGACAGATTTATGAAAAGCGTGAAGGCATTATGAACCTGAAAGCGTGCAGATGACATCTGCAAGACGATCGCCGCTTTCCCGCTGTGCCTAAACGTTTATAATCCGCCTTACGCTTTTTTGCCATGGAACCGATATGCGCATCCTTCACACCTCTGACTGGCATCTCGGCCAAAACTTTTACAGCAAGAGCCGGGCCGCTGAACACGCCGCCTTTCTTGACTGGCTGCTGGAGACGGCAGAGGCCCAGCAGGTCGATGCCATTATCGTTGCTGGCGATATTTTTGATACCGGCGCGCCTCCCAGCTACGCTCGCGAACTCTACTACCGCTTTGTGGTTCAGCTCCAGCAGACCGGCTGTCACCTGGTAGTGCTGGCGGGTAACCACGACTCGGTCGCTACCCTGAATGAGTCCCGGGAGATCCTGGCCTTTCTGCACACCACCGTCGTGGCCGCGGCGGGCTGCGCGCCGTTCATTCTTAAGCATCGCGACGGCACGCCGGGAGCGGTTTTCTGCCCGGTGCCGTTTTTACGCCCGCGCGATATCGTTACCAGCCAGGCGGGCCTCTCCGGCAGCGAGAAGCAGCAGCATCTGCTGGCGGCGATCACCGACTACTACCAGCAGCAGTACCAGCAGGCCTGTGCCCTGCGCGGCGACGCGCCGCTGCCGATTATCGCCAGCGGCCACCTCACCACCGTCGGGGCCAGCAAAAGCGACGCGGTGCGCGACATCTATATTGGTACCCTGGACGCCTTCCCGGCGCAGAATTTTCCCCCGGTGGACTATATCGCCCTCGGGCACATTCATCGTCCGCAGATTATTGGTGGTCAGGATCATATCCGCTACTGCGGCTCACCTATTGCTCTCAGCTTCGACGAAACCGGCAAGGCCAAAAGCGTTAACCTGGTGACCTTCGCCGACGGCAGACTGGCGGACGTCACGCCTCTTACCGTGCCGGTTACCCAGCAGCTGGCAGTGATCAAAGGCGATCTTGCCGCCATTGGCCAGCAGCTTGAGCAGTGGCGCGGGTCCCCCGCTTCGCCGCCGGTATGGCTCGATATCGAAATCACCACCGACGACTGGCTGACGGATATGCAGCGCCGGATCCAGGCCATGACCGAGGATCTGCCGGTCGAGGTGCTGCTGGTACGCCGCAGCCGCGAGCAGCGTCAGCGAATGATGGCGGGCGAGCTGCGGGAAACCCTCAGCGAGCTGCGCGTGGAGGAGGTTTTCGAGCGTCGTCTGGCGCTGGAGGAGCCGGACGAGGCGCAGGGCCAGCGGGTTCGCACCCTCTTTAGCGCCACCGTGGAAGAGCTGACCCAGGAGCAAGACGCATGAAAATCCTTAGCCTGCGCCTGAAGAACATTAACTCCCTGAAGGGGGAGTGGAAGATTGATTTTACCGCCGAACCCTTTGCCAGCAACGGGCTGTTTGCCATTACCGGCCCCACCGGCGCGGGGAAAACGACCCTGCTGGATGCTATCTGTCTGGCGCTCTATCACGAGACGCCGCGCCTGAGCAACGTATCGCAGTCGCAGAACGACCTGATGACCCGCGACACCGCCGAGTGCCTGGCCGAGGTGGAGTTTGAGGTCAAAGGCATTGCCTATCGCGCCTTCTGGAGCCAAAACCGTGCCCGCAACCAGGCCGGGGGTAATCTCCAGGTGCCCCGCGTTGAGCTGGCGCTCTGCGCCGACGGTAAAATTCTCGCCGATAAGGTGAAAGATAAGCTGGAGCTCACCGCCACTCTAACGGGGCTGGACTACGGCCGCTTTACCCGCTCGATGCTGCTCTCCCAGGGACAGTTTGCCGCCTTCCTCAATGCCAAACCGAAAGAGCGGGCCGAGCTGCTGGAAGAGCTGACCGGCACCGAGATCTACGGCCAGATCTCAGCGATGGTGTTTGAAAAGCACAAAGCGGCGCGCAGCGAGCTGGAGCAGCGTCAGGCCCAGGCCGAGGGCATTCAGCTGCTGAGCGCCGAGCAGATCCAGACTCTGAATGAAAGTTTGCAGGTGCTTACTGACCAGGAGCAGACCCTGGTCGCCACCCAACAGCGCGAGCAGACCCTGCTCCACTGGCTGACGCGCGGCGGCGAACTGCATGCCGACGCGGCCCGGGCACAGACGACGCTGAATAGCGCCCGGCAGGCATTGGAGAGCGCCCGCCCGCAGCTTGCCGCGCTGGAGCAGGCCCGCCCCGCCCAGCAGCTGCGACCGATATGGCAAAGTTTACAGGAGCAGATCCGCACCCACGGCCAGACCCAGCGTCAGGCTGAAGAAGTAAATACTCACTTACAACAGCAGCTGAGCAAGCGCAGCCGCATTCGCGCCACCGCCGACGCGCAGATGAGCACGCTACAGCAGGAACAGAAAACGCTGGCCGACTGGCTGACCGCGCACGAACGCTGGCAGCGTTGGCAGAGCGAACTCACCGGCTGGCGGGCCAACTTTGCTCAGCAGGCAGAAGAGAAGAAGCACGCCCTGACGCTCAGCGCACGCCGTGAAAAGCTTCAGCAGCAGCTGACGGCGTTGAACGCCCCTGGGCTGGATCTGAGCGCCGAGGCGTTGCAGCAGGCGATAGCCGATCTGGCCCAACAGCGCCCGCTGCGCCAGCGCCTGAACGTGCTGCATGCCAGCTTCGCGCCTCTTCAGCAGCGTCTCAAGCAGCTGCAAAAAACGCTGGCCGAGAGCGATGCGGAGCAGGCGACGCTCAACCAGACCCTGACCCAGCGGCGTCAGGCATATAAAGAGAAAAACGCGCTGCTGGCCGAGGTGAAGACAATTTGCGCCCTGGAAGAGCGGATCAAAGGTCTGGAGGCCGAGCGCGAGCGGCTGCGGGCCGGCGAGCCCTGTCCGCTCTGCGGATCGACAGCTCACCCGGCAGTCGCGGAGTACCAGGCGATGACCGTAGATGCCAACCAGGCCCGGCGCGATGCCCTGGAGCGCGAGGTTAAGCAGCTGGCAGAGAGCGGCGCGGCCCTGCGCGGCCAGCTGGATGCGCTGGTGAAGCAGAGCAAGAGAGATCGCCTTGCCGCCGAGGCGGAAGCGCAAAACGATCTGGCGTTAAGCCAGCAGTGGCGCGAGCTATGTAGCGCGCTCAATATCGCGCTGACGCCCGAGGAGGACGTCAGCGGCTGGTTACAGGCTGAAGAGACCCGCGAGCAGCAGCTCTATCGGTACAGCCAGCGGCTGGCGCTGGAGGAGCAGCTCAACGAGCTCCAGCAGCAGGCGGCACACGCCAAGCAGACCATTGACGCTCGCCGCCAGACGCTGGCAGAGAACCTGGCCCAGCTCGGACTGACCCTGCCCGCAGAGGGGGAAGAGTCAGCCTGGTTTGCCGCCCGCGAGGAGGAGTCCCGTCAGTGGCAGCAGAACCAGACCCACGTCGCAACGCTCCAGGAGCGCGCGGCCCAACTCCAGCCCCTGCTGGAGACGCTCCCTGCCGACGGCGCAGCGGAGGGAGAACCCGTCAGCCTCAACGGCTGGCAGCAGGTACATCACGACTGCGTCTCTCTCCACGGTCAGGTTCAAACGCTCCAGCAGCAGCTGGCCCTGGAGGCCGGGCGCGTGGCGCAGCAGCAGGCGCAGTTTGACGCCGAGCTGGCGCAGAGCCCCTTCCCCGATCGGCAGGCATTTCTCGCCGCCCTGCTTGAGGATGGCGAACGCCAGCGTCTTGAGCAGCTTCAGCAGTCGCTGGAGAGCCAGTTACAGCAGAGCCAGGTTCTGCTGACCCAGGCCCAGGCAGCGCTGGCGGCGCATCAGGCCCAGCCGCCTGCCGGGCTGAGCGAGGAAACCAGCGTAGAGCAAACGCGCGCCGCGCTGAACGCGCTGGCACAGCAGCTGCGGGAGAACACTACCCGTCAAGGAGAGATCCGCCAGCAACTCCGGCAGGATGCCGAGAGTCGTCAGCGCCAGCAGGCACTGTTGCTGGAGATTGAGGAGGCCACTCGCCTGCTGGCGGACTGGAGCTACCTGAACGGGCTGATTGGCTCTAAAGAGGGGGATAAGTTCCGTAAGTTCGCCCAGGGGCTGACGCTGGATAACCTGGTCTGGCTGGCGAATAACCAGCTCACCCGTCTGCACGGCCGCTACCTGCTGAAGCGAAAAGCCAGCGAGGCACTGGAACTGGAGGTAGTGGATACCTGGCAGGCTGACGCGGTACGCGATACGCGCACGCTTTCCGGCGGAGAGAGCTTCCTCGTTAGCCTGGCACTGGCGCTGGCGCTCTCCGATCTGGTGAGCCATAAAACCCGTATCGACTCGCTGTTCCTTGACGAAGGGTTCGGCACGCTGGACAGCGAAACCCTGGATACCGCCCTCGATGCCCTCGACGCGCTCAACGCCAGCGGCAAGACTATCGGCGTCATCAGCCACGTTGAGGCGATGAAGGAGCGCATTCCGGTACAGATCAAGGTAAGAAAGATTAATGGACTGGGTTACAGCAAGCTTGATGGAAAATATGCCGTGACGTGAAGGATTAAATAATTAATGCCGGACAGATCTGACGGTCTTTTCCGGCTTTTTTATCAGAGCTTATTTATAGCTTGGTTAACTTTCGCCTCTAATGAATCGATATCTTTAGCACTCTCACTATAAACAGGCCTTTCCCAATCAAATTCCCTTATTAAATAAATATAAAATTTGCCGTTTACATCAAAAGAGGGTCTCCACCCAATATCAAGAATGTAACCGCCAGGAAATTCGATCTGAAGCATATCCTCTCTAAGCTCATGCACCTGTTCGCCAAGAGTTATCTCTTTATTCAAGGAGAATGCGTTAAACACAACTACGCCTTTTTTTGCTGAGAAATCAATGTTCATTGTGTTTCTAACCTTCGAAATTGATCTATAAATATTGGATGACCGTGTGAATTATATTGAAAAGCCAAAATCGATATACCCCTCGGAACTTATTACAATACACCATCGTGTTTTTCTATTGAAAAAGTAGTGATGCTGAGGGATATTTTCAATAGCCATCTTTAAAAAAGGGTGAAATTGCTCTGGTTTAATAGAAATCGAGAAATCCAACGATGAATCATTTATATAATAAATTTGATCGCTATGTGATATTTCACTATTAATGTTATTAGCATGAATAAATTTATTTACTTGACCAAGCCAATCAGAATGATTTCCCTTTAAATTTAGACTTTTATGCTTAGTGGTCTTTGACCAGTTAATTTTTGAGCCTATCCATTCAAAAGAGTCTGACAGCTCATCAGCGATAAAATCCCAGTCATCAATGATTAAGAGTGAGTCAGATAGCTGTGATATTTTCTCTTTTATTTCATCATCAAGAGTCATGATATTGGCCTTTAAAGTTTTGATGGAAGATCAGAGGATTTGAGAACATCACGTCATTTTAGTTATTCTATATGAGTATTTCATTCGTTAATCACCAATTTGAGTTAGATTCAGCATCATACGTTCCAGATCTTGTCCGCCTGCTTCCTACATTTTCAACACTATCGGCAGCTTTTCAAACCCCGCCATTATGTTGATCAACATCTGGATTAATATATTTTATTAGGAACTTTATTATTTACGAAGACAAACTGCCCGTGCGAACGCTCGTTGATTTTTTTATAACCGAGTTCTTTCGCTTTAGCAGCATCCCCACAACGCAGTCCTAAAGGATCGATCCAACTCAGCGCATTCGGCGCATACGGGTAGAGATTTAATCCTCCCGCCAGCCCCACCGGATCCTGCTGCGTGAACCGTCCACAGTCCGGATCATAATACCGGAACAGATTATAGTGAAGTCCGGTTTACTCGCCACTTCCCTGTGGCTGCCCCTTTCGGGGTTGCGCTGCACGCATTCAAATTTGTTCCTGACAAATTTGTCCCGATCCAGGTACTGGCCGCATCCGCAGGTTCTGGGCATGGCCTGCCAGCTATATCCATCTGATGTCTGAGCCTTAAGAATGAGCGAATAATATCAATTTTCTAGAAATATAGGAATTATATTTGTAATTAGGTTTTTTAAAAAAATTAACACACATATAATTATTATATTATGTACTATAGAGCCTAAATATCAACACTATTAAAAACCCCTACTATATACGATTGATAGCGGGCAGGTTGTATCTCTCTATAGGTAAAAACAACTAAAACATCATGAATCCCTTTCAAGCATTTATTTTTTGATAACCTTAACGGACTTTCTTTATATTTATATCTTTGAATTAATCCATCTGATAACTTCACACAGCGAATTTTACTTGCAATTTTTATTTTTGTGTTATCCTCAAGGCCATCAAAATCCTTTGAATTATATAATCCGAAATAAACTTTAGCGCCGCAGAATGGGCATGATATTTCTTTTTCATTTCTTAGGAAGTCATCTTCAAGACCATCATGAATAAGAATCTTTTTCTTTTGCAAATTGATTAAAGTCATCTTTTCCTCAAAATTCCGTTCTCAACTAGTTTTTCAATTGCTTCGGGTGTTTCATATTGTGTTCCGTAACCCGATTGTCCAAACCATGGTATAGCAGGACCACTATCTACTGGCAACGGTTTTAAAACTTCATAAGTTGAATATGGTTTGTTTAAAGTAGATTGCTGAAGAGCTCTACCCTCGAATGATGATCCAGCCGTAGATATAAAAGTACCATTATTGTGGAAACCATCAATGTCTTTCCAACCACCGTAACGGTCAACCTTAGTTCCAAGTTTGAGAGTCGTTTTTGTTACAGTAATAAATCCTCTGTTTGGAGGCCATGTCCTAGGCCCCATAAAAGATTCCAGGCTTTGCCAGTCTTGCTTTTTCCATAATTTATAAGTTTTTGAAGCATCTGTCCGTTTTTGGAAAACACCTGGAGATTTGGATTGGAAACCATTCCATTTCTTTTAGCATCTACTCAACCCCCACGGAACCACCCACCCCAGCGTTCAGTAAATAGTAGGCGTACTGAATGAAAGCGACTAAATAAAAATAAGCCGGAAAAGTTAATTTCTTGCTCGGCTTTTTAATTTATTTTATCAATCTGTATAATTCTTTTCTTAACAAATCAAGTTCATTATTCTCATCTTTAAGAGGCATGCCTGATCGATGCAGAACGAGATCATTAAACGATCCCATCCCGCCATATAACCCTCTTAATTTATACAAGCACTCATCATAGTTATAGTTCAACTCCACAGAATGCTTTTCAAATATATCAGCCCAATATCCCTCGTCATTCTCACGAAGAATTTTTACAATATCAGCAATTAATTTACGAACATCATTTTTCATAGTAACGGCTCTTGTCCTAAAAATTTCACACCGGGGATATCCCAAGGCTCTGGTATTACAATTTGCTGTGTACCACCAAGATAAATATCATTTTGGTATCCAACCTCACCGACATAAGGTTTTGTTCCAACAGGTACTTTAAATTTAAAAACAGTGTCTAAAGGTGAACTTCCTCCACCCGGGCAATTTGGTAGCACTGCCTTATCAATTCGCGTTTGAAGCACACTTTGGGGCTTATCTAAACTAAAAAATCGCCCAAATGGATGCCCTTCAACACCGGCACGATATAATTCAGTATCTTGAGACAAGATAATCCTCCTATATTTCCCTCCGGCAAAAGTACCTGCAAGATCATTACTCAACGGCCCGGGATTTATTGCTGAATATTTCCCATAGATTTTTCCTTTGCATAATCCAAGCGGATCCACCTACCCCACCGGGTTCGGTGCATACTGGTAGAGCAAGAATGTATTACATTTATAAAACCGCTGGTAACTTAGTTACAAAACTAACAACCATCTATTTTAAATAAAAAGCTATCCCATATTAAATAAATTAACTAGTAGTAAAAGATCTACCTTTTAACACTTCTCCTCAACTATCCCAATTAACCATGAAACATATCTTGCAGGCTGTACCTCTCCAAAGGTAAATGCGACATTATACTTATGATGATTATTATCACACTGACTAGTGCATACATAGATGGCCGATCTTTTATAATAATACCTACCATCATCTTCTTTGATTCTTTTAATATATGCTATTAAATGGCTTTTCAAGTTTTCATCAATATATTTAAAATATGTAGCATTTCGTAAAGTAAAACCAAGCTGCCCTTCACAAGCAGGGCAACCAAAAAAATTTTGTTTATCTATAAAATCCTGTTCAAACCCATCAAAAATCACTTTAGGACTTCCGACGAAATTTTTCACTTTGTTGTTCATAATTTTCTTATAAGCCCTTGATGAATAAGCTCTTGTACATAATCACTAGTTTCATATTGAACCCCCATTCCTTTTTGTCCAAACCAAGGGATGGCTTGCCCTGTTTCAACGTCAAAAGGTTTAAGCACAATATATTTGGAATAGAGTTTTTCAAGGGCATTAGCAGGAAGTGCCCTGCTTTCAAAGGATGCTCCTGCTGGCGATAGAAATGTACCAGTATCATTGAAATGGTCGTTCGCAAACCATCCTCCATAGCGATCCAATTTTGTTCCAGGCAGGAGCGTGATTTTGGAAGATGTGATAAATCCCCTGTTCGGAGGCCAATTGCCGGGACCCATTAAATTTTCTAACCCTGCCCAGTCTTGTTTCTTCCATAAGGCATAAGCTCTTGCTGCCTGACTTCTGGAAGCGAACATACCATCGTTGGATTTTTTTTGAAAATCGTTCCAACTATTTCTACACGACAACCCCCACGGATCCACCCACCCCAGCGGGTTTGGCGCATACTGGTAGAGGTTCAGCCCTCCCGCCAGCCCTATGGGATCCTGCTGGGTGAACCGTCCGCAGTCCGGGTCGTAGTACCGGAACAGATTATAGTGAAGTCCCGTCTCACGATCCAGATACTGGCCCTGCATCCGCAGGTTCTGGGCATACGGCAGCTGTACGTCCCGCTCATGCAGCAGTTTTCCCCACGCGCTGTTCAGCCCCTTCCAGCACACCCGGCCTTCCGCATCCGTGAGCCGCTCCGGCGTGCCGTTGGGCTGGTTATGGAACCAGTAGATGTCCGGGGTATTCACGCCGTCAATACGGGCCAGCGGCTCGTGGCTGTGCTGATCGCTGTAAACATAGGTCAGCGGCACCGCATTCCGGATCTCCTGCAGCAGCCGGGCCCCCTCCCAGACAAACCGGGTGGTCACCTCCCTGCCGTGCGGCTGCCCTGCCAGCGTCCGGCGGCAGGTCTTGCTGATGCGCCTGCCGAGCGGATCGTAGCGGAAGCTGACCGCCACCTGCGGCCGGGTGCGGTCGCGCGGCCGGCTGGTGACCTCCGCCAGACGGTGCTCCCCGTCGTAGCGGTAGTGCCAGCGGGTCTGACCGTCGTCCTTTTCCACGGTGCGGCCATGAATGTCATAGCGCCAGCGGATGCCGTTGAGCTGCGTCACACGGTTGTGGGTTATCTTCTCCCCGGGTTGCTCTGTCGGGTTGCCCGCCGCATCCCACCGCCACTGCTCCCGGCCCGGCAGCGTGCCGTCCTGTGACAGCAACCGTCCGGCGCTGTCGTACTGCCAGTGATACCAGCTGAACGGATCGTCGTCGCGCTCCTCGCGCACGGGGTTGTTGCGGTAGTCGTAATCCCAGCGGCGGGACCAGCGGCGCGGGGCCGGGCGCTGCGCGCTGCCGGTGAAAACGTCCCGGCGGTGCAGGCGGCCCGGGCGGTCATACTCGCTGCGGGTGGTGAGCGGGCCCTGGGTGCGGCTGACCTCCCGGTGCAGTTCGTCGCGGGTGAAGTCCGTCACCGGCAGGCCGTCAAGGGCGATGCCCAGCAGGTGCCCGCTGCCGTAGTAGTGCTGCTTCAGCGTGCGCCCGTCCGGCAGCCGGAGTGCCGTGCAGTTGCCGGTTGCATCATACTCCCGGGCCAGTTCGCCGTGCTCACCTGTTTCGCGTGTGATGCGGCCGAGGGCGTCATATTCAAAGGAGAGCTCCTGCTCCGCCTCTTTACTCCACGCACCGGCTGCAAGCGCAGGATGCAGGGTGATGCGGCTCAGCAGCCCGCCCATGGTGTAGTGCCGGCGGGTCTGGCCTTCGGGCGTGGTGTGGGTTAACAGCTGCCCGGCCGGGCTCCAGGCGAAGGTGTGGGTGATGGCGTCCGGATGCCCGGCGGCGAAGGTGCGGGACACGGTGCGCCCGCAGGCATCATAGCCGTAGCGGGTGACAACCCCGTCCGGCCCGGCCTCTTCCAGCAGCAGGGAGTCTGCCCCCGGGCGGAACCGGTACGTCTCCCCGTTCTCATTCTCCAGCGCAGTAAGGCGTCCCCGGCTGTCCCAGGTGCGGCGTACCGTCCCGCCCAGCGGGTCCGTGGTGGAAATAAGCCGCCCGGCCTCATCGTAAGCAAAGGTGCGGCGTTTACCGTCGGCCCCCTCGTGCGCCAGCGGCAGGCCCTGTTTACTCCAGATGAGGCGCGCCTGCCAGCCCTCCGCCCGCGCCAGCAGCACCGGGCGGCCTGCCGGGTCATAACCCCGGCGGGTCTCCTCCCCGT